>JAJTEH010000001.1 GCA_021298355.1 Flammeovirgaceae bacterium
CTCATGCATTTTATCGTAGTATGGTTTGTCGGCAGTTTCGCGGATACTTTTTTCAAAAGATTTACCAATGCAGCTTGATCGGATAGGACAGTTCGCGCAATCTTTTCTTGAGCTAAATTTGGTAATTTAAATTGAAGAATTGCGACAACTTCTTCTGATAACGATGAGTGATAAAAGTTTTGTAGGTTTTTTAATTCAGAAAATGATTCAGGCAAATCATGTATTGAGTTGAAGGATACATCAAGCACTTTTAATTTTTTTAAGTTCCCAATAGATTTAGGCAATTGTGTTAGTGAATTAGTTTTCAAATAAACTTCTTCGAGATCTACTAATCTCCCAAGTTCTTCTGGTAATTCTTCTACATCATTAAAAAACAGATCTAGCACTTTTAATTTTTTAAAGTTTTTTATCCGACCGTCAATCTGTGTGAGATGACATGAATTAATTTTTAAGTATTCAACGTTTTCACATTGATACAAGTGGTCGGGTAGGGTGTTGATATTTTTATTTGTAATCACTAAATTTTTTATTTGCTCAGGATTAGTAAAAGGTATTTCCGGATTTGGAATGAAGTTTCCATCAAAGAGATAATACTCAATATAATCTTCAATCCATGTTAAAAAGTCTATTGGTTTATCTGTTCCATTTACGAACTGTGGATAAAGTGCGTAAATCTGTGAATCATCTTGAGGTTCAACATCAGTAAACAGATACCAAACTTGTCCTTTGCATTCGCCATTAAGTATCAGAATATAATAACCACCACAACCATATTCAGCAAGAAATAAGTATCCGCCAGTGTTTACAGGTATCGTTAAACAATAAGAAGAATCTTGGGAGTATTCTTTTCTAAATTTGGTTACTTCGTTATTGGTAAATGGAAATGTTTTTGAATAATGCTCAGGATGTTCTTGAAGATACTTTTCTCCTAGCGGATACAAAGAATGTTGTAAAGGGTACATGCCGTAGTAAGGGCCTATACCACCGTTAGAAACATGTTGTAAATACTCTTTGTATTGTTCTGGTAAGGCTATCTTAAAATGCTTTTCTCCCGCTTCTAATTCATCTTTGACAAAAGGTTTGAAAAATTTATAAGCGTGTTGGGCAGCACCAAAAATTTCAAGTTTACTATCTTTCTCTGCTAGTTGTTCCCAATTTATTTTTACCTGTGCAAGTCTTTCGTGTAAGTTCATATTCATTGTTTTTATTCAAAAGTAAAAACAGGATGATGAACTTCATTTTGTTAAACGTTCAATTTACAAGTGATTTAATTCTATTTAGAAGTATGAAATTGGAATTTTCTTTTTGCATTAATAAATGCATCTACTACATAACCTCTTCAATTTTAATTCTGATTTTCTTAAATTAAATTATAGGGTTAACTCAAAAGCACTTTTATAAAATTGATGGGTTTGTAAAAACTCTATCCATTTTTCGTAGAATGGATGTGCACCTAAGGTGGCAGAATCGCCTACGGCAATTACTTTTTTTCTGGCTCGCGTTAAGGCCACATTCGTTCTGCGTATGTCGCCTAAAAATCCAACTTCAGCCTCAGCATTAGAACGCACAAAACTTATAGCTATCAAATCTCTTTCCTGCCCTTGAAAGGCATCTACTGTATTAATGGTTACGAATTCTTTGATGTTTACAATTTCTTCTGATTGTTCTGCAAGAGTTGCCAGCCATTCTACTTGTGCACTATAGGGTGTGATAATACCTATCGTTAATTTTTCTTCTCGCCATTTTTCTTCTCCTACTTCTCTGATCATTTGTTCAATTAATTGAATAAGTAAGCGAGCTTCTTCTTCATTGAATCTACTCAATGTTTCAGGATGATGTTTTTCATCGTATCCCTTTCCGGCAGTATCTACAAATAAAATGGGTGTTGTGTTATTCGGTAACAAATGATTTTTTACTTTTTCATCTGCCTCTAATTCATTTTGATAAAAATAGGCAGATGAAAATGCCATAATTTTTTCGTGCATGCGGTATTGCGTGCGCAACATACTGGCAACGTTGGGCATTCGCTTTTGGCATTTCTCCATTAATGTTTCTGATAAACCGGCTTTTGCTGCTTCAAAAGATTTAATAGTTGGCGGTAATTGCTGATGGTCACCGGCAAAAATAACACGCTCGCTTTTTAAAATCGGAATCCAACACGCTGGTTCAAGCGATTGCGCAGCTTCATCAATAAAAACTGTTTTGAATTTTTTTCCTTTTAAAACATAATGATTGGCGCCCACTAAAGTACACGCAATCACATCACTGTTTTCAATTAGATTATTTGTAATGTAGAATTCCAAAACATCAGCATCTGCTTTTAAGGCGCGTACTTCATCCATCAACAATTTACGTTGCTCCCGTTCTTCATATCCATACTTGCGTTTGTATTTAAAGGCCATGGTGCGCAATTCTTCCATTCGCCTGCGCATCAGTTTTAAATCGCGGTAATAGTCGTGTGTAGCAATGCGATAATCTAAAGTTTTGCTAAGCGATTGTTCGGTTACACGAGCCGGATGCCCGATACGCAAAACATTCAAACCTTTATCACTTAATTTTTCCACTAATAAATCGATAGCTGCATTACTAGGCGCACAAACTAAAACTTGTTTTTCATTTTTCACTACTTCTTCTATACAGGCAACCAATGTGGTTGTTTTACCAGTTCCCGGAGGTCCGTGAATAACGCCAACATCTTGTGCTTGTATCATCTTTACCAGAGCTTGTTGCTGACTTTCATTTAAGTGTTTAGGTTTTTCAACTTGTAATGTTGTGTTGAAACTAGCTTGTGTTTTCCCTAGTAAAATTTCTCTTAATTCAACAATTCTTCCTTCGGTTGCTTTAATTACTTGTTTAATAGCAAAGTCCATTTCGCGGTAACTGTTCTCATCAAACATAACATCTACGCCTAAGGAACCATCGTCTATCCATTCTGGTAAATCATCCACATTTAAAGTTAACACCATCTGATTATCGCGCACATAGTTTACAACAGCGTTAACATGATCGCGTGTTGGTTTTTGTTGTGCATTCGAGAAGAAACTAACGGCACGTCCGGCTTGAAACAAATGTTTTTGTTCGAATGAATTGGTTCTTTGTAATTCTACAATTAATCTTTCTCCCGTACCGATGTAAGACCGATCGAGTTTAACAGGATACCAACAAATTCCCGATTTCTTTTTTTCGCTAATCGATTGCCGCAATACTTTTTGTTGATATTGAAGCAGGTCTTCTTCTTTTTCTTTCTTCAATAATTCGTAAGTATGCCTTAACTCTTCAATACTATTCATGCTATACGAGGGTCTGCTTCTTGATAATATCTTTAATGTAATCTTTAAATTCCTTCGGACTTTCTATTTCAATTTCATCAGCAAGTCCCATTACAAACCTTCCAATTCCTTTGTAGTTTAATACGGGTCCGTTGAAATGATATAGTTTGCTTTCACTGGCTTCATCTTTTTCAACATACTTCGCAGCCAACGGAAATTCTTCTCTCAACAACACACACGCTTTTAAACTTAACTTCATTTTTACCCAAACTTGTTTGCGACCACTCAAACCAAAAATATCGGTAGCATTTTTCTGATGCAGTTGTTCAAACTTATATCCTTTATCTAAAACCTGAACATC
Organism: Flammeovirgaceae bacterium; assembly: GCA_021298355.1. Lineage (GTDB taxonomy): Bacteria > Bacteroidota > Bacteroidia > Cytophagales > Cyclobacteriaceae > Chryseotalea. The sequence goes on from JAJTEH010000001.1 coordinate 3,631, forward strand.
GCCAATGCGCTCGAGTTTAAAATATTTACTTTGTTTGTCTTTAGTATCGAGTGCTAATACAGATTGAAAGCCTTCTCCAAATTGAAAAGGTTCCACCAGTCTATCCGTAATTTCCTGACTATTGGCAGAGTGATAATTTTTTAGAACGATTTGTTTTTTGTTTTCTATGGCTTCGTTAATCGTTCTGAAGAGTTTTGCTACGCGCATTTTTAAGAATTGCTCGGGTAGATCACGTGCTTCAGAGTGAAAAGATAACTTTCGCAGCAAAGCTTGTTGCAGCGGATGTCCAGAAGCGCCACTTTGTAACAGTTGTCGCATCATGCTTACCTCTTCCAAAGAAAATCTATCTTCCGGATTCTCTCCATCTTCACGATGAATAAAAAATTTACCATGAAAATCCTGGTCGATGATAAACCCCAGCTCTTCTAATAACTTAAAGTAGCGGTAAATCGTGCGTGCGTTGGCATCTAATTGCTGAGCCAATTGTTGCACCGTTCGCCCTCCGGCTTTTAACAAACCGATTAATTGAAAAACACGTAAAATCTTGGCTTGCGGTATATCTGCGGTTTTGGCTTTCTTTTTCATGTTTGAGGTAGAATGATGCAGCTAGTTACATCCTTTTCGGGATTGACACAAATTGTCTTTTGACTTTATTTTCTTTACATCATCAAATCGCACAAGTTATGGACATCTACACTTCAACAACAGGAAAAGAATTGGTGCTCAATCGCTTTTTTAAACAAGTGATTACCGGATATGGACATACCGATGATACCGCGCGCTATTTTAATTTTGCCGAGCAAAAACCATTGAACGAAACGGAAATTTTGGAGTATTTAGAAGCCCATTTTAATGGTTTACCTGCGCAAAGAATTTACCTCGGTCCTGGTTGTTACATAGAGGAAACTTTCTTTGCTGAAGCCTTACGCGGCATGTTGAAAAGTTACGAGAAGAGAGAAGAATACGAAGTGTGTAAACGCATTGCCAGAACTTTGTTTAAGATTCAACATTTAAAATTAGTAGCATAAAGATACGCCAGCCATAGCGTTTGGGGTGTTGTAATTTACAGCACCCTTTTTATTTTTATACATGCAAATCAATCTGGAAGAAATAAGAAGAATATCGATAGAGAAAGAAAAAGAGAATCAGGATTTTAAAACATTTATCAAAACCATACCCATTAAAGAAATAGATGAACATGTCCATAGTTTGAATGAAGAAGTTTCTAAACAAATTGATTGTACAAAATGTGGTAATTGTTGCAAAGTGTTGGAGCCACCGGTAACTGCTGAAGAAGTACAGGTTTTATCGGATGTAAAAAATACAACAGAAGAGGAGTTTACGCAGAATTATCTGGCAACTGAGCCGGGTTCTGCTATTACTTACTTAAAAAAGCAACCTTGTATTTTTCTTGAAGGGAATGTTTGTAGCATCTATCAGAAACGACCTTTTTCTTGTGCGGATTATCCGCATTTGCATCATCCGCATATAAAGTACCGTTGGCGAAGTGTGATGACAAACTATAAACTTTGTCCTATCGTTTTTAATGTAATTGAGTTATTAAAGAGTAGGTTGAAATTTAAATAATAACCTAAGTAAAAAACTTTAAAAGATTTGATTAAAAAGTCCACGATTTAAATCGTGGACTGTAAATAAAATATAAACTTTATTTTTTCTCATTTAAGCTATTAAAAAATAAGTATTTAAAACTTAAAGTATCTTAATCATCCATTCTCCTAAGAAATAACCTACGGCAGCAACACCAAAGCCAACCAACAACATTTCCCATCCGCTCTTCCATAACCCTTTTCCTGTAAAGAAACTTCGCGCTGCGCCAACTGCATAGTGAGCAAACATAGCGATTACAAACGACAACCACGCTGCAGTTGCACCTGAAGTAAACAAAAATGGAATAACTGGAATAATCGAACCAATGGCAGTTGCACTGCCTGTTACCCAGGCTTCTTTCAATGGACTGATTGTTTCCGCGCTGATGCCTAATTCTTCTTTTACTTTTTCTTCTAATGCTTTCTCCGGATTCAACATCAATTCCTTCGCCATGCTGCGTGCACGGTCTGGTTCAATTCCTTTCGATTCATAAATCGCTGCTAATTCATCTGTTTCTAGTTCGGGCATCAAACGAATTTCATCAGCTTCCATTCTTCTTTCTTTCTCATATACTTCTTTCTCGCTCTTCGCAGCCAAGTATCCCGATGAACCCATCGACAAGGCATTGGCTAATGTTCCGGCCATGCCACTTAATAAAATAATGTGAGGGGCGGCTTGTGCGCCAACAATTCCTGCTAGTAATCCGAAGTTCGCTGTTAAGCCATCGTTAAATCCATACACAACATTGCGCAACATGCCACCCGATGATGTTTTATGCCACGGTTCTGTAGCGCTATTATTCATCTTGCCCAATTGTTCTGCGTGTTGGGCAGAGTCTTGGGCTAAACGTAAAGCTAATTTTTGTGTGGGTGCATCAACAGAGTTTTTATAAAGATGGAGATACGATTTTACTTCAGAACTTTCTTCTTTTCTCAACCAATCTTTTAACAGCGATGTTCCTGTTTTTTTTGTAAAACTTGCCAGCAATCTTGCTTTCAACGAAGGTTGTCGAACCAACTTATTATGGTTCTTTTCTTCTAACATTTTTTCCCAGGCCTGTGCATGTTTATCTTCTATATCAGCAAGCTTAAAATAAGAATTTCTTTCTTGTTCGTTGGGTGTAAGGTTGGCTAACACCGTATAGAGATAAGCAGCATCCACTTCTTCTTGCCAATATTCTCTCCAAATTTTGCTTTCGTTTTTCATTTGTTTGAAATATAGACTATTAAGGTAGAAATGATATCAACTTTTTAATAAATCAGAAGTAATAATTCATTTCCTATCGTAATTTAGTAACAGTAAAGCACAATAAGAAGTTTATGCGTAGTCCGGCAGTTGATAATTTTTTATTCGATTTACCCGAAAAGGATCGCCTAACCATGGAAATCCTGCGCGATATCATTTTCGAAACAGTAAAAGGTGTTGAGGAATCGATTAAATGGCGTATTCCATTTTACCAGCATCATGGTTTGTTGTGCTACCTTAATTATGAAAAGAAATCGAAACAAGTTTGCGTTGGTTTTGTAGAAGGCGTTTTATTAAAAGATGAAAAAGGAGTTTTAAGCACAGATACACAAAACATTCGTAAGCTATACGTGCCGGATGTGGAAAAATTAAAAGTAAAAGTATTGAAGGCTTTTTTAAAGCAAGCAGTCGAAATCAATAAGAAAAAAGAGAAAAACTTTGTGACCATTAAAAAAAGATTGTGACTTTTTGCTCCAGCGATTATTCTATTGGCAACATGTTGATGGTGTAAAACCATTCCGCGCGGTTCCTACTATACCTAAACGTTAAAAATTATGGAACCAAAGAAAAATCCTGCCAGCGATGTACATCGCTTACGCCCTGCTTTGTTCTTTACCGGACTAAGCATCAGTACGCTGATTTTGATTGTGCTATTTGAGTGGTCTGTTCCGGTAAAAATAGAATTAACAGAACGTGAACCATTTAAACTTCCTGTTACTATAGTGGAAGAAATGAAAGCATATAAACTTGTTGAATTAAAAAAGGAAATTCCGCAAGCAAAGGAAACTAATCGATTTGTAGAAGTTAAAAATGATGAACCCATAGCAGAAAAAGAAGTAGTTATGGTTGAGTTTCAAGAGCCTATCGAATCGGGCGAAGTTTTGGAAATAAATACTAATGTGGTAGAAGCGGAACCTGAGCCATTAGAAGAAACAACGTTTATTTTTGTTGAATCAATGCCTGAGCCAGTTGGTGGCTTAAAAGGATTTTACGAATTGCTTAGTAAGCATTTGAAATATCCGTCATTCGCTAAAAGAAATGAAATTACGGGTAAGGTAATTATTGAATTTGTAGTTAGAAAAGATGGAAGTTTGAGTGATTTCAAAATTTTAAAAAGTTTATGCGAGCCTTGTGATGCAGAAGCCATTCGGGTAATCCAAAAAAGTAAATGGAACGCTGGTAAACAAAGAGGCAAACCTGTAAATGTTCGTATGGCACAAGCTATACATTTTCAATTACAAAAGTAGAAAATGAAAATATACCTAAGCTTTATCTTTTTGTTTCTTGTTGTGCATCATCCGTTGCGTTCTTCAACGGATGTTTGCATGTTAATTCAAGCACAAAAAAATCACGTACAACCTTCTGGTAAAACGATAGCTTCTCGTTTTATTCCACTATCGGGTTTTGAAAGAGTAAAAGTAGATGAATCAAGCTTTGCTTATTACTTGCGTAATCTTCCGCTTAAAGAGCATGGAGCTAGAGTTAAATATTTCGATGGTCGTGAAAAAAGCAATTTTCAGATTTATGATGCTGTTGTAAATCTGCCCATTGGTACTAAAGATTTGCATCAGTGCGCTGATGCGATTATGCATGTACGTGCGCGTTATTTATATGAGCAGAAACGGAAAAATGAAATTCAGTTTACTTTTACCAATGGATTTGTGGCATCATATGCTAAATGGATGGAAGGAAATAGAATTATTGTAAATGGAAACAACGTGCAGTGGAAGAAAACAACAAGTCCTGTCGATAACGAACAAATCTTTTGGAAATACTTAAAAACTGTTTTTACGTATGCTGGCACATTATCTTTAAGCAAAGAATTAAAACCAAAAGAAATTACTAATCTACAAATCGGAGATGTGTGGATACAAGGTGGAAGTCCGGGCCACGCTTTACTAGTAGTAGATATGGTACAAAGAAAATCGGATGGGAAGAAGTTATTTTTACTAGCACAAAGCTACATGCCTGCACAGGAAATTCATATTTTAAAAAATCCTTTAGTATCAAATTTAAGTCCTTGGTACGAATCTGATTTTCCGCAAACCTTACAAACACCGGAGTGGACTTTTAAGAAAGATGATTTGAAGGGATTTTAACAGCGGAGAATTATTTTATCATTTAATAATTATGAAGAAATTAAAAAGATATGTTGAAATTGAATAATTTTGTTGTTGGTAGCTAGAATTATTTGTTAAAACTAAGTTGTGCTAAGTATGACAAAATTTATCATTTCAACTTTATTTTGTTTCTCAAGTTTTTTCTCTTTTTCTCAAAAATATGAAGTGAGTTTAAGCGATGTACTGATAAAAACTAATACTATAAAATTTGCCGCTGTAATTGACGGAAGAAAAGATAAAAGTAATATTGGTTGGGTACAAACAGGGTTAGCTAATAAAAGACGTATAGCAGATTTCGAAGATGGATTTGATAAACAGATAAAAGATTTATTTCAACGGTCTTCATTAATAAATGCTGAGAGTGATATACTCATATCCATAAACAGATTATATATAAATGAAACGACTAAGGTTACATCCGAAATAGGAAGAGCAGAGGTAGGTATTAATTTTTTTAAATTGATAAACGCTGATTCTTGCTATTTTATTACCTCTGTAATCGTAGGAGATGAACACAAAAGTATGGATGTAACTAAACAACACGATGAGAACATTACCAAGGCATTCGAAAAAGCAATAGCTGAGTTTTTAAAGAAAAGATTGCACGTTACATTAAGCAACAAGGCAATTGCAATTACAAGTTTGGGTAATCCTAACCAGACTTTACGGGATATTTCGAAGGTAGCAATTTTGAATACTGAAGTATTCGAAGCAGGTATCTATACTAAGTTCGAAGAATTGTTAAGCAATCAGCCATCCATTACTTCTGATTTTATTGTGGATGATGATAAAAAGATAAAGTTATTTCGATTAAATACTGAGAGTGGAAAGAAACAGATAAAAGATGGTATATATGGATTCTCGGTTAAAAATAAAATTTATATACTTTTTGATGGTGAGTTTTGTGAGTTAAAAAAAGTAGAAAACACTTTTCGATTTATGGGACCTAAAAAATCTGATCCCAACGCAGTGGCTACTGGTGCAATTTTAGGAGGTTTAATTGGAAGTGCCATTGCTTCTTCAGCAAGTAGTATTCAACGAGAGTATGAGTTGGATATCGATACAGGTATGATTTACGAAGTTGGCATAAATAAATAAAATTGGCAATTAGATATCACCCAATTTCATAAATTCCAATCATATAATCTTCATCTCAGGAATTTCACCTTCAACTACTAACTTACCAGCTGTAGCATTTTTAATTTGGTCTACAGAAACACCTGGTGCTCGTTCTAACAATTTAAAGCCACCTTCGGGTAATACATCTAACACGGCCATATCGCTTACAATTTTCTTTACACATTGTAAACCTGTAAGAGGTAAGGTACACGTTGTTAAAAGTTTAGAAGCTCCATCTTTACTACAATGTTGCATGGCAACAATAATATTTTTGGCAGATGCTACTAGATCCATCGCTCCACCCATACCTTTTACCATTTTGCCTGGTACTTTCCAATTCGCAATGTCACCTTTTTCAGAAACTTCCATTGCACCTAAGATGGTAAGATCAACATGACCGCCTCTTATCATAGCAAAGCTTTCTGCTGAACTAAATAAAGCAGAGCCAGGCATCATGGTAATGGTTTGTTTGCCAGCGTTAATTAAATCTGGGTCTACTTGTTCTTCTGTTGGAAAAGGCCCAATGCCCAACAATCCATTTTCAGATTGTAATACAACATTTAAATTTTTCGGGATATAATTCGCCACAAGTGTAGGAATTCCTATACCTAAATTGATGTACATGCCATCTCTTACTTCTTGTGCAATTCGTTTTGCTATGCCTGTTTTATCAATCATATTATTTTCAAATTAACTAATTATCAAATTAATAAATTATCTTGTCGTTCTTTGTTCAATTCTCTTTTCATACCCCGTACCTTTAAAAACACGTTGCACATATATGCCCGGAGTATGTATTTGATTAGGATCTAATTCGCCTAGCGGAACCAATTCTTCAACCTCTGCAATAGTTATTTTACCTGCGGCAGCCATCATCGGATTAAAATTTCGTGCAGTGCCTTTATACACTAAGTTTCCTGCTGTGTCTCCTCTCCAGGCCTTTACAATAGAGAAATCGGCACGCAACCAATTTTCTAACAGATAAACTTTACCATCGAACGTGCGTGTTTCTTTTCCAAGTGCCACTTCTGTGCCCACACCAGCCGGAGTATAGAAGGCAGGAATACCGGCACCGCCTGCGCGAATTCTTTCTGCCAGCGTGCCTTGCGGAATTAATTCAACTTCTAATTCACCGCTTAATAACTGTCGTTCAAATTCTGCGTTTTCGCCAACATAAGAAGAAATCATTTTTCTTACTTGTCGGGTTTTTAAAAGTAAACCAATTCCGAAGTCATCTACGCCTGCGTTATTAGATATGCAGGTAAGCCCTTTTACACCTTTTTTTAACAATGCCGAAATAGAATTTTCGGGTATGCCGCATAAGCCAAATCCACCTAACATTAAGGTAGCGTTATCGGGTATATCAGCGGTTGCAACAATGGCGTTTTCTACAACTTTGTTTATCATATAGAAAGGTGAATAATTTAAAATTAAGTTAATAATTCCAATGCTTTGATTTTATCGAGTGCGAGTTGTTTTTTTAAACTTTCTAAATCAGAAAAGGCAGCATCGCTTCTAATTAAGTATTCGAAATTGATGGTGATGGTTTCACCATAAATCGACTTATCAAAATCAAATATATTTACTTCGATGTTGCGCTTTGTTCCGTTAATGGTTGGTCGTGTGCCAATGTACAGCATGCCTTTGTACAAAGCTCTTTCATGCATAACGGTTACTGCATAAATGGCATCTGCCGGAATAAGTTTATAGGGATAATCTAACTCAATATTTGCTGTAGGGAAACCGAGCATTCTGCCGATTTTATCTCCGGCAATTACTCTGCCTGTAATGGAGTAGGAACTTCCAAGGAGTTGTTTGGCTTGTAACACATCTGCCTCGGCTAACGCTTTGCGTATGCGTGTAGATGATACGCCAGCATGGTCGATATCTTGCCGCGGAATTTCTTCTACTTCAAAACTATATAAGTGAGCGTTATTTTTTAGTTCTTCGAAACTTCCTTCTCTGTTTTTACCAAAACGATGGTCGTACCCGATAACTAATTTTTTGGTTCCGATTTTTTTTACCAGGATTTCGTTGATGTATTCATGTGACGATACGTTCGAAAATTCTTTAGTAAAAGGAATCCGGATAAGATGATTAATGCCAAACTTTTTTAGTAATTCAGCTTTTTCTTCGAAGGTATTTAATAAGCGAATGGAGGTGTCTTCGGGTTTTAACACTAAACGAGGATGCGGCCAGTAGGTAATAACGACACTTTCTCCCTCATGTATTTTTGCTAATGATGTTAGTCGGTTCAAAATTTTTTGATGACCGACATGTACGCCATCAAATGTACCTGTTGTTACCACCGCATAGGGGAGAGGTGAGAAATCTTCTATGCCATGATAAATTTTCATAACGTCTCTTGTGTTTCGTCTTTTTTAAAAGATGTTATTTCTTTTGCATTCTCTAACAAAAAGTTTCCGATTCTTGTTCTGCACAGAGCGGATAAATACGCTCCTGTGCCTAAAGCTTCGCCCACATCGCGAGCTAAACTTCTGATGTAAGTTCCTTTAGAACAAACTACTTTAAAATCAATAAGAGGTAAATCAAATTTTGTTATTTCGAATGATGTGATTGTAATCTTTCTTTTTTTCAAGTCAACTTCTTCACCTTTACGGGCCAATTCGTAAGCACGTTTTCCATTTACTTTAATGGCAGAATGAGCTGGAGGAATTTGTTCTATTTCACCTACAAATTTTTTGAATACATCATTTGTAAAATCTTTTGTGATATGATGATACTCCTTTCCGTTTTCAGGTTGGGTTTCTAGGTCGTAAGATGGTGTAGTATGCCCAATGGTTAACGTTCCTGTATATTCTTTCTCCATGCCCATAAAGGCATCGATTTGTTTCGTCATTTTCCCGGCACAAACTATTAGTAAACCGCTTGCCAATGGATCAAGTGTTCCGGCATGTCCAATCTTTTTTATTTTTAGTGTGTAGCGAAGTTTTCTTACTACATCGAAGGATGTCCAGCCGATAGGTTTGTTTAGTAAAAGCATTAATCCTTCTGCCGGAATTTCCATAGTGTTACACAATTTTTAAATCGTAACCTAATGCAAGAAAAATTAAGAGAATAACACCTAACGCTATTCTATAGTAACCAAAGATTTTGAAACCATGTTTAGTTAGATAAGCAATAAAAGATTTTATCGCCAGCATAGCTACTATAAAGGCAATTGCATTACCAATTAACAGAATAGAAATTTCACTTTCTCCAAAAGTGCCACCGTTTTTCCAATATGAAAATAGTTTATAGGAAGTGGCAGCAAACATGGTGGGCACGGCTAAAAAGAATGAAAACTCTGCTGCATTTTTTTTAGTCAAGCCTTGGGTTAATCCTCCAATAATGGTAGCAGCCGAGCGAGAAACACCCGGAACCAAGGCCAATAATTGAAATAATCCTATTTTGAATGATGATGCGTAGGTGGAATCTTTTGGTTGGTTTTCGTTTTGTTTAAAAATTTTATCAACCCATAAAAAGAAAATGCCACCTGCTATGAGCATACATGCAACTACGTCTACTCTTTCTAATAAAGCATCGATGAAGTCGTTCAATAAAAAACCGATACCAGCTGCAGGAATAAAGGCTAACAGAATTTTAAAATAGAATTCGAATGATTGAAAAAAACGTTTCCAGTATAATACAATAACCGATAATATTGCTCCTAATTGAATGGCGATTGTAAATAATTTAACAAACGAATCCGAGGCAATGCCCATGAAGGATGAAACAATTATCATATGCCCGGTTGAAGAAACCGGTAAAAACTCTGTGATACCTTCAACGATAGCTAAAACAATCGCTTGCCAGATTTCCATTAAAACAGATTATTTTTTAGGCGAATAAAGAATGGCATAGATTTCGAAAATAAAACCGGCCATAACAACAACGGGGCCGAGTGTTATTCCTAAAAAGCCGAAGCCAAAAGGTTCAGTATCTAATGACATGATGATAAATCCTGAAATTAGTATGGCTAAACCAATGATCATTAACTGGTAATTTTTTTTTGTAAACGGAAGTTTGTTTTCCACGTGTTGTGTAATTAAGTTAAAATAATTCGTCTAAAGATAGTCTTAGGTATTTTTTCACAGCAAAGAAAGAGCTTACTGTACTAATGAAAATTCCTATTACTAAAAGGCATGTTCCTATTATCATGAAGTTTTGTAGGTTAAACAAAACAGATAGATCTTTTATTTGATTTTGAATGTACAGGATAGAAGCATATAGGGTTATGGTTGCAAATAATCCTGCGAAAAATCCGTATAAGGCAGCTCGTTTCAAATAGGGCCACTGTATAAAGCTTTGTTTAGCGCCAACCAACTGCATGGATCTGATTAGGAACCGTTGAGAGAATAATGCAATACGAATGGTATTATTTATAAGCACTATAATGGTAACGAGGAGAAGAATAACAACAAACACGAGGAAAAACGCGATTTTAGTTACATTATTATTGATATCATCAATTAGCCCGGCCACATAAAATACTTGAAACACGCCATTAATTTTTTCAATTTCTTTTTTTACAGATTCTAATTTTTCTTCTGTTTGATAGGTTGGGCTAATGCGTAAGAGGTATGCATCTTTTAAAGGATTTTCGCCTAAAAAGGATTGGAAATCTTCTCCCGTTTCTGCGATAAACTTTTTGGCGGCTTCTTCTTTTGATACAAACTCAATTGGGGAAGTATAAGATTTGTCTGTAAATGGAAGGTTTACTAGTTTATTTTCTATTTGTTGCCGTTGCGATTCTTTTACAGTAGTATTCAGGTATACTTGAAGTTTTACATTTTCGCGCACTAATTTTTCAAGTGTTTCTGCATAGCTGAATAAAATTCCAAAAACACCAATAGCATACAAGGCTAAAGCAATGCTAAGTGTAACACCCACCGCGGGATATGATCCTACCTTTTTGCTATACTGCATTTTCATGTTTCAAAGTTAGCAATTTGCCTTTTATAATAAGGGTTATAAAACGAAAAAGCCGCTTTCGCGGCCTTTTCTTATTCGTTTTGTTTTCGGTATTGTTCTAATCTTTCTATCAATTTAGGATCCATTACAGGCCGGAGTTCCTTTTCACCTTCAGTTGCTGTTAGTGAATAATAGGTTTTGTTAAAGTATAGGAACGCAGTTCGCTTATCATTGGTAAAGAATTCTAACACAGTATATAGCTCCTTTTTGAACGGACCAACCAAGGTTAATTGATCGCCAATTAACTGATAATGGAAATTGTGTTTTCTTTCTTTGTAAATTACTTCGGTGCGTAATGTATTGGATTTGGTAAATACATCTTCTTCAGGTTTATCGTTAATGATTGGTTTTTCTTCTTCCTGAATTTCATCACTATTGGGATCAAAAACTTCAATTTTCGGATCTACTGCCTTTCCTTCTTTTATTTCTGTGGCAAGTTTTGGTTCTTTATTGCTTTTCTGTTGTAAAGTGTTGTTTGTTGCCAGATCTGATTTTTGTGTTTTAACTTCCTTGTTTTGTACAGCTAAGTTTGTTTCTGGTTGCTCTTCTTCAAAAACAGACGTTTGAGTGGAATCAACCTCTAAAGAATTTTTTTCCGAAGGTTTCTGTGCCTGAGGTTGCGTAACGCTTTTGGGATTAAATACTAATAAATACGTGAGAGATGTAAGAATGATAGCGGTGGTTATGCCTATAGAAACTTTTATAATGGTTGTAGATTGAGATGAATGGGCTGGTGTAATTGGCACCTTATTTAAAACTGATTTAAGTTCGGCTATCCGCACTTTTTGAATTGCATTTACAATATCTTTTTGTAGGCGAAATTCGCGTGAAAGCTCGGCATCGTTTTGCAATCGCTTTTCGAAAGATGCTTTGTCTACCTCGGATAGTTTGTTGGCCAAATAATGGTCAATTAATTCAATATCTTTTTCTGTAATCATTCTTTTAATCTAAAAAGTCCATTTCCGAGTACTTTGATTTGACCAATTCATCCAGCTTTTTTTTACACTTATATTTTTTTGTTTTAGCTGTATCGGTGTTAGCAAATCCCATTTTATCAGCTATGTCTTGCATGGAGAGTTCATCGAAATAGTAATAAGTAAGTACCTTCTTACATGTTTCGCCTAGCTCATTGATGCAGGCTGCGATAATTTTTTCTCTTTCAGAAGAATCTGTATCCATTATAACAGACCCATCTTTTTCTTCGTTCGAAAGTCTCTTTTTTCTTTCTAATTCTTTTCTCCAAAGGTTTTGACAAATGCTGTAAATGTAGGTGCTGATTTTAGAAGTCATCACCAAATTGCCTGAAGTACATTTTTGCCAAAACACCACCAAAGCTTCCTGATAGATGTCTCTGGCTTCGTCTTCTGTTCCACTATTGGTGATAACGAGTTTGGTCATCATCCTATAGTATTTTTTATAAAGGTATTCCAACGCTTTTTCGTCTCCGCCTTTTATGCGATCGAATACCTCAGTTTCGCTCATTTCCTTGTTTTTAAATGCCATGGAATATCAATAAGTAACCGCGCATACTATTTTTCAACAAAAATTTCGATCAACGAACCGGAAGCCAGGTTTGTGTTCTGTAAAAGGGACCTAAGTAGCCACGAACTTTTAATTTTTTTTCTTCGAGCCAAATTTTACACTTGTATATGTTGCCATTTTCCGGATCTAAAATTTCACCTGAGTTCCATTCATTATTTGATTTTTTTAATCTTCGAATGATTTCCATACCGATTATTTTTTTCTTGTGCCGATCATCATCTTCGTCACACTCTAAGCAAACAGGATCCTGGTCTTCTCCTGCTTTTGGAAAGATACTGATAATTTCCCCATACGTTAATCCTTCTTTTTCATATATCTCGATAATGGATTTTACCTCACCGGAGTTGTCGTCCACAGTTTTCCATTTCCCAACAATTGAATTCTGAGGAAAGGCAATTGAAGCAAAAAGAAGCAGAAGGAGCAATACAAAGGATTGTTTCATGTGTTCAAAAATATGAAAAGCCATAACATTTGTTATGGCTTTTCATGAAAGGTAAAAGAACAGGATTACTGAACTTCTTTTTCTGTTTTTTCTTCTGTTTCAGCAGGTGTTGTTTCAGCCGGAGTTTGGCTCACAATTTCCAGTACTGGTTTTTGTGCTTCTACAGTTGCAACTGGTTCTTTTTCTAAAGCAATGAGTGGAGCAATAACCAAGGCTACTACCGACATTAACTTTAACAAGATATTTAACGAAGGACCTGAAGTATCTTTGAAAGGATCACCTACTGTATCTCCCACAACAGCTGCTTTGTGTGGCTCTGATTTTTTATAGTATTTCTGTCCGTTGATTTCTACACCTTCTTCGAAGCTTTTCTTGGCATTGTCCCAGGCACCACCGGCATTAGATTGAAAAATCGCCATCAACACACCGGCAACCGTCACGCCAGCTAACATTCCTCCGAGTGCTTCAACGCCAAAACCTGGTAGGAAAGCAATTACAACCGGAACAACAACAGCCATTAGGCCTGGTAAAACCATTTCTCTGATAGCTGCTTTGGTTGAGATTTCAACGCACTTGCCGTATTCTGCTTTTCCATCTGCTTCGCTAAAAGTTTTCTGGTCTTCTGCAGACCAATCGTGCATATCCTTATCACCATTTTTGCGCATAACTTCCAACGCTGCTTTTAAAGCCGGAATATTATTGAATTGTCTGCGTACTTCTTCAATCATGCTCATAGCCGCGCGACCTACTGCACCCATAGCCAAAGCAGAGAATACGAAAGGTAACATCGCACCGATAAATAAGCCGGCCATTACATTGGCTTTTGATACATCGATTGATTTTAAGTTAGCTGTTGTCATGAAGGCACCAAACAAGGCTAAAGCAGTTAAAGCAGCAGAAGCAATTGCAAAACCTTTTCCGATAGCGGCAGTTGTGTTACCAACTGCATCCAACTTATCGGTGCGTGAGCGTACTTCTTTAGGTAATTCAGACATCTCTGCAATACCACCAGCGTTATCAGATATCGGTCCGTAAGCATCAACAGCTAATTGAATACCGAGGTTAGATAACATACCAACCGCTGCGATGGCGATACCATATAATCCACCAAATTCAAATGCACCGATAATAGAGAATGCAATGATGATGATAGGCAACGCGGTTGACATCATACCTACGCCTAAACCAGCGATGATGTTTGTTGCTGCACCAGTTGAAGACTGTCTTACAATGGATAGTACGGGTTTTTTACCCATACCTGTATAATATTCTGTAATTAAACCAACTAATAAACCACCGATCAAACCAATTACGGTTGCCCAGAAAATACCAAGAGCGGTATAGTGGTTACCCAATTCTGGATTTTCCCAAGCATATAGCGGATCTTTGAACCACCATTCTGCAGGTAACATCCATGTGATGATAAAATAGGAAGCTGCAATCATGAAGGCAGAAGAAATAAATTCTCCTCTGTTCAATGCTTTTTGCGGATCGCCACCTTCTGCCACGCGCACGAAGAAAGTTCCGAGGAAAGACATCACGATACCAACTGCCGCCAAAACCAAAGGCAATAATACAGCAGATAAGCCATCAAAATTATCTGCAAAACCAGGTACCATAAAAGCAGCACCTAATACCATAGTACCCACAATCGACCCAACATAAGATTCAAATAAATCGGCACCCATACCGGCTACATCACCCACGTTATCACCTACGTTATCGGCAATGGTAGCAGGGTTAAGCGGATGGTCTTCCGGAATTCCGGCTTCTACTTTACCAACTAAGTCGGCACCCACATCGGCAGCTTTTGTGTAAATACCACCGCCTACACGGGCAAAAAGTGCAATAGAAGATGCACCGAATGAAAAGCCCGTTAAAACGGTAATAACTTGATTTAAACTATTTTGAGAATCAACGCCAAAAATCTGAGCGTAAACTATAAATAATGAACTAAGACCTAATACTCCTAAACCTACAACACCCATACCCATTACCGAACCTCCGGTAAAGGCAACTTCCAAAGCTTTGCCTAAAGAAGTTCTGGCTGCATTGGTAGTGCGCACATTGGCTTTGGTTGCCACACGCATACCGATAAAACCGGCTAAGGCTGATGTAAAGGCACCAAAAACAAAGGATACAGCAACTAGAGGTGAAGAAGTTTCTGAGTTAGCCGTTACACCTAATAAGATGGCCACACACACCACGAAGATGGCGAGTATTTTATACTCAGCTTTTAAAAAGGCCATAGCGCCCTCGGCAATGTGGGCAGCAATTTTTTTCATTTTGTCGGTGCCGGCATCCTGTTTGGCAATCCAGGCGCTTTTCCATACAACGAAAAGCAAACCGAGCAAACCGAAAACAGGTAATGAGTAGAGTACGTTTTCCATGTTTAAGTTTTGGTTTATTATATACTAAAAACCACCCGGTAACAGGGTGGCAAAAGGCGTGGCAAATATAGAACAAGAAAAATAAAGCGCAAGCAAGGCAAATGCTTGATTTTCAGGCTTAGGAGAAGGCTTTCTTAAGATTACCCCACAAAATTTTCTTTTCGTTATCGTTTAAGGCGTTTAGTTCAGGAGAAAAAACCACTTTATTATTTTGAAGCGCCATAAAACCATGTGCTTCTTTCTCCGGAGTTACGAAACCAAAAGCAAGTGTTTTGGTTGCATTTTGTTTTTGTAGGATAGTGGTATCTATTTCATCTGTTTTGATACACACCACGCCTGCAGGATTAACTTTTACTGCACTTAGAATTTTATTCAATAAAATAACTTCATCCTCCGTTAGATCCACCCAATTTTTTTTAAGCAAAACAACTGTGGTTTCTGGTTGGGTGTATATCTCTTTGTCGAATAGAAAAGATGCCCAATTCATTTTTTATCATCTTTAACATCGAAAATAGATTTTAGCTCGTTGGCTTCGGTAGGCTTCATTCTTCCGGATAAAATCAGGCGAAGTTGTCTTCTGCGTAAAGCTCCATTATAGAACTCTTTTTCTTCCTCTGTTTCTGGTTCTACCTCAGGCACATCGATTGGTCTTCCGGTTTGGTCAACAGCTACAAATGTAAAATACGCGCTGTTGCTTTCTACTTTTCGGCTGGCTGGTATATCTTCTGCATCTACATCAATTCGAACTTCCATCGAAGAATTAAAGGCGCGGGTTACTTTGGCTTTTAACGTTACAACATTGCCCAATTGAATAGGATGTTTGAAAGATATGTTATCCACAGAAGCTGTTACCACAATTCGATTAGAATGTTTTTGAGCTGCAATGGCCGAAACTATATCCATCCAATGCATGAGGCGCCCGCCCATTAAATTATTTAATGTGTTGGTGTCGTTGGGCAGCACTAATTCCGTCATGCTGATAAATGATTCGCTTGCGGATGCGCAACATTTTTTGTTTTTCCTGATTACCAACCGGAATGATTAAAATGCCTCCTTCCGCCAATTGCTGAGTAAGTGCTTCTGGGACAACGGGCGCACCAGCGGTTACGATGATTTTATCAAAAGGAGCTTTATTTGGCAATCCCTTAGAACCATCTCCATAAAAGAAAAACGGTTTATATCCCATTTCGGGAAGAAATTTTCGGGTTTTTTCGTATAAAACCTGGTTGTATTCGATTGTATAAACAGTAGCGCCCATTTCCAATAAAACAGCGGCCTGATAGCCAGAACCAGTTCCTACTTCCAAAACTTTGTCTTTTGGTTTGATTTCTAATTTTTCGGTTTGAAATGCCACTGTATAGGGTTGAGAAATGGTTTGACCCTCGCCAATCGGAAAAGCCTTATCCTGGTAGGCGTGTTCCAGAAGTGCGGTCTCAAAAAAAATATGTCGAGGAACCTTTCCGATGGCTTGCAAAACTGATAAATCTGTAACTCCCTTATTTTCAAGGAGTTTTACTAATTTGTTTCGTAAACCGCGTGTTTTATAGGTATCTAAGGCCATGAAATTATGGCACGAAAAAAGCCAATTTTTCCGCTTTAACAAAGTTTCTAAAAAACTTTAGGAAAAGTGAAACCAACCTCCTTACTTTAGGGTTCTCTCTACACAGTGTTTAAGCTTTTTGCCATAGCGTTCACGTGTGTTTACCTGCACCTGACAGTAGGCGTGGTTAAAACCACTCACTACTGCCTGGGCAGGGAGAGTGGTTTTTCATACTACTCTTTCTCTGTTAAATCGTGCGCTTGTTCTGCTTTTCTCTCAAAATTGGAAAAATCACCATGCTGTTCTGATAAAACAGATTTGATTCAATTAGATGAAGATCAAACAGCAACAGTTTTTGCATCACTTACCGAACCTGAGTTATTCGAACTAGGAAATTTGTACGAAACAATTGCTGTTTCAACTATTTCTAAATCCGTTTTTAATCCTGAGTTTTTCAATACGAAAGCCCCACCTCTTAAGGTACCGCTTTATCGTTTATTTAATCAACCCAAAATCACCGAGTCCTGTTTGAGTTAGTTCTTTTTGTCGGTTCGACAATTCATTTTTTTTATCAAGTAACATTAACTCAAATCAGTATGAACTTAATCAATCTTATATTTTATACTTTCTTCATCTTTAATTCGCCTGTACAAGACGATAAAATAAAAACTTCCGAAATCAAAGTATTCGGAAATTGTGGTATGTGTAAAAGCAGAATCGAAAAAGCTTTAGATCGTACAGGTATTAAAACAGCATCCTGGGATTCGAAAACCAAAATGCTAAAAATAGTGTACAACAGTGCCAAGGTAAAAGAAACACAAATTCACACCTGGATTGCAGAAGTAGGACACGATACCGAAAAGGCCAAAGCAAAAGATGAAGTGTACGCAGCGCTTCCATTCTGTTGTTTATACCGCGATCACGACCATAGCGGTATGAAGGATAACTAATCATCGTAATCATGAAGATTAGATTTTTATGTTTAATCATCAGCATGATGCTGATGACAAAACTTGCGCACGCTCAAAAAATTATGGGCTTGGTTATAGAAAAGGATGACAAAGGTGTAGAACAACCATTGCCTGGAGCAACCGTAATTTGGTTAGGAAGTACGAAAGGCACTACAACAGGTACTAATGGCGTATTTCTATTAGATAAATTAGATGGCTATAACCGTATAGTGGTCAGTTATGTTGGCTATAAAGCGGATACCATTACCTACGAAGGACAATCACCTTTAAAGATTGAGCTAAAGCCTGAAACACTAAATGAAGTAGTGGTACAAGGTTGGCGTTCGTCTGCCGGTATGGACCAACTTAAACCGATTAACACAGTTGTGATGACCGAGAAAGAATTGTTTAAAGCTGCGTGTTGCAACTTAAGCGAAAGTTTTGAAACCAATCCTTCTGTGGATGTTGCCTTCACGGATGCTGTTACCGGAACACGCCAAATACAAATGCTAGGCTTGGCCGGACCCAACACCATGATAAGTGTTGAAAATATGCCGGGTGTTCGTGGATTGGCGGCAAGTCAGGGTATTCAATTCATTCCGGGTACGTGGATACATTCGATACAAGTAACCAAAGGCGTGGGTTCTGTTGTAAATGGATATGAAAGCATAGCCGGACAAATTAACGTTGAGCTAAAGAAGCCCGAAGAAAGCGAAGACTTATACCTGAATGGATATGTAAATGAATCGGGGAGAAGTGAGTTGAACGCTAACATTACCAACCATATTGGAAAAAAATTAGCGACAACAACTTTGTTGCATGCGAGTACGCGTCCATTTGAGATGGATCAGAATGATGATTCATTTTTAGATTTTCCTACCGGCACGCAACTCAACTTTATTAACCGATGGGTATATAGCAATGGAAAAGGATTGCTTACGCAATGGGGCGTAAAAGTTTTGTCTGATACAAAGTTCGGTGGACAAACTAATTTTGGTGAGGAAGATAAATTTACAACCAACCGTTATGGTTTGGAAATAAAAACACAACGACAAGAAGTTTTCGGAAAGGTGGGGTATCAATTTCCTGGTCAACCGTACAAAAGCATTGGCTTTCAATGGAGCGGAAGTTTACACGATCACGAAAGTTTTTTTGGTTTTACCCAACACAATGCCAAACAACAATCCGCTTATGGAAATTTGATTTATCAATCCATCATCGGGCAAACCAATCATAAGTTTAAAACAGGTATTAGCTTTCAATACGATAATTTTGATGAAGTGCTAAGCAACGCACAATTGCCTATCCTCATCCGAAATAATAATGGCACTGAACTGGCTTTTAACGCACTTGATTTTGACAGAACAGAACAAGTTGTCGGTGGATTTTTTGAGTATGATTATGATAACCATAAAAATGTTCAAGTGATTGCCGGCTTGCGTATGGATTACCACAATTTATTCGGATGGTTGTTTAATCCTCGTTTACATACTAGATTTTTACTAACTGAATCAACTTCCTTGCGGGCATCTGCCGGTAAAGGGATGCGAGTTGCCAATTTGTTCACAGAGAATACCGGCATATTAGCTTCGGCAAGACAAATCGTTTTGTCTAATTTTAACACCAACGAAGCTTACGGATTTAGAATGGACGAAGCCTGGAATTTCGGATTGAATTTCTCGCAAGACTTTACGTTAGACTACCGTTCAGGCTCCTTTGTGTTAGATTATTTTTATACCGACTTTGTTAATCAGGCTGTTTTAGATATGGATGAAAGCACACGCGAGGCCAATTTTTTTGGATTACGTGGCCAATCCTATTCACATAGCTTTCAGGCACAAGTTGATTACGAATTAATCCGGAGATTAGATTTGCGTATAGCTTACCGTTATTTGTTAGTAGAAGCAGATTATCTATCTCAGCGTTTGCAAAGACCATTGATTCCACAGCATCGTGCTTTTATGAATTTGGCATATGAGACTCGCAATCTCTGGAAATTCGATTTCACCATTCAATGGTTAGGTGAACAACGAATTCCGGATACTTCTATAAATGATGTTCAAAATCAACTTCCGGCATATTCACCTGATTACGTGTTAATGAATGCACAAATCACCAAAGATTTAGGTAAAAAATGGAGTGTATATCTTGGCGTTGAGAACTTAGGAAATTATACTTTAAACAATCCGATTCTAGGGGCAAACGATCCCTTTAATGCTAACAATAATTTTGATACATCGATGGTGTGGGGTCCTATTTTTGGCAGAATGTCTTACGCTGGTTTTAGATTTAGAGTAGGAGAAGCCAAACATTAATACCCTAATAATACGAATGGAGCCCAGTAATAAGGATCATCATAGCCATCTTTCATTAAAGTAATTTTTGCTTTTTGTAAAGCTTCCGGAAACGGAAGCTTTTTTTCTATTGCATTTTCATAAAAGTATTGCATCAACAAAGCAGTAGAAGCATCAGCTACTTTCCAGAAGGAAACAATAATTTGTTGTGCACCGGCAAAGCGCAAAGCTCTGGATAAACCGATTAAACCTTCGCCTTTTCGCATTTTGCCTAAACCAGTTTCGCAAGCTGAAAGCGTGATGAGATTGGCCGGAATTTTTAAGTTGTATAACTCACCGTTATAAATAGGGCCATCTTCATTGGATGCTGGCAATAAATAAATTCTCGATTTATCCGGAAATTCTTCGTTTACCTCTCCATGAGTAGCTAAATGAACGATGTTAAAATTTACCGATGATGATAGGGCAGACTTAAAATTTACTTCTGTTGCTTGTGTGGAGGTTAAAGAAGTATAGGTTAAGTTTTCTTTTTTAAATGTATTTTCTATGTTGATGATTTCGGTTTTGCTTCCTGGTAAATCAGATAGATTATAGTAAGTTGAAAGCGTTTCGGGTGCGCAAAAAAGATTTTGATTGTTGGGTTGATAATTGACTTTATTGTCGAGCATAAGGCTGCTCGCAATTTCGTACCTAACACTTTTTCTTTCTAAAAGATATTCTACTTCATCTTGTTTCCCTTTAACAATTAAAGCTTCGAAAGGAATAATGCTAAATCGGGCATTCGGAATGATGATCAAGTTTTCTTGTTTTGGTAAACCTTTAGGGAAAAGTAATTTATACAATACAGAACTTGTTTGGTGGGTGATTACCGGTTCAGAGAAATACAAACCATTTTTAAAACCCGTTATAATTTTATTGTAATTATCCGGAAGTGTTCTTTTCGATACAATCAGTTTATGTTTGTTACATTCGAAAATATAGATGGAATGGGTATTGTTATTTTTACTATCATCAATAAAGTAAGTAATCAATACTTCATTTTCATTCAATTTATTTTGAATAGTAGATACACTTGGAATTTCGTTGTTTACTTTAAGTTTAAAATAGTCAGGATAATTTTGTTTGATGTTATTTTCTAATAAATCTAATTGCTTCTTTACTTCAAAATATTCTTTTTGTATCGATTCTGATTGCGTGGAATTAGCTAGTTGAAGAGATAAATTAGCCAGTGTTGATTTTAAATTTTGTTCTACCTTCAAAATATTTTCGGGTAAACCAGCGAAGGTTTTGGCTTTGGCTTGTTGTATGGCTTCTTGTAAAGTTGCCGCCCTGCTTTTCTCGGCATAGTAAAATGCTAAAGCTAAAAATTGCTTTTTATTTTTACTTGTAACTTCGCTAGCGTAGTGAGCGATACGTACACCATCGGCATATACTTCGTTGGCGATTTCTGATAATTTTATTTTATCACTTTCTTTGATTGTACTTTTTCTTACAAGGTCAATCAGGCTGTCGGCTCTGTGTATGTGGTATAGAGCGTTAACAATATCCTTAAACTTTAATGTTTTTAGCGCATGTTGTTGTTCCAGGTTTTGCGCATGAAAAGAGTGCGCATAGATGGCATAATATGAATTTTTGTAATAAGATAAGTTGGTACTTGCATTAACTAAATTTACCTGTAAAGCTTTATCAAAATATTCCTTTGCAGTTTTGAATGAATTATTATTTTTTTCGATTAATCCTAAGTTGTTATAAACTTCTATAACATTAGCAGTAGGAGTAGCGTTATTTTTTGTATAGTAAGCAAGCGCTTGTTGATAATAAGATTTCGCCTCGGACATTTTTTTCATTTTCTCATAGGTTATTCCAAGTTGGAATAAAGCGAAACCTATTCTGATGGAATATTTTTCTTCATCTTTTTTAAAAAGAGTAATGGCTTCTTCAAGGTTATTGATAGCTTCTCCAAACAATTCATCATTCCGCAATAAAATGGCAGTGTTCATTAAGTTGATGCCAATTTTCGGATGATTGTTCGGTAGTATTTTTTTATAAATGCCTAAAGCTTGCTCGTAAGCGATTAATGCTTCGTTGATATTCGAAACACTTTTAATCAGGCCTAAATCGTTTAGCAAGGAAGCATTAAGTAACAAAAACTGTTTTTTAAAATCTTTGTATAAAGAAATTGCTTGACTGATATTTTCTTCGGCTTCTGCAGTTTGGCCGGCATTAAAGTAGGAGAGGGCAGAAGTTTTCAAAAATTGTATAAAAGATAAGTTGTTGCTGTTATTTTGTTTGATAAAAATTGATTTTGCTTTTTCGATCGCACCTAGATTTTGTTCTTGCTGATCGGTTAATAAATAATAGGCTGCCCAATATGTTTGTAGTTTACTTTCTTCAATTGTACCGGGTAAAATAGTGCTTAAAGTATTTTTAAGAAGTATGTTTTCTTGCTGTTCAATTAATAAATCTATTTCGAATTGTAGTGCTGTGGTTTGATTTTCTTTTTTAAGTAATGCTATCTTTTCTTTGGCTTGGCTAAATTCCCCAGATAGAATCAATGAATCAATTTCATCGATTTGTTTTAATTCTTGCCCCCAGGTATAAGTTGTAAGTAGAAGAGATAGTATGGAGATAAAATATTTCATTTTAGAAACGGTAAATGTAGGCTATAGAACTTACTAACTCTCTCGACAATCCATCAGCATTGATTTTTCTTTGTTCAATTTTATGCCCTATTAGTAGTCGTAAACCATGATGAATGTTTATGTTATAGCCCATTGTGCCTATTACAGATGCGGCCAACCCTTGTGCATCGTTGCTTTTAAAAATACTACCATCGCTTAATCTTACTTCGTCTTTTTTAATTCGATAAATAGGAAGTAAACCAAGTGAAAAGTTAAATTGACTAAATCGAAAATTTCTTTCGATGCGTAGCATTACATCAATGCCTCTGTTTAAATTATTTGCTCGCGCATATTTTTCTATGTAGTCCATGTCTTCTCCACTATCAGCCCAACGCCCCCATAAGAATTCATTTTTGTTTTTATTGAGAGGGATTTGTATCCCGGTTGCAAACAACCATTTACGTGTTAACAATGAAACACCTGCAATGGCATCGTAAGTACCTAAACTGGTTTGATAATACATGGGCAGTGGTCTTCCGTTTTCTGTTAGGTTGCTGTTGTTAGTCGGAATTTTTGCACCAACAGAAAAATTGATGTCGTAATCATCGTTACTCACTAAGTTGCGTGTGGCACTTATTGAAATATCACCGAGTGAAGCTGTGTTGGCCAAACGACCACTCACCATTTGATACGGTAGTTTTACTTGAAAGGAGTATTTATTATTAATTGAAAAACTGAAATCTGCATTAGCTACGTAGATGATGGGCGTCATGTTGGTTGTTCCTCTGTAAAATGAAATTTCCATCGCACGTAAACGTATTTGCGCTTTTTTGTTGTAAGGTTGGTCGGGTTTCATGGCGCCCATCGTGCAAAATCCTGCATCGCTACAACCTTGCGAATAAGCTAGTTTAAGTGTAGAAAGCCATAGAAGAGAAATAGCAAGTAATCGCATGGGCTAATTTGAATGAGTGAAGATAAAAAAAGAAACCCTGCTAAACTAACAGGGTTTCTTTATCATACAGCAGAGAGTTTGCTTACATACCTAACGATTGGTTTTCGATAGAAGCCAACTCAATAATTTTTTCGTATTCAGATGGTGTTAAATCATTAAAGAAGTAATGCACAGGATTGATGTGATTACCATTTAATAAAACTTCATAATGCAAATGAGGTGCGGTAGAAAGACCGGTATTGCCAACATATCCGATTAAATCGCCACGTCTTACTTGTTGGCCCGGACGAACCGCAAAGTCGTGCATGTGGGCATAGCGTGTTCTAAAACCAAAGCCATGATCGATTTCTACCATTTTACCATACCCACTGAATTTAACACTAACTTCTACTATTTTGCCATCGGCAGTAGCGTATATCGGAGTTCCGATAGATGCAGCGAAATCAATGCCTGTGTGCATTTTCTTTACTTTGTAAACCGGATGAATGCGCATGCCAAAACCCGAAGCCAACGCCAATAATTGTTTATTAGAAACAGGTTGAATGGCAGGTACAGCTGCTAATTGTTTTTCTTTGTGTTCGGCTAACTGAATCACTTCATCTTGCGATTTCGATTCGATGTATAATTTTCTTCTGAACTGATCTATTTTTTCGTGAAGAGAAACAATCAATTCTTCCTGATCAATATTTTTATCCTTTATATCGGCATACCGTTCTGCACCGCCAATACCGGCATCGCGCACCGCTTTGTCGATTGGTTCAGCCCCTAATACTGCACGATAGATGTTATCATCACGTTGTTCTATATTGTTTAGTATGCCACGAAGTTGATCGACTTCGGTATTAAGATTTTTGTAATAGAATTCAAGTTCTTTTACCTGATTTTTTAAAATTATCTCTCTGGGCGATTCGAAATAGTTGCTGTACATAAACACCAACCCAACCGCTAAAGAAAGGGTAAGCGATATAATACCCAGAGCGTTGAGGATGATGTCGCTGTTTTTTGTTTTTACTCTTTCGTACTTACACGTTTCGGTGTCGTAATAATATTTTATTCTGGCCATATCAGGATTTTGGGCTTGTGGTTGCTGATAAGTTTTTCATATAAGGAAGTTTTTCGCTTCTTCCTTTTTTAAATACTTGTCTGCCTTTGTTAATTCCTTTTCGTAATTCTTTTTGGGCTTCAACAGGTAGGGCTATAATTTCTTTGCATTCGGTTGAGCAACATCCGTTGTAGGTTTTAGCGCATTCTTCGCATTGGATAAAGAGCAAATGACAACCATCGTTTTTGCAATTGGTGTGTGTATCGCATGGTGCACCGCACTGATGGCAACTGCTGATGATGTCATCAGAAATTCTTTCTCCCAATCGCTCATCGAAAACAAAGTTCTTTCCAATGAATTTATTTTCTAACCCTTCAGACTTTACTTGTCGGGCATATTCGATAATACCACCATTTAATTGATACACATTGTTAAAACCAATATGTTTCATCCAGGCGCTGGCCTTTTCGCAACGGATACCTCCGGTGCAATACATCAACAGGTTTTTGTCTTTGTTATCTTTTAAAATATCTTCTACAACTTGTAGTTCTTCTCTGAAGGTATCGACATCTGGTAAGATGGCTCCTTTGAAATGTCCCACTTCGCTTTCGTAGTGGTTGCGCATATCTACAATAATCGTGTTGGGGTCTTCTGCCAGTTGATTAAATTCTGATGCGTTAACGTGTTTGCCCGTATTGGTTACATCGAAGGTGGCATCGTCTAATCCATCGGCTACAATTTTCTTTCTTACCAAAATTTTAAGTTTGAAGAAAGATTTGCCATTATCATCAATAGCAACATTTAAACGTACACCATTCAAAAATGAAATGCTATATAAGGTATCTCTGAAAATTTCGAATTTATTTTTTGGAATGGATAGTTGAGCGTTTATGCCTTCGTGCGCTACGTAAATTCTGCCCATTACATGAATTTGCTCGAAGGTTTTGTACAGCGTATCGCGGAAAATCTGTGGTTCGGCAATTTGATGGTATTTATAGAAAGAAATGGTAATTCTTTCTTCCTGCAAATGCGAAAGTTTTTCTTTTAAAATACGTTTGTCGATGCGGTTGTGTAAGGGCATATTGGGTTGAAAATCAACCCACAAAGATAATGAATGTCAGGCAGATAGCTTGAAAAATATTAGGTAGTAGAAACGACAGTTAATCCGGATTTACGTCAATTTAACGAGAAATCAGGGTTTTTGCTGTGGTTGAAGTTCACCACGTATCAGTTTGTTATAGTCTTCGCAACTCAATAGGCCATGCTTGTTGCAATAGGTACACGTTTTAAACGATTCGCCAAAAACGCCTGTTTTTTTAATTACAGTTGTGCCTTTGCAAACAGGGCATACTACTTTTCCGCCCGGTCCGCAGTCGATATCATAGTTTCTTGATAGCACTTCTTCTACTTGTTTGCTTTCAATTTTACGGCTGTCGAGGTAAGCTGATTCTGCTTTTTGTAAGACTGATATTGCTTCGGTATAATGTTGCCCACCTGTGCCTTTAAGTTGAACATATTTAGTAAGCCAATCTATACTTTGTTTATATTTTCCTAGCAAGTAAGAATTTTTGCCGAAGAAAAAGGCGAGATCGGAAGGAACACTTTTAATATTGTCAAGTACATATTTAAATTTCTTATCAGCTGCCTCGTATTGTGTTTCTTCCATCAGCAATTTGGCAGAATCTAATTGTTGAAATAATAATCCTTTTCTGAATGCCTCTTGTTGCAATTGGTATTCGCGTGCTTTTTCCTGATCGGTTTGTGCCTGAACATAAAAACTGTTCATTACCCAACCACACACCACAACGAGTTTTAGTATGTTATTTAAAATCTTTTTCATTCAGGTTTAACCAAGTTAGTGTAGATCGATAGAAAATGTTTTCGATATCTTCTTTTGGTAGGTTCATGTCTTCAATAAACTTGCCAATCTCTAAATCACCTAAAGGAAAAGGATAATCGCTTCCTAAGGTAATTTTTGCCGAGCCTTGCATTTTCATTACATATTCTAGCATCATCGGATCGTGTGTGATGCTATCAACCCAAAATTTACCAATGTAATTTTTAGGAGGAACCGGATTGTCGATGGCTACCAAATCAGGTCTGCAATCAAAGCCATGTTGTATGCGGCCGATGGTTGGCAAAAAAGAGCCTCCGGCATGAGCAAAATTTACGCGTAGGTTGGGCAACCTTTCGAAAATACCACCGAAGATAAATGAGCATATAGCACGGGTTGTTTCAGCCGGCATACCTACAAGCCAAGGCAACCAGTAACGTTGCATGTTTTTTTGTCCCATCATGTTCCAGGGGTGAACGAGCACGGCCATGCCTAACTTTTCGCACGCTTCGAAAACGGGAAAGAATTTTTCTTCGTTTAGATTTTCATCGTTTATGTTCGAGCCTATTTGAATGCCAACCAAACCAATTTCTCTGCATCTTTCTAGTTCCTGTATGGCCACTTCGGCATCTTGCATGGGCACAGTGCCTAAACCTATGTATTGTTTGGGATATGTTTTTACAAGTTCGGCTATGTGGTCGTTTAAAAATTTTGAAACATCCAAACAATCCAATGGTTTGGCCCAATACGAAAACATAACCGGTATAGTACAAACGACTTGTACATTTGTATGAAACTGTTTGTATTCTTCTAAGCGAATGTCGGCATCCCAACAGTTTTCTTTTATCTCTCTGAAAAACTGATTGCCACGCATCATTTTAGCAAAACCTTTTTTGTGGTGTTGCAGGTAGATGAAATCGCCATAACCGAACTTATCGCTCCAGTTAGGAAGTTTCTTGGGGATGATGTGGGTGTGGGCGTCTATTTTGAGCATGGAACAATCTGTCGAAATATCGTTGATTTGCCCGACCTGAAAAACTTATTTTATAAATCGATAAATCTTTCGAGCGAAAAGGCTTGTGAGCGCTCGGAAAATAAGGTTTTTACCTGGCCCCACACTTTACCGAAAAGGGCAGATTGTCGGTAATGTTCTAAATCTTCTTCGCTATTCCAATGGCTAAGTGTTGTATAAACCGTGGGGTCGTTAACATCTTTCAGTAATTGTAAATGCGTACATCCCGGAAAATTCCTGATTTGTGTTTTATGTTGGTTAAACACTTGAAGAAATTCTTCTACACCGGCTTCGGTAAAATGCATGCGTACAATTCTAATGATCATGTTTTTATTCTTCGAACGTTATGGTTACGGCACTATCGTATTGCATACCTAATAATTCGGAGGCGTTACCGCGGTTAACACCAATTTCTAATAAACCCAGAGAATTAAATAAGATAAAGCAATCGCCTTCTTCCACATCAAAATATTGCTGATGGATTCTCCTGAATTTCTCTCCACCGAAGGCAACGGTAAAAACTTTGTCTTTACTCAAAATATCAAAAGCATCTTTAGGAATGTTGGTAATTAAATTGCCGTAAGCATCTACACGAACTACAGTTCCGGCAATTCCTTTTTTGGTTGCTTTTACTGTTCGGTCAATCATTCTTTTAAAAGAGGGCATGGGTCGACCTAAATCGGTTAACGATACGCCACTGGCTAATTTAGCAGCCGCCAATGCGAAAATATCTTTTTCCGGAAAAGTGGTAACAATAGGTTGAATGGTATTAAGCTCTGCAATTTGCTGATGCGATTTATCGGTAATCAATCCGAACAAACCATTATCGGCCCCAACAAAAAAATGATCTTCTAACTGCATGGCAATGGCAGCGTCTTTATTTTTTCCGGTGGCATCTACCCCCACTAAATGGATGGTTCCTTTTGGGAAATCACGAAAAACCGATTTTAACACAAAGGCAGCATGACCTAAATCGCAAGGCGCAATTTTATGAGAGATATCAATAATTTTAATAGATGGGTTGGTAGACAATATCTTTGCCTTTATGGCTGCCACATAGTGATCGTTTTCTCCGGAATCTGTTAATAAGGTAACGATGGCCATGATAGAAGCTACCTGAGTAATGATTAAATTTACGGGCAAGTTAAACACTTTTATACATTTTTGTTTCTTACTAAACACATTGATTTGACAGAAAAAATTATTGAACTAGACATTGTTTCGCTGGTAGATTTTCTGGGAGAAGAAAACCGAAACATTTACACGTTGGCTTCGGCCTTTCCTAAAAGCAGAATTGTTTCGCGTGGCGATCAGATTATTGTAAAAGGAACGCCATCTGAAATTCAGCAAATTGAAGAAATTGTGCAATCGCTCATCAGGCATTACCACGAGTATGGCAGGGTTACACAAGATAATGTGTTATCGCGCATTGGCAAAGAAGAAGAAGCAATGTTGCCCGAGCCGCTCATTCCTCAGCACGAAGATATTTTGCTGTACGGCACAAAGGGTGTGCCCATAAAACCCAAAACGGTTAACCAACTTAAATTGGTGCAACTGGTAGAAGACAACGATTTGGTTTTTGCATCAGGCCCGGCAGGTACCGGAAAAACTTTTATTTCGGTTGCGATGGCGGTAAAGGCATTGAAGGAAAAACACATCAAGAAAATTATTATTACCCGACCGGCCGTTGAGGCTGGTGAAAATCTTGGTTTTTTGCCGGGCGATTTAAAAGAGAAAATTGATCCATATTTACGACCCATTTATGATGCGCTCAATGATATGATACCCTTTGAAAAACTGCGGTATTATATGGAACGCGAAATTATCGAAATCGCACCTTTGGCCTATATGCGCGGTAGAACACTGAACCATGCCTTTATCTTATTAGATGAAGCACAAAACACCACACCCATGCAAATGAAAATGTTTTTAACCCGCATGGGGCCCGAATCTAAAATGGTAGTAACCGGAGATGCTTCGCAAATTGATTTACCGCATAATCAAAAATCAGGATTAAAAGAAGCTATCAGAATTTTAACTGGAGTGAGAGGCATTGGCTTCGTAGAGTTGAATGAAAAAGATGTGGTGCGTCATAAATTAGTGAGAGACATTATAGAAGCCTACGAGAAAAGTTCGCATGGGTAAATCCGGTTTGTTCTGGACTCCCTTTGTTTTTGTAAGATACGTTTTGTTTTTAGCCGCAGGTATTATTGCCGGTGTTTTCTTTATTGCCGATTATCCTGCGTGGTGGTTTTTTATTTTTTGTTTGTTGCTAAGTGTTGGGTTGATTGTATTGTTTAATGTTAAACTCAATCAACATAAACTATCAGTAGGATTATTATCCTTGCTTATCTTATTTACGCTAGGCATGATGCGCGTAAAAATGTGCAAAGAAAGCACAGATGCTTTGCACATTATCAATCAGAAAGATACCATCGTATATTACACCGTTAAAATCGATTACTTTTTTCAGGAGCGAGAAAAAGTTTGGAAAACCATAGGGCAAATAAACCAAGTTAAAACCAAAAAAGGCTGGCAACAAGCCATTGGTAAAGTTCAATTGTATTTCTTTAAATATGATTTTGGTACCATTCCATTTTATGGCGACCTGTTGCTTATACAAGGTCAACCACAAGTTTTAGAAGAACCAAAAAACCCCGGAGAATTTAACATTAAGCAATATTTATCTTTTAAACAGATATATCATCAGCATTTTATTCGTAAAGAGAATTACTTTGGTTGTATTCAATCTGATGTTGGCAATCCTGTTATTTATTATGCTTTGAAGATGCGGCAATGGGCTGATGGCATTTTAAAACAAAATTTTCATCAACCTGAAAGATTAGAAATTATGCGTGCTCTGGTATTAGGTGTAACCGATGGTATTGATGATGACATTTCGCAAGCCTATGCGGCAGCCGGAGCCATGCATGTGTTGGCAGTGTCGGGCATGCACGTTACTATTTTATATACTTTATTAATTAGCTTAGCAAAACCACTCGGTAAAAAAGTTACGCATGGTTGGTGGTTAGCGATAGTAAGTTTAATCATCATGTGGACATACGCCTTCATTACCGGTTGGTCGCCTTCGGTTATGCGATCTGCTGTTATGATTTCTATTATGGTGTTATCCAAACCTTTGAAAAGAAAAGGTAATGTATTCAACGCTGTGGCTTTATCTGCATTTGTATTGTTACTCTGGGATCCTTTCATGTTGATGTCAGTAGGATTTCAATTATCATATTTAGCAGTGTTGGGCATAATCATTTTTCAAAATCCGATTTATCGTTTGTATGAACCACGCACCTATATAAGCGATCAAATCTGGAAAGTATGCGCGGTATCTATAGCTGCACAATTGGCAACCTTGCCTTTGGGTTTATTGTACTTCCATCAGTTTCCGGTTTATTTTATTTTTTCGAATCTGATTGTGATTCCGGTATCAACCATAGCCTTAGTTGGAGGTTTGGCCTGTTTAGCTTTTTCTTTTTCTGATTTATTGGTGTCTGGCTTAGTTTGGATAACGGATTTAATGATAGTGATTATGAATGCATCTGTTCGATTAGTTGAACAATTGCCGGGAAGTGTGATTAATAATATTTACATCAACATTACACAGAGTTGGTTGTTGTTGAGCATGTTATTTGGTTTGTGGTTACTATGGGAACATAAATTGAAATTCGGAGCTTGGTTACTGGCAGGAAGTTTCTCTTTCTTGTTATTAGTACAACTGGAACACGAATTAAATTTTCGGCAAACAGATCAATTGGTTATCCACGCCATCAACAATCAAACAAGTGTTGAACATTTTCAAAAAGGAAAAAGCATTTGGTATCGGGCAGATACATTAACAAAAAATAATAGTTCATTGCGCATGCATATTGAACCCGGAAGATTGAGAGCCGGGGTTTCTCCGAACGGTATTCAGCATTTTGTTTTATCGCAACAAAACGATTTTACATTCATTCAGTATCACAATAAGATATTGGCCATTGTTAACCGTAAACCGAAACACTGGCCCAATTTTAAAGTGGATTATTACCTAATTTCCCATCAGGCTGTCTTGCCACAGCACATTCCAGTTTCGCAACAAGATGCAGTTTTCCTTTTAGATGCTTCAAACAAAGTGTATTTTACCAAACTTTTCGAAAGAGAAGCTAGCAAAAAGAAATTACAATACTTGATTTTACATCAATCTCTTACTTTATGACAAATATGATAGTAACGTATGAAACCAAAGACCGTGTGGGGTACATTACCTTAAATCGACCAGAGAAAAGAAATGCATTGAGTTATGAAATGGTGAGTGAATTAAAAAAAGCGTTTAAACAAGCTGAAGAAGATGCGCAAGCCAAAGTAATCGTATTGCAATCCAACGGAGAATCTTTTTGTGCCGGTGCAGATTTGGCTTACTTGCAACAATTGCAAGCCAATACCTTACAACAAAACCACGAAGACTCCACGCATTTGAAAGAATTGTTTTTTCAGATATACACCTTACCGAAAGTTATAATTGCCTCCGTGCAAGGCCATGCTTTAGCCGGAGGTTGTGGGTTAGCTTCTGTTTGTGATTTTGCTATAGCAGTGCCGGGTGCTAAGTTCGGTTATACAGAAGTGAAGATTGGTTTCATTCCTGCTATTGTTATGTATTTTTTGGTGAAGAAAATAGGGGAAGGAAAAGCAAGACAATTATTGTTGAGTGGAGATTTAATCACAGCAGAACAGGCAGCACAAATGGGTTTAATTAATCAAGTGGTTGAAGCAGAAAAATTACAAGAACAAGTATCAACATTAGCGCAGCAACTGATTACACAAAATTCTGCTCAAGCAATGGCTACTACAAAAAAAATGTTAGCGGCTATCTCTGGTTTAGATGTAAACTCAGCATTGGCGTATGCCGCAGCCATGAACGCTGAAGCAAGAGCTACCGCTGATTGTAAAAAAGGAATTGCGGCATTTTTAGCCAAAGAAAAAATAAGCTGGTAAATAACGTTTAGCTATATATCGATGAACGAAGCTTTACGAATTTTGCAATCCTATTGGGGCTATACCCAATTTCGTTCTCCGCAAGATGAGATCATCGATACTATTTTAAAAGGAAACGATACCTTAGCTTTACTACCTACCGGAGGAGGTAAGTCCATCTGTTTTCAAGTACCCGGTATGATACGCGAAGGTGTGTGCATCGTTATCTCTCCACTTATTGCTTTGATGAAAGACCAAGTTGAAAACTTAAAAAAACGTGGTATTCTGGCAGAAGCCATTTACAGTGGCATGAGTTTTCGGGAAATAGATTTGTATTTGAATAATGCTTTAAATGGTGGATTAAAATTTTTATATGTTTCACCAGAAAGATTGAAAACCGATATTTTTCTGGAGCGCTTTAAAAACATGCAAGTTAGCTTACTGGCGGTAGACGAAGCGCATTGCATCTCACAGTGGGGTTATGATTTCCGACCTTCTTATTTAGAGATTGCTACCATCAGAGAACTACAACCTAACGTTCCTGTACTAGCTTTAACCGCATCGGCCACACCCGAAGCGCAAGCTGATATTATAGAGAAACTGGCATTTCGAAAGCCCTATCAACGGTTTTTTAAAAGTTTTAAGCGCGATAACATTAGTTTCGTTGTTCGAAAAACAGATAACAAAGAAAAAAAGTTGTTAGATGTATTAAAAAAAGTACCGGGTACAGCTATCGTTTACACAAGGTCAAGAAAACGGTCGCAAGAGCTGGCTTCGTTTTTAAATACACATGGTTTTTCAGCTTTGTTTTACCATGCCGGATTAAAACAAGAAATAAGAAACGAATTGCAAGATGCATGGATTCAAAATAAAAACAGAATCATGGTTTCTACCAATGCATTTGGTATGGGTATCGATAAACCCGATGTGCGTTTAGTGGTGCACATGGATTTACCGGAAAACCTCGAAGCCTATTATCAGGAAGCAGGAAGAGCAGGACGAGATGGGAAAAAATCGTACGCTACTGTTTTATACGATTTGGCCGATATCGATGTATTAAAAGATAAAACAGCAAAATCCAATCCGGAAAGAGAATACGTAGATCGTGTTTATACTGCCTTGATGAATTACTTTCAAATTGCAATGGGAGCGGGAGAAGGAGAGAATTACGATTTTGATTTGGCAGAGTTTAGCGATCGTTTTCATTTTTTCTCCCACGAAGTTTTTCATGCTTTAAAAAAATTAGAAGAAAATGGTATCCTTACTTTTAATGAAAGTTATTATAGTCCATCGTTATTACACATAAGCGTTGATAAAGGAAGATTATACGAATTTCAGGTAGCCCAGGCACGATTCGATTTTTTTATAAAAGTATTGCTTCGTATGTATGGCGGTGTGTTGTTGAGCGAGTATGTTAAAATACATGAGAAACAATTGGCAGAAGCAGCAAAAGTATCGTTAAAAGAATGTATGGATCTTTTGCAACACTTGAGCAAAATGCAGATTGTAGATTATCAGCCAAAGAAAGATACACCACAAATTACATTTCTTCACCGCAGAGTAGAGGCAAAGCATTTGCCTATCGACAGGCAAAAATGGGAAGCAAGAAGAGCTTTACTGGAAAATAAAATGCAAGCTGTTGTAAACTATGTGCAACAACAAGAGTTATGCAGAATGTTGGTGATGATGCACTATTTTGGTGAGAAAGATGGCGAAGCTTGCGGCCAATGCGATGTTTGTATTGATAAGAAAAAAACTTTACATGAAAACGAAACTCATCATCTGCAAGAAGTAATAATCAAAATTTTGTCAAGCGAAAGCATGACGATTGAAGCCTTAGAAGAGAGAGTGAATCCTGAGGATACAAATGAGTTTTCTGAGGCGATACGAGTTTTACTAGAGCAAAACATGATCATGTATGATGATATCTGGAAGTTGAGGTTAAAATAATAAAAGCCACCCAATCAGGTGGCTTTTATTTTTTCTATTAAATAAAAATTATTCAGCCGTTTTTTCTTCCGGTGTGGCAGCATTCTCAACAGCTTTTTCTTCTGGTTTCACTTCTTCTTTCTTATCCATGCTACCGTTCGTAAATTGTTGGTAAGTCGTTAATTTTTCGAAAGGTCTTTTGCCTATCAATCTTTCTAAATCAGATTGGAATAGTATTTCTTTCTCTAACAATTCTTTAGCAATTATTTCTAATTCGTTTTTATGTTTTAAAAGCAATTGCTTGGTTCTTTCGTAAGCGCCATCGATAATGCGTTTTACTTCAACATCAATTTTTTCAGCGGTTGCTTCTGAGTAAGGCTTATTGAAATTATACTCAGAGGCTTTGCTATCGTAGAACGACATATTTCCGATTTTATCGTTCATGCCATATACAGTAACTATGCTGTAGGCCATTTTGGTAATGCGTTCTAAATCACTCAACGCACCGGTAGATATTTTTCCGAACACAATGTCTTCTGCCGCACGACCACCAAAAGTCATGCACATCTCATCTAACATTTGTTCTGTTTGATATAAGAATTGTTCTTTCGGCAAATATTGCGCATAACCCAATGCAGCTACTCCGCGTGGTACAATGCTTACTTTTACGAGAGGATCGGCATGTTCTAAAAACCAACCTGCTACTGCATGTCCTGCTTCGTGGTACGCAACTATTTTCTTTTCTTCGGGTGAAATAATTTTGGTTTTCTTTTCTAAACCGCCAATTACTCTGTCGATGGCATCTTGAAAGTCTTGCATATCAACAGCTTTCTTATCTCTACGCGCTGCTATAAGTGCAGCTTCGTTACACACGTTGGCAATTTCTGCTCCGGCAAACCCAGGTGTTTGTGCTGCTAATTTTTTCACATCAACATCTGGTTCAAGTTTGATGGGTTTTAAGTGAACTTTGAAGATGGCTTCTCTTCCTACAACATCGGGTTTGTCAATAGAAATTTGTCTATCAAAACGACCTGGCCTTAACAAGGCAGAGTCTAAAACATCTGGTCGGTTGGTTGCAGCTAAAATAATTACACCTGAGTCAGTTGCAAAACCATCCATTTCTACTAACAATGAGTTCAATGTGTTTTCTCTTTCATCGTTAGCGCCTGGCATTTGTCCGCGCCCGCGCGAGCGACCAATTGCATCAATCTCATCTATAAATACAATACACGGTGCTTTCTCTTTGGCTTGCTTAAATAAATCTCTTACGCGCGCTGCGCCTACACCCACAAACATTTCAACAAAGTCTGAACCTGATAATGAGAAGAAAGGAACACCTGCTTCACCAGCTACGGCTTTTGCTAATAAGGTTTTACCGGTACCCGGAGGGCCAACTAACAATGCGCCTTTCGGAATTTTGCCACCAAGTTTGGTAAACTTAGTTGGCGTTTTT
This sequence comes from Flammeovirgaceae bacterium, assembly GCA_021298355.1. Lineage (GTDB taxonomy): Bacteria > Bacteroidota > Bacteroidia > Cytophagales > Cyclobacteriaceae > Chryseotalea. The sequence continues at coordinate 39,663 of JAJTEH010000001.1, forward strand.
AAGAAGTCTACAATTTCTTTTATTTCTTCTTTGGCTTCATCTAAACCGGCTACATCAGCGAACGTAATTTTTACTTTATTCTCAGCATCAAATAATGCTGCCTTGCTTTTACCAATGTTAAAGATTTGTCCGCCCGGTCCGCCCCCGCCACTCATTCTGCGCATCAACATCCAGAAACCAATTAACACTAAAAAGAGCAATCCCCAGCTGAAAAATAATCCAACATAATCATCGCGCTTTTCTACGTTGTATTGAATTTGTTCACTAGTCGGTAATTTTTTATTGAGTTCTGCGAATTCTTTTTCGAATCCTTCTATCGAGCCGATGTTTAATTTATAGTGCGGACCATTGGCATTAATGCCCATGGCGTTTCCTCTTTCGAGTTCATCTTTGTATTTAGTGTTTTGTAAAGCTTGAGACTTTAACGTGATTTCAACGTACTCCAGGTTTTTAATCAACACAACTTTTTTCACATTGCGTTCAGCCACCATCGCTTTAAAATTTAACATGTCGGTTTCTTTTAAGCTACCGGCATTGTTCAGAACCATAAGGGCTACAACTAAAACAATTGTTCCAAGAATAACCCATAATTGGTAATTTCCGCGTGGATTATTTTTGGGTGCTAAAGGTCCTTTATTACTAGGCTTGTCCATTCTTATTTTTAAAATTTACTATCAAACAAATAACGGTTTCTATTGGCTTTGGTTCAATTAGAATCTTCTATTTCGGTAATATCCGCATCTCCCCAAAGTTTTTCCAGCGCATAGAATTCTCTTTTATCTTTTCTAAACACATGGGCAACCACATTGATGTAGTCGAGTAACACCCACTCTTTAGTGTTTTTTCCTTCCATGTGCCATGGATTTTCTTTTAAATCTTTTAAAACTACCTCATCGATAGAGTCTGCAATGGCATCGAGTTGTTTATCGCTGTTACCGGAGCAAACTACAAAAAAGTCGGCTACTGCGTTTTTTACCTGTCGCAAGTCCATCATAACAATATCGACTGCCTTCTTTTCTTGCATGCCCTTTACGATAGTTTGAGCTAGTTTTTCTGAATTATTTGATTTTCTTTTTTTTGCCATCAGGCTGATTACTATTTTGAATTGTACAATTTGCAAAGTTAACCCAATTTAATGGTGTACGAAACAGTAAACGACACGCTTTTTACCGCAAAACAGATAATTTATCTGCCTGAATGCCCGTCAACCAATGATTTTTTGCTGGCTGAACTAAATCGCCAAACATCAGTTGAAGGCTTAGTTGTTATTACCAACAAGCAAACTGCCGGTAAAGGACAAAGAGGTAATACATGGATTACTGAACCAGGTAAAAACCTTACTTTTTCCATTTTGTTTAAACCTGTTTTTGTATTGCCGAAACATCAATTTTTTATGAGCATGGCGTGTAGTTTAGCAGTTGCCGATTGGTTAAAGAGCTTGAACATAAATGATGTGAAAGTAAAATGGCCAAACGATGTATATGTTGGTAAGAAAAAAATAGCCGGGATTTTAATAGAAAATCAACTGAGAGGTACAATCATTCAACATAGTGTTTGGGGAATTGGCATTAACATCAATCAAACCGATTTTGGAGATTTTCCGGCAACATCAGTTTACCAGATAATAGGAGTAGAGCAAGATGTAAGATCATGTTTTCAATCTCTTATACTATGTATAGAGAAAAGATATTTACAATTGAAAGCCGGTTTAAACAAACATATCAAACAAGATTATCTTTCTTCATTATTAGCCTACCAAACAATGCAACAATTTGAAGATGCCGATGGTTTGTTTATGGGTAAAATTGAAGATGTGTTAGACTCCGGTCATGTTTGCATCCAGCAATCGGGCAGTATAAAGCAGTACGATCTAAAAGAAGTTAAAATGATATTAGATTGAAATGTTTTAACGTCAACAATTTTCTCCATCTACATCGCAGTTTTCTTCGGTAAGCGATTGTTCTTTTTGTAAACCGGTAAATATTTCTAAAAAGGTTGCAGTAGGTTGCGCACCCGAAACACCTGTTTTATTATTGATGATAAAGAAAGGAACTCCGCTAATACCAAGTTGTTGCATTTGTTTTTCTAATTCATCAACATGGTTTTCGTTGGCTTTGGTTTGTAAAAAGTGTTGAAGGTTTCCGCTTACACCAACGCCTTCTGCTAAGCGAACCAGATTTTCTTCGCTCGACAAATCCACACCCTCGGTAAAGTATGCTTTCATCAAAGCTTCTTTTAACGCGTTTTGTTTACCTTGCTGGATAGCCAGTAACAAAAGCATGTGTGCTTTTCTAGTATTGGGCGAAACTTGTTGTAAATCAAATCTAAAGGATAAACCTTCGGTTGCCGCTACCTCGCTTACATTTTGTGTAATTTGATGATACTTTTCTTCGCTGCCGAATTTTTTAGTTAGATAGGTAGGCTGATGCATGCCTTTTTCGGGCATTAATGGATTTAACTCGAATGGCAGATAGGTAACGCTAAACTCATGGGTATCTTTGAGTTGATCAATTGCCTTTTCTAACCTTCTTTTACCTATATAACACCAGGGGCAAACCACATCAGAAACAACATCAACCTTAACTTTAATCTTTTCTTTCATTTTCATTCGATTTCGGATAAGCGATAAACCCTAAGGGATACTAAATAGTTCAACAACAGGCTACAACGTATAAACCTTTGCCTTATCTTTGTGTTTTGAAAAGACTTAAACATTAAAACATGGTGGTTGACGCAACTGTAAAGTACAAGGTAAAAGACCTTAGTCTGGCCGAATGGGGCCGCAAAGAAATTAAATTAGCCGAAGCGGAAATGCCAGGCTTAATGGCGCTACGCGAAGAGTTTGGTAAAGAGAAGCCATTAAAAGGTGCTCGCATCGCTGGCTGTTTACACATGACTATCCAAACGGCTGTTCTTATCGAAACATTAGTTGAATTAGGAGCAGAGGTAAGCTGGTCATCTTGTAACATTTTCTCAACGCAAGATCATGCAGCGTCTGCCATTGCAGCTGCAGGAATTCCTGTGTTTGCCTGGAAAGGCATGAACGAACAAGAGTTTGATTGGTGCATTGAACAAACTTTGTTTGCCTTTAAAGATGGCAAGCCTTTGAATATGATTTTAGATGATGGTGGCGATTTAACCAACATGGTGTTAGATCGTTATCCGGAGTTAGTGGCGGGCATTCGCGGTATATCTGAAGAAACAACAACAGGTGTACACCGCTTACAAGAGCGTGCGAACAAAGGAACACTTCCTTTGCCGGCTATCAACATCAACGATTCAGTTACTAAATCTAAGTTTGATAACAAATACGGTTGTAAAGAATCGTTGGTAGATGCCATCCGCAGAGCCACCGATGTGATGATTGCCGGTAAAGTGGCAGTTGTTGCGGGTTATGGAGATGTAGGAAAAGGATCTGCTGCTTCTTTGCGTGGCGCAGGTTGCCGTGTAATTGTAACAGAAATCGATCCTATCTGTGCGTTACAAGCAGCAATGGATGGTTTCGCTGTAAAGAAAATGGATGATGTTGTTGGCGAAGTGGATATCGTTGTAACAGCTACCGGAAACTTCGGTATTGTTACCGACAGACATTTTAAGAAGATGAAAGACAAAACCATCGTATGTAACATTGGTCACTTCGATAATGAAATTGATGTTGCCTGGTTGCGCGAAAATGGTGAGTGGGATAACATTAAGCCACAAGTTGATTTAGTAAACTTGAAAAACGGAAATCAAATTATCTTATTAGCAGAAGGAAGATTAGTAAACTTAGGCTGTGCAACCGGTCACCCTTCGTTTGTTATGTCTAACTCATTTACTAACCAAACCTTAGCACAAATCGAACTTTGGAAACATGCAGATAAGTATGAAAACAAAGTGTACATGTTGCCTAAGCATTTAGATGAGAAAGTAGCTTTCCTACATTTAAAGAAAATAGGCGTAGAGTTAGAAACACTTTCTACTGAACAAGCAAAATACATTGGCGTAGAGCCACAAGGTCCTTTCAAGCCAGAGTATTATAGATATTAATTTCGATTAATAGTTTTTGAATTTAAAAGACACGATCTCCATCGTGTCTTTTTTTTTGTGAATATGAGTATGAGTATGAATTTGATATAATCGGTAATCTGGTATAGTGTTCGTAAGATGCAGCAATCAATTTGTTAATTCAGAACACGATTTAAATCGTATCCTTAAATTAAATTTATTTAAAAGCCCTTGTATGAAAAAGGAAAGAAAAAACTAATTTTAGAATATGAAATCACTAACCATCATCTTTCTTTCCCTTCTTCTGTTTTCATTTACCGATAATAAATTCGATTATCAGGAAAATGTAGAATTTGTATGTAACAAAACGTTAAAAGCAAAAAACGAATGTCATTACAACTTTCTTGTAGATGGGGGGAAATTCAGGCATGTAGATGTTGGTTGCAGAAGAAAAAAAGAAGATGTAATTGAAAAAGTAAAAGCCGGAGAAATTCCTTTGGCAAAAGATTGGAAGCTGGAATGCCCCATGCCTAAAAAAGAAGAAGGAGGCTTGTAGGCCTCCGTTACGAATGTCGCATTCTTTTTTGAAAGAATGGTCTAAGTACTGTTCTATCTAATAAAACAAAACCAATTATCAGGTTTAAAATGATGATACCATTTACCACTATTTTGTTGTTGATGGTAAACTGACTCGCTTCCGGCATGTTGGGCAAATATTGATTTACAACAGGATTTACTTCCGGCAATTTTATGGTTCCTGGCGAGTCGAAAATTCCTTTCGATACTAAAAAGGCAGTAAGTAAAGTTACTACCAAAACACCAGCTAATAAAAGCATACTACGCTTGATAGAAATAGAAAACTCTCCTTGCACTTTCTGAATTTTCTCCATCACCAGATTGGTAAATCCTGCGCTGGGTTCGCTGAGTTTAATCCGGGTAAAATGTAATCGGATTAGGTTTTCTTCTTCCAGTATTTTTTCTAAATTTTTATCAGTTTTTACAGCTGCTAAAAAATTAGATTTTTCTTCCTCGCTCATGTCATGGTCGAGGTAGCGCCAAACATCTTCTCTCTTAAAATTCTTACCGACACTCATACCTATAAAGTTAATGCTTCTTTTTTCAATATGGTTTTTAAAATTTCCGCTAGTTTTAACCGAGCCCTGTGTACACGAACTTTAACAGTGTTAGCCGGACTTTGCAAAATCTCAGCCATTTCTTCTAATGAAAGTTCTTGCATATAGTAAAGCGTTATTACGGCTTGATCTTGCTCCGATAATTGATGTATCGCTTGCGCAATAAATTTCTTTTTATCGGCTTGTTCAGCATCATCTTGCCAATATCCTTTTTGTAGTTGCTCTATGCTTTGCCAACTTACCTTGTTTTTTCTCTTATACGTAATCGCGGTGTTAAACACAATGCGATATAGCCAGGTAGAAAACTTCGATTCTTGTTGGAAGGAAGCCAGGTATTTAAATGCTTTTATGAATGAGTCTTGCGCAATTTCTTCCGCATCAGCTTTGTTTTCGATTATCCGTAAAGCAAGCGAATAAGCATACGATTTATGCTTATTCACTAACTGCGCGAATAAGTGTTGTTCGCCAGCGAGAATTCTGTTGATCAATATGCTGTCTGCATCTGTAACCATGTACGAGGAGGCAGTTCTTAAAGAGTTGATTCAGTATTGCTTTTCTCTTTTTTCTCTTCAATCAGGTATGCAACAACTAACCCAACTCCACCTAAGATAAATAGCATAGCAAAATAGCCAACTTCTTCCATATTGTATTGTAAGTCTAAGAAATAGCCGATGAAGAAGCCCAGACCTACACCAATAGAAAGAAGGCCAAAGCGCAGCGCAGCAGAACTTCTTCCTTTCTTTTTAGATGCTAAAAATTCAGGACTTACTCCTTTTTCAATCATCGCCAATTTTTCTAGGTGAATCATTTTGCGGATATAACTCGCCAGTACCACACCACTGATAACGGTTACAATCGGGATAAATACTGCAATGTTTTCGGTTTCCATATTTTTATTGTTTGTGATTTGGTGCTTTGACTGTGCTTCTCATCTTTCGGTTACAACCATTTCAGTTTTATTTCAAAGATTCTTTTTCATAGATGAATCGGCCTTGCATCGCTTCATGCTTTTCTTACTTGGTGGGTTTGGTGCAAACTCAAGTTAACCTTACTTCAGAAATAATTCATAAAATCATAACCTGATGTTGTGAATTTCGTTTTTTATTCCATTAATTTTGTACAAAACAAGTGTTCATGCCTTTTATCTAACAAAAAACATCTTACGCGAATTGAAAAAATTGTTCACCCCTTCTGAGGTTTCCGGTTTCGATACCAACCTCTTCAGTGCCACTCCGGCATTGTTCAACGCTCCACTCTCTGCCTGTCAGGTGACCAGGCGCCCGCACAGGCGAATCCGAATCTGAATCGTTAATCTTTCTTACTAACACCCTTGCGAAAATCAACAGTTGACTTTCGCCTTCTTGTGCTTTTGCACTGGTTTATCTATTCATTTTAACTTTTTCTACTTGTGACAAACTCAATACTTGTCAGAACAGCTACTGCTGCTGACAAACATTATGCTGAAACCATTACTACAGAAATGGCTGAGTCGGCCAAAGTACGTGGTACAGGAATTGCCAAACGCTCGCCACTGTATATCCAACAAAAGATGGAAGAAGGAAAAGCCGTTATTGCTTTAACACCCGATGGCACGTGGGTTGGCTTTTGCTACATCGAATCGTGGGAACACGAAAAGTTTGTTGCCAACAGCGGCCTTATTGTTTCTCCGTTGTTTCGTAAAACAGGGGTAGCCACGGAAATCAAACGCAAAGTGTTTGAACTATCGCGCCAAAAATATCCGCATGCTAAAATTTTCGGATTAACAACTGGTTTAGCTGTAATGAAAATCAATTCTGATTTGGGCTACGAACCCGTAACCTACAACCAACTAACAACCGATGATCAGTTTTGGAAAGGATGCCAGAGTTGTGTGAACTACGACATACTGATGAGTAAGAACAGACAAAATTGTATTTGTACAGCCATGTTGTACGATCCTGTTGAAAAAGCAAAAGAAGCTGAAGAAAAGAAAAATCGCGAAGCAAATGCGCAAAACTTTTGGGGCCGAAGTTTGCGAAAAGACAATAAGGTTTTCGACCGTTGGGTGCGCTTCAAACAATTTGTATTACTTAAAGGATGGAAGAAGAAAGATGAGCATACAGATAAGCCCAAGAAAAATGCTATTCTCAGTTTTTTGTTTTTCTGGTAAGCGTACTAAAAAACAAAAAGACTAATGAGGTTTATCTCTTATTAATAAAATGATAACTAAAAAGAATTTAACTAAAGATGAAAAAAGTAGTACTCGCATTTAGTGGTGGTTTAGATACATCTTATTGTGCAAAATATTTATCTGAAGATCTTGGCTATGAAGTACACGCGATAACAGTTAACACAGGAGGTTTTACTTCTGATGAAGTACACGAAATTGAAAGCAGAGCAAAAAATTTAGGCGTTGCTTCTCACATTACGGTAGATGAAGTACACAACTATTACCAAAAAGTAATTAAGTATTTAGTATTTGGTAATGTATTAAAGAATGCAACGTATCCATTAAGCGTAAGTGCCGAGCGTATGTCGCAAGCCTTAGCTGTTGCAAACTATGCCAAACACATACAAGCCGATGCAGTAGCACACGGTAGCACAGGCGCAGGTAACGACCAAGTTCGTTTCGATATGATTTTACACATCATGCTTCCGGCTGTTGAAATCATTACGCCCATTCGCGACAAACGTTTAAGTCGCGAAGCTGAAATTGATTACCTCAAAAGCAAAGGTGTATCCTTCAATTTTGAAAAAGCAAAATACTCTATTAATAAAGGTATTTGGGGAACTTCTGTTGGTGGGCAAGAAACACTTACTTCTATGGGGCAATTACCGGAAGAAGCGTGGCCAACACCCATTACTAAAACTGGTAGTGAAGAAATAAAATTACACTTTGAAAAAGGAGAATTAGTTGGCATAAACAATAAATTTTTTCATCATCCAACCGAAGCGATACTTGCTTTGCACAGATTGGCTTCTCCATATGGCATAGGTAGAGATATTCATATAGGCGACACCATCATTGGTATTAAAGGAAGAGTGGGTTTCGAAGCCGCTGCGCCACTTATAATTATAAAGGCACACCATACTTTAGAAAAACACGTGTTAACCAAATGGCAATTAAACTGGAAAGAACAATTGAGCCAATTTTATGGCAATTGGTTGCACGAAGGTCAATACCTCGATCCGGTTATGCGCGATATAGAAGCTTTTCTGGAGCAATCACAACAACAGGTTAGTGGAGTAGTGTCGTTAACATTATTCCCACATCGTTTTGTTATCAATGGTATCGAATCGAAATATGATTTAATGTCTTCGCGCTTTGGTAAATATGGAGAAATGAATGTGGGGTGGACAGGTGAGGATGTAAAAGGATTTACCAAAATAGCAGGTAATCAGGTTTCTATTTTTCATCATGTAAAAGCTGAAGCAGAGAAAGTATGAGTACAAAAAAAATAAAAGCAGGTATTGTTGGTGCTGCCGGTTATACAGGAGGAGAAACGCTTCGGCTATTGTTACAACATCCTGATGTAGATGTGGTGTGTGCACAAAGCAGAAGCCAGGCAGGTAAATCAGTTGCAACGGTGCATAAAGATTTACTAGGCGAAACAAATTTACAATTTGCATCTGAAATTCAACAGCAGGTAGATGTGCTTTTCGTATGCTTGACTCATGGAGAAAGCAAAGAGTGGTTGAAGCAAAACGCACTTTCATTATCTACAAAAATTATCGATTTAGGAAATGATTTCAGAATTGATAATACAGTTGGCGAAAGAGAGTTTGTTTATGGTTTACCTGAGTTGTATCGAGATAAAATAAGAAAAGCACAAAACATTGCGAACCCAGGTTGTTTTGCCACAGCTATTCAATTGAGTTTGTTACCCTTGGCAAAGGAAAAAATATTGAATGAAGTTTTTGTTACAGGCATAACAGGTTCTACCGGGGCAGGACGAAAATTACAAGATACCTCTCACTTCACTTGGCGTTCTCATAATGTATCAGCTTACAAAACGTTAACACACCAACATCTTGGTGAGATTACTAAAAGCATTCAACATCTCCATCCTTCTTTTCAAGAAGGTATTCATTTTGTGCCGTGGCGAGGTGATTTTACAAGAGGAATTTTTACTTCGTCTGTAGTTACTTGTGATGTGAGTTTACTAGAGCTTAATGATTTGTATTCGTCTTATTACTCAACGCATCCTTTTACACATATAACACCTGCAACACTTGATTTAAAGCAAGTCATCAACACCAATAAATGTGTATTACAACTTGAAAAAGTTGGAAGTAAGTTGGTTATACATGCCGCGATAGATAATCTGATTAAAGGCGCGAGCGGACAAGCCATACAAAATATGAATTTACTTTTTGATTTAGACGAAACAGCAGGTTTAAAAATTAAAGCATCAGCATTTTAATTCTATCAACATGAAATTATTTGATGTTTACCCATTATTTCCAATTGAACCTGTTAAAGCCAGTGGATCGTGGTTGTGGGATGTAAACAATAAAAAGTACCTGGATTTATATGGTGGTCATGCGGTTATCAGCATCGGCCATAATCATCCGCACTTTGTAGCAAGATTAACTGAGCAATTGCATAAAATTTCTTTTTACAGCAACAGTGTTAAAAATACGTTACAAGAAGAACTTGCTGATAAATTAGGTCAGCTTTCAGGTTATCCTACGTATCAATTATTCCTATGTAACTCCGGAGCAGAAGCGAACGAGAACGCCATCAAGTTGGCCTCTTTTGTAACAGGAAGAAAAAAAGTAATTGCTTTTCAAAAAGCATTTCACGGTCGTACGTCCGGAGCGGTAGCCGTTACAGATAATAAAAAAATTGTTGCACCCTTTAATGCAGTGCATGAGGTAATTTTTTTGCCGCTTAATGATGTTGCAGCTCTTCATCAGCATATAGATGAAACAGTGGCGGCTGTTTTGATAGAAGGAATACAAGGAGTAGGAGGTATTTATATTCCGGAGGCATCCTTTTTACAGCAACTGTCGGCTATATGTAAGAAAAATGGTACATTATTAATTGCAGATGAAGTTCAATCTGGCTATGGCCGCACTGGTAAATTTTTTGCACATCAGCATGCCGATAGTCAACCCGATTTAATTACGGTAGCCAAAGGAATGGGCAATGGCTTTCCAATAGGAGGTGTTTTAATTCATCCTTCTATTCAACCGTGGAGCGGCATGTTAGGTACAACTTTTGGAGGCAATTACTTGGCTTGTGCAGCAGCATTGGCTGTGTTAGAAGTGATTGAAAAAGAGAATCTGATGCATCATGCACAAAAAATAGGAAATGAAATCTTAGAAAGATTGAAAGCTAGTCAGTATTTTGAAGATGTGCGAGGCAAAGGTTTGATGATTGGTTTTGATTTGCCACAACCTTTATTGCACTTAAGAAACACTTTGCTTACCGAGCACAGCATTTTTACGGGCGAAGCCAAAGCCAACACTATTCGTTTGCTACCTTCACTTGCATTAACAAAAGAAGAAGCAACCTATTTTTTTAGCGCATTAGAAAAAGAAACAAGTAAATATTAAGATGAAGCAATTTATTTCTGTTGAGGATGTTCCCGACATCCAACACTTGGTTAATAAAGCATTGGCTTATAAAATCAATCCCTATTTGCATAGTACTTTAGGTAACAAAAAAAGAATGGGATTACTTTTTTTAAATCCTAGTATGCGCACGCGTTTAAGTACGCAAGTTGCTGCACAACAATTGGGAATGGAAGTAGTAGTGTTTAATGTAGGGCAAGATGGTTGGGCATTAGAATTTGAAGAAGGTGCCATTATGCAGGGCCATACTGTTGAACACATTAAAGATGCCGCTCCCATCTTAGGAAAATATTTTAACGTGATAGGTGTTCGTACATTTCCAGGTTTACACAACAAAGAAGAAGATTATGCAGAGTTTTATTTACAGCAAATTATACACTATGCAGGTGTTCCTATCATCAGTTTAGAGAGTGCCACGTTACATCCTTTACAAAGTTTAACAGACATTATAACTATTCAAGAACATTTTAAAGAAAAACGTAAACCAAAAATTGTGTTAACGTGGGCTCCGCATATCAAAGCGTTGCCACAATGTGTAGCCAATAGCTTTGCTCAATGGATAACCCAATGGAATCAAGCTGATTTTGTTATCACGCACCCTGAAGGATATGAATTGGCTGAGAACTTTACCAAAGGTGCTATAATAACGCATAATCAGACAGAAGCTTTACAAGACGCAGATTTTGTGTATGTAAAAAATTGGAGTGCTTATCGCGAGTATGGTAAGGTGTTAGGTAATCATTCAAACTGGATGTTGACTATGGATAAACTTCAACATACAAATAATGCGAAAATCATGCATTGTTTACCTGTTAGAAGAAACATCGAAATAAGCGATGAAGTTTTAGACAGCCAGCGCAGTTTGGTAACCGAACAAGCAGCCAACAGAGTTTGGGCTGCGCAAGCTGTATTAAGTGAAATTTTAACGGCAAGCAGTCATGAATAAAGTATACATCATTAAAATCGGTGGACATGTATTGGATGATGAGCCATCCTTAAAAAAGTTTTTGACAGATTTCGCACACATTAAAGCACCAAAAATTTTAGTTCATGGTGGAGGAAAATTAGCTACTCGTATTGGAGACCAACTAGGTATTCAATCGCACTACGTAAAAGGTAGAAGGATTACCGATGAACAGACCTTGGATTTGGTAACGATGGTATATGGCGGCTTGGTGAACAAACAACTAGTGGCTCAATTACAAGCTTTACAATGCAATGCCATAGGAGTAACCGGTGCCGATGGAAATTTAATACGAGCAACCAAAAGAGAAGTAAAAGGAACAGACTATGGTTTTGTAGGCGACATAACTCCAGAAAGTGTTCATTCTACTTTTTTATATTTTCTTTTAAAACAAAATGTTGTTCCAGTGTTTGCACCTTTAACACATGCCAGTGGAACCATGCTTAATACCAATGCAGATACGATTGCCTCCGTATTGGCTATTGCATTAAGTAAACATTTTGAGATTCGTTTACTTTATTGTTTCGAGAAAGCGGGTGTATTAAGAAATGTGCAGGATGAAAACTCTGTTATAAGTACACTTACAAAAGCTACCTACGAAAAATTACTTTCTGAAAATATATTTCACGATGGGATACTTCCAAAATTGGAAAATGCATTTAATGCCATACAAGCCGGTGTAAAGGAAGTGGTAATTGGCGAACACAAACACTTGATTGCCAATTTAGGATATGAAACAAAAGGAACGTTAATTCTGCCGTAATCGTGAAAGAAGATACTTTAACATCAGCAATAAAATTATTAAAACAATTGATTGCCATTCCATCGTTTAGCAAGGAAGAAGAGCATACGGCTGTGTTACTTTTTAAATTTTTAAAAAGTCAGGATATAAACGTACATCGCAAGGGAAATAATGTGTGGGCAACCAATAAGTTTTTCGATTTACAAAAACCAACTTTATTGCTCAACTCGCATCATGATACCGTTAAGCCCAATGCGGGGTATACACGCAATCCGTTTAATGCAAGTGAAGAAGAAGGAAAGATTTTCGGATTAGGAAGCAATGATGCCGGTGCTTCGCTTGTATCCTTACTGTTTACTTTTTTACATTTTTATAAAGAAAAGAATTTAAGTTTTAATATTATTCTTGCGCTAACAGCAGAAGAAGAAATTTCCGGAAAAGGTGGAATTGAGTTTCTATGGAATGACTTACCTACGATTGACTGTGCCATTGTAGGAGAACCAACCAGCATGCAAGTGGCCATTGTAGAAAAGGGATTACTTGTTTTAGATTGTACAGCAAAAGGTAGGGCAGGGCATGCAGCACGAGAGGAGGGAGTAAATGCTATTTATCAGGCATTGCCGGATGTGCAATGGTTTCAACACTTTCAGTTTCAAAAAATTTCTGAAACACTAGGTAAAGTAAAAATGTCGGTAACTAGTATTCACGCTGGCCAGGCGCATAATCAGGTTCCGCCCGAATGTAATTTTGTAGTAGATATCAGAGTAACGGATTCCTATACGTTAGAGGAAGTGTTATCAATTATTAAAAATAATGTAAACTGCGAAGTAGTTCCACGTTCCATCCGAATCAGGCCTTCATGCATTGCTCTATCACATCCTTTGGTTCAAGCAGCTTCCACATTAGGGTATCAATTTTATGGTTCTCCTACCACTTCCGATCAGGCTTTGATTCCCGTTCCATCTATTAAACTCGGACCGGGCGATTCTGCCCGTTCGCATAGTGCAGATGAGTTTGTTTATGTGGATGAAGTTAAAAAAGGTATAGAAGGGTATATTCAATTGATAGAAACCGTATGGCATCAAAATTTATTTTCTAAGTAAAACAATTTAGCATAAGCAATATGAAACTTTGGCAAAAAGATTCTGTAAGTCACACTAAAGTAAATGATTTTACTGTTGGCAACGATAAACAATTCGATTTACGGTTAGCGCAATACGATGTGCAAGGCTCTTTAGCGCATATCAACATGTTGGCTTCGGTAGGCATATTGAAAAATGAAGAATGGCAAATCCTTTCAACATCTTTAAAAGAAATTTATGCACAAATTCATAGAGGTGAGTTTATAATAGAAGAAGGTATAGAAGATGTTCATTCGCAAATAGAACTGATGCTGACGAACAAACATGGCGATATAGGAAAGAAAATTCATAGTGCGAGATCGCGCAACGACCAGGTGTTGGTAGACATGAAACTTTTTATGCGCGCTGAATTACAACAAGTAGTTAGTAAAGTAGAATCCTTATTCTATTTGTTGTTAAACAAAAGTGAGAAACACCAAAATGACTTAATGCCAGGCTACACCCATTTACAAATTGCTATGCCTTCATCATTTGGTTTGTGGTTTGGAGCATACGCTGAGAGTTTATCAGATGATTTAATAATGATTGAATCAGCTTTTCGTTTGGTCAATAAAAATCCTTTAGGTTCAGCGGCTGGTTATGGTTCTTCTTTTCCTATAAACCGAACGTTAACTACTACTTTATTGGGATTTGAAGATTTACATTATAATTCAGTATATGCCCAAATGATGCGAGGCAAAACAGAACGAATCGTAGCGCAAGCAATGGGCAACGTAGCTGCAACTTTATCTAAATTAGCCATGGATATTTGTTTGTTCGTTAATCAGAATTTTGATTTTGTTTCTTTTCCTACTGCCTTAACGACAGGTTCAAGTATTATGCCGCACAAAAAAAATCCGGATGTGTTTGAGTTGATTCGGGCAAAGTGCAACGACTTGCAAGGTTTACCTAATCAAATAATTTTATTAACAAATAATTTACCTTCAGGCTATCATCGCGATTTGCAATTGGTAAAAGAAAAAATAGTACCAGCCTTTGCAACGCTCAATTCTTGTTTAGAAATGATGCACTTTATGTTATCTAATATAATAGTTAAAACTAATTTGTTAGCCGATGAGAAATACAAGTATATTTTTAGTGTAGAAGAAGTAAATAAGTTAGTTGTAGCAGGAGTTCCGTTTCGGGATGCCTATAAGCAAGTGGGGTTGGCCATAGAGAACGGCACGTTTACGTATAGTGGGCCTATACAACACACACACGAAGGAAGTATTGGGAATTTAAGTTTAGATAGAATAAAATCAAATTTTGAAAATACTAAGCGAATGTTTCCTTTTACAGGAATTGAAAAAGCTATTCAAGAATTGATCAAGTAATGGTAAAGAAAAGGAGTAAAAAAGATTCTTCCTAAAAATATTTTCATGCAGAAATACTTTTTTAGGCGTGTAAGAATTTCTTGCTTTATGCTACAAATAGAACATGACGAAAAATGTATACTTAATCACGCTTTTTTCCTTGGTTTTAACTGGAGTTTACGCCCAACAATGGACGAAACTTTCTACTGAGGCTTACCCCGGTAAACAAGATGATATTACTTTTATTGATGACCAAACTGGGTGGTACATCAATGGGTATGGTAAGGTATATCAAACTAAAAATGGTGGAACAACGTGGAATAAATTATTTGAGAGTAAAGGATCGTTCTTTCGCGCTATTGCTTTTACAGATAGCCTGACAGGATACATGGGTACTGTTGGTACAGATTATTTTCCTAATGTACAAGATACCATTCCGCTTTATAAAACAATTGATGGTGGCAAAACATGGAAAGCCGTAGCGTATAAAGGTCCGTATGTAAAAGGAATTTGTGCTATAGATGTTGTAAAAGAAGAATTCATAAACCACGGCAAGCTGGATGTTAAATACCATATTTATGCAGTGGGTAGGGTAGGTAGCCCCTCCGGATTAATTGTATCGCATGATAGTGGTGCAACATGGCAATCGTACGACTTAACCAGTTATGGCAAAATGTTTTTCGATATTAAAATGTTTGATAAGAAAAATGGAATTGCTTGTTCTGCCAGTAATGCCGATATAAGCCAGAGCAATGCGCTTATTTTAAAAACGAATGATGGTGGATTAACATGGAAAAAAGTATATCAGTCTAACCGACCATACGAAACAACATGGAAGGTTTCTTTTCCCAGTGCCAAAGTTGGTTACGTAACCATTCAATCTTATAATCCTGATCCGGCTGTAACGCAACAGCGAATTGCGAAAACAACAGATGGAGGTGAAACATGGGTTGAGCTCGATTTAGTACAAGACAACAGAGCAAGAGAATTTGGTATTGGCTTCATCAGTGAACAAGTAGGTTTTGTAGGCACAGTTACAAGCGGGTATCAAACCGAGGATGGTGGCAAAACATGGAAGCCGATTAACCTGGGCAGAGCTTGCAATAAAATCAGAATCTATCAAGACAAATCAAAAACATGGGGTTATGCTATTGGTGTTGATGTGTTGAAGCTTACTTACTAGATAGAAGGAAATTTTAAATTCAAAATATCAACAAATGTTTAGTTATGAGTAAGATGTTGGTAATCTGCCTATCATCTCAAAACAAACGCTACTTGATGAAGATACTTTGAGGTTTTATCTGAAAAGGTAATTACTTTCGCTATCGACATGAAAACGGATTTAGAACCATTTATTCTTTCCATCAATAACCTGGATGAAACGATTTTACAAGATGTAACGCCTGCTTTCCGGCATTACGAATATCCGAAAGGTTATTTTTTATTGAAAGCCGGAAAAGTTTGCGATCAACTTTGGTTTATGACAAAAGGCTGCGTTCGCTATTTTTATACAGATGAAAACGGAAAGGAAGCCAACACATGGTTTTCTTTGGATGAACAGATTGTTACCGATACGATAAGTTTCGTGACCAGAAAGCCAGCGCAAGAAAGTATTCAAGTAGTAGAAGACGCTTCTTTTTATGCTATCGACTGTGAAGCCATACAGCGATTACTAAAGAAACACCATGCTTTTGCCTTATGGTATATAAAATTAGTTGAGAAACATTATATAGAACAAGTTGAAGACAGAATTGCCGATCTGCAATTTTTGGATGCGAAACAGCGCTACGAAAAATTAACAACTCTTTATCCTTCCATAACCAATAGAATCAGTTTAGGACATATTGCATCATACTTAAATATTACACAAGAGACGTTAAGCCGAATCCGATCTGGCAAACTCTAGAATTTGATCTACATCAAAATGCTTTTTGTGCTACATCAAATATAGGTACGTGCTTATTCTGCTGTTTTGCTATACAAACTAGTAAACACAGTATGTACCTCTACGACATCTTATCTGGCATTGCTGCCGCTTTCAAAGAAAACTTTTTATGGTATGCGAGTTTTGCTTTTCCTTTCTTTATCCTTTTCTGGATAGTTGGAAAGAAATATTTTCAACGCATCCGAATTCAACTAACGCAAAGAGCCAATACCCATCATTTTAAGCATGATCTTTTATACTCTGCTTCAACTTTTTTGGTATTTGCCATTCTCGATGTATGCTTTTATTTCTTACACGATTTAGGCTATACTAATTTATACACCGAGGTAGCTGATTTTGGCTGGCCCTATTTGCTGATCAGTTTCTTTGTTGTATTGTTTCTGGATGATACCTTCTTTTATTGGAGTCATAGAGCCATGCATACATCTGGGTTATATCGCTTTTTCCACAGGGTGCATCACGAGAGTACCGATCCATCTCCTTTAACCGCTTTTGCTTTTCATCCGTCTGAAGCACTTGTAGAAAATTTAATGCATGTGGTTTTACCCTTTTTGTTTCCTATACATGTAGGCGTAATGATTACGTGGCAAATTTTCTCCATGCTAAACAATGTGCTGGCGCATTTAGGATACGAAATATATCCAAAGAGTTGGCTATCGATACCGGTATTAAAATTTAAAACAGCTTCAACGCATCACAACATGCATCATCAGTTATTCAATGGCAATTACGCCTTGTATTTTACCTGGTGGGATAAATGGATGGGTACAGAGTTTAAAGATTACGAAACACGACATCAGGCAATTTTTGAACGAAGTAAAGAAACAACAAACAACGATGGATTTTATCCGGTAGAAGTTATTCAGGTAAAGAAAGAAGCTAATAATGCCTTAACCCTTTGGTGCAAAGATAAAAGTGGAAGGTTTAAAAATTATCTGCCCGGCCAGCATGTTACCCTAAAAGTTACCAAGGGTGCACAAACGTATTACCGAACATTTTCTCTTTCTTCTATTCCACATGTACACGAAAACTTTTCGTTAACAATAAAGAAAATAGAAAGCGGTATCGTTACACCGTATCTACATAATCATGTAAAAGTTGGGGATGTGCTTTCTATTAGTTCGCCATCCGGTCAGTTTTTTGTGGAAGTAGATCCTGCTAAAGGCAAAGAGTATGTATTGATTGCAGGTGGCAGTGGCATTACACCGCTGTATAGTATGCTCGGTAGTATTTTAACGTTCGAACCAAAGAGTACGGTTACCTTATTATATGCTAACCGGAATTTTCAATCTATCATTTTTAGAAACGAAATAGAAAAGTGGCAACGAGAGTTTCCAGAGAGATTAAATGTGATTCACTTCTTAAGTGAAGAGAAAAAACCTGAACGTGCTATCGGGGGTTATATAACGCGCATCAGCCTGGAACAAATTATAAATACTGATAAAGAGAAAAAGCTACACTTTTATTTGTGCGGCCCTGAGTTGATGACGAGCAAATTGATGGAGGACTTGCAATACCTTGGTATAGCTGCTGAGAGAATAAACAGAGAATTATTTCATACGAATAGAAGCATTACAGACATACAAGGAGTACATGCCAAAGTAGAAGCAAAAGTGTATAACAAAAAATATACGTACGAAGCCAAACCCGGTTATACTTTGTTGGAGAGTGCCTTACAACAAAACATTCCGTTATCGTTTTCTTGTAAGAGTGGTATTTGTGGAATGTGCAAAGCCAAATGCACAAGTGGAAATGTGCACATTAAAAACAATCAGGTGTTAACGGATAACGAAATAAAAGCTGGATACATATTGGCTTGTCAATCGGTGCCTTTAACGAATCATGTTACTATTAGTCAGTCAGGCCATGATTGATAAAAAATATTATCTGATTTTGATCTTTAACCTTATTGCATTACCATCTAGCGCACAAGTTGCCGTAGAAGTATTAACCGGAAACAAGCAAACACATTATATCAATTACCTGGAAAAAGATTTTGGAGAGGAAGCCAAATGGAATTACTTTAACCTAAATCGGTTTACAGTAGATTACGAAAGTAAAAGCAACAATAGTGTTTCTATAGAAGGACAATTAACCTACAACATAAATACTTGGTTTGGTTTTTCTGCCGGAGGTGGACTTTATGGTGAAGTATTTGTGCCAACGGCTGGCGTAAGCATATCACTCGATAAACCGGATAAAAGTATTTTCATGCAAGTATATCCCACGTTGGGGTGGGCAAATCGTAAGCTCATGCCCAGCGTTTTAGGTTTATTGGGTTATGCCCCAACGTTTAATTCACGATGGGGTTTATCCACGCAAGTGATATTTTCTGTTGATGCTAGCGAAAGTGTACAATTGATTCGTGTTGGAGTTGATTATCAATCTACTTTGCAATTTGGCATAGGTGCTGATTTGCAACAATCATTTGAAGATGGTCGAGCGAATTATAATGTTGGGCCTTTTATTCGTTTTACTTTTTAATACTAAATAAATCTAGTAAGAGATGAATAGTTGTCTTTAAACGAGGGTTCTGCAATTTTTTGTAACTGAAAAGAAATTATTATGCAGATTATAATGCTTATTTTTAAGTGAAAGGGATATACTTAGTAGTCTGTAAATTCTTTATCAGATTACTATACACTTTATTTCACATAAAGGAAAACCTGTTTTACATGGCATTTTATGGGAATCGTCAAAAAAATTCTTTTTTACACTGGGTATACCACACCTTTACAAAAAAAGAAGAATATGCGATTATTCATTTGCTTTTTTATTGCCTTTTTATTGGGTTTATGTATTGCCAATACACTTTGTGTGCAGCAAATAGTTTTGCAAGGGTATGTAAAGGATGCAGTTAACCAGGAGCCAATTCCTTTTGCCAATGTATATCTTGAAAATATTTATGTGGGCACATCTACTAATTTAGATGGCTATTTTACCTTAAAAATACCTGCTGTTCATCACGACAAAGTAGTGTTAGTTTCCTACTTGGGCTATGAGGTAGCAAAACTTAACATCTTAACATGGCATCAAAATAATAGTCCTATAATTTATCTGAAAGAATCGGCAAAGAAGTTAAAAGAAATAATTATAACGGCAGAATCTGCGGCAGAGATAGTTACCAAAGCCCATGCTGCAATAGATAAAGAACTATCCAATGGGTAATACATTGCTTACAGGCTTTTACAGAGAAACAAATATTCATAAAGAGATAGATAGTGTTGAACACTATTACTATGTAATTGAAGCCATTACGAAAATCAATAAACCATCGTATCAAACTAAATTACCGGAAGGAGATATAAAGTTAGAGCAAGTGCGAAAGAATCAGTTTGTTGCAGAAGATGTAAAATTTACCAAGTGGTATGCCGGTGCGTATACACCCATGCGATTTGATGTTGTAAAGAAACGCATGGAGTTTATTGTTCCCAATCAACAAGATCGCTATGCTTATCAGATTGAAAGGCAAACTACGTATTACGACCGCATTGTTTTTGAAATCAGTTTTAAACCAGTAAAAAATAGTGCCGATTATGAAGGGAAATTGTATATAGATACAGACACGTATGCTATTGTGAAAGCAGATTACCAATACAGTAAAGAAAGATTGCGTAGAGAAAACATAGATAGACAACACACCGGTTTACAGAGCAGACAATTTAAAGTAAACTATCAACCTGTAGGTAATGTATGGCACCTGCAAAGCATTTGGCAACAAGCTACCGGTTTCGATAAAAACGCCAATACAACGTTTAGGTATATAACCGAATATGCCACAACCGGTATTCAGGAAAACACAGTTGAAGATTTTGATTATATAGATAAAATACAATGGGGCGAAGTTTTTTTAACCAAGAATACAAATTACGATAGTACGTTTTGGAAAGACTTTAACATTGTTACTGAAACCAAGGCATTAACCGATCATTTAATTGATACAACGTATCAGCTAAAAGTTAAACAAGAAATGGCAACATCTTTATCTGCAACCGAATTGAAAAAAACAAACAGAAAACAAAAGCGATTAAACCCTTTTTTTACGATAACAAATTACGGTATGCAACCTAACGGAAATGCTTTATCGATTACATATTCTAATCCAGATAATTCATTTACTGTAAATGAGCAACGTAACCTAAACCAAACCTATTTTGCATGGAGCAGTAGTTTTGGGTTAACGTACGATGTTGGTAAAAATATGTATGTATCTGCACAAGTTTATAATGGGTTTAGCAGAAATAAATTTTCTGGTTTCGATATAGGTTTAGGGCACAGGTTTTTATTGAGCAAACCAAACAACAGACCAAAGCATGTAGCTATTGAACTGCTCTTTTCTTCATCGCGCTTTTTCTACAGAATAGCTGATTATAAGAATAACAACATTACTATTGATGGTGTAACTTTCAAAAATGATAAGGTAAGACTAGAACTCATGAACGAACAGTTAGCAATTAAACCTAAAATCAATTATGAAGTAGAAATTAACAGAAAGTATTCATTCTATTTTGAAGTAGGTTATTTGTTAACCTTTTCTCAACGGCATAGGCTTTTGTTTTCTGATGAAAACAAAAATGGAGCATTAGGAAGTATTGGGTTAAACAGAAAAGCTTTACCCTTTTCGAATGAACGAACATCTGTTTTAGTAAATGGCCAACCGGCAGAACGATTTCCTTTCGAGAATTTACTATATATTACCATTGGATGTAAAGGCTCCATAAAACTATTCAGGTAGAAATGAAATCCATATTGTTCCATTCCAGAATCTGGTTTCACATAGGCTTTTGGCTTTCTATCCTTTTTGTAATGGTTCAATTTGATGTAGATATTCTTGTTGTATTTTACAGTATGTTGGTTTTAATGGTGCCTGTTTACGTATGCAACACATTTCTTGTTAATTACTATTATAAGAAAAGAAAGTATTTGCACTTTGTTTTAGGTATGCTATTGCTGGTATTGGTATATACTTTATTCGTGTATTGGTTGCCGGCTACCATTTATAAAAAAGACAAAGACGATCTTTTTACCATTTATCTAGACCTGCTTTTTTTTACCGTGTTTGCAGCCAGTATAAAAATTGGGCGATATAGTTTTTACAAAGAAAAAGAGTATGCTGCTATACAAATACAACAACTACAATCAGAATTATCTTTACTGAAAGCACAAGTTAATCCACATTTTTTGTTCAACACCCTAAACAATGTTTATGGTTTGATTTTACAACAACAAACCAACCAAGCTGCCGAAGTAACTTTAAAACTATCTGATTTAATGCGGTATATGTTAGAAAGTAGCAAACTGAATTTAGTGTTGTTACGTAAAGAAATTAAATTTATAGAAGATTACTTATCGTTAGAACGCATACGCTTATCGCCAACCAATACCATAACATTTGAGGTTTCGGGGGTAGACCGTGAAATATTTATACCACCTTTATTGTTTATTCCTTTGGTAGAAAATGCTTTTAAACATGGTTTGCAAAATCAGGTAGATGTAGGTTGTGCTTCTTTTCATCTTACGTTACAACAACACGAATTGTATTTTGAAGCCATAAACACAAAAGGAAATTCTTTACAAAAAACAGAAGTAAGTGGTACCGGTTTAGAAAACTTAACGAAACGTTTGCAATTACTTTATCCGGATAAACACACATTACAAATAGAAGAAAGTGCAGAAATGTTTAAAGTTATCCTCCATATAACAGTATGAAAATACGATGTTTAATTGTTGATGACGAGCCCATCGCTCAGCAAATTTTAGAAAACTTTGTTAAGCACGTGCAGTCGTTAGAATGCGTGGGCACTTGCCAAAATGCCTTTGATGCACTTAAAATTTTACATTCAGAAAAAATTGATCTGCTTTTTCTTGACATTAAAATGCCGAGTTTTTCCGGGTTAGATTTACTTAAATCGTTAACGCATCCGCCTAAAGTTATTTTAACAACTGCATTTTCAGAGTTTGCAGTTGAGAGTTACGAATATGGTGTAAGCGATTATTTACTAAAGCCCATCAGCTTCGATCGGTTTCTTAAAGCAGTAAACAAAGTATTACTGCCGGGGCATGTAACTTTCCAAACGCAAAACACAGTTGAAAATTCTGGTAATCAACCTGATTTTATTTTTTTAAAGGCTGATAAGAAAATTCATAAAATTCAACATCAGAATATTATCTATATAGAAGGAAGTGGCAATTACATTAAAGTATACAGACAAAGCGAACCCATGTTAATGGTATTAGAAAAGTTAAGTGATTTAGAAAATAAATTACCACAAACGCTATTTGTGCGCGTACATAAATCGTACCTCGTTAATCTTTCTCATATTGCTCAAATGGAAGGTAATATGCTTAAAGTGGGGAATGCATCAATACCTGTTTCTGCATCGTATAAAGAGCGATTAGAAAAAATATTGAATAACGATTTTAAATAATAGAATATAAAACTTAACAAAGTATAGTATAAAAGGTATAGCGAAGAGAAACAGCGTGTAGGTGTACTAATCTCTATTTTTATAGTAGGATTGGAGTTCTTTTCAGGTGGGGCTATACTTACCTCGTTTACTTATATATGTTTCTTACGATACAATGTGTAGTATCCTATAAAAGAACTAAGGAATAGAATTTAACTGTTTATTCTCCATACCATCAGTACTAGTTGTTTAATAGTTCATAGTTCAGCTTTTAGAGTTATTTGCATGCTTTGATTAATAGATGGAAGATAAACTAAAAACATTTTTCACTATAGGGTAAACGTTAGTATTACCTGGTATCGATGTTCGATTTGTTGATTTGGTATCTGTTTCGTATCAGATTAGTAATCTGCCTTTTTTTACTTTAGTAAAGTATGGAGATATGGTTAGGGGAAGAAATTATAATTCAATTTTATCTAACAATAACCAAGATAGAAAAACGATAATAATAATAGAAGCTAAGTCAAGCCAAAATCCGGCTTTTACCATATCCTTCATTCGGATATATCCACTAGAAAAAACAATAGCGTTGGGTGGTGTAGATATAGGCAACATATAGCCACTACTAGCAGCGAATGTAACAGGCAACCCAAGCAGGATAGGATTAATGTTAAATGAATTGGCCATTCCAAAAACAACTGGAATAAAAATGGTAACAAGTGCAATGTTGCTCATAATTTCTGTAAGCAATACAGAAGCTGTTACTATAATCAAGAGCAAAATAATAAGACTAACCGGACCACTCTCAGCTATAGAATCGCCTATATATTGAATAATACCAGTTTCGCCCATTCCTTTTGCTAAACATATACCACCACCAAATAAAAGTAGTATACCCCATGGTAGTTTTTTAGTATCTTCCCAGTGTAACAGAAAGGTAAAATCTCTCCAACGTTCTGGTATAAGAAACATGGTTATTCCACCTGCAATTGCCACATTCGTATCGTTTAATACTTCGCTTTCCAGAAAATTATTAATCGGTAATTGAAAAATCCAGGCTAGGGCAGTGCACACGAATACAAACAGCACAAGTTTTTCTCCGATTTGTGGTTTACCCAATTGTTTTAATTTTTCTGATATAATGGTTTCGCTTCCTACTATCTTTTTAAGTTTTAGGGGAAACAACACATATACAATGAGTAGGTAACAACTCAAACCTAATAACAGCGCAACGGGTAAACCAATTAACAACCATTTACTAAAAGCTATATCGTGTTGATAAAAATCTTTTACAAAGCCAACAAAGGCAGTATTAGGAGGTGTACCAATTATGGTAGCCATACCACCAATGCTAGCCATATACCCGATAGATAACATTAAAGCCAAAGCAAAATTCTTTTTGTCTTTTTCAGAGTTAAGGGTGTCGTTTTTTTGTAATAATTGTATAACCGAGACTGCTATTGGTAACATCATCATCGCGGTAGCTGTGTTGCTAATCCACATGCTTAATAAGCCTGTTGCAAGAGAAAACCCTGCAACAATGCCTTTGCCACTGGTACCGGTTAATTGAATTAAATGCAAGGCAATACGTTCGTGTACGTTGTGTTTTTCTAAGGCCAACGCTATAAGAAAACCACCCATAAATAGAAATACGGATGTATTTGCGTAGGGCATAGTTGCCTTGTCGATGGGTAATACACCAAAAGCCGGAAAAATTACGAGGGGTAAAAGAGCAACTACTGCCATAGGAGCGGCTTCGGTTATCCACCAGGTAACCATCCATACAAGTAAACCTAGAGTAACCGGTGCTTGCAAGTGTATAGAAAGTCCGGGTTGAAATATTGTAAAGCTGATGAAAAGGAGAGGTCCTAAAAAGAAACCAACTTTACGAATATGAAGAGATGGTGCAAATTCCATCGGATAATGTTACTTAAACTTTAGGCATAAAAAAAGTCCTCTCTATATGAAAGGACTGAAGTTCCAAATCGCTAAAATATTACGCGTAATTAATTAGCAGGTTTAGGGTTGGCAGGCTTTACTACAATAACGCGGCCGTCAAGCTCTTTCTCGTTAAGGGCAGCAATTGCCTGAAGCGCTTCATCATCGTTTGGCATTTCTACGAAACCAAAACCTTTAGAGCGTTTGGTGTCGCGGTCCAGAACGATTTTTGCTGAGGAAACTTCTCCAAACTTTTCGAATGCAGCTTGTAGATCTTCCTTGCGGGTTTTGAAGTTCAGCTTTGCAACAAAGATGTTCATGTTAAAAAAGAAATTAAGTGATAATTAAACAGGAAACGAAATCTGCAAGCAAATGTTCGAATCGTTATCAAATATAAACAATTCTATTTATTTTAAAAGTGTTACTTCATTTCCTTTTGCTGTTGTGTTTTGCTGGATTTATAAAGGGAAGGATTGCAAAAACCAACTCAGGCATCGAGAGCAGCCACACCCGGCAATACTTTTCCTTCAAAATATTCCAACAAAGCACCACCTCCGGTAGACACATAGCTTACCTTGTTTTCGAAACCAAATTGCGCAACTGCAGCTGCCGAATCGCCACCTCCAATGAGTGAAAAGGCTCCGTTTTTAGTGGCTTTAACCACGGCTTCTGCTATTGATTTTGTACCGCTTTCAAATTTCTTCATTTCGAATACGCCCATGGGGCCGTTCCATAAAATGGTTTTAGAGTTTTCTACCACTTCAGAAAAAACAGCGATTGCCTGTGGGCCAATGTCTAGTCCCATCCAACCGTTTGGTATAGCATTGTTTAGTGCAGTTGAGGTGTTAGCTTCTGCATCAAATTTATCGGCAATGGTCGAGTCGATTGGCAAATGTAATTCTACACCTTTTGCTTTTGCTTTTTGCACTAATTCTTTGGCCAAATCAAGTTTATCGGCTTCAACTAAAGAATTACCAATGTTACCACCCATGGCTTTAAAAAAGGTATAGGCCATACCACCGCCAATTATTAAATGATTTACCTTATCCAATAGTTTTTCAATGATTAAAATCTTATCAGAAATTTTTGCCCCGCCCATTATGGCTGTAAATGGTTTTGCGGCATTATCCAAAACTTTCTTCGCATTGTTTAGCTCTGCCGCCATTACATAGCCTGCGCATTTATCTTTAAAAAACTGAGCCACTATTGTAGTGGAGGCGTGTGCACGGTGGGCTGTACCAAAGGCATCGTTAACATATACATCACCGTGTTTTGCTAATTTTTCGGCAAAGGCTACATCGCCTTTTTCTTCTTGTTTATAAAATCTCAGGTTTTCTAAAACCAAAACATCGCCAGGTTGTAAGGCAGATGAAAGCGCAAAGGCTTCTTCGCCTATGCAATCGGCAGCAAATTTTACTTTTGTGCCCAGTAACTTTTCTGTTGTGGCCAGTGTGTGTTTTAAAGAGTATTTTTCTTCCGGGCCATCTTTTGGTCTGCCCAGGTGCGACATTAAAACTAAAGAGCCACCATCGGCTAATATCTTTTTCAGAGTAGGAATGGTTGAACGAATGCGGTTATCATCAGTAACCTGAAATGCCTTATCTAACGGTACGTTAAAATCTACACGGATTAAGGCGCGCTTGCCGGCAAAGGAAAAATCGTTTACGGTTTTCATGTATGTATGGAATAATTTCGGGTTTATATTTTTCGCATTAAAAGTACAAAAGAGGCTGAAAGGTAAGGCTGATTGTGATCAGGAATTTACGATTGATGTATAAAATTTATCATGCAATCGAATTCGGTTTTAATCTCCAAACGTAATTCCTAATCCTTTTGCTGCTTGTATTATGTAATCGTTTTTTTGTACCGATCTGCTGCCTTGTGTTGCTTCGCTTAGCGATACTTCGGTTATTTGGTTGTTGCGCAAAGCTACCATATGTCCGAATTTTTTGTTGAGTACGAGTTCAAAAGCTTTTACCCCATAAAGAGAAGCCAAAACACGATCGAAGGCAACCGGTGTGCCACCGCGTTGGGTATGGCCTAAAACTGTTTCTCTAATCTCGGCTGTGCAGCCTGCGGCTTTTAATTGTGCAGCTAATTGGTAAGCAACACCACCTAAACGAACATGTTCGGAACCACTTTCTCCTTTTTGTGAAACTACTGTACCATCTTTTGGTTTGGCACCCTCTGCAATTACAATGTTGCAAAAGCCTCGTCCGTTTTTATAACGTAGTGCTATACGTTTTACTAGTTTTTTTATATCGTAAGGTATTTCAGGAATTAGGCAAATTTCGGCTCCACCGGCAATGGCTGTGTGTACGGCAATCCAGCCGGCATCGCGGCCCATTACTTCCATAATCATACACCGGTGGTGACTTTCTGCAGTTGTTACTAACTTATCGAAACTATCGGTTGCAATTTGCACAGCTGTTTGAAAGCCAAAAGTTACATCCGTAGCGGCTAAATCATTATCAATAGTTTTAGGAACACCTATAATGGGTATGCCTTGATCGAATAATGCTTTCGAAATTTTTTGCGAACCATCTCCGCCAATATTTATAATGGCATCGAAGTGCAAGTCTTTTAATTTCTTAACCAGTTCTGCTGAGCGATCTTCAAATTTTATGCTTCCATCTGGTTGTGGCACCGGGTACTTAATTGGGTTAGCTTTATTGGTTGTTTTTAAAATGGTTCCTCCTTTAATGTGGATACCTGCTGTTTTTTTGCTTGTTAACTTTACAATTTCTTGTGGCTCTCGAAGTACGCCATTAAAGGCTTCTATGCTGCCGTATACTTCCCACTGTTCTTCCTTTGGTAAAGTGGTATTTTCTTTTCTTGCGCGTTTGGCTATGCCACGTATTACAGCATTTAACCCGGGGCAATCGCCACCACCGGTAAGAACCAGAATTTTTTTAGTCATATTTTTTTATTTTAGTTTTATTTTTCTGCGGCTGCGCGTTGTAGCCTATCGTTTATGGCTTTTCCTAAACCAATATCGGGTACTAATTCTGTCCAAATTTCGTCTACGGTGCTTTCATCTAACGCTCGCATATACGTAAAGAGATTTGCCGCTGCTTCTGCCAGATTACCTGATGGGGATAATATTTTTTGTATAGGAAATTGATAATCATTTTTAAAGCTGAGCACACCTATCTTATTTTGAGGCAGGTTAAAATCTTTTTCCTCTTTAATCAGAAATTTTTTGGAGGGTGCATAATGGCTTTTTAATTGCCC
Organism: Flammeovirgaceae bacterium; assembly: GCA_021298355.1. GTDB lineage: Bacteria > Bacteroidota > Bacteroidia > Cytophagales > Cyclobacteriaceae > Chryseotalea. The sequence continues at coordinate 68,006 of JAJTEH010000001.1, forward strand.
GGGTGCTTTAGGGTTAGACGATACATTAAGTTCAATCTTAACCTTGCCAATAACTTTTTCTATTTCATCGGTTGATAAGCCACCTAAGCGATAGACGATAGCTTGATCCTTATCAAATCCAACAATGGTAGATTCAAGACCAATACCAGATATGCCTCCATCTAAGATGTAAGGAATTTTATCGCCCAATTGTTTTTCAACATGTTCAGGTTTTGTAGGACTTATATACCCAAATGGGTTGGCACTGGGGGCTGCTAAAGGAAAAGGTAATTGTTGTAATACTTGCCTGGTAAGCGGATGTGCCGGACATCGTAAACCTACCAATGCGCTTCCAGAAGTAACCAAATCCGGTATGCGGGAAGATTTTGGAAGTAGGAGGGTTAAGGGCCCGGGCCAAAATGCTTTTATCAGTTTTTGTGCTGGCAAGGATACATCTAACACTAAATCTTTTATTTGATCGACATTGGCCACATGCACAATCAGCGGATCGAAGGTTGGTCTGTTCTTGGTTTCGAAAATGGCGGTAATGGCTTTTGCAGAAAAGGCATTACCTGCCAAACCATACACAGTTTCGGTAGGTATAGCAACCAACTCATCTTTTTGTAGATACGAAACCGCTAAAGAAACATCAGTGCCGATTGTAGCCATCTGCAAAAGTAATCAGCAAAATGTATATCCATCTACCTGCATGTGTTTACTTTTGCAACATGTTGTTTTCGCACTCAGTTTTCTTTTCAGTGGTTGTACCTGTTTATAATCGCCCAGGTGAAGTAAACGAATTGCTGGCTAGCCTGGCAAAACAAACCTATCAGGATTTCGAAGTAATTATAATAGAAGATGGCTCCACCCACACCAGTAAAAGTGTGGTTGATCGGTGGAAAGAAAAACTGGAAATACAATACATAAGCAAAGAAAACTCAGGCCCAGGCCCAAGCCGAAATGTTGGTTTCGCCAACATGAAAGGCCACTATGCAGTTGTATTCGACTCAGACTGTGAAATACCACCGCACTACCTTGCGCATGTTAAAGAAAAACTAAACGAAAAACCGTTTGATGCCTGGGGTGGCCCCGATAGGGCAGATCAGCATTTTTCGGTTCTGCAAAAAGCAATGGCCTACACTATGGCTGCGTTTTTAACTACCGGAGGCATACGTGGAGGAAAAAAACATATAGGGAAGTTTCAACCCAGAAGTTTTAACATGGGTTTATCCAAAAAAGTAATTGAGGCAACCCAAGGCTTTGCGTTTACCCGATTTGCAGAAGATATAGAACTGAGTATTCGCATGGAGAAAAGTAATTTTAACGTGGTATTGTTAGAAAATGCATTTGTTTACCACAAGCGAAGAACAACGTTAAGCCAGTTTTTTAAACAAGTATTTAATTTTGGCAGAGGTAGGGTATTGGTGGGCAAAAAGCACCCCGGAGAAATTAAACTAACCCATTGGATACCGGCATTCTTTAATTTAGGTTGCCTGCTTTGGTTGTTATCAGCACTTGTTTGGCCGCTTCTTTTTTATGTTGGAGCCTCTTTATTAAGTATTTATTTTTTGGCTATTGGAATTGGAGCTGCCATTACGTACAGTAGCGTACAAGTTGGTTTATTGGCTATTCCTTCGGCCTTTATACAATTAACGGGGTATGGATTTGGTTTTTTGAAAGAGAGGTTTAAATAATACATGCTAAAATCCAGTATTTGTTTAAAAAAAATCAAAACAAGATAGGTTTTTGCAGAAATTTGCTTCAAATTAGTTGCAAATACCATAAACCTTACATGAAGAAATTCTACCTACTAGCTTTATTAGCATGGCTATGCGGAAAACTTTCCGCTCAAACCACTAACGAACTTCCGGCCGGCTATTATGTGGTAGTGGCAGCTTACGATAACCAACGCGAAGAGTACGCAGCACGCTACACCGAAACTTTAAAAGCAAAAAACTACCAGGCCAGTTATGGTTTCAATAAAACTAAGAATCTGTTTTTTGTTTACATAGATCAAAAAGGAAATCTGAAAGATGCCTTGCAAAGCATGTATCGGGTCAGGAAAGAATCTTCCTTTGAAGGGGCTTGGGTACGTGTAGTGCCGGGTATAATTGGCCAATCTGCCGAACCTCCAAAGCCTGTTATCACGCCTGAAGTATTGGCCAAAACAGGCGATGTACCTGTAAAAGAAGAAAAGAGAGAATCGAAGAAAGAAGAAAAGAAAGAAACTGCCAATATTGTAGATGTTCCGCTAAAAGAAGAACAACCCGTTGTTACAGAAACCAAAGTAGAAGAACAAGCCACCATAGAGCCAGAAGAAAAGATTATTCAACACACCCCCATGACCTTAGGAAACTCAGAAATTTTCCTAAGCTTGTTTAATGCATCGAACAACAGAATTGTAGATGGCGAAGTAACAATAGTAGATGCAGAAAGAGGAAGGGTTTTAAAAACAGTAAAAGGAAATGAATACACAACTTTGCCCGATCCTAAAAGTACAAGCGGAAAGCTTTTGATGATTTGCGATGTATTTGGTTATCGTAAACTACAACACGAAGTAAACTTTAAAAACCCACAAGCAGATACAGTAAATTATTACTTCCAACGCATGGGATTAAGCTTTGTGGTTACGTTCGATTTAGTGCGCTACAGAAAAGGCGATATACAAACTTTATCACACGTTTATTTCTTTAACGATGCTGCTATAATGTTGCCCGAATCGCTTTATGAAGTAAATGTATTGCTTCAGATGATGACAGAAAACCCCAACATGAAAGTTCGTTTGCGTGGGCACACCAACGGCAATTACCACGGTAAAATTGTAAAAATGGGCCCCGATAAAAGTTTCTTCGCATTAACCAAACAGTCGGTTAGTGTAGTAGGCTCTGCCAAACAATTAAGTTACGAACGTGCCGAAATCATTAAAGAATACTTACTAACCAAAGGCATTGCTGCCGACCGTATAGAAGTAAAAGGATATGGAGGTAAAAAACCATTATTTGATAAACACGGAGCAAACGCAAAGAAAAACGTTCGTGTAGAAGTAGAAGTTCTGGCTGATTAATCCTGTCTTTACAGAAATGTAAGGACCCTCTGAAAAGTGCCTGCTTACCAAGCAGGCCTTTTTAATTTTAGGTATAAGCAAAAACAGTTTTATGACAACCGGCAAAATAAAAAGTAGAATTTTTCTCAGGCTTGGCATAGTATGCAGTTTTATTTTCGCTATCATCATCGGTATTGATGGCGCCCTCGGATGGATTACCCTTGGCCTGGCATTATCTTTCTTTGTCTTGCATTGGATGCAAACTTCTGCATGGCTTAACTCTCACCCTGCTGAATTTACTCAAGAAGATTCTGATCTTGATAACGTGCTAAAACAAGTAAGAGTAGAAAGAACAGAAACCAAAAAGCAAAATGAAGAAACACAATCGTATACAGGAAAAGAACAATCCTTTCAGATTTTCAGAAAACTACTGTCGGGCTTTGGCTACTTTATACTTGCTATAATTATTTTTGTTTTTGGTTATGCCGTAGTTACAAGCCCCAACGAAGATGAAACACTTCTGGGATTTACAGAAGAACAACTCATAAGCAAAGGAGATAATAGTTATACCCTTACCGATTACGATTCGGCCTTCTTGTATTATTCAGTAGCCAAACAAAAAAACAACAATAACTTATATGCCTTGTTAGGATTGGGTAATGTAAAGTATACCATGGGGCAGTACGATTCTGCCTTATGGTATTATCAAAAAACTATTGCACAAGATGCCCGCTTTAGTGCCGGCAGATATAATGTAGCCTGGTGGCATTACGCACAAAAAAAATACAGCGAGGCTATTAGTCGCTTACACAGTTTAGTGAGAGACGAACCCCAAAACGGCCAAGCTCTGCAACTTTTAGGAGATGCCTATTACGACTTTAAAGATTTTGATAATGCTTTTATCTGGTACAACAAAGCCTACGAAGCCAAGTATAATAATGGCTGGCTGTGCTATGTATTGGGTTATTTATATGCCACACGAAACCAACCCGATAGAGCCATTGCATTATACAAAGAAGCGCTGTATTTCGATCCGAATAACGCAGGTATATATGAAAATCTGGCGGATTTACTTCCCGGCAAAGAAGGAGAGGAGTACAGAAAAAAAGCCGATGAACTAAAAAAACAAGTTAAATAGTTCCGCGCTTGCCAAGTTCAATCACTTCTGCATTTTCAATTTTACCTTGTACCAAAGTAAATCGCAACATAGTGCGCATAGCATGAAAACCGTGTTTGCCTGCAGCCCCCGGATTCATAAACCAAAGTTGATTTTCTTTATCCCAACCAAACTTTAAAATATGCGAATGCCCACAAACTACTATATCTGGTTTTTCGATTTCCAGTATGGCCTTTACTCTCTTGTTAAACTTCGGAGGGTTACCCGCAATGTGTGTCATCAGAACTTTAAAACCTTCTACACGAAAAGTCAAATCTTCAGGAATGCTTTTTTGTAACGTAACAGTATCAATGTTACCATATACTATTCTAAGTTTTTGGAATTGTTGAAGACGCTGAAAAACATCATTTTCGCCAACATCACCGGCATGCCATACCTCGTCACATTCTTTTAACAAATTCATGATATGGTTATCGATATACCCATGCGTATCTGATAACAAACCTATCCTAATGCCACTCATGGAAAATTTATTTTGCAAGTATGGCAATAACGAAATCGGTTAACAAATTTTTAATACAAAAATGCAACTTACGCTTCGTTTTGCAGTTAATAAGCAAAACCTAAACATGCGCCTAACCATTTTTATCTTTTTACTCCCCTTTATACTTCAAGCAAAAGAAAAAGAAAAGCAGTTGTTTCAGGCAACCAGAGTTGAGGATAGCCCCAAAATAGATGGAATTTTAACCGACCCGGTTTGGAATAAGCAGGCACCCAACATGTCGTTCATTCAGTTTGCGCCCAACAACGGTGCACCTTCTACTTTCCAAACACAAGTGCAAATAGTTTACACAGATCAGGCCATTTACGTTGCAGCCAGGTTGCACGATCCCGAACCACACCTTATCCAAAAAGAATTTGGCCAACGCGATGATTTCAACAGAAATACAGACTGGTTTGCCTTTATGATCGATCCCTACCAAAGTGGAATTAATGCTTTTACATTTTTTGTGAGTGCAGCAGGTGTGCAAGGCGATTACTTTGTTACCGTAGGCGATTTCGATCAAAGTTGGGATGCCGTTTGGAATAGCGCCATTAAAATAGACGAACAAGGTTGGACAGTTGAAATGATGATACCCTATTTTGCTATTCGCTTTCCAAATCAGAAGGAACAAAACTGGGGATTAAATTTTTATCGAAACATAAAGCGCAAACAAGAAGAATCGTACTGGAACCACGTAGATAATGGTATTGATGGTGTTGTAAACCAACAAGGAACATTGCAGGGCATATCCGATATTAAACCACCCTTGCGCTTATCGTTATCGCCCTATGTAACAGGTATTTTTAACCACGATGGGTACTCTGGTAAAGGAGAGTTCTCGTGGGCTGGTGGCCTCGATTTAAAATACGGACTTAACGAGAGCTATACGCTCGACATGACGTTGATTCCTGATTTTAGCCAAGTGCAATCAGACAACATCGTGTATAATATTTCACCCTTCGAAGTGCAGTTTAATGAGAACCGGCAATTTTTTACAGAAGGAACTGATCTCTTTAATAAAAGCGGTTTGTTCTATTCGCGAAGGGTTGGTCAATCCTTTCGCTCAATTGACGCTACGTTATATAATAATAATAAAGAAGAGGTAATAGAAACACCAACGGCAGCTAATTTAGTAAACGCCACTAAGCTATCTGGGCGAGATAAAAATGGATTTGGTGTAGGGTTATTTAATGCCATTTCGCAAGAAACCCATGCGCTTATTCGCAACAAAGAAACAGGAGAAATTAGCAGAAGAAGGTTTGATCCGCTCACTAACTTCAATGTTTTTGTAATCGATCAAAACTTAAAAAATAACTCTAACATTAATTTTACTAACACCAATGTAACCCGAGGAAGTGGAGGTAAAGATGCCAATGTTTCCGGTTTAAGTTTAACCTTGCGCGATAAAACCAACACGTATCAACTATATACATTCGGTGCTTATAATATAATTTTTAATTCAAGAGAAAATAAGTATCGAAAAGAAGAAGGATTTAAATATGTAATAGATCTGGCAAAAATATCCGGAAAGTGGCAATACGGCATTTTGCAGAATGTAGAAAGCGATACGTATAATCCACTAGATCTTGGCTTTTTACAAGCCCCAAATGAAATTACTCACCGTGCATTTATTAGGTATTCTATTTTAAAACCAATAGGAAAAATAAACAATAGCAACACAGGCATTAACGTTTCGCATCAGTATTTATACAACCCCAGAACGTACACATCTTTTAGGGTAAACGTTAACCATTATACACAACTAAAAAACTTTTGGGGAGTAGGTGCAAACTTTGGATTTAACCCTTCTCGGGATTACGATTATTTTGAATCCAGAACAAGAGGACGGTATTTCAGGCAGCCCGAAAGTTTTAATTTTAATTTTTTTGTTGAAAGCGATAATAGAAAAGCATTAGCAGGAAATGCCTATACAGGCCGTTGGCGAAGACCAACCTGGAACCAGAACTTTCGGTGGTGGGGTGCCTATCTGCGTTGGCGTATCAACAACAAAGTATCTACCGATTTAGAAGTGAATTATGAAGCAGGTGATAGCAGGGGTTTTGTAAACAATCAGCCATCAAATTTAGAGTACATATTATTTGGTTTGCGCACGATGCAAAACACCACAAACATTTATGGCTTTAACATAACCTTTAACCGCAACATGGGTTTACGTTTGCGCATCCGCCATAACTGGACAACCATACGCTACGAAAACTATTTTAAACTAGAAGCTAATGGCGATTTATCAAAATTTGATTTTGATGATACCCACCCCGAAACAGGAAAACCAAAACGCTTCGATACAAATTTTAATGCCATCAATTTAGACTTGGTTTATTTTTGGCAAATAGCCCCAGGTTCGTTTGTTAATTTCGTTTGGAAAGATGCCATTCAATCTTTCACCAACAACACAGATGTACCTTACTTTAACAATTTAGGCGATGCCGTGCGCGAACCCCACGTAAACAGTGTATCTCTTCGCATTACCTATTTCCTCGATTACCTTACCATTAAAAACAGGTTAAAGAAAGGATAAACATTATTTTCGGTAACAACGGATCAACTTCTAAATTGTTGATTCGTCATGCTTACTATAACGTTAATCGGAAACTTTTCGGTCTGATATTCTTTCAACAGAAAAGCAAGCATTAAGCAATAAACAGTTTGTTATGAAGCTTATTATCTCCCTCATTCTTTCTATGGTAGTCTTATCCTCGGCAAAAGCCGACTCAACCCAAAACATACTGCAAAAGTTTAAACAGATACAACAGGCAAGCCAAACGTATAAAGATTACAAAGTAATAAAGATAAGCACGCTAACAAGTTGGACAAACCAACTGGAAGTTTTTGTGCAACAACAAAATAAAGCAGTTAATAATCTGCAACGCGACAATCTCCAACTCTTACAACGAGTAGAAAATCTTGAAAAAGATTTATTAGAAACAAATGCAAAATTAAAACAACAAGAAATAGTACAAGCTCATGTTAGTTTTGCCGGCATTGACATACATAAAAATACATGGTTAATTTTTTGCACGGTAACTATCGGGGCGGCACTTGCGGGTTTTTCATTTTTTGCAGTTCGGAATAAGATTTTGATTGCCCAACTCAGTACTAAAAAACAAGAGTTATTAGGTTTGAATAGCGAGTTCGAAAACTTAAAACAACGTTCGCTCGAAAAACAAATAAAGTTGTCCAGAGAGTTGCAAAACGAACGCAACAAACTGGAACAACTTAAAATAGAAATGCGACAAAGTTTTTAATTGTTAGGTGCGCCATCATCAATCCAGCAAATTATTTTCTGTCTGTTCTCTGCTGTGATAGTGCCCGGAGACATAGGCATAGAATTATTTGACAGCTTGGTTTTAATTGAGTTTTTAAAAGTATTTACATTCGCATATGTAGTAAAACCAGGAAGAGCATTAGAACCACTGTGGCACTGTGCCAGATTACAACTTGCGTTAATAATGTTTTTAATTTCATTTTGATACGAGATTCCTGTTGCGCCTCGTGCAATAACTTGGTTAGAAGTAACTTCGCAGTTCACAGCATCTTTAATAGTTATGGTGTAATTTCCATTTTCTAAACTAGTAAATACATTATTGGTACTGAAATTACCATTGTTGATTTTGTAAGAATAGGGAGTAGTTCCACCCGTTGCTGTAACAGTTAACGAACCATTACTGCCGTTACATGAAGTATCGTCTGTTTTTTGAACATTTAAAACGGCTAATGTACTTGTAGCATTTGTAAGCGTAGGCGATGGGCTTAAAGTTTTACTACATCCATTGGCATCTTTTACTTCTACTGTATAAGTACCAGCACCTAAATTGGTAAATGTTCCATTGGCAGAAAACACACCTCCGTTTATTCTGTATTGATACGGGCTTGTACCGCCACTAGCTTGCACAGTTATAGAACCGTTGTTGGAGGTACAGGAACTTACATTAGATGTTGTGCCTAAAGAGATACTTAAATCACTTTTTGCGCAGTCAAAAGGTGGATCAACCGAATCGCTGCCACATGCTTCTAATAGTACCAACGAAACTGCCATTAAGAAATACTTTAACTTGGTTTTCATAAGCAATAGTTTAAGGTTATGAAACCGATTTAGCTACTTCTTAATTACCAAATTTTATTTCGCACTATTGGTATACTTTACTGACCTGAATAAACAAATAATAGCAAAAATAATCCTGAATGTTTCTAAGCGAAGCTTATTCAAATTTGGCCGAGTTTAAAAAGATGAAAAAGAGAAAAGGAATGATATGAATGAAATTTGTAAGCACCCACAGAAGCAAAATTAAAAAACGTTGTAAAGATAAACTTATGGATGACGATCACATTCCTACCACTTTATCGAAATTGCTTCGTTAAGAGTTAAGAGATTAAGCCAACTTTCTTTCATTGATTGAGTTATTTCGAATGTATTTTCAGCCGCTATATCTTGGTTTGATGCTTGCTTTAGTTTGATCAACAATTTATCTAAAAAAAAAGATCCGGTGCGTTACTGAACAAAAGCAAAACTCCGGATCGATTAAGAATTAAGATGCTACAAATCTTTTAATTGCTAGGTGCGCCATCATCAATCCAGCAAATTATTTTCTGTCTGTTTTCTGCTGTAATTGTGCCCGGAGGATCTGGCATTCTATTACTGGCCAATTCTGATTTTACTTTCGCTCTGTTGGCAAATACACTGGCATAGGTAGTTAAATTGGGTTCTCTTCCGCCACCGTGGCATTGCGTTAAATTGCAACTGGCGTTAATGATGTTTTTAATTTCACCATCATACGATAAGCCGGTTGCACCACGGGCAACTTCCTGATTGGTTGTGACCTGACAATTATCTGCATCCTTTACGGTTACGGTATAATTTCCGCTTTCTAAATTGCTAAACACATTGTTCGTAACAAAACTTCCACTACCTATTTTAAATGTGTAAGGAGATATTCCACCATTCACGGTTACTGTTATCGAACCGTTTCCTCCAATACATTGGGTATCGTTTACTTTAGCAACATTGCTCACTGCCAATGTGCTGTTTGCATTTGTTAAAGTAGGCGAAGGACTCAATACCTTTACACAACCATTAGCATCTTTTACTTCAACTGTATATGTGCCGGCCGCCAGGTTATTAAACGTTGCACTGCTGCCGAATGTACCACCGTTTATTCTATATTGATAAGGACTTGCACCACCGCTGGCTTGTACGGATATAACACCATCCGTTACAGAGCACGATGTTAAACTGGTTGAAGAGGAAAGCGCTATACTTAAATCGCTTTTGTTGCAATCAAAGGCTTCTTCAACAGAATCGCTTGTGCATGAAGTAAAAAAGAGCAGACTAACGACACTTACCATTAATTTGAACACGATTTTCATATTTTTATAGTTTAAATGCTTAAAGGAGGTTGTTTATACTGTATGAAGTACCCCATAATATTATGTATTCTAATCAATTTTTTCGGATATTTTATAACATACGGCCAAAAATTTATTCCTGAAGAAACACTAAAACGTGTGTACCAATACAGGCTCAATAACAGAAACGACAGCGCCTTGTTTTTATTGAATGAACTAAGTAAGAACTTTTCTTCTCAAAATCAGGAATCGGGCTATGTACAAACGGAAATGGGGAATATTTATTATCAATTATCGCTCGATCAGATAGCCCTAAAATTATATACACGTGCAAACGAGATTTTCGAAAAAACAAATGATCCGTTGGGCAAATCAATAGCTTTAAGCAATGCAGCCTTAGTGTTAGAGCGGATAGGAAAATCGGATAGTGCACAACTCTTGCTGCAACAATCGCTTACTCTTCAAAAAGAAAGTAAGGACGATGTTTATGCAGCGTATACCTTGCGAAATATGGCCTTATTTGCACTGCGCAAAAAAGATTTCGCATCAGCAAAAAACTTTTTTATAGCTTCCTTAAAAATGTATAACCAGGAAAAACTTGAGAAACATCCGCGCTACAAGTGGGATGCCCAGTTTATTCCGCAACAAATTTATTTAGCCGGATTCGAATTATACAAAACAACACAACAACCCGATTCGGCACTTTACTGCATGCGCAAAGCATTGGAACAATCTCAGAAATTCGGCATCCAACAACATCAGGTACGGTACAAAACATTTCTGGCCAATTACCAGATCGAGTTAAACCAATTGAAAGACGCTGAAACTACTTTGCAGGAAGCAAATGCTTTAGTAATGAACTATCCATACCCCTATGGTAAATTAGGAATTTTACAAGCGTACAGAACACTACACAAAGCCAAAAAAGATTCTGTTTCTTTTGCAAAAGCCAGCTTACTCTTTTACGACTTTAAAGACAAATTTTTTAACAATAAAAATAATGATGAGTTAATGGTAATGAGTAACCTCGTTTTGCAATACGAAAACGAATTAGAAATTCGTCAGCAAAAAAATATCATAAAAGAAAAGGATGAAGTTAATGCACTGCAAAAAAAGTACAATCAAACTTTACTTGTAGGTTTAGTAAGTGTAGGCATATTATTTGTGTTCACATTATTTTTATATCGCTCTCTTCGCAAAAGCAACCAGGTAATTAAAAATTATGTAAAAGAAGTTGAAACACACAATGAAACCATGCGCATGTTACTCTCTGTTATTTCACACGATGTTCGCGCACCATTTCGCTCTTTGTTAGGATTAACAAAAATAACCATGATGGAAAAAGAATTACCGGCCGAGGAAGTGCAACAACGCGTAGCCATGATGCACGACACAGCCGCTAAAGGTTCAGTGTTGCTCGATAATCTTTTACAATGGGTAGCCTTGCAACGCGATAAAGTTTTAATTGAAAAACAAATTGTTAATACGCAAGAACTTATTGCTGAAGTAAACAAAGAATTAGCCAACCTTTCGCTTACAGAAAATGTTACCATCGAGCAACAAATTTTTCTGGATTCATTTCTAACAGATAGGAATGCTTTTAAAACCATCATCCGAAATTTGCTAACCAATGCAGTACGGTACAGTGCTGGCAAAAAGGTTATCATCGCAATTAAGCAAATCGAACGTTTTATATTTCTGCATGTAACCGATTCGGGCCCAGGTATTCCGGATGAGCAAATGCAACAATTGTTTCAACAATCTGATATGAAGAAGGTAGCGGCTAAAGGCAGTGGATTAGGATTGGTAATCGTTAAAGAAATGGTGCAACACCTCAATGGACAAATAAGAGCAGTTAATATACCCGAAGGTGGTGCGCGTTTCGAAGTTAGAATACCTGCAAATTAGATATGAACAGAATAGACCGACTCACGGCCATCTTAATACAATTGCAAACCAAAAAAATTGTTAAGGCCGAAGAAATTGCTTCACGTTTCGAAATCAGTTTGCGCACGGTATACCGCGATGTAAAAGCTTTAATGGAAGCAGGTGTGCCCATTGGTTCCGAAGCAGGAAAAGGTTATTTCATTGTAGATGGGTATTATCTTCCTCCGGTAATGTTTACACAAGACGAAGCCGGAGCAATGGTAATGGCCGGAAAATTAGTTGATAGTTTTACCGATCCATCCATTAAAAAAGCATTTCAATCTTCTTTATTAAAAGTGAAAGCGGTGTTGCAGCAAGCAGAAAAAAACCATGTGGCCGATTTAGAAGATCACATAGAAGTATTGCCACCCTTAGCCACACAACCGATTACCGGAAAATTTTTAAATGAAATACGAAACGCTATTGTAAGCAGAAAAGTTATCTCTCTGCTGTATACCAGCCAGTATCAGCAAGAAACAACACAGCGCGAAGTAGAGCCCATCGGTTTGTTTTATTACAGCATGTCGTGGCATTTAATTGCTTGGTGCAGACTACGAAAAGGTATGCGCGATTTTCGTACGGATCGAATTGTTAACCTAACCGTAAAAGAAGAACAATTTACACCTGGCGATATTGTTACTTTACAAGATTACTTTAACAGCATTCGCGAAAACCATGCAGACATGCAGCAAGTTGTAGTAGTATTCGATAGAAAAACAGCCACCTATGTTACTAATTCGCGATATTACTTTGGCTTCGTTCGTGAAGAGTATACCGATGAAGGAATTCGCATGTATTTTTTGGTTGGGCAATTACCCGGTATGGCACGTTGGCTTTTGGCATATGCAGATGCCATTGAAATAGAAGAACCTCTTTCGTTAAAAGAAACCATGCGAAACATTGTACAAGAGTTAGTACAAATCTATTTGCCAGAAGTATTTCATTCCAAAGAATAATTTTTTCTACTGACATAGGGTTGTCAGGTATTTCTTAAAAAATCTTTTTCTTACTGTCATAAGGTTGTCACTATAGCCTATTCTATTTGTTGCATAAATCAACAGATATGAAAATTAAAACAGTACATCCCATCAACTTTCTCCATCATCAAGCTGAAACCACCATTCAGCAATTGTCTAGTTTTTTCCCGGTGTCTGCAAAATTAATGAAAGAAGCAGCGCGCTATGGCCTTACTTTAGCTGGGCCTATGCATTGGCATTACAAAAATTTTATGGGAGATGAAACCCAACCTTTTATCTTGGAAATGTCTCTACCGGTTGTGGCTCTTCCGGAAAAGTACGAAGGAGAATTTATGTTGAAGCGAACGGAACCTTTTCGTTGTGTTAGCGCTGTTCACGAAGGTAAATGGACAGACATACCCAATACGTATGCATCTATTATGCAGTTTATGGAAGCTAATTCATTACAACCCTCTATCGAAAATAGAGAATTGTATATTCAAGTAGATTTCGAAAATCAAGATGCGAATGTAACTGAAATACAGATGGGTATCCTGTAACATAGTATGGAAGCAGTAGGTAAACAAAGAATCAGAAAACCAGGTAACATCCTGGTTTTTAAAACTTCTGTTCAAACCAAAGAACACATTAAGCAATTGCGTTTGTTTTTGGATAAGGAAGCCGGAAAAAGAAAATGGAATTTTGATTTAGATGATCAGGATAAAATTTTCAGAACACGATCAATGAAGGTAAATGTTTATAGTACAATTCAACTATTCAAACAGGCTGGTTTTGCATGCGAAGAATTGAAAGAGTAAAGATGAAAACGAACATCATAGCCAATGTTGCCATCAGTTTAGATGGAAAAATAGAAGGACCTAACGGAGAGTATGATTGGTGTTTTACCGATCAGGATTACGGTATGAAAGAATTTTTAAGTCGAACTCAATTGATTATTTCTGGAGCAAAGAGTTACCAAACAATGGTAAACGAAGGAGGAGATCTTGAGAAGTTTTTCGGAAAAATCCCGTGGATTGTGTTTAGTAAAAATGCTGTTCAATCGCATCCTTTGGTAACACACGTTCACCTACATGCAGTTGATTATATCAGAGAATTAAAAAACAATACACCGCAAAATATTTGGTTATTTGGGGGTGCTTTGCTTTTTCATTCTTTATTACAAGCAAAACTGATAGACGAAATCATGCTTTCTGTACATCCAATCATACTAGGAGGGGGCAAAGATTTTTTTAGCAACATTCCGAACCGAATCCATCTTTCTTTAATAAATTGTAAAACATTCCATAGTGGTTTAGTTCAACAACAGTATCAGATTAACTATTGATTATGGCAACTAAAAAGAAAACCTGGGTAGAAAAAAGAGACGATGAAAGTAAAGAAGCCATCGTTAAAAAATTAGATAAAGCTTTTGCCGATATGCCCGAACAGGCAAACATGCTAATTGCCACACCTAAAATTATCGATGCGTACGTTCGGCAAATTCCGAAAGGCAAACAAGTTTCGTTAAAAACAATGCGTAACGATTTGGCACTCGAGTATCAGGCAGAAGTTACATGCCCGGTAACAACAGGTATTTTTTTAAGAATAGTATCGGAGGCTGCTTATGAAGAATATGAGCAAGGTAAAGCGTTAAAAAACATTACACCCTTTTGGCGTGTGGTAGAAAGCAATTCTGCTTTGAATAAAAAACTTACGTTCGGAACTGACTTTGTAAAAGAACAACGGGCAAAAGAAAAATTACCTTAATTCGATTGCTTATTTTTGTGCATGTCTATTGAAGAAAAGGTACATCAGGTTGAGAATCTTTATGTAGAGTTGGATAAGCAAATTTTTGTGTTTCAACAAGCCACTACTTTGCATTGTAAATTTGGCTGTGGAAAATGCTGCACCAAACCAGATATAGAAGCTACAATTTTAGAGTTTCTTCCTTTCGCATTTTATCTCTATCAGAATAATGTAGCAGAAAGTTGGTGGGAAAGATTGAAAAACAACGATAACACCATTTGTTTAATCTTTAATGAAAACCAAAGTGGGGCAGGGCTTTGCACAGAATACAAACACAGAGGTTTAATTTGCAGATTATTTGGATATGCTGCCCGCACCAACAAGTATGGAAAAAAAGAGTTGGTTACGTGTCAGATCATTAAATCAGAACAACAGGCGCAATACGAAGCGGCTACACGTGCAATAGAAAACGAGGTGGCCGTTCCGGTGTTCAATCAGTTTTATATGCAATTAGCGGCTATTGATTACGAACTTACGAAACAGTTTTTTCCAATTAATATGGCCATACAAAAAGCGATAGAAGAGGTTTTACAGTATTATGCTTACAGGGCGTAATGGATAAGCCATTGAGCAAGTTCAGCCATTACATTTTTTCCTGTTTCGGCAACTTGCATCATTACTTTACCCGAAACATTAGTTTCCCACTCCGATTCTTGAAGTAGAGTTTGGCTGGTAACTTGCCAAAAGCCAAAAATAGCTACTAATAAACCAGCAAAAACTAAGGAAACTTGTCGATTTCGTTTTTTAGTAATCAATACCGTATGCAAAGTAGTAACGTGAGTTGTTTCTACTTTTTGCTTTTTAATGGCTTGATTTACAGGATGTAAAGTTTTGTCCATAGCCTTAACAAAGTTTAACGGTTTACTGAGGTTACGCAAGTGGAACTTTAAACATTAAATTCTACTTACATTTGTATACTTTGTTACCTTTAAATTTCACCAACATGAAATTAAGTTTTATTGCGATGCTGGCCTTAGCTTTAGTAAGCCTAACCAGCGCTAAAAACTCCGAAACACCAACCGTAAACTGGTTAACTTTTGAAGAAGCTGTTGAAAAAGCAAAAACTGAAAAGAGACCAATTTTTATTGATGTGTATACCGATTGGTGCAGTTGGTGTAAAGTGATGGATAAAAACACCTTTAGCGATCCGGAAGTTGCCAAAATTCTCAACACTAAATTTTATGCAGTAAAATTTGATGCCGAACAGAAAGAGAACGTAGTGTTTAATGGCACAACTTTTAAGTTTGTAGAATCTGGAAGAAATGGATATCACGAGTTGGCTGCGGCTTTGTTGAATAACCAATTAAGTTATCCGACTGTTGTTTTTTTAGCTGAAGATTTTTCGATGATTCAACCTTTAGCCGGATATAGAAAAGCAGATGAGTTTCATAAAATTGTTCAGTTCATTGGCGAGGGGCACTATAAAAAAATGAAATGGGTAGATTGGGAAAAACAATACCAATCTCCTTATGCAAAAGGATAATGCATCAATCTTAAATAAAAAGGCTGTTTCAAAATTTGAAACAGCCTTTTTTTATGAGAAGCCTTGGCGCAGAAAAAAATAATTTACTCCATACCAATCATCATAAAAGCACCCCAATAAATAGGTTCGGGATATTCGCTTCGTAATTCTTTTTTGGCCTCCGTAAAGCTCTCGCGAATATTGCCACTGTTTAACCATTTCAGATAAAACTTAAGAAAGAGTTTCTGGGTGGCATCATCATCTACTTTAAACATACTCATTATTAAAACCTTTGCACCGGCAACTAGGAAAGCACGCTGTAATCCGTACACACCTTCTCCGGCTTGTAAATCGCCAAGGCCTGTTTCGCATGCGCTTAACACTACCAAATCGGTTTTATCTAAGTTTAAGTTCATGGCTTCGTATGCAGTAAGAATACCGTTTTCCATGTTGTAATTGAAATTGGTTTTTTCAAGTAAATCGCCTGCCCCGGTTAACAAAAGGCCGGTACGCATGAGCGGATTTTGATTGAGCAACGATTCGTTACCTTCTAATTCTTGTTCGGCAGAAACTTCATCAGACGGTTTGTACAATCCGTGGGTAGCAATATGAAAAATCTTCGGGCTGTTTAAGTTTTTAATACTTTCTTCATCGGCTTTATCTTCTACATACTGAAGCGTGTTCCATCCGTTTTGTTTAAACAATAACTGCAATTGGCTTACTTCTTTTTCTGTTCCGGGTAGTGGCGGAATGCTGCTACCATTACTTGCCAAATAAAAGGTTGGGTTTCCAAACATAGAGGCAACATTGGTGCTTGATTTTGAACGCGATCGAATTTTATTCAGGTAAATATCTTTGGTGTTACTTACCAATACAATGTTAGAGTTATCAATTACAAAACGTCCATCGGGCGTAGGAATGGCTTCGAGGTTGATTTGATTATAAATACCATCGGGCGATAAGTATACTGTAGAAACTTGCCCCATTTCGCGTTGTAAAGGTTCCCAGAAAATTTTGTAAGAATAGGCATCGTGTATTTTACCAATAATGGCGTTTCGGTAATATTTAAAATACCGGGTTTCCATTTTCTTTCCATCGGTTAATTCCACGGCTTTAGGTGCTTTAAAGTCGTTCTTCACATATAAGGCACAATAAATTACCGAATCGGTTAATACGTGGTCGAAGTGGCGGTACCGTATCATTTCTATTGCTACTTCATTTGGTTGTAGCGATTTGCGCACGTCTTCGAAGGTGATGCGCTTATTTTCGAAACCTTGTCCAAAACCTTCTGAGCGTTGGCTCAATTCTTTTTCAAGAGATTCTACTTCTTTTTCCAGTAGGCTCCTGTCTATTCCGTTTAAGCTTAATTGCTCTTGGCTCATAGAAAGCGCAACTGTTAATGTTTCTTTTTTCTTAAGCCAGGCATTGTATTGGCCTTTTAAAACTTCATCGGTGCTGGATAAAATGCGTTCTCTTATTTTTATAGATGAGTTTAGCAACAAGGCTTTGGTAAGCAATTGAAAGTTGTAGACTTTTCCTGTTAAGTCTTTAAAGTCTTCCATATTGCTAAAAGCAAGTGTGTTGTAAAATTCGAAATCACCTTTTATGGTGTTCCAGTATTTTGCCTTTTCTCTTTCACTTAAGGCAGGAAAATACTGTTTTATAAATCCTTCGTAATTCGTTAAGGATTCTTCAATTAACTTTTTTGCACGCTTGTAATCTTTTTGCTGATAATAAACCTTGGCTAACTTTGATTGTACTTTTACAAATTCGGGATGGGATGTACTAAAAAACTTTTCGTACAAGTCTTTCGATTTTATAAAAAATTCTTCGGCCTTCTTGTAGTTTTTAATGTTGTAATATACATCTCCGGTTAAGGTAAAAATTCCGGCCAGGTTGATGTTGTTTTTCTGTCCGGCTTTGGCGCGCCAAATGCTTTCGGCAACAGTAAGAGAATTGAAAGCGATATCGTACCGCTTTTGCGATAAATAAACGACAGCTACATTTTTTAGAATTTCGGCATATTGCGGATTATCTTTTCCGAGTTTAGCCGCCATGATATCGCGGCTTTCGAGCATTAATTTTTCTATTTCTGTACGGTCATCTCCTCGGTGAAATTTAACAAGGGCAAGTTGCGAAATAGATTTTGCAACTTCGATGTGGTTTCGCCCGAATTGTTTTTCCTGGCTGGTAATTGCTTTTTGTATTTCCGGAAGTGCCTTATCGTAATCGCCTAATGTGTAATAGATATCGCCCAACAATTTTTGGGTTGGCGCTACTTTAGTAGAAGATTCGCCATAAACCGATACAGCAATTTGATTGGCGCGTTTAGCAACTTTTTCTGCTTCGGTATAATCGCCTTTGGCTAATAAAATTTTTCCGCGGTTGGTTAAGGGTTCGATCAAACGTATGCTGTTGCTGCCGTACACTTTTTGGTAATCGATAAGCAAAACGTTTAACAAAGATTCCGTTTGAGAGTAACGCCCCAATTGTATGAACAGCGATGATAGTTCTTCTGCTGTAGATTGTACGCTGCTGATTAAGTCTTCTGATTTGCGTGTTAGTTTTGCTGATTTATCGAGGTTGGTTTCTGCCTCGTCAAACAATCCTTGAATACCAAATAGTTTAGCTTGTGTTTCTAATGCATGAATGTATTGGGCAGTGCGGCTTTCGTCTTTTCGGTTGTCATCAAAAATAGCAAGTGCTTTTTTTAGATTCTGATCGGCTTTATCGTAAGCACCAATTTTAAGTTGAAGCACCGCTATCTTATCTAATTCCACAGCAAAGTCTACATCTTTGTCGTCATATTTAGATCGTGCCAAATCAGACGCGCGTTGTAAGGTGGCATCGGCTTTGGCATAGTCGTCTTTAAACTCATATAAAGTAGCCAAATGATTTAATATTTCGAGGTGGTCTTTGTGCCAAGGACCAATTTCTTTAGCAATAATTTGCTCGTAGCTGATGTCGAATATTGCTTTGGCCTCATCTATTTTATTGGTGTAATCGATATAAAAAGAAGCAAGCTTTAACTTGGATAAGTGGTATTCGGGTGAGTTTTCTCCGTAAAGTTCTTTCTTAATTTCAATTATTTTATTCAGGTAGCTTTCGGTATTGGCATAGGATTTTTCTTGAGAAGATAAGTCCACCAGAAATTCTAACACGCGAATTCTGGTTTTATAAGCTGCCGGCAATGTTGTAGAAGAAAGAAGATTAATGGCCGAGTTTTCCAGGTTTTTAGTTTGATCTCTGTTAAGCCGAGAATCAAACTCTATAGCTGTAAAGTTAACGTAGTGTACACTTCCTTTCTTAAAGTATTTATCAAGCACCTTTTCGTATTCAAATTTTGTATTCGAATATTTAGAGTTGCTTTTGTCTTTTTGAAGTTGTTCGAGATAAGCCTGATAAACATCGTGGCCCAACGGATGCGATGGTTTGGTAACTTTTTTTAGATCGGCCAGCACGTTATTAAAACCTAAATTACTTTCCGTTTCCGAGAAATTCACCAAACCGTTTTCGGCCAGCATTTTTGATTGCAGATAATTCGTGTATACCAAAGCAGTTGAATATTCGCCCAAGAAACGGTTGTTCTTTTTTATCCAGGAGCGTGCCCCCATAAAGGCAGAGTCGGCCCTAACAAGTTCGCCCATTTTGCTCAGTGCCAAAGCACGAATGGTAATGAGTCTGGCATAGTCGCCATAGCGTACAGGTAATTCTTCCGCGGGAACCCAATCTTTTACAATTTTTCCGTTTTCCGAGGTTTGAACTTTATCGACTGCACGTTTTAAAAAGAAGTCTTCTACATCGGTTAACATACGCAAAGCATCTTTGCAAAATCCTTGGCCAATTAATGCTTCAGCTTTTACCAGTGAAACTTTCGCTTTTAGGTTTTCATCGGTTAAACCATTGGCTACGATAAGTTGATTTACATCGTCAGCCAGTTGTCGGGCTTTAAGGTGGTTACCGTAATCGTTTTGTAAAGAGGCAATTTCAAGCAAGGCTGTGGCATACGCAAGCGATTTTTCTCCGTTTATGGCCGCATTATTGGCTAGTGCATTTGTAATGTGCGATTCAAACGCCACCAGTGAACCACTCGCCAGGGCAATTTTCGCTTCTTGCATAGAAATAAGCGGAAGGTATTTATTGGCAGCGCCTAACTTGCTATTGGTTTTAGTGCGCAATTTCGAAAGGGCACTCGTGGCTTTATCAAAACTTCCTTGTTCGTAATAGGCATCTGCTTTTTTAAGAGCTTTATCGTATTTACTTTGCGCTAAAACCAACGTAGTGTTTACAAATAAAACTAACAATATCCAGAGGATCCGGGTTTTCATAGGGTTGTTTTTAAAAGGAATTATCACCATGTAAGGTAAGAAAATTTTTACCTTTCTTTTGGGCAGATGGCACATAAAGTTAAAAGGGTTTTTACACGTAATTACTGTGCCGATCGGTCATATTTTATTTCTTTTTGTAGCGCACCGTTGTATCTTTCAGCATGTCTTTTTTACGACCCGAATTTTTATGGGGCCTAGGTGCACTGGCCATTCCGGTACTTGTTCATCTGTTTAGTTTCAGAAGAACAAGAAAAGTTTTTTTTTCAAACACGCGCTTTATTAGCCAGATTACGGAAGAAACATCAGCCAAAAGAAAAATTAAGCAATGGTTGATTTTGAGTGCACGCATGTTGTGTTTACTTTTTCTGGTTTTAGCATTTGCACAACCATTTTTGCCTGCCGAAAAGCAACATCGTGCCGGTAAACCTGTTCTACTTTATGTGGATAATTCTTTTAGCCTAACTATACAGAATGGCAACGCCACATTGCTTGAGCAAGCCATAGGCTACGCGCAAAATCTTGTGAAAGCATTTCCTTCTGATACGCGCTTTGTATTTTTTACCAACAACTCCGATTCGTGGAGTAATAAACCCCGCACTGCACAGGAAGTAACAGAATACCTTACCCAAGTAAAACCTACTTTACAAACCAAACACTTTTCTACCTTACTCGAAAAACATAACCAGTGGCTAGATACCGATGCTTTTTTTGTGTTGAGCGATTTCCAATCGACACAGTTTACAAAACAAAAACTAAAGGATTCGCTTAATTATGTGTTGATACCTTTTCAGAAAGAAAACAGATCGAATATATTTTTTGATTCAGTCTATCTTCAAAATCCTTTTTTATTGAGCGGAGAGAAAAACAAACTAGTATGTGTGGTACACCATACAGGAAAAGAACCTCGTACACAAGTGCTTGTTAAATTTTTGATCGATGATAAACAAGCCGGATCTCTCATTACAGATCTATTGCCGGATGCCAGTAAAGTTCTCACATTCGAAATTCCGGAGGGTTTAACAGGCATACAACCTGCTAAACTAACCGTGGCTGATGCGGGTAATGCTTTCGACAACGAGTTTTTTCTTAGTCTTGATTTTTCTGAAAAAATATCAGTTGCAGAAATTAAAAGTGCAAGTGCCACCTCATATATAAAAAATGTCTTCGCCAACACAAATGTTTTTACTTTCGAAAGTTTTTCTGAATTGAATGTTAATTTCGACAAAGCCTCATCTGCTGATTTACTAATTTTAAATGAGATACCCACGCTTACACCTGCTGCACAAAATGCTGTATCCAAAATTGTACAAAGAGGAGGTAGCGTACTGCTTATCCCTGCTAAAAGTCCTGATGTAGCAAGTTTTAAAACCGTACTACCCGGAGTAAATCTGATTGGATGGAACGACAAACTGGGCTTAAAAAAAATGGATTATAACAATCCGTTCTTTACCAACGTGTTCGAGACCCAACAAGAAAACGTGGCATTACCAAGTGCTAAAGCAGTTTGGCAAACCGCTTCAAGAGGGCAATCGGTATTAACATTTGTAAACGATATACCCTTTTTATCGTATACCGAAAACGTTGGTCGCGTGTACACATTGGCTTGCCCTCTGCAAGATGCATTTACCGATTTTGGCACCCATGCTTTGTTTGTGCCGGTAATGTATAAAATGGCTGCGCTTAGCAAAAGAGATGTTAAACCACTAGCCAGTTCCGACAACCGTTTCACGCTTAGCTATACGGCAAAAAACAAGGAACAAAACAATTTGGTTAAACTTATTGGAAACACAGAATTGGTACCGGAGCAAACACATTTATCAGGTAAAATTTTTCTGAATTTCGACAACCTTGCATTAAGCCCAGGGCATTATTATGCAGTAACATCTACCGATACACTTTCGCTGGTGGCGGCCAATGCAAACAAGTCCGAATCGTATGGTGAGGTGCTTTCAGAAAATGATATAAAGTCTTTATTTGGTTCGCAATCTAGTGTACTACCGGATGGCGGCACACAAAGTCCTGAAGAAGTTTCTACGTGGATTAACGAACAGTATAAAGGCAAGCCCCTTTGGAAGCTTGCCCTTGTGTTTTCTTTACTATTTTTGGCAGCAGAAATATTTTTAATTAGGTTCTTGTAATTAACCCATCTGAATAAGATATAAGGTGTACGTAAAATAACCTAGTAGTAGGATTGCAGCTTCCCAACGATCTAATTTACGGGTATTGATAGTAAACATAAAAATCATTAATACTACTGTACTAATCAACAGAATATAAACATCAAAATTCATGGCGGCCGAATACTCCATTGGGCTGATTAAACCAGTAATACCAAGAATAAAGAATATGTTAAAGATGTTAGAGCCAATTACGTTACCAATAGCAATGTCTGTGTTTTTGCGATAAGCCGCCACACAAGAAGTAACTAACTCGGGCAAGGAAGTTCCGGCTGCCAATATGGTAAGTCCGATTAATTTATCCGATACTTCAAAATGCTTGGCAATTGCAATTGCATTGTCTACCACTAGTTTTCCTCCGCCAATTAACATAGCTAAGCCAGCAACTACAAAAACAATCGATAACCAAGTAGCGTAAATTTTAACATCGTCTTGGTCCAGATCGCTGTTGTTTTTCATGGTGCGAACTATGTATAACATAAAACCACCGAAGAAAAGTAATAGAATAAAGGCATCAATTCTGGAAAGTACTCCGCCAACTTCAGGGGCAGATACTGCACTTCCCCACAACATGTTATCGTTTACCAAAATAAATAAAACTACTGCGGCTAAAATAGATAGGGGTACTTCGTACTTAACGGTACTTCTTTGCACAGTTAGCGGGTAAATTAAACCGGCAATACCAAGTATAAACATCAAATTAAAGTTATTGCTACCGATAACATTTCCAAATGAAGCATCATTTTTTCCATCTAATGCTGCCAAAGTAGAAACAATTAATTCGGGGGTTGAAGTACCAAAGGCAACAACGGTGAGGCCAATCGCAAGGTTAGAAACATTCATTTTTTTGGCCAATGAAGAAGATCCATTGACCAGAAAATCAGCTCCTTTAATTAACACGGCAAAGCCAACGAATAAGAAGACTATCGTCCAAAGCATAGGGTTGAGGTTACGTTATTATCGAAATATACACGCTTTTTTGTCTGATTGACAACACTTTTTTTTAAAACCACTTCTTCTTTCTAAAGTACAACAACATGCTGCCACCAATGCCTATCATTACCAACCAGGTAAGCGGATATCCCCATTTGGTTTTTAATTCGGGCATGTACTCGAAATTCATCCCGTAAACACCCACTATAAAAGTTAAAGGAATGAAGATGGTAGAAATTACAGCCAATACTTTCATCACCTCCGTCATGCGGTTATTTTGTGTGTTGAAATGTATATCCAATAAAGAGGCTGTCAGGTCTTTATAGGTATCTAACGAATCGATCAGGTGTACGATATGGTCGTAAACATCGGCAAAATACCGGGTGGTGTGATCGGTAACAAAAGAAGTTTCTCCTTTAACCAATTTGCTTAATGCATCGCGCAGCGGATATACTGCCTTACGTAAAAAAATGAGTTCTTTTTTTATTTGTTGTATTTCCGAAAATATTGAGTCTGATGAACCCGACTGAATTTTCTCTTCAATATCATCTATCTGTTCGCCAATGGCATCGAGCACGGTGTAGTAATTATCAACAATTATATCCAATAAGCGATACAACAGATAATCCGTTTTTTGCTTTCTTACTTTACCTTGATCTAACCTTATTCTGTCTCTGAAGGCTTCAAATAAATCTCCTTCTTTCTCCTGAAAGGAAACCAGAAAATTGGTACCTACTACAAAACTTACTTGCTCGTAATCGATGTGTTTGTCATCTATCCGATACAACATTTTTAACGTGAAGAAAAGATAATCTTCGTATTCTTCGGCCTTTGGGCGCTGATCGTTTAAAACATCTTCAATTAATAAAGTATGTAAACAAAAGTGTTCTTGCAGTTTTTCAAGAATATGAGTTTCTTCTAATCCATCAACGTTAATCCAATTAACTTGATGAGGATTAATTTTATGAATGATTTCGGTAACCGATAAATCATCGAATCGGTTGTAATGATTTCTATCGTATTGAATCAGTTCTAAAATTGCTCTGCCATTAGAGGGTTGATGCAGCGCGTGCTTGCTTGTCATGAGCGTAATTCATTTTGATTTTGCAAAAAAACCATGCGATGTGGATAAGGCACTTCTATTCCTTCTTTATCAAAAGCTTGTTTGATTGATTTTAATAAATCGCATTTTAAGATAAAAGCATTGGTGGGGTCGGTTGTCCAAACCCAAGCGCGCAAAGTCATAGCAGAGTCTGTAAAATTGATAAGCCGAACAACAACTACGGGTTCATTTTTTCTTTTTTCTTCGGGCGTTCGGTTATCCACATGCAAAGGATGCGCCAGCGCTTCGCGTTGCATAATGCTAATGGCTTTGTCTATATCTTTTGTATGCAAGGCAATGTTAAATTCTACAAACACGCACAAATATTCTCCGGGTAAACTGGCGTTTAAAATGGTTTCGTTGCTGATGACGGTATTGGGTATAACGATGCGTTTGTTTTCGAAATCGCGGATAACGGTGTGCCGAAGGGTAATATCTTCTACATCGCCTGTGTAGAGTTGCCCAACTTTTACACGGTCACCCACACTGAACGGTCGGAAGATAACCAAAAACACACCACTAATTATGTTCGAAAAGGCAGACTGAGAAGCCAAACCAACTATGGCAGCCAACACACCGGCACTGGCTAATAAACCATTACCTAATGAGTTTAAACTGGGTATCGATTTAAAAATTACAATGGCGGCAGTGAGGTATACAATAAAGTCGACAGCGTTTTTAAAAAATTTGAGTTTGGTAGGATCTACCTTTAATTTAGTAGATGAGATGCGCACAAAGCGCCCGATCATAAACTTTAAAATAAGCGCAACAAGAAAGGAAAATGCCAGCACAACCAATATAAAAACGAAATGGCCATAACGTGCATCAAATTCTGTAAGTCCCATATCCTTAAAGGTAAAATGTTTTTTAAAACTTGCGAAAAGTTATGCTTGTTTGATACAAGTATTTAATATTTAGATAGTATTATTGTGCATGGCTTTATCCCTTGAACAAATAAAAGCACCAATACACACAGAAATGGAAGCTTTCGAGAAAAAGTTCAGGGCTTCTATGAAAACCCGTGTGTTGTTGTTGGATAAAATTATGACCTACATCGTAAAACGCAAAGGCAAACAGATGCGTCCGATGTTTGTTTTTTTGAGTGCGGGCACTACCGGAAATATTTCAGAATCTACCTATCGCGGAGCTTCTTTAATTGAATTGTTGCACACGGCCTCTTTGGTGCACGATGATGTTGTAGATAATGCCGATTACAGACGAGGTTTTTTTTCAGTGAATGCATTGTGGAAAAATAAGATTGCTGTTTTGGTAGGAGATTTTTTATTGGCACGTGGGCTCTTGCTTTCGGTTGAACACAAAGAATATCATCTGTTAGAAATTGTTTCGAATGCTGTGCGCGAAATGAGTGAAGGCGAGTTGTTGCAAATGGAAAAAGCGAGGCAATTAAACATTACCGAAGAGTTATACTACGAAATCATCCGACAAAAAACAGCTTCGCTTATTGCATCGTGCTGTGCTGTGGGTGCGAGTTCTTCGGGCGCAGATAAGGCCACAGTAGATAATATGAAATTGTTTGGTGAGAAGATAGGAATGGCTTTTCAGATTAAAGATGATTTATTCGATTACGGAGAAGAAGAAATAGGCAAACCCTTAGGTATTGATATTAAAGAAAAGAAAATGACTTTGCCTTTAATTTATGCGTTATCGCAAAGTGGTTGGTTAGAAAGAAGAAAAATAACCAACATCGTGCGCAACGAAAGCGATAAGCCTAGAAGAGTAAGAGAAGTAATAGAGTTTGTTCGCCAATCGGGTGGTATAGAATATGCACAAGCAGTAATGAACCGCTACCATGCCGATGCCTTAAATCTGTTAACTAATATCCCAGAGAGTAATTACAAAAAATCTTTAATTGATTTAGTGCAGTTTACGATTGAGAGGAGTAATTAGTATGGGTAGTTCGTTAGTAGTTGTTGGTAATTTGTTAATCGTTTTAGATTTTTAGTTTGTGCACCTATTTATTGTTGAATAATTATCGAACTTCTAATTCGAAAAAGGGAATAAAAAAAGCTGTCTTTTTATGACAGCTTTTTTCGTTTTAAAGAATATATAGTAATTGTCTATTGATTGATTTTGATTTTTTTTCTTGTAACCGAACAACCAACAACGAACAACCAAACTACGCTAATTGCGCTTCAATCTTTTGAGATAACACTGATTTTGGTACAGCGCCAATTTGCTTATCAACTATTTGTCCTTTTTTGAAAACCAAAAGAGTAGGGATGTTTCTTACACCAAACTTGGCCGTCATGGTTGGGTTTTCATCAACATTTAATTTAGCGATGATGGCTTTGCCTTCGAAATCGCCAGCTAATTCTTCAACCAAAGGACCAATCATTTTGCAAGGTCCACACCATTCTGCCCAGAAATCAACCAAAACAGGTTTATCAGAATTTACATATTGTTCGAAATTTGAATCGGTAAGTTCTATTGCCTTTCCCATATCTTAATTATTTATGATTTGTATGTTTTAAAATTATCAACACGAAGGTAATGGGTTTAGTTCAAAATAAAACAACTCAATGCCTTTGTATTTTTTAATAAACAACTTCTACCTCTGCCCATTTTTTTAGTTCCTTCACCATGTCGTTTACCGGACTAATCCTGAATTTTCTGGATAACATATCCAAACTGATGTTGTCTTGTTCGTCTCGTAGTTTCAAATAGAAAGGAGTGTTGCCGGAATATTTTCCGCAAATCAATTCTATCTGGTTAATTAATTCGGCATTTATTTCGTGTGTTTGTACTTTGGCTTGAACACCCTTGCATCGCTTAATGCCTAATTCATTCAGCAACTCAATGGTTCTTATTTTCATTTCGATGGTTTGTTGTCCCCACGAGTTTTTAATGATGCTTCCTTCCACTAAAACAAACCAACCCGTGTTCAGCATGTTTCTGAATTTCAGGTAGTCTTCGCTAAACAAGGTGAAGGTATAATTACCCGAGTAATCTTCTAAAGTAAATTTACCAAAAGGTTTACCTGTTTTTGTTGTGCGATGTTCTACCGAAGAAATGATGCCGCCCACTTTTGCCTCTTTGCCCAATAGAGGTTCGATATCATTCAATTGTTGGCACGTTAAATTAGAGAATGATTCCAATTCAAATTTAAAATTATCGAGCGGATGTCCGGAGATGTAAATACCTACCACTTCTTTCTCTAAGTTCAACTTTTCAATTTCACTGAAAGGTTCCAACGTTTCAATTTTAGGTTTGGGTAAAGCTACTGTTGCACCACCACCAAACAAACTTACTTGCGAGCTCAATTCTTCTTGCTGCGTTTTGGCGGCATAGCGCATGGCTTTTTCTATCAAACTGGTATCGCCTTCGCGGGCATACACATATTGCCTTCGGTGAATACCTTCAAAACAATCAAACGCTCCGGATTGAGCTAAACATTCGTAGGTTTTTTTGGTAACACTTTTTGCCGATAATCTTTTGGTTAAATCAAAAATGTCTTGATAAACTCCGTTCGTATCTCGTTCCTGAATGATGGCTTGCACGGCAGCATCACCAGCACCTTTAATCGCACCTAATCCAAACCGAATTTCGCCTTGTTTATTTACTTCGAAGTAAACACCTGATTCATTAATGTGTGGGCCCAACACTTGCAAACCCATCGACTTGCAATCTTCTATAAAGAAAGTAACATTCTCTAAATTGCTTTGCGAGTGTGTGAGCACCGCAGCCATGTATTCTGCGGGATAATTGGCTTTTAAATAAGCTGTATGATAAGCAACCAGTGAGTAACAAGTAGAGTGCGATTTGTTAAACGCATATTGGGCAAATGCTTCCCAGTCTTTCCAAATCTTTTCGCAAATCTCTTCAGGATGGTTATGTTTTTGGCATCCTTCA
The DNA here is from genome assembly GCA_021298355.1 of Flammeovirgaceae bacterium. Lineage (GTDB taxonomy): Bacteria > Bacteroidota > Bacteroidia > Cytophagales > Cyclobacteriaceae > Chryseotalea. Next base: position 96,613 of record JAJTEH010000001.1, read on the forward strand.
ATAAATTTGCTTTTCATTTTATCCAGCACTTCTTTTTGTTTCTTACCCATTGCTTTACGCAACACGTCTGCATCGCCTTTGCTAAAGCCTGCTAATTTTTGGGAAAGCAACATTACCTGTTCCTGATAAACTGTTATACCATAGGTTTCTGCGAGGTATTCTTCCATTTCCGGCAAATCATATTGAATGGCTTCGCGTCCATGTTTACGGTTGATGAATTGTGGAATGTATTCCATCGGCCCTGGTCGGTAAAGGGCGTTCATGGCAATTAAATCTTCAAACTTATCGGGCTTGAGTTGGCGCAAATATTTTTGCATGCCCACACTTTCAAACTGAAAAGTTCCGGTTGTATCGCCACGTTGAAAGAGTTGATAGGTTTTACCATCATCCAACGGAATGGTATCTACATCGATAACAATTCCTTTACTCTTCTTGATATTTTTTATGGCTGAGTTGATGATAGACAAAGTAGTTAAACCTAAAAAGTCCATCTTCAATAAACCTGCACTCTCAACCACACTGTTATCGAACTGTGTAACCAACATGTCCGAATCTTTCGCAGTAGAAACAGGAACGAAATTGGTTAAGTCATCCGGAGTGATGATAACGCCACAAGCGTGAGTTCCTGTGTTGCGCACTGCACCCTCCACGCGTTTGGCTTGTTTTAATACTTGTGCGCGTAAGTCGCTGCCGTTTAACGTTTCTTTAAGTTCGTTAACTTCTGTAAATGCTTTTTCTAATGATGTGCCTGGTCGTTCAGGAACTAACTTGGCCAATGCGTTTGCATCGTTAAGCGGAAGTTCCATCACACGTGCGCAATCGCGTATCGAAGATTTAGCAGCTTCCGTACCATAAGTAATAATTTGCGCAACTTGATTTTTGCCGTATTTATCGATTACATATTGTAATACTTTGTCGCGGCCTTCATCATCAAAATCAATATCGATATCGGGTAAGGAAACACGATCCGGATTTAAGAAACGCTCGAAAAGTAAATCGTATTTGATTGGATCAACATTTGTGATACCAATAGCATAAGCCACTGCCGAACCGGCAGCCGAACCGCGTCCGGGCCCAACGGATACGCCCATCTCGCGTGCTTTGTTAGTAAAATCCTGAACAATTAAGAAGTAGCCGGGGTAGCCAGTTTTCTTAATGGTTTCAAGTTCAAAATCTAATCGTTCTTGTATTTCAGGAGTAATAGTTTCGTATTTAGTTTTTGCACCTTCGTAGGTTAAATACCTGAGATACTCATCTTCCGAAGAGAAATTTTCAGGTATATCGAATTTAGGAAGCAAGACATTGCGCTGAAGCTTATACGTTTCAACTTTACTTTCAATTTCAGAAAGTGTTTCGATGGCTTCGGGCAAATCGCGGAAGAGTTGTTTAATTTCTTCCTGCGACTTAAAACAAAATTCCTGATTCGGTAAGCCGTAGCGTGTTCCTCGTCCATGCCCGATAGGAGTGGACTTCAATTCTTGTTCTTTGATACAGATTAAAATATCTTGAGCATCTGCATCTTCCTGTTGCAAATAATAAACTTCGTTGGCTGCGTAATATTTTACACCATACTTAGCAGCAAACTCCAACAACACTTTGTTAACGTGATCTTGCTCAGGTAATCTTTGTCGGTTTAATTGAATGTAAAAATCATCTTTGAAAACATCATGGTACCAGGCAAAAACTTCTTCTGCTTGTTTGGTACCCACGTGTAGAATCAAATAAGGAATTTCAGATTGTAAACTTCCTGTTGTGGCAATCAATCCATTTGCATATTGTTTAATCAAATCTTTATCGATACGCGGATGAATGCCATATAAACCTTCGATAAAAGCAAGTGAACTTAACTTGGTTAGATTATGATAGCCTTCTTTGTTCTTAGCTAACAAAATCTGATTATATCTTTTGTCAGGATTGTCTTTCGTGAACTTTAATTTCTTTCTTTCTTCGGCAACATAAAACTCACAACCTAAAATCGGTTTGATGCCGTTATCTAACGCTTCTCTTACAAATTTGAATGCGCCATATAAATTACCTAAATCAGTTAAAGCAACTGCAGGCATGTTCATGGCTTTGGCTTTAGCAACAATTTTTTTGATTTCGGGTGTAGCTTGTAAAACAGAATATTGCGAATGTACATGCAAATGAAAGAAAGGCTTATCGGTTACAACTGCATCGCTGTTGGTTTCTATTTTCTTTTCGCCTTCGCTTTTTTTAGTTGCAAAGTTTGCGCTTTCTAAAACAGGTTCTTCGTAAACAATTTCCTCAATCTTTAATGCACCAAGTGGTTTTACAACCGAAGCTTTGAGTAAACCAAAGAAACACCGCCCGGTAGCTGCCACATCGTAAGCTGCATCGTGTGCATCGACAAAATCTTTTCCGAAAAGTTTGATGTGCAGTTCGCTCAGTTTTGGCATTTTAAATTTACCACCTGGGCCACCGGGTAACTGACAAAAATCGATGCTTACTTCGGCAGTGTCTATTTTATTAGCTCCGGTAAGTAATTGATAGTTGGCTTGTAATCGAAAGAGTTCAGAACCAATAATGTTGATATCGAACTCGATGTTATGCCCAACCAGACAAGTACTTTTTTGTAAATCAAGTTGAAAGGCTTGTAGAACTTCCAGAATGGGTTCACCTACTTCTAACGCTTTAGCGGTAGAAATGCCGTGAACTTGTTCTGCTTTATATGGAATATCAAAACCATCAGGTTTGATGATGTAGTTTTGTCTGTTAATTAATTTTCCGTTGTGGTCGTGCAGTTGCCAGGCCAATTGTACCAGGCGAGGCCAGTTGTCGAGGTCGGTTATGGGTGCAGTTTTATTACGCGGAAGCCCGGTGGTTTCCGTATCGAAAATCAAATACATGTGCAGTAGTGGTTGGCTGTAAAATTAATCAAGTAACAATGCTTTCTACCATAAAATTCTACTTGACTCAGTATAATTTCATATCCCAAACTGAGAAAATTGTACTCTTTTCCTTTTCCGAATTTGGAATTTTTACTTTGCTGAAGTAAGCTATACTAAAGATTATGAGATACTTATAATTTAAGGATAACAATTTGCATCATCCAAAGAAATCAATATCAATATGAAATCGCTTTTTGGAAAGGTAGTAGCGTTCGTTAAAAAAGAATGGTTCCTTTTCTTAACTGTTACACTAATTTTAATCATCATCTGGCTTTTTGATTACTGCGGATTTTGTTAGCCATCCCATTCATGTAGAGTAGCATTCTATTAACCATAAACTGTTATTTAGAATGCTTTTAAAGTGTGTACTATTTTGGTGGCTTCGCAATCGCGAACTATTTTTGGCATCACCTAAATAACACCGACTACATAGTATATGAATTGGTTAATTACACTTTTCACCAGCACACTGGGCCGAAAGTTATTAATGGCTCTCACAGGTTTGTTTCTTATTCTTTTTTTGGCAGTTCACCTCATTGGTAATTTACAATTACTGAAAGATGATGGTGGTCGTGCTTTTAATGTATACGCTGAATTCATGAGCACCAATCCGCTTATTCAAATTGTGTCGAAAGGAAATTTCTTTTTCATTCTGTTACACATTTTTATCTCCATTGTTTTAACCATTAAAAACAGGCAAGCACGCGGAACCGACCGGTATGCTGTTACTTCGGGTAAATCATCTATCTGGTCGTCACGCAATATGGGCATCTTAGGAACAATCGTTTTGGTTTTCTTGGTGGTACACCTAAAACATTTTTGGGCAGAGATGCACTTTGGCGATATGCCTAAAGTAACGTACGATGGCACAGAATACCGCGACATTTACTCCTTAGTTGCTCAATGGTTCGCAGTGCCCTGGTATGTGGCATTATATGTTTTTTGCATGGCCGCAGTAGGCTTTCACTTATGGCATGGCTTTGCAAGTTCATTCCAAACATTAGGTTTAAACCATCCTAAATATAATGGCATCATCAACTTCTTAGGAAAAACATTTTCGGTGGTAGTTCCTGCACTTTTTGCTTGGATTCCTATAAACATGTTTTTCTTTTAATGGTTTTAGTAATGCAATACACACATCTGATTCGATAACGATATGAAGTTAGATTCAAAAGCACCGGAAGGTCCATTAGCAGAGAAGTGGACGAAACACAAGTTCAATCTTAAATTGGTTAACCCTGCCAATAAAAGAAAGTACGATGTTATTGTAGTAGGAACCGGTTTAGCCGGAGCTTCCGCTGCTGCATCGTTAGGCGAGTTGGGTTACAATGTAAAAGCATTTTGTTTCCAAGATAGCCCACGCAGAGCGCATAGCATTGCTGCTCAAGGTGGTATCAACGCAGCAAAAAATTACCAGAACGATGGCGATTCAATCTATCGTTTGTTTTACGACACGATTAAAGGAGGCGATTACCGCGCACGCGAAGCCAATGTTTATCGTTTGGCTGAAGTAAGTGTTAACATCATCGACCAATGCGTTGCGCAAGGTGTTCCATTTGCCCGCGAATATGGTGGGTTGTTATCTAACCGTTCATTCGGTGGTGCGCAAGTATCGCGAACTTTTTATGCTCGTGGGCAAACCGGACAACAATTGTTGTTAGGTGCATACGGTGCGTTGAACAGACAAATCGCTAACGGAAAAGTGAAGATGTACACTCGTTCCGAGATGTTAGACGTTGTTATTGTGGATGGGAAAGCGAGAGGTATCATCACCAGAGATTTAATTACGGGTAAAATAGAATCACATTCTGCTCATGCAGTATTATTATGCACCGGTGGATATGGAAACGTATTTTTCCTCTCAACCAATGCAAAAGGATCTAACGTAACAGCAGCATGGCGCGCACACAAAAAAGGTGCTTTGTTTGCCAACCCTTGTTTTACGCAAATTCACCCGACTTGTATTCCTGTTACCGGTGATCATCAATCAAAATTAACCTTGATGAGTGAGTCGCTCAGAAACGATGGAAGAGTGTGGGTTCCTAAAACAGCAAGGCCAGGTTTAAAAGCTGCAGATGCTGTTAACATTCCTGAATCAGAAAGAGATTATTTCTTAGAAAGAAAATATCCATCCTTCGGAAATTTAGTACCACGCGATGTGGCATCAAGAAATGCAAAATATGTTTGTGATGAAGGAAGAGGAGTTGGCACAACAGGTTTAGCTGTGTTCTTAGATTTTTCTGATGCAATCAAGAGAGATGGAGAAGCAACCATTCGTGCGAAGTATGGAAACTTGTTCGATATGTACGCGCAAATTACCGGAGATAATCCATATAAATCTCCAATGATGATTTTCCCGGCTGTGCATTATACAATGGGCGGATTATGGGTAGATTATAATTTAATGACAACCGTTCCTGGTTTATATGCCTTAGGTGAAGCTAACTTCTCTGACCACGGTGCAAACCGATTAGGTGCTTCTGCCTTGATGCAAGGATTAGCCGATGGCTACTTTGTAATTCCATATACACTCGGAGATTATTTGGCAGGCATGCCTTATGAAAAAGTAAGTACGGACAGACCTGAATTCAAAGAAGCAATCGACACCGTACAAAGCAGAATCAATAAATTACTTTCTATCAAAGGAAAGAAAACAGTTGATCAGTTCCATAGAGAGTTAGGCTTAACGATGTGGGATTATTGCGGTATGTCGCGCAGCGAAAAAGGTTTGAAATTCGCAAAGGAGAAAATTCAAAAGTTGAAAGAAGAATTCTGGAGTAACGTTGCTGTATTGGGCGGAGCTGGAGAATTGAATCAAGAACTGGAGAAAGCCTTGCGTGTGGCAGACTTCATTGAATTAGGTGAGTTGATGGTAGATGATGCACTCAACAGATCAGAGTCTTGTGGTGGTCACTTCCGTGAAGAATCAGCTACTCCTGATGGGGAAGCTAAAAGAAAAGATGATGAATTCGCTTATGTAGCAGCGTGGGAGTATAAAGGCGAAAACCAACCCGAAGCATTGCACAAGGAAGAATTGATTTTTGAAAATGTTAAGTTGACACAGCGTAGCTATAAATAAAATTATGAAGATTACTTTAAAAGTTTGGAGACAAAAAGACGCTAACTCCAAGGGCGCTTTTAAAACCTACGAACACAGTCATGTTTCTCAAGACATGTCTTTCTTAGAAATGTTGGATGTATTGAACAATGAGTTGGTACAAAAAGGTGAAGAGTCAATCGCCTTCGATCACGATTGTCGCGAAGGTATTTGTGGGATGTGTAGCTTGTATATCAATGGCAGACCACATGGTCCGCTGCAAACTACAACTTGCCAATTGCACATGCGTAGTTTCAAAGATGGTGAAACCATCACCATTGAACCATGGAGGGCAAAAGCTTTTCCTGTTGTAAAAGATTTAGTAGTAGATAGAAGTGCATTCGATAGAATTCAGCGTGCGGGTGGTTATGTTTCTGTTAACACAGGTGGTGTACCCGATGCGAATGAAATAGCCATTCCCAAGAAAATTGCAGATGAAGCTTTTGATGCTGCCACTTGTATTGGTTGTGGCGCATGTGTAGCGGCATGTAAAAATGCTTCTGCTATGTTGTTTGTTAGCGCTAAAGTTTCGCAGTTTGCCTTGTTACCACAAGGTCAGCCAGAGAGAAAAGAACGTGTAGAAAAGATGGTAGCCCAAATGGATGATGAAGGTTTTGGAGCTTGCACCAACACCAAGGCTTGCGAAGCCGAATGCCCGAAAGGAATAAGCGTTGCCAACATCGCGCGCATGAACCGCGAATATTTCTCAGCGATAACCTCTTCTTACGAGGTGATGGCAAAAGGAGGAGGAGATTAAATAATAAATTAAAATGCAAAAGCCTCGCAATCTTGTGAGGCTTTTTTATTTGTTAACATTGAAAGATTAGATAATGTGGTGAAGAGATTTAGCTGATTTTTAATTAAAAAAGATGAATAGGTTTATTAAACAGGATCAACATCAAGGATAAACCGGGCATTCTTAAAATCACTCTGTTGTTTACTAAGCTGAATTAACTTCTTAATTGATGCCTTGATTTCTTGTAGCTTACCGTTATTTCTCGGAATTTTAATGAGGGTTGTCATCAGATACTGATTTCTGATTTTGCCAATCATCGGCTCACCCGGCCCTAATACTTTTACATCTTGCACTATTCTCCTGATCTCACTCGTTAAAAATTCTGATGCCTGTCTTGAAATTTTAAAGTCGATGTGTTTTACGGTAATTTCTATCAATCGGCTAAAAGGAGGATAATCGTGATTTTGTCTTTCCTGTAATTCATGGCTGGCGAATTTATCGTAGTCATGTTCTTTAATCCATTCTAAAATCAAATGATTGGGATTAGATGTTTGAATCACAACCTCACCTTGTTTTTCTCTTCTTCCTGCACGGCCACTTACTTGTGTAATCAATTGAAAGGCTCGCTCATGCGACCGAAAATCAGGAAAGTAAAGCATACGATCTGCATTAAAAATTCCAACAACTTGCACGCGATTAAAATCCAATCCTTTGGTTATCATTTGTGTTCCAATCAGGATTTGAGTTTTTCCGGTTTCAAAGTCTTCGATAATCTGATCAAAACTTTTTTTATTGCGCGTTGTATCTAAATCCATGCGCTGAATCTGGTTGTCTGGAAAATAGATTTTTAATTCTTCTTCTAATTTTTCAGTACCATAGCCAATGTTACTTAACCTTTTCGATTGACACGAAGGACATTGCGTTGGATGTTTTTCTTTATATCCACAATAATGGCAAACCATCGCCTTTCTGAATTGGTGGTAGGTGAGACTAACCGCACAATTGGGGCAAGTGGCAACCCACTGACAAACTTCGCATTGAATGGAAGGAGAATATCCTCTTCTGTTTTGAAAGATGATGGCCTGCTCTTGTTTCTGTAAACTCTCCTCTATTTTAGTAAGTAATAGTCCTGAAAAATCACCTTTATTCTTTTTTTGCAACTTCTCTAATTTCATATCTGCTAAGTGAATAAGCGGAAGAGAAGTTCCTGAATAACGTTCTGTTATACGAACATAGCCAAATTTACCTTGCTTGGCTTGGTAATATGTTTCCAAAGCCGGTGTGGCAGAACCCAATAAAACTTTTGCATGATGGAACGAAGCCAACATGATGGCGCAATCTCTGGCGTGGTAGCGAGGTGCAGGTTCTTGTTGTTTGTAAGTAACTTCATGTTCTTCATCCACAACGATCAATCCTAAATGCTGAAAAGGTAAAAAGATAGAAGAACGAACACCAACAATAACTTGATATTCTCCTTTTAAAACTTTTTGGTAAACTTCAACTCTTTCATTTTCATTAAACCTTGAATGATAAACGCCTAGCGCATCGCCAAAAAAGTTTTTTAATCGATTAACTAATTGCGTGGTTAGTGCAATTTCAGGTAACATGAACAATGTTTGTCCACCGGCATCTATTACTTGTTTAATTAAATGACAATAGATTTCAGTTTTACCAGAACCTGTTATACCATGTAAGAGAATGGTATTTTTTTCTTGCCATTGCTGATGGATTTCTTTTACAGTTTCAATTTGGGTTTCGCTAAGCTTAGGAGAGATTACATCTTCAGTAAAATCGCTAAAACGAGATACTTCAATCGAAAATTCTTCAAATACTTTGTCTTTAATAAGTTTTTGTAAAGATGAAGCAGAAACTTCTTCTGCTAATACTTTTTCTTTTTGAACGCCTTCTACATTTACAGATGAATCTTGCAATACATTTACCAACCTGAGGTAGGCAAGAAGAACTTCCTCTTGCTTAGGTTTTTTATTTAATCTTTTAAATAACAATTCAAGATTTTCCGCTAGCAAATAGTTTTCTGTAAATCGTATTCTTTTTTCAAGTTTAGGTTTGTATTTCTCTTCGATGCTTTCAACTAAAACAATGGCTTCTTTCTTGATTAAACCGTTTACTATCGGACTAATATTTTTGATATTGAGTAAGGAGGAAAGTTCAGGAATGCTGGCTGCTTTATCTTTTACTTTCTCCAGTATAATTTCTTCCCTCGCTGAAAATTCGAAACGACTGGTTTCAAATGAAAATTCAGGATGGATTTGTACATAACTTTCACTTGAAAGTTTTAACCCGGAAGGAAGCGCAGCTTGTAAAACTTCGCCTGGTGTACAAACATAATAGTCGGCCATCCAAAAAAGCAACTCAATTTGTTGAGGTGTGATGCTGGGTTGTTCGTCTAATACATCTGCAATGTATTTTGCTTCGTAGGCAGGATTAGCTTGTTGGTGAAGTTGAATGATAACACCCGTTGTAATTTTTCTTTCACCAAAAGGAACAATTACACGCATACCAATGTGCACATGCGCTAACAAATCGGTTGGTACGCGATAGGTAAACAAAGCATCGAGTGGAAGAGGAAGCAGAATATCTGCAAACTTTAGTTCATCTTTATTAAAAAGATTTTCCACAGGATTAAGACTTTATGTATTTTTCTATGATAGATAAATCTTGAGTTGGCAACTGACAAGTTTTTTGGTAACAAACATAAATGTTATTTCCGGTTGTTAAAGGTTTATTGGCTTGTTCGATGATACTTTCTTGTTTTGTTTCAAATAAAAAGGCGAAAGGAAGAAACTTCTGTTGTAATGTTTTAGCAATTGAATTGTTTATTCCATTTTCAGTTGCAACTTCATGTCTTTCTTTTTTCCATTCGAGCCATGCCATACCCCAATTACTGGTGTAATTGATTTCGCTTGCGATGAGGTGTTGCATGCCAATAAGCATTCGTTCAGCCGCTTGGGTGTAGTTTTCTCTGTTCGTTATTTGTCCTAAAACCAAAAGATTTCTTGACATAATAGAATTAGAGGAAGGAATGACATTGTCAAACAATTCTTTCTTTCTGGCGATTAGTTTTTCTGCATCGCTGGCAGTGAAATAGAAATAACCATCTTCTTCATCGTAAAATTTTATCAACACCTGATCGCACCAGTTGATGGCTTGTTTCAAAAAGTTTTCCTCCAAAGTAGCTTGGTGCAAACTAATGTAGGCCTGAATTAAACAAGCATAGTCTTCGAGGAAGCCTTCTGTTGTTGAAGTCTTTCCTTTTGTATAATGTCTGTAAACAATTTGCTCATTTATCAATTTTGATTCAATAAATCGAATGGTTTGTAAAGCATTTTCCAAATACAAGTTGTTTTGTGTGGCACGATATGCATCACACAATCCGGAAATAAGCAAAGCGTTCCAACCTGTTAAAATCTTATCATCTAAACCAGGTTTAATTCTTTTATTTCTGGCTTCGTAAAGTTGGTTCTTTATTTTCTTCAAGTAAGTTTCATCAACTTGAATGGTTTCATCTCTCAATAGAATATTATTACCATGTTCCCAATTCCCTTCTTTGTTCGTTTTAAAGTATGAACTGAATAATCCATAATCTTGCTTTAATATGTCGGCTAATTCTGAATCTTTCCACACATAAAATTTTCCTTCTTCACCTTCGCTATCGGCATCTAAAGCAGCGTAGTATGCACCTTCTTTGTCTTTCATTTCTACATTTAACCAATTAACTGTTTCTTCGATAGCCGTTTTAAATATATTGTTCTGCGTAATCGCATATGCATCAGCTAATAAAGAAAGCATTTGCGCATTGTCGTACAACATTTTTTCGAAGTGTGGAGCAAACCATTGTACGTCTACCGAGTAGCGTGCAAAGCCACCACCGACTTGATCGTAGATACCACCATTCAAAATTTTATTGAGTGTAAAAATAACTTGTTTTTTAACGCTTTCCTGGTTGGTTACATACTGATGGCGCAACAAAAACTGCCAAATACTGGGCATGATAAACTTAGGTGCTTTTTGTAATCCTCCCCAAGTAGTATCAAATTTATCTTCTACTGAAGCGAGTGAACTTTCTAAAAAAGATTGAATTTCTACATTTTCATTTTTTTTGATGAATCGTTGCACATCACCTTGTGCTATATGCTTAGCCAAAGCCTCGGCTGATTCAAGGATTTCGTTTTTGCGATTTTTGTACGCTTGGTGTATGTTAATTAATATTTGCGACCAGGCTGCAGGTGTAAAATACGTTCCACCAAAAAAGGGTTTTTGATCTGCTGTTAGAAAAACATTTAAAGGCCAGCCACCATTATTACCCATGGCTTGTACAGCATCCATGTAAATCTGGTCGATGTCAGGTCTTTCTTCTCTGTCTACTTTAATGCAAACAAAAAACTCGTTCATCAACTTGGAAATTTCTTCGTTTTCAAAAGATTGATGTTCCATCACATGACACCAATGGCAGGATGAATATCCAATGCTTACTAGAATGGGTTTGTCTTCTCGTATGGCTTGTTCTAAAGTATCAGCATTCCATTCTTGCCAAGCTACAGGATTGTTGGCATGTTGCAAAAGGTAAGGAGAGGTGGCGTGTCGTAATTGATTAGTTCTCATGTGGCCCGATGATCTGTTTTTCTACCTGCTTTAATTCTTCTCTAACATCGAGCCGCGAATCTAAGTTCTGTAGTTTAGCAGATAAGTTTTGTAAAAAGTGTTGATGTTGTTTGCCCGAAGGATGAAAAGCTTTGTGAGCCAATTCTCTTTTCAAAGTTTGCCATTCATTCATTAATTTTTGAGTATCATCAGAAAAAAAAGTTTGACTAAATTTTTCAAATATATAGTCGATGGCCGTTTCGTTTGGATGAATAAGATCACGATCGTAAAATCTGTAATCACGCAGATCATCCATCATGATTTCATAAGCAGGAAAATAATGCACGTCTTTATGCTGTTGTGTAACGTTATGTACAAAACAACGCAAGCTTGCTTTGCTAACCTGATTGAGTTCGAGTGTATCGCGTGTATGCCGAACCGGACTTATCGTTAGTAATACTTTTATTTTTGGATTAAGCTTTTTTATATGTTGATAAAAAAGATCAAAATCTTTTTCTAGCGAGGTTAAACTACTTAACTGTTTATCAAAAAAATTAGCCGGCATTTTATGACAATTGGCTACCCATTTCGCATTCGATTTTATATGATACAGAAAGGCAGTGCCATAGGTGAGCATTAACCAATCAGCATTTCTAATAATTTGATGCGTGGTTGCTTGTTGTTTTTGGATTGTCTGAATAAGTTTTTCTTTGTCAACATCAAACAGTTGACTATGATAAGCTCCATGCAGCCAAATATTATCTCTTGTAAAAAATAAATCTGGATCTATTGTATTTTCTATACTGGATGTAATAGCCGAATGAATGGCAACAGGATGGAAGAGCGTACCAAATGGGTTGATGAGAGTATGAAATTTATGTTCCGCTAATTTTTTACCAATTGAATCAGAAAAGCAAGAACCCATCAGCAATAATTGATGCTGATGTTTGATGTGTACGGCTGAAGGTTTGATTTCTATTTCAGTTCTGAACATGCAGGGAAGATAATAAAAAAGGCCACTCTTTGGGAGCGGCCTTTGTATGCTGTGCAATAAAATTATTCGGCTACAACATTGATTTTGATTTCGTGCTTCACTTCTTTGTGAAGATCTAAACCAACTGTGTACGACCCTAATTGCTTAGGAACTTCTTTCATCACAACTTTTCTACGATCTACTTCAAAACCTTTAGCTTTTAAAGCGTCAGCAACTTGCGTAGCTGTTACGGCACCGAAAATTCTTCCGGTTTCGCCTGCTTTTGTTCCGATTTCGAGTGTTAATTCTCCAATGCGTTGTGCTAAGGTTTCTGCATCTAATTTTAATTTAGCTGCTTTATGTGCTGCCTGGCGAATGTTCTCCGCGCTCATGCGCTTGTTAGAATCAGTTGCAAGAATTGCTGCACCTGTTGGAATCAGGTAATTGTTAGCGTAACCTGGGCGAACTTTTACTACTTCGTTCTTATAGCCCAAACCAGCCACGTCAGTTTTTAAGATAACTTCCATTTTTCTTTCGTTTATGTTTGGACTATTACTTTAATGAATCGCCAGTGAAAGGAAGGATAGCCATGTGGCGGGCACGCTTTACAGCCTGAGCCACTCTTGTTTGGTACTTCCAACTTGTTCCGGTTAATCTGCGAGGAAGGATTTTACCTTGCTCGTTGATAAACTTTAACAAGTAATCAGGATCTTTATAATCGATATACTTGATACCGCTTTTCTTGAAACGGCAGTATTTTGCTTTTACTTCTGCGCGTTTGATGGGTTCGTTTTGTAAACTCATTAGGCTAACTCCTCCTCAGTTTTTCTGGTGGTTTTTTTGTTTTCTTTGTTTTTGCTGAATTCGCCTTTTCTTCTGCGTTCGTTGTAAGCAACAGCGTGCTTATCTAAAACAGTTGTTAAAAAGCGCATAACAGATTCGTCTCGTCTGTACTCTGTTTCAAGAGTATTTACCACTGTAGAGGCTGCCGTAAATTCGATTAACGCGTAGAATCCGGTTGACTTATGCTGGATTGGATAAGCCAGCTTTTTTAAGCCCCAATGTTCAACGTTGATAACGTTGGCATTGGCCTTCTTCAACACTTTCACGAATTTTTCGACAGTATCCTTCATCTGATCTTCAGACAAAACGGGATTTAAAATGAATACCGTCTCGTAATTCTTCATTGTGTTAATTGTTTAAAATTTGGACTGCAAAGGTAGCAATTCAATTGTTTTTTGAAAAATAGAGTTAGAATAAAGTTTAGTGAATTGAATATTGTGTAAATGCTTACTAATCAGGGTTTTGTCTCTTTTTCTTCTTTCTTTTTGCGGATTTTGTAGTAAACATCTAGAAATTCATACATATCCTCAGGCTTTATCTGGAAACTGAAAGCGTAGTTCAGGGCTTCATCTGCTTCTTTTAATTTTCCATTTAACAAATAGGCATTAGCCAAACGACTCCACGATTCTGGTTGGTCGCTGAACAGGTTAGCAGCAATTCTAAAAGCCATTTCGGCCACTGCATATTGTTGCTGGGCTTGCATTACATAACCAAAATTATTCAACTCGCTAGAAGAGATAACAGCGGCATCAATGGCTCTGGCTAAACTACGGGCAGATTGATTAGGGTCTGTAAGTTTTCCTTCTTTGTGCCACTTATCTAATAATACAAAAGCAGGATAACTGGGTGTATAAGTTTGCTTGGTTAAAATTTTAGCAAGATCTGCTTCCAAACTTTCAACAGGATATTCTACTATTCTACCGATTTCTTTTCCTTGCTGATAAAAAATAAAAGTAGGAACACGATAAATGCTTTTGCCTACTGTTTCGCCACCCGGACTTTGCTTATAGTTTTCATCTCCGTTAACAGCAATCAATTTGATTTGCTTAGCTTGAAATTTTAGTTGATCGAGAATCTTAAAGAAACGTGGCATTTCTCGTTTGGTATCGCCACACCACGTGCCAAAAAATATTTCGATTTGGGTAGATGATACCGCTTGAGCAGGAATAGCATCTAATTGTTTTTGATGGGGTGTGTAAGCATCATAATAAGATTGAAACCAAGTGTTAAACGGAGTTTTGTTTAAACTATCGCGCGTTACCACTCCGGCTAACTGTTTTTGTTGTGCATACGTTTGGATTGATAATAGAAGAAGGAAAAAGAAAATGATTTTTTTCATATAGGTTTTGGTTTGCAAGTAAAAGTAGAGGGCAGTATCAAACCAAAAAATTCGATTAACATGGTTTAACATCTGTTTCACAATCGTTAACAAATCAAAAATGTAATACCTTAGCAGAAGCAATTTTAATTCTTGGTATGGATGAAATTTATCTGAAGCAGTTTGTTACTTTTCTAAAGTTAGAACGATCGCTTTCAGATAATTCTATTCAAGCCTACGAACGCGATGTTGAAAAATTATTGCATTACAAAGGCATCATCCAATCAAAAACATCGATGGCGAATTGGGATGGAAAGCAACTACAGCAATTTTTGCAATACCTGGCCGAGTTAGGATTAAGTGCCTATAGCCAAGCGAGAATTTTATCTGGTATCAAATCTTTCTATAAATTTTTGGTAACAGAAGATATCATCAAACAAGATCCGACTGTTTTATTAGAAGGTCCGAAACTGGGAAGAAAATTACCCGATACATTAAGTTTAGAAGAGATTGATGCCTTGTTACAAGCCATCGATTTATCGACACCGGAAGGCCAGCGCAACAAAGCCATTCTTGAAGTTTTATATTCTTGTGGATTGCGTGTTTCGGAATGTGTAGAATTAAAAACCGGCAATCTTTATTTGGAAGAGATGGGAGTGGGGTTTGTAAAAGTGGTAGGCAAAGGAAACAAAGAAAGATTGGTTCCGATTGGTAAAGAAGCAAGTAAGTATGTGCGCATTTACATAGAGCAAATTAGAAATGGCATGCCCATTCAAAAAGGTTTTGAGAACCATGTGTTTTTGAACAGGCGTGGAAAAAAATTAACCCGTGTGATGATATTTACCATCATCAAGAATTTAGCAGCTAAGGCAGGCATCAAAAAAAATATTAGTCCTCACACCTTTCGCCATTCATTTGCTACTCATTTAGTGGAAGGCGGAGCAGACTTAAGAGCTGTGCAAGAAATGTTAGGACACGAATCCATTACTACAACAGAAATCTATACCCATTTAGACAGAGATTATTTGCGCAGTGTGGTGCAAGAATTTCATCCGAGAAGTTGAACCCGTATGGTACTAATTTTATAATTTGCACAATGTTTTATTCAGTAATTGTTAAACCCATTCTTTTTCTTTTTGATGCTGAGAAAGTTCATCATGCCGTTTTTACACTCATAAAAGGGTTGCATAAAATTCCGGGTGTTTCATTCATTTTACGAAATCAGTTTACTATCAAACATCCTGCATTACATAGAAATATAGCTGGCTTACATTTCGAAAATCCTGTTGGTTTAGCTGCAGGTTTTGATAAGGATGCCAAATTGATTGATGAGTTAGCAAATTTTGGTTTTGGTTTTATTGAGATAGGAACCTTAACACCCAAAGCTCAGCCCGGCAACGATAAGCCTCGCTTGTTTCGTTTGCCAAAGGATAAGGCATTGATTAACAGAATGGGTTTTAATAATGGTGGTGTAGATGTGGCCGTACAAAGATTATCAAATAGAAAATCTACTATTATCGTTGGGGGAAACATCGGTAAAAATAAAGCAACACCGAATGAACAAGCTGTTAATGATTATATCATTGCTTTCGAAACGCTATTTCCTTTTGTAGATTATTTTGTGGTAAATGTAAGTTCGCCTAACACACCCGGATTGCGCGATTTGCAAGAGAAAGAACCTTTAATGAAGTTGATGCATCAATTAATTCAATTGAATAAAACGAAGGCGAAAGCAAAACCTATCTTTCTTAAAATAGCACCCGATTTAAACGATGCACAATTAGATGATGTAATCGATATAGTAAAACAAACGGGTACAGATGGATTAATTGCCAACAACACCACCATAAGCAGAGCCGGTTTACAAACAGATGAAAAGGTTTTACAAAACATCGGCAACGGTGGACTAAGTGGTTGGCCGTTACATCAACGCAGTCTGGAAGTTTTACACTATTTACGGGCAAGATTAGATAAAAACTTTCCTATTATTTCAGTAGGAGGTATCATGAACGAAGACCAGGCTGTAGAAAGATTAAAAGCCGGTGCAGATTTAATTCAAATCTACACAGGCTTTGTATACGAAGGTCCGGGTTTTGTTAAGCGTATCAACAAGAAAATAATTAAGGCTTGATTATTTTTTGTTGGGGATTACAGCTATAGCCTCTATTTCAATTAAAAAATCAGGACTTACTAAAGCCTGCACACCTACTAAAGTACTGGCTGGTGGATTTTCTTTCGAAAGATAGCCTTTTCTTACTTCGCGAATAATCTCGATATCGCTAGGTTTATAATTCACAACATACGTATTCATTTTTACCACGTCTTCGAAGGTAGCACCTGCACTGCGTAAGCAGAAAAGCAGATTTTCATATACTTGAATGGTTTGCGCTTTTAAATCTTTTTCACCCACTAATTGTCCGGCTTGGTTTACAGGTACCTGACCAGAAATATACAACGTTGTGCCTGCTTCAGTGGCGACTACATGCGTGTAGCCGGGAGGTTTATTGCCATAAGGATTGATGAATTTTTTGTTGACTTGTGCCATAGTGGTTAAGGATAAAAGTAAAAAGTAAAAGGAAAGATGAAGTATTTTCATAAGAGATTGATTAACGTGAAACAATTTAGCAATTTTATTTTCAATCCATTTGATGATTCGTTGGATTACGAAATTACTGCGTTAGAAAGAGTTTAAAACTTATGATATGACACCCCTTTTCAAAAAACTGAATTATAAAAATCAATCTACCATTTTTATTTTGAACGCACCTGATTCTTTTAACGCTGAAATAGATGCCATGAGAGAAGTTGCTGTTGTAAAAACTGATGTAGCTAAAGCAAAAGATATTCCTTTTGTATTGGCATTCGTTACCAAATTGAAAGAAGTAGAAAGTTTTGCGAGTAAGCTAAAACAAATGTATAAAGATGATGAAGTAATTTGGTTGGCTTATCCTAAACTAAGTTCGAAAAAATATACATGCGAGTTTAGCCGCGATACAGGTTGGCAAGCATTAGGCGATATTGGCTTTGAAGGAGTGCGCATGATTGCCATCGATGAAGATTGGAGCGCATTGCGTTTTCGCAAAGCAGAAAATATTAAAACCATGACCCGCACCTTTGCGATGAGTAAAAAGGGGAGGGAGAAAAGTACCCCTAAGAGACGTAAGTAGCAAGAAATAAGACAATAGACGAGAATTGATTTTGTAACTGGAAACAAATTAGAAACAAAAAATGCCTAGCTGATTAAGCTAAGCATTTTCAATCTTACTACTTATGTCTTATTACTTATGTCTAATTAATTATTGAAACAACTTAAAAATATCATTCGCAAAAATGAATACCATTAAACCTAGCAACAACACCATTCCAATTTTTTGAGCAACTTCTAAAAATTTATCAGATGGTTTTCTGCCTGATACCATCTCGTAGGTTAAAAATACAACGTGTCCTCCATCTAACGCAGGAATTGGCAGTAAATTCATAAAGGCTAGCACCATGGATAACAAGCCAGTCATGCGCCAAAATCTTTCCCAATCCCACGTACCTCCATAGGCTTGCGCAATGCCAATCGGGCCGGATAATGATTTTTGAATAGATAATTCTCCAGAGAAAATTTTCTTGAAAGCTTTTAATTGCACAAAAACAATTCCGAAAGCACGCTCAGCGCCTAATACTACTGATTCACCTAAACCATAATTGATTTTCGCTAATTCAAAATTAAAACCTTGTGCGCGGAACCCTATGGTTTTATCCTCGCCTACATATTCTTTGAAGTTTAGTATCTCATTCCCTCTGGCAATAGAAATACTCATGCTATCACCTTTACTAGTTTCTTTGATGGCATCTATGTCATCGAAATAAGAAACAGGTTGATTATTCAAACTTAAAAATTTGTCACCGGTTTGTAAGTTTAACTTTTCGGCAAGAGAGCCTTTTGCTACTTCACCAATAATAGGCAGTTGTCTTGGTGTAACGAACGCTCCTGCCTTTCCGCTTTCATTAAAATTCTCGATGAAATTACCGGGCAATTTTATTTCAAGTTGTTGGCCATTGCGTTCTATGGTATAATATGCATTTGTTGATAATAACTTATCCGGATTATAGATTTCAGAAAAATCATCGATAGCTTGTCCGTTTACTTGTAGAATTTTATCGCCACTTTTTAATCCTATACTTTGTGCCAGTGCGTGAGCATGTATCCCACCGTTTTTATTTACTTCACTATTCGGAATATATTTATCCCCGATGATCCAAACCATCAGAATAAAAATCAGTACACCCATTATAACATTAACGGTAATACCACCCAACATCACAATTAAACGTTGCCAGGCTGGCTTGCTTCTAAACTCCCACGGCTCGGGGTCTTTCTTCATGTTTTCTAAATCGAGCGATTCATCAATCATCCCCGAAATTTTTACATACCCGCCTAGCGGGATGGCACTCAAGGCATATTCTGTTTCACCTTTTTTAAATGAAAATATTTTAGGAGGAAACCCAATAGAAAATTGCTCTACTCGCATTCCAAAATACTTGGCAGCGAGTAAGTGTCCCATTTCGTGTACGGCTACTAAAATTGAAAGGCTCAGCAATATCTGAGCAGTCATAATCAACCCTTCCATGTCAAATCTTTATTTTTTGTTTTTAATTATTTCTGTTGCTTTTCTTCTGGTGGCGGTATCGGTTTCAACGTAATCTTCGAAACGCGGTTCTTTGATGTAACTCATTTCGTTTAAACATTGTTCCACGAGGTAACTCATTTCCAGAAAGCCAATTTCATCTTTTAAAAAGGATGCTACAGCAATTTCGTTTGCTGCGTTAAGCACACAAGGTGCATTGCCTCCTTTTTCCAAAGCTTGAAAAGCCAGCGCAAGATTACGAAAAGTTTTTGTATCGGGCTGTTCAAGTGTAAGCGATGGATAGTGCGCAAAATTAAATCTGGGGAAATCGCATTTAAAACGAGCCGGGTAGGTCATGGCGAATTGAATAGGCAAACGCATGTCGGGCAAACCAAGTTGCGCTTTTATGCTGCTATCCTCAAATTGCACCAGCGAATGGATAATCGATTGAGGATGAACCACTACCTCGATTTGCTCGGGCTTTAGATGAAATAACCATTTCGCTTCAATTACTTCCAAACCTTTGTTCATTAAGGAAGCGCTGTCGATGGTTACTTTCGCACCCATGCTCCAGTTAGGATGTTTCAAAGCCTGCGCTTTGGTAACGTGCTGTAGTTCTTCCCGGGTTTTACCGCGGAAGGGTCCTCCGGAAGCTGTTAGAATTATCTTTTCAATTTTATTATGAAACTCACCCACAATGCATTGAAAAATAGCAGAGTGTTCCGAATCAACCGGATAAATGTTTACGCCTTTCTCCTGCGCTAGTTTGGTAATGAGCGCCCCCGCTACTACGAGTGTTTCCTTGTTGGCTAAAGCAATGTTTTTACCTGCTTCAATGGCTTTGATGGTGGGTAATACGCCACTATAGCCAACCAGTGCCGTTAAAACCAAATCGATGGATTCCATTTGTACCACAGAGGCGAGGGCTGCATCGCCACCATATACTTTGATAGGTTGATGGCTTAAAGCAGTTTTTACTTTTTCCAGCAGGGTTTCGTTGGCGATAACCACTACGTTAGGTTGAAAAGCAATAGCTTGTTCTATTAATAAGTCGGCATTGTTTTGTGCTGTTAATACTTCAACTTCAAAATAATCGTGGTGTTGACGGATAACATCCAGGGCTTGTGTGCCAATTGAACCGGTTGAACCTAAAATGGCGATGCTTTTCTTTTTTTCCTTCATGAATGGGCAAACAAGGTAGAATAATGTGTTTTGTTGAATGATTGTTTAGTTTTTAACAATCCAATGTTAAAAAGGATATACAAGAAGCGAAAAAAATTGAGAATAGAAAACCTTGTTTTTAAACCTTGTTTGGCTGAGGTATAAGCCAAGCCAGGTAAACACCAATACAAATGATAAAAGGCTGATTGAAAATGAAATTGGTCTTTGGTTTTGGATGCGTCCTCCTTAAAATTCAAAAATTGATTATTCACGATGAGCGAGTAAATAGAAAGTTTTTTTGGTGTTAAATTTTGTCGAGAGCGACTACTTGCCAATATGCGATACGCATATAAAGGCTGTGGCAGATTAGAGCAAGGGTAAGATTGAAGCAAAGTATTAATCAACAACATATCGCCATATCCTTCGAGCTTGTTGGTTGGAAAGAAAGGGTTTGCTAACGCTGCGGCTTTTTTCCTGTATACAATTGTTCCTGCTAAAAATTGAGCGTGATGTTTTGCGTTTTGTTTTATCGTTTGCCAATCACTCAATAAAGTTTGACGTTTGGTGATGAAACCATTTTCGTTAATCGTGCAATAAGCAGTGCCACAAAATAAATGATCTTGATTTTCTTCAAGGTATTTGATTTGTAGCATGAGTTTATCCGGATGCCACACATCATCAGCATCGGTAATGGCAAAATATTCGGTTTCAATAGCAGGAAGATAGGTGTTGATGATTGTTTCCGGCCCGACTTGCTCCTTTAAAAAAGTAATTTGAATAGAAGGATGATGGATGGAAGATAAGTACTGAATACTTTCATCCGAAGAGGCATCATCAATAACATGCAAATGCCAGTTGGTAAAACGTTGATTGATTATTCCGTTTACTGCTTCCTGCAAAAAAGGAAAGGCATTGCGGTTGGGCATTAAAATGGAAACCGCAGCCCTCATGACAAAGCAAATGCTTGTAAGGCATCAGCAATTTTTCTATCGTTCGATAAGCGAGGAACTTTGTTTTGTCCGCCCAGTTTACCCTGCGATTTCATGTATTCGATAAAAGCATCTTTTTGCAAATAAGTAATGTTGAGTGTGCGCAAAATGTTACCAGTAATCAAATCATCGTAATATACATTGAGTTCGCGCAAAGCTTCATCGAGTTTCAATCGGAAGGCTTCTTTATCCTGCGGAGGATTACCAAAAGCAATCAGCCATTCGTGGTGCGGTAAACCTTCGCTTGGTGTTACTTGGGGTGCCACGGTAAACTCAATTAATTCTGTTTCAGGAAATTGTTCCATGGTGTGCTTCATGGCTTTTTCTACTTCCTCGCCAATTACATGTTCGCCAAAGGCAGAAATAAAATGTTTGATCCTTCCGGTAACTATTAATCGATATGGATTTTTAGAAACGAACTTTACAGTATCGCCAATAGAATAACCCCATAATCCTGCATTGGAGTTAATGACCAGCGCATAATTTTTACCAAGTTCTACTTCTTCAATGGATAAGCGTGTAGGATTATCAGAAAAGTAAGTTTCTGTAGGAATAAACTCGTAAAAAATACCACTGTTTAATAATAACAATAATCCTTCTTCGCGCTGCGAATCCTGATAGGCAATAAAACCTTCTGATGCAGGATAGGTTTCTATCGAATCTACTTTTTTGCCAATCGAATCGAATAACTTTGCTCTATACGGTTCGAAGTTTACACCACCATACACAAACACAGAAAAGTTTGGGAATACGTCTTTTATTTTTTTTCCGGTTCGTGCGATAATTCTATCGAAATACATTTGAGCCCAAGGTGGAATGCCCGAGATGAGCGTCATGTTAGCAGGTAACGTTTCGTCTATAATACGTTCGAGCTTTTCTTCCCAATCTTCTATGCAATTGGTGGCATAACTTGGTTTTTGATTGGTGCGCAAATAACCGGGAACCAAATGATTAGAGATACCCGACAACCGACCGGTTTTAATTCCATTCACAATGTCTAATTCCGGACTACCACTTAGGAAAATCAAGTTGCCATCTAAAAAATCGGCTTTGCCTGTTTCATGCACATAGCTGAGCGTGGCATTGCGCGCATTGGTAAAATGAGTAAACTTACTTTCTTCGGAAATAGGAATGTATTTTGTGCCGGAAGTGGTGCCGGAAGTTTTAGCAAAGTATGCCGGTAAACCCGGCCAAACTATGTTGGGTTTACCTTCCACAACCTGATCGATATAAGTTTTTAAGCCTTCATAATCTTGTACTTTAACCTGCTTTTTAAAATCTGCATAAGATTGTATATCAGCAAAGCCATGATCGCGACCGAAAACAGTGTTAGCTGCTTTTTTAAGATTAGCCTGTAAAATTTGATTTTGAAATACGACAGGTTGTGTGCTCCATTTACGCGTTTGCGCGGCTACATACGCTGCCAAAGGTTTTGCAAAAAAAGATCGAATACCCATAGTGCAAGATAGTGCAAAGAAGTTTTGATTGAATATTCGTTGGTATTTTTTATTATTGAAAATTCTATTACGTTTTGCTTTTTGCTGAAAACGAATGGATTAGTTGTTAAATGTAATTTAATTTTGCGTTTGATTAAAACACCTCTGTTTGCTAACCAAAATTACTTAGATCTACTTAGGATTATTTAAAAGGGTGTGTTTCCGCGTATTTTCTTTTTTGTACATTTATATATCACTTTAAAGATTAATCTTCCTTATGAAAATTTCAGGATTTAATTTATCGGTTGTACTTTTTTTAACTTGTTATACAATTGTATCGAACGCTCAAACAAGTTTTCGTGAATATAAAGGTGGACACACCTTCAATATTTCGTTGCCTACTTATATGAATCGTACCATGGGTTTAAATAGTGCAGCTGCTATTCAGTATAAGAGTACGGTTAAAGATGTATATGGATTTGTAATTTATGATACAAAAGAAGAGCTAACGTTAGCCCAAATTAATTTTACTTCAATTGGTGAATTTTATGAAGATTTCATTAAAGACTTCTTAATAGATGAAGAAAGCAGAAAAGTGTCGGAAGCTAAATCTTCTTCAAAGGGCAATATAAATTTTATCGAATCAGATATTACATACTATGACAAAGATGCTGAAATTGACATTTATTATTTAATCGGTATCGTTGAAACAAAAGTCTCCTATTATAAGGTACTTTCCTGGTGTGCCGCCTCAGAAAAAGAGAAATTTAAGTCTGATTTTCAAAAGATTTTATACAGTTTAAAAGATTGATTTCAGTTAACCATCTGAATTCTAGTCAACTCATTTAACTTCGAACTGATTCTTTACAGTTTTTTCTTTTTTCTACATTTAAAATACCTCAAACAAAATCAATTTTGGTATCGTTTGTGTACAACTAAAGTTAAGGTACAAACATCTTAATCAGGTTTATTCTTATTCTATATGAAAACATCGCTGAAAATCATTGTGTTAGGTTTTATTGCCGGTTTAGGCGGAGCTTTTACCTTCTTTCATTTCTGGATAAAACCTCAACTACAAACGGAACAAACGACTTTAGTGGCCAACACCAACTGGCAAGATGGCAGTCAAACCCTGAAAGATTTGCCCAGTGTTCAGTTTTCCAATCAAACCAATACAACGTCACTTGCCCCCGTAGATTTTTCTGAAGCAGCTGCCAAAGCCATACCCAGTGTGGTGTACATCAATAGCATTTCGCAAGGTGTTGTTTCATCGTGGGATTGGTTTTTTGGTGGAAGCAATACCACACAAAAACAAGTGAGCAGTGGCTCGGGTGTCATTTTTTCTACGGATGGGTATATAGTCACCAATAATCACGTTATCGAATCTGCCGAAAAAATTGAAGTGATTTATAACAAGCGCGTGTATCCGGCTGAGTTAGTGGGTACGGATCCATCAACGGATTTAGCAGTTTTAAAAATTGAAGAGAAAAATTTACCTGCGGTAGTGTTGGGCAACGCGCAAAATGTGCAAGTAGGCGAGTGGGTAATTGCAGTTGGAAATCCTTTCTCCTTATCCTCAACGGTTACTGCCGGTATAGTTAGTGCAAAAGGAAGAAGAATTGGAATTTTAGAAGATAAATTCCCCATCGAATCCTTTATACAAACAGATGCTGCGATTAACCCTGGTAATTCGGGTGGAGCTTTAGTAAACAAAAGTGGAGAGTTGGTTGGTATCAATACAGCCATTTTATCTAGAACAGGATCTTATACGGGATATGCTTTTGCCGTACCTGTTGATATTGCTAAAAAAGTAGTAGGCGATTTGATTAAATATGGCATTGTACAAAAAGCATTGGCGGGTGGAAACGTAATCGATTATGATTACCAAACCGCGAAGAAGTACGATTTACCAACCGATGTAAAACAATTTAGTGGGGTAGTGATTGAGAAGATGGAACGAGAAGGTCCGTTAGCCGATGCAGGATTAAAGCCCGGTGATATTATTACGAAGTGGAATGAATTGACCATCAACAGCAAGAGTAATTTTGAAGAATGGATGGCTTATCAATATCCGGGAGACAAAGTAACGCTAACCTATATGCGCGATAGCAAAGTAAATACAAGTGTTGTTACCTTAGTGAATAAAAATGGATTACCGGATTTGATTAAGAGAAGAATCATTACTTCATCGGCCGTTGGTGCGCAATTAGAAGCCAATGAATATGGCGTTAAAGTATTTAAGATAAAACCCAAAAGCACTTTCGATCAGATTGGTTTACCAGAGAATTTTACCATCATCGCTATTAACAGACAACGTGTAAAAGATCCGGAAGAAGTAATTGAATTCTTTGAAAAATACAAAGGCGATGGGTATGTGTATGGCATCAACAGCAATAAACAACAAGTAGAGTTGAGGTTTAGGTTGAGGTAGACATTTCATAAGACTTAAGACGTAAGTAATGAGACATAAGCTATTTTGGTTATTATTAAAAGATTATTTTAAAGTATAGATTAAAGTAAAATGAAAAAAAAGTCCACGATTTCATTGTGGACTTTTTTATTTTGAATTATATAATATTGATTTGTAGTGTCAGAACATCCTCTCATTACAATTATTACTTTGATAAAGACTAAAGACAACCAACAAAATACTTTTTTATCTTACGTCTAAAATCGTATGTCTTATGTCTGTTAGAATTACACCAATCGCTTAATCGCTTCTTCTAAACTATTGATTTTGGCTTCGCAGTCTGCTTTCTTTTTCTTTTCAGCATCAACAATATGGGGCGCGGCTCCGGCAACAAATTTTTCGTTGCTTAACTTTTTCATCACCGATGCTAAAAATCCTTTTTGATACTCAAGATCTTTTACCAATTGTTCTTTCTCTTTTCCGGCATCTACTTTTCCTGATAATGGAATGGCAAACTCAGCAGATTGAACCAAGAAAGTAGTGGCTTGCGCTGGAGTTTCTTGTGTAAAATTTACTTCGTTGATGTTCGCTAGTTTTTTTACAATGGGTAAAAAGGAGTAAGCCTTTGATTGCGCGTTATCTTTGGTGAATAAACTCAAACTTTCTTTTGGCGATAATCCTTTAGAACTGCGAACGTTTCTAACTTCTGAAACCAATTGAAAAGCAAACTCAGCATGTTGTAGAATATCTGCTTGATAAGCTTTTGCTTCTGGCCACGAACTGATGATGATGCAATCGTTCTCGATTCTTTCTTTTAATTCATGCCATAATTCTTCTGTAATGAAAGGCATGTATGGGTGTAAAATCTTCAATAGATTTTCAAAGAATGAAATGGTTTTTTGATAGGTGAAGGCATCAATAGGTTTGCCAAATTCCGGTTTAATAATTTCTAAATACCACGAACAGAAATCATCCCAAATTAATTTGTAAACACACATTAAAGAATCAGACATTCTGAATTTATCAAAATGGTCGTTCAATTCTTGTAATCCGAATTGATAACGATTTTCAAACCATTCTATCGCGATTTTATTTTCCTCCGGTGTATGGATACTTTCTACTTGAAAACCTTTTACCAATCGGAAAGCATTCCAGATTTTATTTGCAAAATTTCTACCTTGTTCTACCAGTTTTTCATCGTACAATAAATCATTACCGGCTGGCGAACTAAACAACATTCCTGTTCGTATGGCATCTGCTCCATATTGAGCAATCAAATCTAATGGGTCAGGAGAATTGCCCAACGACTTCGACATTTTTCTACCTTGTTTATCGCGTACAATACCGGTGAGGTATACGTTTTTAAATGGCATTTCTCCTCTGTATTCGTAACCGGCTATGATCATACGGGCTACCCAGAAAAATAAAATCTCCGGAGCTGTAACTAAATCTTGCGTAGGGTAGAAGTAATTTAAATCGGCATTGCCTTTGTTTTTCTTATCGTTAAAAACAGTTGCATCGAAGACAGCGATGGGCCATAACCACGAACTGAACCAAGTGTCCATCACATCTTCATCTTGTTTGATGTTTTGTGAGGATAATCCCTTAGCTTCAAATTGCGATTTCGCTTCTTCTATTGTTTTGGCTACTTCAATTTCTCCATTATTGTTATACCATGCCGGAATGCGATGGCCCCACCATAGCTGACGAGAAATACACCAATCGCGCACGTTGGCCATCCAGTGGTGATATGTATTTTTAAACTTGGCCGGAATCAGTTGAATATTGTCATTCATTACATGTTCCAATGCCGGTTTGGTGATGGTATCCATCTTTACAAACCATTGCATCGACAAGCGTGGTTCAATCACAGCATCTGTTCGTTCAGAAAAGCCTACGTTGCTCTTGTATTCTTCAACTTTTTGTAAAAATCCTTTTTCTTCTAACTCTTTTGCAATTTTTTTACGCGCTACAAACCGATCTTCTCCAATATATAGTTGAGCGTTA
Source organism: Flammeovirgaceae bacterium (assembly GCA_021298355.1). Taxonomy (GTDB): domain Bacteria; phylum Bacteroidota; class Bacteroidia; order Cytophagales; family Cyclobacteriaceae; genus Chryseotalea. The sequence continues at coordinate 123,710 of JAJTEH010000001.1, forward strand.
GTGTTTAGAGTGCCATCATCATTTAAAATATCAATGACAGCTAATTTATGTTTGATCCCTAATTCGTAGTCATTTGCATCATGAGCAGGTGTTACTTTCAAACAACCTGTACCAAAATCCATTGTAACATATTCATCCTCAATAATAGGGATGGCTTTATTGATGAGAGGAATAATGGCTTTCTTACCTTTTAAATGTTGATAGCGTTCATCATTCGGGTTAATGCAAATGGCGCTATCTGCCATGATGGTTTCGGGGCGAACAGTAGCGATGGTTACAAATTCATTTACTGAACCTTCTATTTTGTAGTTGATGTAATACAACTTGCTTTGAACATCGCGGTAGATTACCTCATCATCAGCTAAAGCAGTTTTGCCTTGCGGATCCCAGTTAACCATGCGCTTGCCGCGGTAGATGTATCCTTTTTTAAATAAATCGATAAACGTATCGATAACGGCATCGTAATAACCGGCATCCATCGTAAAAGTATTTCTACTCCAATCGCATGATGCACCTAATTTTTTTAATTGTTCTAAAATAATGCCACCATATTTCTCCTTCCATTCCCACGCATATTTTAGAAATTCTTCTCGGGTTAAATCAGATTTTTTTATTCCTCGCTCGCGTAACATTGCCACAACTTTTGCTTCGGTAGCGATAGAGGCATGGTCTGTTCCCGGTACCCAGCACGCTTCTTTGCCTTGCATGCGCGCTCTGCGAACAAGAATATCCTGAATGGTATTGTTCAACATGTGCCCCATGTGCAAAACGCCCGTAACGTTAGGAGGAGGAATGACGATGGTATAGGGTTCTTTTTCAGGATTAGGTTTAGCAGTAAAAAATTGCTTGTCCATCCAGTATTGGTACCATTTATCTTCTACTTCGGCCGGGTTGTATTTGGTAGCTAACGACATGTGTTCAATTTTAGAGCCGCAAAAATAAGGAAAAGCCCGAAATGCATCTTTTTTTAAATCCATAAATCCAAAAGCTTTCTACCTTTCGTATATCATCCAAAATCTTAAAAGCATGGAAACGACAGTGCATCAGCATGATGAGCAAAAAATTGAATGGAAACAGTTTTGGAGTTTGGCTGCGGTTTACGCATCCGTGGTAATCGGTTGGATTGCCTACCAACGCTATCAACCTAAATTATTGGTTCAATTTAATTTTACAGGCTTTACCTTCCTTCTCACTTTCGTACAAGGTTTAATTTTGGTGATTACGCCACCAATTGCTGGGCGTTTGGGCGATAAACATCGTTTTCAACGCGGTAATCGTTTACCCATTATCAGTGCAGGTATCTCTTTCGCAGCTATGGTTTTTATGGCGGTAGCGTTTACGTTGTTGAGCAATCCGGGAGAAATTTTCAAATGGATTCTACCTGTTTTGATTGTGTTTTGGTTGTTGGCGATGAGCATTTTTACTAGCCCCGCACTATCAACGATTGAAACTTTTATGCCAGTTGAAAAATTACCGCGTGCCATGGCCATCTTAACCATCGTTGCTAATTTATTATATGCGCTAGAGCCAGTTATTGTAGATATAATTGATGCAGTTGGCGCATCCGCTACTTTTATTTCTGGAGGTGTAGTTGTATTTATTTCTGGTTATGCCTTACGTAAGAATGCGAATGATTTATTTAGCAAATCTGGTGGCAAAGAACCTAAACCTAATGTTGCTTTTAGATTAGATACACAAAAATCGAATTATGGATTTATACTTTTAATAGGACTTTCATTAGGGTTAGCTACAACTGTGTTGTTCAATATTTTTCCTGACTTGTTAGCAGGTAAATTAAGCATGTTGTTAAATGGAAATAACCCAAAAGTTTTTTCTGTCGGTATCTTGATTATTTCTGCGATTCTGTCCTTACCGTTTAGTTCATTGGTAACATCGTATGGTTTGATGAAATCTTTTTGGTTAAGTTCAGTGTTGGTGTTGGTTGCTATTGCAGGTGTGGTTGGGTTAAGTTCACCTTTGGCTTTGGTATTGATGGTGGCTATATTTGGAATAGGATTTTCTGCTTTATCGGTTAGTACTTTGCCATTAGCCATATCAAAGGCGAATTACTATGAAAAAGTATATTGTGTCGGAATATTTTTCGCAGGTGTTGCTATACCCGATGCTATTGTAGAATCGATTCAAGCATTTTAGAATTTGAGTGATTGAGAATTAACTTGGTAGATGAAATTAAAGTCCACGACTAAACCGTGGACTTTTTCATTATAATGATATAATTTTTTTTGACGATTGTGATGGCGTATCACTTTAATTCCATTCTGATTCTCCATTCTGGTGGATACAAATTATTATACCGATTGCTTATTTTATTGATGAAACCCAAATGCACATTGTGATAGCGCATGAGGTTAAAACCATTTTCAGCTTGGTTGATGGCATCATGATTAAACTGATCCTTTCTTAAAAATAGTAAAGCTTCCTCTTTTTCTAAATCAATAAAAGGAAATTCATTTTCTTTTAAAGCGATGGATAAAGCTAAAGCATGAGATGGTATGACTTTGTTTTGTTTGATTTCACCCATCATTAATCCACAAGAAATTAAATATGCATGTTGGGTTAGAAAATCTATCGTTGGTATATGCTCAATAGGTAACGCTAAAATTTGATCTTTATATTGAAACAGTGTACTGCTATCGTTAATCCACTCTTTCACATACGTATGTTTTTTTTCTAATGATGTGAAAACAGATTTTTTTGATTTCAATTTTGCATGACTCATTGCAGATTTTTTTCGCAAAACTGATAGGAAAAAACCTTCACCTTTAACTAAGTGAGGGAAACAATAATACCCTATGATGCTTTCTGTTTTTACAATTTCTATTCCCCACACGTTTTGTAAATTCAACTCAATACTTTCTGCATTATTGTTTTTGATAAAACGCGTGAGGTTGTTTTCGTTTTCATCCGGATTATAGGTGCATGTACTGTAAATGAGTAAACCATTTTCTTTTAAAGCTGGCCATAGGTCTTCCAAAATTCTTGTTTGTCTTTGCGCACATAACTGAGCGTTATTTACAGACCATTCTTCACTTGCATGAGCATCTTTTCTAAACAAACCTTCTCCGGAACAAGGCGCATCTACAATAATAGCATCTAGCCAACCTTCTGTTTTTCCGAATATACTGGGGTCGCTGTTGGTAATCACCACATTACTATGGCCCCACTTAGTAAGGTTTTCATGTAAGACTGATGCTCTGGATTTGATTACTTCATTGCTAACGAATAAAGTATCTCTCGAAAGTAAACTCAGCAGATGGGTTGATTTACCACCGGGTGCTGCGCAAGCATCTAAAATGGTAAGTTTGGGTTGATTCAGTTTTGTTTGGATGATGGCTTGCTCCAACAACATGGAACTGGCTTCTTGTACATAAAAATGCCCGCCATGCAAAGCAGGAAGTAAAGTAAAGTTGGGCCGATTAGGAAGGTAAAATCCGGTTTCTGTCCACGGAACATTTTCTAAATTGTTCTCAAACAAAGTTTGAATTTCTTCTGCATTTGTTTTTAATGGATTGAAACGTATGCTGATAGGAGCATCTTCTTGTAAAGCTTTAAAAAATGCTTGTGCATCAAATCCTTTTCTGGCCTGTATACGACTAACAAAATGGGGTGGCCAGGAAAAATTTTCTTTCATAATTCAATCACCAAAAGCCGAAGGTATAAAATTTACTAACTTAACGCCCTATGTCAGCAGCGAACAATCCGCAATTAAAATCATGGGTTCAGGTTGAACCTCATTCCGATTTCCCTATTCAAAATTTACCTTTTGGTATTTTTAAAACACGGTATTTGGCACCGGGTGCAGGTGTAGCAATTGGTAATTTTGTTTTAGACTTGGTTTATCTTCACGAACAAGGTTATCTGGATGGATTGGGTTTACCCAGTGGCATTTTTAATCAGGCACAGTTGAATGGCTTTTTCGCTTTGGGAAGGAAAAAGATTTCCAGCGTACGCGAAAGAGTTTCAGAATTGTTGCAATACGATAATGAAGAATTAAACGCAGCCGCACGAGAAATTGCACTCGTGCCTATGGCGGAAGTAAGAATGCTGATGCCTGTGCAAGTTCATAATTATACCGACTTTTACAGCAGCGAAGAACACGCAACCAATGTTGGCAGTATGTTTCGCGATCCTAAAAATGCTTTGCTTCCAAATTGGAAACATTTACCGGTGGGTTATCACGGCAGAGCTTCTTCGATTGTTGTATCGGGTACGGCAATTCATCGTCCGTACGGACAAATAAAATTACCTGATCAAGAATTACCGGTTTTCAGTGCTTCGCGCAAAATGGATTTCGAGTTAGAGATGGCTTTTATCACTTGCGGAGAAAGTAAACTTGGAAATCCGATTTCAATAAAAGAAGCGGAAGCTAACATAGCAGGTTTGGTTATTTTCAATGATTGGTCGGCAAGAGATATACAACAATGGGAATACGTGCCACTAGGTCCGTTCTTAGGTAAAAATTTTGGTTCAACTTTATCTCCTTGGGTTGTAACACTCGATGCGTTAGAACCCTTTCGTGTGCAGGGCCCGGAACAAAATCCTCAAGTATTGCCCTACTTACAAACAGAAGGCAAAAGAAATTTCGATATTCAGTTAGAAGTATATCTACAAACAGAAAAATCTGAAGCTACTACCATCTGCCGTTCTAACATGAAATACTTATACTGGAACGTTGCCCAACAGTTGGCGCATCATACCATTAACGGGTGTAACATTGCAGTAGGAGATGTGTATGCCTCCGGAACCATTAGTGGTCCATCTCCGGGTTCGTATGGTTCTTTGTTAGAATTAACCTGGAACGGACAAAAGCTTATTGAATTAAGCAATGGCGAAAGCAGAACTTTTATACAAGATGGCGATTCTATCATCATGAAAGCGTTTGCTTCTAACAATCAGGTAAGAATAGGTTTTGGCATTTGCGAAGGAAAAATTTTACCGGCTAAAAGTCTGTAAGTATGTACAAGAGAATAGATCCGAAAGAAGTAACAACAGGTGTGTTGCATAGTTATCTGTTGGGAGCTATCGCACCTAGACCTATAGCTTTTGCCAGCACAATCGATAAAGAAGGAAAAGTAAATTTAAGTCCGTTTAGTTTTTTTAATGTGTTTGGTGCCAATCCACCTATTCTTATTTTTTCTCCTGCCAGAAGAGGAAGAGATAACACAGTAAAACATTCGTACGAAAATGTTTTAGAAGTACCGGAAGTAACCATCAACATAGTTGATTATGCTATGGTGCAACAGATGTCGTTAGCCAGTACAGAATATCCAAAAGGTGTAAACGAATTTGTAAAAGCAGGATTAACAGAAATAGCTTCAGAAAAAGTGAAACCACCACGCGTAGCGGATGCTCCAGCTAGCTTCGAGTGTAAAGTTTTGCAAGTTATACCAACCGGAATAGAAGGAGGCGCAGGTAACCTGATTATTTGTGAGGTGGTATTGGTACATATAGCCAACCGTGTTTTAGATGGGAATGGAAAGATAGATCCCTTTAAATTAGATGCGGTAGCCCGCATGGGTGGCGATTGGTATTGCAGAGCCAATGGCGATGCGTTGTTTACTGTTCCTAAGCCTTTAGAAAAAATAGGCATTGGCATTGATCAACTGCCTGATGAGATACGATTAAGCAAAGTATTAACCGGAAATGAATTAGCGATGCTGGCCAATATTGAAGGTTTACCTTTAGCTAAGCATTTTTCTTCAGATGCGAACATTCATTTGCAAGTAAAGGGATTATTGGAAAAGCAATTGATTGCTGAGGCCTGGGGGTTATTAAGTATTAGATGAAGAGTAAAATAAAAAAGGCCACAAATTTATTGCAGCCTTCAAATTTCTTTATCCGTTTGGATTTCTTAGAAAATCCATGAAATTACAAACATCATTAGCAGGAGTAGGAAAAATATTATCATATGGTCGTGATTGGTTAATGCGTTATACGCTAAACATATAGCAGAGTTTAACAAATATTACAATTAATTGTTCTTTTTTACCGTTTGAGGGTTACCGCGGTAGCTAACCTTGCTTCCTACAGTTTCTTTAATTTCTAAAGCGTTGGTTACGAATATTTTAGCCGAAGAAACGCCAACAACATCTACGGTAGCATCTTGTGTTTCGAATTCGTAGGCTTTAAGTTTGGAAGCGCCCGCCAATCTGGCTTCCAGGTTATTGCAATTACCTTTAAGTTCTAACTCCGAGGCACCAACCAAGGCAACGGTAAGATTTTGAGCTGTAAGATTGCCTTTGCATTGGAAAGCTCCAGTAAGGTTTATGGTCAAATCTTCATTTGTAAAACCATCTAATCTTATTTTTCCGGCACCCTTGCTTTTGAGTTCTTCTAACTTGGGTGTACCAATTCGAATTTTTACCGTGCTGGTTTCGAAAAGATTATTCGACCAATCAACAGATGGCGAATCTGAAAACTTATCGTAGTTGATTACTAGCTTATTCCCCTCTTGTTTGATAGTATAAAGATCTTTCTCTTCATTATCGCCTGTTATTTCTACTTGATACGTTTCTGCATATTCCACAACTAAATCAGCTAAGCCGGTCACTTCAATATTTTCGAACGACCACTCCTGATTAAGGCTTTCTGCCACACTACCTTCACAATCGATGCAGCGCAAGCCATTCACCGTCATTTTCCAGGTTTTGCTATCGAGGTTGTCCCAATCGATATACTGCGATATAAAACGTGCCATTGCAGTTTCCATGATAAATGGTTTTTCGAAAGGAATGAACAATACCATTTCAAGTTCCTGGCCTCTGAAAATGGCATCTTTATTAAAGGTAAAATTGGAATCAAAAATCAGGATTGAATCTTGTTGCGAAACTACATAGGAGATCATGTCGGCATTCGCTATAGCATCTTGCTGGTTGGTACCTTGTGCCTTAAACTTTTGTACAAGTAAAAACTGATTTTGCTCGTGGCCTTTTAAGGTGAGTGAAATGTTATCGTAATCTTCCATACCAGCAGGCTTAACACGGAGTATGGGTTTTGTTCCGGAAGGATTAAATACGATTTCTTTTTTAACCTCGCCACTTTCTTTGAAGCCATAGACTATTCTAGGAATAGAAATACCAAGCACAATAACAGAGGCTAACCAAAGGCCAAAGAAAGACCAGCCTACTACAGCGTTAAACACATATCTACGGGCAATAATCGATATGCCTAACAGCAAAAAGAAAAGAACAGGAATTATAGCTGCAACAAAACAGGCTACCAACGTAATAGGAGAAAAGCTGTTCATAAATGCTTCGATAGGAAAACTCAAATCGCTTTTAAATCCTATTTGCAGCCAATCCGGAACGCTGGATAGTAAGCCAACCAATACACTTCCGCCAATTACAATGGCTACCAAAGTAAGAACACAAATTATGGTTAACAGAATACCAACCATTACGCGCACAACTTCAGCTATTGGCACCAGAACTTTTCCTAAAGCAGTGATAATGGCCCCCAGAGCCCTGAAAGGCAATAAGATTATTTTGGTTAGGGTGCTCTCGTCTCGGCTACTTTCGAACTGTACGTTTTTTTTTATGTTAGATTCTATATTTGAAAGTGTTACCGGTTCACCTTGCATTTGCATACGTTCGGTTATAGATCGTGCTTCAGGCAGCACGATCCACAAAACGAAATACAAAATGAAACCCGTGCCAAAGAAAAACAGGCCTACCAAAAACAAAATACGAACGATTGCTATATCCAAATTAAAATAAGCAGCTACACCCGCAGCTACGCCTCCTAATACTTTTCTCTCCGGATCGCGATACATTTTTTTGGTGTCGGTTGGTTCTTCCAACTCTACGCTACCGGGCACGGCCACCCACAATATCAGGTAAGCAATAAAGGCTGTTCCATAGGCAAAAAGCAATAACACAAAAAGCAGGCGAATCCAAACGGCATCTACATTAAAGTAATTGGCCAACCCTGCACATACACCTCCTAAGATTTTTCTTCTTTGATCTCTGAATAATTGTTTGCCTTGGGAAGTATTTTTATAATGTCCGCCTTGCGTAAAAGTGGCTTTGCTTTCCGGTTCATTTTGTTTGGTATTTTCCGACTTAAATTCAGTTGTGTTTTCGGTTTGTTCCGCAGCTTTAAAATCGTTTACACTACCCATTACGGCCATTAGGTTGTTTACATCTTCGGCTGTAATTACTTGTTTAGATTCGCTCAACTTACCCAGAAATATTTCGGCCATGCGTCCTTCTATATCTGCTAAAATCTCTGCGCTATCTTCAAAAGAAGCAAAGTAACGATTTACCGAATCCAGGTATTTTCTGAGTAAATCATACCCATCTTCTTCTATGTGGAAAATGATACCACTGATGTTGATGCTGATATTCTTTTTCATAAAGGATTCGGATTTTAAACTTTAGCTTGAGATTTTGAAGTAATCATAGTAGTAGAATGAATAAGTTCATCCCAGGTTTCGGTTAGGCCATGTAAAAATAATCTACCGTGGTCAGTTAATGTATAATACTTTCTGGGTGGACCTGATTTAGATTCAACCCATTTGTATTCTACCAGACTCGCATTTTTAAGTCGGGTAAGCAGAGGGTAGAGTGTGCCTTCTACTACAATCATTTTGGCTGCGGTAAGTTCGTCTAACATGTCAGACGCATATACTTCACCCCGCGCAATAATATGTAGAATGCAATACTCTAAAATGCCTTTCCTCATTTGAATTTGTGTGTTTTCGAGGTTCATAAGCCTTTAGGGTAATTCATAGTACTATTATACGGTAAAGTACTATGTATGGCCAAGTACTTTAAGAATTTTTTTATCTTTTTTTTTAAAACCTTTAAAAAATGAAAAAAAAGAGGTTTCGAAGCTTTTGTTTACCTTCGTGTTTCGGGTGGTATTATACGTGATGCAAAAGAGATTAAGGTACTTTTTTTCGATAGTCGTTTCTTTGTTTTATACCCTGGCCAACGCACAGCAGGGGAACGAATGGATCAATTTCGGCCAAGTGTATTACCGAATTCCGGTTGGAAAAGATGGTATTTACCGTATTTCGAAAAGCGATTTAGAACAAGCCGGTTTTCCTGTTAATCTGGATCCAAGGCGTTATCAAATATTTTGTAAAGGTGCCGAGCAAGCCAGATTTATAGCAGGCCAGGAAGATGCCGTTTTTAACGATGGAGATTATATTGAGTTTTACGGAAAACGTAACGATGGCACACAAGACAACGCATTATACAAGGAGGCAAACCATCAACCTCATGCGTATACCGCTTTATATAACGATACCACCTATTACTTCCTTACTTTCAACCCACTCACTCAGGGAAAGCGTCTTCAAACTTTTTTTGAAACCAACGATGCTTCCTTGCCAAAAGAAATAGCCCAGGAAACCGAGCAGCTTACCGTAAATGCAACAAGTTATGCTGTTGGCGAAACGGCCTTTAACGTTATTCAGCGTACACAGTTTGATGTAGGAGAAGGTTGGAGTGGGCCTGTAATACGCGAAGGAAATTTTACCGATGTTACCCTTACCGGCCTTGCAAACGCAGTACCTGCACGCGGTTTACCCTCGGCCGAAATTCAATTACTTGGCAGAGGAGCAGGTGTACATAGGGCCGAAATTTGGGTTGGTCCTTCAACTGCGAATGTAAGATTATTACAAAGTGTTACATTCAACGGCTTTCAGCCCTTTACCATTACCCAAACATTACAACATTCAGATATAAGTCCATCGGGCTCATTGCTAATACGCATGCAAGTAGTAAGCGCAGGTGTAGCAGATTTTATAAGTCTTTCGTACGCTCGCATAACCATGCCGCAAAATTTTTCTTTATCTGGGTTAACAGAGCGGTACCTGAATTTGTATACCAATGCCAATGGTAAATCTTACGTAGAATTCGAAAACACTCCGGCCAATACGCGAATTTATGATGTTACTAGCACCAACGAAGTAAGGCAAATAGGCACACAAGGAACGGTAACGGTATCAGCAATTATAAACAATACACAACTCGAAAAAAGAAAGTTGTTTGCAACCACTATTATAAATACACTAAACCCGCTTAGCATTAAACGGGTAACGTTCCGCTCTTTCTCAACAGTAACTCCCGATTTTTTAATTATTACGAACAGGCAGTTTTTAAGGCCGGCAGCCGGCAGCCTCAATCCGGTAAAGGATTATGCCATATACAGGGCATCGGCAGCCGGAGGAGGATACGATACACTAACCGTAACAGTAGATCAACTCTATAATCAATTTACCTACGGAGAAGCTACACCTTTGGCCATCTATAGATTTTTAAAATTTTTGGAAAACAAAAAACGTCCCGATTACCTGTTTCTGATTGGCCGCGGGTTAGATGTTTTCAATAATTATTATCGTAACCCCACCATTCCGGCATTTTCTGTTTTAAAAGATTATGTTCCATCGGCAGGTTATCCGGCATCAGACATGTATTACAGCGTTGGGTTGAGTGATCCTAATACTAACGAGCCAGCTATACCTACTGGAAGATTAAGTGCCACAACAGGAGAACATGTTGTTTTTTATTTAAATAAAGTAATCAAGCAAGAAGCAACATCTAAAACGGCCTCATGGCGCAAGCGTATTTTACATTTAAGCGGAGGAATCTCACAAGGCGAACCGGAAGCCTTCAAAAGTTATATGGAAGACTTTGCTTCTTTGGCCACTGAACCATATTTGGGAGGCGAAGTAAAAGCAATTGCCAAGCAATCGTTAGAGGCAGATGAAAGTATAAACATATCGGAAGAAGTAAACGCAGGATTAAATCTGATTACTTTCTTTGGTCACTCGTCAACAACAACAACAGATTTTGATATCGGTTTCGCAACTAACCCTGTACTAGGTTACGACAATAAAGATGCGTATCCTACCTTATTGATAAACGGCTGCAATGCAGGAGCATTTTTTACCAGTTCGCGTATTTTATTTGGAGAGGATTGGGTAAATGCTGCAGATAAAGGCGCAATAGGTTTTATCGCCCACAGCTCTTTCGGATTTGTTTCTTCTTTGAAACGCTACACCGATATTTTTTATACTACTGCATTCAACGATATCAATTATGTTAACAAAGGCATTGGCGATATTCAAAAAGTTATAGCTCAGCGTTATTTAGAAAATGTGCCACCTACTTTTGCCAACATTACTCAGGTACAACAAATGATTTTGCTGGGCGATCCGGCTGTTGTTTTATTTCCTGCTGAAAAACCAGATTACGAACTAACTGCTAACCAGGTTAGTGCTATAGCTAACGATGGAAAACAAATTACCAATACAACCTCGGAATTTACGTTAAAAATTGTTGGACGCAATGGTGGCCTAGCTTTACTGGCAAACTACCGACTAAGTGTTATTCATAAACTTCCGGACAATACCACAATAGATTATTCGGTAAACGCTGTAGCCACACTTACAAAAGATACAACTAACATTATCATAGGTAATCCATCCGGTTTAGTTGGTACACATCAATTCCAAATTAAAGTAGATGCAAACGATGAAATAGACGAGTTAAATGAAAATAACAACACTTTAACCTACACGTTGTTTATCCCGCGAAGCGGAACCAAAAATTTGTTTCCTGAAAATTTTGAGATTGTGAAAGATCAAAACTTGTCTTTGGTTTTTCAAAGTGCAAACCTGGTAGATAGTTTACGCGCGTATGTAGTAGAGGTAGATACCAGTTATTTGTTTACTTCATCTTTTAAGAAACAATTCGTGCTAAAAGCCGAAATACTGGCCCGACAAAACCTTACAATATTAAGTAATGATAGTGTTACCTATTATTGGCGAACACGCTTACGTTTTCCGGCAGCAAGCGAAACAGCAGATTGGGAAACTACATCTTTTACCTATATACAAAATAGCAACACGGCTTGGGGACAATTTGAATACGGACAATTTCAGTCTAATACTTTAACCAATCTTCAACTTAAACCAACTGAAAGGAGAGTAGAATTTGAAGAAAGTACAACACCTGTTTTTGTAAAAACATTTGGAGATAATCACCCAGCACCTTTTACGGATGTGTCGTTAAAAATAGATGGAGTAGAATACAATTTGTCTACGCAAGGACAACCTTGCCGCGATAATACTTTTAATTTGGTTGCCTTTAACCGAACTAACGCTATACCATATGCAGGTATTCCCTTTAATTTCCAAGATCCACGCACGTGCGGCCGCGAGCCACAAGTAATTGTTAGTTTTACGGCAGCTGAAGTATATGCAAATGGCACAAACGATTTGGTTGATTATATAAACAGAATTGCCCCTGGTGATTCTGTTATACTGTTTACTATTGGTAATGCTGGTGTTACTTCGTGGCCAATCGAAGCTCGGAATGCTTTACAAAGTTTAGGCATTAGCACAGCACAATTGGCAGGTTATTCGAACGGAAATCCACTGATAATTTTTGGAAGAAAAAATGGAATTGCAGGTACAGCAAAAGTGTTTCAGTCGGGTTTAAATCCGGCTAGTGAGCAAGAGTTAATTGTAAACAAGCAAGTTACTTCCAGAAAAGCAACCGGAGTAATGCAATGGCCGCTTGTGGGTAAAGCCAGTGCCTGGCAAAATTTTGCTATGAGGTGGAAACAGTCTGGTGCCGATGATAAACGTGCAGAAATAAAAGGTGTGCAAGCTAACGGAAATGAAACACCTATGCTTATTAGTGCCGGACAAAGTGATGATCTTTCCTTCATCGATCCATCCGTATATCCTTTCTTATCTTTTTCGTTTATTCCTGAGGATAACCTGGATTTAACCGCGCCACAACTTAGATACTGGTTAGCAACAGGCACAAGCTTACCCGATGGATTGTTAAGATTAGACGACATCAGTACGGTAAGTGGGGCAGACCCGCTTGCTATTTCGGAAGGCGATAGTGTTGTTGTAGAATTTACTTTTGAAAATATAAGCACAAAAGCATTTAGCGGACCTTCCGATGCCACACTGCAACTTACAAATCGCGAGAGCGGAGATATTCAGAATTTCGAAATTTCTTTAGGAACATTAGCTGTTGGCGAAAGCAAATCAGTTAAACTAAAAATATCTACTGTAAGATTAGCCGGTTGGAACGACCTGCTTATTAAAGTAAACGAGAACGAAAGTATACCCGAACGTTATTTAGACAATAATACGTTACTTGCACAAAATGCTTTTTGGGTAAACGAAGATGTTTTTAATCCAACACTTATAGTAACTTTTGATGGACGAATACTGGAAAACGGTGACAGAGTTTCGGCATCACCGCAGATACAGGTTCGCGTATTAGATAATAATTTGTTTTTACTTAAAAAAGATACGCTAGGTTTGAATTTATTCTTAACCAAACCATGTAGCGGTTGTGCTCCAGAAAGAATTTACTTTTCCAGCAATGAAGTTACCTGGCAACCTGCTACTACAGTAAGTCCGTTTAGCATTTTGTATACCCCTCAACTTGTAGAAACCGGGCAATATACTTTACAAATTACAGTAGCCGATGCTAAAGGCAACACATCTGGTATGGAGCCTTACCTGATAGACTTTGTTGTTACGGACGAAGCCGGAATAAATTTTTCGGAGCCTTATCCAATTCCTGCTCGCGATGAAATAACTTTTAAGGTTTTAATTAAACAAGAGATAAAACCATTGCCAAATTCTTTTACTTTATGGGACACCAACGGAAGATTGGTTTTGCGTACAGAGGAGCAACAAGGTGATGTTTTTACCGGAACTAATTATTTTAGATTTGAATTACCAGAACTACCAGGTGTATATGCTTACGAGTTACAATGCCAAGGCATTATAAAACGTGGGAGGATTATACTTACTCCTTAACAGCAACACGCTCGATACTGGCTCCAAGAGCTTGTAAACGTTGATCAATTTGCTGATAACCTCTATCAATTTGTTCGATATTAGAAATCTCGCTTGTACCATTGGCAGAAAGTGCGGCAATCAACAAGGAAACACCTGCGCGAATATCCGGTGAAGACATTTTAATGCCACGCAATTGTTGCTTTCTTTCTAAACCAATAACAGTGGCTCGATGCGGGTCACACAAAATGATTTGAGCGCCCATGTCAATTAATTTATCTACAAAGAACAATCTGCTTTCGAACATTTTTTGATGTATCAAAACTGTGCCTTTCGCTTGTGTAGCAACTACTAACACTATGCTTAATAAATCCGGGGTGAAACCAGGCCACGGTGCATCGGCAATGGTTAAAATTGAGCCATCGATAAATGTATCAATCTCATATAAGTTTTGTGATGGAATGTAAATATCATCTCCACGAAATTCCATTTTAATACCCAGTCTTTTGAATACATCAGGAATAATACCCAACATATCGATGCGACAATTCTTGATGGTAATTTCAGATTGAGTCATCGCTGCTAACCCAATAAAACTTCCGATTTCAATCATATCGGGAAGTAGAGTGTGTTCAGTTCCGTTTAATTCACTTACACCTTCTATGGTTAACAAATTAGAACCGATGCCACTGATATTGGCACCCATTCGGTTTAACATTAGGCAGAGTTGTTGCAAGTAAGGTTCGCACGCTGCATTGTATAAAGTTGTTTTTCCTTTCGCTAATACTGCCGCCATGATAATGTTGGCCGTTCCGGTTACAGATGCTTCATCTAAAAGCATATAGCATCCCGTTAATTCACTGGCATCAATATGAAAAAGATGTTCGCTGGCATCGAAGTTAAATTTCGCCCCTAACTTTTGAAATCCTAAAAAGTGTGTATCTAATCTTCTTCTTCCAATTTTATCGCCACCTGGTTTGGGTAAACTGGCTTTGCCAAAGCGTGCTAAAATGGGACCTAGTAACATAACAGAGCCACGCAAGGCGGCTGCTTTCTGTCTGTAATCAGCGGATTCTAAATAATCCATGTTGATGTTACTGGCTGTAAACCTGAAGGAACCCTTTCCTAAGTTTTCTACTTTACAACCAAGGTCGGCCACGAGTTCAATCAATTTGTTTACATCGCGGATATCGGGCAAGTTATCAATAGTAACCGGTTTGGCTGTTAGCAAAACGGCACTCACAATTTGTAAGGCTTCGTTTTTTGCACCTTGCGGAATAATTTCTCCTTTTAATTTTTTGCCGCCTTGAATTCTAAAAATCATAGTATTGCGATGTAACCTTTCGGAAACTTTTATAATATTTTACAATTAGAGAATTGGGATGATTAACCGTTATCTCTTCTTCTGAATTTATTCTTGTGCTTATTGAAAGGCCTGTTGCCCTGGTGACGTTGCCCGTGATGCCCACCTTGAAAACCGTGAGGTCTTTGTTTCTTTTTATCGCGGTATAATTTTTCGAACATGTTGTCTTCGCGAATTTGTTCGATGTTAATGGTTAGTGCGCCTTTAGATAGTGTTTGTAAATCGCGTAAGATTACGGAGTCGTCCAGGGTTTCTTTGTTCCAATTCGCGAAGAAGGTTTTCATCAATTTACCGAGGTAGATGATGGCATCTTGTCTTTCTTCCGTATCGGTTTTCTTCAATGCTTCCTGAATTAACAACTCGATGTTTTTGCCATAATGTTTGTAGCGAATAGTTGATTGCGGATAAGGCATTTTCTCCGGCCTTTTTGCCAATGTTTCTGGAGTAGGAACGGGATATGGGTTGTTTAAATCGAGATTAAAATCTGCCATGATGTATAAATCATCCCACATGCGTTGTGGATCTTCGCCTTGATCTTTAATGCTAGGATTTAAGAATTTTATCAACTCTATCAGTGTAGATGCTAGTGATGTTCTTTTATCCTTATCCGGCACGGTGCGGATGTATTCAACTAATTTTTGCACGTTACGCCCGTATTCTTTTAAGATGATATCGGGGCGGGAGGTATTGTATTCTGCTGTCATGTATCGTTTTTGCCTTTTAAGAGATTAGGCGTGTATTTTCAGTTTAGCAAAGCTAAGTAATAAGGTTTTTTCTCCAAAATTATCGAAAAGTATCCTAGCTTTTCTTTCTGCTCCACTTATATCCAACGCTTGCACGGTGCCAAAGCCAAATTTTGGATGTTCTACTTTTTGTCCGGCTTGCAGTTGGTCGGTGTTGCTAGGTGTAAAATCGGCCGGAGGTGTGTAAGCTACGGTATTTTTTGGTTTTGACGAAATGGCCGGAGGTGTATTTGTTTTTCTGATGCTGCTGACCAAGCTTTTTGCATATTGACTATTGCCTGCAGCATAGTTTGGTGTTGATTGATACCCACTTCCCGATTTAGATGAAGTTTTGATGAAGGCGGAATTGATGTCATCTAGGAAACGGCTAGGCTCGCAGTTTTTCAATCGGCCAAAACGGTAGCGCGATAAAGCGTAAGACAAGAACAAACGTTTTTCTGCGCGTGTAATGGCTACGTAAAACAATCTTCTTTCTTCCTCTAATTCTGCCCGGCTGCTCAACATCATTTGCGAAGGAAACAAATCTTCTTCCAAACCAACTAAATACACATACTTAAACTCCAAACCTTTCGCCATGTGTATGGTCATCAACGTAACTTTATCGGGGTCTTTATCTTTGTCTTCATCGTTAGCCGTAAGCAAAGAAACTTCTTGTAAGAAAGAACCAAGCGATTTGTCTTCTCTTTCCGGCTGGTCTACAAACTCTTTAATCGCGTTGAGTAATTCTTGCACGTTTTCGTATCGACTTAAGCCTTCCACTGTTTTATCTTCGTATAACTCGCGCAATAAGCCCGAACCTTTTGCAATTTCAAATGCAGCATCATACGCATCTTTTCTTTCTGTTTCCAGTTGAAAGCGTTTGATCATCGCTACAAAATCTTCGATAGGTGTAGCAGCTCGGCCACCCACAAAAGGAGAGGGGTTTTGTAAAATTTCCCAAATAGAAGTGCCATGATCGTTGGCAGCTACTACAATTTTATCGATGGTAGCATCGCCAATGCCGCGTTTCGGTAAATTGATGATTCTTCTGAACGAAGCTTCATCTTGTTGATTGAGTGTGTAACGCAAATACGCTAAAATATCTTTGATCTCTTTGCGCTGATAGAAAGATAAACCTCCAATCACTTTGTATTTGATGTTCATTCTGCGCAAAGCTTCTTCAATAGCACGCGATTGACTATTGGTTCTGTACAAAACCGCAAAATCGCTGAAAGATAATTGATGTTGCATCTTCTCTTCGAAAATAGAGCTGGCTATCAATCTACCTTCTTCATTATCAGATAAAGCTTTAATCAATTCAATAAGTTGACCTTCTTCGTTTTCTGTCCAAACATTTTTAGGAAGTTGCGCTCTGTTTTTTTTGATAACTGAGTTTGCAGCTTCTACTATATTTTTGGTTGAGCGATAATTCTGTTCGAGTTTGATGATGCGCAAATCAGGATAATCGCGTTCGAAATTTAAAATGTTAGAAATGTCGGCCCCACGGAAAGCATAAATACTTTGAGCATCATCACCAACAACACAAACATTTTCGCGCACCGAAGCTAACTTGCGAATAATGTAATACTGGCACAAGTTGGTATCCTGAAACTCATCTACCAACACATAATGAATTTTGTGTTGATACTTGTTTAAAACTTCGAGGTGTTCTTTAAAAAGTTTATCGGTGTTGAATAACAAATCATCAAAATCCATGGCACCAGATTTGAAACAACGCTGGGCATAGGTTTTATAAATTCTTCCAATTTCTGGTCGCATGTTGGCGGCATCGTCACCCATCAATTCAGCATTGCCAACATATTCTTGCCAACCGATTAATTTATTTTTTGCTGATGAAATTCTGTTATATAAAATATTTGGTTTGTAGATGTTTTCATCAAGTTGCATTTCTTTTACAATCGATTTTAACAATGACTTTGAATCATCTACATCATAAATGGTGAAGTTAGAAGGATAACCTAGGTGATGCGCTTCGGCACGTAAAATTCTGGCAAACACACTGTGGAAAGTTCCCATCCACAAATTTTTGGCATCGCTTCCTACAACCTTTTCGATGCGTTCGCGCATTTCTTTCGCTGCCTTATTGGTGAACGTAAGCGCCATGATGTTAAACGCATCTACTTGTTTAGACTGAATAAGATGCGCAATGCGATACGTTAAAACCCTTGTTTTTCCGGAGCCTGCGCCAGCAATCAACATGCACGGCCCTTCCGTGTTTAAAACGCCTTCGCGCTGAGGTTCATTAAGTGTATCTAAATAATTTGCCATAACCAACATGCAAGATAAAACAGACTTTACATACGCGAGCCTTATTCAAAAAAAATATGAGAGATAATTTTAGTTTGAATTCAACAGAATGCCTTTGCTTTTTTTATTTTTGTTTAATCGCATGGCAAACTATTTGGTAAATCCTGTTCCGTTTTCTGCTGATGATTTCTCTATCACAGCAATAGAGCCCTGGTTTAAAGTAAAGGTTCAAGTGATTAAAGAATATTTACAAGCCTTTACGTTGCAAACAACCGGATTAGCAGATGAAATTATCTTTTTAGATTTACAAGCCGGTAGTGGATTTTACAGCTTAGGCGCACAGAAACAACTCGTGCCCATGCCTTCTTTGGAAGCGTTGAGGGTAGATCCGCCATTTCATAAAGTAATTCTTTGCGAAGAAAATCCGGAATATGCCAAAGCGCTGAAGGTTAGGGTTAACAAATATTTCAGACAAAGAAATGTTTTGTTATTTGAAGAAGATGTAAACTCACTCATCCGCAAGCTGCATCATTTTGTACCACCCAGTAAACGCAACCATAAAGTGGCACCACTTTGTTTGGTAGATCCTCATCATTTTTCAATTTCATTTTCATTGATAGAGCAATTAGCCAATCTCGGATTTAGCTTTATCGTTCCGTATACCTTTCCTTTAAACAACAGATTAAATTATAAACACTACCAACGCGAGTTGGCACAAACGGTACAATCTTTTGTAGGGCCAAATGTTGCTTCGGTAATGACGGCCAACACCAATACAGAATTTTATAAAAAACTGGTGAGGAGCCATCAGAATAATTTACTCACCTTAGGCATGCAAGTTTCCTTATCTGCACACAAATCGGAATACACGCAAATGGATGTGCCAGTGTTTTATGTAGGCATGTATTCTAAGTTGGTATCGGCCAAAGAAATTGTAAAAGATGTGAAAGTAAATGGAATACAACAAACAGAGTTATTTTAGCAAGTATGATACAAGTAGGAGAAGTTTTAGTTTCGGATGATATCAAAGAAAAAGAATTTGTTTGCAACCTCGAAAAGTGCAAAGGAGCATGTTGTGTGGAAGGAGATTTTGGTGCGCCCTTAGAAGAAGATGAATTAGAAATTTTAAAAGAAATTTATCCTAAAGTAAAACCTTACCTATCTAAAGAAGGCATTAAAGTAATTGAAAAAGAAGGAACCCACACTGTTGATGACGATGGAGAATATTGCACGCCCATTATCAAAGGAAGAGAATGTGTGTATGCCATTTATGATGAAAAGCATGTTTTAAAGTGTGGCATTGAACAAGCGTATTTAGATGGTAAGATAGAGTA
The DNA here is from genome assembly GCA_021298355.1 of Flammeovirgaceae bacterium. Taxonomy (GTDB): domain Bacteria; phylum Bacteroidota; class Bacteroidia; order Cytophagales; family Cyclobacteriaceae; genus Chryseotalea. The sequence continues at coordinate 143,198 of JAJTEH010000001.1, forward strand.
TAAGAAACCTATTTCTTGCCATTTATATCCGATAAGAATTACGAAGAAGAAAAATTTTGAAGCAGTTAACTATCACAAGTGGAGCATTTGTTCGGCTGCGTGCGCATTAGGAAAAGAATTGCAAGTACCCTTATATAAATTTTTGAAAGATCCGTTGATTCGCAAATATGGCGAAGCTTGGTACAACGAATTGGTGAATCAAATTACAGCCATAGAAAAAGAAGAAGCGAAGGAGACTAAGGAGAAGAAAAAGTAATTACATTTTATAAAGATATAGATTATAAATAAAAAAAGTCCACAATGTTGGTTGTGGACTTTTTTTTGTATCAATTCATCGCTTTATTATAATTTATGAATTTGATAGATACATATAACTTTTACAAAATAACATTTATTTTTATTTAAGTTATTTTCTTTAGTAGGAAAAAAACTATATTTATTAATTAACAATTTCAAATATGTAAAACGACTTTAACATAATCCCGGCTTCTGTGAATAATAAAATTAGTTCACCAAAATTCACATTAGATGAAGCTTTTGAAAATTTTAACTCTTCTCGTTACTTTCTGTGTGTTATTTAGTTCCTGTGAGAAAGAAAGCCTGACCCTTACTGATGTTTCTGAAAAGCCAAGAATGACAAAACTTGGGAAAAAACTGAAAAACCCATTTTCTGTGGCGAATATGCAACAAGCCTATAATAACTTGTTAGAAAAAAATGCCGATGCTCGCGTAAAGGATTTAGAGATTAGGCCAACACATTTATATGTAAGATATCTACCACCTACTCAAGCTTTGTATGATTCTTTAGTAAATGATTCAACACTTTATCTGGAGGATTATCCATTGGATTACGAAGTGATTGAACAAGGTGAATATTATCATGATCCTTCTATACCGGAAGGACTACCAACGTATCAATATACGTCAGTTCCTATTGACTATGTACCACCTACGGGTATTGCATTTGAAGTTTTGGATGAGCTTTATTTGCCTAAAGAAGATACTACATTAGAAGATGAATCTGGAAGATTATCGCAAGATGTTGAAGAATGGGTAGATATGTTAGAATATGAATCTTTACTTTTAACAGACAACTTATCGGAAGAGGAAAAAATTGAAACTGAAAATGGAAGAATAAAAGGTTTATTGCCTTCTAAATATCATCCCAATGGCATAGTAAGATATGTTGATACTCGTGTTGGTGTAATTTATTTAGAAGGTGTTAAAATAAGAACCAGACGTTTTTTTGAATTTCATGAGGCAATTACTGATGCGAGCGGAAATTTTTGGGAAGAGGGGACCTATAGATATAAGTTTCATTATAAAATAATTTGGGAAAGAGCAGACTTTGATATTAGAAGTGGCACATTTGGCCAGGCTAATTTAGATGGCCCCGAATGCAAATGCAGATGGGATGTGCCAATAATGAATGGGGTTCAACAATTTTATGCAAGTATTTTCAGAGGCGCCCATCGATACTTTTATGGAAATATAGACGGTTTAAGAAGACCTAAAATGCTGACCAAAATGAAAATATCTGCATATGATAAAAATGGAGACAAAAACGGAGACAATTGGGGAGACTGGGATAATTCGGGTATCTTTCCTGATATTAGAATTTGGAGATTTGTAGATAATAGAGAAAGAGGTACTGACGAAATTTTTTCGACAACAATACACGAAATTGCCCATACAACACACATACAACTTATGAATCGTGGATGGGTTCAATTCTTGCAAGTGAGTGATAAAATTATAGAAAGTTGGGCTGTGGCTGTGCAGTGGCGCATTACTTCAATGGAATATAGAGAAAAAGGAATTGCAAATTATGGTGGACCATTTTTTACACTACCAAATTTAGGAAGGTTGCAATTTAGTTTTCAAAATTGGAATAGCGCCATGACTGATGCCTATCCATATACATCTTTGTTTATTGATATTGTTGATAATCATAACCAAGTTGGTAGATTTAACGGTAGTGCAATAACAGACAATGTACAGGGATACACTCTAGCAAATATAGAGTCTGGCTTTTTAAAACACGTTTATGGTTTTTCTTCATTAAGAGAAAAACTAAAGGATAATAAACCTTTTGGCGTCACTGATGCTCAAATAGATGAATTACTAAATCAATTTTAATTATTTAGCTAACTAGTTCAATAATTTAGGATGATAAACATTAAACTAATTTTTGTTAATTAATAAAAATATGACGCTAAATAATTTTAAAGGAAATTCGATTATCAAATTCCTTTCAATGATTACAATTATTCTTTATTCTTGCACAGATAAAGATTCACATAAATCGACTACCTATATTTTTAATGATTCTGGAAGTAAAATCGAATTTGCCATTTTTCGAACTGGTGCGAAAGTTGAATATCAGACTAGAATAATTAATGTAAATGAGAAGGTTTCAATTTTTACTTCAACAGAAAGTCCTGGCACTTCATATCCAGCATCTTTAGGCGATATATATGACTCTTTATTGGTTTTGTTTGATAATAATAAGGTTGCAACACATTATTATTACGGAGTAGTTGGTAATAACCCAAATGCTATTTTATTTACCAATAGCAGAAATCTTTTTAATGAGAAAAATTATGAGCATAAAATAATAAAAGACAATAAAAGGGATTTCGAGCAAGAGTTTTTATACACAATAACTGAGCAAGATTATATTAATGCAGTGTCAAATTAAAAGTTAGCTTTGATCTTTTACATCCACAGATTCTCTAGAAAAGAAATCTGATTTATTACGTCAAATCTGTAATCTTAAAACAAAAAGTCCACAATGTTAGTTTTGGACTTTCTTTATTGCTTGATACAAAAATTGAATATCAATACGCTCTCACCATTTTACCATCTAAATAATTCATGAAGGATTTATTGGCTACTCCCATGCCACCGCGTGTTGGGTAGTTGCCTGTAAAATACCAGTCGCCTATATGGTTGGGTATTGCTTTGTGTAAGTTATCAACGGTTTGGAAAACAACAGATAATTCTGCTTTCATTTCTACTGGTTTTACAATGGAAGAAATCTTAGCTGAAATTTCTTCATCCGTAAATTGATTGTATAAATGTTGTACACAATTAGCAAACTCTTGCTCGCTTACTGCTTTGTTACATTTCTCATATACTTCATCCAATAAAAATTCTTTACCATTTTCTTTCAGCAATTCACGCATAGCTCGGAAAGCAACAAACTCGCCCATCTTACTCATATCAATGCCATAGCAATCAGGATAACGAATTTGCGGACAAGAAGAAACGACTACTATTTTTTTAGGATTTAGTCTGTCTAGCATTTTTAAAATACTTTTCTCAAGCGTTGTACCACGCACAATTGAATCATCGATTACTACTAATGTATCGATTCCTTTTCGAATAACTTCATACGTTGTATCGTACACATGCGAAACCATTTCATCGCGGTGTTCGTCATCTGCAATGAAAGTACGCATCTTTACATCTTTCAACACTATTTTTTCTATGCGCGGCCTGAAGGTGAGAATGTCTTCGATATCATCTACCGTTGGTTTACCTTCTAATAAAATTTCTTTTTGTTTTTGAATAAGGTAATCTTCTATGCCGGCCATCATGCCATAAAAGGCTGTTTCGGCAGTATTAGGAATGTAAGAGAAGACTGTATTTTTTAAATTGAAGTTGATGGCTTTTAAAACCTGAGGTACCAACAATTTACCCAACTGTTTTCTTTCTCTGTATATATCCGGATCGTTACCTCGGCTGAAATAAATGCGTTCGAAACTACATGATGTTTTTTTACCAGGTGTAAGAATTTGATGTTGTTCAAAATCACCATTCTTGTTGATAACCAAAGCATGGCCCGGTTTTATTTCTTCAATTTGATTATAATTGATATTGAATGCTGTTTTGATAGCTGGTTTTTCTGAAGCGATAACAACTACTTCATCATCAGCATAAAAATAAGCAGGACGAATACCATTCGGGTCGCGCACGACAAAGGCAGAACCGGAACCAGTTAAACCTGCCATGGCGTAACCACCATCAAAATCTTTGCATGCTCTTCTAAGCACACGTTCAATTTCAATTTCATTTTCAATGATTTCAGAAATTTCTTTGTTGCTGTATTTGTCTTTGTATTTTTCGAAAAGGCTTTGTACTTCTTCATCTAAAAAGTGTCCGATTTTTTCCATCACCGTAACGGTATCTACCTTTTCTTTCGGATGTTGTCCAAGTTGAACAAGGATGTCGAACAACTCATCATTGTTGGTCATGTTAAAATTGCCTGCCATAACCAAGTTACGACTACGCCAATTATTTTGTCGCAAGAAAGGATGAACATTTTCAATGCTATTTCTACCATGTGTACCATAGCGTAAGTGTCCGAGCCACAACTCTCCGGTAAAAGCAACATTTTCTTTTAGCCAGGAATCATCTTTAAATTTTGCCTTTCCTTCCTTCTGTGCTTTCTTATATTTTTTACTGATTTTTCTGAATAGGTGTGCAACCGGTTGTTGCTTGATGGAGCGGTATCTGCTGATGTAACGGTGTCCCGGCTCCACATCAATTTTAATATTGGCTATGCCCGCGCCATCTTGCCCTCTGTTGTTTTGTTTTTCCATTAGGATATACATCTTATTCATGGCGTAAGTGGGGCCGTATTTTTCGATGTAATAGGATAATGGTTTACGCAAGCGGATCATGGCAATTCCGCATTCGTGTAAAATTTCGTCAGTCATGGCAGGGCTTATCTTAAGGCAAAGTTAAAGTTATTCAGCCAACCCATCAACATAGAAGGGAATAAGAATAAACTGATTAGCAATAAGGCCAAAACCAAAGCTAAAACAGGAAAGTTCCGCAGCTTTTTTGATGTTGTTTCGGTTTGTACGGCTGTATTTTCTTCTTTTAAGAAAGCGAAATACGGTATTTTGATGTAGTAGAATAGTGCAAGAGCCGTGTTGATGATGCCGACAATTAGTAAGTTAAGCCAAAGTGCGCTTGGTCTTACCTGATATTGCTCCCATAATTGCGTGAAAATCAAAAATTTTCCTGTAAAGCCTGCTGTTGGAGGCAAGCCAGCTAAAGCAATTAAACCCACGCTCGCGGAGAAAATCCACCAAAAGTATTTCTTTCCTTTTCCGGCATAGTCCTCTATTTTCTCTATTCCATTTTTCTCTGTATGAAGTATCAATAAGAAAACACAATAATTACCAAACACAAAAACGATAGAGTAGAAAATTACGACAGGTAAATTTTGTAAATCAAAATTGAGAATAGCCATAAGCAAAAATCCTGATTGAGCAATAGACGAGTAAGCCATCATGCGCCTTGCATTTTTTTGTCGGAGTGCACTGAGGTTGCCAACCAATAAGGTGAATAAAGAGAGGTAGGCAATCAACACAGACCATCTTACTCCATAGCGTGTTTGTAAATGAAAGCAAACAAATAATAAGGCTCCGGTTGCTGCAATTTTAGGAACAACAGAAAGGATGGCTACTACTGGCGCTGGCGCGCCTTCGTACACATCTGGCGACCACGCATGAGCGGGCGCTACATTGATTTTGAAGAGTAAACCACCCAATAGCAAACAAACTGCTATGAACAACATAGCGTGTTGGTTCAATTGAATCTGTTCGTTAAAAGCGGCATTATAAAAGTTGAAAGTACCCGTTATGCCATATAACCACGAGATGCCATAAAGCATTAACGCTGATATAAAGGATCCAAAAACAAAATATTTGATAGAGGCTTCGAAATTCTTTTTTTCTTTTTTAAAAGCAGCGAGCAAATAACCTGGTATGGCAATTAATTCCAGGCTGATAAAAAATATCAACCAATTTGCTGATAAGCACAGAAGATGACAACCTAATAAAATGCTTAGCAATACTATCAAGAATACATTTTCATCTTTTTGTATATAAGGTAAGCTGATGAGTAAACCAATCAACATGGCAACATCACAAACCAATATGAAAAGCAAAGCGGGTGCATGTTGTACCAATTGCCCATGAAACAAATAGATAGGATTTGAATACGAAGAGAGTTTGGACAAAATCAGAAAGATGGACAAGAGAATAGCAAGAAAGGAAATTGTCCAGGCTAATGGTTTTCTTGTAGATGGTTTAAAAAGAATAGTAAAAACCAGCAACACAATTCCTATAGCCAAAATAATTTCAGGTAGAATAAAAGATAAACTCAATTCACTCAGTTGTATTTTTTCTGCTAATCCCGTCATATCACAAACCGATTGCTGAAGCTGGAAAAACAACTGACATCCATTGTTCAATAAATGGATTGATGTATTGTAAAATTACTTGAGGAAATAAACCCAATACAAAAACAAGAATGGCAAGCGGAACGAGCATCATTTTTTCTTGTGAACTCAGGTCAGTAAAGACAGATTTTTCTATGGACAAAGAAGTATGAAAAGTTCCCATGAACATGCGTTGGATGGTCCATAAGTAATAGCCAGCACTTAATAAAATGCCAACCAAAGCTAACATTGGGAAAACAAATGGGATGATAGCTTGCGAACCTCCTGCCATGAATGCCCCCGTTAACACAAAAAACTCTGCCATAAAACCAGATAAACCCGGCATACCTAGTGAAGCAAAAAAGGCAATCAATACAAATGAAAAATAGACAGGCATTACTTGGTGCAAACCGGAGTAATGAGCAATTTTTCTGTCATGTGTTCGCACATATAAAACTCCGGCTAGTAAGAATAACATCGCAGAAATAAAACCATGACTAATCATTTGGTAAATGACTCCTGCGATACCTTCTGCATGTGCTGAGGCCAATCCTAACAACACAAAACCCATATGAGAGATAGAAGAATATGCAATTAACTTCTTTAAATCTTTAGATGCCAACGCACACCACGCACCATATACGATGGAGATTACACCAACTAAACCAACCCAGAAACTAAGTTGCAAAGCTTCTGATGGAAATACTGGATATGCAATGCGTAATAATCCATAGCCACCAATTTTTAAAAGAATGGCTGCTAGAATAACTGAAATAGGAGTGGGCGCTTCAACGTGTGCATCGGGTAGCCAAGTATGAAAGGGAAACATCGGTAACTTAATGCCGAAGCCTATGAATAAAAATATGAAAGCCCATGTTCTCAGTGACAATCCACCTATACCACTAAAGTTATTAGGATGGAGCAAGGCATCAGCTTGTAATAAATTGGATTGCTGAGCCATGTCGAAACTGAATGAATAAACAGTTGGGTTCGCGCCTTGTCCGTAACTCATGTACAAAGCAATTAATACAACCAATATCAACAAAGAGCCCAATAAAGTATAGAGAAAAAATTTGATACTGGCGTACTCTCTTCTTTTACCTCCCCATATACCAATTAAAAAATACATGGGTAATAACATAAACTCGAAGAAGAGATAGAACAGCAGAAAATCCTGCGCCATAAAAGAACCCATGATAGACGCATTGAGCAATAACAGTAAACTGAAATATCCTTTTTTCTTGTTGGTAATTTCTTGTGAAGCTAAAGTAGCTATTAACAAAACAAGGATAGACATACCAATTAAAGGTAAACTCAATCCATCTAATAGTAAGTGATAATGGGTTTGAAGAATACCACTCTTGCCTAATGGTAAAGTAAACCAATTTACTTTTTCACTTAGGTAGATCGTGTTCGAGTTTAAAGAAGTTTTGAAAAGAATGACACCAAATAGTAGAACTTGCAACAGACCTACAGCTAAGGCTAAGCGTTGAAATAACGTATCGCCATTAACCAACAAGATAAGCAAGGCTCCCAGTAACGGTATTAAAATCAATAATGTTAATAACGGTAGTTCCATTTTAGAATAAAACCCAAATTATAAATAATACAGCTGTAAATAAAAACCAAAATAAATAATGTTGCACATATCCACTTCTGCTCACTCTTACCCAACCACCCAGCGTATAGCTTGCTTTGTAAGTCATGCGTACTAATCCATCTACTAACCAATAATCTAAAAAGCTGATGATATGGCTAAATAATACAGTTGCAAAAGCCATAACATGAATAAAACCATCGATCCATTTTTTTTCTATGGATAAAAATAAGTTTCCTATAAAGAGAGTTGGTTGAACAAACAATTTTTGTTGCAAATTATCTAAAGCAAAGCCTTGCAGCAAGAGTTGATTAGGTGAGTTGCTAATGTCTCTGCTATTGAAATACCGAAATGCCAAAAAGAACAAAACAGGAAAGAACAGCGTACTGCCGATGGTTAACCAAACAGGTGTTGTAAATGTGGTTTTCGAAAAGAAATAAAAATCCGCATGAAAAGGATTAAAATTTATGATCCACCAAAAACTTGCTATACTCAATGCAATTAGTGGAAATAAGAAAACTGGCTTTTTCTCTGATGAAGCTGAATTAAAGTTTTCTTTGCTCTTATTGAAGAAGGTATAAACAATCAAACGGGTAGTATAGATAACCGTGATAGTCGATGTCAGGATAATAAACACAAAATAAAATATTGAAAGTGAGTTTTTGCTATTCCAGGCTTGGGTTAATAAATATTCTTTCGATAAAAACCCTGATGTGAAAGGAATGCCACACAAGGCTAAACTAAAAATTAAAATGGTGTAAAAGGTATAAGGATAACTTTTGTAAGGCGCTCCTAAGTTGCGTATATCTTGAACGTTAATTTCTTTATTTACTCGATTTTCTTCTAAATGATGAATTAAAGCGCCTACACCCAAAAACAATCCAGCCTTAAAAAAAGCATGACTTATCATATGTAACATTGCCGCTTGCGGACTTGCAATTCCAACAGCTGCCATCATCAAACCCAACTGAGATATAGTAGAGTAAGCCAATATTTTCTTTACATCAAATTGTTGTGTGGCTGCCAGCGCTCCTAGTAAGGCTGTTAAACTGCCGATGGTGGTAAGACCATGTAAAACGGATAAAGGTAAAATGGGAGATAGCCTGATCATTAAATAAACACCGGCAATAACCATGGTGGCAGCGTGTATCAGTGCTGAAACAGGCGAAGGTCCAGTCATGGCGCTCGGCAACCAATTCATTAAAGGAAATTGTGCTGATTTTGCCAGAACACCTAAAAGCAACATCCAACCCACCAGTTGAGGTAAAGTTTGTTGGCTATCGATGATTTCTTTGAGATTGAACGATTGATAGTAGGCAAACATCAAAATAATAGCACTGAGCAATAGCAAATCGCTGAAGCGATTCAACAGCATGGCTTTTAAAGCTGCGAAACCTGCTTCTGTTTTTTCTCTGTAAAAACCTATTAAAAGATAGGAAGCAAGTCCTAGACATTCCCATGCTAAAAAGATAACAATCAAGTTTCCGGCACAAACAAAAAGCAACATGGAGGCTGTAAAGAATAGCAAACCATTGAAATAGCGCGATAAAGATTTTTCATAGGCCATGTAGCCAATTGAAAACACATGCACCAAAAATGAAATGATACTCACCACTGGCAATAGCAAGATGCTATCCCGATTGATGTAATAATTTAATTCGATGGAAAAGCTTTGCAGCTTAAACCAAATCAAACTGGTTTCTATTTGTGTTTCGTGCTGATTGATAAAATAGAAAACCAATATATTGATGATGAATAAAAAAAACGTTGATGTATACGCAACATATTTTCTCAGCCATAGATTCATCAACATACCAGCAAAAGGTAAGCAACAAATTAGCGACACAAGAATAAAAGATTGACTCATGCTTGTTCTTTTAAATCTTGAATGGAACTAGGTGTAATGGTTTTGTATTGTCTTGCCACTTGAATCATGATGGCTATGCCACATGCTGTTTCACATATGGCTATGGCCATGATGAATAATGTTGTTGTTTGTCCGTTTACATTTTGAGGATACAAATGATTGAACGCCACTAAATTTAAATTGACTGCATTTAAAATCAGTTCTATTCCAATCAGAATAAATAATAAACTTTTTCGGGTTAACACCAACGCGGTGCCAATGGCAACCAACACAATAGCAGTGTAAATGAGATAAGTCGGATTCATGATTGTGTGTGATTGGTTTTTCCGGCAATATAGGCCACGCCAATAAAAATACTGAGTAACAAAATGCCTGTCACTTCAAAGGGCAAAGCAAAATCACTTAATAACTCAAAACTAAGTTGTTGTACATCGTTCTTAACTTTTACTTCGTTTGGTAATTTTTTTACGGCTTGTGTAGCATATAGCAGAAGTGAACCCAGCACTAAGGCAATACCCATACCTGAGAAAATTTGCGTATAGGCAACTTTCGTAAAACTGAAACCTTTCTTATCCGATAGCATAATACCAAAAATGAACAACACTGCTACTCCTCCTGCATAAATAAGAATTTGAGAAACACCAATAAACTCTGCTTGCATCAAAATAAATAAACCGGCAACACACAACATCACTACCAATAAAAGCAACACAGCGTATAAAATTTGCCTCACAAACAATAATGCAAAAGCAGAAGCTAAGGTTAAAAAAATAAAAAAGTAAAAAACGAACTGAATCATGCTTGTGGGGTTGAACTACCAGGTGGTTTTATTTTAGGTTTAAACACAGGCTTGATAGCTTTTGGTTTATCGGTGTTTTGAGTGGGTTGATCTGAATTATTCTCTTCAGCAGCAACAGCAGGAGTTTGTTTGGCATTTTCTTTAGCAGCCTGGTGTTCGCTCCATACTTTTTGCTTCGCATCAATTTCATCAGCACTCATTACAGCAAATGCAAAATTGTGTTCTTTAATGTTGGTAACGCTGTAATCAAAATCAGGCGTCATGGTTAGGCATTCGGTAGGACAAACCGTAGTACACAAACCACAGAAACAACATTTAGCCATGTCGATGTCAAACTTCGCAGCGTAAATTCTTTTCGAAGTTCCATCAGAGGTTTTGCCAATCACTTCAGGAGATTTTATCGGTTCGATGGTGATGCAATCAACCGGACAAACAACTGCGCATTTATCGCACACAATACAATCATCAATTTCATTGTGCAATTGATATCTTCCTACATCAGGAATTGGAATTTCAACATGTGGATAGGCAATGGTTGCTGTACCTTCTGCTTTCTGGAAATAATCAACATCGCGAATATCTCTCGGCTGACCTTTTTTCAAAACGGTCTTCATCTGTTTCCAGGTGAGGTGTAAACCTTGTCTGACAGATTGAGTAGCCGATAAAAGATCTTTCCAATACTTCATAGATCAAAATAAACAACAATAAATGAATTTCGTTACGCTTTCAATTGAATTTCACATCTTTCGTTTGCTAATAATTCTTCCGCTTTATCTAAATGTACAGCCGAGTTTGCATCGTCCATCTGTTGTCTTATGTTTTGTTTGATTTCTTTCATGTGTAAAGCTTCGATAAAGCGTTTTACTTCTTCTTGGTTTTGCAATAAAAGGGGAGGAACAAGAGCAGGTTTATCATCATCACCTTTGGCGACCATTGTAAAATAACAGGAGTTAGTATGTTTGATTTTCCCTGTTTTAATTTGTTGTGCTTCCACCCGAATGCCAATCACCATCGATGTTTTACCAACGTAATTAACAGATGCTTTCAAGGCAACCAATTCACCTACTTCAACAGGTTGTAAAAACTCTACTTTATCAACTGTAACGGTTACGCAATAAGTGCCGGCATGTTTTGAGGCTGTAGCATATGCTACTTTATCCATCAGCGATAATAAAATACCTCCATGAATTTTACCTCCAAAGTTAGCGTAGGAAGGAATCATCAGTTCCGTTATCGTAGTTTGTGAATAGGAAACAGGTCTGGCTTGCATAGTACTGTTTTAGCTGATGTAATTTACAAATCGTTTGCTGCTTCTGATATTTTTTTCTTAATCTGATTGCGCAATCGAATAAATAAAGCAATGGCTACCAGAGTTAAACCAATCAATAAACCCATCCAAATGCCTCTCGCGCCCCAATCAGCGTAAAAAGCTAGCCAATATCCAAGAGGCAAACCAATAACCCAGTAAGAAATGAATATAAGAACGGAAGGAATTTTAACATCTTGTAAACCGCGTAAGGCTCCTGCACAAACAACTTGAAGTCCATCCGACAGTTGAAAGAATCCTGCAATAATCATGAGCGGTGCTGCCATTTCTATAACAGCCCAATCATTTACATATAAGCTTGGAAAAAAATACCGACCGATGAAAAAGACAAGTGCAAAAACACCCATTAATGTTAATGCCATGCCGACTAAGCTATAGGCTGCTAATCGTAAATCGTGCCATGCATTTTTTCCAATAGCATTTCCCAATCGGATAACCGCTGCTGCGCCTAATCCACTGGTTGTCATGTAACTGATGGCTGCTAAGTTGATAGCAATTTGATGCGCAGCCAAGGCATTTGTTCCAATCCAGCCCATCATCACGGCACTAAAATCGAAGGCTGCTACTTCAAAAATAAATTGAAGTCCTGCAGGTAAACCGATGTGCAACATGTTTTTAAACAATTGCGAATCAAAATTTTTTAGAATGAAGATGCCGCGGTATGCTTTCAATTTCGAATGGAAGAACACGTACAGCGCAATTCCCGCTGCCATAAAAATTCTGGAAATCAAAGTGGCGTAACCTGCCCCTGTTAACCCCATCGGTTCAAAACCGAAATGCCCGTAAATGAAAGTATAATTCAATAGAACGTTCAGCAAATTAGCAGCGATGATGATGTATAGCGATAAGTAAGTGAGCGACAAACCATCTGAAAATTGTCTGAAACTTTGAAAGATTAATGTGGGAATTAAAGAGAATGTGATGATTTCTAAATATGGAACAGCTTGGTTAACTACTTCATCTGGTTGATCGAGATGAAAAAGAAGATTGCTCCCGGCCATTACACCTAAAACCAATAACAAACTCACTAAAAAATTGATAACAAAACCATGTCTGAAAACAGACACGATTTTATTCACATCTTTTTTTCCATCGGCTTCCGCCACTAAGGGAGTGATGGCATAAGAAACACCTATGCCAAAAACCAACAAAACATTGAACGTAACATTGGCTAAAGATGCACCAGCCAGTGGAGTGGCACCCACTCTTCCTACCATCACATTATCGGTAACACCCATTGCAATATGCCCGAGTTGACTCAACATCACGGGCAAAGCAATCTTGATGTTACTTTGTATATGTTCTTTTAAAGTCATGATTCAATTTTGTTTAATAAGATGGCTGCTTTCAAAATGCCGGCAACACTCATCGAATCGGTTATCTTTCCTTCCATTACCATCTTTAAAGCCTCAGCAAAGGGTAGCTTCTTTACTTGCAAATCGGCTTCGCTTTCTTCTAATTGATTATCACCAAATTGTAAATCAGTTGCTAAGAAAATAAAGCCTTCTTCATCGGTTACAGAATTGGATGTATGAAAACGCATGAGCAATTGCCAGCTATTGGCTTCGATGCCCGTTTCTTCTTTTAATTCTCTTTTGGCTGATGTAAGCACATCGATGTGCAAGGGTCCGCCACCTTCAGGAATTTCCCAACTCCATTCGTTAAGTGTATAGCGAAACTGTCCCACTAACCAAGTGTTACCTTCTGCATCTATCGGAACTATACCAATAGCTTTATTTTTGAAATGAACTTTGCCATAAATGCCTTTACCACCTCCGGGGTTGATAACCTGATGTTCCTCCAAACGAATCCATTTGTTATCGTAAATGGTTTGTTGACCAAGCGTTACCCATTTATTTTCCATGCATCAATTTTTAGCAAGTCGCAAAGGTAAATAACTTATCTTTCGGCTGTGTTAAATCTTTTTTATTCATCTGATAAAATAGAAGCCGGCTGCGATGAAGTAGGTCGTGGTTGTTTGGCCGGACCAGTGGTTGCTGCCGCTGTGATTTTGCCAAAAAGTTGTGAGATTGATGGACTAACAGATTCAAAAAAATTATCAGAATCACAAAGAATAAAGTTAGGACCCGAAATTAAAAAGCTAGCGTTGGCATGGGCTGTAGCGGAAGTATCTCCGGCTGAAATAGATGCCATCAATATTTTACAGGCAACGTATAAAGCCATGCATTTGGCAGTAAAACAATTGAAAACTAAACCTGAATTGTTACTGATTGATGGCAACCGATTTAAACCCTTTAAAGATGTACCACACGTTTGCATCATTAAAGGAGATAGTCAATACTTATCTATTGCTGCTGCTTCTGTTTTAGCAAAAAATTATAGAGATAAATTGATGAAAGATTTACACCACCATTATCCGAACTATGGATGGATTAAAAATGTTGGATATCCAACAGTAGAGCATAGAACAGGAATTGAAAAATTTGGCGTTACACCCCATCACAGATTGAGTTTTCAACTTTTGAAAAAACAATTGGATTTATTTGAATAGAAATAAAGAATTATGTGTTTGATTTTTTTTGGCATAAAACAACATCCGGAGTATAAGCTAATTGTAGCAGCCAATCGCGATGAGTTTTATAACCGACCCACTTTACCCGCACATTGGTGGGAAGAAAAAGATGTTTTAGCCGGAACCGATAGTGAAGCGGGCGGAACGTGGATGGGTATCCATAAAAACGGAAGGATAGCCTGGGTAACCAATTACCGCGATTTAAAAAATTTGAAAGAAGTAGCGCCATCGCGAGGTAAATTAGTTTCGGATTTTTTGGAAAATAATGAGTCTGCGAAAGATTATCTTGAAAAATTATCGCCACACACATCTGCCTTCAATGGATTTAATTTAGTAGTAGGTACTGTAAATGAACTTTGGTACGCTTCTAATTATAAAGAAGGTTTTGAAAAAATAACGATAGGTGTACATGGTTTAAGCAATGCTTTGCTCGATACACCTTGGCCTAAAGTAGAAAGCGGCAAGCTAGAGTTTGCGCAATTGATTAACAATAAAGAAATATCAGTTGAAGCTTTATTTTCACTTTTAAAAAACGAAAATAGAGCGAATGATAATCAACTTCCGGATACTGGAATTGGAGTGGAAAGAGAAAGGGTTTTATCTGCTAGGTTTATCAAAAGTCCGGGATATGGAACGCGTTGTTCAACCATTGTTTTAGTCAACTTGCAAAACGAAGTAAACTTTATTGAACGAACGTACGATTTATCCACGTTCGACTATACGGAGAAGACCTATCAATTTATTTGTAATGGCTAATCATATGAAGAAAAACAAAAAGCCATCGCTACCTTTCGCACTCAAAGCCATTCAGTTTCTATATCCTAAGGTAGAATTTATTTCATCTTATCTGGCGGCTAAGTGGTTTATTCATTTGTTTTTTAGTCCGATTAAATACAAACCCACACACAAAGAAATTGAAGCGCTTAGCAGGGGAAAATCGTATTTTATAGAAGTTGAAAACAAGAAAATTCATGTTTGTAGTTGGGGCGAAGGACGTGCAGTTTTAGCAGTGCACGGTTGGGCGGGCAGAGGTACGCAATTCAGAAAAATGGTCGAACCCCTTAACAAAGCTGGTTTTAAATTAGTAGCGATTGATGGCCCCGCACATGGTAAAAGCGATGGAAGCAAAACTGAAATTAGAGAGTTTTCTCGTGTAATCTCGGCTGTTTATCAACAAGAAAATGCTTGCGCAATTATCGCTCATTCTTTTGGTGGAGTTGCCAGTTTATATGCGATCAGTGAAGGACTACAAAACAAAATACAAATCAATATTGCCAGCCCAACTATTGGAGAAGAAATCATCCAAACATTTTTGAAAGCATTAAAAGCATCTCAAGATATTGGCAAGCGTTTCAGGAATTATATCATTCAAAAGACGGGTCAACCCTTCGAGTATTTCTCAGCGCTATCCATTATCAAAAGAATACCCATTGAATTAAATCTTTTGCTCGTTCATGATTTGGCCGATCCCGAAGTTTCCATCGAACATCCTAAAGCTTTGCGCTCGGTTTATCCTCCGGCTGAGTTATTGCAAACGAATGGGTTAGGCCATAATCGCATACTAAAGGATGACGAGGTGATTCAACAAATTGTAACATTCATCAGGCAAAAAACGTCAATAGAAAAATAATAGGAAGAATATGTAATTTTTGGGCAATTCTTCTACCTATGTAACAATTCATTTATCATAATTAAAAGAGTATTTAAAAGATTGATAAAATAGCCAAGACAAGCGCATGAAAATCATCGAAACGCACCACATTTCCAGAGAATATAAAATGGGAACCAACCTGGTAAAAGCTTTACAAGATATTTCCATTTCAGTAGACAAAGGCGAATATGTAGCCTTTATGGGTCCATCAGGTTCTGGAAAATCAACGTTGATGAACATTGTGGGTTGTTTAGATACACCCAGCAGCGGCACTTACATTCTGAATAACCAAGTGGTAAGTGAAATGACAGAAAATGAACTGGCAGTAGTACGCAATAAAGAAATCGGTTTCGTATTTCAAACGTTTAATCTTTTGCCAAGAGCCAGCGCGCTAGAAAACGTGGCTTTGCCTTTGATTTATGCCGGTTATGGAAAATCAGACAGAGAAGACATGGCGATGGAAGCGTTGAAAAATGTAAACCTTGAAGATCGTTGGCATCATAAACCCAATGAACTTTCTGGTGGTCAAAGACAACGTGTTGCAATCGCTAGGGCTTTGGTAAACAATCCATCCATCATATTAGCTGATGAACCAACCGGTAACCTCGATTCGAAAACCTCTTATTCCATCATGAATTTGTTTCAGGAGTTACACGATAAAGGAAACACCATCATCATGGTTACACACGAAGATGATATTGCACATTACGCCCACCGCATCATCCGATTAAAAGATGGATTGATAGAGTGGGATAGAAAAAATGAAAACGTAAACAGGGGAGAACCCATTCATGGTTGAAATTGAGCAATAAAAATGGTTTTATCTTTATTTTCAAGTAGATGCAAGGGTATTGCATCTTTTTTTGTTTAATTATCGGCTGCTTTCGAAACTATAACGGGGAATATTAACTTATAAAATATTCCCTTTATTAAATAATGAAGCTGTTACAATTGTATCAGCTTTAATTATTTTAATTTAGTTAATCTTTTTATTACCATCAAAAATTCAAGTATGAAAATCTACACCAAAACCGGAGATAAAGGAACCACCGCTTTATTCGGAGGAAAAAGAGTAGCCAAAAATGATTTGCGTGTAGAAGCATACGGAACAATAGATGAATTAAATTCTTGGTTGGGCCTTTTGCGCGACCAGCCTGTTAATACACTCCGAAAAGAACTATTGATTCAAATCCAAAATGATTTATTTGTTATTGGGTCCATATTAGCAACAGAACCAGGCAACGATAAAGTAAAAGTACCTTCCCTAAAGGCAGAACATATTCAGGATTTAGAAAAAGCCATGGATGAAATGGATCTTGTTTTACCCCCTATGCGTTTTTTCGTTTTACCGGGTGGGCATCCTACAGTTTCCTATTGCCATATCGCACGTACAGTGTGCAGAAGAGCAGAACGAAACATACTCAGCCTGCATCAGGCAGAACCCGTTTCTGAATGGGTATTGCAATATGTAAACCGATTATCCGATTACCTTTTCATGCTCTCCAGAAAACTTACAGCTGAGCTAAACGCGCAGGAAATACCGTGGATACCTGTTAAGTAAATGATTCCTAACAATTGTTAGGGCAATTCGGTTTTATCTTTTAACTTTCGGCCATCAGCATTAAAACTATGGTTATTACAGATAAAATCTCCATTCAGAAAACAGGCGCTAGCCGCCTCAATCAAGTCGATTTTAGCAACATTCCATTTGGTAAAATCTATACCGACCACATGTTTTTAGCTGATTATAAAAACGGAGCGTGGTCAAATCAGCGTATTATACCGTATGGCTATATGCCAATTAGCCCGGCCACACCCGCTTTGCATTATGGCCAATCTATTTTCGAAGGCATGAAGGCCATCCGAAACGATAAGGATGAGGTTTTGATTTTCAGACCCTACGACAATTGGCAGCGCCTTAATAAATCCGGATACAGAATGTGCATGCCCCATCTACCG
Source organism: Flammeovirgaceae bacterium (assembly GCA_021298355.1). Lineage (GTDB taxonomy): Bacteria > Bacteroidota > Bacteroidia > Cytophagales > Cyclobacteriaceae > Chryseotalea. The sequence continues at coordinate 161,169 of JAJTEH010000001.1, forward strand.
GAAGAAATTTTTGTAGAAGGTTTGCGCACATTATTAGATTTAGATAAAAACTGGATACCTAAAACCGAGGGCAGCTCCTTATACATAAGGCCATTTATGTATTCAGCAGATGAGTACATTGGTATACGACCATCCGAGAATTTCACTTTCCAAATAATACTTTGCCCTGTAGGTGCGTATTACTCTACACCTGTAAAAGTTAAAGTAGAAACACACTACACGCGCGCGGTGGCAGGTGGTACGGGCTATGCAAAGGCCGGTGGTAATTACGGTGGCGCCATATATCCTGCAAAGCTTGCCCAAGATAGAGGCTATCATCAGCTCATCTGGACAGACGGCATCGAACACAAATACATTGAAGAATCCGGCACGATGAACGTAATGTTCGTTATCAACAACAAGCTGGTTACTCCGGCATTAAGCGATTCTATTTTAGCAGGCATAACACGCGATAGTGTTTTAAAATTGGCCAAACATTTAGGAATACAAACCGAAGAAAGAAAAATCTCTGTACAAGAACTTCGCGAAGGTTTAGAGAATGGATCAGTGACCGAAGCATTCGGTGCCGGAACAGCAGCAACCATTGCACACATAGAATTAGTTGGCTTTGATGATAAAGACATTTATTTACCACCTATTGAAAATAGAAAAATATCTAATCTGATTTATAAAGAATTAGACGCTATAAAACGGGGCAACGCTCCTGATCCTTTTATGTGGTTAGCGAAATGGTAACAAAGTAAAGAAAACGCTTTTTATTTTTAATACAACACTTTTTAGTCGTAGCCCAGTGCTACGACTTTTTTATTTTAACCAAACACGTTCATGAGATAAATAAAATTTGAAAAAAATTGGGATGAACTAAATGTTATGATAATCGAATTTCTTTCTACATATCAGAAAAAACCATCGCTCTACTTTTGTACGCATAAAACCATTTGGTATGAGTATCAGAGTAATTTTGTTTTTAACAATCCTCATCAGCACATTGTCCTGTAGTAATGATGATGCTGTTTGTACGCCTCCTGCCGGAACCATAAGTGCAGAAACCATCGCGCAGCAAAAACTTCCACCGGCTACAGTAGCCATAAAAGGAAGTGAACATGCAAATTTTATCGGTTCGTGGAGTTTGGTAAATGGAAATGGAGGAAGTTTTGCCAACGCCAAACAATCCGAAACTACATTTACAGGCACACCCGGCCAGGCCTATACGCTACGTTGGTCATTAAGCGGATGCAATCTATTTTATAAGGATATAGAAGTAACCATTGGCTGTCCAACTCTGCAAGCCAATGCCGGAGTTGATCAACAAAATACACTTACCACGTACACACTAAATGGCAACGTACAGGAAGGAGCCACCGGAATGTGGACAATTGTGAGCGGCACAGGCGGGCAATTTGCCAACGCAACCAACCACAACACAAATTTTACAGGCACAGCCGGAACAACCTACACATTACGATGGACACTAACCAACGCTTGCGGCCAAACACAATTTGATGAGGTGATTGTATCGATAGTTTTACCTCAAACAAAATTCAGAATTTCAAAAGTTATTACTCCGGAATTTGATGTAGAAATCGCGTATGTGTATAAAAATGGTAAACTCGATAAAGAAGTAAGAAAGTTTTCAGGGCAAACAATTGAAACATCTTTTGAATATTCACCTACAGGACAATTAGTTAAAATTCTTCATCCGCAGGTAACAGTTATTTATACTTACCTAAACGAAGTAGTAGAAAAAAGCGAAACGTTTTTAACAAATGGAAGTTTGCTATTTACCACTACATTTACCTATACGAATAACATGATTACATCATCCATTACCGATTATGTAGATGCCCAACCAGATATAAAATCTACCTATACCTATGGCACATCTAGCGAATTACTTCTTGTAAAAAATGAACAGCTAAACAACCCCTCTATTTTTACAACATTTACCCGCTCGTATTACACTGAAACCGCACTAGTTAAAAGACCCTATACTGAATTCGGTCCTAAACTTCCCGAGAACTTTTCTAATTTGTTAATTAAAAGTTATGATTATGTAGATACGTCCAATCCAAACACCAACAATTCCATTCAATACACATACGAGTTCGATCAATTAGGAAGAGTAAGTAAATTAATTGCGAAATATCCATTAAAACCTGAAAATAATTATACTGAGATTTTGGTATACGAAATAGCTAATTAAAAACTTTAATCAATATCATATACTATTTCAATTAGTCGTAGCCCAGCGCTACGACTTTTTTATTTTAACCAAACACGTTCATGAGATAAACAAAATTTGAAAAAAAATGGGATGAACTAAATGTTATGATAATCGAATTTCTTTCTACATATCAGAAAAAACCATCGCTCTACTTTTGTACGCATAAAACCATTTGTTATGAGTATCAGAGTAATTTTGTTTTTAACAATCCTCATCAGCACATTGTCCTGTAGTAATGATGATGCTGTTTGTACGCCTCCTGCCGGAACCATAAGTGCAGAAACCATTGCGCAACAAAATCTTCCACCGGCTACAGTAGCCATAAAAGGAAGTGAACATGCAAATTTTACCGGTTCGTGGAGTTTGGTAAAAGGAAATGGAGGAAGTTTTGCCAACGCTAAACAATCCGAAACTACATTTACTGGCACACCCGGCCAGGCCTATACGCTACGTTGGTCATTAAGCGGATGCAATCTATTTTATAAGGATATAGAAGTAACCATAGGCTGCCCAACTCTGCAAGCGAATGCCGGATTTGATCAACAAAATACACTTACCACCTACACACTAAATGGCAACGTACAGGAAGGAGCCACCGGAATGTGGACAATCGTGAGCGGCACAGGCGGGCAATTTGCCAACGCAACCAACCACAACACAAATTTTACAGGCACAGCCGGAACAACCTATACATTGCGATGGACACTAACCAACGCATGCGGCCAAACACAATTTGATGAGGTAATTGTTTCTATCCTGTTAAAGTATCGTATAAAAAAGATTGAAAGCGCAGACGGAACCAGCAGTACTACATTTGAATACAAAAACGGAAAACTCAGTAAAGTAATAAACGAATACAATGGAGATAAAACAGAATTACTCTATGAATACGCATCTAATGGTCAACTTTCAAAAGTTAGCAATTGGTTATTCGAATTTATTTTTACCTATTCAGGCAATACATTAGTTAAAGATGAACAATTTTCTATATCAAGCGGTAAAGTTTTAAGCAATACACAAACGTATACATATACGAACGATAAAATTTCTTCTTATATAATTGATTATGCAAGCGTTGGTTCTAACGATTTAAAAAACCTTTACACGTACGGTGCAAATAATGAATTAACGAAATCATCTTTAGAATTTGTAAACAACCCTGGAGTAGAAATTGTAACCCGAACCTATACGTACTATAACCAAATTAACTTAGTAAAACACCCCGCTGAGGAAGTAGACCCAAGGTTGGTTGGTAGATACTCTAATCTTTTAATAAAAAGTATGGACATTGAAGGCTTAAATTTTGCTGACGAACAATACACCTATGAATTCGATCAATTAGGCAGAATCAATAAAAAAACCACAACCTTTTTACCTTCCGGAAGTACTTTTGTTGAGATATACACGTACGAAATATCAAACTAAAAAGAGTTGTAAACAAGAACAATAGCATGTTACGATGAGTGTTTTTTTAGCTCAACTGTTTTTATCGATAAGTAAATTAAACTATAGCACATACATAAAAACGGTTAGACCGAAACAGCATAAGCTTTGTAGAAAAAAAATAGTAGGTTATGGTTAGTAAAATTCGAACATTAAAGTTTACCATTACTTTGCAACGGAACTTTTATGCGTAAAAACCAGTTTCTGAAAAACAGAGTATAAACCTAACCCCTTTACTATGAAACAGAAAATAACAAACGTTTTAAACTGGCTAATGGCAGCTATGTTTTTAAATGCAGGTCTCAATAAAATATTTAACTACATACCACCACCGCCCGACTTGCCCGAAGCAATGGTAAAAGATTTTGCTGCCTTTATAGAAATAGAATGGCTTTTTCCACTTGTAGCTGTTACGGAAATAGTGGGAGCTTTTTTAATTATTCTAAAACAAACACGACCATTGGGCACTCTTGTTTTGTTTCCGGTTGTTATCGGAATTGCTTTAGTACATTTTATCGTTGAGCCAAGTGGCATTATAATTTCAATTATACTATTGGCACTTATAGGTTGGAATTTGTGGATGGATAAAAACAAGTTTCTGTCTTTAGTAAAAGCCTAAAATTGATTGAACTCAAGGTAGCTCGCTGTTTACAGCGAGCTTTTTTTGTTGAATGAAATGCGCCTAGTAATCAAAATTCTTTTCATATATTTTAATTCCTTACGCAGTAAGATTCTTAAATCCTGAAATATAAAATCGAAATTAAAAAACTCAGTGAATAACTTTTTTAATACCTGAAATTCTAACGTAAAAGTTCTTGTTTAACAAAAGGAGTAAAAAGCGTAAGTATACTTCAACCATTTACAGAAAACATATCGAAGAAGAATAACTTTTAAAAGATCGGATTGGTAGGTTAACGCTAAAGGAAATACAAAACCAAATTAAACGTGTTAAAAGTCTCTCTTTTCAATATATTTGCATCATATCTACCCTACATGACAACCGAGCAACTCAAAGACCTTAAAGCCCGCGTAGTGGCGTTAAGGCGCTATCTTTGACTACGACCGTAAAAAAATTGAAGTTCAGGATTTCGACCTGATAACCCAACAATCCGATTTCTGGAATAACCCCAAACAAGCCGAACTCACGCTAAAAAATATGCGTGGCCTAAAAGTCTGGACGGATGCTTTCGAATCAGTGTCAAAAAAAATAGAAGACCTTGAGGTTCTAAATGAATTTCATGATGCTGGAGAAGTAACAGACGAAGAACTCGAAAAAGAGTACAAACAAACTGCACAAGCGATAGAAGATCTAGAATTTAAGAAAATGCTGAGTAAAGAAGAAGATCAGCTATCTGCAATTCTTGAAATTAACCCAGGAGCAGGAGGAACAGAAAGTAACGATTGGGCTGATATGCTCAACCGGATGTACATTATGTGGGGAGAAAAAAATGGTTTTCAGGTTAAACAATTAGATTATCAGCCAGGCGAAGTAGCGGGATTGAAATCATCGACATTAGAATTAGAAGGACCGTTCGCATACGGTAAATTGAAATCAGAAATTGGAGTTCATCGTTTAGTGCGTATTTCTCCATTCGACTCCAATGGCCGCAGACATACATCATTCGCATCGGTTTTCGTTTATCCTAAAGTAGACGATTCGGTTGAGATTGAAATTAATCCTGGAGACATTGAGTTGCACACCTCACGTTCAGGTGGTGCTGGCGGACAAAATGTAAACAAGGTAGAAACCAAAGTACAATTAACCCATAAGCCAACTGGAATTGTTGTTGTATGCCAGGTAGAGCGTTCTCAACATGCTAACCGCGAAAGAGCTATGCAAATGTTGAAGTCGCGCCTTTATCAAATGGAGATGGAAAAGCGAAATGCAGAGAGAGATAAAGTAGAGGCGGGAAAAATGAAAATAGATTTTGGTTCGCAAATAAGAAATTATGTTTTGCATCCTTATAAATTGGTAAAAGATGCCAGAACTGGAGTAGAGCGTACCGATGCACAAAATGTTTTAGATGGAGATTTAGATGATTATATAAAAGCATTTTTATTAGAAGCTCAAGAACAAGAAAACAAGTCGGCCTAATACATGAAAAAGGCACAACCTATATTGTTTGTTTTATGTTTCGCATTTAGAATTGTGCAAGCCCAAACTGTGCAGGAAAGTATTTTGATAGACTCCGAAACTAAGCGTGCGGTACCCTATGCCTCAATAGGAATAGTAGGCACAGCAAAAGGCACAAGTTCAAATCTGGATGGACAATTTTCGTTACCAATTCCTGTAGGGGCAAGTATTCGTATTTCTTGTTTAGGATACAAAACAATTGATGTAGCCGAACCCATTCCGAAAGTTATCTACCTAAGCCCTGTGATTACTCAATTGCAAGAAATAATTGTTACTAACAAAAAAGTAAATGCGGCTGGTGTTGTATCCAAAGCCTTTCGATCTTTAAAAGATAACTGCCTTCAACAATCATTTAATCAAACTTTTTTTTATCGCCACTATTGTAAAGACAACGAAATATATGGCAGGTTAATTGAAGCATCGGTTGATGTGTATAAACCCAATGGGTACAAAACAGTACGATCTAAACCAGGAGAAAATGAATCGATACGAGTAAACCAACTAAGACGCAGTTTCGATAAAACTATATTTGCTATGGGCCATGTACCTATTGCCATCAATAGTATTTTAGAAAGTGATGTAACGGCATATAGAACCAAACAACCTATAGGGAAAGTAGATTTTTTTAGTGAAGTAAATGCTACCAAGGCCGATTTTAGTTTGTACACTTTTACGTTAGCAGGTATAACCGTGCAAGATAATGAAGAGGTATATGTAATAGAATTTCAATCGGTTATCGATTCAGTCCGAACGACAACCGGTAGGTATGTTTACTTACCACAAGCCAAAGGAAAATTTTTTATTACAATAAACTCCCTTGCTTTTGTTAAAACTGAAGTTGAAAAAGTATGGGGTACAGATACAACCGTAACCAATACGTACTATAAAAAATACGATGGATATTTTTATCCCTATCATATAACCAGAACAGGCAAAACATATATGCGCGATGGATCCACTCATTTTTTTACCATCGAATTTGTATCTACAGATATAGAAACAAAAAAACCTGAACCCTTTGAAGGCAAAGAACCTGGTCGTTTTCAACTCTTATCTATTCCATACGATTCTTCCTATTGGAATACAATGCCATTGTTAAAAACTACTCCTCTGGAAGATAGAATTATTGCCGATCTTGGAGGAGGAAAATCATTAGCTCAACAATTCTATATATATCAGCGTGAACAAATACAGAAGATAGAAGAAGGTAAGAATGGAGATGAAGGATTTACGTGGTTGGTAAGTGAAGATTTTAAGAAGCCAAAATTTGTTGCATTCTGGAGAAGCGAATGCCAGATTTGTATTGAAGAGATTAACTCAATTTTGCAATCAACGAAAGAAGAATTTTATCTTGTTTCAGTTTCTTTAGATCGAGATTCTGCCAATTGGAGTAAAGCCATGAAGAAACTCAATTGGAAAAATACTGAAAACATCAAACATATTTGGTTAGGAAATTTCTCAGTTATGCTGGATGAACTAAACGTAAAAGAATTACCCAGATATACATGGTATGATAAACGCGGCAAGCTGGTAGTGAAACAGGCAGCAAAACCAACAACAATGGCCTGGCGTAATCAGATAAACAAATTAATTAACGAGTGAATACACCTAGTAAAGTATATAACCTTCAGTTCTGGCTGGTTTGTTTAAGTTCTCTGTTGTTCTTCTCTAGTTTCAACATGATGATTCCTGAGTTATCCGGATATTTAACTTCATTAGGAGGCGAAGAGTATAAAGGACTGATCATTTCCTTGTTTACATTAACTGCGCTTATTTCGCGCCCATTTAGTGGAAAGCTAGCGGATACTATTGGCAGAGTTCCCATTATGTTTTTTGGAACAGCAGTATGCATCGTTTGTAGTTTTCTTTATCCTGTATTAGCCAGTGTTTCCGGGTTTTTATTTTTACGTTTGATTCACGGTTTTTCTACCGGGTTTACGCCAACAGGCCTAACCGCTTATTTATCGGATGTAATTCCGGCTGAAAAAAGGGGCGAAGCTATGGGCATATTAGGAACGGCCGGCTCTATTGGTATGGCCGCAGGGCCAGCCATAGGTGGTGAAATAGCCAATCAATTTTCTTTAGATGCACTCTTTTATGCTTCTTCTATTTTTGCTACTGCATCTGTAGCTATTTTGTTTAACGTAAGAGAAACACTTCAAACAAAAAAGAATTTTACACTAGCGGCTTTAAAACTCGAAAAGTACGATTTACTGGAACCAAGAGTTATCATCCCGTGTATTATTATGCTTTTAGCATGTTATGCGTATGGTGCCATCTTTACTGTATTGCCCGACTTTGGTTTATACATTGGAATTGAAAACAAAGGTGTGCCATTTACTTTTTTAACGATTGCATCACTAGCGGTAAGGCTTATAGCAGGAAAGTTATCAGATAAAATCGGGCGAGTGGCTGTATTACGATTATCCACTTTTTTAATCGTAACCGGAATGCTGATTATAGCATTCGCTAACAGTGCCTTTATGGCATTAGCTGGTATAACAATTTATGGAATGGCACAAGGTATGACGTCTCCCACATTATTTGCCTGGGCAACAGATTTAAGTTTAAATCAGTTTAAAGGTAGAGGCATTGCAAGTCTATATATTTTCATGGAAGCAGGTATTGGAATTGGTGCACTTGCATCTGGTTTTATTTACGGAAATAAAAGCACAAACTTTCTCTATACCTTTATTATCTGTGCTTTAATAGCTTTGGTGGCATTTCTATATCTTACATTTTTCTTTCGCAAAACTCATTTACCAAAACCGGAATAAAAAAAGTATGAAACATACTTCATACTTTTTTTAAAGGCAAAAAACTATTTCTCAGTTCATTTTTTTAACTGTGCCGCTACCGCCAGCGCGCGCGTTTATCTTCTTTGGATTTCCAACATAACGCACATCACCACTGCCCGCAATACTTGCGTCTATTTCTTCGCTTACTTGTATATCTACACTGCCGCTACCAGCAATTCTTATTTTGGCAGTTGTTACAGAAAAGTTTTCTCCTTTAATTCCACCAGAACCACTAATGCTGGCTTCGAATAAATCGGCTTTTCCTTGTAGAATAATTTTACCAGAACCAGAAATAGCAAAAGAAGAATTGCCTTCGCATACAACATTTGCATGTACATCTCCCGAACCACTCACCTGACTTTCGAAAGTGTTAGCAGTACCAGAAATTTTAACATCACCACTTCCTGAAACTTTTGTGTCGAGATTTCCTTTAACATCAGCTTCGGCTTGTAAAAATCCTGAGCCGCTCACGTGTAAATAGAGTGCATTCGTTTTAATTCTGTTCTTCGCAATTACATCGCCCGAACCGGCAACGGCAAGTCCTTCTATTTTTGCTACTGTAATATTGACTATTATCTCATCATCATTCCCCCAATTCCAGTCCATCCATTTTGTCTTGGGTTTAATTATCAACTTGCCATCTTCTACATTGAGTTCATATTTTTCTAAAAGCTCCTTAGAGCCTTCTGCAACAACGCGCTGTGGTTCATCTTGTGTTACATATACTTTACCAGCTCCAGCAAAAGAAATTCTGTTAAACTCCGGAAGATCATACGTTTTCTTATTCTGTGCGTAATTGAACAATGGCAAAAAAGCAAACAGAATAATGGCTATGCGAGTATTTTTCATGGCGTGTTGGATTTTGGTTTTATTTTTAGTGGTAAGACACATTATTTCGGTTGGGGTTGCATGAAAATAAAGTAATTTTAATCAATTCGAATCTTTGCCTGAACATTCAACATATTACCAACCAACAATTTCTACTTCTGCTCAGGTTAAGGAGAAAGGGATTAAATTTATTGGCTTTACTTTTCCTGTTGTTGACTTGAACGAAATAGAAACTCATTTGTTGGCGTTGAAAAAGCAATTCCCCGATGCAACACACCATTGCTTCGCCTGGCAAATAGGATTAAGCAAACAGCAATACAAAGCACACGATGATGGCGAACCAGCCTATAGTGCGGGTGCACCAATCTTAGGGCAAATTCGTGCACATCACTTAACTAACGTGTTGGTTGTAGTAGTTCGGTATTATGGAGGTGTAAACTTAGGTGTTGGAGGATTGATCAGTGCTTATAAAACTGTGGCAAGTCTGGCGCTTGCTCAAGTAGTGCCACAGCCTATTAAGCAAACGCTTAATGCAATACTTACATTTGATTATGCACACACCAATTTGGTAAATAGAATTTTACACGAATTAAAGATTAAACCTTTTAATGAAGTTTTTACCGAAACATGCGAATGGCAGATTGCCTTACCTGAAAACGAATTATCAGCTATTCAAAATCGATTACAAATTTTACAGCAAAAGGGTTTTTCTATTTCTATTACTGTATTAAGCGAATCAGTTAACCGATAACCGACTTATATGAATAAAAGCAAAAAAGCTTCTGTATGGTTTATCTTCATCACTCTGCTTATCGATGTTACTGGTTTTGGAATTATCATTCCGGTAATGCCAGGTATCATACAAGAATTAACAGGAACTAACATTAGTGGTGCTGCTCGCTACGGAGCTTGGTTAGTTGCAGTATATGCTGGCATGCAGTTTTTATTTGCGCCACTCATTGGTGCCATTAGCGATAGGTATGGAAGAAGACCTGTATTGCTTTGTTCCTTGTTTGGTTTTTTTATCGACTATCTTTTGCTTGCCTTTGCACCAACCATAACCTGGCTTTTTATCGGACGCTTTCTGGCCGGAATTTTCGGTGCCAGCTTTACCACTGCAGGGGCTTACATTGCCGACATCAGCGAGCCTGAAAAGCGAGCACAAAATTTTGGTATGATGGGAGCTGCTTTCGGAATGGGTTTTGTTTTAGGTCCGGTGATTGGAGGTTTATTAGGAGATTTAGGAAATCGGGTTCCATTTTTCGTTGCCGCAGGTTTAACGTTTTGCAATTGGTTATATGGTTATTTTATTTTACCAGAATCTTTGAAAGAAGAAAATAAAAGAGCATTTGTTTGGCAACGAGCAAATCCAATTGGAACGATTAAAAGTTTGTTTCGCTTTAAAGTGGTGGCCGGACTTTTTGGTGCGTTAGCCTTGCTTTACTTGGCATCGCATGCTGTGCAAAGCAATTGGTCGTTTTATACAATAGAAAAATTTAAGTGGACAGAAACACAGATTGGTATTTCACTTGGTGTTGTAGGAATTGTTTTTGGTTTAGTGCAAGGAGTTCTTATTCGTAAAACTATTCCTTTGATGGGAGAGGAGAGGAGCATTTACACAGGCTTGGCCTTATATGCAATAGGCTTTATGTTATATGCTTTTGCCAATCAGGGTTGGATGATGTATGGTATAACGATTGTGTATTGCCTTGGTGGTATTGCAGGCCCTGCTTTGCAAGGAGTTATGTCTAAGCTTATTCCGGCTAACGAACAAGGAGAACTACAAGGTGGTTTCACCAGTGTAATGAGTTTAACTGCAATTGTAGGGCCGCTGTTAATGAATGGAATATTTTCTTATTATACTAGCGATAACGCTCCGCTATACTTTCCCGGTGCTGCTATGATAGTAGGAGGTATCTTAACGTTGGGCAGTGCTTTTTTGGCTTGGGTAACGTTAAAGAAAAGTTAACTTAGTTTTGTAAAACTTTAAATTCAACCCTCCGGTTTAGTTCGCGGCCTTCGTCCTCGTCATCGTTGCTGGCCAATGGTTTGGTTTCTCCATAACCTTTAGCTGTAATTCTTCTTGCATCAATGCCTTTCTTTACTAAATAATCTTTCACCGCTTCAGCTCTTCTTTTAGATAACAATAAATTCATTGAATTAGAACCATAAGAATCTGTGTGGCCGCCAATCTCAACTTGCAATGAACTGTTGCCTTGCATCATAGATAAGAGTTTATTCAATTCAGGATAAGCTTCAGTTTTAAAAGAAGCTTTGCCAAAATCGAAATAGATGTTTCTTAAAATGGAGACAGTTCCAACCAATAATTTCTTCATCGTAACTGTTCTGTTAACTGTTTTAGGGTCGATAGAAGCGCCCGCGAGTTTTACATTGATATTTTGAAATACATAACCGTCTGCTTCAACGGATAGTCTATAGTCTTTAGTTTGTTTAGCAGTTAAGGAAAATTCAAATTCACCAGGACCGTTTTGTTTTACGCCAGCCACTACATTATCGCGTAGGCCTTTTAAACTTACTTTAGCATCTAAAGCCTGATTGCTTTCATCAACAACTTTTACTATAAAGGTTGATGGTGAAACTGTTTTTTCTACTTTTGGTTCAGTTGGTTTTACTTCAGGTTTTACCTCTGGTTTTATATCAACAGGTTTTGTGTCGGCCACAACAACACTATCTTTTTTAGGTGGATCTACTTTAACCGGTTCAGGATCTTTTTTAGCAACAGGGGCAACGGGTTCTGTAATCATATAGATGTCCGTGAATCCTAAGCCATCTTCTCTTACAGAAGAGTAGTACGCACGTTTCCCATCTTTATTTCTAACATAAAAAATATCATCATCGCTTGTGTTAATGGGGTAGCCAAGGTTTACAGGTTCAGACCATTCGCCTGTGGCATCATCCATGGTAGAAGAGAAGATGTCATACCCACCCATTCCTTTTCTTCCTTTAGAACTGAAGTAAAGTGTTTTTTGGTCGTAATCAATAAACGGGCTGGTATCATCCGTATCGGTATTGATTTTCGGCCCCATGTTTTTTACACCACTCCACTCGCCTTTGCTGTCTTTGGTGGCTTTGTAAATATCTAGTCCTCCATAACCTCCGGGGCGGTTGCTCGAAAAGTAAATTGTTTTACCATCTTTTGTAATGGAGATGGAGTTCTCTTCAGCAGATGAATTGATAAAGCCCGGAAGGGGTGTAGGTTCTGTCCATTCGCCATCTTTTTTTTCTGTATAAATTATATCTCCACCATTATCATCAGAATAAATGAAAAGTGTTTTACCGTCTGGAGATAGCGCTAAGTTAGAATCGTGGTAAGGTGTGTTTACGGTTGCGCCAATGTTGGTGGCATCGGCCCATTTATCACTTTTTTTAACGGCAATAAAAATATCTTCGTAGGGCTTGTTATCATCAAACACGTTTTGGTTTAAGTTGCCGTCTTTTCTACGTGATGTAAAAACTATTTCATCTTCATCTTCATTTAGTACGGGTGCGTAATCTTCAAATTCAGAATTTATTTCTCTACCAATGTTAACAACTGAAAACTGGCCGGGGTTTGCCATATACTCTTTGCCATTTTCGCACTCATAAATTCTTCTGTCGGTTTCAATTACAGATATTTTATCTTTGCCGGAGTAGTTGGATTTAGCTTGTAATCTTTTCTTATAGAGGTTGTAGTATTCGATGGCTTTATCGAATTGTATTCCATATTGGTAGCTTCTCCCGATCAAGTATTCGATTGTAAATTTATAATCAGGATCGTTTTTATAAACGCGTAGAAAGTATTCTGCGGCTTTGTCTTTTCCAATGGTTTTTAAGTGTAAACTACCAGCTTCGAAATTGGCCTTTAAATTTTTGGGGTCGTAGTTGGCAGCTATAACCATTAAGTCGAGTGCAATGTCTTCGGCTTTTGTTTCAGCCAAAGTCAATTCTGCCTGCAACATATATGATTTGGATTGTTCTACGCTATCCTCTTGAGCGAATGCTTTGGAGGTTAACAGAACAAACGTTGAAAAAATGGTCAGTATCCTGAATAAGGGCATTGGTCAAAAAATTTAGTCGCAACTTACATGCACTTTATAAAAAGTAATAGCCCACTAAGGTATAAAATTCTATTTATTTTCAAAGATTTTTATTTAACGTAAAAACTAAACAATTACTTGTTTACTTTACCGAACTGAAAGTTTTACTTTAAGTACTATGCAAATTAAGCAAGCTCAATTTATATCTAGTGTAGGCAGGTTAGACCAATGCCCGACCGCAGACCGGCACGAATTCGCCTTTATTGGTCGCTCGAACGTGGGTAAATCGTCTTTACTGAATATGTTGATGAGTAGAAAGGGTTTAGCAAAAGTTTCGCAAAAGCCTGGTAAAACACAGACAATCAATCACTTTCTTGTTAACGACCAATGGTATTTGGTTGATTTACCAGGTTATGGTTATGCTTCGGTATCTAAAGATTTAAAAGCAGGATTTGGCAAGATGATTGACTTTTACGTAACCAAACGCACTAACCTGGATTGCCTCTTCGTGCTGTTGGATAGCAGAGTGCCACCACAGCGCATCGACCTGGATTTTATACTTTGGGCTGGCGAACATGGTGTGCCTATGGCTCTGATTTTTACCAAAACAGATAAACTTTCGGGAAACGAGCTGACCAAATCTATGAAAGCCTACGAAAGAAAATTATTGGAAATTTGGGAAGCCCTGCCACCTAACTTTGTATCATCTGCAGAAACCGGAAGAGGAAAAGAGGAAATTCTCAACTTCATGCAAACTGTGATGAGTGAATCTGAAGAAAATAAATAGCTTTGCGCAAATTTGAAATTTATGTCGATCACGCTATCAGAAATAGCCACCATTTCAGGAAAGAGTACGCTTTTTAAAGTTTTAAAACCGGGTAAATCAGGTGTGATTTTAGAATCTCTGGACGCAGCTAAAACTAAAATTGTAGCCAACGCTACGCATCGTTTATCTGTGTTAAGCGAAATCTCTATTTATACAACTACGAAAGAAGGAACTGTGCCATTGGAAGAGGTATTGAAAAAGATTTACGAGAATTACAAAAACGATATTGGCATTGAAGGAGAAGGTGAGAACAACGAGTTGAAATCATTCTTGAAATCGGTTGTACCAGATTACGATGAAAGCAGAGTGTATGTATCAGATATGAAGAAACTTGTGCGTTGGTATAGAATAATAGCAGAACATGCACCGGAAATATTAACTGCGAAAGCAGAAGAGAAAGAAACTGAAAAATAAATTTAGCATACCTTACAAAAAGCTGTATTAAAAAAGCCCGAATGTGTCGGGCTTTTTTATTTAATAACTCACGGCTTTCTCCACCATATTTTTAGAACCAACATAAAAAGGAACTCTCTGGTGTAGACTTGTTGGTTGAATATCTAAAATTCTTTTTTGCCCGTCTGTAGCTAAACCTCCGGCTTGTTCTGCAACAAAGGCCAACGCATTGCATTCGTACATCAATCTTAACTTTCCGTTCGGATCTTTCGCTGTAGAAGGATAAATGTAAATTCCACCTTTCAACATGTTTCTGTGAAAATCAGCTACTAATGAGCCAATATAACGTGCAGTATATTGATTGTCTTTGCAAAATTGTACGTAGGCTTTAACGTTGTCGGGAAATGAATTCGCGGAGCCTTCATTGATGGAATAAATTTTTCCTTTCTCAGGCATCATTAGTCTGTCTTTCGATAAGAAATACTCACCTAAACTAGGCTCGTAAGTAAAGCAGTTAACACCATGGCCTGTAGTGTAAACCAACATGGTACTGGAGCCATACAAAATGTATCCTGCCGCTACTTGCTCACTTCCTTTTTGCAAAATATCTTCTTCGCTAATAGGTGTACCCACCTTTGTTTTTCTTCTATAAATTGAAAAAATAGTTCCGATAGAAACATTTACATCGATGTTAGACGATCCATCTAAAGGATCGATAGCGATTACATATTTTCCATCGTTGTTTAAATCGGTGTACGATTCATTCTCTTCTGAAATTAGTGCACAGGCTTCTCCACCTTTTGCTAAAGCTCGCGTAAAGCGAATATTGGCTAGTACATCTAACTTTTGTTGATCATCTCCGGTATTGTTTTGCGAACCCATACCGCCCATGATGTCAATCAACCCTGCCTTATTGATTTCACGATTCACCACTTTAGAGGCCAAAGCGATATCGCGCAGCAATTGAGAAAGCTCGCCACTGGCAAAAGCAAACTCATCCTGGTTGTTTTTAATGAACCTATCTAAGGCAATACCAATAGGTTGCGCAATTCTGGAACTCTCCATGCTTGCAGTGTTCAATTTAATACTTGTATTTTGCGAGCTAATCATCGGTACAAAGATAGATTGCAAACGATTTAGTTCAAATAAAATGAAGGTTTTTAAGTTTGGTGGAGCATCCGTTAAAAATGCTCAGGCGGTAAAGAATACCGTTTCAATTTTACAGCGTTTTCAGCAAGAGGCCTTATGGGTAGTAATTTCGGCTATGGGAAAAACCACGAATGCTTTGGAAATTGTGGCTAACCTTATTAACGATAAAAAACCATTTAACGAGTCTTTAACTGAAATTGAAAACTATCATGTTCAGATTATTGACGAGTTATTCTTAGCAGATGAAGCAAAAGAGATTAAAGCAAGTATTCAACAAGATTTACAAAGTTTGCAGTGGTTGGCAAAAGGTAATTTAAAAGGTGATGTTTTATACGACCAAGTTGTTTCTTTAGGTGAAATTCTTTCCACCAGAATTGTAGCTGCCTATCTGCAAAAGTTAAATGTGGCTGTTGCGTGGTTAGATGCGCGTGATTTAATAGTAACGGATGATACCTTCAGAGAAGGCAAAGTGCAGGTAAACGCAACACGACAAAATTTACAACGTGCCGATGAACAACATCTCAACACCATTAAATTAACACAAGGGTTTATCGGGAAAACCGAAGGTGGTTTAACTACCACGTTAGGACGCGAGGGTTCGGATTATACAGCTGCCATTATCGCATCGTGTTTGCAAGCAGAAAGTGTAACCATTTGGAAAGATGTGCCAGGCGTAATGAATGCCGACCCCAAGCGTTTACACGCAGCCATTGTTTTTGATGAATTGCCATTTAGAGAAGCTGCTGAAATGACTTATTACGGTGCTTCGGTTATTCACCCTAAAACCATTAAGCCTTTGGCCAATGCCAACATTCCGCTGTGGGTTAAAAACTTCGATAATCCTGATTTACCCGGAACGAAAATTCATGCTTGCACCGTGCAAGATTTACCTCCCTTAATTGTCATCAAGGATAATCAATGTTTGGTTTCTTGTAAGGTTACCGATTACAGTTTTATTAGCGAGGCGCAAATAGAAAAAATTTTTGGAGGGTTATCTGAAGCAGGCATCAAAGTAAATTTAATGCAGAACTCAGCTATTTCATTTTCTTTTTGTTTCGATTACCGCGAAAGTAAATTGAACAAACTGATAGACAAATTACGCGACCAATTCGAAATTTATTACAACACTAACTTGCAACTCATCACGGTTAAAAATTATGATCAAAAAACATTTGATGAATACAGAAGTAAGCGTGGCGTTATCATGGAACAATCTTCGCGCTCTACTTTGCAGATTTTGCTAAAACCGGAAACATCATTTTAGCTGATAAAGCAAAGCAGCTGTTGCTTTATCTAACACTTCAAACACGTGCTGAAAATCTTTTTCTGTTCCGTAATAGGGATCAGGAACTTCGTTTTCATCATCACTCGTATCAATGCTTCGTAACAATTTTACTTTTTGTTGATGTTGTTCTTTAGACGTTAAACGCAAAACATTTTTTAAGTTTTGTTTATCCATTACTAAAATATGATCGAATGTTTCAAAATCATCCATAGAGAATTGTCTGCCGAGATGGTTGATGTCAATTCCATTCTGTTTGGCATTGGCAATCGTTCTTGCATCAGGAGGTATACCAACATGATAATTAGCCGTGCCACAAGAATCTATCAAAAATGAATCGTGCAATCCGGCTTGCGTTACTTTGTGTTTGAATAAAGCTTCTGCCAAGGGCGAACGACAAATATTGCCAAGGCAAACAAATAAAACTTTGGTTTTATGCATAGCACAAAACTAGCAGGCTTTGTATCTCCTTACAATTTAATCTTGTTTTTTACCAAATCATTTCCTTTACTTTGAATACTAATTTTTATAACGATGGAATTGATACTAGTAAATAAACAAATAGCGGAAGGTGTAGCACAAATTACGTTGAACCGACCTAAAGAGCTGAACGCATTAAACTTACAAGTAATGCGCGAGATAAGAGATGCATTAAAAGAATTTGATGCAGATGATACTATCAAAGTAATCATTATTACAGGCAACGAACAAGCTTTTGCGGCCGGTGCAGATATAAAACAAATGGCCGATAAAACTGCAATTGATATGGTATTGATTGATCAGTTTAGCACGTGGGATCAAATCAGAAAAACAAGAAAACCCATTATTGCAGCGGTATCTGGTTTTGCATTGGGTGGAGGTTGTGAACTTGCCATGACGTGCGACATGATTATCGCAAGCGAAACTGCCAAGTTTGGTCAACCGGAAATAAAAATCGGAGTTATGCCCGGAGCTGGTGGCACACAACGTTTAACAAAAGCCATAGGAAAAGCCAAGGCGATGGAATTAGTTTTAACCGGAAGATTCATCAGCGCAGATGAAGCGCTTCAATATAGATTGATAAATAAAGTTGTACCTGTAGAAATGTTAATGCACGAAACACTAACATTGGCTAAAGAGATTGCCCAACAATCACCTATTGCAATTATGTTAGCTAAAGAAGCTGTGAACAGAAGTTTTGAAACACATTTAGATGAAGGTTTGCATTTCGAGAGAAAGAATTTTTATCTGGCGTTTGCTTCTGAAGATCAAAAAGAAGGTATGGCTGCTTTTGTTGAAAAAAGAAAACCGAATTTTAAAGGTAAATAGATAAACGTATCTTAGATAAAAAAAAAGGGTTGATGTGTCATCAACCCTTTTTTATTGTGTATAGATTCTAATTATCTGATGGATAAACCAACACCCGCTGTAAGTGTGCTGTACTTTTGCAAAGTATAATCTGCGTGAATGGTTAAAATTAAAAGTTTTAAACGTAAACCTGCTGTAATACGAGGTCCGTTTTGAGTTGCACTAATCGAAACCGGATCTTCAATAGAGGTAATATTATCAATCTGATAAGTTCCTTTTACATCTGCAGATGCTTTACCAAAAGCATATCCTATGGCAGCGTATGGAGTTAAAACAGATATCTTTTTAGAAATTAATGCTTGTACTGTGGTGCCTGTTACCGTAAAATTTCCTTCGCCATTAGGGCCGCCATCTTCTAAGCGGGCATTGATGTTAAATCTAGAATAGGTTACCAACGCTGATAAATCAAATGGCAACATTTTTATTCCGGGTAAGTATTGTTTTACATCGTGCATTAAGCCAAAGCCGATCATGCTTAATTCGCCATCACCTACATCTATTTTTGGTGTCCAACGCACTTTTAATTCAGTTCCTTTTGGCAAACCAATTCCAATATTGGCAACCGGTATAGGAATTCTGTTGCTGATAATGTCTTCAAATTCGGCACCATCGGGTGCATCAAAGTCGGCACCTAACACAGGGTTAGCAAAACCAAATCGGGCGGCATTATCACTACCACCGGGGCCGAAGATAGTTGGAATTTGCCCTGTTCCATTTGCAGCAACCGGGTTTCCGTTTACATCCTGTTCTAAAGCAATACTGTTTAATGAATTATTGTCGACTGTAAAAAACTTTGCAGTTGATGGTATCGATACAAATGCAATGGATGCCGTAATATCAAAACCTGCGATTTTATGTGGTTTGGCTGTATTAAACCAACCTTGGTTTAGCCCCGTAGCTGTAACTTTTAAGAAGGGCTCCAAATAACCTCTTGCCAGATAATTGGCATCGTCTTTAGAACCCTTTAATAAATCATCTAGGTTGCCTTGCGAGAAAGCAAAGAAATTTGAAGTTAAGATCAACCCCAAAGCTATAGCAATAGTTTGAAAGTGTTTTTTCATTAGGAATAGGTTTTAATTACAAGTAAGCTAAAAATTTTCAAAGTCTATAGCAGTAAGGTAAAAAATGTAACCTCAAAAGCTTTTCCTATTTTTACACCATGATTTTTCTGTATTGGGTTTTCGTTCAGTTATCTTTTGGTCTATACAAAATTGCTTCATGGTTTAATTCCAAGGCTAAACTATTTGTTGAAGGCAGGAAAAACTGGAGAAATTCATTAGCAGTTCAATTCGAAAAGAAATCGAATGCTATTCTTTGGTTTCATTGTGCATCTGTTGGTGAATTTGAACAGGCACGACCCATTATAGAATTTATTAGAGAGAGGAATTTTTCAGTAAAAATTTTATTGACTTTCTTTTCACCTTCGGGATATGAATTAAGAAAAAACTATGACAAGGTAGATGTTGTAGCTTATCTACCTTTAGATTCACCTAAAAACGCAAGAGATTTTGTTAGCATAACTAAACCAGATCTCGCTATTTTTATTAAGTATGAATTCTGGCATTACTATATTAAAGAATTGAACAATAAAAAAATTCCGATTTGGTCTGTTTCTTCTATTTTCAGAAAAGAACAAATCTATTTTAAATGGTATGGAGGTTTCTATGCTAAGATTTTATCTCGCATCAATCAATTCTTTGTACAGAATGAAGAATCTGTTCAATTGCTTACAGATTTAGGTATTGCCCAGGTAATAAAAGCTGGCGATTCGCGATTTGATAGGGTAGTGGACATTGCAAAAAAAGGAGAGCCCATTCCAACTGCTGCGTTGTTTTCTCATAACAAGCAAGTTGTAGTTGCAGGTAGTATTTGGAAAGAAGATATAGACGTTATAATTCCTTTTTTAAAAAATAACAATCAGCTATATGCAATTATTGCACCTCACGAATTAAAAGAAGAGTATTTTAGTTTTTTCGAAAAGAAATTTCCGAACGAATGTTTAAAATATTCTGAAGCTAATGAAGAAAATATTGTAGGGAAAAGGATTTTATGGATTGATAATGTGGGTATGCTTTCTCGATTGTATAGGTATGGAAAGTATGCTTATGTGGGTGGAGCATTCGGAAAAGGTTTACACAACACAGTAGAAGCAGCATGTTACGGTATTCCGGTTTTCTTTGGGAATAAAAAATATCAAAAGTTTTTGGAAGCAAAAGAGATGATAACCAAAGGTGTTGCGTTTGCCATTGCTGACGAAAATGAACTGCAACAAATTTTTATGAAGTTGCAAAATCATAATGTTTACGTAAATGCTTGTGAGCAAGCCATGGCGTATGTTAACAGTAAAACCGGAGCTACAAAGATTGTGGTAGAAGAGATTTTAAGAAAGGTATCATGAAAGGACTTATTTTAAAATCTACCGGAAGTTGGTACGAAGTAGAGGGCGAAGACAAGCAAATTTATGCTGCGCGTATGCGCGGAAAAATCCGTTTAGATGAAATCAAGGAAACGAATCCGGTGGCAGTGGGCGATTATGTTGAAGTACAAATTGAAAAAAACAAGGAGGGAATTATAACTGAAATTTTACCACGCAAAAATTTTATTTCTCGCCAATCAGTAAAGAAAACAGGTCATGCACATATTATTGCAGCCAACATCGATCAGGCTTTGTTGGTAGTTACATGGGCAAAGCCAAGAACATCATTAGGTTTTATTGATCGTTTTTTAGTGGCCGCTGAGTCATTCCGAATTCCACAAATTATTGTTTTTAATAAAGAAGATTTATTGAACGATGAAGAAAGAAAAGAAATTGAAAACCTGATTTCTCTCTATTCAAGTTTACAGGTGAAATGTATTCTGGTATCAGCTAAATATGCAGATGTTGCCGAAATTTTATTCCCGGTTTTACACAACAAGAAAACACTCTTCTCGGGTCATTCCGGTGTGGGTAAATCAACGTTAATCAACCAACTTGGTAACATCAATCAGAAAACTTCGCTCATTTCTGATTTTTCGAGTAAAGGTATTCACACCACAACATTTGCAGAAATGTTTTCGATTGATGAAAACACGTACATCATCGATACACCTGGTATTAAAGAATTGGGTTTGGTTGATATCAGCGAAGAAGAACTTTCTGATTATTTTATTGAGATGCGCGAATTACGATTGTCTTGCAAATTTGGATCGCGTTGCCTGCACGATAAAGAACCGGCTTGTGCCATAAAATTAGCAGTAGAAGAAAATAAGATTTCCGCGAGCCGCTACCACAGTTATTTAAGTATTTTACGAGGCGAAGATAACCGTAAATAAGTTATCGGGTAAGCAACGCTTTAAAAGCAAGCGCTATGTAGCTAACCGTTAGTTTCCAATTGCCGATTAAAAAGTTTTGTTTGCTTTCGTATACGCAACGTGTTGCCAGTGCTCTGTGCTCTTCGGTGGTTTTGTTGAGTTGATAAATTTTCTGACAAACTTTATAGGTGCTACGTTGGTAAGGCGACTGCCACTTTGAAAACTTTTTACTCATGCCTGCTTGTCTTACGGTTTTGCGTAGCAGCGGTTCTTGCGAATAACAAAACTTATATCTTCTTGCTAACCGAATCTGAATATCAAAATCTTCGTATAGCAAGGTTTCGTCATAACCTTTAATGCTTAACAAATGATCGCGCTTAAATAACACAGTAGGCGAACAAATAAAATAATGTTGAATTAATTGTGTATAAATATTTCCTTCGGGCCTTTTTGTAAATCTGGTGGTAAGAGAGTGAAGTTGAGCTTGTTGGGTTTGTTCATCGAGTAACCAGGCATCGCAATAGTGTGCAGCAAATTCGTTGTTTGTTTGCCTTAACCTATTAACCGATATAGCAATAAATTCAGGATGGAGAAGATCATCTGCTGATAAATCTAAAACATATTGCCCGGTGGCAAAAGCTAATCCTTCGTTAAAAGTTTGGCAATATCCTTTGTTGGTGGTATGAAGAATTAGTTTGAGTTTATACTTTTCTTGTAAGTCGAGCAAAGTTTTTTGCGAATGATCTGTGCTGGCATCATCTATTACTAATAATTCTATAGGCTGATAGGTTTGCGCCCGAACCGATTGAATACAGGCTTCAAGTGTTTTTTCTTGATTGAATACGATGCAGATAATGGTTACAGTGGCCAACACATTATAATTCTTTATATAGCGTAAGTTTTGCCGAAGGATAAGCACCGGCATTAAGCTTAAAATCTTGTAAACCTATGTTAGGTTTATTATCTATATGCGCGCTTCCCAAATCTATACGTTTGATGTGATTGGTTTTACACCAATTATAAATTCCTTCAAGTAGAAAAACATTAGGACTTGTACTCTTATAGGTTAAATCCTGATCATAATATAATGTGTAGCAGGTTGAGTCGTCAGGTAATATGGCAATACAGGCAGCAATAATTTTGGTTTCGTCTTTTACGCAAAAAAGTTTTACAGACTGCGGAAACTCAGTTAAGATTTTCTTAATCTTATCAAAGCTCAGCGATAATTGATATTTTTTATTCTGCCTTTGTTCGAATATAAACTGATAAATTTCTTTTACGTTTTTTTTACCAACCAGATCGAAGGTAAAATACTTTTCTCGTGCTTTCTTTAATTTCCGTACTTGAATTTTTTCAACAAACTGTTCGAAAAGAACTTCTTTGTTAACATCAAGTAAAAAATGATTGATTACTTTTTTTATACCAAAACCTTCGCTCATTAAAATTTCGGCAATAAGAGAAGTATGATACGTTGAGTACCCTTCGGGTGGTAAAACAATTTCTACACTTTCAACCTGGTATTGCTTTAAAATATCAATTGTACTCAGTATAAAATGAGATGTTTCTTTTACAGTAAGATGTTGAATTTCCGGACAAGCAAATGGCGCGCTAAGTGGTAATTTAACTTGCGATAGAATTGGTATGCACCAGCTTGTTTTTATTTCGTGCTTAGAACTTTTATAGTTTACGAATAGTAATTTTCTTTTGCCATTTAGCAAAATATGATCCGGTTTATTATATAACAATTTAAACGAATAGTCCGGAAAGGTTTCGGTGGCTTCTACCTTGTTCAACTTAATACGGAATACCTAGGCGTTTATAAATAAAATGCATTAGCCATGCCGGGCCTATCATTAGAAATTGTAAATCTTTAAAAAACGATGGTTTTTTTCCTTCTACTTTATGTCCGTAAAATTGGCCTATCCAGGCTACAACAAAAACAATAATAGAAACTAACCACAAGGGTGCAGGTACGTTTGCACTTATTTGCCCAGCAACAAACACACATAAAAGCGAAAATGCTGCCATTCCAATTGTAAGCGATATAGATAACGTTACGTAATAGGCTATCACCAGAATAAGCACAACAGTAGCCCAGTTGGCATATATATTTCCCTCACCCAAAAAACTTTGAACGAAGCCAGATGGTATAGATGCTAACAAACCAACTACACTGAAAAAAATTAAAGGAACACAAACCCAATGAATGGCTTTATTGGTTGCGTTTTGGTGGCTTTCGCCATACTCTGCTAAAAGCGCATCTATCTTTCTCATATAGGTATACGTTATGTTTTAGTTTTTACTTTAGACCATGATTTTACCTGCCAGAAAATTTTGCCTGTTGTTAAATGATTTCCCTTCTCATCAAGAATTTTTACCTCGCAAGGCAATACTACCGATTCTTGCTGGAGTAAGGGCTGATAAACATTTTCGTGCAAAAAAGCATCGTTTAGTTCGAATGTAGCATAGGCATTCATTTTACCTTGAAAATGATAGTCCATCTCTAACCGTTGCATAATAATCCGGTATTTCTTTGCATCTATTTTAGAAACCAATAAAAAACCAGTACAAAATTCGGATACCGTGGCGAGCGCACAAGCATGTAAACCACGAATGTGATTGAAATTAATTTTTCTGTACGGCAATTTAACTTTTATGCGGTCTGGTTTAATATCTACCACGGCAAAGCCATGAGGTCTGTTAAACGGAATCATCCGGTTTAAACCAAAGTTTAGTAACCACAAGTAGAACTTGCTTGTATAGGCTTTTTTAAGAATGCTTTGCTGATCAGGTAACATTTCAGATTATTATTTTTTAAATCGCTCCTAATTTAGTAATTCTGCCGTTTCTTGGTTAATTAAAATAAAATATGAAAAAGAAAGTATTGGTATTAGGTGCAGGTTTAGTTGGAAAAGTGATGGCCGAAGATTTAGCAACTTCATTCGAAGTAACTGCGGCCGATGCCAACGAAGAAGCTTTAGCGTATCTGAAACAAAAAAACATCCACACTTTAAAATTAGATGTAACAGACACAACACGTTTGCAAGCTGCAGCTAAACAAGCCGATGTAGTATTGGGTGCAGTGCCGGGTTTTTTAGGGTATAATACAGTAGCGCAAATAATAGAGAGCGGAAAAAACATGGTGGATATTTCTTTTTTTCCGGAAGATCCATTTCAACTTAACCAAGTGGCAAAAAATAAAGGAGTAACTGTAGTAACCGATTGTGGCGTGGCACCCGGTATGGGCAACATTATTTTAGGCCACCATAATGCTACCATGAACGTAACAAAGTATGAATGTTTAGTAGGAGGGTTGCCTGCAGTAAGACAATGGCCATACGAGTACAAAGCAGTTTTTAGTCCGATTGATGTTATCGAAGAATATATAAGACCAGCACGCTATGTGCAAAACGGTGCGGTTGTAGTACGCGAGGCATTGTCTGATCCTGAATTAATTTTCTTTGATAAGGTAGGAACACTGGAAGCCTGGAACTCAGACGGACTACGATCGCTCATACAAACCATGCCACATATTCCAGACATGATAGAGAAAACATTGCGTTACCCTGGTTGCATTGAATATTTGCGCGTACTGAGAGAAACTGGACTATTCTCGCACGAACCCATAGAGGTTAAAGGAGTTAAAATTAAGCCTGTGGATTTGTTGGCTAAGTTGTTATTTCCTAAATGGAGTTTACAACCTGGCGAAGAAGAATTCACCATAATGCGCATACTCATAGAAGGGGAACACAACAACCAAAAGCAAAAAATAACCTATACCCTCCTCGACAGAACACGCGAAGGTGTTTTATCTATGGCACGCACTACCGGGTATACAGCCACAGCAGCATTACATTTAGTAGCTGATGAAGACTTTAAACAGCCCGGTATAAACCCACCCGAATTTTTGGGTAAATCGGAAAGCAACTACACGTTTATTCTTAATTACCTTGCCGAACGTGCAGTTGTGTATACAAAACATGTACAGATAGCAGGTTAAGCACTGATAAAAGTTAGCATTTAGGTAATGTGCGAATTCTTAATTTAACTGCCGAATTAAGTATGCTTGTGTATGACCTTATACATCCTTTTGCTGGTTCTTCTGTTTATGCTGGCTATTATTGATTTAATAGTTGGTGTAAGCAACGATGCCGTTAATTTTTTAAATTCTGCAATAGGCTCTAAAGTAGCCCCCGTTCGGGTAGTACTCGCTATTGCAAGTGCCGGAATTTTAGCAGGAGCTGTTTTTTCTGAAGGCATGATGGAAATTGCACGTAGCGGCATTTTTCAACCTTCGTTTTTCAGTTTCGAAAAAGTGATGATAATCTTTTTAGCCGTAATGTTTACAGATGTTATCCTGTTAGATATTTACAATTCATACGGTTTACCCACATCAACAACAGTTTCGTTGGTGTTCGAGTTATTAGGAGCTTCGTTTTTTGTAGGGCTCTTTTTTTTGTTCGAGCAACAAAAACCAATTGGCGAAATTAGCGGTATTTTAAATTACCAAAGTGCTATAACCATTATCGGAGGAATTTTCTTATCTGTTCTCGTTTCGTTTTTTGCTAGTTCAGTTATTCACTTTTTTGTTCGCGCCACTTTTACCTTTCGCTTAAAGAAAACCATCAAGTTATTTGGTTCGGTTTTTAGTGGACTAAGTTTAATGATTATCACATACTTTCTGCTGATAAAGGGATTGAAGGGTACATCGCTCATCAGCAAAGAAAGTGTACAATGGATTAATGAAAACACATATCTGTTGTTGTTACTAACTTTTGTTGGTTGGTCTTTACTAAGCGAAGTGGCGTTGCGATTTTTTAAAATCAACCCACTAAAAATTATTGTACTTACAGGAACATTTGCGTTGGCTATGGCTTTTGCAGGAAACGATTTAGTAAATTTTATAGGCATAGCCGCTGCGGGTTTATCAGCATTCGAACTTTGGGTTGCACAAGCATTACCTGCCAATCAGTTTTTTGTGGGTGCATTGGCAGGAAGTATTGCTACCTCCCCCTGGATTTTAATTATATCGGGTGTTATTATGGTTATAACATTATGGACAAACGCAAAAAGCCGTAAGGTTACCGAAACAGAAATAAGCCTGAGCCGACAAGACGAAGGCGAAGAAAAATTTAAAGCCAACCTTATCTCCCGAGCACTCGTGGCTTCGGCATTGGCTATGGGCGAATTATGGAATAAAGTAATGCCGGCACAAACGCTGAAACAGGTAAACAGTAGATTTTTTCAGCTAAAAAAACCTAAGAATAAAAACAGCGAACAAACGCCTTCGTTCGATTTACTACGGGCATCAGTTAACCTTGTTGTTTCCAGTGCATTGATTGCCTACGGAACAGCTAGTAAACTTCCTCTATCTACTACGTTTGTAACCTTTATGGTAGCAATGGGTACATCGTTGGCCGATAGGGCATGGGGGTTAGAAAGTGCAGTTTACCGAATTGCAGGTGTTATGCAAGTTATAGGAGGCTGGTTGCTTACAGCATTGTTTGCATTTTTAGGGAGTGCCGCAATTGCAACATTTTTATATTTCACAAATGAAATTGGCATACTTATACTCACTTTTATATGTGGTTTTCTTTTGGTAAGAAGCCACTTACTATTTAACAAAAAAGAAGAGAAGGCAAAAAAAGAAAACGAAACGTTTATTCCGGCTACTGGTGGTGGAGCAGATAAAAATCTTGTAAAATCTACACGCCAGGCTATTGCACAGCAACTAAGCATATACAATAACGTTATGGATGCTGCTTTCTTGTTCTTGCAAGAAGGTAAGAAATCTAAATTAGAGAAGAGCTTTAAATCGATACAGCACTCTAATTTATCTGAACAGAAGTACACAGGTAAAGTGATAAAATTAATACGCCAGACAGATAATATTCAGGCGGCTTCGGTAACGCACTATTTACAAACCTTAGATGCCCTTCAAAATTTGCAACAAAGCATAAAATTAATTGGCGATTTGTGTTTAGAACACCACAAAAATTTTCACCCATTGCCCGATGAAAGTTTTAAAACCAATGTGCAGGGTCTTTCGCAAACTTATAACCTGGTGCACATTGTGGCAGCGAATTTACTTAAAGAAAAACAAAGCGAAACAACAAATCAGGAGGAACAAATTTTTTCTAAAGCAATACTTTTGGCAGACGAGCGAATAGAACAAGAGTTAAACGCAATACGCCATAAAGAAATTAGCAACAGGTTGGCAACATTCCAAATACGAATTTTGCTTGAGGTAAAAGATGTTTTCGGAAGTTATCAATCCTTTTACCAAGCTTACCATAAAGTAATTACCAAGAGTAGATGATTCCCGTGGCATCTCAAAAACGATACAAATACAACTCCGGCCCAAGAATTAACATCTATTGCATTTAAAATGGCGCAAAATCAATTTGCTTTTCAAAGCGAAATAGATAGTGTACATGTTAATCATAAAAAAAGGCCATCAACTTATTGCATTATTTAACTTTACTCAGCCACAACATTCGCAGTTTAAAGGAAACACCGCACCAATTGGGTTTATCTTCTTTAACAAGCAGCGAGAGCCACACGTTGTTTCAATTACAAAATACAATTTCGTGGTTGCACCCTAATTTTGTTGCTACAAATGTGCCTTGCAATTTCGATTAGGCACTGGCTCTGGTAAACAGAAACACAAATGCTTTATTTGCTGAAGAAAAAAACATACAGCATCAGCATATAATGATAACGTTGGATGGCACACAAGCCAGCAACGTTAGGCTGATGGAAAACATGCTAACCGCAGGCATGACGGTAGCCCGCATAAACTGCGCACACGATTCAAAAAATGTTTGGAGCCAGCTAGTCGACACCTTGAAACAAGCCATATCTCAGAGTGGTAGAACTTGTAAAATGTATATGGATCTGGCCGGGCCTAAAATCAGAATTAAATCTATCTGGAGGCGCGGACACTTATGCGAAGAAGTGCGATTAAGTGAAGGAGATGATTTAACTGTTACCACACAAGAACAGCGACCAATGCTCTGGAATGAACAACCCGATTGTATTTTGGTGGTTGAACCAACGGCAATACTAAATGCAGTAAAAGTTAACAACCGCATTTATTTCGATGATGGAAAATTTGAGGGACTTATAACACACCATGCAGCACACCATTTTACGTTGCGTATCTCGCGTATCTCCGCCAAAAAACCAACCCTGAAATCGGGTAAAGGAATGAACGTGCCCGATACCGAATTACCCATACATGCTCTAACAGAAGAAGATAAAACTCATTTGCCTTTCGTTTGCCAACATGCCGATTTAATTGGGTTTTCTTTTGTTGGTAAACCGGAAGAAGTAACTGACTTGCAGAACGAAATAAACCACCACACAACGTAAAGTAAACCGGGCATCATTTTAAAAATAGAAAGGTTAAAGGCAATTCAGAATTTGCCGGCATTATTACTGGCAGCCATGCGCGAACAAAATGCAGGCGTGATGATTGCGCGCGGAGATCTGGCAGTAGAAATTGGTTTCGAACGCCTAAGCGAAATACAAGAAGAAATACTTTGGATATGCGAGGCTGCCCATGTACCCGTGATATGGGCAACACAGGTTTTAGAAAATATGAACAAAACTGGCTTTGCCACACGCTCGGAAATAACAGATGCCGCCACAGCAGGAAAAGCCGAATGTGTAATGTTAAACAAAGGAAAATTTATAACTAAAGCCATTATTACGCTGGTTGATATTTTAAACCGACAGGCAAACCATATCGATAAAAAAAGATATACGTTCAGGCCATTAACAATAGCCCAAACATTTCTTACTTCTCCAAAATAAATCCAATCAGTCAATGCGTAATTTTTAGTCTTGCTCATTCGGTAAATTTTGTATCTTACCCACTTGTTTTACGCTTCCATTTTGTAAACCTGCATGACAGTAGAAAAGCAACCTTCCTTACTTCAATCTTTAATTCCTATTGGTGTATTGGTGTTATTGTTATTTGTTAACGTATTTATTTTCAAAGCCAATGCTACGAATGGTCCCAACCAGATTGCTATGGTGCTTGCAGCAGGCATAGCAATGATACTGGCCTATCGCTTAGGGTACAAGTGGAATCATATAGAAGAAAGCATTGTTAAAAGCATTTCTTCTGCTATGGGCGCAATTTTAATTTTAATGGTTATCGGTGCCTTATCGGGCACGTGGCTATTAAGCGGCATAGTTCCGGCCATGATTTATTACGGTTTAAAAATTCTAAACCCGACTATCTTTTTATTTGCGGCCTGTGTGGTGTGTTGCATAGTATCGGTAGCCACAGGAAGTTCATGGAGCACGGTTGCTACAGTTGGTATTGCCTTATTAGGCATAGGAAAAACATTAGGCATTAATGAAGCCGTTGTAGCCGGAGCAATAATTTCTGGCGCTTATTTCGGAGATAAAATGTCGCCTTTATCAGACACAACTAATTTAGCTCCGGCCATGGCCGGTACCGATTTGTTTACCCACATCCGGTACATGATGTACACCACCATACCTACCCTTATTATTACGTTGCTTATCTTTTTTATTTGGGGTTTCACCATCGATACACAAGCTACCTCGCAAGAGTCTGAAGCCGTTATGCGTGCCATAGAAAATACCTTCAACCTTAATCCGTTGTTGTTTATTGTACCGGCTTTGGTTTTGATAATGATCGTGAAAAAAATGCCGGCCTTGCCAGCTCTCTTAATTGGCTCATTGCTAGGAGGAATATTCGCTATCATTTTTCAACCAGAGATAGTTAAGCAGATTGCAAAAGTAGATACATCGTATTTTAAAGCTTCTTTTTTGGCACTGATGAAATCAATGTCATCGGAAATAGCCATAAAAACAGATAATGTAATGATCAGCGAGTTGTTATCCGCAGGAGGTATGTACGGCATGATGAACACCATCTGGTTAATTACCTGCGCCATGATGTTTGGTGGCGTAATGGAATCTTGCGGAATGCTTAAAGTAATTGCTGAGCGAATAATTGGTTGGGCACACTCTACGGGTTCGTTGGTAGCATCTACTGCAGCTACCTGTATATTCTTTAACCTTACAGCATCAGATCAATACATGGCCATTGCTGTGCCCGGTAGGATGTTTGCCGATACTTACCGTAAACGCGGAATAAAACCAGAAGTATTAAGCCGCACATTAGAAGATTCCGGAACGGTAACCTCCGTGCTAATACCCTGGAATACGTGTGGCGCAACTCAGGCAAAAGTTTTAGGGGTTAGCACAATGGCTTATGCACCTTATGCTTTCTTTTGTATCATTAGTCCGCTGATGACGGTTTTGCAAGCGTATTTAAATATCAAGATCAGACGATTTTCAGACGATGGTGCCTCTAAGCAATAGCGAAAATCGAGATCAGAGATTTTCAATTACAAACGAAGAACTGCAAGCATTACCATTACTAGCCTACACAGGAAAAGTAACAGTAGTTACAGAAGCAGCCAAACTTTCTAAAGCCCTTGCCGAAGCTAAAAAGGCAGGCCCGTTAGGCTTCGATACCGAAACCCGACCTGCTTTTGTAAAAGGCCAACGCTTTAAAGTAGCCTTAATACAATTAGCCAGCCACGATAAAGTGTGGCTGATAAGACCACAGCTAACAGGATATACACCAGAGTTAATTAATTTTTTACAAGACGAAAGCACCTTAAAAATAGGTGTTGGTTTGCGCGATGACCTTGCCGCTTTACATCGCGTTTTGCGATTTGAACCTAAAGGATTTGTTGAATTAACACAACTAACGCGCCAACAAGGCATAGAAGTAGAAAGTGTAAAAAAACTAACAGGCCTATTATTGGGTTATAGAATATCTAAAAGCGCACAAACCTCTAATTGGGAAGCCGCTACGCTTACCGAAAAACAAATCGAGTATGCGGCAACCGATGCCTGGGTATGTTTGCAAATGTTTCATGTATGCACCAATAACCATGACCGTACTACCTTATAAGAATGATTCGTCCGGAAAAAAAGAACAAGTGGCTAAAATGTTCGACAACATCAGCCACAGATATGATTTTCTAAACCATTTTTTAAGTTTAGGTATAGATAAACTATGGCGTAAAAAAGCGATAGCTTTTTTAAAGCCCCATCAACCTAAAATTTTATTAGATGTAGCTACCGGCACAGGAGACTTTGCTCTGCAAGCCATGGAGCTAAACCCCGAGAAAATAATAGGCGTAGATATTTCTGAAGGTATGCTTGAAGTTGGTCGAAAAAAAATGAAATCGAAAAACCTGCATACAATAATCGAAATGAAATCTGGCGATTCGGAGAATCTTCCTTTTGAAGATAATTTTTTCGATGCTGTAACAGTAGCATTTGGCGTTAGAAATTTCGAAAATCTAGAAAAAGGACTTAAAGAAATTTACAGAGTATTAAAGCCGGGCGGTTATGCAGTAGTATTAGAGTTTTCTAAACCGCAACAATTTCCTTTTAAACAGATTTCTAGTTTCTATTTTAAATTTATTTTACCCAAAGTGGGTAGTTGGCTTTCTAAAGACAATTCAGCCTATCAATATTTACCCGAATCGGTAGATGCTTTTCCATACGGAAATGCCTTTTTAAACGTTCTAAGCCAGGCAGGTTTTAGTCAGGTAAAGGCTCAAAATCTTACCTTTGGAATAAGTTCGATATACACTGGCAAAAAGTGAATTTGATGGTTAGAAAAAGTATAAGCAAACAACTTATTTATGCAGGGTTAATGTGCGCATGCATGGTTATATCTTACAGTAGCCATGCGCAGTATTATTCTAACAAGAAATTCGAAAATAAAAACAATCCGGGCTACGATGAACGCAGGCGTTTTAGTTATGGTTTTTTAATTGGGCTGCATAATTCATCCTACAGGGTAAAGTATTCTTCTGCTTATACTTCTCAGGCATTAGATACACTATTTTCGGTTGAACCCACATGGACACAAGGTTTTACACTTGGGTTTATTGTTAACTACCGCGTAAGCGAATTTTTAGATTTGCGGATAACACCACAAGTAGGTTTTTACGAACACCAGCTAACGTATAGGTATACGGCATTAGCCACCAACCCGCCAGACAATACACAGAATATCGAAACTACAATGGTAGAATTGCCATTTATTGCCAAATACAAATCGGTAAGGCGAGGTAACATACGCATGTATATGGTTGGCGCCATAAAACCAGGTTTAGAAGCAGGAGGTAAAAAAGACCTCGATGCCCAACAAACACGCCTAACAGTGCGCGAGGTTAACTTAGCTTTAGAAGGAGGTTTCGGTTTCGATTTATATTATCCGTTATTTAAGTTTTCGCCAGAGATAAGATTTTCCAGAGGGATTACCAATCTCTTAAAAGATTCTGCCAATCCGTATGGTTTACCTCTACAACGTATTTCTACCAATACCATCACACTTTATTTGTTGTTTCAATAATGGTAAAGCCCATCGTATTAATTACCGGAGCAACTGCTGGAATAGGCGAAGCCACAGCTCGCTTGTTAGCTTCGCTTAAGTATCCTTTAATTATTTGCGGAAGAAGAAAGGATAGGCTAAAGGCTCTTAAAAGCGAATGTCAAAACCACACACAGGTATTTGATTTAAGTTTTGATATTACCGACAGAACTGCTGTTTCAAACGCTTTAGAGAGCTTGCCTGCAGAGTGGCAAAACATAGGAGTTTTGATAAATAATGCAGGAAATGCGCATGGGTTAGATCCGATTCAAACAGGAAATCCGGATGATTGGGATGCCATGATGGATGGGAATGTAAAGGGGCTTTTGTATGTATCGAAACCAATCATCCAAAATATGATTAAACAGAATAAAGGCGGCCATATCATCAATATAGGATCAATAGCGGGTAAAGAAGTGTATCCTAATGGTAACGTGTATTGTGCCAGTAAATTTGCTGTTGATGCCCTTACAAAAGGAATGCGGATAGACTTAAATCCGTATGGAATTAAGGTAACCGGCATTCATCCGGGTATGGTAGAAACTGAGTTTTCTCTTGTACGATTTAAGGGGAATACAGAAAAGGCTACACAGGTATACAAGGGATTTGAGCCATTAAAAGCAAACGATATTGCCGAAACCATTCGGTATGTACTTGAAGCACCCTCGCATGTTCAATTGGCGGATATAACTATTCTACCAACTGCGCAGGCAAGTGCAACAGTGGTAAAACGCGCTATTTAAACTTAAGTAAAGTTTCTTTATCAATTTCATGCCCGCCAGTAAAGGTGGTTATCTCTGCTTTCAATCCTGTTTTGGTTTCTATAGTTTGCTGTTGCATTAATCGCTCATCGGTTAAAAAAGGGTCGTTAGTTCCATATACGATGTGCAAGGGCAAGGATTTGAAATGCTGGTTGCTTTCTGATAAGGATAAATCTTCCGGAAGAATGCCTGCCCATAAAATTAAACGCTTAAAAAATTGGGGGTTTTGCTGTGCCCACCTTGTTGCTGTAGCTGCGCCTTGCGAAAATCCAACTAAAGTTACAGAAGCGTTTGGCGAAAACTTTTTAACGTGTTGAAATACTGAGGTTAAGTATTGAAGGTAGTTCTCTATATCCACCAATCTATCTTCGCGTGTCATCCAGGTGGCACCAACACGGTTATTGCCTGTAGCAACTCGTTTGGTTACATCTTCCAGATAAAAGCGACTGAGGCCTTCGGGCGCAATAACAAGCGTGTTTAAATCTGTAATGGGCTCAAATTTTTTTATGAAATATGGCGCAAGCTGGCCATAGCCATGTAAAACAAACCAAATGTGCGAGTTGCTTTTTTCTATATGGCCAAGAGATGCAAACCTGGCTTTAAAAGAAAAGTTGATGTATTGTAACGACATAAAAAAAGGCTTCCTTATCCGGGAAGCCCTTAAATATCGCAAAATTACTTTTAACGCTTAAAGCCTAATGCACTACCTCCACAATATGAGGCAGAACCATCGAAGGTATATTGGATATAATAAATACCGGTTGCATTGCATGGATAAGCAATTGCCGATATAAACTGATTGTTTACTTTGCTAGATGCTACTTTATTACGATTAGAATCGTATAAACTAACTACGATACCATCTGTATTGCTACCTCCGGCACAAAGGTTAATCATGTATTGGGTGCCTTTTGTAAATACATAGCTGTATTCTACTTTATCTTTTGTTCCACCGGCACCATCTATTTTATAACTCTTTAAAAAGTTAAAACCACTGGCAAGTTTTGGAATACATTGGTTGCTTAACGCTTCAGAATCGCACTGACCTATTACTGTAAAACTACCTGCAAAAGTTAAAAGGAATGTAAATATTAATAGCTTTTTCATATTGCGTGATTATACTTAGCTGATGATTTTGTTACGGATACTATTAATTGATGTGGCAATGTTTTTAATATCTTCTGATGTTATATCAATGGTTGTGGTACTGTTATCTTTAATTACCATAACACCATCCACAATTTCGAAGGTTGATTCTTTGTACGTGTAAGTAATATTCACTTTGTCGTATTCTTTCTTCAATCCTTCCATATCTGCCAATAATGATGCCATGTTTGGATCTGAATCTTTGTAGAATGACAAAAGCAACATAATGTTTTCGAGAATTACCTTTTGCTCACCAATGGTTTCTTGTAATTCTTTTTTACTCGGATTGCTTTGGGCAACGTTACAAACTACATGTAAGGCTTCTACCCAACCTCCGGTTAGCAACAAAACGCTAAGATTTGCTCTGCTTTGGGTTTGCAAATAATGGTTGATGTTATTAAAGTTTTGAGTTGTAATTAGCAGGAGGGAATCCAGATTTTTGCTGTTGGTAGCTAATCGGCCAATGGTTTCAATATCGAAAAATTGGCCAATGTTTAATCCATCGGCTAATTCTTTAATAGACGACATATATTTTACACCATCCTGGTTTTGCTCGTAAATGTTGGTATAGCCTAAATCGGTACCGTAAATTCCCAAATTAAGTGCTTTTTTAAAGTTGCTGTTGTAGCGAGAAGTGTTATCGGGTGTGTTTAGCAACGATGCATTATACTTTTGCCCTGATTCTTTCAGTAACACTGAAATTTCGAGGGGTGCCGGTATTTGCTGTAAAATATCTCCGATTACCTCTTCGGAAATAGACGGACCTTCGGCTGTGGTCGTGTCACTCATGTTTTTTTCAAATTCTTCGTCTGCGTTTTGCTGTTTGCCACCACATGCTGCCAGAAAGGCCGCCAGTACAACAACGGATAGTTTTAATGGTTTCATAGAATAGCCTTAGTGTACAAAGTTAAAAATTAAGGGCTGTCTTCCAAAGTAAGTCTATTTCTTAACAGGTAATTTAATTTTACCTGTTTTGTCGAGTAGCTTCTTTAGTAATTCAAAATATAAGGTAAGATATAAAATTCCGGACATTAGCCAGATTACAAGTGTATCAAACCAAAAAGTGTCTACCCAAAGACCAGCAAATTGCTTTTTGGGCGCAAAAAACTGAGCTCTGTAATCAAGCAGATGGGCGGGTTTCGGATCCAGATAAATCGGGTTAATTTGTTGAATTAACTGTCCGTTGTATTCTAATATTCTATCTTTCTCCGAAACATTGGTTACCAAGTCTGCCAGGCTTTCGTTGTAGTAATGATTTTTTGTTTCGTTTAAATTATACCCGTATTTGGGATTACCTTCAAAAAATGCAATCTTCTTTTCTTTAAGGGCAACTTTTTCGTTGTATTGTTTTTGATATACTTTTTGATAATCATCCAGATAGGCATCTAGGGTTGCGAATGTTTTTTCTGAATAATTTGCAGGTGTTAAGTCTTTTTCAAGATTAATTTTTTCCAAACCTTTACGGTAGGGTTCGTGCGATAATTCCGTTTGAAGTATACCTAAATCTTTTTGGACGATGGCTATAACTGAATCGCTTTTACTTGTGTAATTATCGGCAATAAACCTGTTTCTTCTTTTTAATTCTTGTGCCAGATAAGCAGCTTTAAAATCGGCCTGTGCTTCTTCTTTTTCTATTTTATAATAGGGTAGAGCATACGTGTTATTTTTAAAATGATAAACAGCCAGGGCTTCGTATGCCCAACGGCTTGCCATGGCATCGGCCACAACGGGTACTTTGCCTTTTGTGCCAATTAGGTTATTAAGTTTATCAAAGCTAAAGAGAAGCCCGCTCAGGATCATCTGTGGAATGAGCAGCAGCGGGATCATTACATAAACAGTAACAGCAGAGTTAAATGCAGATGAAATGTTTAAACCTAATACATTGGCAAAACACGAGGTGGTAAATAAAATTAGCCAGAATGGAAGCAACATGCTCCATTCTATTTCTAAAATCAAATTTCC
The DNA here is from genome assembly GCA_021298355.1 of Flammeovirgaceae bacterium. Lineage (GTDB taxonomy): Bacteria > Bacteroidota > Bacteroidia > Cytophagales > Cyclobacteriaceae > Chryseotalea. The sequence continues at coordinate 198,233 of JAJTEH010000001.1, forward strand.
TAGTAAAACAAATGTAAAAGTTTGAATAGCAGATAGTGTGAACAAGATAATTATTTTCGACTGGAGGTAGCTGTTCCAGCTTAGGTTAAGAAAAGATTCGCGTTTTAAAATTTTTCTATCTCTTATTATTTCCTCAGCGCTTACAGTTAAGCCCATAAATAAGGCCACGATTATAGACATCAGCAAAAAGGCAGGAAAGTTTTCGTTGAATCTGAATAAATACTCTTTACCGCCCGGTGCACTTTTGTATTTAATGATAAACGCCAAAATCATGGCTAGCAACGGAGCTTCTAAAAGGTTGATAAGTAAGTATTGTTTGTTGCTTAATTTTGATAATGTATCGCGCGTGGCAAAAATTAAAGTTTGTTTCCATTTGCCCGGTAGGTAGAGAGAGTGTGGAGGTTCTTCTTTTACATCTTCTACTTTTTGAATATTAAAGCGCTCTGCGTATAGCTCAAACCATTGAGGTGGTGAAATCTTTCGTTTAGAGGTTGGTAACCCGTACTCGTCTACTACTTTGGCTTCGATGATGTTAAATATTTGTTCAGGGTTTACGTTACCGCAGGTTTCGCATTGGCCTCGGTTGCTATCTACCTGATGAGTGGATTTTTTAAAGTACGTAACAGCTTCTACAGGAGGTCCGTAATAGGCAGGGTAGCCACCGGTATCCATTATGATCATCTTGTCGAACATTTTGTAGATGTCGGAAGATGGCTGATGTATGACTACGTAAATTAATTTTCCTTTAAGTGAAAGTTCTTTTAATAAATCGATTACGTTTTCAGAATCGCGTGATGATAAGCCCGATGTAGGTTCATCTAAAAACAATACTGCCGGTTCGCGTATTAATTCTAATGCAATGTTTAATCGTTTTCTTTGTCCACCAGAAATTGTTTTTTCTAATGGATTTCCAACTTTAAGGTCTTTACGTTGATCGAGTCCTAGATTTTCGAGCACCTGCATAACACGTTCGTGTAATTGTGCTTCGGTAAAATTAGCGAAGCATAATTTTGCGTTGTAATACAGGTTTTGATATACAGTAAGTTCTTCGATGAGGAGGTCGTCTTGCGCTACATAGCCAATCACACCGTGTATCCGATCTTTTTCTTCGAAAATATCGAAGCCGTTTATTTTGATAAAGCCTTTTGTTGGTTTTACCAGACCAGCCAAAACATTTAGCAAAGTAGTTTTACCTGCACCACTTGCGCCCATAATTCCGATAAGTTTACCGGGGCCTTCGCTTATAACTACATTGCGCAACCCAATGGCACCGTTGGGAAACTGAAGTTCCTCGATGTTTGCGTTGAAACTTAATTTAGTGGTTTTTAATTCTTCGTTAAAGTTGGCAACGGTATCGCTATAATAAATGGCATTACCGGCCTGTGTTTTTATGGTAGAACCGGGAGAAAATAGGTAAATTCTTCCGGGGCTCATTGGGAAACCATTGAGTAGGTTGGTTTCGTTTCCAATGTAGCGGCTAAAGTACATGTCTACACTGCGCACGCGCATAAATGTTAATAGCCCATCTACGTGCCCATGTAAATGATGGTATAATGCGCCATCGGGTGCTTTATCGCTTTCTTCTACTACTAATATGTCTTTATAGCCTAGTGTTTCTTTGTTATCGGAAGTGGCGAAACTCTCGATAAGTTTATATTCTTCTTCTACGATATTAAATACAGTAGAAACGGTGTTGATGATTTCTTTACGTTGAGGCGAAAAGTTTTTGTCGACATTAACTAATTCGAGGAGTTTAGTGAGTACAACTACTTTTTGTTTTTGCGTTAATGTTTTATTTATTTTTCTACAGATGCCAAGTGTTCGCACTGAGTCTTTTACCGATGTGAGTTTCTTTTTACCATCTTCTTCTTCGGTTTTGCCATAGCCCACAAACTCATCGTATAGCGCGAGGTATTCCTTTACTGTATCCTGATCGAGTTCTGTTTTAAAAAAATTGATTACATAAACGCGTTCGCGTTCTGTAACGCCACCATCTTGTTTGGTAATGATGGCAAAAAGTTGGGTTAGTGCTTTTAATATTTCTTCACTCATCCTCTATAAATTAAAAAATTCAAGATCAGAGATTCAAAATTTTATAGATGAACCCGCAATCTTGAATTTTAAATATTGAACCTTGAATTATTAGTACGTTTTAAACTCGAAAGGTATTTCTACTAACTCCGAAAATTCTTGTCCGGCTTCTTCCATATCTTCATCATCTTCGTGGAAATACCAAAGAATTTTCATTCCTTTTATATCTTCTAAAGAAGAGAGAACATCTAAAATTAATTTAGATGATGCAGTATTAAAATATTCTAGTTTCAAAACAAATTCGGTGGCAGGGTTAGGATCGGCACCGTATTGTTTAATCCACTCGATAACAGGGCGGTAAAATTCGGCCGAATCTTCCGGTAAAGAGCGTCCCGAAATTTCGAAAATGCCATTCTTTTTATCCAGAATTATTTTTGGGGTGTCTTCGGTACCTTCCAGGTTTAGAATTTCCATTGCTCGCAATATTTAAAGTTTGTTTATATACTTAATTATCAGGTTATACTTCGCGCGATACGTTTACTTTTAAACAGAAGAAATTGTATTCGGCATTCATTTCAGGAAAATCGAATTCGAGAGGTTCGCCAGATTTTCGGGCCATGTCAACAAATCCTAGTCCTGCGCCACCCTTTTCTGAAATTTGGGTGTTTTTTATGATCTCTTTATACATTTCTTTAAGGCCCTCTTTATCCAGTTTGTTGAGATCGTCTAGTTTTCTTTTTAAGTCTGCAGAGTCTGCTTTTCTTATCGGGTTGCCAGTCATGATTGAGTATTGATTGGGCTGTTTTCCGATCATAAAAATAGCACTTTGGCTAACCAGGTTACCGGCTTGTGCATGTGCTTCGCTGCTGTGTTTCACAATGTTTTGCAATGCTTCTACCATGATGTTAAAAACTTTGCGCTTGATGGTGGATTCTTCTCCTGAGGAATCGAGGTTTCGCTCGGCCATAGCCAATATAGACTTGGTAGTTTCCTGAGTGAATTCACCCTGATACACGATGATCAGATTTTGCGCCATCATGGCACGGTGTAAATCATAGATGTAGTTCATTGCCCTTTTTGGGTTAGTTGCGAATGATTTAAAGGTAAGTAAGTTTTAGCATAATTAAGGGTTTTCAGGCCAATAATCATGTTTTATAGTTCAGTTGGTTTTTTAAAATTTAATACCAATCAGAAGCACATCATCAGTTTGCTTGTGTTCACCTCTCCAGTTTTCCCATTCGTCATCGAACACCTGATAGGCTTCAGACATCGGCAATTTATGTACTCTTTCAATTATTTCTCTTACTTTTTTCGGTCCAAACTTACGTCCTTCAGGGCCACCAAACTGATCGGGGAAACCATCTGAACTAAAGTAGATGGAGTCGCCTTTACTCATGGTTAGTTTGGTGTTGGTAAAGTTGGTTTGGTTTTTATAAATACCTCCACCAATTGGGAATTTGTTTCCTTTCACTTCTTCCATTATGCCGTTTTTCATGGCATATAGCGGCCTGTGTGCACCAGCGTATTCCACCTCGCGTGTATTCATGTTAATTTTACAGAGGGCTATATCCATCCCGTCTTTTGTGGTGGCGTCTTCGTCTTGGCGAAGTGTTTTGGTTACGCCTTCATCGAGCAAATCCAGAATAATACCAGGCTCTGCTATTTTACGGCTTCGCACTATATCGTTCAATAAGAAATAACCGATTAACGAAAGCAAAGCACCCGGCACACCGTGGCCCGTACAATCTACTGCGGCTATGTAAATATTTTCTCCCATTTGTACATACCAGGGGAAATCTCCACTAACTACATCGCGGGGTTTGTAAAGAATAAAGGAATCGGGTAGGGTTTTGTTGATAACTCTGTTGTTTGGAAGGATAGCTGTTTGTATGCGTTTAGCGTAGTTGATACTTTCTGTGATTTTCTTGTTTTTATTTTGAATTTCAAGTTCAATCATTTTTCGTTCTGTAATGTCGTGCGATACAACCAATACAGATTCCAGCAAACTGTTTTCGTCAAATTCAGGAATAGCATTAACCTGCATTACGCGTTGGCCGAGCTCTGAAGGGAAATCCATTTCGGTAGCAACTGTTTTGTTGCTGTTTTGTACTTCTTCTAAAATACGTAGCCAACCTTCTGCAATTTTGTGATCGATTTCAGACTCAGTTACTTTTTTGTTTAAGAATAGCGAAGGTTTTTTACCCGTGTATGATTCTATAACAGGGTTGATGTAAGAGATTGCCTCGTTTTCTAATCGCGTAATTAAATCTGGAGAGTTTTCGGAAAGTGCCTGCATTTTAGAGCGCATGCGTGTTTCTTGTTCTGCTCTTCTGCGTTCGGTAATATCGCGCGAGTTTAAGATAAACCCATGAATGGCAGGGTTTGCCATAGCGTTTGTTCCGGTGGTTTCAATCCAAATGTATGAGCCTTTACGGGTTAGGTATTCGTATTGCACCATAGCTCTTTCTTTAGGATTTTCTCTCAGTTTTCTGAAAAAATCCTGCAATACTTCGCGATGTTCGGGATGTACATGTTCAATATCACGGGTGCCTATTAATTCAGATTGGTCGTATCCTAATATAGTGGTTACGGAAGGGGAGATGTACCGGATGGTTTCATCGTCTTCGTAAATTGTAATAACCTCCGAAGCGTTTTCCAGAAGTAACTGCATGCGTTTTTGCGTGCGGTTTACTTCTTCTATTTGTTCTTCTAATTTTTTATTGGAGCGTTCCAGTTCTTCGGAAGTGGCCTGCATTTCTTCTGCATTTTGCCTTAGTACTTCTCCTTTTTCTTGTAACTCCTGGCTCATCTGGCGCGACTCTTCCAAAAGCATGCGCGTTCGTTCATTAACCTTAATGTTAAATACGGTACGTGCCAAAATAACGCTTAGTTCTTTAACAAAATTTACCTGAGCGTTAGTAAAGCGTTTCAATCCGGCAAACTCAAGTACGCCATATACCTCTTCGTTGGTTATAAGGGGTACAATTAATATGGCGGTGGGTCTTTGTTCTCCGAGCAATCCGGAAGTAAGGGTTACATAGTCGTCAGGGATTTCTGTTCGCAAAATGGTGTCTTGTTCTGCTACTGCCTGGCCAACTAAACCTTCGGCAAAACGAAATGATTTCTTCAGATATTTCTTACGGCCATATGCATAGCTGGCACGCATTTCTATTAGTTTGTTTTCGCGATCATCGTCATTCACAATGTAGAAGGCACCTTGTATGGCATCTATTTTATCGAGAATGAATTTAATGACATCATCTCCCATGCTATCGATGGAGTCGTGCATGCGCAATACTTCAGAGATACCGGCCACACCACGTACAATCCAGTTTCTTTCTGTGTCACGCTTTTCGTTTTCGATCAGGTTTGCCCTCATGTTAAGCAGTGACATTCCTAACAGATCGTTTTCGCTGGCTGGTTTAAACTCTGTGTTATATTTTCCCTCACCAATTTGTTGGGCAAACAGTGCATTTTGTTTTAAGGTTTGCACAAGGGCATCTACCTTCTGTCCCATTTGTCCGAATTCGTCAGAAGAATGCTCATTTTTTGTTTCCGGCAAAATACCTTGTGCCACCATGCCTAGTGTATTTTTCATATCGAAAAGGGGGCGTGTAATGGCACGTGCGAGTGTCATGGCAAGTAGTACGGCAAGTAGTACAAGGCAAACTCCGGCATACCAAAACACTTTACTTAACGAACCGTCCGTAACGGTTGCTTCTTGCAAATCCATTTGGCCTAATACCAGCCAGCCTTCGTGTGCCATAGTTTTGGCAATGGCTTTTGTGGGGGTGTTTGTAAATGGACTGTTTGCATTTTGCCAGGCATTGGTGTTTTTCTCAAGTAGTGCTAGTTGCTCTAGGAGAGTGGCATCTTTTATAATTTTGATGGGCGCCTGGTTGTCCGATCGTGGCGGGTTAAGAATTGAATAACTTTTTCCATCGGCACTTTTCCGTATCAGCAATAGTTCTCCGGTTTTTCCTAACTGCTTGTTTGCTGCAAGTTGATCGATTGATTTACTGAGATCGAATTTAAGTACGGCAACTTGGGTTTCTCCGGTTGTTGTAGTAATGGGTCCGGCTGCATACCCCCAATAGTTGTTTCCTTGTTTGGTTATTGATGAAAAGTAAAAGCCATTTTTACCTCGGTTGATGGTAAAGCCATCGGGGTCAGAAAAATTTCCTGACGAGCCATCTGTAGATGAGAGTATTGTTTTGTTTTCGGATACTATGTAGGCTGCGGCTAATTCAAAGACTTCGGTTTGGGTAGTTAAAAAAGTGGAAAGTGGATCGGTTGAAGCAGATGGTGAGGCTTCACCTCCACCTCCAAAAAGTGCCATTAAATCGGCACCGCCTTCATTGCTAGTTGGTGAAGCAGCCTGCTGATTTTTTACAACATCGGCTTGTTGTATGGTTTTTAAGGCCAGCTCGAGCGATGTGAGTTGTTGGTCTACGTATAATGCACGTGATTCTGTTAAGCTGCTGAGGGCTGTTTGGTTTTTTAATTCGTTAGCTTTTTGGTTGTAGTGGTACGAAAAAAAGCTGATGGCCAATACGCTTAACATGGTTAATACCACTGCTATCGCACCAATTTTTGTACTTATTTTTAAACTCTTCAGCATAACATTTATAAGTTTTGGCCGATTAAGCCGGCAGCTTCGTCAATAAACTTTCTTTGTGTTTCTGTAATTTTCTTGAAGGTCGAGATTTCAAGAACGCCTTCTACTTTATCGTTTTTCTTAATCGGGCTTATGTATAAGTACCGCGGAGAGGCCATGCCTAAACCCGATACAACTTTCATATATCCCTCTGGTACTTCGTCTATGTAAAGCGATTTGTTTTCTGCTGCTGCCTGGCCAATAAGCCCTTCGCCAAAAGTATATTGAATGGTTTGGTTTTCGCCTATTGCCAACGCGTAGCCTGATAATAGTTTTACAAAATGAATGTCGTTTTCAGTGTAAACTTTATACAGCGCTCCCTGCCCGGCATCTAATTGTTTGCAAACTGCTTTTAATCCTGCTTGGGCAGCTTCATTTTTATTGTTTTGCAGTGCTTGCTTTATGCCTTGTAAGTCTATTGCGTTTTGTTTATTTTCAGTTTGCACTGCGGCTTCGGTTTCCTGTATTGTTTTTTCACGGATAACTAAAATTTCTCTTGGATTTGCAAGCGTTAGATACAGCGATACTCCTCCGAGTAAGATGGAGCAGAAAAACGATATCCAGGTGGTTGCGGCCACGGTATCAGCACTAACCAGAGTAAAAGCTAACCATCCAAAGCAAAGAAAAGCGGCAACTCCTATAATGAGGCTGGCACGGTGTACATCTAAAGTTTGTTTCATTTGTACTGTTTATCTAATTCTTTCAAAAACTCTACAATTTGGTCAACCTTTAGCACATGATCAATTTTTGTTATTGCTAAAGCTGATTTGGGCATTGTTTCTATCATACATTCTGTGGGCTCTTGTACAATGGTTAGGCCTCCTTTGTCAGTAATGTGTTTCATGCCTAAAGCTCCGTCTTTATTGGCACCAGATAACAAAATACCTATTAACTTATCTTTATATACATAGGCGCAAGAACTTAGCGTAATATCAATTGCCGGACGAGAGTTGTTGATCATCTCTTCGGTTGAAAGTGCAAAGGTGTGCCCAAGCTCTACCGACATGTGGTAGTTAGCGGGGGCCAAATACACACCACCTTTCTTTACAGGTTCCTTGTCGTATGGTTCGGTTACAGGCACTACGCTTTTTATAGACAGGGCCTCTACAAATCCGTGCCTTACATGCTTTAGCCTATGCAAAGCCATAATAATGGGAAGTGGAAAATTCTTTGGCAGTTGGGATAAGATTTTGATCATTCCCTGAAAACTGCCGGCTGAACCTCCAATCACAACGGCTTTGTAGCTGTTATTTAAATTGAATTTGTTCATGGATTTGCCAGGGCCTAATCTTTAATCTTTTTATAAATTTTTTCTTCGTTGTTTACTACAATAAACCGCGAAGCATAATCGCACCAGATCAGCGACTCTTTAGAGCCGATAGCCAGGTAGCCGTATTTAAACAAACTCTCATGGAATTTTTTTAACACTTCATTTTGTAACGTTTGGTTAAAATAAATCATCACGTTTCTGCACAAAATGAGGTCGAACTTGTTAAAAACTTCTCCCATTACCAGATCGTGTTTTCGGAACGAAACATTTGCTAAAAGCGATTTGTCGAAAACTGCATTTCCGTTTTCTTCTGTGTAGTATTCTTTAAGGTTAGTTGTGCCCTGAAAACGGATGTAGTTTTTTTCGTTTAACTCCATGTTTTTTAGGGTGTAGGTTGCTGCTTTTGCCCTTTCGAGTATGTTGGTATCAAGGTCAGACGCAATAAGGTTTACATCTTGTAAAATACCCATTTCCTTAAGCATGATGCACATCGAAACAACCTCTTCGCCAGAAGAACAGCCTGCATGCCAGATTTTAAACTGTTTGTGGTTCAATAAAATACCCGGAATAATTTCTTCGCGTAAAATGCGCCAGAAACCGGGGTCGCGAAACATTTCAGTTACGTTTACTGTGAGTTCGTCAAGAAATTCGTAGATAAACCCAGGTGTGTCGTTTAACTTTTTTAGTAGGGTTTCTACAGTTAGTTTTTTTAATTCCAGAATTCGTAAAACACGCCTTTTAAAGGAAGACATGGCATAGTTACGAAAATCGTACCTGTATTTTTGGAAGATCAGCTCTGTAATCTTTTTCAGATCGGCAATGTCAATGTCCTGCATGAAGGCGTTCGGTTTAGCTTATTCTACTTCACATGTAAGCATGCTGTTAGCACGTTAAAGTACCTTGTTACGAGATGCTTAAATAGGGAAGTAAGTTAAATATTTGCCCGTAAAGAGATATCTTTTCGAGATAATTTTTAGACTAATTCTTGTAAAAATCTTACTCCCGAAAGAACAAGTGGTATTATAATGGTGATTTTTTGGTTCGTTACTATTTACAAAACATTGTTCTTAAGAGTAATCGTACTGATTGTAGTGTTATCATTACTTTTTAAGTTGAGCTAAAGCAATGTGCATGGCTTCTAAACTTTGCATCAGATCGGAACCGGTTTGTTGCCATTTGTTAGGTAATTCTATTTGTTGCTTACTCGCGCTTAGCTCTTTTTCAAACTTATCTTTTTCTGTTTGTAATTCCAGAATTCGATCTTTTTGCGCAGCCAACTTTTGAGTTAGGGTTTCTACTTCTGCCAGAGTGGCCTCAGTCTGTATAGCATCAGCTTTTTCAGTTGCCTCCCGAAGGGCTATCTCCAACTTTTCTATTCTGGCAATGTAGCTGTTTTCTTTGCGAGCCATTTCTTCTTGTGTGGCTTGCATTTCTTCCATGTTTTGCCTCATTTCTTCTTCCTGTGCACGCATTTCTTCCGATTGTTCTTGCGATTGCTCGAGCAATTGCCGGGTGCGTTCGTTTACTTTTACGCCTGATAATGTAGAGGCAAAAGTTTCTGCAATTTTTTCACAAAACTCTATTTCGTGTTTTTCGAAATTTTTAAAAGATGCTAATTCTATAACTCCTAAAACTTGTTCTTCGATTTTCATAGGAACCAGCAGTAGGGTAGAAGGATTTGCTCCACCCAAACCGGAAGTTATAGAGACGTAATGTTGAGGAATTTTTCGGAGATGAATGGTTTCTTTTTCAAGATAGGCTTGGCCCACCAATCCTTCTCCTAATTCAATTACTTTATTCAGGTATTTTTTTCTTTCGAATGCGTATGCAGCTTTTAGTTCTAGGAAATGGCGAGAATCTTCTTCATCGTTTACAATAAAAACTCCGCCCTGATTGGCGTTTAAATACTTCACTAAAAAAATAACAACTTCTTGCGAAAGTGTTTTTGCATCGTGTGTAGATGTTCTGATTAAATCGCTAAAGTTGGCTAGCCCTTGTGTGGCCCACACTCTTTTTTGTTCAGCCTCTGCACTGGTTTTCATTTGCACTTTCATATTGATTAATTCGCCAGCGAGATTGGCGTTGTTTAACCCTAGGTTGTCTTCGTTTACACCTTCCAGGCGTGCATTAAAATTTCCTTTTCCTATTTCGCGCACAAAGTTTATAGCGAATTGCAGATTTTCGGTTATGCTTTCTACAGCTTTAGTTGGATCAAAAGCTTTGTTGGTATCGAGTAATAATTTTCGGTTGCCTTCGTCTAAATCCTTTAATCGTTTCAGGCGTAAGGCAACACTTTTTTTGGTTAGCCAAATATTAAAAGCAAAAACTGCAAGTAGCAAAATGGTAAAAACAATTTGTATGGCAGTAAAACTTATGGCAAGCCATATTAAAAGCAGTAAACTTCCTGAGTATAAACTAAACTCAGCAGGGTTTTCTTTTATCCATGTAAACCATGTTTTCATAGGGTACAATTAATAATGGCTGATGAGATTTTTTTTATTAAATGCGAAGGGTAACAAACTTTCGGCACTGGGTGCGATGGTCCAGCGATCTTTGGCTGTAAGCATAACTATTTCAATTGGTTGTTGCTGTCGGTATTCGGCTTCGAGCATAACTTGCCGGCAAGCACCGCACGAGGCGCCACTGGCTAGTTCTTGCCCGGTAGCTGGTTTGGCTACAATGGCTATGCGTAAAATTTTCTTATGAGGCTGCTGCGACTGGGCAGCAAATACTGCAACGCGCTCGGCACACAGGCCACTGGGGTATGCAGCGTTTTCCTGGTTGGTGCCGAAAACAATGGTATCATCATCCATCAACAAAGCAGCAGATACTAAAAAGTTTGAGTATGGAGCATAAGCATTTGGCAATTTCTCTATTGCCAACGCAATGAGGCGTTGCCAAGAGGTATCTAGTTCTGTGGTTTGCGGGTAATGCTTAAAGTTTTCCATCTGGAGCGGTAAGTTAAAAATATTTCTTCTATCCCTTGCGATTTACCCGGTAAGGAAAGCCAAAGGAAAATCTTAGTTTTGTTAACATGAAAAAAATTTTGGTTTTAGGTGCCGGCCGTTCTTCCGGTTCATTAATAACGCATTTATTAACCGTTTCAGAAAAATATGGTTGGCATGTTACTGTTGCCGATGCCGATTTGGCCTTAGCCAAAACTAAGGTTGGAAATAACCCACATGGAACTGCGCAGGCGTTTGATCTGCAACATACCGAGTTAGTTATACAACTTATACAAGCAAACGATCTTGTTGTTTCTTTATTACCGGCCAGCCTGCACCAAACTGTAGCCACATATTGTCTTGCTTTTAAAAAACATTTATTTACTGCCAGTTATGTGTCGGCAGAAATGAAGGCCTTGCATGCAGAGGTAAAACAAAAAGGACTTCTTTTTTTAAACGAATGTGGGTTGGATCCCGGCATAGACCATATGACAGCCATGGAGTTGTTAGATGATATTCGTAAGCAAGGTGGAGAGATACAATCATTCGAATCTTTTACGGGTGGGTTATTGGCTCCAGAATCTGATATGGAAAATCCGTGGCGATACAAGTTCACCTGGAATCCGCGTAATGTTGTAATGGCCGGGCAAGGCACAGCCAAGTATCTGGAAGACGGAACCATTCGATATGTTCCCTATCAGCAATTGTTTAGAAGAACTACATCGGTATCGGTACCCGGTATCGGTTTACTTGATGGTTATCCCAACCGGGATTCTCTTCAGTATTTATCAGTTTATGGTTTAGAATCTATCAAAACCATGATTAGGGGTACATTACGTTTTAAAGGATATTGCCAGGCATGGTACATACTTAGCCAATTAGGTGTTTGCGATGAAACCCATGACATAGAACTTGAAAACAAAACGCACGAAGAGTTTATGCAAGCTTTTTTACCAGCAGGGCATGGTAGTGCCGAAGATAAACTAGGTAAATTATTTCCTGATTATAGGAGTAGTATTTCTTTGTTAAAGTGGTCGGGATTTTTTGATAGCGAAAAGTTTACCCTTAGCAAGGCAACTCCCGCAAAAGCAGTGGAGGTAATCTTATCACGTAAATGGACATTAACGCCAAACGATAAAGATTTAATTGTGATGTGGCATAGAATAGGCTATACTTTGCATGGCCACTATAAACACGTGCAGGCAGCCCTTACAGCAACCGGAATAAATTCCGATAAAACAGCTATGGCCGATACCGTTGGCTTGCCTTTAGCCTTGGCAACAGAGTTATTCTTATTAAATAAGTTTACGGATAAAGGTGTTGTTATTCCGATAAAATCTAACATTTATCAACCGGTTTTAGCAGGTTTAAAAGAACGTGGAATTACGATGCAATTAATTACTTAGCCAAAATATTTTCTTAAAACAGATAATAGTAAGCCAACAAGGGGGATACCAAAAGCTAACGTGCTGGTAGTTGAAAAGGATAAAACTAATAAGCTAAGTAAAAGGTAGTAAGCCGGAATGCTGAAAATGCCAATCGCAAAAGTAACGGAACTATAAAACTGATCGTCTTTGATTTTGTGTTTAACAACATACCGTACAAGCCATACAGGTAGAATGTGATACATGCGCCAAATAGAAGCCAGTGTTTTAGTGATGATAGAATTCTTCCTCTCTTTTGCATACACCTGAGCGTTATTCATGTTATTCTTATCGTGGTTAAGAATTTCGGTTACAGGTAATTGAAGTGGCCTTTGAGCCTTAATGCGCGCAAGAGCTGACCAGTAGTTTTCGTTTAAAGGAAGAATCAGTGCATCTTTGTTTACTGCTTGTTCAGCATCTTTTTTTAAATCATCATAAAATTTTTTTTCGTTCGATAATGAATCTTTATAATCTGCCAGTTTTAAAGTGGGTTGTACTTGTACAAGCACTTTACTTAAATAAGTATGGTGTTCTGTAAAGTATAAGGTAGTTGGTAAAATCTGAAGATTGGATTTTCCGGTTTGCTTGTAATACATCAAAGCTATGCGGGCAAATCCTTTTTGAAATTCGCGTGTAGTATAAGCAGAGTTGTGGTTGGCCTCCGGAAAAAGTAAAATACATTTATTTTGGGAAAGTAAATCCACACATTGCTGAAATATAGCTTCGTTGTTTTTTAGTGTGCTAAATCCATCGCGTATTCTGTAAACTGGTTTAATATGTATGCTAGATAAAAGTTTTGCGGCCCATTTTTTCTCGAATACAGTTGCTCTAGCCAGGTAATAAGGCGCCAGGTTGGTAGAGCATGTCATTAAAATTGCATCTAAAAATGCATTCTGATGATTGGCAATAAAAAGGATAGGGCCATCTTTCGGAACATTATGCTTGCCTGTAATGCGCCACTCTTTACAGTAAAACCACAAACCAACGGTGCAATATACTTTTAAAAAGCGATAAAGTAGAGATGCTTTCATGTGGAAGCATGGATAGGTTTTCTTTTGCAATAATAAGCAAAGGCAAACCCGCTTACCAAATGCCAGATGCCCCACCAGGCAGCAACAATGGCCATTTCACTATTGCCTTTAAAAAAGGTAAAAATAAGCACAAGCCCCAAACCGGAATTTTGAATGGCAGTTTCGATGGCAACGGTTCGGTTAACTGCTTCGTGGTTGCCAAAAAATTTGCTGGCAAAATAAGCCACAAGCAAGGCAATACCGTTGTGGAGCACAACAATCCAGAATATCGAAAAAATATGATTCGATAAAACTGAAAAGTTATTTCTTAGTGCAACAACGATAAAGGCAATTAATAAAATAATGGATAGAGAACGAATCGGCTTACCAATTTTTGCTGCAACATGTGGCAGATAATGAAGTACCAACATACCGGTAATAAGTGGTAATAATAATATGCCTGTCATGTTCAGAAATAAATCAAAAAAGTTAATATCGAAAGATTTGATTTCTGTAGTAAGGCCGGGAATTAAAGATGAAAAAGTAAAAAAACTTATTGGAGTTATGGCAAATGCGAGTATGGATGTAATAGCTGTTAGCGTAACGGATAGCGCAACATGCCCGCCTGCCAACATCGAAAAAAAATTAGAAGCGTTGCCCCCAGGGCAAGCCGCAACTAACAACATACCCAAAGCAATACCGGGTGGTGGAGTAATAACCACTATCAGCAATAAGGTAACTATAGGCAAAATTATATACTGCGAGAACAAACCGGTAGCTACACTTTTTTTCTCGTGGCGCAATTGAATAAAATGCGAAGGTTTAATTTCTAAAGCCACGCCAAACATGATTATGCCTAAGCAAATGTTTAATGCTAGTAGCGAAGTGGGCGAAAATTGAAGTTGTGGTTGCAATAGTTTATGGATAGGTAATAGTTGAATTATTGGGGAAGAGAATTTTCGTAGCCTGTGTCGGGCGCAAGAGAAACACCAGATGCTGCGGCTACAGCGAGTTGATCGCAACGTTCATTTTCCGGATGTCCATTATGCCCTTTTATCCAAATAAATTTCGGATGAAATTTTCTATGCAAGGGTATGTATCGCTTCCACAAATCAGGGTTAGCTTTATCTTTAAAATTCTTTTTCTCCCAATTCCATAGCCATCCTTTTTCAACGGCATCTACTACATAGCGCGAATCGGAATAAACAGTTACAGATAATCCATCTTTCTTGATGGCTTCTAATCCGGCAATTACAGCAAGTAATTCCATGCGGTTATTGGTAGTAAGTCTGAACCCCGAAGCTAACTCTTTATAATGCTCTCCAAATTTTAAAATTGTACCATAGCCACCCGGCCCAGGATTTCCTTGTGCAGCCCCATCGGTAAAAATCTTTATCAACTTTATTGCTTTAGAATTTTAATTGTGTTGCGCGCTGTAGTTGTTTCCAGCACAAGCAAATATAATCCATCGGGGCAATCTGTCATATCGAGCTGGTGGGTTTGGTTATCCCAATTAACCGTAAACTTAGTGCCGTTTATATTGTACAAGTTTATAACCCTAATTGTTTGGTCGCTTTCTATTGTTAAAAAATCTTTAACCGGGTTAGGGCCATATGCAAACATGAAGGGAGAATTGCTTTCTGTGGTTAGCGTATTAGGTTTTTTAGGTGTGGCTGTAGGAGACACCAGAAAATCTCCTGTGCCATCCGGAATTCTGCTGAAGGACCCTGTGTGTGTTTGTCTGGTAAAAACATATTCACTTAATGAAATAAATGTTTCGTTAATGAGTTGGTACAAACCTACGGCTTCTCCATCATCCGATAGTTTAAATGAAAGGTGATCTGCACCTTGATTTAAATCTTCATCTGCCCACAAAACTTTAAAACCACCGGGTTCAATTTGCATTTCTGTTCCGTTACCGGCTTGTATCTGATGTTTGTCTTTAATGCTTAGGTTATCGGTTATGTATAAGCCTGCCAGCGAAATACTTTGGTTAGTTGTGTTATAAATTTCAATAAAGTCTTCAGGTTCATTAAAATTATCGCGCACGGCAAAGTTTACAGCTGCATTTACTTCGTTTATCACAATACCTGATAGAGGAGGAGTACCAGGCTGGAAAAAAGCTTCTAGTTTGATGGAAGAGTTTACAGGCAAAGTTAATTGCGGATTAACAGATGTTGTAGTGTTTAGGGCTCCCAGAATTTGGGCTTGCAGATTTAAATCAAAACTTATATCGGAACTGTTGGCTGAAACCTGGTGAATTTCTACTGCAATTACATTATCACCTACCTGAAATACCGAAGCCGGAATAACAAAGTTCACAAAAATGTTTTCAGTTGCATTCTGTAAAGCTAATGTATTGTTTTGCACTACACCGGCAGGCATATTGTAACGGAATACTTCTATACCGTTGCAATATACAATGGCGCCATCATCGGCTTTAATGGTGGCTTGTGCATCGGTTAATCCTGTAGTAGAAGGTATGTTTATTTTTTTACGGAAGTAAGTTGTAATAAATTTATTGTTGGCATCCGATCCAAAACTTACAATGGTTTTTTCATCGCCTTCGCCATAGCCAAATTCTGCCTGGCCTGTTTTCCACGCGGCATCGTTGTAGGCATTGCTAAACCAATCGGGTGCAGGTAGAGTGCCTGCATCGGTATATCGCCATGTATCTTCTACTGTAATTAGGGGTAATGTTGTGGCAGTTTGGTTGGTTATCTTCCAGTTTAAAAAAGAATACCCCGGTAATGGAATAGCTTTTACTTGCAGGGTAGTTCCCTGAAAGTGATTAGTGATGCTCTGTGCTTGTGTAAGGGTTACTTTGTTTAATTCAATTTTACCTTGCCCTTGTGGTAAAATAGATTGCACCGGAAACGCCTGGGTTAATCCGAAGAAGGATTGTAAATGCTGAAGCATATAGGCCGGACGTTGATTGGCATAGGCACGTAAACGGTTTACTTCGAATGTCCAATCGTTTATAGAGCCTCCCCATCTTTGTTTATGAAAAGGGACTTCTGCTTGTATGCGACTGGCATAAGCAGTAATAAGTGCATTTACCCGATCCGGACTAAAGGCTGTGGTTAACGCTGTGCTAAAGGTCTGAATAAATCTATTTCTAAATATTGGGTTTTCGAGTACCATTCTGATATGCTCAGTAGACCATGGTGGATTAGGCCAACCCGGGCCATTTTGCTCTGTAGCAAATTGCAGGGTAGGATGGGTGGCATCAGGAGCCCAGTAGTACAGATCAAAGCCAAAGTCTGTATCCCACAAAATCCATCTAAATTTTCCATTGGTAGATCGCTGTCGCCAGAATTTCATGTTATTGCCAGGCCAATCTAAATTGGCAATAAAAATTTGAGTAACCAGGTAATTGATGTATTCCTGAACATCTATATTCTGATCAATAAGTTGGAAAGCCTCGGGTGTAGTTCGGTTTATATTCCGAAGGGAATTTAAATAATTAGCATAGGCATCAGATGTGCCTTCTAACGCATTGGTATATGTTTCAAGAAGATCCAGATCGTTTGCCTGTATGCCATAGTTCGATTCAATAAAATCAGCATCTATTTTTTCTCTTATGTTTATGATGCCCATGTATTGACCGTTTACATACAATACTGCGGGTTTGTAGTCCATGTAATCAACATCCATGTACTCTACCGGCATATATTGCATAAAGGCATCGCGGAACATACTAACGTTGAAATCGTTGCCGCTATTCCGCAGCATAAGGCCCCCAACTTTGTGTACATCTTTGTTATCGAAAAATTTATAGTTGATGATGTTGCTGCCAAATTTATTTCGGGCTTTTACAACAAGCGATTTTTGCGCTTGCGTTCGGCTACAGTTTCCACCCACGCGAATTTCAACTGATTGCGAAACTTGTAACACTCCGTTTGTATCGAAATACTCGAAATCGGCATGCCTGTCCCAGTCGCGGTTCCAGTTGGCTGGTTCGCCTTGGCAATAGCCAGTTATTCCATTGTTTCCTCTTACGATAATACCAATGGTGTTGTCGTATAAATAGTCGGGGTTGGCAGATATGGCAATAACTGGCAGGGTAGATGTTCTGTTATTTACCAAATAGGTTTTAACAACTGTTTTGCTTGGTAATTTACCAGTAGCAAAAGCCTTTGCTTTTATTGTTGTAAAAGCGTTGATTGATAACGGTGAGGTATATAATGTGGATAGTTCTGTGGGTTCGCTTCCGTTAATGGTGTACCGAATTTGAGCGCTAGCATCTGTGTGCAATAAACTTATAGATTGTGTGCCGGTATATCGGCCAGATTCCAAACTAAAAGTGGGTTCGTTGGTTTGTGATGTTGCAATACTACCTTGGTTAGTATTACCTGGCGTAAATTTAGTAAGCATGCCAATGGCCGAAGTACCATCGGGCATTCTGCCAAAAGTTATGTTTGTGGGCAAAGCAGGATACGTAACTTTATCTATTTGTATACCACTACTATTGGATAAAATTATTTCTTCTCCACTTGAGTTTAATTCAAAGTTGGTATGTAAATCGAAGTTTGCTCCATCGCACCAAATCAGCAGATAGCCTTTTGCAGGAATACTTACCGAAACAGGAATGCGCCATTTTAACGGTTGCCCGGAGTTATCGCTTAGGGCATAGCCGTTAACATTTACCGATGATGAGCCTGCGTTATATAATTCTATCCACGAAACAAAATTGAAATTATCCGGATCGTATATTTGGTCGCCATTAGAAGATGATATTTCGTTGATAACAATTTGGGCTTGTGTTACCAAGGCAAACATCATAAAAAATATCGGGAGAAATTTTTTCATGATTCTTTATAGGGATGAATACTCTAAAGTAAGCGTTTAAAACTCAATTGGTTCGTATTTTGCCGACAACATATTTTGGTAAGGATTCTGCCAAAGCCTGTTGGTAGTTTCTAGCCATAGTATGTAGTCAGTCCATATTTTTTGTTTAAGCTTTAAGTCGAGAATATCTAATTTTGTGAGTTGAAGTTTCAACTTTAAACTTACAGCTGGGTTATTATCGCCATAGGTAAGCAACAGGTTTTGGATTTTTGTGTTTTGCAGTTCTTGTTTTCTCACTTGTATTTTTTTCTCGCGTTCAATTAAACTGGTTAAGCTCTCGAACAGGCGTGCTGCTTTTAGTTTTTGTTCTTGCACATCACGATCGGCTTCATACTTGTCTTCTATTCTTGTTAAACTTCGTTTTGTTATATTCTGTTTATTAGGATTAAAAAGTGGTATTGTTATACCAAGACCTATGTTCCAGGGTCTACGTCCTTGTTCGATTCGGAATTCCTGATATTGTGCTTGTACATAACCGATGTTGATATTGTTCTTCTCTAATCGTATTGATGCCGTGTTACTTTTCTGTTTTAATTCGCTTAGCAAAAGCAAGCGACTCGGTGGAGCGAGGCTCTCGTGTAGCACAGAGTCGATTTGTGGAATGGAGATAAATGTTTCGGTTGCAAGTGTAGGTATGATATCTTTCTGTTCTACGAAAGATTTTTCAATTTTTTTTAATGCCAGTGTTGTTTCTTCGAGGGTTTCCGTTATTTCTATTTCATTTAAAATCAAATCGAAGTATTTATCGGCATCAAAGTAATCGGATTGCGTTTGTTTTTCCAGAGTGGCTACTAGTTGTCGTATAAGAATTTGCTCTTGTTGGTGTAAACTATGTAGTTGCTGTGTAGCTGCATAGTCAACGATCAGTAGATAACGTTCGGCTACTTGTTTTTCCAGAATAATTTCTCTTTCTAATTCGTATTGTTTGTTGAGTTGATCGAAAAAGCGATTTTGCGCATGCATTTCCCACGGATTAGCCGGATTAATGCGAAGGGCATATTCTTGCCGGGTTGGATCGAGTTGGTTGCTTTCTGTTCTGAATTCCAGTTTTTGGATTGGGGAGAGTTTGTATTGCTTTAAGGTAAGAAATTCAATTTGCTTTGTTAGCTTAACTACATCTGGATCTTGCGCGGCAGTTTTTATAAAGGAAGCAACCGAATTTTGTGCTTTAGCAGCAAATGAAAAAAATAGAAGTAAAACAAACCAAGTGCTTTTCATGCTAACGGATAATTACTTTTTCGCCATTGGCGAAATTATTGGCAGATGGTATTTCAATGAAAATTTCTTGACCGTATGCTTTTACGGCAGTAGATTTTTGTAAAATCGAGGGAAGCTCTGTTACAGATCCAAAACCAATTACTTTGCCAGTAGTAAAAAATGATTTATTTCGTTGTGCAGTAATGCTTACAGTTTGGCCAACAGAAAAATTCTCGCGATTACGCTCGTTGGCATAGGCAATTACAGTTGTGGGTTGCAAAGGGTTTAACGATAACAAGGGCGCATAGGCATCAACTTGTTCTCCGTTCTTTATATAAACAGATTGCACCACGCCAGCTGCACTTGCAATTTTTACGAGCCGTGTTTGTTGCGCTACTAACAGTTCGTGTTCTTTACTTAACAATTCTATCTGATTATTGAATTGTGTTTTAGCAACTTCATGTTTTTGTTTGACATCTAATTTTTTTAGGTTGATGGCTTCTTTTTGTTTTTGCAGCTGCTTTTGTAACGATAATACTTCTACTGCCTTGGGATTTTCGGTATTTATTTGAGTAGAAGTTCGGGTGTTAAGTTCTTTATAAATTGCCTCGTTTAGTTTTAACTCTGCTTCTAATTTTTGTAAGTCTGATTGTAGTTCTTCTACTACAATTCCTTCTGAAGCTTCTATATAGGCTAACTCTGCAGCCGTTACTTTATCTTCTGTAGATTGCTCTTGCTTTAGTTGTTCGATGCGTTTATTAATCTTGCTTATTTCTACTTCTAATGCAGGATTACTCAGTACCAGTAAAGTATCTCCTTGCTTAACGGTTTGACCTTCGTTTACTAGTATAGCCAAAACGTTAGCAGCTCTGTCTGAATTAATGCGGTAGCTTTTAGTTTCGGCAAGACCTACGGCAGCATACTGGCTTCCTCTGAAATACCGGTTGCTAATGTATACCATACCGATAAACAAAATAAAGGTTAACAGATAATAGCCATTAAAGCGATATGATGTGGAAGTATTAAGCATTGTTGATTTCTTGTAACATTATTTTAGCTTGCGAAACACCTTCTATTAATTCTATTTCTTGTACTAATGTTATAGGATTTACGCCTTTGGTTAATTGAATTTTATACTGAAACCGCAGCACATTTTCTTTGGTTGTTGCAGCCGATTGAAGTTGAAGCGAAGAAGTATGTTTTAAAATAGTTTGCTTCGCGTGGTCGTTGGCTATGGTGTTGCTGGCGTTAAAACTAATAAGGTAAGCTGTTTCGTTTATCTTAAATGGCGATGCATGTAAAACAAATGCAACAAAGCAAAACAACAATGTGCCGGCAAAAGAAACAGTAAAACCGAAAACACCAACTGCAAGTCCGGTACTTAACGCTGCGAAAAGAAAAAGTACATCGCGTGGGTCGTCTATTCTTGTTCTGAAACGTATAATAGCCATAGCTCCAAAAACACCCAGGCCTCTGGCAAGGCTATCGCCAATGGCCATCATAACCATAGCTGTTACTATCGATCCAAGAATTAAAGACTGGAAAAAATTTTTAGGATATTGTATTCCATTAAACGTTAGCTTGTGTGTAATGGCAATAATGGAGGATAGCACAAATGCCCACAAGAAACTATAAAGAGAATTAATAAGTTGTGGATACTCGTAAACGGGTTGGTCTGGAAATAACTCTAGCATAGTGAATTTAATTAGAACCGCCTTGCGTTACATTCTGTAACACATTCCACGTTGCGCCTCCGTTTGTTGTACGGCCGTACGTTTTGTTTTCGGGTACGGATGGAAAAGTTTTCTCATCTATCTTTCGCCCATCTATGTAGTACAAGCCAACAGATTCTCCGGTGGCAGTAAGCCTGAAGTTTGCATGCAGCACACCTTGTGCTCCTTGTTCATCTGCCCAAAAGACTTTGTAGTTGTTGGGTAGAATTGTTGTTTTGGTAATATTAGTGCCGGGTATTTTGTATTTGAAAGGATCAGCAGGATCGTCTGACACGTACATGCCCGCAAGGTTAACTGAGTTTGGTCCAGGATTATAAATTTCGAACCAATCGTCAAATTCATTTATGCCACCATCGGTATCGGGGCAACAAGATAAATTAGCGGGCATAATTTCATTTACAAATAATACAGGCAGCGGATCTGTGTTTAACAAATAGTTGTAAGCATCAGTAGGTGCATCGAAAGGCTTATACGATTTTAAATTATTTGTGCTTGTTACTTCTATATAATACTCCATTTTTCCGGTATTGTTTTGGCCGGGTATGGTAGCGGAATAAAAAATACCACCTGCCACCATTGGAAGTGCCGTGTAGGCTGCATTGTTAAATCTATAGAAGAGTTGTATGCTTTGAACTTTAGCCGAATTGCTTACTTCGGCTTGTATAGAAACCGCTTGATTAAGTACGGGTACAATAGGTGTGCGCACTATGCGTGTAACGGCTACAACTTCTGCACTTGGGTTGGTGCTTCCCTGGCTTGTAACGCCACTTATGGCCAAATTTTTGGAACCATCCGGAAACCGGCCATACGATTGGCCATTGTCGAGTTTGGGTACTTCAACAAAATCAACCAATTTTCCTTCGGTGTTTTCGAGGTATACGGTTTCGCCTGCAGAGCTAAGCCTAAAGTTTGCTTCAAGACCAACCCCCACATCGTTACATAAAATTACGAGGTAGCTGTTTGCGTTTAACAATGTTCCGTTTGGCAATGGATATTTAACAGCTCCATCATCATAAATTTTATAATTGCTAAGGTTTTTGGTTGTGTTGGTTGCATTATAAATTTCTATCCAATCGTTTCCGGCCGAGTACACTTCATTGATAAACAAACCCTCTTCTGCAGTAATTACGGGAGAATCATCGGGTGAGGAACAACTCCAAAACGCAATTAAAATTAGAAGTAGTAATGTAGGTTGTAAACGGTTGAGAGGTATCATGTAACAGGGAGATAACAATAGCTTAAAGATAGGATAATATTTAAATTACTGCCAAAGCTTTTTAACGAGGCAGATAAAAGTTTATAGATGTAGTAAGCTGATTGTTAATGGGTAAAGAAAGCGTTGTCTTTGAAAATTTTTACGGCAATAGCCAGTAGAATTACACCAAAAACCCTGCGCAAAACGGCAAATGCCGATTTACCTAAAACGCGTTCCAACCATACCGATGAACGCAATACAATGTATACAATTATCAGGTTTACCAAAATACCTATAAGTACATTGGCTTCTGCGTAAACTGCTCGCAACGATAGGATAGTAGTTAATGTGCCTGCTCCGGCAATCAGCGGAAAAGCAAGTGGTACAATTGATCCCGAACCTTTTGCATCAGGATCGTCTTTAATCAACGTAATTCCTAAAATCATTTCCATGGCTACAATAAAAATTACGATAGATCCCGCCACGGCAAAAGAAGCTACATCAAGGCCGAAAAGTTTAAGTATCGATTGGCCTAAGAAGAGAAATCCTACCATCAAAATAGCAGAAATAATGGTTGCCTTTTCTGCCTGTATGCGGCCTTCTCTTTTTCGAATGATGATAATAAAAGGTATTGAACCTAAAATATCGATTACAGAAAAAAGGATGAGGGTTACTGAAAAAATTTCTTTTACGTTAAGCATACGCAAAAGTAAAAATTTTATCAGATAAGGTTCAGTAAATATTTTTGTAATCCTTTAATGTGTTTTTGTTTTAAGGCCGGAAAGTTGGCTATGCGAAAGGTGTTTTCTTTTAATGCTCCATACCCTTCGCCCAATGTATAGCCATTTTTGGTGGTTAGTTTTTTAAGTGCGCGCACGTTGGCAGCGTTTGAGTGTATGCACAAAACAGTAGGTGATTGAACGCTGCTGTTTTTAACGTAAGGTGTATATGTTTTACTTTTTTTAAAGTAAGAAATCCATCGGTGCATGCGCGTGCGAGTTTGTTTATCAATTAAGCGAATGTGTTTACGTTTGGATAGTATTTCATTTAATAAGAAAATACCAAGCACATTAGGTGTATGTGTAGTTTGTAATTTAGCCTGCATAGCAAGCATACTTGGCAGGGCATTATAATGGCTATGGTGGTTAAGGGTACGCGCAACGTCTACAGCACGGGGCGATAGAAACAAAACAGCAAGACCTGCGGGTAAACCCAAACATTTTTGTGCCGAAGCAAACCAAACATCGGCTTGTTCGAAGTTAATCCGAATGCCACCTAACGATGAGGTTGCATCTGCAACTAATAAGGATTCAGGATAGTTTTTTCTTAATTGGGTAAGGGCACTTTCCGGCCAGTATGTGCCATTTGAGGTTTCGTTGTGTGTAAAGCAAATTACTGGTGATTGCGGAAAATTACTAACCGGAACATACTCATCTACCCCAAAATTTAAAACTTGCGCATGATTAGTTAAGAGTTGTGTATAGGTAAACCATTTTTGGCCAAAGGCACCATTTACAAGATGTAAGCTGTTTCTATTCCCGATTAACGATTGTGCTATAATCTCCCAACATTCTGTTGCTGAAGATGCAAACAAAACGGTATACGATTTGGGAAGCGATAATTTTTTTCGAATAGTCTGGATTGTGGTTTTATACAAAATTTCGAATCGTTTGCTGCGGTGGTTTTCGCTTAACATAGAGGTGCTTACCGCCTTTTTCAAAGCGATTTCAACGGCATCATCAAGTTGCGAAGGCCCTGGATAAAACGAAATCATACTTTTTGCTTCGATAAAAGATACTGAATAGCGAGTTCGTACCCTAGTAAACCAAAACCGGTAATAAGGCCTACGCATTTAGAGGTAATCAAACTTTTATGACGAAATTCTTCGCGAGCATACACATTAGAAATGTGCACTTCTATAACAGGAGCAGGTACTGCTGCTATGGCATCGTGTAAAGCAATTGAAGTATGTGTGTAGGCTCCGGCATTGAGAATAATTCCGTTTGATTCGAAACCCGATTGCTGTAGTTGGTTTACCAATTCTCCTTCAATATTGGATTGCATGTAGGTAAGAGTAAGACCTGGAAACTTCTTCATTAATTCCTGAAAAAATGTATCGAATGAAGTAGCCCCATAAACATCGGGCTCGCGCTTGCCCAGTAAGTTAAGATTTGGGCCATTGATAATTTGAACTTTCATGGCCGAAAATAAACATTCAGTTCCATATTATGGTAGTGCACAAGCCGATAAATCCTGCTTATGAGTTGATGGATTTTTTTGTTTATGAATATAAAATAAGGTTCTGTATAGGTGTCCATATCCAAACTTGTTCAAACTTTTAGTTTCAGATGTTTATAATTGAACGTTTAGAGAAATACAATTTTTTGTGATGGGCATACTTTTGTGCCCAACTCATGTGTAACATAAATGCTTTACTACTTTCCTTTCTATGTGTTTGTTTTTATCAACCCAATTTTGCTGAAACTGCTTTTTCAGTATATGCCAAACCCGATACAATTGCTATAAAGTTAAAGAACAAAGAAACTGAAGCACTTGTGCGCAATCTGCTTAAAGAATGTAAACCAGGAACTATCCCTTACATCATACAGCAAACTTTTGGAAGCTCAACGGAAATTCATTTATCAATTAACGATTTTCTTCAGTTACCCGATAGCATTATGGCCATTGCTATAGAGGGAAATGTTAACCGAGATAAATATGTTTCTAGTATTTTAGTGAATAAAGAAGCTTTGCAATTTTCAACGGATGCCTATTTAGCTTCTGTTTTTCTACACGAATTTTTACATATCTATTTAAAGTTTACGCGACCTAACACTTTATTTAACGATCACGAAGAAATGGCAAACGATCATTTAAAATTGTTAGAAAACTCATTAAAAGTTGCTTTCCCAAATTTATCGCAGCTAGAAAGAGAAGCACTTTCGTGGGGTGGGTTGCACGCAACATCTGCATGGAAAACTCTGGTACAAAAAAACAGAAAAAAGGCAGTGTATATGTTCGGGTTTTGCGAAAGAGAAAGAGTTAACTTATTGCCGAAAGAAAATCAAACTCTTGCTATGGCGGCCCAATAGATTTTTTAATGATTTGCTTAGCCATTTGAGGAAATATAAAACCATGAAAAGGTAAAACACTATACCAATACAATCTTCCCCACAAACCTTTAGGGCGAAACGTAGCTGTTTGTATCAACACTTTTTTACTGTGGCTTTCTTTTATTTTCCACTCTAACCATGCCTCGCCCGGGAGTTTCATTTCGGCAAATAACAATAGTCGTGCATTAACTTTATCGGCAAGCAATACGCGCCAAAAGTCTAGCGCATCTCCTGCTTTTAAATCTACTTCGCTTCTTCTTCCTCTTCGCAACCCAACGCCTCCAACGAGTTTATCTAACACACCTCTAAGTTTCCAAAGTAAATTGCCGTAATACCATCCGTTGTTTCCGCCAATTCGCCAAATACTGGCAAGCACATCTTCTGAAGGGTTAGTAAAAACCACCATGCGTTTATCCGTGAAACAGCCGTGAGTAGGAACCTCAATATAGTTTAAAAAATGACTATCTATTGTTTCGGTGTTAATGGCATCTTTCCAACTGGATACTACTAATTTTTGTTGTATCCTGGCTAAGGTTAACGTTAGCATTTCTGTGTAGGTAAGCAACGTTATGGGTACAAGTTGTGAAATAGATGATGGCTTGCATACTACTTCGTTTTTCATGCTATTTACTAACGATTTTGCCAGCGACATAGAAGTAGATGTAACAAAAAACAACCAATGCGAAGATAACCCCGGACTTAAAACAGGCACGGTGATGATCCATCGTTTTAAGTTGCGTACACGGGCATAGCCCATCAGCATTTCTTTGTATGTTAAAACATCAGGGCCTCCGATATCAAAAACTTTATTATAGGTAGATGGTAATAGCGCAACTCCTTTCAGGTATTCAATTACATTACGTATGCTTATAGGTTGGCATTTGCTGTTTAACCATTTAGGCGCTATCATTACGGGGAGCTTCTCTACCAAATCGCGAATAATTTCGTATGATGCACTTCCTGAACCGATAATTATTGCTGCACGCAAAACAGTTAAAGATGCATTAGCAGTTTGTAAAATTTCTTCTACGTGCCTTCTGGATGTAAGGTGTTTGGATAATTGTGTATCATTGGCAATTCCACCCAGATATACAATTTGTTTAACCTTACACTGATTAGCAATAGCAACAAAATTTTTTGCCGATTCTTCTTCAAGGACTTCAAAAGATTTTTCTGATGAACTCATAGAATGCACCAGATAATAGGCCAGGTCGGCATTAAAATCTATAGGATAAAGCGTTTCTTTTTTTGTTAAATCTCCTTCAACTACTCTTATTCTTTGCAATTGAACTTCCGAAAAATCTTCCCAGTCAAATCTTCTTTTATCCCGAACAAGGCAAATCAGTGAATGGCCATCTTCAAGTAATGCGGTTAACAATCTTCTACCTATATACCCTGTACTGCCTGTTAGAAGAATGGTTATCATACTGTTAAGCTAACGCTGATTTATATGCTTGCAATACGCGATTTCGAGCGAATGTGTGTTCAACAATTGGTTTTGGATAGGAGGGTGTTCCTAATTCGGGTACCCATTTTTTGATGTATTGTAATTCGGGATCGAATTTTTCTGTTTGTAACACAGGATTAAATACTCTGAAATAAGGTGCGGCATCGCAACCCGAAGACGCAGCCCATTGCCAGCCTCCGTTATTGGCTGCCAGATCAAAGTCTAAAAGCTTTTTTGCAAAGTAAGCTTCGCCCCAGCGCCAGTCTATTAATAAATGTTTGATCAGAAAACTGGCGGTTATCATGCGTACGCGATTATGCATAAAACCTGTTTGGTTTAATTCGCGCATACCTGCATCTACAATAGGGTAACCTGTTGTGCCCTTGCACCAAGCTTCAAATTCGGTTTCGTTGTTGCGCCATTCTATAGCATCGTATGCGGGTTTAAATGCGCGCGTTTCTACATGCGGAAAATGCCATAGAATCATATGGTAGAAATCTCTCCAAATGAGTTCGTTTAACCAGGTTTCGTTTTTTTGTAAAGCTATGGATACAAGCTTACGAATGCTTACAGTACCAAATCGGAGATGTACGCTTAGCCTAGTTGTACCTGTAATGGCAGGAAAATTTCTTGTTTCGTGGTAATGGGTGATAATGTTTTGTTTTACCAAGCGTTCCGGAAAACCGAAGTGGGTGTTAGTAAAACCAATTTCGGTAAGTGTAGGGATAGCTAAAGCGTCTGTTTGTAAAAAATTCTTTTTTAGTTTTTCTATAGAATAACTTTTAAAATCTTTTTGTGTGAGTTTACTTTTCCATTTTTTTGAATAGGGTGTAAATACGGTGTAGGGTTTCCCATCGTCTTTTACGACTTCACTTTTCTCGAAAATCACTTGGTCTTTAAATGTATAAAAAGGAATTGTTTGAGTAGATAGTATATCTTTAACGTTGTTATCGCGCTTTAGTGCGTAGGGTTCGTAATCGTGGTTGGTGTAAACAGCCTTAGGCTTTACAGACGATAAAAAATCTTCGGGTTTACCATAGATAACCAGCAAAGAGCTTCCTATGTTTTCTAATTCTTGTTTTACTTGTTGCAAACTTTGCCATATAAATTCTACTCGTTTATCTGCTTTATCTTCAAGTTTATGGAGTATATGTGTATCGAATATAAATATGGGCAATACCTTATCATGGGCCGACAATGCATGGAATAAGGCACTATTATCGTCTAACCGTAAATCTCTTCGCAACCAAACCAGTGTTATATCTGGTTTTATAAGTTCAGTTATTTTTTGATTTCCGAAGTACTTCAATTTCTTTCTCTAGTTTATCAATGGCTTCCATTTTAACAGCATATTTTTTTAGGTCGCCACTACGTTGTATCTGCATGGCTTCTTCTAAAAGTTTTGCTCTTTGTTTCTCCAGATTTTTTACCGGGTCTGATTTAAATAGTCCAAACATAAGGGTTTAACACACTAGATGGAATAATGTTTTATGGGAGTTCATCAGGTTTGTTTACCTAAAGTGGAAATAAGGTATTGGGTTTACATTGTTACCCTATACTTGGTTATTGGGTAAATTGGTAAATGGTTGGAAGTTTCATTTATACAATCTGACTAATTGTATTACCTATTCTGCTACTTAATCTAATATGTATTAGAAAAAAAGTTACAGAATGGTGGAGGTAGAAAAGTGAGGGTGTTGCAAAAGAAGTTTAAACCACGCAGTAAACTTTTCGGGTTGTTGTCCTATTTCTTTTTTTATCTCGGTTAAACTTTGATATTTCCAGGCTTTTGCTTCTTGTGGATTTAGAACAGGTGGTTGATCGGAATAACCTATAAATACATGATCGAGTTCGTGTTCGGTAAGGTCGTTATCTAAGGTTGCTTTGTAAATAAACGAAAAACTGTGGTTTGCCGAAAGAGTTAATCCCATTTCTTGTTTTAGTTTTCGGTTTACCGCATCGTGTAACGACTCACCTGGAAGGGGATGACTACAACACGTGTTTGTCCATAAACCACCACTATGGTATTTACCATCTGCGCGTTGTTGTAATAGCAGTTCTCCTTTAGAATTGAAAATAAAAACAGAGAATGCACGGTGTAGTAATCCCAGTTGGTGTGCCTTTAGTTTTTCCATTTGGCCTACCTGTTGGTCGTTCTCGTTAACTAATACTACTTCTTCCATTGCATCAGATTAAGTTTAATTGATGCTTTACATAAGAAAATGCAAGTAGTTTTAGCTTTTGTCTGTTTCTTACTCTGATCCGTTGTTTAAGAACCTGATCGGAAGGTGTATTCTGAATTTTCCGGAATAAGGATACATAATAAACATATGCCACGTACACGCCAAAACGTGCTGCCTTAGGCAAGCCTTTAATTCCTATTAAGGCTTGGTCGAAGTCGTTTTGAATACTGGCTTCGATCATTTTTTTGTTTTCTTCTGTTAGGGTATCGAGGCTTAACTCCGGAAAATAAACTCTGCCCATGTTAAAATCTGCTTTTAAGTCGCGCAGGAAATTAACTTTTTGAAATGCCGAACCTAAACTCATGGCGGCTGGCTTTAGTTTTTGGTAGAGTGCCTCATCTCCTTCGCAAAAAATACGCAAACACATTAAGCCAACTACTTCGGCAGAGCCCAAGATATATTGTTTCATGCCTTCGTAATCGTATTCTTTTTTGGAGAGATCCCACTCCATGCTTCTCAGAAAGGTATCTGTTAGTTCTTTTTCTATTTTATATTTTCGAACAGTTTGTTGAAAAGCATGTAAGATTGGGTTTAGGCTGATGCCTTCCTCAATGGCCAGGTAAGTATCTGTAGTAAAGCGTTCTAATAAAGTTTTTTTATCAAACTCGTGAAAGGTGTCAACAATTTCATCTGCAAACCTAACCCACCCGTATAAGGCATAAACCGGATCGCGCAATTCTTTCTTTAAACATAAAATACCAAGCGAAAAAGATGTGCTATATGCCCGTGTAACCGATCGGCTTGTGCGAATGGATACTTTGTTAAACAGATCGATAGAAGTCATAGACTAAAGTACTGCTTTTTTTTGAGTTTCTTTTAGTAACTGTTGAGCTACCACCTGGCCCGATATGATTGAGGGAGGAACGCCCGGCCCAGGAACGGTTAACTGACCTGTATAGAACAAGTTATTTATCTTTTTGTTTATGATGGATGGTTTTAAATTGGCTGTTTGCAATAAAGTATTGGCTAAACCGTAGGCATTTCCTTTAAACGCATTGTAATCGCCTATAAAATCGTTGTGTGCATAACTTCTTTTGTAATCGATTGCAGAGCGTATCTCTTGGCCTGTTAATTTTTCTAATCGCTCCATTACCAGATTAAAATATTGTTCGCGTATTTCGGGGCTATCTTTTAACCCTGGTGCTACTGGCACTAGAACAAAAACGTTTTCGTGGCCTTCGGGGGCTACGCTGTCATCTGTTTTAGATGTAACACAAACGTAAAATAAAGGGTTAGTTGGCCATGCCGGATTATCGTAAATTTCTTTAGCGTGTAAACCAAAATCCTGATCGAAGAATAAATTATGATGATGCAGGTTGTTTAGTTTTTTGTTTACGCCTAAATAAAAAATTAAACTGGAGGGTGCCATAACGCGCTTATCCCAATACGTTGAACTATACTTTCGGAATTGTTCTGGTATCAGGTTTTGTTCTACGTGGTGGTAATCGGCTCCTGCTACCAAATAATCAAACTCTTCGAAAGTATTGTTTACAATTAGGCCACGCGATTTAACACCATTCATTTCAATTTTCTGCACAGGGCTGTTAAATCTAAACTCAACACCATTTTCAATGGCGATGGTTTGCATGGCTTCTACAATTTTGTGCATACCACCCATGGGATACCACGTGCCCAAAGCCAGATCAGCATAATTCATTAAACTATAAAGAGCAGGTGTATTTTGCGGAGTGGCACCTAAAAATAAAACGGGAAACTCGAGGAGTTGAATTAAACGAGGATCTTTAAAGTATTTGCGAACGTATGTAGAAATGGATTGGAATACATGTAGTTTAAACAACCCTTTAAAAAGATCTTTATCGGCAAGTTCTAAAATAGATAAACCAGGCTTACGCACCAATTTGTTAATACCAACTTCGTATTTGTATTTTCCTTCTTCAATAAACTTTCTTAAGAATTGGCTACTACCGGGTTCTAAAGTATCGAACATTTGATATAGAGCATCGAGGCCGGCAGGAACATCTAAAATTTCATCTTTACCGAAATAGATTCTGTAAGAAGGATCTAACCTTTTCAGCGTGTAAAAGTCTGAAGTTGTTTTTCCGAAATAGTTAAAGTATTCTTCGAAAACATCGGGCATCCAGTACCAACTTGGTCCCATATCAAACAGATAGCCATGGGTTTCGAATTTACGGGCTCTGCCTCCTGCACTTTCGTTTTTTTCAAATACGGTTACAGACTTACCGGCTTTTGCTAGCGTAGCGGCTGCCGATAATCCGGCAAAGCCGGATCCGATTACGGCAATTTTTTGCATAGAATGTTTTATCGAAAGGTACTAATAACCTTGTAAAGCCTTTTGTATTTCTTTACGGGCATGAAAGATTCTGTTTTTAACAGTGCCTATAGGTATATTTAAATGCTCTGCAATTTCGTTGTACTTGTAGCCTGAAGTATGCATTTTGAAAGGCACCAGCAATTCTTCTTTTAACGTGTTTATGTTTTTCCAGGCGTCTTTGTATTCGAAGCTTGAATCGGGGCAATTGAATGTGTGCTCGTCTTTTACGTTCAGATAAAACAGTTCTTTGGTTGTATCGTGAGAAGTTTTAGCACGTTGGTTTTTGCGGTAGTTATTTATAAATGTATTGCGCATGATAGTGAACAGCCAACCTTTTAAGTTGGTATCATCGCGGTATTTGTCTTTGTATTGCAAGGCTTTCATAATGGTGTCTTGCACCAAATCCAGTGAATCTTCTTTGTTGGTTGTAAATCTTCTGGTGAAGGTTTGAAGCGTAGGTCTTAAGCTGGCAATTTTGTGAGAAAATTCTAAGGCTGTCATACACTGGCTGTTTTGTTCAACAAATATTAGTCAAACATTGAACAAAAGCAAGCAATTCAACCGATTTCTACCTTAATAATGTTTAAAATTTTATTAGAAAGAATAAACAAAAAAGGAGATTAGACTCCTAATCTCCTTTTTATCAGAATTTTATGTTTAGGTATCAGATCAAATCCTTTAACAAAAGTGAATTCTTAAATATCGTTACATTTTCCAGACCCAAGTCGCCTAATTCTGATACCTGATAGCCAGAAGCTAAAATTCTGAGGGTTGGAAAGGCCGCAGAAATTTTCTTTAAATATGTTTCTGCCGACATAGAGTTTGTGTTTGATGTTATGGAAGTTAGCAATATGCTTGGGTTATGTACGGCTGCAACTTTTACCAAGTCTTCGAACGGCACATTTTGGCCTAGATAATAGGTGCGATACCCCGCTCTGCGGCAAACATAATGGTAAAACAAAAGGCCTAATTCGTGCATTTCGTTTTCTCGCAGAAAAAGCACTATACGGTTGGCTTCTTTCGGTGGGATGGGAAGGCCATCTATAGCCACAATAATTTTTTGCCTGATAAGGTTAGAAATGAAATGCTCTTGTGCAGGCGATATGTTTTGTGTTTGCCACAGAATTCCTATTTTTTCGAGAAAGGGATAGATAATTTCTGTTATCGTTTTCTCAAAACCATAGCGCAAAATCAGGTTAGATAAAATTTTCTCGAACTGTTCTTCTTCCATGTCGATCATTGAGATAACCAACTGATCGATGTGTATGGCTGTGTCGCTACGCTGTTCGCTTAACTCGATAACCATTTTGTTTAACTCCTCTTCGCTTAAGTCTGCGATTTTCGAAATCTTAACGCCATGGTTGTTTAAAAGCGAGATGCTGATGATTCTGCGCAAATCGGCATCAGAGTAGTAGCGTATGTTGGTTTGTGTTCGTTGGGGCTCGATAATGGTATACCTTTTTTCCCATATCCGAATAGTATGCGCTTTGATACCAGACAGTTGCTCCAATTCTTTGATAGAATACTTTCCCATAGTTCCTTTTGTCTAAATCTTACCGGACACACCTTTCCGATTAATTTGAAACAACAGATGTTTAGTTTTGTTTAAATCTTTATCGGTGTTAAAAAAAAATAATTTTACGCAAAAGTCAAAACCTGCCCTTGCTTGGTTTGCGCAACAAGGCTGGGAGCCGTTTGTTTTTCAGACTGATACATGGGCATACTACTGGCAAGGTAAAAGTGGTTTGGTAAACGCACCTACCGGTAGCGGCAAAACCTATAGTTTGTTGGTGCCTGCCTTTATCGAAGGTTTGGAAGGTAACTCCGATCCGGACCAGGTTCAGGTAATTTGGATTACACCCATTCGTGCGCTTGCAAAAGAAATTTATTTAGCTGCAAATAGGCTGAAAGCGGCATTAAACCTTTCGTGGGATATCGCCATTAGAAGTGGCGATACTTCCACTAAAGAAAGACAGAAACAAAAAAGCAAACCACCGGCCTTGCTCATCACCACTCCGGAAAGTCTCCACTTATTACTAGCTCAAAAAAATCAGAAAGAGTTTTTCGGTCAATTAAAAGCTATCGTGATAGACGAGTGGCACGAGTTGCTAGGCTCTAAGCGAGGTGTGCAGGTAGAGTTAGCACTAAGCCGTATTAAAAAGTTGTCGCCATCAGTAAAAATATGGGGTATATCGGCAACTATTGGCAATATGGATCAAGCCAAAGAAGTACTATTGGGTAGCTGGGAAAACAAAGCGGTTATAGTACGAGCCAACATAAAAAAGGTAATTGAAATAGAATCGGTTTTTCCTGATGAAGTAGAGCGCATGCCTTGGGCCGGACATTTGGGTATACATTTACTCGAGAAGGTTGTTGCGTTAATTAATCAAAGTACATCAACTCTAGTATTTACCAACACACGCTCCTTTGCTGAAATCTGGTATCAGAAGTTATTAGATTTTGCTCCGGAACTTTCCGGGCAAATTGCCATGCATCACGGCTCTGTAAGTCAGGAACTAAGAACGTGGGTAGAAGAACAATTGCATGCAGGAAAATTAAAGGCAGTAGTTTGTACTTCTAGCTTAGACCTTGGTGTAGATTTCAGGCCGGTAGAAACAGTTATTCAGATTGGAAGCCCGAAAGGGGTGGCTAGATTTTTACAACGGGCAGGGAGAAGCGGACATCAGCCCGGAGCGATAAGTAAAATACATTTCGTACCAACACATTCGCTTGAGTTGGTTGAGTCGGCCGCATTAAGGCAAGCTGTGCAAGAAGGTATTATAGAAGATAGACTTCCCTATATGCGATCGTTCGATGTATTGGTGCAATATCTGGTTACACTTGCTGTTGGAGGTGGCTTCAAAGAAGATGAGATTTGGCAAGAAATTAAAGAAACATTTTCGTACAACTCTTTATCGCGCGAAGAATGGGTTTGGGTTTTACAATTTATTGTAAGTGGGGGAGATGCTTTGCAAGCGTATGACGAATACAGAAAAGTAGAACTTGATAACGGAGTATATAAGGTTGAAAGCAGAAAAATTGCACTCAGGCATAGAATGAGTATCGGTACTATTGTTGGCGATTCTTCAGTACTAATAAAATATCAGTCAGGTAAATTAATTGGAACGATAGAAGAGTATTTCATCACGCGGTTAAAACCAGGAGATGTTTTTTGGTTTGCAGGCCGAAGTTTAGAGTTAATTCGTTTTCAAGGCATGGAAGCACATGTTCGAAATTCTAAAAAGAAAACCGGATTGGTACCCTCTTGGCAAGGCGGACGAATGCCTCTTTCATCGCAGCTATCGGCCATGGTGAGGCAAAAAATGCAAGAAGTAAAAGAGGGAAACTTAACCGATAAAGAATTATCTTTTTTAAAACCATTGTTTGAGTTGCAAACAAAAAACTCTGTCTTACCCGGTAATAACGAATTACTTATTGAGTATTTCGAAACTGCCGAAGGATACCATTTAGTACTGTATCCATTCGAAGGCAGAAGTGTACACGAAGGTTTAGGCGCATTATTAGCTTATAGAATTGGACAAATTAAACCCCTGAGTTTTTCTATTGGCATGACGGATTACGGAGTAGAACTTTTAAGTGCCGAGCCTATTCCTGTGCAAGAGGCGCTAGAAGAAAACATTTTATCAACCGATAATTTGTTAATCGATATTCAGGCTAGTATTAATGCAACAGAAATGGCTAAAAGAAAATTTCGGGACATTGCTGCCATTTCCGGATTAATTTTTAAAGGATTTCCAGGACATGCCATTAAAGACCGGCACTTGCAGTCGTCTACACAATTGTTTTTTACTGTTTTCACCGATTACGAAGCGTCAAACTTATTACTACAACAAGCTTATAGCGAAGTATTAGAATTTCAATTAGAAGAAAATCGATTACGACAAGCACTTGCACGCATGGCTACACAAAAAATTATGTTGAAATTTCCTGAGAGGCCAACACCTTTCGCTTTTCCGATAATGGTAGACAGGCTTCGCGAAAAACTAAGCACCGAAAGTTTAGAATCTCAGGTAAGAAAAATGATAAAACAATTTCAGGATTGATACCCTTACTCTACACGAACCAGAAAATAATTTTTCTTGCCCTTTTGTACCAACACATATCGGTTGTTTAGTAAATCTATTTCTGGTTTGGCGTTGCCATCTGTTATCTTCGTTTTGTTGATAGAAACCCCACCTGCCTGAATCATTTTGCGTGCTTCACCTTTTGAAGGAAAAATTTGCATACCGGTTGCTTCGCTCAATAAATCGATATAAGAAACAACATCATTAAGTTTTTCTTTAGAAATACTAACATGAGGCACACCTTCCATCACGCTCTCGAAAGTGGCAACATCTAACGTTGCAAGTTCCTGACTTGTGGCATTGCCAAAAAGTATTTCAGAAGCTCTTACAACTAATTCATAATCCTCAATAGAGTGAACACGACAAGTAATATCTTTCGCTAATGCTTTTTGTAATATGCGCAAGTGAGGTGCCTGGTTATGTTCTGCCTCCAAACCTTCTATTTCGTTTTTGCCGAATTGCGTAAAAATTCTGATAAAGTTCGAAGCATCAGCATCTGAAACATTTAACCAATACTGGTAGAATTTGTATGGCGATGTTTTGGCCGGATCGAGCCACACGTTTCCTCCTTCTGTTTTTCCAAACTTTGTGCCATCTGCTTTTGTAATCAGTTTTGTGGTTAAGGCATAAGCTTCGCTATCGGCTTTTCTTCTTATTAACTCTGTACCGGTTACTATATTTCCCCATTGGTCAGATCCGCCCATTTGTAGTTTACATCCTTTATGTAAGTACAAATGGTAGAAATCGTAGCCTTGCACCAATTGGTAGGTAAATTCTGTAAACGATAATCCCGACTCTAACCTTTTCTGCACAGAATCTTTGCTCATCATATAGTTTACCGTTATGTGCTTACCCACATCACGAATAAATTGCAAAAATCCGAATTCTTTAAACCAATCGTAGTTATTTACCAATTCGGCAGCGTTATCGCCTTTACCAAACTCCAAAAATTTCTCGAGTTGTTTTTTTACGCACGCAACATTATGGTTTAAAACATCTTCAGATAATAAATTTCTTTCAGCAGATTTACCAGACGGATCGCCCACCATACCCGTTGCGCCACCTACTAAGGCAAAAGGTTTATGCCCGGCTTTTTGGAAGTTAAGCAAAGTCATAATTTGCGCGAGGTGTCCGATATGAAGCGAATCGGCTGTAGGATCAAACCCGATATAACCACTTGTTTTTTCTTTAGCCAGTTGTTCTTCTGTGCCGGGCATTATATCGTGCAATAAACCACGCCACTTTAATTCGTCTATAAAATCTGAAAATGCCATTTGCTTTTGATGTTATTCAAATACGGCCGCAAATATAGAAGGAATTAAATATCATACCGATATAGTGGATCGATGAAGTCGCCAGGTTGTAACATAGAAACAGGATTTAATAATCCACTGTGCATTTCGTAAACCCAGCCATGTAAGGTAGGCCGGTTTTCTTCTTTCCAGGCGTGTTGTACAATAGAGGTTTTGGCAAGATTCATTACTTGGTCAACAACATTTAATTCTACCAGGCGATCGGCTCGTTTTTCATAATCTTCTATGGCATCTAACTCATCTCTGTGAAAACGATAAATATCTTTAATGTTGCGTAACCATTTGTTTATTAATCCTAATTCTTTGTTAGTCATGGCGGCTTTTATACCTCCGCATCCATAATGGCCACACACAATTATGTGTTGAACTTTTAATACTTGCACAGCATATTGCAGAACACTCAGCAAGTTTAGATCGGTATGTACCACAAGGTTGGCAATGTTCCGATGAACAAAAATTTCTCCTGGTTCTGTGCCGGTTACATCGTTAGCCGGTACGCGGCTATCCGAGCAACCAATCCATAAAAATTCCGGGGTTTGTATGTGTGCACTACGTTTAAAATAGTTAGGATCGTTTGCTGTGTTTTCGGCAGCCCAGGCTTTATTTTGAAGTAATAATTTTTCGAAGTTTTTCATGGCTGATCTGTTTTTCTAAAGAATAAGTTTGGTGCTGAATATGTTTTTTTTATTTCAACGTCAATATTTTTTGTTGGGGCGCTGGCAATAAAATTTTGCAGTGTTTCTATAATATCTTCATCAATAAACTGGCTGTTTCCGCCATCAATAATTAGGCTCGAACCTTCCGGAATTTCTTCTAATGTTTTCCGAAGCACGCTTTTGTTTAGAAAAGACACATCGCGGTTTAGCCGGATAAGGTATTGGTCTTTATCGTGAATAATGGAAATGGAATGATGGAAGTTTGTTTTTAAAACAAAGTATAAACCAACAGCAAGACCAATGGCAATTCCGATCAGCAAATCAGTAAACAATATTGCCAATATTGTAACAACAAAAGGCGTAAACTGCGAAAATCCTTTTTTGTATTGGTCGATAACCAAGGCAGGTTTGCATAGTTTATAACCAACCAACAAAAGAATGGCAGCCAAAGCAGATAGCGGAATAGTATTTAGTATGGCCGGAAAAGCCAACACCGAAACCAAAAGTAATATGCCATGAAAAATTGCAGAAGCTTTTGAGCGTGCTCCGGCTGTTATGTTGGCGGTTGTACGAACTACTACAGCGGTTACAGGTAAGCCACCCAACAATCCTGAAACGATGTTACCAATTCCCTGAGCTTTTAACTCGCGATTTAGCGGGGTTATCCTTCTGTATGGATCTAGTTTATCAGCTGCTTCAATACTTAATAGGCTTTCTAAACTGGCAACAACGGCTAATGTTATGGCAACTAAATACACACTTCCGTTTTGCCAGGCACTAAAATCGGGTGTTTGAAATTGATTGGAAAAGGATTGCCAACTACCAAACGCAGGTATGTTAACCAGATGCTCTTGCTCTAAGGCTAAACCCGGAAATGAAAAAATGAAAAAATGATTTAAACAAACACCCGCTACAACAGCCAATAACGGTCCGGGTATAAGATGTAAATATTTGTGTTCTTTTACTTTTTTGTTTTCCCAGATAAGTAAGAGAATAAAACATAGTGAAAAAATAAGCACAGCGCCCGGTGTCAGGTAATCTAATGATTTGAGAATTTCTGTAAATGTATTTTCACCGTCCGGTTGTAAAAAAGACTCATCGCCTTCGTAATCGCGGTCGTAGCCCAGTGCATGCGGTATTTGTTTTAAAATTAGAATTAAGCCAATAGCGGCTAACATTCCTTTTATAACAGATGATGGAAAATAATTACCCAAGGTACCCGCCTTTAGAAAACCTAACACAACCTGAAGGATACCCGATACTACCAAGGCAAACAAAAATGCTTCGAAAGAGCGGAGCTCATCTACCGATGTAAGCACAATTGTAGTTAAGCCTGCCGCGGGCCCACTTACACTTAGTGAAGAGCCACTTAAGGCGCCAACAACAATGCCACCAATTACTCCGGCTAACAATCCAGAGAGTAAAGGCGCACCAGAGGCAAGTGCAATGCCAAGACAAAGTGGAAGTGCAACCAAAGCTAAAACCAGCCCGGCAGGTAAATCATACTTTAAATTCTTAAATGGATGAGAAACGTTTTTCATAGGGTTGAAAATATCAAACGGAAAAACCAATGGTATTGGTAAAACATAGAAAGATGAAAAAGAAATTATGCCCTGGGAGGGGGAGACCAACCTTTACGATATATGGCTACAAGTGCAGAATTAGCTTTAGCCTCCTTTAAATGAATTGAAACGAAATGATTACGAACAGGAGAATTACTTTCGACTACCAAAAGATCATCCCAATCGATTGAGTCTTTTTCTTCTTCTGATTCAGCTGAATTTGGCAAAACAGAAAAATAGGAGAGAGAATCAGTTTGTGATTTTTTAATTTGTATTTGTAAAACTCCAAGAAAAAACAAATAGCCCATAAGGATACACATCCGAATCGCTGAATTGTTTCGAAAAAGGTTTATCATTGTTAGTAAATGTAAGCCTATTGAATTAAAAAATACTAGTGCAGTATAAACTATTTATAATCTATGAAAACTTTTCAAACACCTGATTCCCTATCACTTGTAGCAGAATTTCATACAACATTCCAGCATCCGGTACTGCCAGAGCCTGTAATTCCAGACGAGAACCGATGCCGTTTACGTGTGGCACTTCTTGCCGAAGAACTTAAAGAATTAGAAGTGGCCATTGCTAATAAAGATATAGTAGAAGTAGCCGATGCACTTTGCGATTTGCAATATGTTTTAAGTGGTGCAATTTTAGAATTTGGCCTTGGAAGTAGGTTTAAAGCACTATTCGAAGAAGTGCAGCGGTCGAATATGAGTAAGGTATGTCATTCTGAAGAAGAAGCACAAAACACTGTTGACCATTATAAAAAGAAAGACGGCACAATTTGTTATTACAAACAATCAGGAAACTATTGGTTAGTTTACCGCCAGGCGGATAACAAAACAATAAAATCAATCCATTATTCACCAGCCGATTTACAAGGTATTGTACTGGAAAAAACTAAATAACGTAAAACTCTAACTGAAAATCTGTTTCGTTACCAGGCATTTGTATAGGACGTAGAGACACTATTTGTGCAGAATTGTACGCGCGGATAAATTCGTTTCTGCTTATGCGTAGTTTGCTTTCTCCGGGCTTTACTTTATGGTATTGCATACGACCACTTTTATTGGCAATGGCCGAATACATAACCGAAAAATGAATAGGAATAGGAGAGGGGATGTAGCGCATATTAGCAGTACGTACTTCGGAATTCAGAATTTAACAACTTGTTTTGCATAGAGTTATACTGCGAAAGCAAAGTATATGCATAAGTAGGAACATAATTAAACCTCTTTTCGAACTCTTCAATTTTTGCACAAAGTTCTTTCACATAAAAACGTATCTGGTCAAGATTTTTGCAATCTGTTGGCTTTTCGAAGTTTTTTCTGGTAAACAAACTTAGTTCCATATCTAGTTTTTTCTTTTCGAAATCACTCATAATACTGTGCATTAATACACAATAGTAATTAGTTTAAGCGATATAATACAATTATTTATGTGAAAAAATACACAATTATTTTCGCCCCTTCGATAAGTTCTATTCTAACTATCTGATTATTTGAATGTTAAATTATCATTTTAATATCATGAAACCAAGTTAAATGTGTAAAATTTCACAAAACTGCCTTTTGATTTTCGAATTATCATCGCTCAATTGAAAACCAGACAGCACTTTAGCACTAGGACTTATCGTTATTAGACTTTATTATTACAGAAAAGAAAACCACTTAATTTAGTATATGGAATACGTAGAAGTTAGTCCCTTTATTTCCTTCTGGCATCAATCTATGATTATCGGAGCCATTGTTGCTGCTACTGCCGGCATAGTATGGTATTTGTTATATCAAATAAGGGTATCTTCTATTGCAGATTATCACCTCAAGTACGAGTTCATCAATGCAAACGAAATCCGTAATTTAAAAGTGATGGCTTATTGCTTTGGAGTAGCAACTGGTATGCTGATAAATTTATATGCAAGTGATAAAATGAAAGACGTACAGGTTTGGTTTTTTGCGCGCCTTGCCATGTCTATTTTTGGAGGAACTCTGGTTGGTTATGTCGGTCATCTAATATTCGAATACTATTATCCTACAATCTTGCACAAGAAATTGTTGAAGTGGCGTTATACACCTCGTAGAAATCCAAAAACAGGAAACACCATGCGTTTGCTAAGCGAAGAAGAGGAGGATGTACATCTGGAGTCGGGCATGCAAGCCGAAGAAAACATGTTCTCTATAGATTACGATGTATGGGTTGATGAAAAAACTGGTGATGTAAAAATAGAAAAATATAGAGGGCATTTAGAAGCATTGCAATGCAACAACTGCGGTTTTTATACCATGAAGGTACAACGCGAGGAGATAACAAAACCCGCTACTGCCGAAGAATCAGGGGAATTGGTAAAATATTATGAATGCACATATTGTAAATCTAATCGTGCTACTGCTTTTAACCTATCCAATAAACAAACTGAATCTGACTATAAAAACCTGAAGTATAAATTTAGACAGAATAAAGATATAGACCTGGTAAAACTGGAGATTCATTCTACCGTTAAAGGAAAGAAACAATATGAGTTTCAAAATATTGAAGAAGCACAAAAGTTTTTAACTGAATTTGATTTCGATAAATCTGATAAACGCCATGAAGTTTAGATTTTTTTTACTTGTAGCCTTTTTTGTAGCATCAGGCTTTGCCATTGCAAACACCAACGATACCACCACATTTAAGCCAAAACCTGTTTACTCGAAAGAGTTGCAAACTGTACTCAGTATCTTAAACTCTTACCACTATAGCAAAATAAAGTTTAACGACTCTTTGTCTACCGCCATACTGCAACAATACCTGCTTAATTTAGACGGTGGTAAATATTTTTTTCTTCAAAGCGATGTCGATACCTTCTCTAAGTATTCTACTAAGTTAGATGATCTTTCTTTGGCTGGAGATCTTACACCGGCATATGAAATTTACGAAGTCTTCCGCAAGCGTTTTTCAACACAAATGGATTACATATTAGGTTCGCTTGTTAAATCTGAATTTGATTTTACAGTAGAGGAAGAGTTTGAAACCAACCGCGATAAAATGACATGGTGTAAAACTCAGAACGAACTTAATGACGTATGGAGGAGGAACATTAAAAACCAAGCATTAAGTTTAAAACTAGCAGGAAAGAAACAAGAAGAAATTACGAAAACACTTACAGAGCGTATTGAGCGAATGAAGAAATCGATTCTTCAATTCAGAAGCGATGATGTTTTTGAAACCTACATGAACACCATTGCAGAAGCATTTGATCCACACACATCCTATCTATCACCAAAATCGGCACAACGTTTCAACGAACAAATGACTTTGTCGCTGGAGGGAATAGGAGCACGCTTGCAATTAGAAAACGATTACACAAAAATAGCAGAAATTATTCCGGGTGGCCCTGCCGAAAAAATGGGAATACTTAAAGTAAACGACCGCATAGTTGGGGTAGCACAAGGTGTAGATGGAGAAATGGTAGATGTGGTAGGTTGGCGATTAGACGATGTGGTTAAACTTATAAAAGGCCCTAAAGGAACAACGGTTCGTATTAGCTATATATCTGGTGAGTTAGGCTTGAATAGCAAGCCACTAGAAACTTCGATGGTACGCGAAAAAATTAAACTAGAAGACCAGCGCGCCAAGAAAGATGTTTTTCCGATGATTAAGGACGGCAAAGCCATGAAGATGGGTGTAATTTCTATACCGGGTTTTTATATCGACTGGGACGCCATGCAACGTGGCGAGCCTAACTACACAAGTACAACACGCGATGTTGAAAAACTATTAAAAGAGTTAGAAGTAGAAAAAGTAGATGGCGTAATCATAGATTTACGAAACAATGGTGGAGGTTCA
The DNA here is from genome assembly GCA_021298355.1 of Flammeovirgaceae bacterium. GTDB lineage: Bacteria > Bacteroidota > Bacteroidia > Cytophagales > Cyclobacteriaceae > Chryseotalea. Next base: position 241,083 of record JAJTEH010000001.1, read on the forward strand.
CTTTTAGAAGCAATTGAATTAACAGGATTGTTCATTAATAAAGGACCCGTAGTGCAGGTTCGTAATTCTATGGGACGAGTAGAAGTAGGCGAAGACGATAACGCTGGATTAGCCTATACAGGACCGTTAGTAGTAATGACGAACAGATTTAGCGCCTCAGCCTCAGAAATTTTTGCCGGTGCTATTCAAGATTATGGTAGAGGGGTTGTAGTAGGCGAAACAACCTTTGGTAAAGGAACTGTGCAGAGTGTACAAGAGTTAAAACGATATGTGCGCCCGGTTGCAGGAGAAGAAGTTGGAAGTTTAAAGTTAACCTTTCAAAAATTCTATAGAGTTACGGGCAATAGTACGCAACATCGCGGTGTAACACCAGATATAGCTTATCCTTCAGTTTATGATGCACAATTATTCGGAGAAAGTTCAAATCCAAGTGCGTTACCCTGGGATCAGATTAAAGGTACTTTGTACGAACGCACAGGTACAATAAACAAACAGATTATTCAAACGTTGGCTAAAAATCATGCAGAACGAATTAAAACGGATCCTTTGCTTAAAAAATTGGTTTTAGAAGCTGAAGAATCGCGCAGAGCATTTCAGGATTCGAAAGTTTCTTTAAAAGAAGAAACAAGAAAGAAGAAACAAGATGAAGCAGAACAAGCTAAGAATAAAGCAGCACTAACCACCACTATTGGTAACAAAGAAGGTATTTCACCTGCTACGCAGGTACCGAATGTAGAAGACGGTTACTTGTACGAAAGTATTTTGATTTTGTCTGAGTTAGCAACTTCTCGCGTGGGTTAAAGAAACCTCACAAGCATCAAAAGAATTTTAGTTAATACTTTTTTTGGTTTTACTTATTTTTTGAGCCGAAGTAATGTTTGCTTTAAGACAATAGCTTATATGCAGTGCAGTTTCAATTCTTTTATCAGATGATGTAAACCGATTAACCAGGTAAAGTAGGCTACGTTTATTGCCGGGTGTTAGTTTATTAAAAACTTTTGCAGCAAGTTTATCAGTCTTTAATACTTCAAGCAACTCTGCCGAATCTTCAAATTGAAACTCACTATCATCTGGCTTAATGGTAACGCTAATGGTTTCTCCCACCTTAAAGTTTAATTCTTTAATTCTTTTTTTGCCTATGAAAAAAAACGATGTGTCGTTTTTTCGCGGTCGAACTGAGCTATGAAGTATAACTGATTTTGAAAATATAAGTAAAACACGTTTTACTTTTTCCTTTTCTAAAATATTACTTGAGGTTTGGTTCAGGGTTAAGCCAATAGTACCAGGATATATTTCTTCTACAGTAACTTTTGTTTTGAAGGATTTCATAAACGATTAACAAAAAAAACCTGCTCAGGTTCTGAGCAGGTTTTAAAAGCTAAATTTCTAAACCTTTACTGCGAAGATTTTAAGAATTCTTCGAATGGCTTAAGAATAATGGGCTCTAGTTTGTTTTTGGCTAAAACCTCATTAAGTTTTGCATTGTGTTTTTCTTTTGCTTTTTTCAATGTGGCCTTAGCAGTTTGCATTCTTTCGGCTATAGCACTAAGGTTATCTAATTCTGCAGCAGATGGTTTATAGAATGTTGAAGCAACTTTGCTGTATAGTTCAGATAAATCTTCGCGAAGTTGTGGTTCCCCCATGCCAACATAATTATCTCCGGTAGTAATTACCAACGTTTCTTTCAATTTATTCAGTTCATTTAAAAACGGATTAATTGCCTTTGCAGAAGAAGGAGATTTAGATTTAGCTGTTTCGGCAGCTTTTATGGTTTCATCAACTTCATAAACCAGATAGGCCAAATCCTGTGTCATGTCGAACAACTTTTTGGTTACTTCTTCATTTGCTTTTTTATCAGCTACCGGAATATTTGATTTAGGATCGTACTGTACAATTAAATCGTTAGTGAAAACATCTTTTCCCTTTGTTATTACAACTTTGTACGTACCTGCCGGAACTCTTGGTGCGGTAAATCCGCCAAAAGCAAATGTTTTGCCTGTTGCGATTTTAGGAGGTTTAGTGGCAAAGTTCCAATCGATAATGTTTATACCTTTTGCTTTTCCAGCATCTAAATCTGCAATTTTGTTTCCATTTAAATCCTGAATTTCTGCAGTCATTTTACCAATGGTATGGCGTTTCTTTAAGTAGTATACAATTTTTGCATTAGTAGATGCATTTGCGCCAACAAATTGCGTTTCGGTTGCTGTTCCTCCAAATCCGTTAGACTCGTTCATAATAGCCGGCTTAATTGGGAAGAAGTGGAAATCTTTAGCTAACGTTTCAGATGTAAGTTGTCTTAGCGGACTAACATCATCTAAAATAATTACTCCTCTGCCGTGTGTACCCATAACTAAGTCGTTGGTTTTTTTGTGCAGATCCAGAAAATGCACAGCTACAGATGGCATGTTGTTAGTAAACTTCAACCACGATGTACCGCCATCAACGGATATGTATAAGCCAAACTCGGTACCAAGGAACAATAAATTTTCGTTTACATAATCTTCCTGAATATTGCGCACAAAGCCAACTATATCGTTGCTTGTTACTGATTTCCAGGTAGCACCAAAATCGGTGGTTTTATATGCGTATGGTTTCTGATCGCCATGTTGATAACCGGTAAACACTGCATAGGCAGTTCCTTTACCAAATACAGAAGGTTCTATATGCCAGCACGATGTGTTTTTAGGTAAGCCAGGAATGTTTGCTACAACGTTTGTCCAGGTTTTGCCACCATCTTTGGTTACTTGCACGTTGCCATCATCAGTTCCTGCCCACACTATGTTTTCATCTAATGGCGACTCGGCAATGGTGAAAACTGTACAATGGTTTTCGGCACCAGAATTATCTTTAGATAAACCTCCGGATTTTCCTTGTTCAGTTTTAAGGGGGTCGTTAGTAGTTAAGTCTGGCGAAATTTTTACCCATGTATCTCCCATATCTTCTGAGCGATGCACAAACTGACTGCCCATGTAAAACCTATCGGGTTTAAATGCACTGATGGCCATGGGTGCGTTCCAATTAAAGCGAAGTTTTGGATCTCCTTTAGAAGCCAACGGTTGAATTGTTTTAGCCTCGTTCTTTACAGGATCGTAACGCCAAACATTTTCAGCTCCCTGCATTTCGGAGTAGATGATCTTTTTTGTAGGATGTCTTAAAACCCTGTAGCCATCGCCCACGCCAACCACTTGCCAATCTCTGGCTTCTACACCACCCGGAGAACTTGAAGGGCCAAACCAAGAGCCATTGTCTTGTAAGCCGCCATATACATTGTAAGGTTCTTCGTTATCTACACTGATCTGGTAAAATTGTGAGAGAGGGAGGTTCTCAACCATTTCCATAGTTGTGCCACCATCCCAGCTACGGTAAACCCCGCCATCGGTAGCTACATACATGCGGTCCGAATTGTTTATGTCGAAAACAATATCGTGTATATCAGCGTGCATGGTACCTAAATTTTTAAAGGTATTTCCACCATCTCGCGAAATAGAACCTAATAAACCTGCTTTTACTACAACATCCGGATTTTTAGGATCAACAGTTATTCTTGAGAAATAGAATGGGCGAACCACTAAACCAAAATCGCCATTGGTAAATTTCCAGCTTGCACCGGCATCATCGCTGCGGTACAGGCCTTTGTCTTTGTCTTGTTCAGATTCGATAACCGCGTATAAAATGTTGCTGTTAGAAGGAGCAACAGCAACAGCAATGCGCCCTAATTTTCCGGCAGGAAATCCCTTATGAATTTTATTCCAGGTTTTGCCGCCATCAACGGATTTGTATAAGGCGCTGTTGCTTCCGCCCGAGTTAAAACTCCACGCTGTTCTTCTAAATTCCCAAAATGCTGCATAGATAACATTCGGGTCTTTAGGATCGATAATTAAATCGCTACAACCGGTTGTTTTATCAATATATAAAATCTTATTCCAGGTTTTACCTCCGTCTGTTGTTTTATAGAGCCCTCTTTCTTCGCTATCGCTCCAAAGTGCACCGAGCACGGCCACATATACTTCGTTCGGATTTTTCGGATTTACCTGTATACCGGCAATTCGCTCGGATTTTTCTAAGCCCATTTTTTGCCAGGTAGATCCACCATCGTTGGTTTTATAAATACCATCGCCAACGGTAACACTGTTGCGAGTCCATGGTTCGCCTGTTCCAACCCAAACCACCTGATCGGGGTTGGTGGGGTCTACAGCAATTGCGCCAATAGATTGGCAATACTCATCGAAAATAGGATTAAAAGTTGCACCGCCATTGGTACTTTTCCACACGCCACCACCGGCAGCGCCAATGTATACTACTCTATCGTTTTTAGGATGAAGTTCGATATCCGATACCCTTCCACTCATTAGTGCTGGGCCGATGTGTCGCGCACGCATGTCGCCAAACAGTTCTTTGCCTTTCACGGTTGCATCTTGTGCTTGTAGCCGTAACGTTGCCACCAGCATAAAAGCAATCAGCATTAGTTTTGGTTTAATCATATCAATTTTTAGGGTTAATTATAAAAAGAAAATGCAGGCATTTGCCTGCATTTTAATAAAGAAGAAGATTATTGTCCTGCCGGAAAGGCAAGTTCTTTTGCATCTAATGTAGGATCAATCTGAATGGATGTCATCGTGATTGGCTGGCTAGGTCCTCCTTTTGCACCAAATGCTTGTGTAAAAGCAATGATAAGACCATTTGATAACTCCTGATAATCGCTGTATTTTACCTGAGAAACCATGCCTTTTCCAGGACCTGCTTTAATTTCAGTTTCCATTACAAGCGGAACATATTCTGTAGCATCAAAATAATAGTAAACTACATTTTCAGTTTCTTTACCATCTACCTTAATAGGTTTTTTAGTTAATTTAAGTTTAAAAGTTTCAGAGCCTTCAACAGTTTCTTTACCTAAAAATTCAACTTTGTATCCTTTGGCTTTGTAATCTACAAATGCGTCCGGAAAATCTGCTGCTTCTTGCTTAAAGTTTTCGGTTGTTTCAGCATCACTTTTTTCGGCTTTCATGGTCATGTAATTATCCGACCATAAATCTTTTCCATCAAATACATTAGATCTGATGGTTTTACCCTGTAGGCTGTAAATGGTAGTTTGTCTGCCATCTTTAAAAACATAATTTTCGAAAGGAATTTCCATTCCACCCTGGTTTAATTTACCTGAATATTTTAGTCCTTTCAGGCTTTTCCACTTATCGAGGCCACCTGTGTTTTCGAAGTATTTGGCAATTATCTCATCAGCTGTTTGCGCCATAGCAGCAGTGCTAACGAGTAAACCTGCCGCAATCATTAGTAATTTGCGTTTCATAAGTTGTTTTTTAATTTTCTGTTAGTTGTATTTTATGACCTTAAATTACATACTGGTAGGAAATTTTAAACCATAATTTTATCCCAAATAAAGTTCGGTTTCTGTGGAATTATCTATTTTAGACTTTTTAACTTTGGTTAGTACACATGAGTGAAGAATTACTCAAAGCAGTAATACAACTATTTGCGATTGTTGCCCGCGAACGCATTACAGAAGAAGAGAGGCAGGATGTAAAGGAGTTTTTGGGCCTACATTTAAACCGGGATGCCGTTAAATATTACCTCGATTTATTTGATACCTATTGCGCCACTAATGAATTACGGGCTTCGCAAGAGCTAGACGCGCTCGATGCCGAAACGCAGCAATTTGTAGGAGATTGGGCCAAAATCATGGAAATCGCCAAAAAGGTGAACCAGGCTTTAACGGTGCAGCAAAAGTTAGTATTGATTCAAAAAATTATTGAACTGGTTTTTGCCGACTTTCATCTATCAGAAAGACAATCCAACCTTATCTTTTACATAGGCCAAGCGCTTAAAATCCCGCAACAAACTGTAAAAGCTTTACAAGATTTTGTAATTGGGCAAGATATAGACGAACTCGCTTCTAAAAATGTATTAATTATAGACGAAGGCTATGACGAAGTGGCTTATCCTGGCCCAAGAATTATCGAGAAAAATTTAAACGGCCTTGTTGCTATTTTGTATTTACCCGATGCAGAAACGTATTTTATCAAATACCTGGGTATTTCGGTTTTGTACTTAAATTCTATTTTATTACGAAGCAGAAAAATTGAAGTACTTCCGGCTGGTAGCACCATACGTGGCGATAAAATTGAAACCATATACTACAGCGATATTATTGGCAGATTTAGAAGTGAAGATGTACATGCTACCATTACCTTTACTGCCGAACATTTATTTTATCATTTTAAAAGCGGTCGTGCGGCATTACAGAATTTAACCATAGCCGAAAAAGGAGGAAAACTCATTGGCATAATGGGAGCCAGCGGGTCTGGTAAATCTACCTTGCTAAGTGTATTAAACGGAATAGAGAAACCTTCGAGCGGAAGCGTTTTGGTTAACGGCATAAACATACACGAGGAACCCGAAAAAGTACGGGGTGTTATTGGTTATGTTCCGCAAGATGACTTGCTCTTAGAAGAATTAAGCGTATACGACAATCTTTTTTTTGCAGCTAAACTTTGTTTTGGTTCAGCCACTGTAGATGAAATAAATGTAATAGTAGAACGTGTAATTGCCCAGCTTGGGCTAACTGAAATTAAGCACTTAAAAGTTGGTTCGCCTTTAGATAAGACCATAAGTGGTGGCCAACGAAAAAGAGTAAACATTGGCCTTGAACTTTTGCGCGAACCCACCTTACTTTTTGTAGATGAACCAACATCAGGTTTGTCTTCGCGCGATTCCGAAAACATTATGGACTTACTCAAAGAACTTTCCCTTCGCGGAAAAATGATTTTTGTGGTAATCCATCAACCATCATCAGATATATTTAAATTATTCGATTCTCTTTTAATTTTAGATGTTGGTGGTTTTCAAATTTACTATGGAAATCCCGTATCGGCAGTTTTATATTTCCGCGAATTAGTAAATGCCACAAGCCGCGATCAAGGTTCGTGCCCCGAATGTGGTAACATAAATCCGGAGCAGATCTTTACCATTATCGAAACAAAGGTTGTAAACGAATACGGACGGCTAACCCAAACACGTAAAGTTTCTCCAGGGCAGTGGTATCAGTACTTTAAGCAAAAAACTAAACTACCAAAAATAGATCATACAAAAGATGCCCTTCCAACGGTACAGAAAATCCCGAATTGGTTTAAACAATTACACGTTTTTGGTTGGCGCGATATAAAAGCAAAGTTGTCTAACAAACAGTATTTGTTTATCAATTTACTGGCATCTCCGGTGTTGGCCGTTTTTATCAGCTACATGGTAAAATACTACAACGTATTGCAAGGCGATTTCTCTAATTATTCATTTTATAACAATCAGAATATTCCGGTTTACTTTTTCATGAGTGTTGTGGTGGCATTGTTTTTTGGATTAACCATGAGCGCAGAAGAAATATTCCGAGACCGGAAAATTTTAAAACGCGAACGATTCCTTCATCTTAGTAAAAGCAGCTATTTGATTTCGAAAGTGCTTATTATGTTTAGCATTTCTGCCTTTCAGACTTTATTGTTTGTTGTTATTGGAAATCTGATTCTCGAAATTCCATTTACCGAAATGAGGTACTGGCTTGTTTTATTTGCTGCCTCTTGCTTTGCCAATATGTTGGGGCTAAACATTTCGGCCTCTTTTAATTCGGCTGTAACAATTTATATCATCATACCTCTTTTAGTGATTCCGCAATTATTGTTAAGTGGGGTAGTAATAAGTTTCGATAAGTTTAATCCGAGTGTTGGTAAACCAATAGGGGTGCCTCTTATGGGGAACATTATGGCATCGCGCTGGGCTTTCGAAGCCATGATGGTAACACAGTTTAAGGATAATCCTTTCGAGAAACAGTTTTACGAATTAGATAAAACCATTGCGATATCAGAATATAAGCGCGTGTATTTTATTCCCGAGTTAGAGTCTAAACTTTCTTACGTTTTAAATAACGGTAGTCAATGGAAAAATGAAAGTAATGAACAGATGGCTCATGCACTAAATCTGATTAAAGCAGAGATCACGTCTGAGTTAGAAAAAGTAGGAAGAGACAAACTGCCTGAAATAGAAAAACTAGTTATCCGTAAGTTTGACTCTGCAACATACGCCAATACAGAAAAATTTTTATCCACCTTAAAAATTTACTATAGCATTAAAAAAGAAAATGCACAAGCAAAAAAAGATCAATTAGTGGCATCGCTCACCAATACTCCCGAAAAATTAGCACAACACCAGAAAGCCATGTTGGCGTATCAAAATCAAACCGTTATGGATGCTGTAAAAAATATTACTTCACCAGAGCGAATTGTAGAATATGGTGGTCGGCTAATTCAAAAAGTATATCCGATTTATGACGATGAACACCGCCCTCGATATTGGCTGGATTTCTCTGCAAACTTATACCAGCCCACAAAATATTTTGCAAGCAAAACATTTGATACCTTTTACTTTAATATAGGTGTAATCTGGTTTATGACAACCGCCTTATTTTTTACACTTTATTTTGATTTACTGAGCCGTTTTGTAAATTTTTTCGAAAATAAAAGAAAGTATAAAAAAAGACGTTCGAGGAGTTAAATCAATTTCTATTTTTGCACAAACAACACGTATGAAAAAAATTTGGATGATGGCAGTAGCGGCTACAATTTTACTAGCTGCCTGCGGAACAAAAAAAGATGAAGCTTCGAACGAGGCCACTGATACTACACAAGTAGCATTACAAGAATGGAAAGAAATGGATGCCTACCACATGCTTATGGCAGAGGCGTTTCATCCTTTTAAAGATTCGGCTAATCTGGAACCTGCAAAAAGCCTCGCTGCCGATTTAGTAAAATCTGCTGAAGCCTGGGTAAACGCTCCACTTCCCGAAAAAGTAAATAATGATGAAGTAAAAACTAAACTTCAGGAGTTGAAAGCCGGATCGGATGCATTAGCAACTGCTGTTGCCGGTGGAAAAACAGAAGAAATAAGCAGCACATTAACCACATTGCACGATACGTTTCATGAGCTGCAGGAAGCGTGGTACGGAGGAGGAAAACACCACGATCACCACTAAGAATTTAAAAGTAAAATAAATTAAACAGGTAGTTGGCAAATTTGTTAACTACCTGTTTTGTTTTATGTTAAAAGTAGCCTGGTCTCCACACTATATTTTACCACTTCCACCAAACCATCGGTTTCCGATGAGTAAGTACGAAGTACTTCCGCAACAGTTACTTCACGAAGGTACTTTAACAAACCACCATTTTTTCTCTCCACAACCCTTAGAAACCGAAGCGTTACACACAATCCATACTTCCGATTATGTATATCGGTTAGAGAACCTGCAATTAACACCTCAAGAAGTAAGACGAACGGGTTTTCCGCTTACACAAGAATTAGTCAATCGCGAAAAATTAATTGCAGGTGGTACGGTTGCCTGTACAAAATTCGCCATTAAAAATGGCGTTGCCATGAATATTGCCGGAGGCACACATCACGCTTTTACAAACAGGGGTGAAGGATTTTGTTTGTATAACGATATAGCCCTCGGTTCTATGCATGTATTGCAACAAAAGTGGGCAACACAAATTTTAGTTATCGATCTAGTTGTGCACCAGGGAAACGGAACCGCGGAAATATTTAGAAATGATAATCGTGTTTTTACATTTAGTATGCATGGGCAACATAATTATCCCTTGCAAAAAGAAAAATCTGATTTAGATGTTGGCCTGCCCGATGGTACTTCAGATAAAGACTACCTTTATTTGCTCGAAAAAAATCTGGAAACTATTCTAAATCAAATTAATCCGCAGTTTATATTTTTTCAATCGGGAGTAGATGTTTTAGCTACCGACAAACTCGGAAGACTTGCACTATCGCGCGAAGGGTGTAAACAACGCGATAAAATTGTGTTTAAGTTGGCTAAACAACTAAACACACCAATTGTAGCCAGTATGGGTGGAGGTTATTCATCAGATTTCCGCGACATAATTGAGGCACACGCCAATACATACCGGTTGGCACAAGAAATATTTTTTTAATCGAAAACCTTCGTGCACCAGTCTTTGTTTTTAATACATGGAAAAGGTAAAAAAAGCAAAAACCAAAGCAACAGGGAGCACGCGCACACAAATACAAGAAGCTTATATAAATTTTGTTTTAATAGAAGGAAAAGATCCGGTTTCGGTATATAAGTTTTGTGTGGATAACCAATGGACGGAAGCCGAATTTTACGAACACTTTTCTTCAATCGAAACCATTGCATCATCTATTTGGGAAGATTGGTTAACAACTACAATAACACAGTTAAAAGCGGACGAACAATTTTCTTCATTTACCGTACGCGAAAAATTGTTAACCTTTTACTTTGCCTTTGGCGAAAAACTTAAACTACACCGTAGTTATGCTTTATTAACCATAAAGCAAAACATGGGAACTCCGCCACGCATGGCAACCTTAAACAAAGCGAAAAAGGTTTTTACGAATTGGCTTACCGAAATTATAGCAGATGGAATAGTGCGAGATGAAATTGCAAAACGTCCGATTCTAGACAAACGTTATCCCGATCTTTTCTGGGCTCATTTTTTATTCTTTTTACAATTTTGGAAAAAAGACGACAGCAAAAACTTCGAGAGAACCGATGTGTTCACAGAAAAATCGGTAAACCTTGCATTCGATTTAATTTCTAAAGGCGCAGTAGATTCTGCATTCGATTTTGCAAAATTTATATTTCAACAAAACAAATTTTCGTAAGCCAATTAAATGAAAGAGCAGGAGAGTATTCCAACAGGAAAAGTGCAGCGGGCAACAAAGTTTATTGCAACAGGCGCAAAAATCGGAACCAATTATTTAAAGCACTACGGCAAAAAATTAATGAATGCCGAAGCTGCAAGAGAAGAGCTGCATCAAAATAACGCACGCGATATATATCAATCGTTAAGTCAGCTTAAAGGCAGTGCACTTAAAGTTGCTCAAATGTTAAGCATGGATAAAAACCTACTTCCAAATGCTTATCAACAGCAATTTGCAAAAGCACAATACACAGCTCCACCTTTGTCGTATCCTTTGGTAGTAAAAACATTTATAAATCAGTTTGGCAAAAAGCCAGAAGAATTATTCGATACGTTTACCCGTTCGGCAGTAAATGCTGCCTCTATGGGGCAGGTGCATAAAGCAACTTTGCAGGGGAAGGAATTAGCCGTTAAAATTCAATACCCGGGTGTAGGCGATTCTGTTAAATCGGATTTGGCCATGGTAAAACCTATAGCCCTCCGTATGTTCGATCTTAACCAAAGTGAATACGATGAGTTTATACAAGAAGTTGAAGAACGGTTGTTAGAGGAAACAGATTATTCACTTGAGCTTAAACGATCGATCGAACTATCTGAAAAATCCAAAGGGATAAGCAATACAGTTTTTCCCGTTTATTATCCGGAATATTCATCCAACAAAATTCTTACGATGGACTGGATGAACGGCAAACCATTAGGAGAGCTTTTAAAAACAGGAATCGAAGAACCACTGAATAATCAGCTCGGGCAAGCCATGTGGGATTTCTATCATTTTCAAATGCATAAGCTAAAGGCAGTGCATGCCGATCCGCATCCTGGCAATTTTATTGTTACTGAAGATGAAAAACTAGGCGTAATAGATTTTGGTTGCGTTAAAGAAATAAGCGAAGACTTCTACCAGAAATATTTCCGATTATTAAATCCGGATTTACTAAATAATAAAGAAGAATTAGAACAAGCCTTTCTACAACTCCGATTCATTTATAAAGATGATTCTGAAAAAGAAAAGAAATTCTTTACAGAAATCTTTTCTAAGTTGGTAGAACTACTCGGCAGGCCATTTCGAACTACCCATTTCGACTTTTCTTATAAAGCTTATTTTGCTGAGGTATATGCATTTGGCGAAGAAGTGGCAAAAATGAAAGAACTTCGCGAATCTAAAAAAGCAAGAGGAGTAAAAGATGCATTATACATTAACAGAACCTATTTTGGTTTGTACAATATATTGCACGATTTAAAAGCTAAAATCGAAACGCGGTGGTAAACCTAAAGCGTATAGAACGTAACTAAAAAAAGAAATAAGCGATATACTTCTAACGAAAGATACAAACCTGCTAGCCCGGCAATAGTTTGTACAGAAAGATTTAAACCTCTTGTATTATAAAAATTTCTACCTGCTTTTGCCAAAAAGTAAATATTGGTACTTATAAAAACCATACTGATAAGCCATTCGTTCAGGTATATGTTCCAATTACTTTCGGTTATAGTAAACAACAAATTTAAACACCACATACAGGCACTTAGTGCAATAGCATTTATAGCTAAGTTAAAAACAGCCAGTTCTACAGCCAGCGCAGAGTGATCTGAAAAAAACATACGCTTCTTTCTAAAAATTACCGATAACGGAACACTGGCAAATAAAATAAACACAACAATTAACAACTTGGCAAGACTTTGAGATTTAGAATCATAGAGCAACGCATAGGCTTTAAAACTAATACCACTTGCTTTTAGCTCTTGTGCTACTAACGATTTTGCCAAATCACTATGTGGCAGCATAGTAATTTGCGTATACAACGAAGAATTGAAAAGTTGAAAAACAGGAAATAAAAAGTAAACTAAATTCAGAATAAAGAAAAGCTGCAAGGGTTTTACATACTTAACCCTAATACCTTGGCTGTAATCTCTAGAAAGAATACCGGGTTTTCGGATAACCAGCCAAAGAGTTTTGGCAAACTTACTGTCGGCAAAGGTTACGGCAACTAAAATGGTTGATAAAAAGCTTTTCAGTTTTTTATCTTCGGGCAATAGAACTTTTTCGCCACAAACATTGCAATAGAAACCCACAAAATGGTTTCCACAACTTCTGCAATCTTGTTCGGGAAGAGACCTTTCGCTCATTAGCTTCATTAATTGGAGATTAATGCAAAAAAGATAAAAATGAAGATAAGAGCACAGAACTGTAAAAGTAGCGAGGGGGGGAGTTGAACCCCCGACCTTTGGGTTATGAATCCAACGCTCTAACCGCCTGAGCTACCTCGCCTTGTTTTGGGAGCGCAAACATACATTATGCCGTCCTATTACGCAAACTCATTTTTAACCCAAAAACAATATTTGGCTACAATTTTAAATTGTTTTAATTTGATCGAACAACCAACCGCCATGGCCAACAAGCAATTGTTTTCTGCAGATTATGAATTTCACGCTTCTGTTAAAATGTTATATCCCTATTTACAAACAGCAAGCGGTTTGGCAGAGTGGTTTTGCGATGATGTAAAAATTGATAACGAAAGTAAAGTGCTTACTTTTTTTTGGGATAATGACGAACACAAAGCAAAACAAGTAGCCCATAGGGTTAATCACTCAGTTAAATTCGAATTTTTACCAGAAACTGATGATGATGTAAGAGATCCTTCCTATCTGGAGTTTCGTCTCGAAACCAATGAGTTAACGCAAAGCGTATATCTGCATATATCTGATTATTCAGACTTTGAAGACCATAAAGAATTGCGCGATTTATGGGACGACCTAATTGGTTCACTTAAAACCATAACTGGTGGTTAACATTAGCTTGGCTTTATTCTATCTTTGGCGCAAATTTTGCCCCTAGCTGCGCATGAAAAAACTGGATAAATTCATCTTACAATCATTTATTGGTCCATTTATCCTAACATTCTTAGTCGTTGTGTTTATCCTGCTTATGCAGCACATGCTTAAGTACTTCGATGATATTATTGGAAAAGGTCTAGACTCAGCTACAATAGGCCAACTTCTTTTTTACTTTGCAATATTCATGATACCGGTAGGCTTGCCTTTGGCAGTATTGTTAGCTTCCCTTATAACCTACGGAAACCTTGGCGAGCATTTCGAGCTAACAGCAATTAAAGCATCGGGTATTTCATTAACGCGCACGCTTCGCCCGATTTTCTTTTTTGTAGCATTTTTAACATGCATCGCATTTTATACCAATAACTATTTAGTACCGAAGGCCGCCCTGGAAGCATACAGTTTGCTTTACGATATAAAGCAAAAAAAACCGGCATTAGAAATTCGCGCAGGAACATTCTTTAACGGAATACCCGATGTAAGTATAAAAGTAAACAAGAAATTTCCTGATGGAGAAACGCTTAAAGATGTTATCATTTATGATCATCGCAAAAGCGATGGAAACAAAGAAGTAACCATTGCAGATTCCGGAAGGATGAGCACATTTTTCAACGAACAATATCTGAAATTAGAGTTATTCAAAGGCTACTACTATTCAGAAGGTAATGCTACAGAAAAAGACATGACTGGCCAAAACAGTTTTAATACCATACAAAAAGAAACAATAAGCCGTACTCGTTTCGATAGGTCTCAGGTAGTTTTTGATCTGTCTTCCTTTCAATTAAACAGAACAGAAAAAAAGTGGTTTCAGGGCGATAGAATCATGCGAAATTTAACCGAATTACAAACTGATATCGATTCCTTAACTTATTTAGTGAAAAGCAATCAGTTAAATTATTTTCAAAGTCTGCAAAATTTTTTCTCGTACTACAATAGAAAGAATGAAGTTGTTCTAACTGAAGAGTTCGAAAAGTTTAAAGTAGAACGCGACTCCATAGCTGAACTCGAAATAGCGCGGGCAAAAGAAAAAGCGAAATACGATTCCATTGTTAACACACAAGCTCAATTCGATACAGTAAATATAAATAAGCCGATAGTAGATAAACCTGTTAATGGAATAACAAGAGTTCAGCCTCCAGATGATTTCAACGAAAAACGATTGGAACGTGTACGTAAGCGAAAAGAAAGGCTGTCTCAGCAATCGAAATACGATTCTATTACAACCACACAACAAGCAACGGTTCAGACCAAACCAAAAGCTAAGCCTGTAAATGCCGATAGTCTTCTAACAATTCCGCTAACTCAAAACATAGTACAAGCTGCTACCAGCAACGCCCGACAGAGTAAATCGCAAGTAGAAAACAACCAGGATTTTATCGATACCTATAAAAAGAACAGGATAGTTTACGAAGTACAATGGCATAAAATTATAGCAAGTTCAATGGCCTGCATAGCTATGTTTTTAATTGGTGCACCACTAGGTGCCATTATAAAAAGAGGAGGCTTGGGTGTACCTTTTTTAGTTTCGATACTGTTTTTCATTATTTACTATGTTCTAAACATGCAAGGCGAAAAACTTGCTAAAAATGGCGTTTTAAGCCCATTTGCAGGCGTATGGATGGCCGATGGTATTTTACTTGTAATTGGATTGTTTTTTCTGAGACAAGCAAGGGCTGATGCCCGCCTTTTCGATACCGATTTTTACGCTGTCACCTGGGATAAATGGAAACAAACCCTTAAAAACAGAAAAAATCATAGATAATTTAAGATTACAATTTGCTAATCGAGCCTATTTTCTTACTTTTGCAACTTGAAAATAGTGTAAAGCAATGATTTTGACGACAGCAAGCAAAAAAGACCTTTTCCAAAAATTTGGTTTCAACAAATCAAACACAGACACCGGTTCACCAGAATCGCAAATTGCTCTTTTCACAGAGCGCATTAAGCACATCACAGAGCATTTAAAGGAAAACAAAAAAGATTTTGCTTCTCAGCAAGGTTTAATGAAGCTAGTAGGTAAACGTAAGCGTTTGTTAAACTACCTTCAGAACAATGACATCAACCGTTACAGAGCAATCATTTCTCAATTAGAATTGCGTAAGTAATCTGGCAATATCAATCACGGGGAACCTCCACAAGGTTCCCTTTTTGCATTTAATACGGGAGAAATTTCTCCTACAAAACCGACTATGAAACCTACAGTTATATCGAAAACCTGCAAGCTGCCCGATGGTAGAGAGATTACCATCGAAACAGGTAAATTAGCCCGTCAGGCAGACGGCTCCGTTGTTTTAAAAATGGGCAACACAATGTTATTGGCTACAGTTGTTGCCAAACAAGATGCAATGGAAGGAGTAGATTTTCTTCCGTTATCAGTAGATTATCAGGAAAAGTTTGCTGCAACAGGAAAAATTCCCGGAGGCTTTTTAAAGCGAGAAAGCAAATTGTCCGACTATGAAATTTTAATTAGCCGTTTGGTCGATAGAGCTATTCGTCCATTATTCCCTTCAGATTTCCATGCCGATACGCAAGTAAATATTTCTCTGATTTCTGGCGATGAAAACGCGCTGCCAGATTCATTGGCTGCCTTTGCAGCATCCGCTGCCTTATCTGTTTCTGATATTCCCTTCGATGGACCAATATCAGAAGTAAGAATAGCGCGCGTAAATGGCCAGTTTATTGTTAACCCTTCTTTAAAAGATAAAGAACAAGCTGATATCGATTTAATCGTTGCAGCTTCAGTAGACAAACTCCTTATGGTAGAAGGAGAAATGAAAGAAGTATCGGAAGACGATATGGTGCATGCTCTAAAAATTGCACACGATGCTATAAAAGTACAGTGCGAACTTCAGGTAGAACTTGCAAAGTCAGTAGGAAAAGAAGCTAAACGAACCTACAACCACGAGAACAATGACGAAGACCTTCGCAAGAAAATGTTTGATGAGCTATATCCCAAAGTGTTTGAAGTAGCTAAGCAAATGATCGTAAATAAAAATCAGCGAGCAGAAGCATTTAATAAAGTTGAAGAAGATTACCTGGCACAAATTCCAGAAGACTCAACAATCAACAAAGACTTAGTTAAAAAGTATTATCACGATATCCAGAAAAAAGCCAGCCGCGATTTAACCCTTCAAACCGGACTTCGCTTAGATGGTCGTAACACAAAGCAAATCAGGCCAATATGGAGTGAAGTTAACTATCTTCCTTCAGCACATGGTTCGGCTATATTTACACGTGGCGAAACTCAGTCTTTAACAACCGTAACCTTAGGAACAAAGCTCGATGAACAGATGATTGATGGTGCTATGTTCGAAGGATCGAACAAATTTATATTGCATTATAATTTCCCAGGTTTTTCTACTGGCGAAGTAAAACCAAACAGAGGCCCTGGCAGAAGAGAAGTAGGGCACGGAAACCTTGCACTTCGCGCCTTAAAGCAAGTATTACCTGCCGATGCAGAAAATCCTTACACGATTCGTGTCGTTTCTGATATTCTGGAATCCAATGGTTCATCATCAATGGCAACGGTTTGCGCAGGTACCCTAGCCTTAATGGATGCTGGTGTTCCTATCAGCGGACCTGTTTCCGGAATTGCAATGGGCATGATTTCAGATCCAACAACAGGAAAATATGCTATTCTTTCCGACATTCTGGGAGATGAAGATCATCTTGGAGACATGGACTTTAAAGTTACCGGAACCGAAAAAGGAATTACGGCATGCCAGATGGATTTAAAAGTAGATGGACTTACTTACGAAACCCTAAAAGAAGCTTTACTTCAAGCAAAAGATGGTCGTTTGCATATCCTCAATGAAATGAAGAAAACCATTGAGAAGCCTAACACAGATCTTAAGCCACATGCGCCAAGAGCCGTAACAATCACCATTGATAAAGATCAAATTGGTGCAGTTATTGGGCCCGGTGGTAAAATTGTACAAGACATACAAGCTGTTAGTGGTGCAACAGTTGTAATCGAAGAAGTGGGAAATAAAGGTGTTGTAAATGTGTTTGCCACCAGCAAAGAATCGATGGATAAAGCCGTTAGCCGAATTAAAGGAATTGTTGCCGTACCGGAAGTAGGGCAGGTGTATGACGGAAAGGTAAAATCTATCGTTCAGTTTGGTGCATTTGTAGAATTTATGCCAGGTAAAGATGGTTTACTTCACATCTCTGAAATTAAGTGGGAACGTCTCGAAACAATGGATGGAGTACTTGAAGTAGGAGAAGAAATAAAAGTAAAATTAGTAGAGGTAGATAAAAAGACAGGAAAATTCAGACTATCGCGCAAAGCCTTACTGCCTAAGCCCGAAAAGAAAGAAAACACACCAACAACTCCCGAAAATTAACGTTAGTTTGAGCAGGCAGTTTAAAAGTCATTAAACATTTTAAAACTACCTGCTCTTACCGTATATTGAACGGAACTTAATACAAACTATTTTTTGTTGAACAATAGTACGCACGCACAAGCATGAGACAACTCAAAATCAGTAAGCAAATTACCAACCGCGAAAGCCAATCGCTGGATAAATACTTGCAAGAAATTGGTAAGGTAGATTTGCTAACGCCTGACGAAGAAGTGGAATTGGCAAAACGAATTAAAGAAGGCGACCAAATTGCCCTCGAGAAATTAACAAAAGCCAATCTTCGATTCGTAGTATCGGTTGCTAAACAATATCAAAACCAAGGCCTATCATTAGGCGATTTAATTAACGAAGGAAATTTAGGCTTGATAAAAGCTGCACAGCGTTTCGATGAAACCCGTGGTTTCAAATTTATTTCATATGCAGTGTGGTGGATACGCCAATCTATTTTACAAGCATTGGCCGAACAATCCAGAATTGTACGCTTACCCCTAAACAGAGTAGGTTCTTTAAATAAAATTTCTAAAACATTTTCTGAGTTAGAGCAGAAATATGAACGCGAACCTTCCCCCGAAGAATTAGCAGAAGTTTTAGATGTTTCTACAGCCGAAGTTGTAGATACAATGAAAATTTCAGGACGTCATGTTTCCATGGATGCTCCATTCGTGCAAGGCGAAGAAAACAGTTTGCTAGATGTGTTGGAAAACGACAGCGAAGAAACACCAGACTCAGGGTTAATGAACGACTCGCTTCGAAAAGAAGTACAACGAGCGCTTTCAACGCTTACTCAACGCGAGGCGGATGTTATCACACTATATTTCGGATTAAACGGAGAGCACGCCATGACATTAGAAGAAATTGGCGAAAAGTTTAATTTAACAAGAGAAAGAGTTCGTCAAATTAAAGAAAAGGCAATCAGACGTTTACGTCATACATCAAGAAGTAAGGCTTTAAAACCTTACCTCGGTTAAAATTGTACATTAATTAAATAATTTTGAAGGGTCTCGGAAGAGGCCTTTCTTTTTGATAAAGTTTATGGAAAAGGAAAGAATTCAAGTATTGATAATTGGCTCGGGCCCCGCAGGCTACACAGCATCCATATATGCAGCACGCGCAGGTTTAAAACCTGTGCTTTTTACAGGACCTCAACCCGGAGGACAATTAACAACAACAAACGATGTAGAGAATTTCCCCGGTTATCCTGAAGGCATAAATGGCCCGCAAATGATGGTAGACTTGCAAAAGCAGGCAGAACGCTTTGGCACCGAAATCAGAAATGCGATGATTACCTCTGTAGATTTTTCTTCCTACCCATTGCAATTAACTGTAGACGAAAAAACAGAAGTAATTGCCGATGCTGTTATCATATCAACAGGTGCAAGTGCCAAGTATTTGGGAATTCCTTCAGAAACAGCTTTTGCCAATAAAGGAGTTTCTGCATGTGCTGTATGCGATGGCTTTTTCTACAGAGGAAAAGAAGTAGCTGTTGTTGGCGCTGGAGATTCTGCCGCTGAAGAAGCAACCTATCTCGCTAAACTTTGTACAAAAGTTCATTTAATTGTGAGAAGAAGCGAAATGCGCGCTTCTAAAATTATGCAACAGCGTGTATTAAATACGCCAAACATAGAAATACATTGGAACTCAGAAACAGATGAGATAGTAGGCGATGATTCTGGCGTTACAGGTGTAAGGCTATTGAACAATAAAACCAACGAAAAGAAAACACTTTCTATTCAAGGATTTTTCCTTGCCATAGGGCATAAACCCAACACAGATATCTTTAAAGGATATATTGATATGGATGAAACAGGATACATTAAAGTACAACCTGGTTCTACCAAAACAAATGTTGAAGGCGTATTTGCCGTTGGCGATGCGGCAGATAAAATTTACCGACAAGCAATTACAGCAGCAGGAACCGGGTGCATGGGTGCGTTAGATGCTGAAAGATTTTTGCAAGAAAAGGAATCTCACATTGCCTAAACATATGAAGCTGGATATTTTGGTTATTGCAGCTCACCCAGACGATGCCGAATTAGGTTGTGGTGGCACCATAGCCAAGCAAATAGATGCAGGTTTTAAAGTAGGTATTTTAGATTTAACAAAGGGAGAGTTAGGTACTCGTGGAAACGAAGAAACAAGAAAAAAAGAAGCTGAAACCGCAGCCATAATTCTTGGGCTATCGTTACGCGAAAATGCCGGCTTACCTGATGGTTTTTTTGAAAACACAATTGCCGAACGTAAAGTAATAATGCAATACGTCAGGAAATACAAACCGGAAATAGTGATTACGAATGCACCCACCGATCGCCATCCCGATCATGGACGAGCAGCTAATCTAGTTTACGATGCCTGTTTTTTATCCGGACTTACTAAAATTGAAACAACAGATGAACATGGTTTGCAACAACCATGGAGACCGCCATTTTTTTATCACTTTATACAAAGTGCTTATATCTCACCGGATTTTATTGTAGATATATCAGCCTATTGGCAAATAAAAATGAACGCTATAAAAGCTTTTTCTACTCAGTTTTATAGCGGAAAAACTGAAGGTCAACAAACGTTTATCTCTCGCCCTGAGTTTTTGGATTTTGTAGAAGCAAGAGCTATTGAAATGGGAAGCATTGCTGGAGTTAAATATGCGGAGGGTTTTATAGCCAAGCGTTATCCTATGCTTAATCTGCTTACCGATATAAAATAGAACAGAATAGCTTACGTGTAAGCAACAAAACTCATATCCTATTTCGTATCTTCAATTTAAAACAGGTCGGGCAACGATAATCCACCAAAGTTTCCGGAACTCATCATTAACAAATTCTTGTTTCTGAAAGAAATTCCTTTTAAAAATTTTAGCAAACTCTCACTGTCTGTGAAAACTTGAATAGCCTGGCTCCCAAAATGAGCATGTATTTTTTCTTGTGTTAACTCCGGAAATCCTTTTGCTGCAACCTTAGATGGTTCGAAATACACAATTGCAGTTTGGGCTTGCTTAAGCGAATCTTTATAATTTGGCAGATAACTTTCATTTAAGCTACTATATGTATGCAACTCTAGGCAAGCAACTAAATCGCGCGAAGGGAACATTTCTTTCATTGCTTTAACAGTAGCCTTAACTTTAGAAGGTGCATGGGCAAAATCTTTATATAAAGCGGCTGTTTCTGTTTCTTTAACCTTTTGCAATCGGCCTGAAGCCCCTTCGAAACTTCCGATAGCCTGAAAAAACATTTCGGCATTTATCCCAATCTTCTTTAGGGTTTCCTTGGCAGCACTAATGTTTTGTAAGTTATGGGTACCAAATAACTGTATAGGGTATCTTTCTTTTCCGTTGGTTAAAAAAACTTGTTGCCCTTCTTCCGAATGAGGATGTGTTTTGTAGGGAACAGGCAATACATCAGCTCTTTCTTTTTTGGCAATCATTAAAGTCATGTTATCCTGTTCGTTATAAATCAAGATACCCCCCTTGGGGGTCTGATCTGCAAACAAATCGAACTGCTTAACATACACATCTTCGGTAGGAAATACATTGGCGTGATCCCATGAAATGCCGCTGATAACCCCAATATGATGTTGGTATTTCAAAAACTTGGGTGTTCGGTCTTCTGCAGAAGATAAATATTCATCGCCTTCTATCACAATGATAGGTGCATCAGAAAGTTTAACCGATAAAGGCAAACCATTTACTTTTGCACCAACTACAAAGTCAAAATCTTTTTTATGAAAATTTAGAACATGCATGATTATGGCCGTAATAGTTGTTTTACCATGGCTACCTGCAATTACTACTCTCTGTTTGTCTCTGCTATGTTCGAATATAAAATCAGGAAAAGAATTAATCTTTAATCCTAAAGATTTGGCCTTTAACAGTTCGGGGTTATCAGCTTTGGCGTGCATGCCCAGAATAACAGCATCATAGGATGTATCAAGCACATCTGCATTCCAACCTTCTTTTGCTGGCAGCAAGCCATTTATCTGAAGCAAACTTTTAGACGGTTCAAATATTTCATCATCCGAACCTGTAATAGTGTGCCCTTGTTGTTTTAATGCAATAGCAAGGTTATGCATTACACTTCCGCCTATTGCTATAAAATGAATTTTCTGGTGTTTAACTCCCATTGCTATAAAATTAAAACACTACAAAAATAGTGTTTCATAAACATAATCAATTTTGATTTTTATTAAACAAGTTATCAACACAAAAAAAACTTTAATGTTAATTCTATGTGCAGAAGTTGTAGACTGTAATTTAGTATTTGCATGTACGTTTGTTCCCTTATTTAAAAGGAATTAAAAAAACGTACAACAACCACTTGTATGGAGGGATCAGCACTGAGGCAAAGCAATAAAAGGCCACAATCAAAGTTAGTACCGAGAGATATCTCTGAAAGCTTAGGCAAATTGCCGCCTCAGGCGCTCGATCTGGAAGAAGCAGTATTAGGTGCATTGATGTTAGAAAAAAATGCACTAAACGCAGTGGTTGAATTCTTAAAACCTGAGCATTTCTATCAGGCATCGCATCAGGAAATTTACAAAGCCATTATCGACCTGTTTAAAAATACCGAACCGGTTGATATGCGCACGGTCGTAAACCAATTGCGTAAACAAGGCACTTTAGAAATATCTGGTGGTGCTTACTACATTGCCGAGTTAACAGCCAAAGTTAGTTCTGCTGCTAACATAGAATATCACGCCCGCGTGATAATTGAAATGGCGATCAAAAGAAATTTAATCGAGATCGCCTCAAAGATGCAAGCCGATGCTTACGAAGATACTACAGATGTATTCGAACTATTAGATAAAACCGAACAATCTATTTTCGAAATATCTGACTCAAACTTGCGTAAGAATTACGATAACATGAAAAACCTCATGTATCAGGCCATTCAGGAATTACAAAAACTAAAAGAACACAAAGATGGCTTAACTGGTGTGCCAAGTGGATTTACAGCATTAGATAGAATGACATCGGGTTGGCAAAAATCTGATCTGGTTATTATTGCCGCACGACCCGGCATGGGTAAAACAGCATTTGTTGTTTCGGCATTACGAAATGCCGCAGTAGATTTTAAAATACCTGTGGCAATTTTCTCATTAGAAATGGCTTCTATCCAATTAGTAAACCGAATGATTTCTGCAGAGGCAGAATTAGAAGGGGAGAAAATTAAAAAAGGACAATTAGCTGATTTTGAATGGCAACAATTGGTACACAAAACCAACAAGCTTTCGGCTGCACCTATATTTATAGATGATACCCCGGCACTTTCCATTTTAGAGTTAAGAGCTAAATGCAGAAGATTAAAAGCCGAACATAATGTGCAATTAATTATCATCGATTATCTGCAATTAATGAAAGGCGAGCAAGGTGGAAACCGTGAACAAGAAATTGCTTCTATTTCGCGTGCACTAAAAGGAATTGCTAAAGAATTAAGCGTTCCTGTACTTGCCTTATCACAGTTAAGCCGTGGTGTGGAAACACGAGGCGGAGATAAACGCCCACAACTCTCTGATTTGCGAGAGTCAGGTTCTATCGAACAAGATGCTGACATAGTAATGTTTTTGTATCGACCTGAATATTATAAAATCGAAGTAGATGAAGACAATATGCCCACACAAGGAATGGGCGAAGTAATAATAGCTAAACACCGGAATGGTTCAACAGGAACGGTAAAGTTGAAATTTATTGGAAAGTATACCAAGTTTGCTGATTTCGATGCTCCTACATCTGACAGTCCTTTTCCAGGATTTGTAAAATTTGAAAGTAGAATAAACACAAAAAAAGACGAACCACGCCAAAGTTTGAACGAACAAAATGAAGACGATCTGCCTCCATTCTAAAATTTAAAATACCGTACTAGGCAAAGGCTTTTTAATCCTCAATCGAGAAAAGTAAATTGCTTAATTCGCTTTTAGTTTTTAATTCATTTTGTTTATCGGCAACAACGATACCTTTTTCAATGTATTCTTTAGCCTGAACTACTCTTTGCAGTTCAATTGCCACTTTACCGAGCTGATAATAAGCAGGCAGATAATCAGGATTTTTACTGATCACAAATTCTAATAACCCAAAGGCCTCTTCCTTGTTTTGCTTATAAAGTTCTAACGCTAATGCATACGGATAGAAAATTTCATCGGGCTCATTCTCAATTAGTTTTCTTAGTTGGGCTATTCTTGAAGTTTGCATGTTTTTTCGAAATGGGGTTCACAAATTTCCGAATTTATGGTTTATCTTGAGGCCGTTTTCTCAAAGAGTTTTTAAAGTTTGATATAGAAAAGATGAAGATTCTAGTTTGTATTTCTCACGTTCCGGACACCACATCCAAAATCAATTTTGTTGAAAATAACACAAAGTTAGATGCTAATGGTGTTCAATTCATAATCGGCCCGTACGATGATTACGCACTGGCCAGAGCAATTGAAATAAAAGAGGCAAATCCAGGCACAACAGTTACTGTAATTAACGTTGGCACAGCCGATACAGAGCCAACCATTAGAAAAGCGCTTGCCATAGGAGCAGACGATGCAGTTCGTATAAATGCAGAACCTGCGGATTCTTTCTTTGTTGCAAGTCACATAGCCAATTATGCTAAAGATAAAAACTTCGACCTCATTTTAATGGGTAGAGAATCAATAGATTTTAATGGCGGTGTGGTGCATAGTATGGTAGGCGAGTTGTTAGGTATAACTTCTTTGTCTCCGGTAATGAAATTAGAACTGGATGGAAATAAGGCCAAATTAGCCAAAGAGATAGAAGGAGGAAAAGAATACGTTGAAGCAGCATTGCCATTAGTATTGGGTTGCCAGGAACCCATAGCAGAGTGGAAAATCCCAAACATGCGTGGTATAATGTCGGCACGTACTAAACCTCTTCAGGTATTGGAAGCAACTATAGTAAATTCTGGCGTTCAGTTAACTGCTTTCGAATTGCCTCCTGCAAAAGGTGCCGTTAAAATGGTATCTGCCGATAACGTGGCCGAACTCGTAAGCTTATTAAAAAACGAAGCCAAAGTATTATAATTCACCATAAAGCAGCAAACAATATGAATACACTAGTTTTTGTTGAAAGTGCAGAAGGAAAAGCAAAGAAAACATCTCTCGAAGCTGTTGCATACGCAAAAGCAATGAGTTCAAGTGTTACCGCTCTTGTG
Source organism: Flammeovirgaceae bacterium (assembly GCA_021298355.1). Lineage (GTDB taxonomy): Bacteria > Bacteroidota > Bacteroidia > Cytophagales > Cyclobacteriaceae > Chryseotalea. Next base: position 266,160 of record JAJTEH010000001.1, read on the forward strand.
GTGGGCAACATAGATCCGACATCAGTTGCACAAATAGGAAAAGCAGGGGCTACCAAAGTGTTACATGCTGGCGATAGCCGTTTAGATCAGGCTATTGTACAAGCCTATGCATCGGTAATTTATCAGGCTATGCAAGCAGAAGGCACCAAAACATTAGTACTTGCCAACACATCACTAGGTACACCGGTAGCAGCACGAGTGGCTACTAAGCTTAATGCCAGCATTGCAACAAATGTTACAGAGTTGCCTGATACATCTTCCGGTTTCATTGTAAAGAAGAGCATATATACTGGCAAAGCCTTTTCTAAAATAGAACTCAAAAACGAGTATAAAGTAATTGCTATAAAGAAAAATGCAGCAGAAGTTAAGAATGACGGCACAGAAGCTATAGCAACAACTTTTACACCACAACTTAACGACTCTGATTTCTCAGTAAAAATACTATCAACAGAGAAAGCAAGCGGAGAGGTATCATTACCAGAAGCTAATATTGTAGTTTCAGGCGGAAGAGGCATGAAAGGCCCCGAACATTGGCAACCAATCGAAGATCTGGCAAAATTGTTAGGTGGTGCTACAGGTTGCAGCAAGCCCGTTTCAGACATAGGTTGGAGACCACACCACGAGCACGTTGGCCAAACCGGAGTAAAAGTTAGTCCTCAGTTGTATATAGCAATTGGCATATCAGGTGCCATTCAACACTTAGCAGGTGTTAACTCATCAAAATGCATTGTAGTAATAAACAAAGATCCGGAAGCGCCATTTTTTAAAGCAGCGGATTACGGAATAGTAGGCGATGCCTTCGATGTTTTGCCAAAATTGATAGACGCTGTAAAAGCCTCCAAATAATTTTTAAAAATATCAACAACCGATGCACATTCGGTTGTTGCTTTTTGCATTTATCTGTTAAATTACAGTTGTGAAGAAACTTAAACTGGAAATTCTTGGATTATCATCCAGTCAGTCGCAGACCGGCTCATTCGCTCTAGTGCTAGGCGAGGTAGACGGAAACCGCAGATTGCCCATCATTATCGGAATGTTTGAAGCCCAAGCCATTGCTATTGAAATAGAAAAAATATTACCGAATAGGCCCATGACACACGACCTGTTCAAAGCCTTTGCAAATAACTTTCATTTTACATTAGAAGAGATAATTATTTCAGATTTAAAAGAAGGTGTTTTTTTCGCCAAAATAGTATGTACTGATGGCCTTAAAAAAACAGAAATTGATGCACGGCCGTCAGATGCTATTGCTATTGGATTGCGATTTGATTGCCCGATTTATACATATGAAAATATTTTGGCAGAAGCCGGTATTGTGCTAACAGATGAAATTGAAGAAGAGCCCGAGGCAAAGCCACAACCCCCAAAATCAAAATCGAAAAAGGCAGAAACAGCAAAAGACGACTACCAACATGTAACCGTTGATAAGTTAAATGAAATGTTGAAAGAGTCAATTGAAAACGAAGACTACGAAAAAGCTGCCAAAATCCGCGATGAATTAAGCAAAAGAAATTAAATCATTTTAAAAACATATACCCATGGGTTATTTGCGCGGTGTTATAGGCATAGCCATCATTATTTTTATCGCCTGGTTATTATCTGCTAATAGAAAGAAAGTTGATTGGCGTTTAGTTGTAACAGGTATTCTGTTGCAATTAGTAATTGCAGTGCTTGTTCTGAAAGTAGAGTGGGTACGGGCAGGATTTGAATCTGTGGGAGGAGGTTTTGTGAAATTCTTAAATTTTGGTCTGGAAGGTGCAGCATTTTTGTTTGGAGATCTGGCCAGAAATAGTGATGCAGTAGTGGGCACAAAACATAGTTTAGGATTTCTTTTTGCGTTTCAGGCTTTACCAGTACTTATTTTCTTTTCGGCTGTTACTTCAGGTTTATATTACCTAGGTATCCTACAAAAAATTGTTCACGTATTTGCTTGGATAATGGCAAAAACAATGCGCTTATCAGGTGCAGAAAGTTTATCTGCAGCCGGAAACATATTTATGGGGCAAACTGAAGCCCCCTTATTGGTAAAGCCATTTATCCCAAAAATGACGCAATCCGAATTGCATTGTTTGATGACAGGCGGTATGGCCACAATCGCAGGAAGTGTAATGGGAGCCTACATTACTTTTCTGGGAGGAGCAGACCCTGTGCAAGCAACCAAGTTTGCATCCTATTTACTGTGCGCTTCTATTATGAACGCGCCCGCAGCAATAGTTTTGGCAAAAATATTTATGCCGGAAACCGAACCCGAAAAGATAGATAAATCCTTAAAAGTAAATAAAGAAAGCATTGGCTCTAATGTAGTAGATGCACTAGCAACAGGTGCCGCAGATGGATTAAAACTCGCTCTTAACGTTGGGGCTATGTTATTGGCATTTATTGCGGTTATTTACGCGCTAAACTGGATGCTGGTAGATGGTATTGGTACTTGGACTGGCCTTAACGATTGGGTACGCACTTCAACTAACGGTTCGTTTACAGGTTTTTCACTTCAATATATCTTCGGACAAATATTTAGAATCTTTGCATTTATTATGGGTGTAGATTGGAGCGAATCTGTGCAAGTGGGGAGTTTACTCGGACAAAAAATGGTGATCAACGAATTTGTTGCTTACCTCAGTTTATCCGATATGAAAACTGCAGGAGTGTTAAGCGAAAAAGCAATTATAATTTCTACTTATGCACTTTGCGGATTTGCCAACTTTAGTTCTATAGCCATACAAATAGGTGGAATTGGCGGCATGGCACCTTTGCGTCAGGGCGATTTATCTAAGCTCGGTCCACGCGCGCTACTAGCTGCATCGTTAGCAACCATGATGAGCGGAACCATTGCCGGTGCACTATTTGTTTAAGTAGCATGAGGAAAAGGCGAAAGTATTTACGGTTTGTAGGAAAAAGTGTGTTGCTGGTATTTTCTCTCTTTACACTAATCATTTTGATGTGTAACATCTGGGTTTACTATTCTACCCGTAACCAAATTTACAGTTCAATCGAGAAAGCCCCATACAGATCGGTAGCATTAGTACTAGGCACCAGCAATAAACTTGTTAGCGGCAAGCCCAATCCTTTTTTTACAAACAGAATAGAAACTGCAAAAGCATTAATCGAACACAATAAAACGAACCATATCATAGTGAGTGGAGACAACAGTAGCAAATATTACAACGAGCCCCTTGCCATGAAAAAAGCTTTAGAGCTAAAAGGTGTTGATAAAAGTACAATAACACTCGATTACGCAGGACTAAGAACATTCGATTCTATAGTTAGATGTAAACAGATATTCGGCCAGGATAGCATCATCATCATCACCCAATCCTTTCATGCCTACAGAGCCCTTTTCATAAGCAATTATTACAACTTAAAAGCAATTGCTGTAGTAGCAGATGAGCCAGGCCGTTGGCAATCAGCAAAAGTACTTTTGAGAGAATGTTTAGCCAGACCATTGGCAGTACTAGATCTTTATATTTTAGGTACTGAACCCAAGTATTTGGGTAAAAAAGAAAAACTAAATGGCGCGTAATACGTATCATTGCAAACAATCAAGTAATTACTTTTGAGAAACCTTCTTTTCATAATCGGTATTCCGATATTGTTATCTTATCAAACTTTTGCTCAAACAACAACAGTAAAGGGTAAAGTAACAGATGCGGCTACGGGCGACCCTATACCCTTTGTTAACGTTTTATATAAAGGCACAAACATAGGAACAACAACCGATTTCGATGGTAATTTCACTTTATCTACTGCCAACCCAACCGATAGCCTTTTGGCTACTTATATTGGCTACAAATCAAAATCTAAAAAGATAGTAAAGGGAATTTCTCAAACAATAAATTTTCAGTTAGAAGAAGAAATTACCAACCTTCAGGAAGTAGTGGTTTTGGCAGGAGAAAATCCTGCATTCGAAGTTTTAAGAAACGTAGTACGAAATAAAGAGAAGAACGATAAACGAAAATTATTGGCCTATGAGTATGATACCTACACAAAAATTGAAGTAGATGTAGACAACATGTCTGAAAAATTCCGGAACAACCGGTTCATGAAAAAAATAACTCAAGTGTTAGACAGTGTAGATCGCATTGCAGGTGAAGATGGCAAACCCATACTCCCTTTATTCATAACCGAAAGTGTATCCAAGTTATATTTCAGAGATAAACCAAATTTAAAGTACGAGAACATTTTGCACGCTAAGGTAAACGGAGTAGGAGTAGAAGATGGAACAACCGTTACCCAATTAGTGGGCTCATCTTTTCAAGAATATAATTTTTATCAGAATTGGTTAAATATTTTAGATAAAGAATTTGTGTCGCCCATAGCAGACGGTTGGCGCTTATATTACGATTACGACCTGATAGATAGTTTATACGTAGGCGATCATTATTGTTATCGTTTGGATTTCTTTCCCAGATCGCCTCAAGATTTAGCTTTCACAGGAAGCATGTGGATTGATAAAAATACATTTGCGTTAAAACAAATTGATGTTAACGTTGGCAAACAGGCAAACCTAAACTTTATAGAGAAAATACGCATTCAACAAGAACTATCGCCAACAGAATCTGGAGCGTGGTTACCTATAAAAAACAGGGTGTTGGTAGATGTAAGCGAACTATCGAACAACAGCGCAGGTATGTTAGCCAAATTTTATACAAGCAATAAAAACTTTGTTATCAATAAACCATATCCTACAAAGTTTTATGAACGCCCAATCGTTATGGACGAACGCGCCAGGTTAAACGATAAAGAAGAAAAATTTTGGGACTCTTTGCGTCACGAGCCCTTAACAGGAACTGAAGTATCGGTGTATAAAATGATCGACACATTGAAAAATATTCCAGTAATAAAAACATATACAGATATCGTTAAAATTATAGTAGATGGTTATATAAAAGATGGAAAAATCGAATATGGACCATACCTTGGTTTTGTTTCGTACAATAATATAGAAGGTTGGCGCATACAGCCAGGGTTTAAAACAAACTATAAATTCAACAAAAAATGGATTTTTGGAGGCCAACTTGGCTATGGATTTAAAGACGAAAAATTTAAGTACTCGGCATTTGCAACGCACATTCTTTCTACTAAACGATGGACAACTCTAAACATGAGAGTGCGAAGAGACCTCGGTAGGGTAGGATTTGACGATGAAGCAGCTGGTGATAACGTAATTCTGTTAGCCAGCCAACGGTGGGGTACATTTAGAAGAGGATTTTATTTTGATGAATCACGTATCTCATTTTCACGAGAATACTTTAAAGGATTTACACAAAAAATTTCTATTAAGCATACCACATTCGACCCTGTTTTTGATTTTGGTTATTTAGCAAACCCATCCGATATTGCCAATTCCGATACCCTGAGAAGATACTCTAACGCAGAAATAATTTTAGAAGCCCGTTATGCGCGCGATGAATTGTTTTTACAGAACGACAACGAAAGAATTAGTTTAGGAACTTCTAGATGGCCTACCATAACTGTGCGATATACGCGAGGCATACGCAACGTAGCCGGAACCGATTTTTCTTATAACAAATTAAGATTAGGTTTCGAGAAAAAGATACGAATGGGAATATTAGGCGTGGGCAACATGAATGTAAACGGAGAATATATTTTCGAACCACTTCCATACACTTTATTAGGGCTACATTTGGGAAACCAAACCCCCATTTTTACCCCCATCACATACAACCTTATGGATTATGGCGAATTTGTTAGCGATCGGTACATTACCATGCAATACAACCACCATTTTGAAGGATTATTTTTTAACAGAATACCTCTTCTTAGAAAATTAAAATGGCGATTGGTAGGTACAGCCAATCTCATTTATGGCAGTATGAGTACAGGTAGCAGAAGATTGCTGGTAGATTCAGATAACCCCGAAACTTCAATAGCCGAAAATCCATATTTCACAAGAAGTAAACCCTATGTAGAAATAGGCTATGGTATAGAAAACATATTTAAGTTTTTCAGAGTAGATTTTATACACCGATTATCCTATCTCGATCACACCCCGGACGTTCGAAAATTCGGTGTGTTTGGAAGTATACAATTAAGCTTGTAAGATGACACAGCGCTCTGCACAGCATTTACTATATTTGTCATCTTTATTTTCTGTATGAATATTAATATAACCCTGCCAGACGGGAGCATTCGTGAGTTTCCGTCTGGTGTTACAGGCTTCGAGATTGCACAAAGCATTAGCGAAGGCCTTGCCAGAGTATCACTAGCTATTGAAGTAAACGGAGAGGTGCGTGATCTATCCAGACCAGTCGAAAGCCCGGCATCAATAAAAATTTTAACGTGGAATGATCAAGCAGGTAAATCAACCTTTTGGCATTCTTCAGCACACATATTTGCCGAAGCCTTAGAAGCGCTTTTTCCAGGTACAAAGTTCGGAATTGGTCCGGCAATAGAAAACGGATTTTATTACGATGTTGATCTTGGCGGAAAATCATTTTCAGAAGAGGATATTGCTAAGCTAGAGGCTAAGATGTTAGAGCTTGCAAAGCAAACCAATACTTTTGTACGCAGAGAAGTTTCTAAGCAAGAAGCAATGGAATACTTCACAACAAAGGAAGATCCGTATAAGCAAGAATTAATAAGCGAATTACAAGACGGAACCATAACTTTTTACACACAAGGAAACTTCACAGATCTTTGTCGTGGACCACATATACCTAATACAGGTTTTATCAAGGCAGCAAAAATTACCAACATAGCCGGAGCTTACTGGCGAGGGAATGAGAAGAACAAAATGCTTACACGCGTTTATGGAATAACCTTTCCGAAAGCAAAAGAGCTAGAAGAATACCTTAAACTACAAGAAGAAGCAAAAAGAAGAGACCACCGAAAACTAGGTAAAGAATTAGAGCTATTCACATTCTCAGAAAAAGTAGGGATGGGATTGCCGCTATGGTTACCAAAAGGCACTATACTTCGCGAACGCTTAGAGCAGTTTATGCGAAAGGCGCAAGTTAAAGCCGGATACGACCCAGTTGTAACACCCCACATAGGAAGTAAACAACTATACATAACTTCAGGGCACTACGAAAAATATGGGAAAGACTCTTTCCAACCCATCCACACTCCAGATGAAGGAGAGGAATTCTTGCTAAAGCCAATGAACTGTCCTCATCATTGCGAAATATTCAGGAGTAAGCCACGTTCATACAGAGATTTACCAGTACGATTAGCAGAATTCGGAACTGTTTACCGGTACGAGCAAAGTGGTGAGTTACATGGCCTAACCCGCGTGAGAGGCTTTACACAAGATGATGCCCACATATTTTGCAGACCCGATCAGGTAAAAGAAGAATTTATTAAAGTAATCGATTTGGTATTACATGTCTTTAACTCCTTAGGATTCGAGCATTACACCGCACAGGTCTCACTAAGAGATAAAAGCAATAAAGCCAAATACATAGGCGAAGATCATTTATGGGACAAAGCCGAACGAGAAATACAAGAGGCAGCAGACGAGCGAGGTTTAAAAACTGTTTCTGTGGAGGGTGAAGCCGCATTTTATGGCCCTAAGTTAGATTTTATGGTAAAAGATGCATTAGGTAGAAGCTGGCAATTAGGAACCATACAAGTAGACTATAACTTACCACAGCGTTTCGAACTAGAATATGTTGGATCAGACAACCAACGGCACCGACCTGTAATGATTCACCGTGCTCCATTTGGCTCACTCGAAAGATTTGTAGCAGTTTTAATAGAGCATTGTGCCGGCAATTTTCCCTTATGGCTTGCGCCAGATCAAATAGCAGTTTTACCTATATCAGAAAAGTTTAACGAGTATGCCAGATCTGCTTTCGAAAAATTAAAAGCGGCAGATATAAGAGGCATTTTTGACGATAGAGATGAGAAAATCGGAAGAAAGATTAGAGATGCTGAAGTTAAGAAAGTGCCCTACATGCTAATTGTTGGCGAGAAGGAAGCAGCAGAAAACAAAGTAGCTATAAGGAAACATGGCCAGGGAGACCAGGGAGCTATGGCGTTAGATACCTTTATCGAATCCTTCCGAAAGGATTGTGCCGCGCCTTATTAGATTAATTTTGATTTTATCGTTTTTTACCGATATTTGCACCCTTGTTTGCCAATGGTAAACAAGGGTGTTTTTGTTTCACTAAACTTATAAAGAGTATTAACCCGAATTTTAAGCCAAATCCAAGGCCATTTCAGCGCAGAGGTCCTCAGAAGCCGGAAGAGCCATTTAAAGTAAACGAAAGAATTACCGCAGCGCGGGTTCGAGTAGTAGGTGAAAACGTAAAAGTGGATGTATATCCGCTGCAACAAGCTCTTAAATTGGCCCAAGAGCTAGGGCTGGATTTGGTAGAGATTTCGCCCAATGCAGATCCTCCGGTTTGCAGAATAACAGACTACTCTAAGTTTAAATACGAACACAAAAAGAAACAGAAAGAAATCAAAGCAAAAACACAAAAAGTTGTTTTGAAAGAAATTCGTTTCGGGCCTAACACAGACGATCACGATTTCAACTTTAAAGTGAAACATGCCGTTAACTTTTTAGAAGAAGGTGCCAAAGTAAAAGCAAGTGTGCTTTTCAGAGGAAGATCGATCGTGTACAAAGAAAGAGGTGAAATATTGCTTCTTAAATTTGCACAGGCTCTGGAAGAGGTTGGTAAAGTAGAACAAATGCCCAAGTTGGAAGGTAAGAACATGAGCATCATGATTCAGCCCAAACCAAAAAAGTAGTTTTTATTTAACTGTTAATAAAATGCCGAAGGTAAAAACCAAATCTGGCGCAAAGAAGCGTTTTAAAGTTACCGGTACTGGTAAAATTAAACGTAAGCATGCGTTCAAGAATCACATCCTCACAAAGAAGGAGACGAAGCAAAAAAGAAGACTTGGCAACAAAGCTGTTGTAAGTAAGTCTGACGAGAAAAACGTAGCTATCATGCTACCTTACCTCGTGTAAATCCGCAAAGCGGATAATGGTTTGTTTAGCTAATGCTAAACGTATGTTTAACCCGATGCCTGGCCTAAAAAGATTCTGCTAAAGAACGCCAGTCGTCAAAAAAGAAAAGTAAAATGCCAAGATCAGTAAATGCAGTAGCATCCCGCGCCAAGAGAAAGCGCGTGCTAAAGCTGGCCAAAGGATACTTTGGTCGTAAAAAAAACGTTTGGACTGTGGCTAAGAACGCAGTAGAAAAAGGTCTCGTATATGCATACAGAGATCGCAAGCAAAAGAAAAGAGAATACCGCGCTATCTGGATTCAGCGTATAAACGCTGCAGTACGCAACCATGGAATGAGTTACTCTGTTTTCATGGGAAAGGTTAAGAAATCTGGAATTGTTTTAGATCGTAAAGTACTTGCAGACTTAGCCCTTAATCATCCACAAGCATTTGATGCTGTAGTAAGCAAAATAAAATAAACTGGCAATAAGCCGATAAAATAAAAAAAAGACTGTCAAATGGCAGTCTTTTTTTATTGTAACGCTATTTAAGGCGCAAGCCTAAGAATTTTCCAATCATTATCAGTTCTGGTGTATTCTATTCTGTCGTGCAGTCGATTTGGCCTTCCTTGCCAAAATTCTATGAGCAAAGGGCGAATAGCAAAACCTCCCCATTGTTGTGGCTTTGGTAATTTTTGTAAGCCGGCAAAACGTTCTTCTATTTTGGTTAATCTGTCTTCCAGAATAGATCGGCTAGCAATAGGCGTACTCTGTGGCGAAACCCATGCCCCAATTTGGCTTCCTACAGGGCGAGATTGAAAATAGGCAATAGATTTTTCCTCAGACACCTTTTCCGCTATTCCTTCTATGCGTACCTGCCTTTCTAATTCATGCCAGAAAAAAGTAACACTACAAACCGGATTTTGCGCCAAGTGTAATCCCTTTTTACTTTGGTAGTTAGTATAAAAAACAAAATCTCCGTTATCTATTTCTTTAAGTAAAACAATTCGCTGCGAGGGTCTGCCATCGGCAGAAACTGTGGCTAAGCACATGGCATTAGGTTCGGGGAGGTTTGCTTGCATGGCCTCAGCAAACCACTTCTCAAATTGCTTTACAGGGTTTTGTAAAACACTCTTTTCATCTAAACTTGCCTTGGCATATTCCTTTCTTAAATTCTGTAAATTTTCCATAAATAACTCAACTTAAACACCCGTAACTAATTTGGTTGTGAATTTACTGAGCATGCTGTATAATGCTAATGATATTGTTATAATTTGCGAGAGATTAATTTATGAATTTTGATTTTTTTAAATATCGGAACAAGTTAACTCCGGAGAAGGGGCGATTGTTAATCTCTGAGCCATTTCTTAACGATCCTAATTTTGAGAGAACCGTAGTACTTATTTGCGAACATAATGATGACGGCACCTTTGGTTTTGTTTTAAATAAACCTGCCGAAGCAACGGTAAATCAAGTGCTTGAAACTTTAGCAAGTGAACAACCTGTTTTTTTCGGAGGACCAGTTCAACAAGATACATTACATTATCTACATCGAATACACACCTTACCAGAAGCTATACCAATTGCAGAAAGTGTGTATTGGGGAGGCGATTTCGACAAACTTCAAAGCGACATGCTTCTTGGTTTAATTAAAACAGAAGATATACGTTTCTTCTTGGGTTATAGTGGTTGGGCAGCAGGCCAATTAGAGGAAGAATTAAAGCAAGATAGCTGGATCGTGTCTTCATTTGTAGACGATGAGCTACTTTTTCAAACACCACCTTCCGAAATGTGGCGAAAAGCATTAAGTAACATGGGCGGCAGATTTTCCGTCTATTCTAATTATCCAACAGACCCTACATTAAATTAGTTAACTCATTTTTTCTATTTTTACAGCCTATTTTATCATGGAAGTGAACGAACAAGAAAACGGTACACCTGAAGCAATTTTGCAAAAAGGTGTTTTAACCAGCGAGACAGATCTGGCTGAGAAAGACGATGCATTAGTGCACGAAGAAGAAGAAGTTAAACCCGACTATATTCAGTTTTCAAAAAAGCAATTAGCGGAACTCGCAAAAGAATTAGCCAAGGACAATAATCCGATAAAAGCTGAGAATGTACTAAGAGAGATAAAACCTTATTTCGAAGACCTTTACGAGAAAAATAAATCTCAGGCTCTAGAAAAATTTATTGCTGAAGGAGGGTTGCCTGTAGATTTTGAATTTCGCGGAGATGAGTGGGATGCTGTTTTTGATGCAAATGCAAAACTAATACGCGATAGGAAAAACCAATTTATACGCCAGCAAGAAGAAGCTCGAAACGAAAATCTTAAAAAGAAAGAAGGCATTTTAGAACAGATGCGCATCCTTTTAGATGCTCCAGGTTCAGGAAATCAATACGACAAATTTCAAGAATTACAAAAGCAATGGAAGTCCGTAGGAACTGTTTCTGGAAATCATTCCAAAACGATATGGGCAAATTACCATGCTTTGGTAGATCGTTTTTACGATAATCAAAGCATATACTTCGAATTAAAGGAGTTAGACAGGAAGAAAAACTTACAGGCGAAAAAAGAACTTATTACAAAAGCAAAACTACTCGCTCAGGTCGAATCTGTTAAAGAAGCAATAAAAGAGCTGAATGAACTCCATCATGAGTTTAAGCACATAGGCCCGGTTCCAAAAGAAGAAAAGGAAGCTATTTGGCAAGAATTTAAGAAAGCTTCGGATTCCGTTTACGAACGAAGAGATTCTTTCGTAAAAGAAATACAGCAACAATTGCAAACAAACCTTGATGCCAAAACAAAATTGGCCGAAAGTGTAGCTACATATGCAACATTCTCAACAGATCGTATAAAAGAATGGAATACCAAAACAACGGAACTACTAGAACTACAAAAACAGTGGGAAAAAGTTGGTAGTATACCCAGAAGCAAAGCAAAAGAGGTAAATAAAAAATTCTGGAGTTCCTTTAAATTGTTTTTCCAGAACAAAGCCACTTTCTTTAAAAAGCTAGACGAAGAACGATCTATAAATTTAAAAGCTAAACAAGCCTTATTGGCCAAAGCCAAAGAATTAGTTGATGCTGAAGATATCGACAAAGCTATAAAAGAAGTTAAATCGTTACAGGCCATGTGGAAAGAAACAGGCCCTGTACCTGAAAAAGTTAGAGAAAAGATATTTAAAGAATTTAAAGAACACTGTGACGCTGTATTTACAAAAAAGCGAGGTCAACAATCTAAGCATGCCGAAGATCAGCAAGAGAATTTTATAAAGAAGCAAGACATTTGCAATCAATTAGAAGTATACGCAGCCGAAGGAAAAGCCAACGTAGAAGATTTAGACAAACTGCAAGAAAGTTTTAACGCAATTGGTTTTGTACCACGCGATAAAGTGCAAAGCATAAGAGATCGTTTTCACCAGGCATTGCAAACATATGTTAATTCTATACCAAATCTTGGTGATACAGAGCGCGGGCAATTAAGTTTAAAAGCTGAGTTTTCTGATGTTAAGAATGATCCGAATGCCGATAAGAAACTACAGCAGAAAGAGTTACAAATAAGAAAGAAAATCAGTAAAGCAGAGAATGATGTAGCCTTATTGCGAAACAACCTTGAGTTTTTTGCCAAATCTAAAAATGCCGGATCTTTACGTGAAGACGTGAACAAACAAATAGCGAAAGCCGAAGCAGAGTTACGAGAGTTAAAAAATCAATTAAAATTAATCAGGTCTTTATAGAGAATTATTTGCAAATATCAGAAGCATAGCTATTTTTGCACCTCTATTTTAAATAGCAAAGCCTCCTTAGCTCAGCTGGTAGAGCAACTGACTTGTAATCAGTAGGTCGCTGGTTCGATTCCGGCAGGGGGCTCACAAAATCAAGCAGTTACAAACTTTGTAACTGCTTTTTTATTTACTAGCGAAGTAAATTCAAAATTTAAATTCCAAGTTTTCAAGTTTCGCTAAGCAGTATAAATACGTAAAAATTGGTCGTAAAAAGATATTTTATCTTTCGTCATTTACTTCTAATTCTACAATTGATAAACCTTGCGTTGTTCAAGTCAACAGAAAAAAGTAAATGAATAAACTAAACAAACTGCTTTTTAATAAAAAATTTCCTTCCCGAAGTCAGGAAGAGAAATTCCAAAGTTTGTTAAACACCCTTAATGGGTGCGAAGAGTTTATTCTAAACGAGGAGGGTTACATTATCAGTACCAATCTGGAGAGTGTAAACATCACCGGGTACGAAGAGTGGGAGTTAATTGGCAAACATGTTTCAATATTGTATGTCGAAAAGGATATTCTAGAAAACAAACCAGGGAAAGATTTAGCAGAAGCAGCAAAATTTGGGTTGGTTCAGTTTTCCGGATTTAAACAAAAGAAAAGAAGTCAACCTTTCTGGGCTAAAGTTAAGATTAACCTATTACATGATAATGAATGCGTAGCCTATAGGATGGTTTTACATGATGCTACCTCTCAGGCCATGTACTCCATAAGTATGCGAAGCATTAAGGATGAATATCTGCAAGTTTTTAACAATCCATATTTTGGAATTTTTAAATTTAAATCGAACACATTTGATTTAATTGTACTTAACCAAAAAGCAACAGAATTACTTAAAGGAATACCCAACATTTCGTTACGAACAATTTTCGAAGATGAACTGCAATGGTCAATATTTTATGACGCATTAGTGGCTGAAGGAAAGGTTAACGATTTTGAATTTAGTGTTCGGGGAAATCCATCGAAAACATATACCATAAGTTGTAAAGAGTTTAAAAACCAGGGTGTAATTGAAGGCGTATTGCAAGATGTTTCGCATCAAAAAAACTCTTTAAAAAAACTGCAAGATCTCAACAATGAATTAGATACTTTTTTATACCGTTCTTCGCACGACTTGAGAGCACCCCTTACTTCTATTTTGGGTTTATCAGAATTAATTCGGGTGGAGAACAACATAGATGAAATAAAAAGCTATAACGATAAAATTAAAGAAAGAATTAAAGGAATGGATTCCTTGCTAAGGGGTTTAAGTATTGTGGCCTTTAATAATGCAACACCACTTCGCACAGAGAAAAAAGTACTAACCGAATTTCTTTTCGAGATAGCAGAAAAATATAAACGAAGATACGAAGGAGTGGTATTAACTTGTAAAAGTTATCTTGAAAATGAATTTGTAAATACCGATTACGACCGCTTTGCAATTGTAATAGAGAATATTTTAGATAATGCATTTAAATTCTCTAAAGAATTTACTGAAAATGCCACTATACAAATTGAATTAACTGAAGGCGATTCATCTGTTAAAATAGATGTGAAAGATAATGGGCCTGGTATTGCACAGTATAATTTAGCTAACGTATTCGATCTATTTTTTAAAGCAACTTATAATAACAATGGAAGCGGATTAGGTTTATTCTTGGTAAAATCTGTAATGGACAGATTGCAGGGGGTAGTAGAAATATATTCCGAAATAAACAAAGGAACAACTGTTATTCTTGAACTTCCAAAAGAATAGTTTTTCTTACTATTAGGTATAAGTTTCAGATTTCAGATTATTCAGAAACGCAATAAAATCTTCATCACGGTTTAAATGAAGTTTTTTCTTTAAACGCGATCGCGTTACTTTTACACTTTCTGGGGAAATTCCAAGTACTGAGGCGATTTCTTTTAACGATAAGTTTAACTTAGAAAGTGCACATATCTTTAATTCTTGTTGGGTAATTTCTGGATACGTTTTTTTTAATGAATCGAAGAAGGGGCCGTTAGAGTTTTCGAAATAATTCTTGAAATTCATCCAGTCTTTTTCCTGATTTGTTAAGGATTGAACACATTGTAAGATTGAGTTTACCTTACTGTGGTATTCCTGCGGTAAAGTGGTTTTAAGGTTAGCCAAACTTTGCACTATATTTTCCAATACATTACTTCGATGAACAACATTTAATGTGTAATTAATAAATTCATTTTGGCGATTCTCTATTTCTTTAGTTAGTTGATGATGACTGAGTTCTCTGTTTTTAAGTTCTTTCTCAATCAGGTAATGTGTTTTTCTACTAACTTCATTTTCCTTTTTAAGCCTTACGAAATACATATACGCTACCACGAAGGCAAAGGCTACCATACAACAAATAAACATGAATATCCATTGGATAATTCCTTCGCTTCCATACGCATTAGAAATAGAAATGATAAAATCAGATTTTGAATAACTATTTAAGTTTAATTGATCTTCATTCTTTGGTTGTTGCGTATCGGCACAAAAGGATACTGTGTAAATGCTATTTTTTAATTCACGAAAACCTGCTGAAAGATGCATTTCAAATAATTCGCTACTCATGCAAAAAAGTATTAGGAAAAACCCCGTAGACTTACAAATAAGAGCGTGCATATTAATGGCGAATTACGTTCATCCTTTATGGATAAAAACAAAGCTAAAACATACTCGCCTTATAAAATTCTACTTAACATTCTATTTGAGTTTAATTTGGTTCAGATATAAACTCATTTAACTTTTTTCTAAGATCGTCATCAGCCGAAAGATCAAGTTTCTTTTTCAATCTGTTTTTAGCAATCTTGATGCTTTCTGGTTCAACATCAAGAATGGCAGCTGCTTGTTTATTGTCTAATCCTAAAATAGTAAGTGCCGCAATACGATTGTCTGTAATTGTAAGTTTTGGATATTGTTTGTTAAGCCTTAAAAAGAAATCGCTATGTATACTTTCAAAATAGTTTCGGAAATTATCCCAATCCTTATCATTTCCTAGCGATGATCGAATTGCACTTATCAAATTAGTAATCGATTTTTCTTTTTCTGATTCAGTTAAACTATTAAGGTTGCGAAGTTCTTGAGCAATAGCCACCAAAAGTTCCTTTTTATTAATTAGTTGTAAGCTATAACTAACCAGGTCTTGCTTTTTTTGATTAAACTCTTTTGAAAGCATACTATATTCCAATTCAAAGGCCTCATTCTTTTGTTGAAATAAGTTTCTTGTATTTTCTTCTTGAATTTTATATCGCTTAAGCTTTTTCCTGATCAATAATAAAATTAAAATTCCGATAATGATGCAAAAAGCAAATAGCAAGATTAGCGCTCTGTTTTGCCATTTTACCTTTTCGTTTTCTTTTGTTTGCAATATGAGTTCCTTTTCAGATGTATCAAATTCGTGTAACTCAAGCAGTTCGTTTAACTTTGTTTTGTTAGTGTGTGCAAGAATGGAGTCGTTTTGTATTTGAAATTCTTTTAGAAAATCGTAAGCCTTTTTATAATTTCCTTTAGCTGCATTTATTTCTGAAAGAAGCGCGTAAGCGTCTCTTATTTTACTGTTGTGTTTTTTATCATCATGAAAGCTAGATATTGTTTTTAAAAAATATTGCTCAGCATTAAAAACATCTCCGGCTTTTTGATAGATCTTTCCAAATTGAAAATAGACACTGTATTGGTTGTATTGTGTTTCTGAGTTTTCAGTATAATTCAGCCATTTTTGGCAGTAATATAGTGCACTATCAACTTGGTTTTTGCTTAAGTAAGCTTGGCTTAAACCTGTGTAGGCTGTATCTAAATTTCTTCTTGTTTTTAAAAAGTGCGATAAACTAATTTTGTAGTGATAAATGGCGGAATCTGTTTGGCTAAGTTTAAGAAATGCACCGGCCATGTTGATGTGGATCATGCCCACTTGATTGCTATCTTGAGCGAAAGATGAAGCTGTTTTAAAATAGCGTATTGCTGTTTCGTAATCTTCGCTATTAAAATAGGCTATACCTAGTTTGTTTTGAACGTTATATTCAACTTGTGAATTTGTGTTTAATTCAATCAATCTTTTTGCTTCTAATATGGAAGTTAAGGCAAGATTACTTTTTCCGATTCTGTTTTGCGAGGTGGATAGTTGTAATAAACACATGGCCAGAAATTCATTGCTTTTATGTTGCCTGGCAAAGTATACTGCCTTTTCGTTTTCCTGGTTGGCCAGCACAAAACTTGTTGGTTCTTTTTCAACTAAGATTTTAGCTTTTGCTAAGTGTATTTCAGCTTTAACAGAATCTGACGTTGTGTTTTTTAAAGCTTGCGAATAATATAAAATACTCGAATCCCGATTTATTGAGGAATAAACTCTACCTAGCGAATAGGCTGCTTGCAATTTTGATTTAGATGAGCCATTTCGAAAAACATCTTTTAAACTATCAATTGCATTATGTTGACCTAATAGAATATTCTGTTGGAGTAATATTAAGGCCAATACAATTAAATATCGATTTAGTACACGTTTTAATCTACATGTATTCATTGCCTACAGACATTTTTTTGTCAAGTAATTATTTTCCCTTTTTGGGGTAACAATTTCTTGTTAGAATAAAATTAACATAAAAACTATTCAAAATTATAACTAATTGATTCTATAAAGTTATTTTCTAATGGATTGCTAACGTTTTGCTAATGCTTATGCTAACGTTTTGATAACCTATTTATTTTGGTCTAGCTCTTTTGTGTGGCAATCTTTCTTTAAATCTATTTATGCCCATTCAATCTGCCACATTCGTATTATTACTTTGGAGTAATATTTTATACTTAGAAATAATATTCTGTACATCAAGTTATAAAAAAGACACTTCTTTCTACACGTACAAATCATCAGTAATTACGATAGCAAAGAAATTGCGTTTACTCTTACAGGTACTCGTAAAATCCTATACTTTTTTGTTTGCGCTACCGATTTTATCATCAACAAAAAAACTTAATCATTATACAAGTTTTTCAACCTAGACCTTAGTAAAGTAAAAAGCTAATCGAACAATACTTTTAACCTAAACCATCTTTTTTATGAAAAGAATATACACTTCAAACACAGCACTGAATATTGTTGCTATTTTTTGTCTGGTTAGTATTTGTCAATCTTGCAAGTTTATTTATCACTGTCCTACGTACGAGGCGCACTACGACTACCATTTACAATCTGTAGCAAAACGAAAGAATACGGTAATCAAATCAGCTGATTTGCGAAAGAAAAATACCAAGTCAAAAAAAAGCTCTGGGAGAGCTGAGTTTGCCAGCAATTAGAATTCTAAGGTAAGAACAGACAATTGTTACTGTTAAGATTATTTAACAGAAATAAACCATTTGTCAGCAGTAATTTTACGTTCACATAAGCATTTATAATGTAGCGATATTAATGCTTACATTCCTCAATTAAAACGTAAACCATGCGCGTTATTACTTCTGTTCTGTTGTTAAGTATATCTATTCTTAGTTTTTCTCAACCCACACAACCACCCGGTATACATACCGGGTACCTGAAACAGAAAATAAAGAAATTAAACTTTCTTGGTTCGGTATTGTATGTGGCTGCCCACCCAGACGATGAAAACACCCGAGCCATTACCTACTTTGCAAATGGCCAACTTGCTACTACTGCCTACTTATCCATGACACGCGGAGATGGCGGCCAAAACCTGATTGGCCCCGAAATCCGCGATGAGTTAGGACTTATAAGAACACAAGAGTTGTTAGCAGCCAGAAGAATAGATGGTGGACAACAATTTTTTACCCGAGCCAACGACTTCGGTTTTTCAAAAAGTGCAACTGAAACATTTTCAATCTGGGGTAAAGATGAAATACTATCGGATGTTGTAAGGATTTACCGCCAGTTTCAACCCGATGTAATTATCACAAGATTTCCTCCTGATGAAAGGGCTGGGCATGGACATCATACAGCTTCGGCCATGTTGGCGCAAGAAGCTTTTGATATGGCTGCCAATGTCAATCTCTATTCTGATCAATTAAAAGTATACAAACCCTGGCAAGCGAAACGCATTTACATAAACACAGGCCGCTGGTGGAATCAAACCGTTAACGAAAAGTCTCCGGGTGTTATTACGGTTAATGTAGGGGGATACTCTGGCTTATTAGGTAATTCATATACAGAAATTGCAGCAGTAAGCAGAAGCCAACACAAAAGCCAAGGTTTCGGAAGCAGAGGAACACGTGGCGACCAAGTAGAATTTCTTGAACATGTTAAAGGCGAAACGGCAACAACATCTGTTTTTGATGGTGTAGATACATCATGGAGAAGAATAAAAGGAGGTGAGTTGGTTCAACCTTTGGTTACAAAATTGATTCAAGGATTTAATGAAGAAAAACCGGAAGCATCAGTTGTATTATTGGTAAAAATACATGAGCAAATTTTGCAATGCGAAGCAGGCGTTTGGAGAGACAGAAAGGTAAAAGAAACAGAAGAATTGATTAAAGCATGCTTAGGTTTATATGCCGAAGCCATTAGCGATCAGTTTTGGTCTAGCGATGGGTATCCGGTTTTAGCCAACATGGAGTTGATTATGCGGGCTGGCGGTAATGTTCAGATAAAAGCAATTAAAGCAAATAACTTAGGGTACGATACAACAGTAAATCTTGCTTTGCAAAGCAACAAACCGCTTCAATTCAAAACAAAAAAAGTGTTAAAGCAAAAATCGTATTCAGATCCATATTGGTTACAAGAAGAACACACACAAGGTATATTCAAAGTTCCGAATGAATCATTAATAGGTAAACCCGAAGCAGAGGCACCCATTCAATTTCTGTTTGAATTAACAATTGAAGACAAACCATTTACCCTGAGTGTTCCTCTCTTACACAGAACAGTTGATCCTGTAAAAGGCGAATTGCTAAGGCAAGTAGAAATAGTACCTGCAGTAGTTTTACAAAGCAATGAACCGGTATGGTTATTAAAACCGGGCGATCGAAAAGAGATTACCATTACAGCTAAATCTACAGTTGATAAAGTGTTAAATGGTAAAATTATGCTCACGTTACCCACAGGCTGGCAAATGGAACCGGCCATGCACGAAGTAAATTTTTCGAAAAGAGGTGAAGAAGTTAAAAAGAAATTTATTCTAAGTCCATCTGGCAATGCAACGAGCGGCCTTGTAAAAATAGACTTGCAAACCGACAATCTGGTTTTCAATCATTCCTTAAAAAATATTACGTACGATCATATTCCAGTGCAAACACTTCTGCCACATGCTACTGCTAATTTGGTTTTCTTAGATATTAAAACTGCGGGTAAAGTAATTGGGTATGTAAAAGGTGCAGGCGATGATGTTCCGCAAGCTTTACGCAATTTAGGGTATGAAGTTTGGGAAATGAAGAACGAAGAGATTACACCAGAAAATTTAAAAAAATTAGATGCAGTAGTGTTAGGTGTGCGCGCACTTAATACAAACGAACGTATCAAGTTTGTCATGAAAGATTTATTAAAGTATGTAGAAGAAGGAGGAACAATGCTTGTACAATACAATACTAATTTCGATTTAGAAACGGATGTTTTTTCTCCATATTCCCTTACCTTATCGCGCGATAGGGTAACGGAAGAAAATGCGGAAGTAAAATTTTTAATTCCCGATCATCCGGTTATGAATTTCCCTAATAAAGTAACCCCCGAAGATTTTAACGGTTGGGTACAAGAACGGGGTTTGTATTTTCCTGGAAAGTGGGATAATCAATTTAAAGCACTTTTATCGATGCACGATGTAAACGAATCTCCAAAAGAAGGAAGTTTGTTGGTAGCTCAATATGGCAAAGGTCAGTACATTTATACAGGTTTATCTTTCTTTCGCGAATTACCCGAAGGTGTAAGCGGTGCATATAAACTATTAGCCAATCTTGTTTCAGCCGGAAAGCAAAATCAATTACCGCCTACCGAAAAAATTAAAAAGAAAAAGTAATGGAAGAAAAACCACCTCTATTTCCTAAATGGAGTTATTGGTACTGGTTACTGATGATTTTTGCGGCTTTGCAATTGCTATTGTATTGGTGGCTTACTAAAACATTTTCATGAACAAGCTCGATTGGTTTATCCTTTTTGGTACGCTATTAACGATAGTAATATACGGTGTATATAAAACGCGTGGTAAAAAAACCATGCAAGGTTACATACAAGGTAACAATAACCTAAAATGGTGGATGATAGGTGTTTCTATTATGGCTACACAAGCCAGTGCCATAACATTTCTTTCTGCTCCGGGGCAAGCCATTGAAGATGGTATGCGTTTTATTCAATTTTATTTTGGCTTACCCTTGGCCATGATCATCATCGCTGTTTTTATGGTTCCTATTTATTACAAGTTAAAAGTGTATACAGCTTACGAATATTTGGAGTCTCGATTCGATTTAAAAACACGAACATTAGCTGCTATTCTCTTTTTAATTTTGAGAGGTTTATCTGCCGGCATTACCTTGTTTGCACCTTCTATTGTATTAGCTACCATTTTAGGTTGGCCAGTTTTATTTACCACTATTTTAATTGGTTTGTTTGTAATTGTTTATGTTGTAATCGGTGGAACGCAGGCAGTAAGTTTAACGCAACGCCAGCAGATGACGGTGATCATGAGCGGAATGATTCTGGCGGGTATTTTGGCTTATGCGAAATTACCATCTGACATAACTTTTTCTAAAGCCGTAAACATTGCTGGTGTTTTAGAAAAGTTTAACATGGTAAATGTATTACCGGCAGATATACAAAATAAGTTGCCCGAAGGTGTGGCTACTGTTAACGATTTATCTTTCCTGCAAAAAGTAAATCTTGTTTTAAATGATCGGTTTAACATCTGGACGGGCTTAATCGCCAGCACATTTTTATTTCTTTCCTATTTCGGAACCGATCAATCTCAAGTATCAAGATATTTAGGAGGTAAGTCAATTACAGAAAGTCGCATGGGTTTAATCTTTAATGGTTTGTTAAAAATACCGATGCAATTTGTGATTCTGTTTATAGGTGTTTTGGTTTTTCTCTTTTATCTTTTTAATTCTCAACCGGTTTTTCATAATCAGCCGGTGTGGAAACAAGCTTTACAAACTCCTGCGTCAGCACAGTTAACAGCGTATTCCGAAGAGTTCGAAAAATTACAAGCAGAAAAAAAAGCAATTGTTCGGCAGTTATCTGCTGCCATAGATAAAAAGGATAATTCATCGATTCAAACGTTTAAAGCACAAATCCTCTCTTTGCAAAAATCAGAAAGAGTTGTACGAGATAGTGTTAAATCTACCATAAGCAGAAATTTGGCAGGTGCAAAAGTGCAAGACATAGATTATATGTTTTTAAATTTTGTACTATCGCATTTACCTCACGGTATCATTGGTTTGTTGTTGGCTGTTATGTTTTCAGCGGCTATGTCATCAATGGCTTCTGAATTAAATGCGTTAGCTTCTACCACAACCATAGATGTATATAAAAGATCCGTAAATGAAAATGGAACAGATAAACATTACTTGTATGCCTCTAAAGGGTTTACTGTTCTATGGGCGTTGTTGGCTATAGTATTTGCAGTATTGGCTAATCACGCAGAAAACTTAATTCAGTTTGTTAACATTGTAGGTTCGTTGTTTTATGGAACTATACTTGGCATTTTTATGTGCGCTTTTTTTGTAAAGTATGTTCAGGGAACAGCAGTATTTTATGCAGCCATTGTTGCCGAAACTGTTGTTTTATCTTTATATAAATTTTCAGGTTTAGGATTTCTATTATTTAACCTGATAGGATGTGCTGTGGTAGTTTTATTAAGTATACTCATCCAATTTATTATCAATAGTTTTGAAACAAGAAATCAACAATGAAAAATATGAAATAAAAAAAGCTACCTGAAAAGGGTAGCTTTTTTTTCTTAGTATGAAGATTTTATTTCAACGTCTTCAAGAAATCTTCATTCAATTTTACATAGCCAAAATCGTTTCCGTTTTCTTTAGCTAAGCGTATAGATTCATTGGCAGTTTCTCTTGCACCTTTTACATCACCTAACTTAGCTTGTATTTTTGCTTTTTGGTGTATATACCAAAATGCTTTAGGATTTATTTTTATTGCTTCGTTAATCCAAACTAAGGCTTGGTTTAAATCTTTTCCATTTTCTGCGTAATAGATAGCAGCGTTGGCATAATTACCGGGTGCAACTTTAGTGCTTGTTTCGATAGACTTCATCACTTTTGCATCGTAATCTACACCAATAGCAAATTTAACAGACGTATTTTCCCATGCTAACTCTACTTTACCGGTTTTGTTATTATCGGCAATGTCAGTAATGTTAACGGTGAACATGTCTACTTTCTCAGTTTGTTTGGTTGGTTTCACTTTAAAGTTAGCTACTTCATTTGCTTTGTCGTAGCTATCGGTATCGCCACCAAGTTTAATGTCTTTGTAAAGAGCAATTGTCCACTCAGTAGCACCTGGCCAAGTGAAAATCAGGTATTCGCCTTTAGCAACTTTTATTCCTTCAACGGTTACATCATCAGAGAAAGTAATTTTAGTTCCGTTGTTTGCACCTGTTCTCCAGATTTTTCCGAAAGGAACAATAAAGTCTGCACCTTCACCAAAAATTTTACGACCTTTTGTGCGAGGTCTTGAATAATCAACTTTTACATCTGTTAAACCAACAACGGTAGATACAGAAGCAGCCGGGCTTGGCTGTGGAGTTACAACTTGAGCCTCAGCCACAGATGCAGCAAGAATCAGGATTGCAATAAATATTTTTTTCATAGTAATATTGGTTTTTTAAGCGCCCGAAAATACAGTTTTTTTCGCTGGCAACCGCGTTAAATTATGTTATTGAACTCTGCTTTTTTTGAAAGAACACATGTTACCCAAATTGCAAAAGAGTTATTGGGTTGTACATTGTTCACTAAAATTGATAATCAGGTAACCGGAGGAATTATTGTAGAAACAGAAGCTTATTCTTACAAAGAACGAGGTTGCCATGCTTACAACATGAAAAGAACTGCACGCACCCAAGTTATGTTTGGCAAGCCTGGTACTTTATATGTGTACCTTTGTTATGGTATGTATTCGTTAGTTAACATTGTAACAAACAAAGAAGAAGTACCAGAAGCAGTTTTGATTCGTGCTATAGAACCTACCGAAGGTTTAAACATCATGCAAACAAGATGCGCAAAAATAAAAGCCAATAAGTTAACCGCAGGACCGGGCAAATTAACGCGCGCACTGGGCATTACCCGAAAACTTAATGGAATTGAACTACCATCTGATTTAATTTGGATTGAAAAAGAAGAGAAGATACCCAAAGCAGCTGTAGTTTCTACCACCAGAATTGGAATAGATTATGCCGGAGATGATGCACAACTGCCTTGGAGGTTTTATCTTCGCGAAAATTTATGGGTTTCAAAAAAGTAATTGTATTGTGTGTATTAACGATGTGTTCTGGCCATGTTTCAGCACAAAGCGATTTTGCTATTATACAGGCTATTGTTAATTCACCTGCTGATGAATTAAATCCTGTACTATCCGAAGATGGTAATTGGTTTTTTGTTACGCGCGCTTACCACGCACAAAATATTGGCGGTTTAAAAGATCCTGGCGATATCTGGTTTACCCAAAAAGTAAACGGTCAGTGGCTTCCGCTGCAACAGGCTTCTTTACTAAACGATACGGGTTATAACACAGTAGCTGGCATATTGCAAAACGGTTCTATTCTTGTTTTAAATAGGATAGGAGATAAGCAAACGCCAGCAAAAGCACAGGGCATGGCCATTGCTAAGTTTAACGGTACAACTTGGCAATACGAAAACAATCTATCAACGCCTTACTTTCGTTCCGTTCAACCGGTTATAAACGGAAGGTTATCTGCCGATGAAAATTTTCTAGTGTATGCTGCGGAAAGTTACGGTACTGTAGGTGTTGAGGATATCTATCTTCTTCGTAAAAATGATACTGGTTGGAGCGAACCCTTACACCTGGGAAGCGAAGTTAATTCTGATTTGCAAGAGTTAAGCCCATCGTTAAGTAAAACTAACGACACATTGTTTTTTGCAACAACCAAAAGAAACAGCACAACCAGTTTCGATATTGTTTTTTCTTTAAGAAAAGATGATACATTTTTAAATTGGACAAAGCCGCAATCTTTATCTTCCATCAATTCTAAATACAGAGAGTTGTTTTATACTTCATTAGGAAATGGCAATGCCTATTATACATCAACGTTTTCAAGCGAAGGGTATGGAGATGTAAAGTTTTTAGTTAAACATGAAATTAAAGATACCCTTGAGCAAGTAAAGAAAGAGGTTGTTGAACCAACTTTATTAGGTTTGTTACTGAATAGTAAGACAAATACATTTATTGATGGAACTATAGAAATTACCGGAGAAAATTTTAATAAAAAAATCAAAGTTGAACAAGGCAGATTTTCTATTGAATTAGAAAACAAAAAAACATACGCGATTGCTGCTGAGGCAAAAGGTTATATTTCATTTTACGAAAAATTAATTCTTGATTTTAAGGATAATAATTCTTTTACATATACCATTAAGCTAAAGCCTATTGAAGTGGGCGCAACGGTTCAATTAAAGAATGTTTTATTTAAACAGAGTTCAACAGAATTGTTAGAAGAATCTAAAGAAGAATTAAACCAGGTTGTGGCTTTCATGAAGCAAAATCCTTCCGTTAGAATTTTGTTATCCGGCCATACAGACAACAGAGGTGTTGTTGTGGATAATCTAAGGCTTTCGCAAATGCGAGCAGATAAAATAAAGCAATATTTAGTGAGTAAAGGAATTTCAGGCAAAAGAATTAAAGGAAAAGGTTTTGGAGGAAGTAAACCATTATTACCCAACGATTCCGAAGAAAACAGAAAGATGAACAGACGAGTAGAATTTACAATTACCAGGTCATAAAAAAAGCTGCGAGTTTGCAGCTTTTATGTTCATGTGTAACCTTAATAAGTTGGCATCGATGTATCAATTTCTTTTGCCCACGCCAGAATTCCTCCCTTCAAATTGTATAAGTTAGTAAACCCATGATTTTTCTCTAGGAACTGAATGATTTGTCCGCTACGCCCGCCACTTCTACAATGTACAACAACCTGTTTATCTTTTGATATTTTATCCATGTTGTGAGGCACATCGTGCATAGGAATCAGCTCTCCGCCAATTTCGCAAATGTCAACCTCATGTGGTTCGCGCACATCAATCAATTGAAAGTCTGCTTTGCTATCTATCAATTGCTTTAATTCTTGTACAGATATTTCTTTCATATATACAAAAGTAAAATTCGATTTTGGTAAATACTTCTAATACTTCGGAACTAAATTTAGTTTGCTTATATTAAAAGAATATTAATTTTTGTAAAGGTATTGTTCAAATATGGCAATTACAAGTTTGAAAGAAAATGTATCCGCTTGCAATTGCGTATGTTTGTACTTTCTTTAGCCCATGAATATCATAAAAAAAATAGCAAAAGCCGGACTGTGGTGTATAGTAACACTTACAGTCTTGTTTTTTATTTTTTTTGCTCCCATCAATGATAAACCTTTAGAAAAACAATCTTTCTACCATAAAAATATACAAGCCGTTAATAAGGTAAAGTTAGATGTGTACCCCACGCAACAAACTTTAAAAGTGGCGTGGCGCAAAATAAATATTACACCACATGAGTTTATTGCAATGGCCGGGTACAGACCCAGAAATGCTTTTGAAACCGTGCACGATTCTCTTTTTGCAAAAGTGATGGTAATGGATAATGGAAGTGCAAAATTTGCTATGATTAGTCTCGATTTATTACTCTTTCCACCTGCATTAAAAGAGAAATTAAACTCGTATAAAGATGAATTACACATTACAGATTATTATTTAAGCGCCACCCATACACACAATGGTTTCGGTTGTTGGAATAATTCTTTTGCCGGAGAAATTATTGCCGGAACATATAGCGAAGCGTTACTAGATAGTTTAACAGAGAAGATTATTCGCTCAATAAAAATTGCGCAACAAGATGTACAGCCCGCAAAGCTATTGTATACCGAAATACAGGCAGATGAGTTGGTTATTAACCGATTAGAAGACAATGCCCCTGTAGATGGTACAGTTCGTGCCTTGCAATTTGTTCGCGCAGATTCATCGAAAGCATTATGGCTTACGTTTAGCGGGCATCCCACTAGCATCAGCAAAAAAAGTTTGGCCTTATCTGCCGATTACCCCGCAGTTATAGCCAGAGAAATGGTAAACGATGGAGTTGAATTTACGATGTTTATGGCAGGCATGGTAGGAAGCCATCGCGTGCGCGACAACGGTTTAAGCGATTTTGATTTGGTAGAAAAAACCGGACAAGCCATAGCCGAAAAAATACATCGTGCTACATGGGTTATTCAACCCGATACATTGCCTGTAGTTTATAGTAAAGTGCCATTGCAATTCGGATATCCTCAAGTAAGGATTACTTCGCATATGAAAGTAAGATCGTGGTTGTTTAATGCTGCACTAAATCCTTTGCAAGGAGAGATACAATTGTTATCGGTGGGTAATATAAATTTTATAAGTACTCCATGCGATTTTTCCGGAGAGTTGTTTATAAATAATATAAAAAACACAATAAACCAACCTGTTGTAATAACCAGTTTTAATGGAGATTATGTAGGGTACATTACCGAGGATAAATATTATTTTACAAGTAAAAAAGAAGAGGTACGTGCAATGAATTGGGTCGGGCCTTATCACGGAGAAATGTTTGCAACCATCATCAATACATTATTGAAAAAGAAAGAATCGTTACCATGACAGTAGAAAAAACAAAACGTTTAAAATACTGGCGACAATGGATATTGCGCGGTGGCGCTGGAGCCAGTTTGTTCGGAATGGGTTTGTGTATGACAATCGAAGCAGCATTTGATCGTTTTAAGGGCGCGGCTTTTAGCGATTGGTTTTATTTTGGAACATTATCGCTAATTGTGACCATTACAGGATTGTGTTTATTAATCGATTCTCTTCGGTTTAAAATTAAATTGGATAAGATTAAGAAACAGTCATTGTTGTAAATAAAAAAAGCGCTCATCGTAATAAGCGCTTTCTTCATCAAACATTATTTTATTAATTAAGCAAAGGCAGGAATACCTGTAATTTTATTGCCTAAAATTAATAAGTGTATATCGTGAGTACCTTCGTAAGTAACAACAGATTCTAAATTCATCATGTGGCGCATAATCGGGTATTCGCCAGTAATGCCCATGCCGCCATGTATTTGTCTGGCTTCACGCGCTATTTCTAATGCAACCTGTACGTTGTTTCGCTTTGCTAAAGAAATTTGTGCTGTTGTAGCTTTTCCTTCGTTCATTAAAACGCCTAAACGCCAGTTTACTAACTGTGCTTTGGTAATTTCAGTTAGCATTTCTGCTAATTTTTTCTGTATCAACTGAAACGATGCAATGGGTTTACCAAATTGTATGCGTTCTGCTGCGTAACGTCTTGCACTTTCGTAGCAATCCATAGCGGCACCTATTGCACCCCAG
Organism: Flammeovirgaceae bacterium; assembly: GCA_021298355.1. Classification (GTDB taxonomy): domain Bacteria; phylum Bacteroidota; class Bacteroidia; order Cytophagales; family Cyclobacteriaceae; genus Chryseotalea. Next base: position 294,341 of record JAJTEH010000001.1, read on the forward strand.
GCAATACCGTAGCGGGCAGAATCCAAACACATCATCGGTGCGCCTAAACCGTCTTTACCTGTTAATAAATTTTCTTTCGGCACTTTCACATTATCAAAAACCAATTCGCCTGTTGCACTGGCGCGTAACGACCATTTTCCGTGTGTTTCTGGCGTTGTAAATCCGGGCATACCACGTTCCACAATCAACCCTTGAATACGACCTGCTTCGTTCTTGGCCCAAACCACCGCTACATCGGCACGAGGTGAGTTAGAAATCCACATTTTAGCACCGTTGAGCAAGTAATGGTCGCCCATATCCTTAAAGTTGGTAACCATACCACTTGGGTTCGAACCATGATCAGGTTCCGTTAATCCAAAACAACCCAACCATTCGCCCGAAGCCAATTTGGGTAAGTATTTCTTTCTTTGCGCTTCGTTACCAAATTTATAAATCGGATACATCACTAAAGAACCTTGCACAGAAGCAGTAGAACGCATGCCTGAGTCGCCTCTTTCTATTTCTTGCATAATGATACCGTAAGAAATATAATCCAACCCACCACAGCCATACTCAACAGGCAGGGTAGGTCCGAAGGCGCCTACATCGCCAAATTTCTTAACAATTTCATAAGGAAAATGTGCGTTTTGAGCCCAATCTTCTATGTAAGGCGATATTTCTTTCTTTACAAATTGCCTGATGCTACTTCTGATCAATTTGTGCTCTTCGTTCAACAAATCATCAATAGCGTAGAAATCAGGATGTTCGAATAAATCTTGTTTTAAAGATTTCTTTGTGGCAGTACCGTTTACAGCGTTGCTCATGTTCGTTTGGGTTATTCTCCTTTATTCGGCAAATTTACGACATAATACATAACAAATGTTAGCCCAATCTGTTGACCCCATTCTTTTAGAACAATTAAAAAAATTGCAAGATAAATACGCTGTTATGGGGCAGGATTTATCCAGCTACCTGGATGGTTTATTGTATGCCGATTATTTAACGTATTGGGATTACATTCATGTAGATACGCTGTTAAGTTTACAAAACCCGAAAACACAGTTTCCTGATGAGCAGGTTTTCATTGTGTATCATCAGATTACAGAACTTTACTTTAAGTTGATTTTAACAGAGATAGAGCAAATCGCGCAAAAGAAAGATTTAACCAAAACTTTTTTTGAGGCACGATTAAAACGCATGATCCGGTATTTTCAGCAACTCGAAAATTCGTTCGACATTATGGTGGATGGAATGGAACGAGAACAATTTTTGAAGTTCCGCATGTCTTTACTGCCTGCCAGCGGTTTTCAATCTGCCCAATACCGCATGATCGAAATTTGCTCAACACCACTAATCAATCTGGTGGCAGAAGAAGAAAGAAAAAATGTAGATGATACAACCAACACAGAAAACAAAATCGAAAATATTTACTGGCGATTTGGTGCCACAGAATTAGCATCCGGAAAAAAAACGCTTACCTTAAAACAATTCGAAGAAAAATATTTACAAACATTTATAAAGCTTGGCCAGGAGTATGCATCAACTAATTTGTATACGATTTACCAATCTAACTTTGCGCAAGAGAAAGATGAAAATTTGATTAACCTGATGCGACAATATGATTTGCTAGCCAATGTAAAATGGAGGATGGCTCATTTACGTTCAGCTGGAAAATATTTACAGAAATCTCCGGAAGATATAAAAGCAACTGGCGGAACTAATTGGCAAAAATATTTGCCACCGCGCTTTCAGCGCATCCTGTTCTTTCCGGAATTATGGTCTACAGAAGAAAAAGAAAACTGGGGACGACATGCCAACTAGAATATTCTTCATTCTTATCTATTTCATCTTACTCAACCAATCGGTTGCAGTAGCACAGCTTTTTACAAGGCGCAGCTATCACGATGCCGAAAAAAAATACATCAAAGAAATTTATCAAGTAAAAGATACTATTAAAAATATTCTACATGGCCGCTATGTATCGTACCACGTAAATGGCACACTAGAATCGAAAGGCCAGTTTACAAATAACGAAACAACCGGAGTATGGGAATTTTTTTATGAAACCGGTAATGTAAAAATGCGAGGCATACTCAGGCAAAATTCGAATTATGGTTTATGGGAATACTTCTATGAAAACGGACAAAAAAGCATGGAAGGCACCATCAACGGAAAAACCCGCGAAGGCGAGTGGCGCATGTACTATGAAAACGGACAATTAAAAGAAAGTGGAAATTATAAAGCGGGCAAACACGAAGGTTTATGGAAATCGTACTATGAAGATGGACTGCTAAAAAGTGAGATTGATTTTACAGACGACTTTGGCAGACTGATAGAATATTACCATTCCGGAAAAGTTTTTGGCGAAGGTCCACGGCATGGAACAAAAAATCATGGGCTATGGCGTTACTATGCCGAGGACGGTACTTTGGAAAGCGAAGGAGAATACCTGCATGGGAAAAAACAAGGAGAATGGAAACAATACTTTCCGTCAGGAAAACTACAAGCCAAAGGATCGTATAACGAAGATCATCCGCAAGGGCAGTGGGAATTTTATTATGAAAACGGAGTAATCCACCGGAAAGGAAATTTCGATCAAGGTTTAAAAAGCGGTCTATGGATTTCTAACTTAGATAACGGTCAGCTACATACTCAATCTGAGTTAGTAAAAGGAAATGGTTTGTTTACAGAATTTCATGCTAGTGGGCAGGTTAAGGCAATCGGAAATCTTATGCAGGATAAGCGCGAAGGGAAATGGGAATTTTTTTATGAATCAGGAAAGAAAGAAGGCGAATGCATGTACCAGGATGGTATGGGTACTTACTATGGTTTTTTTCCTGATGGAGTATTACAAACCAAAGGCCCAATGGAAAACGACAAGAAAGTGGGCACATGGGAAATTTACGAGAGAGATGGAACCTTAAGTGGGTACTATAAACCTTTTTATGACGAGAAACAAAACGCAGCCGAACTCGAAAGATTAGCGAAGAAAAACTATGGGCGAACAAATGCGAGTCGTACAAAAGGTTTATCGTATTTCGATCCTCGCATTAACGAATTTAAAGGTGTGATTTTCGCGGCTAACCCTGTTTTTGTTTTTGCAGGCCGCTTGCCCTTTGCTATTGAGTTTTATAATCAGGAAAGATTAGGGCATGAGTTTGAGTTTACTGCAATTCGCGATCCGTTCTTTACTGCGGATGAAAAAATTGCTATCGATAAAAATTACGAACGTGGATATAGCTTGGCCATCAAACAAAAATTATATAACCGAACCAAAGTAGGTTTGTGGTATTTTGGGCACGAAGTACGCTTCACCAGCATAGCTCATTTTGTAAATGTTCCGGTGCCACAATCTCCAGAAAATATTTTTACCGTAACTTCTACCCAACAACAATTTACGTGGGGTGGCATGTTGGGTTATCGCATTATGAAAAAACGCAATGGTGCCGGATTTACTTTAGATACTTTTGCGGTTTGTAGGCTCGGATATCGTAACTTTACACTCGATAGAGATTTCGAAAGCAAGTTTTCATCCATTGAGCAGAAGCCCTTTGTTGTGAATTTTCAGATTGGTTTGAACATCGGCCACGTTTTCTCTTTCGAATAAACATTTTGAAGGCTAAATACCTTCCAATACCATGACTATCAAAGAAATTATCTTAACGCCTGAAGAAGCGTTTAATCCACACTATTTCGATACTGCCTTATACAAGGCAACTCATATCTCACCTAGCGATCAGCAAATACTTGCATTAAAGCGATCTGTTGATGCACGCGGCAAACAAATAAAAGTAAGAATTCAGTACGAAGTAGTTGATAAAAACTATGTTCGCCCAACGTGGAATAAACCAGAAAAATTCGTAAAACACGCTGAACCCGTTCTTGTAATTGGTAGTGGTCCTGCCGGATTGTTTGCGGCCATCAGGTTGATTGAATTAGGATTTAAACCCATTGTAGTTGAACGAGGAAAAGACGTGCAAGCCCGAAGAAGAGATTTAGCCGCCATCAACAAAGACCACGTTGTTAATGCCGACAGCAATTATTGTTTTGGAGAAGGCGGAGCCGGTACCTATTCGGATGGGAAATTATATACCCGTTCTAAAAAGAGAGGAGATGTGCAGCGCATTATGGAAATTTTAGTTGCACATGGAGCCACAACCGAAATTTTATTCGATGCTCATCCGCACATTGGCACTAATAAATTACCCAAACTGGTTGCCGCATTACGACAAACCATTTTAGATGCCGGAGGAGAAGTACACTTTAATACGAAGGTTGAAGATATACACGTACACAACGGTCAGATACAAGCTATCGTAACAGCCAACAAAGATGTAATAAATGCAAAAGCGTTTATTCTGGCAACCGGGCACTCTGCACGCGATATTTTTGAATTACTGCATAACCATAAAATTAAAATTGAAGCCAAACCCTTTGCGTTGGGCGTGCGCGTTGAGCATGAACAAACGTTAATCGATTCCATTCAATACCATTGTGTGGGAAAAAGAAATGAGTATTTACCGGCATCCGCCTATGCATTGGTTCATCAGGCCAATATCAAAGGAAATGATAAAGGTGTTTTCTCGTTTTGCATGTGTCCGGGTGGTTTTATTGTACCCGCAGCAACAGCACCAGGAGAGTTAGTTGTAAATGGTATGAGTCCTTCGCGAAGAGATTCGCGCTTTGCCAATTCTGGTATTGTAGTAGCGGTAGATGAACCCGACTTTAAACACTATCATAAACATGGCGCGCTGGCAGCTTTGCGTTTTCAGCAAGATGTAGAGCAAGCAGCCTGGCAGGCTGGAGGCAAAACACAAACTGCGCCCGCCCAACGTTTAGTAGATTTTACCAATGGCAAAATATCATCCTCCTTATTGGATACATCGTATCAACCAGGATTAACCGCGGTAGATATGCGTTCGTTTTTACCCAACTTTGTTGCTGAGGCCTTGAAGCAAGGCTTTATAGCATTTGGTAAAAAAATGAAAGGATATTTCACCAACGAAGCGCAAATCATCGGAGTAGAAAGTCGCACGTCTTCTCCAGTTAAAATTCCCCGCGATAAAAACACCTTGCAACATATTGAAATCCCTAATCTTTTTCCTTGTGGAGAAGGAGCAGGCTATGCCGGTGGCATTGTGTCAGCAGCAATGGATGGCGAGCGCTGTGCAGAAGCCGTATACAATTATTTAAAACCATAAATACAAACTTGTGAATTATTTATCCGCAGAGAATTTATCTAAAACATATAACGACCGTTGGTTGTTTCGCGAAATTACCTTGGGAATCGGACAAGGAGAGAAACTCGCTTTTGTTGGCAATAATGGTGTAGGAAAATCTACTTTATTAAAAATTTTAACAGGAGAAATTGCAACCGATAGTGGCAGTGTTGTGATACGCGAAGGTATACGATTAGGTTATCTAACGCAACAACCTAGCGTTGCAGACCATGTACAGGTGAAAGATATACTTTTTCATGAAGGCAATGAAGTGGCAAAAGCAGTGAAAGAATACGAAGCATGCCTAGCCGATGAACACGTGGATCCTGATCGCATGCAACATGCTTTAGAAAAAATGAGCGATCTAAACGCTTGGGAATATGAAACCAAAGTAAAAGAGATCATCACACAATTGGGTGTTCCTGATTTAGAGAAAACGTTCGGTACACTTTCGGGCGGACAAAAGAAAAGAATTTTTCTGGCACAATTGCTTTTGCAAGAACCGGACCTCATCATCATGGATGAACCCACCAACCATTTGGATTTATCAGCTATTGAATGGTTAGAGAATTATTTATCAGGCCCGCAGATTACGCTGATAATGGTTACACACGATCGCTATTTCTTAGATGCCGTAGCAACAGAAATTATTGAATTAGATAGAGGACAGTTATACCGATACAAAGGAAATTATGCCTACTTCTTAGAAAAGAAAGCCAGTCGCGAAGAGATTTTAAAATCTGAAGTGGCCAAAGCCAAAAACTTATTAAAAAAAGAATTGGATTGGATGCGCAGGCAACCCAAAGCCCGCGGAACAAAAGCCAAATACAGAATCGAAGCTTTCTATGAATTACAAGAAAAAGCCAACACAGATTTAAGAAAAGATAAACTTGAGTTGGATATTAAAGAAGCCCGACAAGGCGGAAAGATACTGGAGTTAGAACATATAAACCTAACGTTAGGTCAGCATACACTAATCAAAGATTTCTCGTATATTTTTAAAAAGAAAGATAGAATAGGTGTAGTAGGTAAAAATGGTATCGGTAAATCCAGTTTTTTAAATGTGCTAACAGGAAAACTAAAACCAAATAGTGGAGAAGTTATTCCTGGTGTAACCACAAAGTTTGGTTACTTTACACAAGATGCCATGAATTTGAACAATAACAATCGGGTTATCGAAGAAGTAAAATCTATTGCAGAATTCATTACACTTTCAGATGGAAGTCAAGTATCAGCTTCTAAGTTTTTAGACAATTTTTTATTTCCACCAGAGAAACAATACACGTATGTTGAAAAACTCAGTGGGGGAGAAAAAAAGCGTTTACAGCTATTAAAAATGTTAGTAACCAATCCTAATTTCTTGATTTTGGATGAACCAACTAACGATTTTGATATTGATACTTTAAATGTTTTAGAAGATTTCTTAGAGAATTTTACAGGATGTTTGCTGTTGGTTTCTCACGATCGTTATTTTATGGATCACCTCGTAGACCAGCTTTTTGTATTTGAAGGTGATGGCATTATTCAACCTTTCAATGGTAATTATACGGATTACCGAGATGAGTTAGAAGAAGCAGAACTAAAAAAACAGAAAAACCAAAATAAGAATTTCGATAAAGTAGAAGTTAAAAATGCAGATACTAAGAAAGGACTTTCGTACAAAGAAAAAATTGAGCTAGAAAAATTAGTGGTAGAAATTCAAGAAATAGAAGGCAATAAGAAAAAAATACAAGAGTTATTGGTTAGCGGAGAAACCAATCATGAAAAGTTGATCAATTGGGGAAAAGAACTAGAAACACTTGAGCAACAATTAGAAGAAAAAACAAACAGGTGGTTAGCGTTAAGTGAATTGGAATAGCCTATTCTGTATAGACTTTAGTAGCAAGACATAAGACATAAGATTTTATAAATAATTTCTTAGTCTTACATCTTGTTACTTATGTCTTATGTCTAATTAGAAAAAACAACAACGAATAATTAAGATTATTGAACCGTTACACTCACTAAATTTCCTTTCTTATTATTCTGAATAATAGATGAAAGGATAATGTTGTACGTACCGGGTTTTACATTATTGGCAGACAAGGTAGCTTTAGCTGTTTCAAATTTACCTTCTTGTGGTTCGAAGGTAATAGTTAAACCTTCGGGTAAATTACCGGGTGCAACCATCGTTACTTTGCTGTTCGCAAAGCTTTTCGATTTCTCGAATGTAAAATTTAAAGTAGCCGATCCGCCATTGCTTAAAGAAACAGCAGACTGATCTACCGTTACAACATATTCTTTCAATAATTTTTTGTTTTGAGCAAATGCAGTTGAAGCAAACAATACAAAAACAACGATTAAAACATTTTTCATACTAGATGGATTTTAGTGGATTATTGGATTAGTTAAAATTGGTTGATGAATAAACTGAAATACTTTATCATAAATACGTTGATCTTTCAAATGATGTCCTAAACCTTGGGTGATCATTAATTCAGATTTTCCCCAGGCTGCATGAATGTTCTTAGAATTGTCTGCATGCGTATCCTGATCATCCTCATCGTGAATAATCAAGCCTTCAGCTGTTATACTTTTAGCAAATAGCTTTGCTGAGAAATAGGATGGAGGTTGCCCTACTTCTTTTTCAAAATGATGGCGAATAGTGCGTGTTACTGCGTTATTCAAATTCAATGTTTTGGTATAAAAACTAAAAAAATCTTCTGCTTCACCAGGGGGCGCTAACAACACAATTTTTTCCGGCATTAATTCCGGATGCAGATGATACGTATATAAAGTTGTGAAACTCCCAATGCTGTGGCTGATAACTTGATCAACTTTACCAACCTCATCTAGAAAGAGTTTTACAGTTTTTGCATATAGCGGAACATGCAAAAAATCTCCTTCGCTTAATCCATGTCCGGGAGCATCAAAAGCATAAATAGTATAGTCATCTTTTGATAATTTCTCAATGTAATTTTTCCATCTGAACGTATGGCTGCTCCAACCATGCAGAAATAAAAGTTTCTTTTTTCCGTTTCCCCATTGGTAGGTTTGTATTTTTTGCCCATGAATGGTAAACGTAAAACTTTCTCCTGTTTGCAGAAAAGTTTTGTGGTGATCGAGTATTTTTCCTCTGATGGGTTTGCAGAAAATTGCAAATCCGTGTTTACCAGCAATAGAGGGCGCTAGGGCATGTAAACTGTTTAGGTAGATACCGATGCTCTTTGTTATCAGTGTTTTCATTTTAGTAGATACCAATTGGTATCTTATTACGTAAAAAAATTTAAACTTGTATTTCTTTTAATAAACCATTTAAGTGTTTAATAATTCGTTTAATTGCTACAGGATTTCCTTCTAACTTACTCAACATAATACCACCTTCCAGATTAGCAATAATTAAAGTAGCGTAATGGTCTTTATCCATGTTTGGTTTTAACTCGCCTTGTTTAATACCATTATTAAAAATCTCTAGTAACGATTCGTGTAAATGATGCAGCAACCTAATTGCTTCTTTTCGCAAAGCAGGATTTGTATCGTCAGCTTCAATAGCCGCATTCAATAACGGACACCCACCTTTTAACGGTGGATTAACTGTATAAGATTCGAAAAAATTAAAAATCAGTTTTAATTTTCTAACTGCGCTTGTTTCGTGTGCTGTGCCTTCTCTTAATTTAGACAATACAGATCCAGACAAATAATGGAACGTTTCTATTTCTAGCTTATCCTTGTTATCAAAATGTTTATATATAGCGCCTTTCGTTAAACCTGTGGCATCCGTAATATTACTTAACGAAGTAGATTTATAGCCGAAAGTATTAAACAATACTCCGGCTTTTTTTAAAATCGTTTCTCTTGTTACGAGCGGATTGCGCATGCGCCAAAGATACCGATTGGTATCTCAAATTTCCAATTATTATTCAAACTTTTTTATACCATTCTGGTTTTATGTGCATGTTAACCGTATCAATTGACGAAATAAAAGGGTGGGATCGCTTTTACCGCGCGAATTTTATCAATAGTTTAAGTGGGTTTAAATCGGCATCGCTCATCTCAACTGTATCGCCCGATGGTAAAACCAACGTGGCTATTTTTAGCAACATCGTACATATAGGTGCAGATCCGGCTTTAATTGGCTTTGTTAACCGACCAAAAGAAGCTGCCCCGCATACGCTAAGCAATATTGAACGAACCGGAGTTTATACGATTAATCTTGTTGACAAATACATGGCTGAAAAAGCGCATTTGAGTAGTGCCAAGTATGAAGAAGGGATTAGTGAATTTGATGCTCTGCAAATCGATATTGATTTTCTTCCTGAATGGAAAGCACCTTTGGTGAAAGATGCTGTTTGCAGTTACGGGTTGAAGGTTGCTGAAATTATTCCGATCTCTTTAAACGGAACCTACTTTGTTATTGGAGCTATTCAATGGGTAAAAGTAAATAAATCTATAATGTGTGATGATGGATTTTTAGCCTTGCAAGAAGTGGAAACAATTTGTTCCTTAGGTATCGATGCCTATTATACAACAGCGTTAGTAAATCGCTGGGAATACGCCAAACCTTTTAAAAAAGCTGAATCAATTGATGCCGTTCCGAAACTTCAACAACCTACCAGATAAGGTTTCATTCGAAGTTTGAATCTGGTAGAAATACATTCCGGTAGCCCAAGTACGTGTATCGATGGAGGATGCTGGTGTATTCTCATCGTAAAAAATTTTCTTACCATTTGCATCAACAATAGTTAATTGAAATGGACCAACATCTTCATTTACATTTAAATAGTGTTGAAAAGGATTTGGAGAAAGGTAACGAAATGCTTCTTCTTTCTTTGTCTTATCATTTACATCTAAAACAGGATTTTGGATGTAAGTAATATTTTCATTTTTAAGAACTCTTTCTACCCATAACGCATACATTTTACCACTGGGGTGAAGTCTGTCACCGGCCACTAAATCGGGTTGTGCTAATCCTAATCTTGAAATATCAGTGATGTCGATAAACAAAATTCCATTTTCTTCGCATACTTCTTTTTTAACAGCATTAAATGCATCTATGCCTAATGATATAGATGTTTGATTACTCTGTCCAAAAGGTGTGTATCCATAGTCAGGAATAGATAGTACAAACAATTTTGTTTTATCTCCATTTACTAAAGTTAAGGCGAGAGAAAGTAACTCTTCCAACTCGGGCTTGTAACTTTGAGCGGTTCTTCCTTGGTATTGGTTGTTAACGCCTATCAACAAAGAAATCAGGTTAACACTTCCTGGTTCGATGTTGGCTTGAAGTAACGCAGATTTTAGCTGATCGGTTCTCCAACCAGTGGTAGCTATAATACGTGGTCCATCGCCCACTATATTTTTTTGTTCGTTTAATTCTTTAATAAACTGAACGGGCCATCTTTCCGATTCGGCAACACCTTGCCCGATGGTGTACGAATCTCCTAAAGCAAGCATTTTTACACGTTCTTCAATTACCACACTTTGCCCAAAGGAAGTAACAGAAATGCACACCAGCAGAAGTAAAAGATTTTTTTTTGCGCTTAAGCTTTTCATTTCTTCGTTACTTTAAAAATACAAGCTGTGGTAATATTCTTTATTTTTGATAACAATTAAAACTACAATAAGTTTTTTTACATGCCACAGGCAAAAAAATGTGTTTCAGGAAAAAAATTGTTCGACACCGAAGCGTTGGCATTATTGGCGTTACTTGAATTTTACCGAAACAATGGAAATGCCAACATCAACGGACCTAAAAATGTGTACCATTGTGGTGAATGTGCGTATTGGCATTTTACTTCGAAGGGTGAGTTTCATCCTGATGTAAAAAGTTATTTATCATCAGCGGATTATCAACTTCGGTTGAAAGCAAACAAATGGATTTCAAAATTTAAAGACTATTAATTGTTTATGGAATGGATTGATTGGATTGGCCATTTAGGTTCTTTTTTAAGCAGCATCACTTTTATACCACAAGTGTATAAAGTGTGGCAAACAAAACGCACGCAAGATTTAAGCTTAACCATGCTTAGCATTATTTTTACCAGCACAGTGGTGTGGTTGGTGTATGGTGTAGGCAGAATGTTATGGCCGGTTATTATTTGCAATAGCATCATTTGTTTATTAAGCATATTGCTTATCTATTTCAAATTAACTTTCGATAAAAAATTCTGATATGCTAAGCATTGGTACTCCGTTAAAAGCAAAAGCTAAAAAAGCTTTGTTACTAGGTTCTGGTGAATTAGGAAAAGAAGTGGTTATTGAATTGCAGAGATTAGGTGTTGAAGTAATTGCAGTAGATCGGTATGCACATGCACCCGCTATGCAAGTAGCGCATCGTTCGCATGTTATTAATATGTTAGATGCGAAAGAATTACGAAGCTTAATAGAAAAAGAAAAACCTGATTACATTATTCCAGAAGTAGAAGCCATTGCAACGGATGAATTGGTAAAGCTGGAGTCAGAAGGTTATAACGTTATTCCTTCTGCCAAAGCTACTCAACTTACTATGAACAGAGAAGGTATACGCAGGTTAGCAGCAGAAGAATTGCAATTGCAAACTTCGCCTTATCGTTTTGCAGGTACGTACCAAGAGTTTGCACAAGCTGTAGCAGCCATTGGCATTCCTTGTGTTGTAAAACCAGTGATGAGCTCATCAGGTAAGGGACAAAGTGTTATCAAACAAGCCGATCAAATTGAAACGGCCTGGCAATATGCACAAGAAGGTGGGAGAGCAGGTGGTGGGAGAGTAATCATCGAAGGTTTTATTTCTTTCGATTATGAAATTACATTGCTCACCATTCAACATGCTAATGGTGTTTCTTTTTGCGCACCGATTGGTCATAGGCAAGAACATGGCGATTATCAGGAATCGTGGCAACCTCATCCTATGCCGCAAAATGCCTTAGTACGTGCACAACAAATGTCCACCCAAGTTGTACATGCTTTAGGAGGAAAAGGAATTTTTGGAGTAGAATTTTTTATTAAAGGAGAGGAAGTTTTTTTCAGCGAACTTTCTCCTCGTCCGCACGATACAGGTATGGTTACCATGATTTCTCAAGATCTTTCAGAATTTGCTTTGCATGTGCGCGCTATATTAGGTTTGCCTATTCCTTCTATTCGACAAGTAGGATATGCGGCTTCACGTGTAATACTTGTTAAGGGCAATAGCGATAACATCCAATTTACAGGTTTTGAAAAGGCTTTAGAAGAACCTGATACTCAAATTCGACTATTCGGAAAACCGGAAGTAAGAGGTGAACGCAGAATGGGTGTTTGTCTCGCATTAGGTCACTCAATAGATGATGCACGTAAAAAAGCGAACCAAGCAGCTGCATCGATAACGTATTCTTTCTTATGAATCAGGAAAAACACTGGAATACCATCGGCTCGGATTATGATGACACCATTTTTGATGTTTTCAATTCAGATTTAAAGCATATACTAAAACGTTATGTGAAGAAGTTCGGCAATCCGGAACACACAGTAATTGATTTTGGCTGTGGTACAGGCAAAGCATTTCCTTTACTGGCACCGCATTTTAAAAATATTGTCGGAACAGATTTATCTGCCGCTTTGCTTAAGCAAGCAAAAGCAAGAAACTCACAACATGTTACCGTAATTAAAGCAGATTTATCTAAACCCTTGAAAGGCTTTCCAAAAGCAGAATTCGCGTTTTGTTGTAATGTAATCATGTTGCAGGATGAGCAAAAAAATATCAACATGTTACAAAACATCTATCGCCAATTAAAAACCAAAGGTAAGGCCTTGGTTGTTATTCCTTCTATGGAGTCGATGTTGTTTGCCAATATGCAATTGGTACGCTGGTACGAAAAAGAAGGAAAAAACGTATCCCAAATTCCATCAGAAGAATTCGATTATTTTAAGAATGATAAACTTAAAACGCTGCTAGGTTATTTTCATATCGATCATGTTCCAACCAAACATTTCTTAAAGGAAGAAATGGAGTTTTTATGTAAGCAAATTGGTTTTGAAGTTTCGAACATCGATAAAGTATCGTATAGTTGGCAAACAGAATTTGCTAAACCGCCAAAGTGGTTGAAAGATCCTGGCCCTTGGGATTGGCTGTTTGTGCTGCATAAGGCGTAAACACGGATTATTTGCGTATGTTTTTCAGATAAAATAAACATTTTGAGGGTGTAATTCATTTGCTTTAGCCAAATGCACCACCTATATTTCTGATTCGTACCCTTACCTATGCCTCCTGGTAACTCTTTATTTAAAGTAATTCAATCTTTATGGTTGACTAAAGTGAAACCCTTTGTCATCAACCATTTACTGTGGATTAAAGCAAACTATTTCAAGCTTAAAAATTACTACGCTACTCACCCCAAACAAAAGCGATGGACTATTGCAGGGTTATTGGTGATGGGACCTCCCTTGCTTTTGCTTCTGATTGTTTGGATAGAGATACCCGGTAAAAAAGCGTTGCGAAATATTCAAAATCAATTGCCTTCAGAAATTTACAGTGCCGATAGCGTGTTAATCGGAAGATTTTTTGTGCAAGACAGAACAGAAGTAAAGTTCGATCAGATTGCTCAATCTGTTAAAGATGCATTAATTGCAACAGAAGATATTCGTTTTTACGAACACGGTGGTGTAGATTTTGAGAGTTTAGGTCGCGTACTCACGAAATCGATTATCATGGGCGATGAGTCTGCCGGAGGTGGAAGTACGTTAACTCAACAACTATCCAAAAATTTATATCCTCGTAAAAAATATTGGATGCTTTCCATGTTAATCAATAAACTAAGAGAAATGTGGACAGCCATACGCATCGAAGACATCTACAACAAAGATCAAATTCTAACTATGTATTTAAACACAGTTTCATTTGCCGATCAAACGTATGGTATTGAAACTGCATCGAAACGTTTTTTTTCGGTGTCTGCTAAAGATTTAAAAACAGAACAAGCAGCTTTGTTAGTAGGGATGCTTAAAGCTACCCATTCTTATAATCCTCGTTTATTTCCTGACCGCGCTTTGAAAAGAAGAAACGTTGTTATCGGGCAAATGGTAAAGTATAACTTTCTGAAAAAAGAAGAAGCAGATAAAATTCAGGAAAAACCTTTAGCCCTCCGTTATTCGAGACCTAAAAATAATTTAGGGTTAGCATCTTACTTTAAAGAATACGTAAGAACGGAATTACAAAAATGGTTTGACGAGCACCCCAACGAAGAAGGAGAAAATTATAATATTTATACGGATGGATTAAAAATCTATACCACCATCGATTCGCGCATGCAAACCTATGCCGAGAAAGCAGTGGAACAACAAATGACGGAATTGCAAAAACAATTCTTTGCGCATTGGGGAAAGGAAGGGTTATTTAAAGAAAACAAAACATTACTTTCTGATGCCATCAAAAGAAGCGATCGGTATAAAAAACTGGTAGAAGAAGGATTAACAGAAGATGAGATTGTGAAAAAATTAGAAAAGAAAATTCCGATCCGTCTTTTTTCGTGGCAAGGAGAAAAGGAAGTTATTGCCAGCCCGATAGATTCTATTAAACATCATCTGCAATTTTTAAATGCTGGGTTTTTAGTTTTAGATGCCCATAACGGTCAGATAAAGGCCTGGGTAGGTGGAATAGATCATCAGTTTTTTCAGTACGACCATGTTCGCACAAGCACAAAAAGACAAGTAGGTTCTATTTTTAAACCCCTTGTATACGCTACAGCAATTGATAAGGGAATTTCCCCATGCGAGTTGGTTTCGGCTAATCGAGAAACTTACATAGATGAAGAAGGAGAGGAGTGGACGCCCAGAAACTCGAACATCGATTACGAAGTTAAATACACCATGCGCGGAGCCTTAGCTTATTCCGTTAACACGGTGGCTGTAAAAATGATTATGAAAGCTGGTGTTAACGAAACAAAAGAAGTAGCCAGAAAAATGGGAATTGAAAGTGAATTGCCTGATGTGCCATCTATCGCATTGGGTTCTCCTTCTGTTTCATTAATGGAAATGACGCAAGCTTTTTCTGGTTTTACTAATGAAGGAGAAACAGTGAAACCTATGTATGTAACGAAAGTGGTAGATGTAAAGGGTAACATGGTGAAAGATTTACCACAACCTGAAAAAACACAACCCGCCTTAAGTAAGAAAGCAATTGCGTTAACACGCGAAATGATGCGTACCGTTACACAAGAAGGAACAGCATCGCGCATCAGATGGAAGTATGGCGTTTACACTGAGTTAGCAGGAAAAACAGGAACTACACAAGGAAATGCTGATGGTTGGTTTATGGCTTTAACGCCCGACTTAGTAATTGGCTCGTGGGTAGGAGCAGACGACCAGCGCGTACGATTCAGGCATACAGAATTAGGACAAGGCGCCAGCACTGCTTTACCTATTGCAGGCTATTTTTTAAAACAAGTTAACGCAGATAAAAAATTTAAGAAATTAGCAGAGGCCACATTTAATCCTTTACCAGATGAATGGAGAAAGGAATTAGAATGTGATTTATACGAATTAGACTCTGCCCTTATCCGTAGAATTGAAAAAGTAAAATGGAAACGCGATTCAACTTTATTAGCCGATACAACAGCAACTATTGAAGAATCCTTCTTAGAGCAATTGTTAAAACGAAAACAAAAAATGTTGCAATACCAAATGCGACAAGATTCTATCCGCAGACGAGATTTAATTAATGTACTAGAAAACGAAACCGAAACGAATAATGACAATTGATAAAATGCTGGGTATTGACTACCCGATTATTGTAGCACCCATGTTTTTGATTTCGAATACAGCTATGATTAAAGCCGCTATGGATAATGGCATAACTGCCGCCTTTCCTGCTTTAAACTATAGAACAGATGAAGAGTTACGCGCTGCTATACGAGAATTAAAAAAGTACAGCAACAAACCATTTGGAGTAAACTTGATTGTTAATAAATCTAATCTATTATATAAAAGTCAATTAAAGACTTTAGCAGAATTAAAAGTTGATTTCATCATTACTTCATTAGGTTCACCAGAAGAAGTAATTAAAACGTGCAAACCTTTAGGTATAAAAGTTTTTTGTGATGTAGTAGATACAGCCTATGCAAAAAAAGTAGAAGCATTAGGAGCTGATGCGGTAATTGCTGTAAACAACCAAGCAGGTGGACACGCAGGAAATATTGATCCAGCCACATTAGTTAAACAATTAAAAGCTGAGATTACTATCCCGATTATTTCGGCTGGTGGAATTGCTAAAGCTTCACACATTAAAGAAATTATGGAAGCCGGTGCTGCCGGGGTTTCTGTCGGAACTATTTTTATTGCGAGTGAAGAAGCACCGGTTTCTGCTGAATACAAACAAGCGATGGTAGACTATGGCGCTAAAGATATTGTACGCACTACTAAAATGTCGGGCAGTGCGCTTACGGTTATCAACACACCTTATGTAAAAGAGATGGGCACCGAAGCTAACTTCTTGGAACGCTTGCTGCACAAAAACAAAACATTGAAAAAGTATGTAAAGATGTTAATTGCCTGGCGCGGTATGAAAGCCATTGAGAAAGCTGCTTTCAGTGCCACCTATAAATCAGTTTGGTGCGCAGGACCTTCCATTGAATATGTAACATCAATCAGGCCAATGAAAGAGATTATCCAGGATTTAACGGTTGGATTAAAGTAACTCTTTCATTGACACAGATTAGATTTTTTATTTTTTATACTTCTTTATTTGTTTAAGATCGGCAGCAGTGGCAGGTAAAATTGAAATGGCTGCTCCACCTCCGGCAGCCAGGGTAAGTTTTAAGAGTGTATCGGCTTTAACGATATACTTTTCTATTGTATAAGCCATCGGATTACTTTTCCAATCTGCTGTAGCAGCGTCTTGGTATAACGTAGCGATATACTTTTTTCCTTTATCCAGAAAATCTAGTTTTACAGTAGAAACTCTTTCGTTCTCATCAGTAATCGCTCCAATAAACCAACTATCTTTTCCTTTTGCTTTTCTAGCGATAGTTAGGTAATCTCCTGGCTCTGCCTCTAAAACTTTAGTATCGTCCCAATCTACAGCAACATCCTTTATAAACTGAAAAGCATCCAATCTTTTCTCATAAGCATCCGGAATATCAGCAGCCATTTGTAACGGACTGTATAAGGTTACATACAAGGCCAATTGTTTAGCCAACGTAGTATGTACCTGAAAACCATTTGGAGATTGATTATTAAATGGTCTTTGAGAAACGTAATAATCCATTTTAATTTCGAAAATACCGGGAGTATAATCCATCGGGCCGCCCATTAATCGGGTGAAGGGTAAAATAGTTTCGTGCTCCGGAGGATTACCAACACTCCACGCATTAAATTCATTTCCACGTGCAGCTTCGCAGGCTAACCAATTCGGATAGGTTCTGTGTAAACCGGTAGGCCGCACAGGTTCGTGCGCATCAAGCATAATTTTATAATCAGCAGTTTTTTGTGCTACACGGTTGTAATGGTTAATCATCCATTGTCCATCGTGGTGTTCGCCTCTTGGAATAATTTTACCAACATACCCTGTTTTAACGGCATCATAACCATGTTGCTTCATAAACTGATACGCTTCATCCATTCTTCTTTCGTAATTCGTTACCGAACCGGAAGTTTCATGGTGCATAATCAATTTTACATTTTTAGATTTTGCATATTCTTGCAAGGCTTTTACATCGAAGTCGGGATAAGGCGTAACAAAATCAAATACATTTTCTTTCCATTGGCCAAACCAATCTTCCCATCCAACATTCCAACCCTCTACTAAAACACCATCAAAACCATGTTGCGCAGCAAAATCAATATAGCGTTTGGTGTTTTGTGTATTGGCAGCATGTCTTCCATTTGGTTTAATAGATTTCCAATCAGTTTTATCTAATTGTAAATTTGTTTGATCGCTGTAGTGCCAGGTTCCTGTGCCTACATGCATTTCCCACCAAATGCCGATATATTTTTGAGGTTTAATCCAACTTGTATTTTCTAGTGAGCTTGGCTCGTTTAAGTTTAAAATTGTTTTGGAAGCGATTAACTCTCTGGCATCATCGCTTGCAAGAATGGTTCTCCACGGAGTGCTATACGGAGTTTGTAGGTAGGCTTTGTTGCCGATAGCATCAGGCACAAGATGAGCTTTCAATTCGAATGTTTGTTTATTCACCTCCAAATTCATTGCCGGATAATTAATCAATGCTGCTTCATGAATATTAATATAAAGTCCTTCTTTTGATTTTAATTGAAGAGGAGTTTGTACAGCATTAGGAATGGCTACGCGTGTGCTTATTTCATCAGCTTGCTTCGAGCGATTGTTTTCATCAATCTCGCTAAGTAAAGTGGTAGAATAAATATATTCGTTGGTATCGTAATCTCCGGGAATCCAGAATGCTTTATGATTACCTGCTAAAGGAAAAGATGTTAGCTCATCTTTCACAACAAAATGTTGTAAATTATTTTGTTGTGGAAATTCATAGCGAAATCCTAAGCCATCATTAAACAATCGAAAGCGGATTAGTAAGATTCTATTTGTGCTTTTTTGTTGCAAGGTAATGGCTAATTCCTTGTATTCATTTTTAATTTCTTTTACTTCGCCCCAAACCGGTTGCCATGTAGAACGATGATGGGTGAGGGTATCCCACTTTACAACGGAAAAATTGCTATAAAAATCTTCATTATTACTTAGCACAAAACCAGTTTTACCTTTTGTTACAAGATTTTGATTTTTGTAGGATAAGGAATACAGAAGTGAGCCACCTGAATTTAATTCAGTTTGTAACGTAAATTCTTTGTTGATCGATTGTATGCTTTGCGCATAACTAAACGTAACAAGGTGTAAAAGGGCAAGAGAAAAAATAATCTTTTTCATAGTAAATTTTAAAAGGGTCCAACTACTTTACTTAATGGTGAAACTCCGGCTTCGTTAAATGATTCTACGGCAAAATAATAGTGTTGTCCAACAGTTAAAGCACGTATTTCTTTTTCGGTGGGTTGATCATGCCAGATTTGATAAGTCTGATATAACTTGTCTGGAGCTATACCCCAACGAATGTTGTACCCGATTACAGCTTTCTGTTTTTCCCATTTCACTATGGCATTTCGTGTATCGCTTAGTCGGGTAACTGTTAATAGTTTGGGTGCAGAAGGCGCTCTATCTTTTGAAACACCAAAAACTCTGAAATCGCTTATAGCCAAATTTGGTGTTTTAACATAGTGATGAGTATACTTAACATAACGGGCTTCTATAGGCTTTTCTAATTCGATGTAAGCATTCGGTCTGTCTTCTTTTCTATCTCTGTTATCGTATACTGTTTTCCAAGTAACTTTGTCTGTAGAAGTTTGAATGGCAAATGCAGTATATACACCTTCGTTATTATAAATAGTAGATTGATAATCTGTATAATTAATTTGCACGGCATAAACGGCTGATACTTTTTGCAGATCAATAACAGCTTCTTCTCCTTTTTGATTTTTTTCGGCTACCCAAAAGGTTCTTGGGTTTTCGTCTGTTAATAAACTTCCAGTATAATTAGGTTTATGCGAAGTTGTAACGACTGGCTTTTTATAAGACAACAACATCCATCCTGTAAAAAGCGAGGTCTGATCTGTTACATTACGGTCGGGTATATAATGTGGGAAATCACCAAATCGGGTATTAAAGTGCATGTTATCGTCTTTGTCGAAACCACCAGGGAACATGGCCATTCTTCTTTCGAAATTCCAGTTAACGGCAATCCAGGGTGTTCCGGTGTTCCACCAGTTTCCATGTTTATCCTGAAAGGTGTTGCCATGTCCGGCACCCGTAACAAATCCTCCAGGTTTATACGATATAGGATTGTAGTTGGCATATTCAAACGGGCCAAGAGGTTGATTGCTTATATATGTACCGTTGGCGTACACATTATATTCCGTGCCTGGTGCGCCATATTGCAGATAATATTTGCCTTTGTATTTTGTCATCCAGGCGCCTTCCATGTACGGCTTAATGGTATCGCGGTGGTCGTAGCCAAATCTTTCCCAACCATGTTTGTCGGGATGCAATCTGAGCATGGGTAAATAATCGCCTTTATAAACCAGGTTTTTACTTTTATCTAATTCAGATCCATACAAAGGAAAAACATTAGATGATCCCCAATACATAAACCACTTGTTAAGCTCCTCGTCATAAAATAATGCAGGATCCCACGGACCAACATTTTTAGGCAAAGCAGGCAACCAGCGATTGTAAAAATTTAATTTTCCTGTTTCTGGTTGGGTAGTATAAAAAATAGGACGCTGTTCAAATGTAGATTGAAACAGATATAAGGTATCTCTTACAGAAAGCGCAGCGGGCGCACAGATATCTTCCATCGGCCAACGACTTGGCTCAATGTATTTCCAGTTAACTAAATTATCGGAAGTCCAGTAGCCTCCGGAAATAGTAACAAACAAATAATACTTGTTTTGATGTAATACAATAACAGGATCTGCACCTGAGCGATAAGAAATTTTCTGGTTGATTTGTTCCCAATTGTATCGGTAATCAATATCCATTGGGTTACAATACGTTTTCGTACCCAATCTTTCTTGTGCTTGCACTTCATATACCAATATGGAAAGCAAGAGCATGATACTTGTAAACGTGTATTTTACCATTAATAAAACTTTAATGAAAAGAAATAAATTATTGTAACATTGCCTTGTAAATTAGCATATAAATTTAAAACAGCATATGAAGTATTTAAAAGTTGTTGCCCTTGTTATGGCCTTACTTGTTGTGCAAGCTTGTTCCAAACAAAAAGTTACTTACGAAAATAAAAAAGCATTTTTAGACACACTCTCAAAAGATACCTTCGGTTTTTTTTGGGAAACTGCTGATAGTGTTAGCGCACAAATTCCGGATCGTTGGCCAACAAAAAGTTTTTCGAGCATTGCTGCAACCGGGTTTGGTTTAACATCTTATATAATAGGAGTAGAGAAGGGTTTTGTTACAAGACAAGAGGCTGCCAATCGCGTATTGAAAACTTTATTGTTTCTTAAAAGTTTGCCGCAAGGAGAGCAAGCAGTTGATATAGCAGGGCATAAGGGCTTCTTCTATCATTTCATAGACATGCGTACGGGCATGCGTTTTCAACAAGTTGAGTTATCTACTATTGATACTGCTTTGTTAATGGCTGGTATTTTATCTTGTCAGAGTTATTTTGATGGAACTAATCAAATAGAAAATTCTATTCGTGAAATCGCAGATTTTCTGTATCAACGAGTAGAATGGGATTGGGCTTTGAATGGCGAGAAAACGTTAAGCATGGGCTGGCATCCAGAGAAAGGATTTATTGAAGCAAGATGGAAAGGATACAATGAAGCCATGTTGTTGTATGTGTTGGCGTTAGGTTCGCCCACACATACAATTGAAAAAGAAAGTTGGGATGCATGGACAAGCACCTACCAGTGGGCAAATTATTTCAATCAGGAACACATCAACTTCGGGCCGTTGTTTGGTCATCAGTATTCGCATATGTACATAGATTTCCGAGGTATACAAGATGCCTACGCAAAAAGCAAAAACATAGATTATTTCGAGAACAGCAAAAGAGCAACTTATGCTAATTATGCTTATTGTGTTGTTAATCCTGCTGATTATGCCGGGTATGGAAAATACCAATGGGGTTTAACCGCATGCGATGGACCAGGCAATCAGAATAAAACAAATCCTAACATTGCCTTTATGGGATATGGAGCAAGAGGTGCTGCGCAATATTATGTGGTAGATGATGGAACCCTTGCACCAACGGCAGCAGGTGGCTCCATACCTTTTGCACCTGAAATTTGTATACCAGCCTTGGAAAAGATGAAAGAAAATTTGGGAGAGAAAGTGTATAAGCAATATGGATTTATCGATGCATTTAATCTTTCAATTGAATACAACGATGGAACAAAAGGTTGGTTTGATGTAGATTATTTAGGCATAGACCAAGGACCGATAATTATTCAGGCTGCTAATTTTGAAAATGAATTGGTATGGAATGTAATGAAGAAGAATAAATGCATTAAGAATGGTTTATTAAAAGCAGGTTTTACTGGGGGGTGGTTGACTAATACCAAATAATGAAGAGTAAATTTTCTTTCCTTGTATGCATTTATTTTTTTGTTGGCATGTGGCAGGTACATGCACAGGCCATTATAGCAGATAGTGTAGATGAAAGAATTTTTACGTTAAACGAATTAGCCTTTTTTGTAGATGAAAACAGAATCTATACAATCGATTCTGTTTTGCATCCGTCTAATCAATATCTTTTTGTTCAACAACAGAATTACCAAAACTCAGATTTTAAAACAAACACACCTTATTGGGTAAAGTTTACCATTACATTAAAAGAACACACCAACAAAAAATGGTTGTTGGAATTTTACGATCAAAGTATTGATCAACTGGAAGTTTGGATTCCGAACACACAAGGAAAGTACACATACATTAAAACCGGAGATGCAACAGATTTTAAAAACCGGGTTTGGTTGCATAAAAATTTTGAAATCCCTGTTGACAGTTGGAAGGATACCACCATAACCTGTTATTTTAAAATTCAGTCACACGAGTTTGCAGATATACGTGTGGCATTTCGCTCGGTAAATCGTTTTGTATTTTATTCTTTAAATGAATATTTATTGTATGGTATGTTTTACGGAATGGTATTAATTATAGTACTGTACAATTTTTTAGTTTACCTGGCCATTCGTGAAATCAAAAACATATACTACATCGGATACATATTAAGTGTTGCCTTATACGCAGCCAGTTTAGATGGAACCGGCTTTCAATATTTATGGCCTGCATTTCCTTCATTCAATACATATGCTGTTGGTGTATTCTTATTCTTATTAATTCTATTTGCATTATTATTCACCAGAAAATTTTTAAATACAAAAGCTACCGCACCCTTATTAGATAAATGGTTGTTGATCATGATCGTGCTGCGATCAGTAGCCTTTTTATTTCTTTTAATTTTATATCCAAGTGCTTTGCCCTATAGAAATGCCGATGTAATTCCGTTATCCATCATTTTTTTTACGGGTATACAGGTTTGGCGAAATGGATATAAACCAGCCCGATTTTTTGTGATAGCATACGGCATTCTCTTCCTGGGTTTCTTTTTGCGGATGTTGGTTTACTTTAATTTGTTGCCGTTCACTATTTTATCTCATTATAGTTTACACATATCATTTGGTATAGAAATGTTGTTCTTAACCTTTGCCTTGGGAGATAGAATCAGAATTTTAAAAGATAATCGGGATAAAGCTTTGCGCAGGGTAATTGTACAGCATGAAGATAACATGCAACTAAAAGACAAAGTAAACAGAGAACTAGAAGAAAAAGTAAAAGAAAGAACATTAGCACTGCATCAAAAAAACGAAGAACTCGCCCGTATTAACGAAAAACTCGAAAGACAATCTTTCGAAATAAACCAGATCAACTCATTACTGGATTTAGATAACTGGAAACTAAAAAACTCTATAAAAGAAGTTTTAGAAAGCAGATTGAAAGAGAGGGTAATGGAGTATGATCAGTTTCATACACTTTACCCGGATGAACTAGCCTGTTACCGTTTAATTGAAGAATTGAAATGGGAAAAAGGCTTTACCTGCCGCCAATGCCACAACGACAAGTATTTTAACGGTTCGCAAAAATTCTCAAGAAGGTGTACAAAGTGTGGTTATAACGAGTCTATAACGGCATATTCCATCTTTCATCATTTAAAATTTCCTATCGAAAAGGCATTTTACATTGCTTACGTAGCCGTTGCCAAGCCCGATGCCTACACGTTAGAGGCACTCTCTACCCGCTTAAATCTGCGTTTAAATACCGTGTGGACCTTCAAAAACAAGGTAATGGAAAGAATAGATTGGCTTAAAAAACACGGCAAAAGAGCATCTGCAGAAACCTGGCAAACCGTATTGCTGCTTCCGGAAGATGTAAAATTGAGCAAGTAGTGCATTTATATTCTTGATTTACCACTGGCTTTTTTTGTAATGTTTCTAAGGCGAAAAACCGCAAACGATTGTTTATCATTTTTGCATTTTTTACTGCTTTTTCAGTGTTTTTAATCCGCAAAACAAGTGTCTTAAGAAAAACAGAAAACGATTGCATTTTTTTAAAATTTTAAAAAAAAAATGATGTAGAAGTTGACTGGCTATGTAAATTCATTCAGTGCATGTCAAAAAATGCGCATAAAAGGCCATGAATCGCTTTCTACCCATTTTCATAGTTTTAGTTTGTGTTTTCACAGTTGTTCAGGTTCAAGCCCAGAGCCTGTCTGTTTCCGGTGTAGTCTCTGACGAGCAAGGCAACCCCTTACCGGGGGTTAGCATTCAAGTTAAGGGCACTACCCGCGGAGCAGTAACTGATGCTAAAGGTGTTTATTCAATAGCTAACCTAAGTACAGAATCTGCCCTTGTTTTTTCTTTTATTGGATTTTTAACCCAAGAAACCATTGTAGGTAATAGATCAGCCATCGATATTAGATTACTCGAAGATGTAGAAACTCTTGATGAGCTAGTGGTAGTGGGGTATGGTTTACAAAGAAAATCTGACATAACAGGTGCAACAGCATCAGTAAAAGGTGATGAATTGTTTAAGCAGCCTGTACTTACAGCTACACAAGCCATGCAAGGAAAAGTGGCGGGTGTTCAAATTATATCATCTGGCCAACCTGGCTCTGTTCCACAAATTAGGGTAAGAGGTGTGGGTACAGCTTTAGGCGGAACTACTTCGCTATTTGTTGTAGACGGTGTACTTACCGATGATATTTCCAACATAAACACTGCCGAGATTACCGATATCAATGTTTTAAAAGATGCATCGGCAGCAGCTATTTATGGTTCGCGCGGTGCAAATGGAGTAATTATTATTACAACTAAGAAAGGAGCACCAGGTAAACTTAAAATCAACTACAATAATAATATTGGCTTTAGGCAGGCGGCAAATTTAGTAGAAATGGCAAACGCATCTGAGTATGCAAATTACATGCAGGCAGCAACTGGCGAGGCTCCGCCACCATCGGTATACAATACCGATTGGTACGATGTGATTCTGCGCACTGCCTTACAACAAAACCATAACCTTTCTGTATCTGGCGGAAGCGAAACCGCAACATACCTTGTTAATGCCGGTTACTTGCAAGATCAGGGCATTTTACTTAACAACGATTTTACCAGATGGAATTTGCGAATAAACACAGAATTTAAACTTAGTCCGAAATTAAGTTTTAGTCTTCAATCTGCGTATAATAATAACGTTAATGAAAATGGCTTTGGTAATATTGACATTGACCCCTTTGGTAATATTGGAGCAGTGTATAACAATGCCTACAGAGCAGCACCTATTATTCCTGCAAGAGTAAATGGTTTATATGGCAACACCAGCGGCTATCAAAATGTAGGTAATGCCTTGCTTGATTTAAACAATAACGATATTCGCGTAGTAGAAAATCGTTTTCAGGGTTCTGGTTCTATGGCCTACAAGGTTAATTCGGCCATCACCCTACGTTCGGCTATCGGTGGAGATTGGCGGAACTCTTTAAATCGGGGATACTATTACGAATTTCGCTCAGATGAAAATACTTTTATCGTACCTGGTGGAAATCAACAAAGGCCGATTAGTAGTTTATCAGTTAAACAATCTCAAAATTTCAGATGGGTATGGGATAACACCATTACATACCTAAAAGATTTTGGAGATCATAGCATCAATGTATTAGCAGGTATTACTGCAGAAAAATATAACCTTACTTGGTTTTCTGCTTCGCGCAATGATGTTCCGGCCGATCGCGACCTTTGGTACATTGGTGTTGGCGATGCAAACACTTCGCAAAATGGAGGTGGTGGCGATGCATGGGCAAGAAATTCTTACTTAGGAAGAGTAAATTATTCTTATCAAGAGAAGTATTTATTAACCGCAACATTCCGTGTAGATGGAAGTTCGAGATTACCAAATGTAAACCGTTGGCAGAGTTACCCTTCAGTTGGTGTGGGTTGGCAAATTTCTAAAGAAAGTTTTATGGACAACCAACAAATTTTCGATAACCTTAAACTTCGTGCGTCTTATGGGCGAGTGGGCAACGACCAAATTCCAACTAATGCATTTACACAAACTGTTAACATTAACAGACCCTATTCTTTTAATGGTAGTACAAAACCTGCTCAAAACGGAGCGCTAATAGATCAAATTATAGATCCTAACATTAATTGGGAAACAACCGAAGAATTTGATCTGGCATTAGAATTTGGTTTCTTAAAAGGAAAACTTAACGGAGAAATAAACTATTATAATAAAAGCGTAAAAAACGCACTAATATTTGTGCCTGTGCCACGCACAGTAGGCGATGCTGATGGTGTTATTCTAACTAACGCTGCTTCTATACAAAACAATGGGTTAGAAGTTTTATTAAACTGGCGTGATCAAATCAGCGAGAGTTTTTCTTATTCGGTTGGTGGTAATGTAACTTTTAATAAAAATGAAGTTACTGCTCTTAACGGAGGACAAGCAATACGTGATGCCGGTATTGGTGCTGCACAAGGCTTTGTAACCTACACTGACAATGGGCAGTCGGTTGGAACTTTTCATGTGCTTCAGGTTTTAGGGGTATTTAACACAGCAGACGAAGTACAAAACTACGTTAACTCAAATGGTACAATTATACAACCTAATGCAAAGCCTGGAGATTTTAAATACCTAGATAAAAATGGAGATGGAAGAATTGATGATGATGATCGGGTATTTGCCGGTAGCTACCAACCTGTTGCCTATTTCGGTATTAACGGAAGTATTAATTATAAAAACTGGGATTTCAGTTTAGACATATACGGAAACGTTGGTAATGAAGTATACAACGGTAAGAAGGCTGTAAGGGTAGAAGGTAGAGATAATGTAGAAAAAGATATTGTTTACAATAGATGGACCAGCGGTGGAAGAAGCCAAACCGAACCTGGAGCTAATACAGGCAACCAGTTGGCATCTACCTACTTTGTAGAACCAGGAGATTTTATCCGTATCAACAATATAACGGTAGGATACAGGTTCAACAAAGAGTTAGTCAGTAAATTTAAGATGCAATCACTAAGGGCATTTGTTACAGCACAAAATCCATTGGTCTTACAAAGATATAGCGGCTTTACTGCCGAACTTCCAGGTGGACCTACAACTTCAGGAATTGAACTAAGTGCTTATCCTACTACCCGCACTATTGCAATAGGAGTAAACGTAGAATTTTAATAGTATGAAAAGAAAAATTCGCTTTAACTATTTTACTTTATTAACAGGTATAATGTTTTTAATTCCTGCTTGCACCGATAGTTTTCTTGATATTAAAGTACAGGGAGGTGTAACAACTAAAACAGATCCAAAGCTTGCCGAAAAGTTAGTAACAGGTGTTTATAATTCTCTTTTGCAAGGCGACTCGTGGGGCAATGGAGACGTCCATGGATTTGCATTTATATCAGTTACCTCCATTATGTCTGATGATGCAGATAAAGGTAGCACACCTAGCGACCAGGCTGTGCCAGTAGGAGATATAGATAATTTTACATTAACACCAACAAATAAATTTTGTGAATCATTATGGAGCGGACACTACAATGCAATTGGTGCCGCCAATCAGGCCATTAAAGGTTTAAAAGATGCAGCCATAAGTGAACAGCAAAAAAAGATATTTTTAGGCGAAGTAAAATTTTTACGCGCCTACTTTTACTTTAATCTGGTAAGAATGTTTGGCGATGTACCACTTGTTCTTAGAGTTCCAGAAAATGCGCAAGATGCCAACACAGATCCATCATTTCAAACCCGTATCAATAAATCAATATTATACGATAGCATAAAAAGAGATTTAACGTATGCAGCCAACAACTTGCCATTAAAAAGCCAGGCTGTTTTTGGGCATGTTAATAAAGGAACTGCACAAACATTACTTGCAAAAGTACATTTGTATTTACAAGAGTGGCAGCCTGCATTCGATCTTACAGAGGCAGTTAGGCAATCCGGCCAGTTTCAGTTAGTTGATGATTATGCAACGATATGGCGACAAGCCGGAGAAAATAACTCAGAGTCTATCTTTGAAATTCAAACAGGCCAGTTTAATAATGCCAATTTTGCTATAGACAATTATACAGTAGCACAAGGTGCAAGAGTAGGAGGTTTAGGAGGATGGGACGATCTCGGATGGGGCTTTAATAATCCATCTCAATCTTTATTAAATGCTTATGAGCCAAATGATTTAAGACGCGCAGCTACTATCATCGAAATAGATGTTACTCCACAAAGAAGAGGAACCATCTTGTGGGATGGCTACCGTGTACCAAGTGCCGATTCGGTTCAAAACCGTTTCTACAACTACAAAGCATACACTAGCAAAACGGCAGAATCTTTTCTAAATGTAAACGATAAAAACAGACCTAAGAACATTCGCATTTTGCGCTATGCCGATGTTTTGTTAATGAATGCCGAAGCAGGTCTTGCATTAGGAATAGGCGATCCTACCTCGCGTGTAAACGAAATACGTGATCGTGCAGGCTTACCACCAAAAGGCTCTGTAACCATGGCTGATATTTGGCAAGAAAGAAGAATTGAATTTGCAATGGAGCACGATCGGTATTGGGATATCGTTCGGCAAGGGAGGGCAGCACAAGTAATGCAGGCAGCAGGCAAAACAAACTTTGTAGCGGGAAGGCACGAGTTATTACCTATACCCGCTTCTCAAATTGCTTTGAGTGGCGGAAAACTAACGCAAAACAATTATTAATGAATGGATCACCTTTAAGTGGTCGACACTTAAATTTTTTATAATCAAACCATAACTAAACAAACAACTATGAAAAAGTTTTTTCCTTTCGCTTTACTCTTACTCACAATAGGTACAGCGTTTTTTGTTTCATCGTGTGACGATGAAAATGCACTACCACCCATCGATGGGTACAATAATTCGAACGAAGTTGCAGCCACCAACTTAGTTGCACACTGGACGTTTGACGATACCAACAATGAACGTTTATCAAATACTGCGCCTTCAAACACTTATGGTACCGTTGGTTTTACTGATGGCCAAATCGGTAAAGCATTAAATCTTCAGGCTGGTGCATTAAAATTTCCTTCTATTGCAGCTATTGGCGGAGCTAACTCATTACCAAATTATACCATAAGCTTATGGTTAGAGGCAAAGAATACTGGTAATTCTTTTTCTACTTACTTTGGAATTTTCCCAACAGGTAATACTGATTTTTGGGGCAATATGAGTGTAAGTGCAGAAACAGGATGGTTTCCAGCAAATGGTCCGGTAGGAGATACGCTAGTTTTAAAAACCAACTACTTGTCTAAATTAGCAGCTGGTGGAGAAAACGGCCAGGATAACAGACCAGATCCTCGTGGAAAACCTCCGGTAGGTGTTTTTAAATCGGCAAGAGTTTGGTGCCATGTAGTGGCACGTTGGAACGCCAGCACACATAAACTCGAATTGTTTGGCAATGGTAAATCTATTGGCGCATATAACGACAGAGGAATCAATTCTGTAGAAATGATAATGAGAACGCCTTGCGTACCAATGTTCGGTAGTTTGGCAACTACAAATACTGGTTTCGCAAGTGCTCCTAACATGCCCGATTGGCAAGTATTAGCAACTGCAAAAATTGATGATGTACGAGTATTCAACGCGGCACTGTCTCAAGCTGAAATTACAGCACTCTACAACTTGGGTGTTGCAAAACGTTAATGTTATATTTTTGAAACTGATTAGATGTGCCCTTAACCGGGCACATCTTTTAATTAACTAAATTTTGAAAAAAGCACTTTATTTTACTTTATTCATTAATATTTTACTCATCGGATGTTCAGATTCAGACACATCATCCGAAAACCAAAATTTCACTTTATTAAAAACATATATTAATGGTAGCGAAGTTACAGGATCAGTTTTTAGAAATATTCCTGTAAACTCAGTTATTGAATTCGAATTTTCCGAACCTGTTGATATTATATCCGCCCAAAAACACATTACCTTATTTAAAGGGAGCGATCAAATAAATCTAACTTTTACAACAGGTGCTTCATCTAATATTTTACAAATAGAACCACAAACAAGTTTAGCGTTTTTTACAAGGCACGATCTTGCCATTGCAGCAGAATTAACTTCTATAAAAGGAAAAAAACTGAATCTGTTTATGCCATACAGGCTTTTTACAGAGCTAGACTTATCAGATAAATTCCCATCCATTTCTGAAGAAGAACTGTTAACGAAAGTACAACAACAAACCTTTAAATATTTCTACGACTTCGCACAGGCTAACAGTGGTATGGCCAGAGAAAGAAATACCTCTGGCGATTTAGTTACTTCTGGTGGATCAGGCTTTGGTTTAATGGCGCTGATTGTTGGCATAGAAAGAGGATTTATAACAAGAGAACAAGGCTTAACACGTTTCGAAAAAATTATTTCGTTTTTAGAAACAGCCGATCGCTTTCATGGTGCATGGGCACATTGGATGAACGGCAACACAGGCGATGTAATTCCCTTCAGCGCAAAAGATAATGGGGGAGACTTGGTAGAAACATCTTTTCTCGTACAAGGCTTAATCACGGTTAGGCAATATCTTAATCCAAACGTTGCACGCGAACAAAACCTGATCAATAGAATTAATGAATTATGGGAAGATGTAGAATGGAGTTGGTATAGAAAAAACAACGAAAACGTTTTATACTGGCATTGGTCGCCCAACTTTGGTTGGGAAATGAACTTCCCAATGTATGGTTATTTCGAACAACAAATCACCTACATTCTGGCAGCCGCTTCTCCAACGTATTCAATTCCAAAAATTGTATATACAAATGGGTATGGAAGAAATGGAGCTATCGTAAAAAATAATTTTCACTATGGCATTCAGCTTCCGCTAGAATCGCCAGCGCCTTTGTTTTGGGTACATTATTCTTACCTCGGTATGCACCCAAACATAAAAGATGAATACGCCAATTACTGGACACAAAACAAAAACGCAACATTAATTAATCGCGCTTATTGTATTGCCAATCCTAAAAACTATCCCCTATATGGGGCTAACTGTTGGGGCCTAACTAGCAGCGATAATCAAAATGGATATGCAGCACATTACCCAGGTAATGATTTAGGTGTAATTTCACCAACGGCTGCACTTTCTTCTATGCCATATACTCCGCAAGAATCTATAAATGCAATGAAATTCTTTTATTATAAACTCGGTGATAAACTTTGGGGCGAATATGGATTTTATGATGCCTTTAATATATCGGCAGGCTGGTTCGCAAATTCTTATTTGGCTATAGATCAAGGGCCTATTATTGTTATGATAGAAAACCATCGAACAGGTTTGCTTTGGAACTTGTTTATGTCGGCCCCCGAAATACAAACTGCTTTTACTAAATTAAACATAACTTATCCTGCACCTTAACGCTAAACCTTTTCAGGATTATGAAAATATACTATCGCGTATTCTATACACTTCTTGTAGTATCGTTACTTGCCTCTTGCAATAAACAACCGGTTAAATCTACTACCGATGCCAAAGCAGATTCTGTATTAGCGTTAATGACGCTCCGCGAAAAAATTGGTCAACTTACACTGTACACCAGCGATTGGGATGTAACCGGCCCCACCATGCGCAAGGGATATCAAACCGATATAAAAAATGGCGATGTTGGAGCCATCTTTAATGCCATAGGTGCTGCCTATACCCGACAGTTACAACAACTGGCCGTGGAAAACACAAGATTAAAAATTCCTCTTCTTTTTGGGTACGATGTTATACACGGACACCGCACTATTTTTCCTATTCCTTTAGCCGAATCTTGCTCTTGGGATTTGGATATGATGCAACGTTCTGCACGCATAGCAGCAGAAGAAGCAACAGCAGAAGGCTTACACTGGACGTTCGCGCCCATGGTGGATATTGCCCGCGACCCACGTTGGGGTAGAGTTATGGAAGGTGCCGGAGAAGATACATACTTAGGTTCCAAAATTGCAGCAGCTCGAGTAAAAGGTTTTCAGGGCGATGACTTAAGCGCAGTAAATACAATGCTAGCGTGTGTAAAACATTTTGCTGCCTATGGCGCAGCACAAGCCGGAAGAGATTACCACACAGTAGATATGTCGGACCGTGTATTGCGCGAAACGTA
The DNA here is from genome assembly GCA_021298355.1 of Flammeovirgaceae bacterium. Taxonomy (GTDB): domain Bacteria; phylum Bacteroidota; class Bacteroidia; order Cytophagales; family Cyclobacteriaceae; genus Chryseotalea. The sequence continues at coordinate 326,651 of JAJTEH010000001.1, forward strand.
CTTACCTCCGTATAAAGCAGCGTTAGATGCTGGCGCAGCAACCGTAATGACATCCTTTAACGAAATACACGGAGAGCCCGCAAGCGGAAGCCACTATCTGTTAACCGATATTTTAAGAAAAGAGTGGGGCTTTGATGGGTTCGTTGTAACAGATTATACATCGATTATGGAAATGCTGTACCACGGTGTTGTGGCCGATACAGCCGCTGCAGCAGCAATGGCTATTAATGCCGGTGTAGACATGGATATGCAAGCCGGATTTTTTCAGGATAAACTAGAGCAATTAGTTAAAGCTGGAAAAGTAAGCGAAGCCAGAATAAACGAGGCAGCAAAAAGAATAATAAAACTAAAGTTCGATTTAGGTTTGTTCGATGACCCCTACAAGTATTGCGATACCACACGCGAAAAAACAGTAGTGATGAACGAAAAATTTTTAGCAGAAGCTAAAGAAAACGCCAAGCGCAGCATTGTGCTGTTGAAAAACGAAAACAACATCTTGCCATTAAATAAAAATACTAAAACACTGGCCGTTATTGGTCCTATGGCAAACACAAGAAAAGACCTGATAGGAGCCTGGTCTGCCGCTGGCGATTGGAAAAAAGCCATCACCTTATTAGAAGGCATACAGCAAACAGTTTCACCGGCAACTAAAATCAGTTTTGCGAAAGGTTCGCCAATAGATGCCGACAGCACCCAATACTTAGCCGAAGCCATAGCAAAAGCCAAACAAGCGGATGCAATAGTATTAGCCGTAGGAGAGGCCTCGTGGATGAGTGGCGAAGCCGCTAGCCGCACAAGCATACAACTACCGGCTATACAACGCAAACTCATGGAAGAAATCGCGAAGTTAAATAAGCCAACTGTTTTAGTAGTAATGAATGGAAGACCTCTCGATTTATCTTTTGAAGACAAACATTTTAAAGCCATTCTCGAAACATGGTTTTTAGGTACCCAAGCCGGCCCTGCCATTGCCGAAGTATTATTTGGAGATTACAATCCGTCAGGAAAACTAACCATGACTTTCCCTCGCTCTATCGGGCAAATCCCCATTTATTATTCCATGAAAAATACGGGCCGTCCGTACGAGAGCGATCCCGGCAATAAATACGTTTCTAAATACCTAGACGAAAGCAATTATCCTCTTTACCCATTCGGTCATGGTTTAAGCTACACCACCTTTGCTTACACGCAAGTAAAACTAGATAAGACCAGCATAACCTCTACCGATTCCATACAAGTTAGTTGTACCGTTACCAACACAGGCACTCGCCAAGGCGAAGAAATAGTGCAACTCTACGTGCGCGATTTAGTAGGCAGTGTTACACGCCCCATAAAAGAACTGAAAGGATTTACCAAGCTAGATCTTAAACCGGGCGAATCGCGCGAAGTTACCTTCCAGATAAAACCTGCCGATTTGCGTTTCTATCGCAAAGATATGCGCTTCGATTACGAAGCCGGAGAATTTGAAGTGTATATTGGAACAAATGCGAACACAACCAATAAGGCTAAATTTAACCTGTCTGTAGCAGAATAAAACTTCACGTGCAATTTTTTAAAGGCTTTTTCGTAATGTTGCAAAACAAATTATGAAAAAGTCTTTACTCTTTATTCTTCTTGTATGTTGTACTTTTTTATTTACAACATGTATCGACATAGAAAATCCCAACAAACTTTTAGACGAGCAAGTTGCAGCCATAGACCAACACATACAACTTAACTATCCAAACGATATAGTTTTTTACGATGGAAGCGGAATACGCTTCGTAGTTAGGCAGTTTGGTTCTATGCCTCCCGCTAAAACCGGACAAAATCTGCAAGTAGACATTATCGGAAAAGTATTTAAAAGCACAGTTCCCTTTCAAGACGAGTTGCTTACAACAAAATTAGAAAACGTTTCAGTACAAGGTTTACGTTTTGTTTTAACAAACAACATGGTGGGCAGCAAAGTAATCGCCTTCATCCCATCCGAGTACGCCTTCGGTGCCGAGGGCACAAGCAATGTTCCGTCAAACTCAATCATAGAATACGATCTAACACTTGTACAAGCACAACTAACAACAGCACAAAACAACCAACTCGCTACCGATACCGTAGCCATTAAAAATTTTATAGATGCAAATTCTATTGCCAACGTAGTGCGGCATCCTTCGGGTTTATACTATAAAGTTACTAAAACGGGCACAGGAGAATTCCCAACTGTTTTTAGCACCATTAACTTTACATATACAGGAAAGTTCATGAATTCAGGAACTGTATTTGACGATGGCCGCCTCGATGCACTCTTGTTTAACTTAGTAGATGGTTTTAAAATAGGCTTACCCAAACTACGAGCAGGTGGCAAAATTACATTGTATGTGCCATCCTACTTAGGGTATGGCTCCACCGCTTCTGGTGCCGTGCCGGCTAACTCTGTTTTAATTTTCGATGTTGAGCTCAACACCGTAAAAAATTGAAAGAGTTTAAAAAATACTACATCATTCCCGAAACGCCCGATCAGGTTTACCTTGCTTTGGTAACAGAAACCACCATCAGTTTATGGACAGGCGAAGAGGCAAAAATGAAAGAAGAGATAAACACAGAGTTCGAATTGTTTGGCGGAAATATTGTTGGTAAAAACCTTGCATTCGAAAAAGGAAAACAACTTACACAACAATGGTATTTTGGTAATGATGCAGAGCCATCTATCGTAACCATTAAGTTACATCCGCATAAAAACAACCAAACATCGCTGGAGCTTAAACACACCAATATTCCGGATGCCGACTACAACGAAATAGTAGAAGGATGGAACGATGTGTATATGGAATCGTTAATTGAGTTTTATTCCTGAAGAAGTTGGGCCGTATCAAAGGGTGTATACTCTTTAGGCAACGTAATCGTAAACTCCGAGCCAACATTAATTTCACTCTTTACTTTTACTTGGCCACTAAGCCGCTTTACCGATTTATTTAGAATATATAACCCCAGGCCCGATCCTGTAGAGGCTTGCGTAGCTCTGAAAAACAAATCGAAAATCTTACTCAGATATTCTTCGTGTATACCCAGGCCATTATCCTTTACAGTTACAAATACATGCGTGGCATCTTGCCCTATGGTTATCCATACACACGGATTTAAACTACCCGAATACTTTACTGCGTTCTCAACTAAATTTTGCAAAATCGTATTTACAAAAATCCATTCAGCGTGGTAATCTATATCCGTTTCTATATGTATATCAAACGTTATTTTAGAAAAATGGGGTTGGTTGCTTACCGACTGCATACACGCTTGCACCAAGGTATCGAATTCTACTTTTTGCCTGGGTATATTACCATGATCTAATTTCGCCAATAAAACCAGGTCTTTTAATATTCTATCAATGCGCGCTATTTGTTCTAGCTGCAAAGAAAAATACTCTTGTCCTTTAGCATCTTTTACATCTTCCTTCGCCACTTGTGTTAAACTAAATAAAGAAGACAACGGACTTTTTAAATCGTGCGATACGCCATAAAAGAAAGCATCCAGTTCAGAATTTTTATACTCAATTACTCTGGTTTGAAGCTGATTTTTTTGCAACGTTGCATTCAATTCTTCTATAGCTAAAGAAAGCTGCTCAGTGCGTTCAGCCACCTGTATCTCAAGCTTTTCATTGGCCTCTTGTTGCACAGTTAAAGCCAGTTGTTGCGCGCGTTCATTCTCTTCTTTTAACAATCGGTATCGGTCGGCAAGGGCTAAGGCTATTAGCACAGTTTCGCAGGCAGCGCCAATTTCTGCTAAGTGGGTGGTATAAAAATTAAATTCTAAAACACCGGCATTGCGCAACGTTAACATAACACCACCTACCAGATATATGCTCCAGGCAGCAATAAAGAAGGTAGCCGATTTCTGATTTTTAATTCTTGTTAATATACCCGTTACAATTAAAGTAGAAGCTGTAAGCGCTACCAGGTTATTGCCAAAAGAAGGAACCCACGAAGTAGCCATCAATAAAAACGATAAAACACCGGCTGCCATTAACAAAAGCAAAAAATAATACAGCCACAGGTAGTGTCGTTTTACTTCTAAAAATTCAATCGCAAACCAGGCTAACAACGGGGCGAAAAACGAAAGTGTAAGACGACCAAAATAATAATTAAACTCAGGGTTATCAGGCCAAAGCAACATACCACCATAGCCCGATGCCGAAACAAAAATCAGAATGGTGCAAAGTAACGTACCAATATACAACAAATACGTTTTAAGCCTAAGCGAAATATAAATCATCAGGTTATACAAAAACATAGCGCACAAAATGCCAAAGAAAATACCATACCCTACATGGTCGTACAAAACCTCTTCTTCAAAGTTTTCTTTTTTGGTTAGCAAAACCGGAAATGTTTTAGGGCTTGTTCCACTCACGCGCAAGTATATAGTGCTGGGTGTTGCACTAGTTTTTACCGGAAACGCAAAACCACTGTAGCGCACAGGCCGGGTATCATGTGGCAAATAGTAACCTGTTTTAAATTCTACCCGCACAGAATCAACCACCTGATAAAAATCTACAAACTCTAAAAAAGGGGCAGGTATTTGCAAAAGCCAATGGGTGTTATCGTGGCTCGGGGCTAAGGTTAGTTTAAGCCATACCGGATGGGGCTCGTATCCAAACACTAAACCGCTAGGTAAGGTAGGTGTAAACCGAAACAAATCTTGCTTGGCTAGTATAGCATCAAGCTCTAGCGTATCAGAATAATCAATTAAATAAGACAAGCGATAATCCAATCGTATGTCAGAAGCTTCAGCAGAAAGCCGGATAGGGTCAACTTCTTCTTTTGCAAAAAGTAATTCCGGAGCAAAAAATAAGCCCAACCATAGGGCAGCTATAAGTAGGAAAGCTTTCATTCACAAATCTGGTCTTACACAAACCCGATAACCAAATATACAGGGCGCGCATGGCACAAAAACCATCTTGTACCTTTTTTGTGATTTTTGTAAAAACAACACTGCATACACCCCTTCACCAAATAAGGTAAACACACTGCCCTTGGTTGCCATAAGGTAAAATCCAGAACTGATTTCTATCTTTTTAAAGATTGATAAACATCACACATAAGCTAAAGTAATGGTGTGAAATTCAAGCATATAAAGTAACAGAACATGGAAGTACTCGACATGGTAAAGCCAATTGCAAGGCAAAAGGCTGAGCGCATTCAATATGTATTCTCTTTCACAGAAGGAGATGGAAAAAACAAAAAGTTATTAGGAGGTAAAGGTGCTAATTTGTGCGAAATGACTCAAATCGGGCTTAACGTTCCACCCGGTTTTGTTATTTCTACCGAGGCATGTTTAGCCTACCTCGCACAGCCAGCACGCACCTTGCCAGTTGGCCTTATGCAACAAGTAAAAGAACAAATCAAGCAAGTAGAAAAACAAAGCGGCAAACGTTTTGGCGATCCCGCAAATCCACTGCTCGTATCTGTGCGTTCTGGCTCGGCCTTATCCATGCCCGGCATGATGGACACCATACTCAACCTCGGCCTCAACAGCGAAACCCTACAAGGTCTCATAAGCCAAACCAACAATCCGCGCTTCGCATACGATGCCTACCGCAGGTTCATCCAGTTATTTGGTAAAGTGGCACTAGGCGTACCCGATACTTTGTTCGATGAAGTATTCGAAGAAATAAAACGCAAGGCAGGCGTTAAGGCCGACATCGGCCTAAACGAAACCGATCTTAAAACAGCAAGCGAAAAATTCTTGCAAATCGTACACAACCAATTAGGCAAACCATTTCCCGAAGATGTATACGAACAATTAGAAATCGCCATCAAAGCCGTATTCAATTCCTGGATGGGCAAACGCGCCATCGACTACCGCAGAGAGTTTAAGATAACCCCCAACATGGCCAACGGCACAGCCGTTAACGTTGTAACTATGGTGTTTGGCAACATGGGCAACGATTGTGCTACAGGCGTAGGCTTTACGCGCGACCCCGGCACAGGCGAAAACATCATGTTTGGCGAGTACCTAACCAACGCACAAGGCGAAGACGTAGTAGCCGGCATACGCACCCCCAAACCCGTTAGCGAATTAGCACACGAAATGCCCACGCTTTACAAAGAGCTGGAACACCTGCGCAACAAACTCGAAAGCCACTACCGCGAAGTGCAAGACTTCGAATACACCATAGAGAAAGGCGTGCTATACTGCTTGCAAACACGCAACGGTAAAATGAATACCACCGCCATGGTGCGCACATCCGTAGAAATGGTACGCGAAAAATTAATAACAAAAGAACAAGCCTTGCTTCGCATCAAGCCCGACATGCTCGAGCAACTCTTGCACCCACGCTTAGATTCTTTATACAAAGCCACACCCTTAGCACAAGGTTTACCCGCATCGCCAGGGGCAGCATCGGGCCACGTAGTTTTCGATGCCGACAGAGCCGAGTTACTAGGCAAATCAGGTGAGAAAGTAATTTTAGTACGCGAAGAAACAAAGCCCGAAGACATCCACGGATTCTTTGCAGCACAAGGCATATTAACAAGCCGTGGC
>JAJTEH010000002.1 GCA_021298355.1 Flammeovirgaceae bacterium
GGTGGCTCCGATTAACTCTTCTCCGGTTGCAGAATCTTTTATGTATCCGCTAAGCGTAACTTTGTTTTGAGCTAAGGCAACAGTAGATGTTACCAACAGCAAAATGCTAAACAACTTAAATTTCATATTTTTTTTTCAGCGAAATTCAGTTGAAAATCAGAGTGCGAATAATTTTTGTGTATGAACCAAGCAATTTGACGTATGAATGTGTCAATTATTAGATAATCTATTAACCGCGCTAACGCAATCTCAATTATACATTTAGATACTAAGAGTACTATGTTTAGTGTTTGGTATCCTACTTAGTTAAATGCGGATATCCTAAACCTCGAATCGTTTTGTTCTTACTTTCTATCTGCTTAATCAGTGGATGTTATTTCTTTATTTTTTTATTTCTTACTTTAATTATCCGAATGCAATTGATATAAATTGCCTTTACCTAATTTTGATATGGAAAGGCAAAGCATACATTTGTTTACAAGTGTTGCTTATGAAAAAAATTGTATTCGTACATCAAAATAATATCAACCAGTGGATATTTGAGCGTGTATGTTATGCTTTAAACGAACAAGTTAGCATTCGATGCTTTGATAGTTCGAAAGAAGCTTTACACTATATTGTAACAGAAACACCCGATTACGTATTTATAGAAGATGAGGCACATCCGTACACGGCCTCGCAGGTAGTGAACCAACTGGCCGAAGCAGGAGTAACCGTTTCGGTTGTGGTTATGGTATTATACAATAGTATAACTATTAAATCTTATTACCATAATTTCGCTCTTGTTGTAGATGTAGTAGAATTTCCTGCGGATATACATTGGATTAGCCGCTATGTAACTAAAAGTCTTACTCCCAGCGAAGTAAAATAGAAAAATATTTTTTTGAAATTGTAGGTTAGCTAATCTTTAGGTACATACCCCACGCCAATGTCAAACAGCCATCCTGTAAAACGATAAGGAAGTTTTGATATATAATCTGTGTCTATATTTTTTGAATCCACTACGAATAAAATACTTTCATCAGTAAAGGGCAATCTATTCCACTTCACAGTTTTGTTATTTGTAAATCCTGCAATGTTTATTTCTGCTTTCTCTTTCACAAGAAATACATAATTTACTCGAGCATGTGTTGTAAAATTTTGAATTGAAATATTGTCTATTGTTACAAATGGTTGAATAGCAAGTGCCTGATGGATGATGTGAAAACCAATGTCATCATCATAATAAGAATCGTTTTTAACACTAAGGTAGGTTTTGTTCTTTGGCCCGCCCGATGTAATGCCATAGCCTCCAAAAATTTTAGCAACTGTTACACCAACTGCAGGAACAATTTTTTTATTGTGTGGTAAGTAATGTTGGAGGCCGGCATTTAACTGAGCGCCATATACCCGACCTGTTTTATTTTTGTTGCTTCTGAACGAATTAAGGTGTGGCCTTATCTGGCCTACTAGACCAATGTTTTCTGCTATATTGTAAGTGAAGTTTATACAAATCACTTTTCCGAATCGTTTTTTTTGTGTTGTATAATCTGCTTTAATTGAGTCTATAACTTCGGGAGTATTTTTTTTTATCAGTGTATGCAAATTTTATTTTCGATTGACGTACGTTGATGGAAGATAAACTAAAACTTACTTGTATCTGAAAACTTCCTTTTGTTGTTAAAGCATTTTCTTGTCCGTAACAAATTGTTAAAGTAAAAAATAAAACAACGCATACAGGGAGCTTGCACAGGTGCATCATACTTGTGGAGGTAGTAAACGATTTAAAATTTTTGTTACAAACAACGTATACTTTACACCAATGGGCACTACATTATTTTCTTGCAAGTATATTTTAGATTTCTCTACCCGTAAAATGTATTGCGGATTAATGATAAACGACTTGTGTACCTGAATGAATTTTTTTCCGGTAACGAAAGAGTCAAACTCTTTGAGGGCAGCGTACGCGATAATCGGGGTTTTTACATTCTTTATTTTTATAGAAACATAATTACCTAAGCTTTTGATAAACTGAATATCGTTTACCAGTACATCGTATGTTTTGCGGTTTCCTTTTAGTGTAAGTTTTTCCGGTAGTGTTGTGGGTGTTTCTTGTGGGTTGGTATCCTCGCATTTTAAAAGTGCTTGTTTAAAACGTTCTTCGGTAAATGGTTTTTTTAAATAGTCTACTACATTTTTATCAAAAGCTTCTAGGGAGTAATTTACATGGGCAGAAATTACAATAACCTTTGCCTTCGGGTTTATCTTATCCAGCAGATCAAACCCTTTGTCGGCATTTATTTCCATATCTAAAAAAACCAGGTTGTACGTGTCTGCATCTTTCTTTTTTTGTACTTCCGCAAAAGAATAGCAACTGCTTACTTTTGTGTTGGGCGATAGCTTATGAATATAGAATTGAATGAGTTCGTGAGTATCTTCTTCGTCATCAATTATAAGTATGTTTAGTTTATCTAGTACCATATTTGTAATATTGCTATATACATGTTATTGTTTTGTTCGAAGCAGTTTAGTTCAAATTTTTGTCCGAGGTTTACAAGCCTTCTTCTTAAATTTAATAGTCCGTTACCGGTACCGTGTACGGAGTTTTTGTTTTGTTCTTTTGTAAATGAGTTGATCGCACGCAAGCAGAGGTAATTTTGCTCGATGGAAATATTAATTTTAACTACAGGCTTTTCTGTTTCCAGCGTGTATTTAATAGCATTTTCGATTAGAGGAAGAAAAATCAAAGAAGGTATTTTTATAGGTGGGATGTTTCCTTCTATTTTAAAATCAATCGTTAATCGCTTTATTCTTCCTTTTTTATAATTGATGTACTTATGTATAAAATTTATTTCTTCTTCGATGGGTATGTAATCTAATTGAGCTAGTTTAATTTGGCCCTTTAATAAATCTGCCAGTTGCATTATCTGCTCCGAAATTTTTTCTTTGTCCATTAGCGAAGTTTTATACAAACTGGTTAATGCATTAAGCAGAAAGTGTGGGTTAAACTGATCTTTCAAAAAATTTAATTCTTTTTTTGCTAGTTCTGTTTTTGCTTCGGCTAAACTATACTTGTACTGAAGGTTTTTTATGTAGACAAACACAAGAACAATTATCACAAAGAATAAAACAAGAATAGCAATAAGTATATACTGATTGCGAATGGTAGTTTCTTTTAGCGCAACGTTTTCTTTGAGTTGGGTAATGAATGCTTTGTCTTTAGCCAAATAATAAGCCGTGTTTTGCTTTAGCATTTTTATTCTGGCATTATCAGTAAACAGAGTATCGTCTAGTTGGTGGTATAGGTTTAAATAGGCGAACGCTTTGGTAGGTTCGCCTTTGTTTTGATAATACTCTGCTAAGGCTTTATAGGTATGCCTAACAAGTTGATTTTCTTGTGTAGCTTTCGAAAAACTCAGGCTTTTTAAAAGTGTTTTTTCTTTATCAAAATAGGTAGTTTGTACGTACTTTGTACTTCCAATATAGTAATAAGCGTAAGCGAGGCTAACGGTATCGGCAAGGGTTGTTGAAATTTTAATGGATTGTTCCAGGTATGCTATCCCTCTATCCATCTGATTCAACATGAGAGAGGCTTCTCCGGCATTTAAAAGAGAAATAGTTTCCTGATAGGGATCTTTTATAAATCTGGATAACAAATAAGCTTTGCTTGCTTAGAGTAAGGCTTTTTTGTATTCGCTAAGGTTATCGAATGTTATAGCCAGGTTAATATAGTCGGATACTAGCGCATGATAATTATTTAGTTGCGTATCTATCTCTATGGCTTTTAAAATAGATGTTTTAGCTGAGTCGTATTCACCTATCGAATTAAAGGTTAAAGATAAATTGCTAAGAATTGTAGCGTGCGTTTTAGCTGAAAGATTATTGTTTTGGGCTAAGGCATTATAACACGCAGCAATGGCCTGAGCGTAATTTTCGCGCGTGTGGTAGTATTTCCATAAATCGATGTTGGCTTTGATTATTCCAATTTTATAATTGAGTTGTTCTGCCATTTGCAAAACTGTTTCGGCATGTAAACGCAGGCTGTCGCTTCCGTTGTCCCAATACTTACCGTTAATTTCAATGAGAGAATCTATTCTTTTTATTGAGGCAGGCTCGCTTATCTGCCCAATGCAAAAATGCGGAACAACAAATAAAAATAGGCCAAAGCAATTGGAGAGGACTTTCGCAAAGCCCTTTTTAGGTGTACAGCCTACTAAAAACATTCTCTAAGATAAAATTTTTATTCAAAAGTTGTTTAAATAAATAGCTATACCACATGGGTGCAGTAAAATTATTCAAATCAATTTCGAATAAAATACAGGAGCGGCTAAACAGGTGAAGGCGTATAGGAAAATTCAAACAAATAGAAGCCGATTAGGTTAAAAATTTATGCAAATGGGCTATACATAGTTTTATGCTGATATGTGTTTACAAAAGGTAATATTTGAATGTTAAACCGATGCCCATGAAGTTAACGCTAGCGAAAATTTATTTTCTGATGGCCGATTTAGAGAATGGAATTAACGTAGAGGAAGAAACATTGAAACAAAAAATTATGAAGTTGGAGGATGTGCCAGAAAGAATTTTTGAAATAGCAGAACAACAACATTTCGAACATAAGAGTATAAATGAGAAAACAGCAGATTGTATACAATCGCTCGAGCAGTTAAATGAATCGGAGCGCATACGTTGCCTCGCATGGATGAGTTTAATTGCTAATGCAGATGGAAACCTGGGAGATAAGGAGTGGGATTTGATAGCCGATTTATACATTGATGTATTTGATATCAGTGTACGAGATGTTGTGGAAACCAAATTGGAATTAGCATCTAAACTAAATACTATCTAAACCTGAACCAGTAAAGGTTCTGTTTAGTAAGCAATATGTGGTGAGGTAAGTATAAGGTTCTGACAAAGGAATTGAGGGTTCTTGTCTTGTTTAAACTTCCTCCCACATTTACTTCTAACTTTTATTTCCCAATGCGTATTGTTTCTATTGAGTATAAAGATTTTTTGGTGAATGGTTATTTCTTTCAACGAAATATTCATAAAGGAAATATTTTGGTTTGTCCGGCAATGGGTGTAGAGGCAAAGCGCTACATTTATTTTGCTCAGTATTTGTACGAGTGCGGATATAACATACTGTTGGTAGATTACCCCGGTGTTGGTATTTCATTAGAACCGGCACGTAACTACACCTTGTTAACCTTAACAGACTGGGCCAACTGCATTACTTCTGCAGGCAAATGGTTGCGTGCTACCAACGGATTCGGAAACTGTTATTTTATTGGTCATAGCATAGGCAGCCAATTGTTTGGTTTTATAAAAGACATTACATTGTTTGATAAAGCCATCTTTATTGCATCTTCCACAGGGTATTGGAAAGATCTGCATCAGTCTGTGCGTATAAGCAGTTACCTTAAACTTAAACTGCTGCTTCCGCTACTCGATTTTTTTTTCGGAAAAATAAACGCTCAGTTGTTAAAAGCAGGAGATAACTTTCCGTCTGGACCTGCTTTGCAATGGAGAAAATGGTGTTTACGTGTAAACTATTGTATACCCGATATTGATAAAACAGAAAAAAATAATTTTAATGCATATTCAAAAGAAATTGTTTCAATCTGGTTTTACGATGATCCGGTTGCCAATGAAAAAACAGTAAGAAAGTTGTTGCATTGTTTTAAAGCAGCAGAATTGCAGGTCATAAAAATTGATACCGAAACAAAAATTGGTCACACAGGATTTGTTTCCAGAAGTCATCAAGAAAATGTGTGGAATATAATTCGTAAAAGTATATGATACTGCTGATGTTTTTTATGGATGTAAGAATTTAGGAACGATAAAGTATAGATAAACAATTCAACGTTTTATTTATTTTTCTTTATCCACTCCTTTATGTAAGCAGCAACCTCCTCCCATCCGTCTTGCAAACAAATAGCGTGGCATCTGTTTCTAAATGCTTTAAAATCTGTTATGCTCGATTCATGCGTATAGGCCTCTTTGTTTTTTATAGTTAAACCTATCGGAAGTATGTTATCCTGCTCTGCACCAATAAAAAGCAATGGCGCGTGAGGTAACGTAAAGTTGATGTTACCATCTTTCCCTCGGCTACTTCTTAGTATGTTTCTGCTTTCCGGAACTACATGGTTTTCATATAAAAAATCAGATTCTTCTTGCGGTAACGTATTGCAGATAGCATTACGATACCATTTCTTGTTTGCCAGATAAATTGTATCGCCCATGAAGGGATTAACAATACCGATAGTAGATAAGATGAAGTTACGGTTGAGACTAAATATTCCGCGTGGCAAGGCAGAAGTAATGCACACACCCGATGTTCCCTTATCTGCCTGTATCAATTTTTGAACAACAAGCCCACCCATCGCGTGTCCGATCAGGATGGGTTTATTCTTTAGTTTATCTACGTAATCGCAATAGTGTTGTACAACATCTTTAAATTTTATTCTAGCGAGCTTCGGATGAGGTTTTCTCCTTACATCTTTAGGTTCGCCATCGTGATAGGGGTATACAGGAGCATGGCAATTATATCCTGCCTTGGTAAAATAATCTATCCAATTTATCCAACTTACACTGTTCTCGTGTAAACCATGAATAAAAACGATCGGTGTTGCATTACTTATCATACCATTTGGGAATTAACGGGTAGAAATGTAATGCCTTAAAAATTCACGCTGATTATTATTCTTTCTGTAACACTTGTATAAAATAAGGTAGTAAAGTGGCCGGTTTTAAATTTTAACGAAAGAGTACGATCTTATTGAAAAAATAACACATTACCAGAGCAAATAAATATTTTCCTGTTATTTTGTAATTTATACAAAAACAGAAGTACGAATACACCACACTAGCAGGGTAGATTTACAATGGCCATTAGTTTTTTCCCTCTTTCTCCTTTACAAAATGCCTTTGCTACTTTACTTCTTTTAGGCGTTTTACAGGGTGTTTTAATTGCTTTGTATTTATTGTTTAGTAAAACAGATAATGTTGTTCGTTCTCGGGCACTTGCCGGTTTTTTAGTAATACTAGCGTACGATAATCTTGAAACCTATTACTTCTATTATCTTCAGAAACCAACCTTGCTCTTGGTTTTATGGCAATACTTTATTCCTTTTTTCTTCATTATTTTTTGTAGAGCAATAGTTGTATTACTTAGTATACAGGGTATTGGCTGTTCGAACGATGGACTATGTATTTTCTTAGATGCATTCGAATATTTATTTGATCCGTTATTGATTATCCATATCGGGTTTTTTGTTGGTAAAATTATTTTAGAGTATAAACAAGCAACCATAGAAGAATACCTGGCACAGTGGGTTCGTGTTTTTATACTAGTAATTGTATCTACCGTTGTATTAATTTCGATTTTACTTTTATTAACCAGAATTTATACTGACGAAGGTTTTTTAGACATCGTATTTAGTATAGGCGTTTTGCTTAGCATTATTATTTATTGGCTTGCATTATTTAGTTATAACAAAACGAAAGTGATTGTTTTAAACTCGCAAAAAAATGAACAATTGTTTTGGAGTAAACTAACCGAAGCCGAAATAAACACATGTTTACAAAAATTAGAACGAGCTTTTCAAAAAGATAAACACCATCTGGATTCGTCTTTAAACCTTACTAAACTATCTAAGATTTTAGATGTATCGCCTAAAACTATATCAGCAGTTTTAAACAATAAGTTGGGTGTCGGGTTTAACGAGTACATCAACACGTTGCGGGTAGAGGAGGTAAAGAAAAATTTAGTAGATCCGGCTAAATCGCATTTAAGCATAACGGGTATTGGTCTGGAATCCGGATTTAACTCCGTAGCAACTTTTCAAAGAGTGTTTAAACAGAAAACCGGCCTTAGTCCGAGAGAGTATATCGAAAAAAGTATGCTCAAATCGCGAATTGAATAGTTTATCATGTTGCTTCAGCCCTTTTTTGAAGCAAAAATAATAATATGATAAACCAACTTTTACGGCTCTATGGTAGATGGCTACCAATAGCCTTAACCAGTACTTGTTTGGCAGTTGTTGCAGCAACAGCCCAAAACACACCACCACCTGCTCATGCAAAAAAACGAAGTATAGAAACCCATATTGGCTACCAAAATCAGCAATTTAAAGAAACCCAGCAAAGCAGCATTTTCAGACAAGCCAATGGTATTTCTATTAACGTAGCATATACTACAGTAAATGGCGAACGCAATCAAACAATAGGCTTATACTATAGCCAAACGAAAACCGATAAAAACTTTGCATCGTTTGCAAACAATAAGTTTGGCGGAATATTCTATAATCATGTGCGTGCTATTCATAAAAATATACACGTAGGGGGTTATGCAGATGCAGGCGTATTTTATACCTATCGGGATGCCTCGCGCATTACCACATTGTGGGGCGAACCAGGAACTAATTTTTCGTATGCGGCCTGGTCTTCTGTTGGTTTATCTGCGAGTTTTAATCACGATCTGAAAAAGAATTGGTCGTTATCTTATTCTGTAAGGTTGCCCTTGCTGGCCTATACCATAAGGCCTTTTTATGTAGAGAATTACCCCACAGCTTTTTTAAGAGATGGGCGTTTTAGCTTTAATGAAGAAGGAATAGTAAAAGACTTTTTTAAAAGCGGAAAAGTACAAAGCATAAATAATTTTATGAATGTGCAGGCATCGCTTGAAATACTCAAACGTTTTGGAACACGCCAGCATCAAATTGGGCTACAGTACCAAGCAGGGTATTTATTTTTTAATGGATTAAAACCACTTGCAAACTTAACAAACCAGATTTTATTAACCACTAAAATAAACATAAGCAAGCCATGAAATACATATATCTGTTAGGTTGTGTTCTACTTTTTGTTTCGTGTAACGATGAGTTGATGCAACCCTCCAACAAGCCAACTTCGGTGTTCGATCAAATGTCTAAGCGTATAGAAGAAACGTATTCGATGATGGAATTAAAAAATTTAGATTGGCCAACCGTTCACAAACAATACAGAGCTTTGGTAGATGATGGCATAAGCCAGGATAGTTTGTTTACAGTTTGCTCGTTAATGTTGTTCGAGTTAAAAGATGGGCATTGTTTTTTAACAGATAATAATGGCGAAAAAAGTGCAGTTTACGATTTTACTCAAGGGTATTATGTAACACCAGACTTAACCCCAGCACTTAACTACATTGGTGAGTATAAGCAATGGAGAAATTTTTTAATAACCAGCATACTTGAAAATGATATCGGGTATATAAACTACATCGCCTTTAATAAAAGCGAAGCCGGATACTGGCAACAAGTATTGGAGTATATGAAAAACAATGACGTTAAAAAGATTATCATAGATGTTCGATCAAATCCGGGTGGTGAACCCCTGATTGCACAAAACTTATGTGGCTATTTTATTACCAAACCTACTAAGGTTGGTACTATGTTTCATAAAAGTAATAAAGGCAAGAACGATTTCATTGGCCCATTAACGCTTACTTCTACACCAAAGCAGCCTTATCTTGGAGATATTCCGGTTATTCTATTAACCAACAGAGCATCTTTTAGCTCATCATCCTATTTAGCAGGCATGATGGAAGCCTTGCCTAACGTTATCCATATAGGGCAAATTACAGGCGGGGGAGGCGGAGGATTTTTGCCTTACGAGTTACCAAACGGATGGGTAGTAGGTATAACAAACAATTATTTTTTAGATGTAAAGGGCAAACACATTGAGCTGGGCGTAACACCCGATATACTGGTAGAAAATACACCTGAAGATTTTGAAGAAGGTAGAGACAGAATGTTGGAAGCTGCAATTTCGTACAATGCAAATAACTAAATGCACTGGGTTGATAAAATGCTTATTGATATACAGATGTAAAAGCAAAGTTGAGGCATTCTGTTCAAGTTAGGTTGAGCTGCAACTGCCATGGTATTCTTCTTTCGTTTAGAATTTCTCTATATACGAAATGAGGAGACCAGGCAGTTGTTAAATTGTACAGCGGATAAACATCATTCGTATAAAAAGCATACTTAAAACACTTGTTCAACAACTATTGCCCGGCCTATGTACTCTTTACTCAAAAAGTATTTACCTAATTTTTCGTATTGTTTAAAAAGTAAAAGATAAACTTACCACATGCGACAATTCATCTGCTTTATTATGGCGATGTTCATAGGCCTTTTGGTTTTTTTAACAATGATTGATGGATAATAGGTAGGCAAAGATTGTATACCAAAAATTTAATTGTAAATATTAAGTAAAACGTTAGGTATACATTAGCTACGGCTTAGCTTCAACTTTCCTTTTATCTAAAATTAAACCCGCTATACTTTCGTAGCAATTCTATTTATTGTATAACCTTAATTTTTTTCTTTCAGTAGATAAGTTGCTTATGTACACCTTCACTAATTTTTGTTTCCAGTAATGCCGCGGCCATGTTACCTAACTTTTGTAATAAATTTAGTTGCTGTGGTTTTAATCTGTTAAAGAAGGCCAACTCTACTACACCTAAACAGTTTGCACGATAAATTAACGGCACTAGCACGACAGATGTAGGTAACGATTCGCCTAAGCCTGAGGTAATCCTAAAATAATTATTTGGTATTTCTTCCAGATAAATTATTTCTTTTTCGGCTAAACATTGCTCTGTTAGTGGCGGTATAATGGTGTTTGTTTTATCGATGGCTTTCTTTTTTCCGTAAGCATAAAGTGCCATAGGAAGTGTTTCCCATTCTTGTTCAACCGGCATGTGTGCATACAAAATTCCTTGGTTAGCTTCAAAGTATTTAACCATTACCAGCAGTATGCGACTACTAAGTTGTTCTATATTTTCTTCTTTGTTGCTTACTATCTCGCTTAATTTGGCAATTCCTAAATTGATATATTCATTTTCTTTGCGAATGGTATCTGCAATTTGTAGTTCCTTTGAGGCTTTAATCAGCGCTTGTGCCAGTAAGTCATTTGTAAATTCCTGATGATAAGCATCGTTAAATTTTCCATTCCCTATTTTAACGGCAAAAGATTGTGCGGCTTCGAGTCTATCGATAAGTTGGTTAAATGCAATTTTAGTCTGGCCTATTTCTTCTTTTGTAAGTACGGTTAGTTTTTTAGGCAAACTACCGGCTGCAAAAGTTTGCATACCATTTCGTATTTCTTTAATAATGTTGGTTAGCAGATTAGCAAATTGAATGGAAAGAATAACAGAAATAATTAACACTACTAACGATGCCAGAAGAATTAATGCGGAAATACTGGCTTTTTCTTTTTCTATTTGGTTTATAATATTTTCTTCAATAAAGATTATTTCGGTATTAAGTTTAGTTAAGAGAAGTTTCATTTCTTTTCTTATACCGGATGTATCAGTAAGACCAATTACTTTTTCTATTTCGGCAAGAGCATTAAAATTGGAGTGGTATAATTGTATGTTTTTGGTAATCCCAATTTGTTCTTCTTTTTTAGCGCTTGTAATGGAAGTTGTAAGCAAAGCAATTTTTTTATCAAAATCATGTACATATTTCCAGTCTTTGCGAAGCATAAAATCTTTTTCATGTCTTCGTAGCGAGAGCAATAAAACTTTATCAATACCTTCCATTTGCTCTACAGCATGTACTGCTTCGCGTAATTTTCCTTCTAATCCGTTGTCTTTAAATCCTCTTTTTAATAAGTTTTCGTGTAATAAGAGTTTTTGTTCTCCCAACTGTTTAATTCTATCTGTTACATGTGTTAATTGGCTATCAAGTTTAGATGTTTGGCCCATTAACATACGGGTACTTTCTATTAAATTATCGGTAGTTCGTATTAATTCTGCTTTACTGAATAATTCACCTGTATAAAATTCATTTACTTTATATATTTCATGCTGAAGATTTTTAATAGCCAGCTCTTCTGCTTTTAATTTAATTCGTACTTGCTCAATTTGGTTTTGTGTTTGCTCTAATGCAGTAAAGTGTTTATAACTAAAAAAGAGTATTACAGATAGAGAAAGTGCCACAAGCACTACACATAAAAATGAAAAAAGAAGTTTTACACGTAACTTCCAATTTCGGAAATTATTAATCAGCATCACTGGAGGTATAGCCTGCAATTTAAATTACTAAATTACTTTTTGTGTTAAGAAAAAGTTAAGAATTGTTAGAAGAGTAGAAAAAGTCTGTCAGACTACCGACAAGTTTTCTTCTTCCATATACGAAGAGATTTTAGAAACACCTTTATGTATTTGCCTTATTTTGTAAGGCCTTTTCTCTTGAGATTCGTAATATATCCGCATGATCAGCTCTGCAAGTAAACCAAATGTAAGAAACTGAATGCCAGCCAACACCAGGGATACACCTAGAATAAGAATAGGTCTGCCCCAAATTTCTCCACCTAGTATTTTAATGATCAATAGATAAACACTAATGCATGTACCAACAGCGAAACTTAAAAAACCAAGTGGGCCAAAAAAATGAATAGGTCTTTTGAAGTATTTTTTAAAGAAAGCCATTAAAAGTAAATCGCTCATTACTTTAAAAGTTCTACCCAAGCCATATTTAGACTGGCCATGTATACGAGCGTGGTGTTTTACTACAACATCGGTAACCTTTGCACCTTCTACTGCTGCCAATATGGGTATAAATCGATGTAACTCACCATATAAACCTAAATTTTGCGCAACTTCTGCACGAAAAACTTTTAAAGTACACCCATAATCGCGAATGTGTATGCCTGTTAGATTACGAATTAGCGTATTGGCAATTTTACTAGGAAACTTTCTGAGCAAGGCTTGGTCTTGCCTTTCTTTTCTAAAGCCTGCAACTAAATCCCAATTTTCATGCTTTAGCTTATTTAGCATCATCGGAATATCGGCCGGATCGTTTTGCAAATCTCCATCGAGAGTTACAACGTATTGTCCTTGTGCTTGATGTATACCTGCCGCCATGGCGGGTGTTTGGCCAAAATTGGTACTGAGTTCAATGAGTTTATATCGCTCATCTATGTTATTGAGTATGTTGTTTTTTGTTTTATCTGTAGATCCATCATCTACAAACAAAACTTCATACGAGTAATGTACTAATGCCTCATTTATTTTATTGATGAGTGGCTTGATGTTTTCCTCCTCGTTAAACACGGTGATAACTATAGAGATTTCGGGTTTCATAAAACGAAAGTACAACACTGAATTTTTATCAATGTGAAGGCAGCATTGTTGAAGTATTAAATTCTTATCAATGGCTTAATATATGCGACATATTGCTTGCCTAGCTTTGAAAAATAATTTATCCATGCCACGTTACGCCATTATTATTTTATTCGTTTGTTCACTTTCGCTTTATTTTTTAAATCTAAGTAAAACAGATATCTATATTTTAGATGAAGTAAAAAATTCTGTTTGTGCATACGAAATGGCGTATGGTTCGCCACTATTTGTTCCAACTTTCAATACTAATTTACGAACGGATAAGCCGCCCCTTCATTATTTTTTTATGGAAATTGGCTATTTAATTTTTGGATATAACGAATTAGGTGCACGCTTTTTTTCTGGTGTTGCAGGTATAGTTTTGGTTTTTTTGGTATTCTATTATACGGGTATGTTACTCGGAAAAAAAACTGCCTGGTTAACTTCTTTGGTTTTATTAAGTTCTACTTTTATTTCTATTCAATTCAGATTAGCTGTGCCTGATCCTTACTTAATTCTACTCTTGTTTCTTACATTAGTACATCTGTATTTGCATATAGAAAATAAAGGAAGCGTACTTTGGTTGTATGTATTTGCTGCATTGGCTTTTTTAGCTAAAGGTTTAGTGGCTATTGTTTTTCCTGCACTCATATTTATTGTTTACATGTTGGTAGTTAAAAGGTTTACAGTTAAAAGCTGTTTAACTGTTTTAAATTGGAAGGGCTTGCTTGTGTTTCTGCTCATTGTTTCTCCGTGGTTTGTTTATGTGGGTATTAAAACAAACGGAGCATGGCTTGAAGGTTTTTTTCTTGATCACCATGTAAACCGATTTTTAGAAACACGCGAAGGACACAGAGGTTTTCCTGGTCTAGCAATTTTATATGCGTGGATGGCAGTATTTCCATTTGGTGTTTGGGTATTTTCAGCTTTGTTTAAAAAGAAAGCATTGTGGATCAGAAATAAATTTTTGTTATTCTCTTTTATTTCAGTTGGTGTTATTGTTATTTTTTTTTCGTTTAGCCGAACGTTATTGCCAAGTTATATAAGCCCCGCTGTTCCTTTTCTATCTATTCTAATCGGACATAGCCTGAAATCAAAACAGATAGTTAAAAACAGATTTCGATCAAGGCTGGGAATGGCATTGCTAATTATTTTGTCTTTAACTATTCCTATTGCTGTTTATTTTTCAATCAAACAAGAATTACCGAATTGGAATTTTCAATGGTTTAAATTAGCAGGTTTACTTTTATTACCTGTTAGCACTTTTTTAACATTACATTTTTATATGAACAGAAATAAGTGGGGTGTAGTGTATATCATTTTTATTGCGTGGTATTTGTTTAACATTTCTGTACACACATTTCTATTACCCGACTTACTAAATAAAAATGCAGTAAAAATAGCTACTGAAAAATTTAATCTTCATCACAAAAATGATTCTTTGAAAGTAGTTGCTTATAAGAATTTTAATCCGGCATTTGTTTGGTACCTAAAATCTCCGATAGAGGTATTACCTGATAGTTCAAGCTTAAATAAGTACATAAATGGTGGTAGAAATGTTTTAGTATTAACAGATCATGGGCAGAAAAATGATTTATACGTAAATAAGAAGTTGTTTCTCGTTTTTAGGCAAAAGGAATTATTTGAAAATGGGGAGGTAATAATTTACGCCAATACTAAGCAATAGCTATTTTTATTTGGTTTCTTTCTTTTAAAATCCGTATTCGTTTATGCATCCATTGTGGCTTATTCTGATTTGTAACAATCCAATAATAGCTTGCCAGTGAGGTACCAATTCCAATTAAACCTCCAATGGCTACATCTAGTGCGAAGTGTTGCAATAAGTAAATTCTTGAAATACCTGTTAATACCGCAAGAAGCATTAAGAATCTTGAAATGGACACATGGTGTAAAACTAAGGCTAACAAAATAAACATTCCAAAAGCTGTTGTAGTATGTCCGGAGGGGAAAGTATTCCAATGATGCACTACAACCCCGGGTATAAAATGTATGGTTTCATGGCCTAGATAGTGAATGGGGCGTGCTGATGCCGTAAAAAGAATTTTTTTACAAATTATCAGAATGGTGCCTTGTAATGTTGCCGCTATAATAAACGATATGCTATAATAGATACCCTTAAACAACATGAATAAGGAAATAGGTATAAGCACAATACCATCGCCTAGGTGGGTTATGTGTTTAAATAAATAATCCAAAGGTTTGTTATGCAAGCTGTTAATAAATACAACTGAACTAACCGGGCCTGTAATTAAGTGTAAAAACATGAATAGAATACAAGGAATAATAAAACTTGTAATTGTATTTCTGAAAGCAATGTTATGTTGTAAAAGATTTTGGTTTTCCATACCGAAAGCTATTCAACTAACATGTTTTGTTTATTACGGAAGCGTAAAGGCTTTTATACTTTTCAATAATCTCTGTATGAAAGATATTTCCTTACTGTTATGAATTCGCGGTAATGAATGTTTTTTCTATTGCTTCATACAGAATTAACATAATCATAATTTATTAAACAGCTTGGTGTGCGAAACGAATATAACTTTTGTATCGTGTTTTCAGAACCTTTATCCGATATTGAATTAACAAAAGCTTTATCTAAAGGAGAAGAGTTTGCTTTTTCTGTTTTGTTTAAGCGATATTATGGAACACTTTGTCAATTCGCATTTCGTTATGCGCATGATAAGCAAGAAGCAGAAGAAATTGTAAGCGAAGTGTTTATGATTATTTGGCAAAAGCGTTCGTCTCTTATTATTTCTGTTTCTCTTAAAAGCTATCTATATGCTTGCGTTCGTAATAGTTGTTTAAAGAGATTAAAAATCAGTAGAAATGCCCATTTAGAGTTATCGGATGAATTTCCGGAAACAAGCCTAAATCCACTTGAGCAATTACAGCAAAAGGAAGTACATCGCGATTTACTCGATGTTATAGATGTGTTGCCAACACGGTGTAAAGAAGTTTTTCTACTATGCAAGATAGATGGCCTCAAGCACAAAGAGATAGCTTCATTACTCGAAATTTCTGAACGAACAGTAGAGCAACACATGGCACATGCCTTGGAATTTCTTCGTGGAAAATTATTACAAAAAAAACGTTACCTCAACTAGGCGCTTAACAAAAGGGTAACATCTATTTAACAAAAATCAATACGTAGTAAAATTTCGATTTGTACTCTTAGCAAGTGCATGGAGGATAAATACATTTCTGGAATTATTGCTAAATACCTTGCCAACGAAGCCAATGCTGAAGAACAACATCTATTATTAGAATGGATTGCAGAAGACCCATTACACCAACAGGTTTTTCTAGAATATTGTAATGTATGGCAAGAAGTAAACTACCCAGCGCCAGTTTTTAATGATACAATTGCTTTCGAAAAGTTTAAACATATCATTTATAAAGAGAAAAGCAATAATAAATACTGGCAGGTAATAATGGCGGCTGCATGCGTGGCAGCATTGCTATTTGTGTTTTCTTATTTCTTTGTTTTGTTACCGCCATATTCCATCCAACATGCAAACAATACTGCCGATACTACTTCGATCTTACGCTTTGCTCCTCCAGGCAAAAAGATAACTATTAAACTAGCCGATGGTTCAGAAATAAAATTGAATTCGGGTAGTACAATTAAAATCTATCAAGACTTTAGTAAACAACGCTTTGTGCGCTTGCAAGGCGAAGCTTTTTTTAAAATCGCACACGATACAGTAAGGCCTTTTGTAGTAGAAGCAAACGCAACTAAAACAACTGTGCTAGGTACATCTTTTAATGTTAACACCTTCGATTCTGTTACACAAGTAACGGTAGCAAGCGGAAAGGTTTTAGTGCAAAATGAGTTGGCTCATGCTTTTTTATTGCCCAATCAGCAAGCAACTATAGCCCATAACCAAGCACAAATAAAAACCACAGTTACAGATGCAAGTACTATTACTGCATGGCGAAACAACATCCTTCTATTTCAAAATCAAACCGTGCACAATGTAGCTCGACAACTCGAAAGATGGTATGGAGTGAAAATTGAAGTAGATGAAACTATCGCCAAGAAAAAAATCAGCGGAAAATTTATAAACGAGAACATGCGCACGGTACTCGAAGCCATTACCTATTCCATACACGCATCTTATACGGTAAACAATAGTCAAGTAAAAATTTATTAATCAACCCAAATTAATTTCTTATGATAAAAAATGTACTGGTAAAGAAAAGAAAGAGATCATGGAAGCCAAATCGCTTATGGCTGCCCGTTTTTCTTTTATCGCTCACCCTTCCATTTGTATCGGGTGCTAGCAAGGCACATTCGCAAAATTTGTTTGATGTGCCGATCTCAGTAAAAGCCAGAGATTTTTCGGTAGAGCAACTGTTTAATATGATAGAAGCGCAAACAAAATTTACGCTGGTGTATAGCAACGAAACACTAGATGTTAATCAAATAATAGCTTTCGATGGAAGCGAGAAATCATTAGGAACAGTTTTACAAAAATTTACACAAGCCACACACGCAGAAGTAAAACGAATAAACAACCAATTAGTAGTTAAAGTAATTGTCAATCAAAAAAACAAAGAAGAAGGGTTTGGAATATTGTCTGGAGTAATAACCGATAAGCAAGTGGGCGATCGTTTACCGGGCGCATCGGTTCGTGTTCAAAACTCTACTATAGGTACTGTAAGCGATTTAAACGGAGAATTTAGTTTGCGTGTTCCTGCTGGAGAAGTAACATTAGAATTTAGCTACATTGGTTTTGCCAATTACACCGGCCAGTATACAGTAACGGCAAACACAACTTCTCGAATAGAAATTGCTTTAAACACCGATGTAAAAGAATTAGAGAATATTGTAATTACCGGAAATTTGCAAGGCCAGCAAAAAGCCTTGAACCAACAAAAGAGCGCAGATAACATTAAGAATATTGTAAGTGCCGATCAGATTGGTCGTTTTCCCGATCCTAATGTGGCAGAAGCATTGCAGCGTGTTCCTGCGGTAAACATAGAACGCGACCAAGGCGAAGGACGTTATGTATTGGTACGTGGCCTTGCTCCACAATTTACAAACATTAGTATAAATGGTGAGCAAATTCCTTCGCCAGAAGCAGGCGTTCGTTTTGTAGCCTTAGATGCAATACCCGCAGATCAGTTAGCCTCAATTGAAGTATCTAAATCATTAACACCGGATATGGATGGTGATGCTATTGGAGGAAGCGTAAACTTAATAACACGCACAGCTACGAGCGAAAATCTTTCGTTAAAAAGCAGTGCATTGTTAGGCTATAATCAAATAGTAGGCAGACCTAACTTTCAAGGTTCGTTAGAGTTAGGAAAACGTTTTTTAAACAACAAACTGGGTGTAATGTTAAATGGCAGTTATTATGAGAGCGACAGAGGCTCTGATAATTGGGAACGCGATGGTGTAGAATTAGAACTACGCGATTACGAATTGGTACGCACACGAACAGGTTTAAGCAGTACTATCGATTATAAACTTAATAACAACCACGAATTTTATTTTAGAAGCATTTACAATCGTTTTACCGATCGCGAACAACGCAGAAGATATATACTTCTTCCTAATGTAGGCGATTCGCCATTCGAAGAACATACGATAGAACGTTTTACCAAAGACAGACTAGAAAAACAAATTGTTTCCAGCTTTAATCTGGGAGGCAAGCACACATTCAATAAATTAAATATCGATTACGAAGTTGCATATTCTGAAGGCATACAGGATACACCCTTTGATATAGAAATTGGTAGTATCGCTACCTTCGATAACCTGGCTATTGATTATGCCACGAACAAAGAGTTTCCCACGTTTACTGTAAACGGAATTTCACATCTCAATCCGGAAAACGATTATTTGCAAAACAGCAATTACGAGTTCGATGAATTGGTATCGGGCAATACTTACGCATTCGATGCCAATAAAACAGCCAAAATAAACTTTACCTATACCATACCATCAGCTAAAAATCAAACCACATTAAAGTGGGGTGCGAAAGTCAGGCTAAAAGAAAAGCGATACGACATAACTGAAAATGTATATGGTTGGGAAGGTGGTGATGTAACCTTTCCTGGTTTCGAGGCTGGCGATTACACACTCGATAAATTTGCAGGTGGACCTGCCGGTAAATTCTTAGATGGTAAGTACCTTATTCGCCCCAATGCCGATGTGCAAAAAGTAATCGATCACTTTAATGCCAATAAAAACGGTTATCAATTAGATACAGAAGAAAAGCAAGCCACCGAAGCTGTTGAAGCCTTTAACGCAACTGAAGATGTCTATGCAGCTTACGCCATGGGAAAATGGCAGTTTAAAAAGTTAATGTTATTGGGAGGTTTCAGATTTGAGCGAACAACGGTTAACTATACTTCTAATCAGGTGTTTTTTAATTTTGAAGGAGATTTAGATGAAGTCGTTCCGGTTTCTGGGGGAACAGATTATAACTTCTTATTACCACAAGTGCACATGAAGTACAGTGTGTCGTCAGACTTAAATATTCGTGCGGCCGTAACCAGAACCTATGCCCGCCCTAATTTCCAAGACATCATACCTTCGCAAGAAATAGATTTAAACTCCCGCGAAGGTACAATCGGTAATGCCAGTCTTAAACCTGTTGGTGCAACCAATATCGATATACTGGTTGAAAAATATTTTGGAACAGTGGGCATTTTATCCGGTGGTGTGTTTGCAAAGCAGTTGAACGATTTTATATTTAACCAACGTTTTTCTGCTACTTCATTTGAAGGTAGAAATTTTGGAACCAACGTGTTGTTAACTCAGGCAAGAAATGGAGAATCAGCAAACATACTAGGTTTCGAAATTGCTTATCAACAGAATTTATCTTTCTTACCCGGTGCATTAAATGGTTTGGCAGTGTACGCAAATTATACGTACACACACTCTATAGCAGAAATTCAATCGAGAAGCGATGCTTCAGCTTTAGAAGAAATTCGCTTACCCGGTCAGGCACGCCATATCGGTAACTTTAGTTTAGGGTATGATAAGGGAAGAGTTAATGTTCGAATTTCTGCCAATTTTAACGGATCGTATGTTTCAGAACTTGGCGGCAATAGTTCAGAAGATATTTTTGTAAATGATCGTATGCAACTAGATGCAACGGCTACCTATACAATTAACAATAAATTCAGATTCTTTGTAGAAGGTTTGAACTTAACTAACCAACCTTTCGAAGTATACCAGGGCATCAAAGAACAATTTATTCAGCGAGAGTTTTACTCGTGGTGGACGCGCGTAGGCATTAAGTTCGATTTATAATCCTATTAATTATAGCAATATGAAATTTAAAAACAGTAGCAAAGCATTGTATATTATTTTAGCAATAGTTGCCTTTAGTTGTGCCGATAATAATTTAGAAAGAAGCATAGAAGACGATACCATCAACTTTCAGATAATAACCGATGAAGAAGAAGGAGGCGACCTGGCCAGCGCAGAGGATTATGGAGTAGAAATTACATTCGCAGATTACATTGGCGAATTACCATCTTCTGGTTTTACCCTTACGTATTCGCTAAGCGGTGAGGAAGATTTTGAAAATGTTGAAATAGATAAAGTTGTTTATGAAGTTGAAATAGAAGAGTGTACGTTCGAGCGCGAGTTAAACTTTAATTCTACTGCAAAAACTATTGAAGTACTGGTAGACGAAGATTTAGGAACAATTCCCGAAAGCTTCGAAGTAGTGGTGGTACTTCCGGGCACTGATGGTGCAGAAGGAACCTTCGAGTTTAAAATAGAAAGTATTTCAAACAACGAGCAAATAGTAATCGGTTTTCCTAACACATTCGAATACGAAGTAGTAAGCGAAAACGAAAGCGGAGAGTGGGTATACGAATTTGAAAACGAAGCCGACTTTAATCGTTTTAAGAATACCTGGAGTTTGATTTTTCCAGAACTAGGAGAAGTAAGTTTTGCTGATATAAATGGTGAAGTTGTTCTGGAGTTTGGTTTCGAAACCATTCAACTTGAAATTGAATTAAAAGAAACGGAACAAGTGTGCGAAGATGGAGAAATTGAAACGGAAAACCTCACAATAGAGTTAGAAGCTGAATATGAAATAGAAGATGGAGAAATTAAAATAGAAGGAAGTTATTTTATTTTTGGCGATGATGACGAAATAGAAGATGAATTGGATTTTATCATAGAAGGTACTGTAGAATTTGGAGAGGGGTCAATCTCATTAGTACTAGAAAAAATTATAGATGAAGATAATTTTTTAGATGGCGAAGAATTATTTTCAGGAGAAGATGCTTTCATATTTTTTAGAGAATTGTAGGAAACTGAATCATGCGAAATAACAATCAATTTTTTTTAATTTTTGCCACTTTATTTCTGGCTTTTGCTTACGGTTGTAAGCAGAAAGCCGAAGTAAAGAACGATGTTATAGATTCTGCCTCATTTAAACTGATTGCTCCATCGGTAGTTACCGAAAAGGTAAAACACGATAGCGATGACCCGGCCATATGGATAAACCAAAATAATCCTGAAGATGTTCTAATTGTTGGAACCGATAAAGGAGGAGACACGGGAGATGGAGGGTTATATCTCTTCAATCTGAAAGGAAAAAAAATAGATAGCATCCGACCACTAAAACGCCCAAACAATGTAGACATAGCCTATAACCTTAAACTTAACGGTAAGCTATATGACATTGCCGTTTGCACCGAACGAAATGTAAAATCTATTCGGGTTTTTTCTTTACCCAATTTGCAACCCCTTGATGGGGGAGGTTTACAGGTTTTTGAAGGAGAAGCAGATTCGCTGCGCGATCCTATGGGGATAGCACTTTATACAGAACCTGTTTCTAAAAACATATATGCCATAGTGGGCAGAAAAACAGGACCAAAAGATGGTACTTACCTTTGGCAATATCTGTTGGAAGACAATGGCAAAGGCCAGGTAAAAGCAACACTTAAACGCAAGTTTGGTTTTTATTCAGGTTTAAAAGAAATCGAATCTATTGCAGTTGATAACGAATTAGGATTTATTTACCACAGCGATGAAATGTATGGCATACATAAATCGTATGCCCATCCCGATTCATCGAATGTAGAGTTAGCCTTGTTTGGCCAAACAGGTTTTACGGAAGATATAGAGGGAATTTCTATTTATAAAACAAGTGGAACAACAGGCTTTCTTTTGGTATCCGATCAGCAAGCATCAAAGTTCAGAATTTTTAAACGCGAAGGAGAAAAAGCAAATTCGCATCAGCATAGTGAAATAACTTTCAGAACATTACAAATTGTTGAAAGCGATGGGAGCGATGTTACCCATCATTCAACTAAAAAATTTCCAAAAGGATTTTTCGTAGCCATGACAGACGATGGCACTTTTCAGATTTACGATTGGCGCGATCTGAAAATAGATTGATCATATAAAGGGGTTGTACTTTCTGCAACCCTTTTTTTTAATTCTAAAGATTATAGCTTCTAAACAGGCGCGATATCGTTTTATAAGCCTTTATTTATCAAGTGTATAGTTGATATTCTAAAAGGTACACAGGGTATTTTGTGTAGGGTGATGTTGGCATTTTTATGAAGTTGAAGAAATTTTGGTCAAAAAATGTAAGCACATTTCTTTATTCGTAAGTGCTTCACACAGAACACAGTATAGATTTTACCTAATTGAAAAACATTATATAAAAATTGAAAAAAAAATAAAATATATTGAAAAACAATAAATCTTTTTTAGGTTTGTGTCATAAAACAAATGCAACATGTCTAAAACAAACGATTTCATCTGGAACGCCATACAGGTAGTATGTTGGCTTATTTTTGCCGGCCTTTGCGTACAAAGCGGTGCCCTTATTTTCAACTACATATACAGCCTTTTCAAGCCCATTGCTACACATAACCTGCACTTAGGGTTAGATCTTTCTGAGTTATACAAGCAAAGTCAGTGGTTGTATACGTGTGTGTTTAGTTTAATAGTAACTATATCAATTATCAAGAGTATAGTTTTCTTTTACGTGCTTCGTTTGTTTAAGGTAATTAAGGTAACGCAACCTTTTACAACAGAAGTATCGGCACTGATTTCAAAGATTAGTTATCACGCATTCTCTATTGGAGTAGTTGCCTACGTGGCCGACCGATTTGTAAACAACTTAATGCATAAAAATTATAACGTAGGAGATGTAGGCAGATATTGGGATGATATGGGTGCTTACCTCATGATGTCGGCCATACTTTTTGTTATAGCGCTGATCTTTAAAAAAGGAATTGAGCTACAAAACGAAAGCGATTTAACTGTATAACTATGCCTATAATCGTTAATCTGGATGTGATGATGGCCAAGCGCAAAATGTCGCTGAATGAGTTATCAGAAAAAGTAGATATTACCTTATCTAATCTTTCTATTTTAAAAACAGGCAAAGCAAAGGCAGTTCGCTTTAGCACGTTAGAATCTATTTGCAAAGCACTAAACTGCCAACCTGGCGATATATTGGAGTATGTTGATAAAGGATAAATTTAAATTTATCCAGTAAGCATAAATTCTTACTCCATTATGTGTAAATTGATTAATGCTTCAAAAATTTAAAGTTAAAGCTGAATCAGTCGATTATACGCAAAGTCATACTTGTAAAGTATGTTCCCATATCTTCACTGGTTTGTTTTGCAATGCATGTGGCGAAAAAATTCCTTTGCCAGACGAAAAATCATTTAAATATTTCGCTGAAAGTATTCTAAATGGTTTCACCTTCTTCGAAGGTAAATTTTTTAGTACCATCAAATTATTACTTCAATCTCCTGGTAGTTTATCACATAATATTTCTGAAGGCATATGCGTGCCTTACATGAAATTAGTCTCTTTATTTTTTCTTGCTAACTTTTTATACTTTCTATTTCCGGTATTCGATACCTTCAACTCCAGTTTATATACGCAACTTACTAGTTTGGGCAATCATAGCGAGTTAGCTACTTCAATTGTAAAACAATACACGGAAAAAAATTCCATGTCGATGGAAGATTTTCAAAACTTGTATCAGAATCAATCCACTAATCTTTCTAAACTTTTAATTGTTGTATTGGTATTGCTGTTGTCAGGCATTTTGTTTTTCATCAATTACAACAAACAGAAATTTTATTTCGATCATTTGTTGTTTTCGCTTGAGATTTATGCTTTTCATTTATTGTTTAACCTTTTAGCCTTAGCACACTTTTTTGTTTTTGTTATTTGGTTTGCGCGGCAATGGGGTTTAAACTGGGGCATTCTCTTGTCCGATTCAGTTTTTTCTTTCCTTACACAATTCACGCTGCTTTATTTTATAGTCCGAGGTTTGCACACGGGGTTTCAAAACAAATGGTACTGGGCTATTCTTAAAGCAGTTGTTATTTATTACTTAATTATACAAAGTATTCACGTGTATCGCATCTCCTTGTTCTACATCACCATGTGGTTTTTATAAAAATAAATTTCATGGTTTATGTAAAGTTTCCACTCTGTTCAACCAATAAATTTATTCATCTTACTTAATCTGTATTTTATCAGGAAAGGATGATTATATAATTGGCCTACGATTAACCTTGAATTATCGAAAATAAGGAAATATAAACGGCCACGTATTCTTATATGAATGCACTTGGTATAATTAATTTTTTACCTTATCATTTATCGTTCTTTAGAACGAACTTACTATAGAATTACGATAGTGAAAGTTGTTTTATAAGTGTAAGCAGAAAGTTTCGGAAAGATAAATTTAGAAGTGGAATTTAAAATAGATAATATTTGAGAGAAGGTAATAGGTAGGATTTTAAAATTAGGTATAGGGTAGGTGTGTTATATACATTTGTAAATGGGCTTCCCTTCAAGAGTAAATTTTACTAGTAAACAAGTAAAAGTAAAATGCCTTTTGCGCAAGTGTTTATGCCTTCTGTCAATAACTTTTTGCCTTCTGTTATTGTTTTAAATACGATTTTTATATGTTTAATAATACGAATACCACATCGTTATGATCTTTTCAAAAAAAACTAAGTTCACATGTTTTCATAGGCAAATTCTTATTGCGGTGTGTATTTTATTTTTGCATTCGTATGCGCATGCACAGCATTTAAAAACAAATAGTAGAACAAACAATAAGAATCAGATAAGCACGGCTAAAGTTTCTGAAGTAAAAACGAGCACGTGTACGGGTTTATCTATACCTACCTCCGAAAATTCTTTTATGTTATCTATTAACCGAATGGGTGGTGCATTAAAACTTTCTTCTGATGTAATCGAGTTAAAAAAAAGTAAAACGAAAAATAGAAGTGTTTCTTCTTCATCTTCTAAAATTGATGCACGAACTACTAAGAGTAACAAAGTGCCTGTTGTTACAAAAAGTTTCGAAGGAAATTTATTTAATGGGGGTGCACCTCCCGATAATTCTTTAGCCATTTCTAACGGTGGCTTAATTGTATCGGCTGTTAATGCAAATGTTATTGTGTATAACACTACAGGTAGTTTGTTATGGTTTGGTTCGTTCTGGGATATTTTTAAAAACCCTGCTTTAACAGAAATTATATACGACCCAATTGTGATGTACGATTCTGAGGCCGATCGTTTTGTGTTTATTGCCATACACGGATTTTCGTCTGTGAAATCTAAAGTACTTGTCGCTTTTTCTAAATCAAATAATCCGGTAGAAGGTTGGTACACGTATGAATTATCAGGTAATCCGTTTAACAATAATTGTTGGTTGGATTATCCCAAATTAGGTATTTCGAATAACGAAATATTTATCACCGGAAATTTGTTCAACGATTTCACCGGGTTTAACGAAGCCATTATTTTTTAGATATCAAAAAACAAAGGCTATCTGGGGCAAACGTTAGAGTGGATCACGTGGTCTGATATTCCGGGTACAGTATCAACCATTATTCCTGCATCATACGGCCAGGATGGAAACTACGGACCGGGTTTATTCTTTGTAACGCAAACGCCAGGCAGAGGCAACGAAGTTACGTTATTAGAAATAACCAACGAGATAAATGCAAACCCACAATTACTGGCCGATGAAATTAATAAATTCGATTATGGTCCTGGTGGTTTTGCCCAGCAAGCTGGTACCGATGTACAATTGATTACCGGAGATTGCAGAATTTTAAATGCATTTTATCTTAACGGTGTTGTACATTATGTATTTCAGTCCGATTTCTCTTCTACCAATTTCACCGGCATAAATTATAACCGATTAAACGTAACAACGTTAGTAAATACATCTTTTTCATTCGGACAAACAGGATTTGATTTTGCTTTTCCTTCTATTGCTTCGTACGCAATAAACGAAAACGATCCTACAGTAGCGGTATGTTTTTTATCCAGCAGTGCTACCATTTTTCCGGAAACAAGAGTTGTTATATGTGACGAAAACGGAAACTGGTCGGACGATGTACTAATAAAAAAAGGAAATAATTTTGTAGATGCTTTTGCCTTTGAAGGTTTTGTGCGATGGGGCGATTATAGCGGAATTGCATACAGAAAAAATAACGCAATTCCAGAAGTGTGGCTAAGCGGGTGTTATGGGTCCACACAAACTTTATTCTCTGTAAATTATAAATGTTTCGAAACGTGGATAGCCCAACTTAGCGATACACCCCTTAATGCAGAACAAGAATTCGAAGCCAACAGCGCAGTGGTTTATCCTAACCCGGTGGTAGATTTTTACTCGGTAGATTTTACCTTATCAAACAAAGAAAAGGTTAGTATTACACTAACCGATGTAGCGGGTAATCCGGTAAAAACATTATTCAATGGAGATTTAAAAGCAGGCAAAAATTTATTAACCTTCAACAAAAATGCGCTAAGTTCGGGTTTGTATGTTCTAAAAATCAGTACACAAACTAAAGTTGTACACACAGCAAAGTTAATAGTGAATTAAATAAACACTTATTATTTTTTAAACTAGTGTTACTTCAATTTGGCTAGTAAATCAATACCTGTAACAAATTTATTATCGAAGCACTAATTCGGAATACAGTAAGATTAATATAAAGAAAAACCGTACCTCTTATGGGTATATAAAATTATTTTCTTCTTTTTAGAAGAAGTTGTAAACCGTTTTTAATCCGATTAACATTTTGTTTTTAAAATTTCAATACTTAAGTACTAGATTAAAAATTTTGAAATAAGAGCCTTTAACACACCTTCATTCGATATAACGCGCAAAATATTTTGTGTTACCAAATTACGCTTATCAAAGTAATCGGTATTACATTTACTAAAGTATACTGATAAAAGATCAAACTCCAATTACACACGCAGGTTAACCATGTAGCTGTTGTTTACAAAGGTATAGTACATAAAGCTTGTCTATTTGCAAACAAGAGTTTTGCGCCAATCACATTTCAGCAGGTAAGAAATAGGGGGAGATAAATTCTAGGTTGATGTTTAACTTTCTTATTTTGTTTTTGCTTAAACTTTGGTACTTGATGCATGTGGGTCGGGCACATACCGAATACTTGCATTAAGGGTATTGATCTTACTATTAAAATAACTAACAAAAGTATAACCGATGGTAACAAAAAAATATTTTGAATTGTCTGTACTCAACCTAAAACTATATGAATGATTTGAATAGCACACAGTTGCAATTTCAATATCTAATGGCGAAAACGGTTCAATTTAATTTTACCAGTTGCTGATGGAATAGAAAGAGAAACTTACTCTATTTGTAAAAAGTAAAAATCGCGTTGCGTAGTTGGTACTCGGAAAATTTTCATACCTAAGCAATCAAAGCTTTTAGCTGATAAACATTGGTGATACTAATCAAGCACAATTCTTACTTCAGTTTTTAATAAAGCAGATTTACCGTGTATAGGTTTGTGTCGTATACATTTTGTACTGGACGAAATTGATGTGTAACTTTTCACTTTCACTACTCCATCTACCCGAATAATGGTAATAGCGCGATAGTTTTTACTTTTACTTTTTTTAGTTGTGTACTTAAACTAGCCAACGATCGTGCCCATAAAAAATTTGCCTTTACTTAAAAGTATATCCTAATAAAAATGCTTCATCCAGCATACTGCTATGAAACGATAAAGAATTGCTTAACAAAATGTTTTAAACGTTTAAGAAAAATAATGGCTTTCCATGAAGGTTAAACGTATGGTTTAAAATAAAACATTGAATTATAAATGCAACTATGTTGCATTTATAAGTTTCTTGCTGTATGTTGCCAACAAATAAGCAAGGATATGATTGAAATAAGTCAGGTAAGTAAATCCTTTAAAGGACAAAAAGTTGTAAACAACTTAACACTAACCGTAAACGAAGGCGAGATTGTTGGATTATTGGGAGCAAACGGAGCAGGAAAATCTACAACACTTAATATGGTATTGGGTTTTCTAACGCCAGATGCCGGCAACATCAGCATAAACGGTTTAGATCCTCAACGACAAACGCAAGAAGTGCGCAAACAAATCGGATACATCCCTGAAAATGTAAATTTATATCCTTACTTATCTGGTTTAGAAAATCTCGATTACTTCTGTAGCCTCGCTAACATTGCCTATACAAAAAATCAGCTTACAGATTTTTTATTACAATGTGGTTTGCAAGAAAATGCATGGCATAAAAGAGTTGGTACGTACTCAAAAGGTATGCGGCAAAAGGTGGGCATAGCCATTGCGTATGCAAAAAAAGCAAAAGTTTTTTTGTTAGATGAGCCCGCCAGTGGTCTCGATCCGCTCGCAAGCAACGAGCTTTCTGATTTACTCAAAAAACTTTCTGGCGAAGGTGCTTCCATCATCATGGCATCGCACGATATTTTTCGAGTGAAAGAAGTTTGCCACCGCATAGGCATTTTAAAATCGGGTAATCTGGTAAAAGAGCTTCGCAGTAAAGATGTTAGCGCAAACGAACT
The DNA here is from genome assembly GCA_021298355.1 of Flammeovirgaceae bacterium. Classification (GTDB taxonomy): domain Bacteria; phylum Bacteroidota; class Bacteroidia; order Cytophagales; family Cyclobacteriaceae; genus Chryseotalea. Next base: position 28,996 of record JAJTEH010000002.1, read on the forward strand.
AGAACAAGTTTACCTAGCCTACATGAAAAACTAAAGTATATGTGGCAAATTATTACAAACGAATGGCGCTATCTCAGCAGAACTAAAAGTCTGTTGGTAATTAGTTTTTCTTTTATCATCATCTTATTGGCTGCTGCCTGGTTAGGGTACAAACAAAATAAGGTACACGAGAAAAACTATGCTGAAGCCAAACAATATGTTCGCGCAGAGTGGGAATCCATCAAAGAAATGAATCCGCACGGGGCAGCACATTACGGAACTTACGTGTTTAAACCAACACAAGTACTGAGCGGATTAGACGATGGCGTTAATGCCATCACCGGCAATGTGCTGCGTGTAGAAGGTCACGTACAAAACGAAATGGTGCACTCCGAAGCCTCACAAATGCAAAGCGTAAGCAAGTTCGGAAAACTTAAAGGCGCTTTGCTCTTACAGTATATCGTACCGTTATTACTCATCTTTTTATCTTACCACGCTATCAATTCCGAAAAACAGAGCGGTCGATTAAAGATGTTAATTTTTCAGGGTAGCCGCTTGCGCACGTTGGTTGTAGGCAAAACAATAGCCATCTGGCTCTATGGTTTTTCTCTTTTACTTCTTACCATTTTAGTATACCTTATATTCCATGCAGCAACCATGCATACCGATGTGTGGCTACGCACATTTTTATTACTATTTTCATATAGCGTATATTATTTTATTTTGTGTGGCCTCACCCTATTTTTATCACTGCGCATACAACAGGCCGCAGTAGCACTTACCTGTATGCTAACACTTTGGGTAGTGTGGTCTATTTTTATGCCTAACATTTTACAAAGCGCTGTATCTGCGTGGCATCCACTACCAAGCCGCAATGTTTTTAAACAAGCCATGAAAGAAGATCGCTCCAAAGGTATAGACGGGCACAACCCATCCGAAGAACGCGAAAAAGAATTTAGAAAAGAAGTACTAGCCAAATATGGTGTAGATAGTGTAGAAAAATTACCCATCAACATAGATGGTTTGCTCATGCAAGCCGATGAAGAATATGGCAACATCGTTTGGGACAAACACTTTGGCGAATTACGCAACACCTTGGCACAACAAAAACAGAGTTATCAACTAGGCGGAATCATCAATCCATTTATTTCTCTGCAAAATGCAAGCATGGGTTTTGCCGGCAGCGATAATTATCATCATCAACACTATTTGCTTCAGGTAGAAACATACCGCAGAATGTTTATTAAAATGCTTAACGACAAACATGCCTTTGGTGGTTCTAAATCTGGCGATTGGGATTGGAAAGCCGATAACGCTTTCTTTAAATCAGTTCCCGATTTCGAGTATCAAGAAAGCCCGATACAAACTTCTTTAACGCTTTATCTCACCGATATAGCCTGGCTACTTTTTTGGTTTACACTTGTTTTTATTCTCTTACTATTCGGTACGCATAAACTAACAGTGTTATGAAATACCTATCAGTTTTATTTTTCGAGTGGAAACACTTTGTTCGCAATCCTTTTAAAGTAATAGCGTGGGTATTGTTTGTAGCAGCAGCTATTTATGGTTTACACAACGGTGCTTCACTTTTTAATAAACAACAAAAAGAAATCGAAGCCATCTACAAAAAAGTAAAAGAACAATACGAAAAAAATATAGACTATTACCAAAAAGGAATTAAAAGTCCGCCCGATCGCCCTTGGGTAGATAACACCACACCTTTTTGGGCTATTTGGAATCTTCCAACCTACCACATAAAACAACCCGAAACAACGATGGTCTATAGTATCGGGCAAGCCGAACAATTTGGTTTCTATAAACAAATATCAGTTTGGGCCAGCCCCTACGATGCCGATATGGCCGAAGAAATCGCTAACCCCGAACGCTTACAAGTGGGCACACTCGATTTCTCTTTCGTTATACTCTATCTTACACCCATCTTATTATTACTTTTTGTGTACAACATTAAAAGCACAGAAAGCGAACAAGGTTTTTTACACCTCGTGCAAGTACAATGGGGCGCAAACATACAGGCGTGGTTGATAGCACGCATCGTATTTTACTTACTTATACTTTTACTAACACTCACGCTACTTATAGTATATGGCGCCACGTTAACAAAAGCAATTTTGTTTGCACCCGAAAAAGTTTTTCAAACCTTACTAATTTGTTTCTTATACAGTACAGGTTGGCTTATCCTCTACACCATCATCATTCGGTATGGCACAACGCTTGTAAGCAACACGTTACAAATGATCGGGCTATGGTTATTGTTTGCCTTTATCATTCCGTCTATCGTGTTGCAAAATATCAGCATTAATAAACCGGTAAACCTCATGCTTACTTTTATCGATGCCCAACGCGATGGCCGCGAGAAAATTTTTGCACAAGCCGACTCCGTAATCGATAAACAACTATTCACGCTCTATCCACAAATAGAAAATTCACCTATGGCAAAAGATAGCATCAGCAGAATCTTAGCCCGAAATTTTTCTGCCAGCGCGTTAGTCAACCATCAACTCAAACAAATCATCGAAGAAATAAATAACGAAAACGAATCAAAAAACAGCATCATATCTTCTACCTATTGGTTTAATCCTGTTACATTTTTTCAAAATACATTAAACCATGTATCAGGCACACACTATGCTAACTACCAACATTATCGCCATCAAATACAGCAACTCATCGATGTCCGCGTGGCCACACTCACCAACGACATTTGGTTCAACGCCACAGTCGATCTAAAAAAATATCAGCAATACACCCAACAGTTTCAAACCTTACCAAACTAACACACAAAATCAAAAATGAGATGTTTATAAGGTTAACCATTTTTGTTTTCGGGCGGCCTGCCAACACAAGCTACGCAAGTGTTGGCACCGGGCTGCTGCGGGGTTCCGTCTAGCCTAGCCGTACGGCTAGGCTAGACCACCTCCCTGCGGTCGGTGCCCTCCGCATCCCTGGCCGATTTGTTTTGCAAATCATGTTAGTTTATCGCCAATTCCTACATTTTCATCTAGGTAATTTCTGTATTGAAAACTATCTTGCGCCAGCATGAACGGTTTCGTAGTATCGGCACGTAAATATCGCCCCTCCGGCTTCGATGAAGTCGTTGGCCAGGAGCATATTACCACCACACTTAAAAATGCCATCGATAACAATAAACTCGCTCAGGCACTTTTATTTTGTGGCCCGCGCGGTGTGGGTAAAACAACTTGCGCGCGCATAGTGGCCCGCTTAATCAATGGCTTCGAAGAAAAAGCCGAACAAAACGCTCTCAACATCTTCGAACTCGATGCCGCCTCCAACAACTCAGTAGAAGACATCCGCAACCTTATCGACCAGGTGCGCTATCCACCTCAATTCGGAAAATACAAAGTTTATATTATAGACGAGGTGCACATGTTATCCAATGCGGCCTTCAATGCTTTCTTAAAAACATTGGAAGAACCACCTTCGTACGCCATATTTATTTTGGCCACTACCGAAAAACACAAAGTAATTCCAACCATTCTATCGCGCTGCCAGATTTTCGATTTCAACCGAATTCAAATCAGCGATATCGCCAATCATTTAAAAAAGATTGCCAAAGTAGAAAGTATTCCTGTAGAAGACGAAGCCTTACACCTTATCTCACAAAAAGCAGACGGTGCCCTTCGCGATGCCTTATCCATTTTCGATTTAATGGTAACCTATAGCGCAGGCAAAGGTGTTACATTCAAAAGTGTTCTCAATAATTTACACATACTCGACTACGATTATTATTTCCAGATAATCGATGCATTATTAAGCCAAAACCACACCCAACCTTTATTGCTTTTCGATGAAGTATTAAAAAAAGGATTTGATGGGCATAACTTCATTGTAGGTTTAGCCGAACACTTGCGCAATTTATTAGTTTCGTTAGATGAACGCACCGTGCAGTTAATGGAAGTGCCAGACAGTGTAAAGAAAAATTACGCCCTTCAGGCAAAAGCATGTAGCCCAGCGTTATTACTAACCTGTTTAAACTTAGCCAATGCTGCCGATTTGCAATACAAAGCAAGCAAAAACCAACGTTTAACAGTTGAGTTGGCATTAATGAAAATGGCACACATAAGCCACATTCTGCCTATCGAAAGCCTTACATCCGAAGAGCTAAAAAAAAAAGTGATGGCTTAACAACCAAGTCATCAATTTCTAATACTACAATTCAAACCGATTCTGATAATCATTCAGCGAATAACGAACAACGCACATCGAATAACGATAGCCCAGCAACCAACAACGAACAACCAACAACTCCTATCGATCAACCACCAACGATCAACCAACAACCAACAACCAGCAACCACCAACTCGTAAAGCCCGACTTCGCAGAAAAAACACGTTTTAAAACAGCGCCTAAAACACCTAAACTAAACGACTTACTAAAAGTTGAGAGCAAACACGAAACACAAACGCAGCAAACACAAGAAGTAAAAGTAGATAAGCCATACACAGAAGAACAATTGCAAAACGCCTGGCAAATATTTGCCGAAAAAAGAAAACAACAACAAATCGATTATTTTTTATTAAGCCAACCATTCGAAAAAAATGGAAATCAGATAATCGTACCCTTGGCCAATCCTGTACAAGAAACCATGCTTAATGAGTTTCGTACAGATTTAATTACGCATTTACGAGAGAGTTTACAAAATTATAGCATAAACGTTATTGGCGAGTTACGTTTACCCGATGAAAAAAAAATGGTGTATACCAATAAAGATAAACTCGCTTTTCTGATTGATAAAAATCCCGCCATTGCCGAATTAAAAGATAAACTGGGCCTCGATCCGGATTATTAAATCTTTTCAGGTAGTTGATTTAACAAAAATATTGGTGTAACATTAATTTATAAACCCATGTTACCATGCGCACTTTTACCTTAGCCATAGACCACCACCGCACACCACTAAAAAAGAATGTGTGGTTGATTTCCTTTATCCTTTTGTTTACTGCACTTTGGGCCTACACGCTTATAGGAACTCCGGATTACAGCAATTGGTTTTTAGAAAATGCACTCGTTTTTTTATTTATTGGTTTTCTACTTTATACATGTAGAAAACATCAGTTTAGCGATTTAAGTTATTTACTCATCTGTGTGTATTTGTGTTTACACATTTACGGTTCTATGTACACCTATGCAGAAAATCCATTGGGATATTGGTTAAAAGATGCATTCGGTTGGGAGCGTAACCATTACGACAGAATCGTACATTTTAGTTTCGGATTTTTATTAGCGTATCCTATGCGCGAAATGTTTTTAAGCTGGCTAAAATTTCCGGTTTGGGTTGCTTGGTTGTTGCCCATAGAAATTACATTATCCGTTTCGGGTTTTTATGAATTAATAGAGTGGGGTGTAGCCGATGTATTTTTTCCCGCTCAAGGTGCAGCCTACTTAGGTACCCAAGGCGATATTTGGGATGCACAAAAAGATATTTTCTTAGCAACAACAGGTGCAGTGTTAGCCACAACCATTGTATCAACTATAAAAAGTACGTTCAATATAAAGTAAGTTATCTTTCTCCTGCCAGAATTTCCTGATCTGGAGTTTGATTATAGGCGAACGAAGAAACATACAATGTTTCTGTTTCTGTATCAAATTTGATACCTATCCAACCATATAGGTAAGCGTTATCTTTATATAGTCGAATGGGGGCATAGTTTAGTTGGTTGTTTTTCCAGTTGCCTTCGTGCCAATCCGGCTGATTGTTACTGGTGTGCCGAATAACTAAAGAAGAAAAATTAACAGTCCATTCCAAACCAGTGGTAGTTTGTGCATGTATTTTTTTGTTGGTTTCAAAACTTTGAACAAAACCCATGTTTAAAAAATGAGCATCATCTTCTGGCGAAGAAATAATTTGATTAGCTCCAATAGGGTTAATGCCAACGTATAAATGATCGCCACTGCTGTTGGCCGTTAATTCCATAAATAAACTAAAATCAACCAGGTTATCTTCGTTTAGGTCTAAAGCAATAGGGTAGGGGTCACCAAGGCGCACAGCAAAATCTAAGTCTACTGCCGATTTAATATTTTTCGGAACTGTAATTTCTGGATCATTCTCATTTTCCTGGCATGAAGCAAGAAACAAACAGCAAGAAGTAAAAAGGAAAGAAGTAGATAGGAGCCTCATCGTTTGGGAGTATTTTTATAGAAAGCCAAACGAATTCGTTTTAAAATGGTTGCATTTTATCTAGTCGCCACCATCTCCACCACCATCTCCACCGCTATCACCGCTATCGCCACTATCAAGGCTATCGAAAGAGTTGTCCCAACTATCAGACGATCCACCTCCATCAAATTCTCCTCCTTGCCCTTTGAAATTTTCTGTTTCTGAGTTGTTATCAGCTGAATTTCCATAGGACGATGAAAAGTCTGTGTTGCCAGATCCGCTATCTCTGCCCGCGTAAGTTCCTGTTGTAGATTGTGGTTTTGCTGTCCACATTTTTTTTAAGAAGTCGAAAAATCCCATAAGCTTTATTTAAAATAATGATTTTCTGGAGCTTCGTCTTGTACTCGTACCGAACAACATACCAAAAACACCGCGTACTAATTCTTTTCCTACTTGTTTAACAACAGGCGAGGCCATCACTTCCTCAAAAGTTGATTTCTCTTTACGCGTGCTTGTTTTAGGTTGGTTTGCTTCAGTGTTCTGCGCTGTTTCTTTCGTTTCTGTTGCGGCCATTCTTTCGTTCAGTATTTCGAAAGCACTTTGCGGGTCGGTTTTTTCTTTATATTTTTTATAGAAATCGCTTTGCGTAAGTATTTGTTGGTAGTGCGATTCTTCCAACGGTCCCATATACGATGTTGGAGGCACTAAATGCGTTACCACTGTTTCGGTAGGTATTCCTTTTTCATTTAATACGGTAATAAAAGCTTGCCCTATGCCTAATTGCGTAAACTGTTGTTCCATATCATAAAAATCTGATTTTGGAAAAGTTTTAATCGTTTCGCGCAAGGCTTTGGTGTCGTTAGGTGTAAAAGCCCGGATTACGTGGTGTACCCGATTTCCTAATTGAGAAAGCACGTTGGCCGGAATATCCTGGGTAAGTTGTGAACAAAAGAAAATGCCAACTCCTTTCGAGCGAATTAATCGGATGATCTGATCTATCTGGTCTAAAAAAGCTTTTGGTGCATCTTTAAAAAGTAAATGCGCTTCGTCTAAAAAGAAAACCAATTTTGGTTTTTCTAAATCTCCTGCTTCTGGCAATTGCTGGTAAAGTTCGGCCAACAACGAAAGCATGAAAGTAGAAAAAATAGCAGGTTGTGTTTGTATATCCGAAACGTTAAGCATAGAGATAACACCCTTACCATCTACTTTTTCGAATAAATCTTGTATATCAAAAGAGGTTTCGCCAAATAATTGGTCGATGCCTTGTTGTTCTAGCGAAACAATTTTCCGTAAAATGGTGCTTGCCGTGGCAGACGAAATCTTACCGTAATCGGCTTTAATTTCTGCTGCGCCTGCACCTTCGCTTAAATAGTTGAGAACTTTCTTTACATCGTTAAAATCTACCATCGGCAGATTTTTATCGTCAGCATATTTAAAAATAATATTCAGTACCCCGGCTTGTGTATCATTCAATTCTAAAATTTTACTGAGCAATACCGGGCCAAACTCTGTAATGGTGGCGCGCATTTGTGCACCATTTTTACCACTTAACGAATAAAATTCGATAGGAAATGCAGTAGGTTGAAAGGAAACTCCTAATGCGTTTACTCTTTCGTTTATTTTTTCGTTGCTTTCTCCTTCTTTCGCCATGCCCGATAAATCGCCTTTCATATCGGGTATAAAAACAGGCACACCTGCATTAGAAAGTTGTTCGGCCAAAACTTGTAAGGTTCTTGTTTTGCCCGAGCCGGTTGCTCCGGTAACTAATCCATGGCGGTTCATCATCTTTAAAGGAAGATGAACTTTTGCATCTGCTATAATTTCGCCCTGTATTACGCCACTTCCTAAATGAATGGAAGCACCTTTTAGGGTGTACGACTGATTGATTTTTTCTACAAAACCTTGTTTACTCATGGGATGGAAGAGAGTTATATGTTTATTTTTTCTCTTGATAGTTCTGGAAGGTATAGGCAAAACCTAAATTAAAAAGCTGGCTATACTGTACGCCACTGTCCTGATCGAAATCGTATAAGAGTATACCACCAACGTTAACATTGATAAATTTATTTACTTTAGCGGTAAGCATTATATCAAAACGATGGTCGATTGTTTTTGCTTCAAGAGTTTCGTAGTTGGCAAAAAGTAAGTAGCGCATTTTCAAGGTCATGTTTTTGGCAATTTCTTTATTGAAATCGGCTGTTAATTGAAAGGCCAACCATTCGAAACGTGTGGTGCTGGTAGAGTCTACACCATAAGGAGTTGGACCAACTGTTTTGGTAAATCGGGTGGGGTCGTTTACAATGGTTATACGAGGCGCAAAGGGAGAAACACGCATGTTAAAATAACTTACGGGTTTATATTCTATACCCCAGGCAGAAGTTATAAAGGCCGGAGCAAACAAATCGCTTATCAGCGCGCTTTGTTCTACACCTGCTGCATCTTTTTCGTACTTAAAACCTTCGGTAAATTGGGAAATGAAGTTTAAGGATGAAAACAAATTGACTTTGTTGCTGATCTGATAACCAAATTTTGAATCGATAAAAATGCGATCCAGCGTTTTTCTAAAACCTTGTCCATCGTTGTTCACATATCCGTAGATCAAATCAAATTCGTTATCCCACGAGATCTTATCTTTTTTATACGATGCTTTGTAATTCAATAAAGTATTTAAACCGATCGAGTTTACTCCACCGGCTTTCCAGTTAGATGAAAACGCGGCCTGGTTAAAGTTAAAGGCAAAGTTGAATTTCTTTTTCCAATTGGATGTTGAATCTACTTTTACTACTTGTGCTTGAAGTTGAATGGATAAAACAAGGCAAAGGCCTAGCACCACGGCCAAACGGTTGGAGGTTGTCATAAGGTAAATTTTTATTGAAGTAAGGAAAAAAAGGGAAGAATCCCCAAAAATCAGATGTTGTTCAATCGTATTTCATCTAAGGCCACTTCGGTTAAGGGCTTGGTGATGAATTTGATAACGTGGTTATTGTTTACGATTTTATCAATATCGCGCTTGTTATCTGAGCTAGAAAGGATGATAACCTTGCATTTATTTCTTACCAATTCGTTGAATTTTTCGAATTCATATAAGAAAACAAAACCGTCTACGATGGGCATGTTGATATCAAGAAAAATTAAACTGGGAAGATTTTCCGCAATCGTTTGATTTTCACGTAAATAATCTAATGCAGACTTACCCGAACTTTTAACCTCTACACGGTTAGCGAATTTGGTAATTTCTATAATTCTTTTGCTGATGAAGTTATCGGTGTCGTTATCATCCACCAGCATTACTAAATCTATTGCTTTTGTTGCTGTTTGCATTAACTCTTCCGCTTGTCTTTTCTAATTTCGATTTTATTCAGTTACAAAAATACCTAATTTAAGTTAATTCAACCTTACTTTTTTCGCGTTAATCGGAAATTTAGCGATTTGTATTATCGATCTCTTTTTTGTTTACCTCTATTTTAATTTTGTCGCCAGGTTTTACATCGAAATCTTTTTTATCATTCCAATCACAAATTTCTTTGATGGTTACTCCGTATTGACGTGCAATGGCGTAAAGTGTTTGGCCGGGTTTTACTTCGTGCCAGAGTACATTTTTTACGGTAGCGGCCTGGCTGGTTTGTTCGGTTAACTTTAGTTTTTGTCCGGGTTGTATGGTTGTACCTACCAGATTGTTTAGGAGTTGTAACTTTTCAACATCAATTCCAAATAACCTGCTGATGGCTGAAAGAGTTTCGCCAGGTCTTACTTCGTGTAGCCCATCCGCAGGAATTTGCCGCAGGGTTGGTAAGATTTTAGTTTGTTTATCGCTATCGGTGTTTTCTTTTTGCTCGGTTGTTGCCAGCTTTTCTTTTGTTTGAACAGGTAGTATCGATGCGCTATCGGTTGATAAAACTATTTCCCAATTAAATGTGGCGTTATCGAGTGTGGGTTCTTGCAGTGTTGTTAATTCTGATTGGTTTTCGTTTTTATTTTTTCGGGTAGTTAACCAAATGGTTTCTCCCGGTTGCAGAGTTTCGATTTTGTTTCGATTAAACTTTTTTAAGGATGTAAGCCGGATGCCTTCTTGTTGGCTAATTTGCCAGAGGGTTTGCCCTTCTTTTAGCTGGGTGTTTATCTTTTTGCTTTTTTTATGTTTTGCTTTTAAATAATAGGGCACATTGGTTTGTATTTTTTCGTTTCCGTGTAAATCGTTATAGCGCATAAAAGCTGGTAAAGAAAGTCCACTTTTTTGAGCCAATGCGCTAATGCTTTCGCCTCCTTGTGCATATACTACCGGTATGCCATGCAGATATTGTTTTGCCGATTCTTTCGTTTTTGATTTTGTAGAAGGTTTGGTGGTTGTGCTTATCAGTTTTTCGGGTTGCGCAAGGGTACTGCCATCGTTTTTAGGTAAGATCAAAGCATATTGTTTATCATCGGGAATAACATTTTTGCGGATCCATAAATTAAGTGCTCGTAGTTTGGTTTCTTCTAAACCGGTTTGTTCTTGTATAGATTGAATGGTGTTGTTGCTTACCCAGGTAATTTGCAAGGAAGTATTTGAATTCGTTTCAAGTGCGCCTTCGAAAGCTATTTTATGGGCAAGAAATTTTTTTACATACCAATACGTTTGCGAGGTAATTGTCATGTGCCGTACGCCACTTTCTACATCGCGCACAGCACGCGATACACCGCCTGCACCCATTTGGTATGCTTGTAGGGCGTATATCCAATTGTTAAACTGATAATTGTTTTTCTTAATATACCGTGCCGCTCCGCGTGTGGCCGATGCAATATTCATTCTTTCATCTACCACATCGTCTACGCGTAAACCTACTTCGCGGGCCGTAAAATCTTTGAATTGCCAAAACCCAACTGCGTTAGAAACGGATACTGCATCTCCTATGAGAGCGCTTTCTTGAAGTACCAGGTATTTAAAATCGTTGGGCAGATTTTCTTCGGCAAATATTTTTTCGATGATGGGAAAATAGGCTTTAGCGCGTTCTACTTTAATTTGAAAATGCCTGGGAGATTGCATCAGCGCATCCACATCTTTTTGAATTTCTCTTCGTGCATCATCCCGAATAGTAAGGGTAATGCCGGCAAAATTCATTTTATGCGGAACTTCCGGAACAGCTAAAGGTTGTGCGAAAAGGGGTGAACACAGAATGGAAAGGCCAAAAATAAAAGCTCGTTTCAGCATGTTGTAAATTTACTTTTTTTGAATCATCAAAAGGCCATCTCGTACAGGTAAAAGTAAGGTGTTAACTCTTTTATCTTCTTTCATCCTTTCGTTAAATGCTGTAATGGCTGCTGTATCTTTATCCGTTTGGTTTTGCACTACCTTTCCACTCCATAATACGTTGTCAACTAAAATCCATCCACCGCTTCTTACTTTATCAATTACTAAATCAAAGTAAGTGCTATTATTCTTTTTATCGGCATCGATAAAAACCAAATCGAATGTGTTGTGTAAAGTAGGGATGATTTGTTTGGCATCGCCAATGCGATAATCAATTTTAGAATGTAATGCAGATTGACTGAAATGTTTACGCACACGGTTTTCTAATTCTTCATTGATATCGATTGTTGTAATCACCCCATCAGGGGGTAACCCTTCTGCTAAACACAAAGTGGCATATCCGGTAAAAGTTCCGATTTCTAAAATGCGTTTGGGTTGCATCATGCAACTTACGGCAGCTAACCATCGGCCTTGCAATTTACCCGATAGCATGCGTGGTAATAAAACGTTAGCATGTGTATCGCGTTCTATTTGTTGCAACAACGCGTTCGGTTCACTGGTGTATGTTTCAGCATAGTGCTGAATGGCAGGATGGGTGATAAACGTATCCATACTACGGATGCATGATTAAAGTAGAAATTTTTTCTGGTAGAAAAATTTGCTGTGCTACCTGTTGTAATTGTTTGGGTGTAACGGCATCGATCTTCTTAAATACGGTTGCGAGCGAGGGCACACGGTTATAATCTAAAAGGCTTCTGCCCATCATCATCATTACATTTAAATTATTCTCTTCCGATAAGGCCATTTGTCCTTTAATTTGTTCTTTTAAGGAAGTTAGCTCCGAACGAAGCATCGGTTTATCCATCAGTTTATCTAATTCCTGATGCACCAGGTTCATGCACTTTTTTACTTGTTTTGGTTCTGTTCCAAAAAAGATGGCGAACATACCACAATCGGAATACGGAATAAAATGGGCATCGATAGCATATACATATCCGTGTTTTTCGCGAATGCTTAGGTTAAGTCGGGAGTTCATGCCCGGCCCGCCTAATAAATTAGTTAGCATAAAGAAGGGCACTCTTTCTTGATTTTGCAAAGAAAATGCCTCTCCGCCTAAAGCAACTTTCGATTGCTTAATGGGTTTTTGTAAAGCTTGCTGCGCTATAAACGTTGCAGGTTGTATGCGCTTAGAAGTTACCTTATTCTTAAACTTTACTTTGCCTAAAAATTGTTTGCAAATTTTTTCTACTTCTGCGAATGATATATTGCCAACACAACTGAAAACAACTTTATCAGCTTGTAAATTACTTTCAAAAAACTGGAAGAAATCTTTTCGCTGAAACTGACTTACGGTTTCTCTTCTTCCTAAAATATTCATTCCCATAGGATGCGAACCAAAAATAATTTTTTCGAATTCATCTTGTAAAGAATCTTCCGGATTATCTTCGTACATCGACATCTCTTCCAGAATTACACTTTTTTCTTTGTTTAATTCTTTTGCCGGAAGTTCAGAATGAAAGGCAATGTCGGATAACAAATCCACTGCTCGTTTAAAATAGGGCAAACGAACCGATGAGAAGAAAACGATTTTTTCTTTATCGGTATATGCATTCAATTCTCCACCTACTGCATCGAGCGCAGTTAATATATCTAAAGATGTTCTCTTCTGTGTTCCTTTAAAGGCCATGTGTTCCCAAAAATGGGCAATCCCCTGGTTTTGAAAAGTTTCGTCTCTGCTTCCTATTCCTAAAAAAATACCACAATGCACGATGTTGGTGTGGTTGAGTTGCTGATGCACAACACGAATGCCATTGCTTAGTGTTACCTGATTGTATTGCTTCATTCTTGCAAAAATACAAATTATGTAGGCTATTGACAGGAAGTTTTTTTCCACTTACGAACATCTTTGACCGCTTGCGGTCGTTCATTTTTTGGAAGCCTTGAAATTATCTTAAAATGCAAGCAATACATGGCATTTAATTTGCAAAAGAAAAATAGTATGGAAACTCAAAAAGTTAAAACCTGCTTTACCATTACGTTTACCACAGACCAATACCTTCAAGCTAAATCTTACGTAGAAGATATGCGTAAACATCCGGCCAGGGTGTATTGGCGAGGTAAAGAAGGTAAATCGGATGATGAATTAATTGTTGAACAAATTGCACACAGAATTTTGTCGGGCTTTTATAACGAAAATCCTTTTGCGGCTGGTAAACATATTATAAAGATGGATGCCGGCATTGCTTCTTAATTTTAAAGAAGGTTAAGGGTTTTTACAATTAAATCATCGACTACTTGATGCGCATTTTTCGCGAATTGATTTTTAACTCTGTTGGCGATAATGGCATTTAAGCTTATGCACTCGTGTTGTAGCATTCTGCCTAATGCATAATAGCCGGCAGTTTCCATTTCGAAATTGGTTAACCAAAAATTACTTTCGGCATGATGAAAGTACGTTAGCTCTTCTAACAACTTCGGATATTTTGTTTCGATGCGTACCGTTCTGCCTTGTGGTGCATAAAAGCCTGGCGCTGTGATGGTGTTTCCTATTTTAAATCCGTGCGCAGATGAAAAAGTTTTAAGTAACGATTCGCTCCCTTTAACTACATAAGGTGTAAAACTTAGTTGTGTATGTTGTTGAATGTTGTTCGCCAACATTTTTTCATAATCGGTTTGGGGCAAAGAATAAAACTGCATAAGGTTATCGAAACCGATGGCGTAATCGCTGGCAATAAAAGTGCCGGTGGGTATATCTTCTTGTATGGCCCCGCTTGTACCTACACGTATAATTCTTAGTTTTTTCTTTTTTGTTTTTGGTTCGCGTGTTTTTAAATCAACATTAACTAAGGCATCTAACTCCGTTAAAAATATTTCGATGTTATCGGTTCCTATTCCTGTTGAAATAACCGTGATGCGCTTGTTGTTGAATTTGCCTGTGTGCGTGATAAACTCACGCTTGTTCATTTCAAATTCAATTTCGGTGAAATGTTGGCTTACCTGATCAACACGGTTTGGGTCGCCAACGGCAATAATGGTATCTGCAATCTGATGCGGCAATAAATTTAAATGGTAAACACTGCCATCTTTATTTAAGATTAAATCTGTTTCAGATATTTTGCCCATTACTTAAAGGTAATAGCTTTAGGTTAATTTTTGTTACGCATTGTTTACTTTTTGTGCCGGATTTCCGAAAACTGTTTCACCTTTTTTAACCGGAGCAATCACCACACTTCCGGCTCCTATTCTTGCTTTCTCGCTAATGGTTAAATTGCCAACAATGGTAACGCTGGCGCCAATAAAACTTTCATTTTCTACAGTAACGCCATCGCCAAGCACCGAGCCTGGCCCAACCTGAACATAATCGCCTAACGTTGTGCCAACTCCTATAACTGCATTGGCATGAACGATACAATGATTGCCTAACTTTACACCGGGCGCTAATCTTGCTCCTCTATCAATAAGGTTGCCATGCCCTAACGCTACATGCGAACCGATTGAACTATCTTTATGAATCGCATTTACTGTTTGTATATGGCGCACTTCATTAATCATGTCGGTTACATGTTTCTTTAATTTAATATCATCTGTAGCAACAAAGGCTTCGCATTTTTTGCCGATTAATTTTAAAAAACCATCATCATCGGTTGCGCCAAGTACTACAACTTCATCCAACTCTGTATTATGCAATGATTTAGTATCATCTAAAAATCCGTACACAACGTTGCCGTTGTTTTCGAATATGTCTTTTGCAATTCTGCCAATTGTATTTGCGCCAAAAATAATTACCGGATTTTCCATATAAGAGATTTACGAAGCAAAATTAAATTATTAGGCGGTCTTAACCATTTTCTTTTGCCAATTATTTAAAATCGGATTTTGATACAACAACCAAAAAACAATAAAAGGAATAAATACAATTCTATATCTGTTTAAACTGCCGTAATTAGGAGTTGAAATCGCTAACACAGCCGACATACTTACTGCATACCCAACGGAAAGGATAAACCAATACTTTACGCTAGCGTTTTTCCATAAAGTTGGCAGCCTGCGTAATTGGTATAAAATAAGAAGAAGAAAAACAGTATTTTCAAAGGCAGATAAAAATTGTAAGACATTGGTAGATTCCCAAATAAAAGGACGCAATATGCCGAATAAGGAAGAAAAAGGTAAATACAGAAATAAGCGCCAATTGTCCTCATCTAATTTAGGAAAAACCATATAATCGCCTGGTTGCGATAATGCCACTACACTTTTATAATTATGGATGATAACATCTTGTATAGCATTAAAATGAAGATTAGGATGTAAAAATGAAATACCGATACCAGTAATCAACAGTGTAGGTAAACCAACAACTATCCATTTTTTTTGGTTTGATATTCTTCGGATAAAATGATAGAATAATAACATCAAAACAAAAGAAAAGAAAATAGCAAATACAAAATATCTCAACTTAAATAGCATAAACCCCGAAAGCAGTAAAACGAATACGAACACTTGTTTTTTTCTTTTGCTAAAACAAAGATGAAGTGCACAAATAATAATGATGTAAATGAAAATTAAAGTTACTGTTTCTTTTACCAGGCCCGAACCCCAAAATAAAACAGAAGGGATAAAGGAAAAACTGATGATGAAGGGTAATTCGTGTTTGGGGAAACACGCATTAAGTTTTTTGATACACAACCAACACGCTATAAAAGAAAGTATACTTAAAAAGAGTTGTGTCAACACTATATTTCCATTGCTGATAAAATGAAGGATAGAAATACACTTTATAAAAAATAACGATCGCTCTTGTTGATGCGTAAGCTGAAGGAGTGAGGTATCATCAGCAAATAAAAATTGAATGTACTCGGTTGGAGATTGGTTAAAGTTTAGCCACACACTTTCTAAATCTTTGATATAAAAAAGAATATCTCCATTCTGATAATGATAGTGGTACAAAAACCAAACGGCTATTCCACTAATTAGATGAAGAACAAAACTTAATAGAAAAAACTTCTTAAATGCTTCAGTCAGGTATAGGCGATTCAGGTAAAAACCTAAAGCTGTACAAGCTAAAACAGTTAAAACGATATACATTTATTTCAGTAAGTAATGACCAACGGTGCAATCTAAGCAAGCTTTTTTATCGCACCAATATTTTTTTAGTTCAAGTAATCCTTGCGTATCGAATGCATTTTCTGCCACCCAACCAATTTGTTTCCATTTTTTTGTAATATGGTTAATTTCTGGTTTTATGTTTTGCAACCAATGCAAAGCTTTATCGCTTATGTTTTCATCTTTTATATAATTTCCGTATGCAAATAACAAGGGTATAACTCCGTTTAACATTATTTGCTGAAAAGATTGATCGCCTGGTTTTATGCTTGCGTTAGTTTGTACACCAAACCGATAATGCTTTTGCCAATAAGCAGATAAACTAGGACAAAATATAGGTTGTAATTCTTTTAACTCATCTATTTCGAGTATTACAGAAAATAATGATGGTTGTTGATGAAGTATGGCTGCGAGCTGTGCAATTTTTATGGTTGGGAAAGAAGCAGGGCGCAAGCGTAAAAACTTCCAGATGTGGTGGGGCAGGATTTGGTTTTGTAAAGTATGCTTGCCTTTTAAGAATTGAAATTCGTGTTTTAATTGTTGCTGGTATGCATCCTCAGATTCTTCTTGTAAAAAACCGGCTAAACCAAAGAGAAGCACCTCTAGGTGAAATGCATCATCCGCATATTTTTTTAGAGTAGTAATGGGCACGCGAGAGGCAAGTTGCAACAAAGCCTCTGCGTGGATGGGTTGCCCAAGTGCAAAAGCCAGATACTGAAAAGTTGTTTGTTCCCAATCGCCTGCATTTTTTTGCAAAAGAGTATGTATATCGTTGGCTTTTCTGCTCAACTTATGGATACTGCCCGACTCGATAGCAGAAGTTTGATACACAACAGGCACAGTGGCACTTAAATTTTCGCACAACACAAATTTTTTCTGTTGCATAAGGTGCTGATACTTTTCGAGTAAACTTACATCAACATAATTTTTTAATTCTAGTGTTGGAATTTTCTCTCCTTGTTGGTTAAGTATAATTTTATCTTCTTGCCAGACTACGTGTAAAATAACATTGTTGTAAGCCAGATCTTTTTCGTGTTCGTGTTCCAGCCATTGCGATGCATAAACATGTACTTCAACGTTACCATGCCAGATGATGTTATCCAGAATAATTTTTACGTGTTCAAAATCCGGCCCTGCATGGGCATTGTACATACCGGGCGATAGAACTAACAGCGATACTTGTTGAGAAGTTAGGAGGGAGGAGGTGGTGAAGCACTGATTTTGCCAAATGTAGTGCAGCAGTTTTTCCTCCATAGTTTATAAGTTAAATTCTTGTAATAAAATTTTCATTTCCGTTTGGATTTTAGCAGCTTCCTTTTCTGCTGCTTTTTCGAAAGCATGATCTTGCGATGCGTAAATGATAGAGCGAGATGCATTCACCAACAATCCTACATCTTTATTAAAACCTTGATGAGATACTTGCTTTAAATCTCCGCCTTGTGCACCAACTCCGGGAACTAAAAAGAAATAATCTTGTGCCAGTTTTCTTATGCTTCCTATTTTATCAGCTTGGGTGGCTCCAACTACGTACATCATGTTGTTGGCATTGCCCCAGTGTTGGGTTTGTTTAATTACTTCTTCATATACATAAGATCCATCTTTGTTAGATTGAATCAACTGAAAGTTAGTTGCGCCAGCATTTGATGTATGCGCTAACACAATTGCCCACTTATCTTTAAACTGAAGAAAAGGTTTTACAGAATCTTCGCCCATGTATGGCGCAACGGTTACAGAATCGAAGTTGTAGGTTTCGAAAAATGCTTTAGCATACAGAGATGATGTATTGCCAATATCACCACGTTTGGCATCGGCAATAGTAAAAATATTTTTTGGTAGATAGTCAATTGTTTTTTCAAGGCTTTCCCAGCCTTTGCTTCCTAATGCTTCATAAAATGCCAGATTGGGTTTATAAGCAACAGCATATTTTTCGGTGGCATCAATTATTCTTTTATTGAATTCAAAAACCGGATCTTTTTCGCGTTTAAGGTGGGCAGGAATTTTATCAATGTCGGTATCGAGGCCTACACATAGATAGGATTGTTTGCTTTTAATTTGTGCGATAAGTTCTTGCCTGTTCATAATCAAAAGTAACCAAAGGTTAGGATAATCAGCAAATATGCACAACTATTAGTAAGTTTGTTTGTGGATATATTTAATCAGGAATCGAATATCGTTATTACCTGCAACAAACGGTTAGCTCCGTATCTTGAAGCAGAAGTTATAAAATTGGGCATTACTCCAGAAAGTGTGTTTCAAACTGGAGTAATTATAAAAGCAAATGGTAAAACTGCTATTGGTTTAAATTTGAAGTTGCGTTGTGCCAGCCAGATTTTATATAGCCTGGCAAAAGCAAGAGTTCAAACCCCGCAACAATTGTACGATTTTGTTTATAGTTATTCCTGGGAAAATCTGATAGATGTAGAAAATTATTTGAGTGTTACCTGCAATGCCAATACACCCAGCATTAACAACACCATGTTTTTAAATGTAAAAGTAAAAGATGCGATTGTTGATAAGATGCGAAAAGTATTTGGCAGACGACCGAATAGCGGACCGTTATTAAATGGAGTAGTTATACATGTGTATTGGAAAGATGATGAAGCCGAATTGTTTATAGATACCAGTGGTGAAACACTAGCGAAACATGGCTATA
The DNA here is from genome assembly GCA_021298355.1 of Flammeovirgaceae bacterium. Lineage (GTDB taxonomy): Bacteria > Bacteroidota > Bacteroidia > Cytophagales > Cyclobacteriaceae > Chryseotalea. Next base: position 48,092 of record JAJTEH010000002.1, read on the forward strand.
GAAAAATTCCTGGTAAGGCACCCATGTTAGAAGCATTAGCAGCAGCCACTATTTACGCTAGTGGTTGGGATGGTGAAAAACCTTTTGTTAATCCGATGTGTGGCTCGGGCACATTAGCTATTGAAGCTGCATTAATGGCAACAAATCGTTATCCGGGTTTATTCAGAAAGCATTATGCTTTTTCGCACGTAAAGGGTTTTGATCCGGCTTACTACGATACAGTGTTGGCAGAAATAAAAGATGTAGTAACCGATAAAAGTAAACGAAGTATTATTGCTACCGACATTAGTAAAGATGCCATTCATGTTTTAAAAACCAATGCCGAAGTTGCCGGTGTTTCGCATTTATTGCATGTTGAGAAATGCGATTTTGCCGATACACCAGTTCCTTCAGAACCTGGTGTAGTGTTTATAAACCCTGAATATGGCGAACGTTTAGGCGAAGTGCAGGAATTAGAAACCACCTACGCACGAATAGGTGATTTTCTAAAACAGCGCTGTTCAGGATATCGCGCATTTATCTTTACCGGTAACCTTGAACTGGCAAAAAAGATTGGGTTAAAGGCAAGCAGAAGAATAGAATTTTACAATGCAAAAATAGATTGCCGCCTTTTAACGTATGAGTTATATGCTGGAACAAAAAGAAACTTTAATGAGCAACCACCAATTGCCTGATTGGTGAAAATAAAAAAGCAACACAGTTTCTTCTTACCAATGTATAAGCAGAAATTGTGTTGTTTTTTTATTACAAGATTTGAAAACTATTTTACTTCGAAAGTTCCTTTACCCATTAGATAGTCGTCTGTGTAAACTTCTACCTGATAAATACCGCTGCTATACTCACTTCCTTTATCGTACAAGTACACCAGCTTCTGTTTGGTATTATCAAAAAGTATTTCTTGCGAAGCCGTATAAAATTCTTCTTTTCCATTAAAGATAAATGTTCCGGAACCTCGGGCAACATCAAAAATTACTTTTCCGTTTTCATCTACAATACGGATCATTATTTTTTTGCCCTCTATTGGAGCTACTTTATTTTCGGCTAATGAAAATTCAACTTTGATCTTTTCTATTTGCCGTGCGCGAAACGGAGATTCTCTCTCTTTATTTTTTTCGCTTATTGCCAGTATTCTGAAGTTCTCTGCTTTTAATTGAGATGCCAGCAATACTTTAGATTGCAAATCTGATTTCTTTTTTTCTAACCGATTGATGGAGTCGCCTAATTGATTTTTTTCCGTCTTAAGGGTTGTGTTTTCCGTTAACAATTCTTTGTTGACAGACTTTAGTTTTTCTATTTCTTCGTCTTTAAGTTTAAGTAGTTCTTCGTAACCTTCTACCTTACTTCTTAACTCTTTTATAAGTTTACCTGTTGCTTTCGTTTTGCTGGCTAATTGTTTTTCTACTTCTTCTTTAGCTTTTTGTAACTCAGTGATATCTCCACCAAGTTTTTGTATTTCGGCAATTTTTTGATCAAGTTCGGTTTTAATTTCTTCTAACCGTTGCATGGTGCTGGCCAATTCTTCTTCGGTGCTGGCCAATTGAGATTGCGTTGCCTTTTTCTCTTGCGAGTCGTAATAAATTTTAGCCCATTGTGCCAGTATAATTAACACGAGAAAAATGATAAGCCATGTGCTTTTGTTTTTCTTTTTCCCTTCGGGAGCAGCTGTGTTGGAGGCGTTGGTCATGGTGTACTTTTTTGTGCAAGATATAGGAATTGGTGTATTATGCGAATACCTATACGGTCAATCGCCAATGTTGGCGATTAAGGGACTGATCGAGAAATACAAAGCCACATCGGTATAAATCGGCCGTGCCATATACAAGCGGATGTTCCTTTATTTTTTGCCAGGCTAACTCCATTTGAGCAGAGTGGTGGATGTCGTCAAAAACAAAAACGGTTTGTTGTGTGCTTTTTTTCAGAAGGAATTCAAAATAGGCTAAACATGGTTCCAAGCGGTGGTTTGCATCTACAAATGCAAAGTCGATTGTTTTACAAGCGTTAATATGGGTAGGTAATGTGTTGTTTATATCGCCCTCTATAAGGGTTATGTTGGTATTTCCGCTAAACTGAAAAGTATCGCGGGCGATAGTGGCAATCTCTGGCACTCCTTCGAAAGTGGTTACATGAGTTTCCGGATTGTGCGCCAGATAGAGTGTGTTTATGCCAAAACATGTACCAAGCTCGATTACTTCTTTTGCTTTAAAGTGTTGTATAGCTCGTTGGTACAGTTTACTAAATGCGGATGTGCTTAAACTTGTAGCGGCAATTTTTTTTAGGGTTGTTGTACGTGGATTGCTGTTTTTGTATGTACCCAAATCAAAAAAAGTGATTTGCTGCGATGATGCTTGCAATTGTTTTCTCAGGTGCTCTGCCTGAGCAGGGATAGTTTTGCTTTTTGCGGCTACAACTTGTTGGTAAAAATCGAAAAAGAATGGACTGTGTAAGGAGTGTGCATCAACGCAGGTAAGCCAATACGTTAAGTAGGCTTTTAGGCGAAATAGTGCCTGTTTCATTTAATTCAGGCGGAGGGGAGTAACCATGATAAACTCAGGTATTTTTACTTCAATTTGCGTTCCGTCTACAATTCTTTCCATCAGGTAAATACCATGCATTTTTCCTATACCCGATTTTAAATTGCAACCCGACACGTATTGATGGTTTTGGCCCGGTTCAATAACCGGTTGTAAGCCAACAACACCTTCGCCTTCAACTTCTCTTACTTGAAATCCCGCATCGTATACCTGCCATTTTCTGCGCATAAGCTGTATGGTGTACTCGCTTTGGTTTTCTATGGTTACCCGGTAGGTAAAAACATAGTGGTATTGGCTCGGGCTAGAATAAGCCGGTTGGTATTCTGTTTCTACACTTACTTTTATACCCTTCGTTATTTCCGTTACCATCGGTTCAAAAGTACAAGATTTTTCAAATTTGCAAAGACCCAATATCTAAGCTTTTTTGTAAATATTGCGCTTGTTTATCGGTTACCTTCATGCAAGTTAAAATAGAAAATTCCTGGGCACTTCGTTTACATGATGAATTCAACAAACCTTATTTTATTGAACTGACTCAATTTGTTAAGGAAGAATATAGAATAGCAACCGTATTTCCTCCCGGAAAAGAAATCTTTAGAGCTTTTGATTGCTGCACATTTGATGAGTTACGGGTTGTTATCTTAGGGCAAGATCCTTATCATGGAGCGGGTCAGGCACATGGATTATGTTTTTCAGTCAATCAAGGTATTAAGCCGCCTCCATCATTAGTGAATATTTTTAAAGAAATAAAGAGAGATTTAGGCAAAGAGATGCCTCCTCATGGCGATTTAACCCGATGGGCCAACCAAGGAGTTTTATTGTTGAATGCAACGTTAACCGTGCGAGAGTCTAGCCCCGGATCGCATCAAAAAAAAGGGTGGGAAACTTTTACGGATGCTGTCATTAAAAAGATTTCAGAAGAAAAGGAGCATGTTGTTTTTATATTATGGGGTGCATATGCACAAAAAAAGACAGAATTAATAAATACTGAAAAACACTTGATTTTATCTTCTGCTCATCCTTCTCCGTTCTCTGCAGATAGAGGCTTTTTTGGCAATAAGCATTTCAGCAAAGCAAATGCTTACCTAAAACAAAACGGATTAACCGAGATTAATTGGTAGTTACAACAAACTTCTGAACAACAGAAACAAAGTTCCGGATAACAACAGTACTACTGGCAAAGTAAGGAACCATGCAATTAAAATATTGCGCACCGTATCGCCTTGTAAATTTTTAATTCCTTTTGACGCTACCATTGAACCAGCTATACCAGAAGATAAAACGTGCGTTGTGCTAACAGGCAAACCAAAATAAGTAGATACACCTATGGTGCTGGTGGCAATCAATTCAGCCGATGCGCCTTGTGCGTAGGTCAAGTGTTCTTTACCAATTTTTTCACCAATAGTTTTAACAATTCGTTTCCAACCAATCATGGTTCCGATGCCTAAAGAAAATGAAATCATTAATACCACCCATTGCGGAGCAAAGTCTGTTAGAGTACGTACTTCTTTTAAAGATTTCTTTAGTAAGGCTTTGTCTTTTTCACTCATTACCAATTCTTCTTTTTTCAATAGACCATTAAGGTTTCTATCCATCACCATAATGTCTTTTCTGATATCAAATCTTTCGCTTCTTGCAATCAACTCAACATCTGCTGTGGTATTTAATTTGGCAGATAATTTTTGATGCATAGAAATAGTTTGCGAAAGTTTTACTCTATCGGGAGCTGCCAATTGACTTGAATCGATGGAGTTGATAACGTATTCAATTTTTTTGAATGAACCTTGAAGAGATTCAGGAGCTACTGCGTTATTCAAAGCAAAATAACCCGGAACGATTCCAATCAAAATTAACATCATTAAACCAACACCTTTTTGTCCATCATTTGAGCCATGAAAGAAACTCACACCAGTGCAGGTCAAAATTAAAATAGAGCGTATCCAAAGTGGAGGAGGGGCATTCTTTTTTGGTTCTTTGAAGAGGCTATCGCCATGTTTGGTATTTTTGGTGAAGTATCGAAGCAAAAACATCAATACAATTACCATTGAAAATCCGAAAAGTGGTGATACCAATAAGGAGATTCCAATTTCTTGTGCTTTGCCCCAATTAACAGCTGCCTCGTTGGCATCGGGTAAAAGTGAATAAGCTATGCCTACACCTAAGATAGAAGCAATTAAAGTATGTGAGCTAGAACAGGGGATACCTAAATACCAAGTAGCTAAATTCCAGGCTATCGCACTAATAAGTAGCGCCATGACCATAGCAATACTATGCGAAACCGATTGATCAACTAAAGATTCAACGGGTAACAGATAAACAATACCCATTGCTACTCCAATTCCTCCTGCTAAAACGCCTATAAAATTCCAAACACCAGACCAAATTACAGCAACCCATGGTTTTAATGAGTTTGTGTAAATAACAGTTGCTACTGCATTAGCTGTGTCATGAAAACCATTGACAAATTCAAATCCGCAGGCGGCCAACAGGCAAACAACCAATAATACGGAATAGGAGAAATCCAGTTCAAACATAAAATAAATTGGGTTCGAAAGGTAAGAGAAAGCCCCAAAACTATTGTTACGGCAATGTTAACCTTTTTAAATTATCATGATTAAGTAAATATAATATATTGATTGTCAGAATTTTAATTATATACCCATTTCTACTTGAAATCGAACTTGCCAGAACTGACTGTCTGAGTTGTTATTAAATCTCCAATTTCTATCCTCATAAGTAATATCCGATTGCAACTTCACACGATGTCCTTTAATATATTTTGTAAATCCAAGGGTGTATTGTTTTACGTTAGGTGTTAAGGAAGCAACGTTGGAGGATGGTCGAATAGAAGAATATCTGCCAACTACCTCATAATTACTTTTAAACAAATAGCTTGCCTGTGAATTAAGACCTTGACCTTGATAAACAAATCTGGTATCTCCGGTTTCAGTATCTGTAGTGATAGGATTTTCGTTTGTAAATCGATAAAAATACTCTGTAGCCCAAGCGAATCCTTTGTATTTAAGTAAGGCGTCAGCCATGTGGGTTTCTATGTCTCTGGCTTCAAAAAGAGGTTTACCTAACTGTCCGCCAGTACGTAGTGTATTTTCATTATCCGAATATGTTAGACCAATAGAAACTTTTGGTTTAGGCTCGCGCATTAAATCTCCTTCAAAAAAATCACCACCATTGGTAAATTGGCCGAAGGGTAATAACTCAATGCGTGCTGTATAGGCTAAGCCTTGATCAGATCGATTAACATTTCTTCCTTCACCCGAACTCATGGCTCCTCTCAGGATAAAATATTTTTCTCTATAAAACATTTGTAAACCAAAATCTCTGTCGATGTTGAAAGTCGAGTTTACAATCGACCTATCGGCTAGCTGCAAATCACCGGAAGAAACAACACGTTGTCTGTTACCTGGTAGTTTCCCTTGCCCAAGTGCAATAGAGAATTTTTTTGTAACCTGATATTGAATCATCGCATCGCGCAAAACATTCGGAAAACCGGTATCATCAAAATCCATATCACCTCGAGAGAATGAAAGTTGAATAATATAAGTTAACCGTGGATCATAAATAAAACCATCGAAACGCAAACGCATTCTGCGTACACGCGCCTCAACTTCATCGATGTTTAAGTCATCCACATCATTTGTTGTGAATGCAAATCTATTCTGAATGCGAAAGCGTATGTTGAGCATGAACAAACTGTCTGGGCTGGTAATACCCAATCCTTTTCCATAGGCATAATATGGGCTGGGCGTTTCGTGCTGATGATTTTGGTTTTGTTGCGCTGAGGCGATAAAGCCAATTAATAAGGCAATTCCTGCAAGAATGTACTTGGCCATGGCATTAGGTTTATACAAGGTTGTAAATTTACGAGTAGTTTGCATCTTTCAATAAAGTAAATGTGAAACCTGATAGTGTAGAAAAAAAGCAAGTTTTCGTAGAAATCCACAATAATGGTTTTTTATTATTGCCACAAAAGGCATTGTATTGGCAAGAAGAAAAGGCATTGGTTATTGCAGATTTGCACATTGGTAAAACTAATCATTTCAGAAGGTCGGGCCTGCCAGTGCCCGAAGCAGCCAATACCAGCAATTACGAAAAACTTATTTCGTGCATTCAAGTATGCGAACCCGAAAAAGTAATTTTTGCCGGAGATCTTTTTCATAGTGCCTATAACCAGGCGTGGGAAGAGTTAGGCCAATTGCTTCAACATTTTACTTCTATTAGGTTTTATCTAACCATCGGCAACCACGATGTGATGAGCAACCACCAATATCAACGCTTTAACATTCAAGTTATAGACACTTATTTGGCCAATAACATTGCTATAACGCACCATCCGGATGCAACCGATAAGAAGGTGTATAACCTGGCAGGGCACGTTCATCCGGGTTTCAGACTAAGCGGTAAAGCCAAACAAGCCTTAACTTTACCTTGTTTTTATTTTGGAGAAGATGGTGGCTTACTTCCAGCCTTTGGTGCATTTACCGGTTTGAGCCGCATCGAACCAAAAGTTAACGATCAGATATATGTTATAGTGGATCAATCTATTGTAAAAGTTTGCTAATGAAGATACCTACTTTTTTTCTACTGTTTTTTTTCTGTGTAGTGCATGCAAAGGCACAAACAGCCGACACTTCCCGAATTAACTTATTATTTGCCGGAGATATAATGGGGCACGATTCGCAAATACAAGCGGCCTGGAGCGTAAAAGAAAATACATACAATTATGCTTCTTGCTTTGCCCATCTGGCACCTAAAATAAAACAGGCCGATATTGCTATTGGTAATTTAGAACTTACTTTGGCAGGGCCACCTTATAAGGGATATCCGGCCTTTAGTTCGCCCGATGCATTGGCATTTTCCTTAAAAGATGCAGGCTTTGATGTTTTAGTAACAGCCAACAACCATTCGTGCGATAAAGGTAAAAAAGGTATTACCCGTACAATTGATGTGTTGGATAGCCTGGGGCTGCTTCATACAGGAACATTTAAAGATAACGTTAGCCGAGATACACTCTATCCATTAATCATCGAAAAAAATAACGTTAAAATTGCTTTGCTAAATTATACGTACGGCACCAATGGAATACCCGTGCCCAAACCAACAAGAGTTAACTTAATTGATACAACACAAATTGCGCAAGATATACTAAGAATTAATAAAGATAGCGTGGATGTAATCATCAGCTTTATGCATTGGGGTGCCGAGTACCAATCGTTACCGGATAAAAACCAAATTATGCTAGCCAACTGGCTTACAAAAAAAGGAGTACAGTTAGTAATTGGCGCGCATCCGCATGTGTTGCAACCCATTATACGCGATACGATTAACCATACTTTAGTAGCTTATTCGTTGGGTAATTTTGTTAGTGGCCAACGCGATAGATTTAAAAATGGTGGAATGATGTTGCACATAGAATTAGAAAAGATTGAAAAAACAAACGGAGAAAAAAACATGGTTATAAAAAGCGCTACGTATTCACTTCACTACATGCATAAAACATCAGACAAAAAATACGTAGCTGTGCCAACACTCGCAGAAGATAAGGCAAGTGAACTATTGGGTTCTGCAACATCTATTCAGGCCTATACGCTGTTTATAGAAGATAGCAGGCAGTTATTCTCTAAGCATAATAGAGGGGTAGAAGAAGCTAAGGAATAAGCCCTATAAAAAGGAAAAAGCGGCTTGGCATTGCCAACCGCTTTTTCCCGGTTTAGATTAAGGTTTATCGAAGAAACAAAAGTTCTCTGTATTTTACAAGAGGCCAGTCTTCATCGTCAATTAAAAGTTCGAGTTCGTCTACAGATTCGCGGATTTTATCAAAATATTTTTCTTTGATTTTTTCGCAATACGCTTCTGCCTTCTCGAAAGCGTCTGTCATCTTGTTTACTTTTTTACGTTCTTCAACCATGTTGCGCACATTGGTTTTTATGGTTTCGATGTGGGCGCTAATTTCTTCTATTGTTTTTACAACCGCTTTGTTATCGATGCCTAAACCTTTTAAACCATTGGCATTGTTTATCAGTTTACTTTGGTAAGCAATGGCTGTAGGTATAATGTGGTTCATGGCTAAATCTCCCATTATGCGCGCTTCAATCTGCACTCTTTTAATGTAAGATTCCAACTTAATCTCTTGTCTGGCTTCTACTTCTTTGTGCGAGTAAATACCATGGCGTTCAAACAACTCTACAGACTTTATAGAGGTGTAGGCCTTAATGGCAGTAGGCATATTTTTGAAATTGTTTAAACCACGTTTAGCGGCTTCGGCTACCCACTCATCGCTATACCCATCTCCTTCGAAACGTATGGCCTTAGATTCTGCAATGTAACGTCTTAATACAGTTACGATAGCTAATCTTTTTTCTGTTCCTTTCTCTATTTCTTTGGTTACTTCTTCAAAAAGTTTTTCTAATTGATCAGCCACAATAACGTTTAGGGCTGTCATCGCGGTAGCGCAATTATCCGAAGAACCCACAGCACGGAATTCAAATTTATTACCTGTAAATGCAAATGGCGAAGTTCTGTTTCTGTCTGTGTTATCTAGAATGATTTCCGGAATATGATCGATTCCTAATTTCATATACATGTTATCGCCTTTTTCGATCTTCACATTTCCTTTGCTTTCTAATTCATCTAACACGGCACTCATTTGCGAACCTAAGAAAGTCGACATGATGGCCGGAGGCGCTTCGTTGGCACCTAATCTGAAATCGTTACCTGGTGTGGCAATACTGGCGCGTAATAAATCGGCATGTTCGTGCACAGCCTTAACGGTTGTAACAAAGAAAGTTAAGAACATGAGGTTATCGCGGGCACTGCTGCTGGGGGCGAAAAGGTTTACACCTGTGTCTGTTATCAGCGACCAGTTATTATGCTTACCACTTCCGTTTACTCCGGCAAAAGGTTTTTCGTGAAACAGAACGCGGAAATTATGTTTTTCGGCTACACGTGCCATTACATCCATTAACAATTGGTTATGGTCGTTGGCAACGTTTACTTCTTCAAACATGGGGGCAACTTCAAATTGGCTTGGAGCCACTTCGTTGTGGCGCGTGCGCAAGGGTATACCCAATTTCCAGCTTTCGGCTTCAAACTCTTTCATGAAATCGTACACACGCGAAGGAATTGATCCGAAGTAATGGTCTTCTAATTGTTGCCCGCGTGCAGGTGCATGGCCAAATACGGAACGTCCGGCCATTACTAAATCGGGGCGAGCCATATACAGGGCTTCGTCTATTAAAAAATACTCTTGCTCTATACCTAACGATGCTGTTACTTTCTGTACGTCACGGTCGAAAAGTTGTGCAACTTTAGTAGCGGCCTTGTCTACAATCTTTAAAGCTTTTAATAAAGATGCTTTGGTATCGAGCGTTTCGCCTGTGTAGGAAACAAATATGGTTGGTATGCAAAGTGTTTTACCATACAAGAACATGGGCGAGGAGGGATCCCATGCGGTATACCCGCGGGCTTCGAAGGTAGAGCGAATACCACCACTTGGAAAAGAGGATGCATCAGGCTCTTGTTGCACCAATTCGCTTCCTTTAAATTTTTCTATGCCCGAGGTGCCATCAAAAAAACTATCGTGTTTTTCGGCTGTTCCTCCTGTAAGAGGCTGAAACCAGTGTGTAAAATGAGTAGCTCCTTTGGTAATAGCCCAGCTTTTAGCGGCCGATGCCACTGCATCTGCAGTTTCTTCATCTATTTTTTCGCCTTTTTTAATCGCTTGGCTTACTTTCTTAAAAACAGCCGGAGCTAAAGTTGCGCGCATTTCTTCGGTAGAGAATACACTCTCGCCAAAGAATTCGGAAACCTTTGTTGTTGGTAATTCAACATGAATTTTCGGGCGAGTAGCCAGTTGGTCTAACGCCTTAAATCGTAAATGAGCCATAGTGGTTGTGTTTTTTCACTTTATGGCTGCAAAACTAGTCTTTTTTTCACGAAGTAGGTTTTATTTTAACCCTAATTTATTCTAAATGATATATTTTTTTAGAATATGGGCTAAATTCTGATCAGGTATAGATTTTTTTGTTTACCTCTCATAAAAAGTAGTTTGGGCATCAGGCTATTTAAACACATATTTGAGAGTGAAAAAACTAATTCTTCTATTCTGTGCATGGTGGAGCGTTATTGCTGTTGCGCAACCAATTAATCCGGCTGATGATATTGTGTATAAATCGGATGAAGTAGCCACTATTTATCTTACTCTCTCGGCTGAAGCAAAAGCTTTTTTTCTTAATCCGGCCAATCAGAATAGTGAGCAATATTTTCCGGCACAGTTCCGATTTGTAAATTCAATTACCGACCAAACACTTTCTTACCAGGTAGGAGTTCGCCTAAGGGGCAATACATCCAGAACGCACGAAAAGAAAAGTTATAAAATAGATTTCCGCGAGTATGGAGGCGCTTCATTTTATACCTATAAAAAGTTTAATCTGAAACCCGATGTTAACGATCCATCGCTTATGCGTGAGCCTACAACGTATCTGTTTTACAGAGAAATGAATGTAGTGGCACCCCGTACACATTATACACGCTTGTTTATTAATGGCGAGTATATGGGGTTATACATAAACGTTGAATCGATAGACGATGAGTTTATGGATTTACGTTTCGGTCATGAAGAAGGCTTTTTGTATAAAGCTTCTTTTGGTGCCGATTTATCTTCTACAGCTCAGGCAACTAATACCAATTTGTTTGAATCGCAGATGAACGATAATATAGCCGATAGCAGAACGCAGCTTTCTACGTTCATCAGTGTTTTAAACAACACACCAGTAGAACAATTAAAAACAGAATTAGAAAAAGTTTTTGAAGTAGATCGTTTTCTTAGGCAATATGCAGTTGAAGCACTTCTTGGACATTGGGATGCGTACGCTTACAATAAAAACAACTACTACTTATACTACAATGGTAAAAGTGGAAAAATAGATTTTATTCCCTTCGATACCGATAATACCTGGGGAATTGATTGGGTAAACCGCGATTGGGCCACACGCGATTTAAACAATTGGCAAAGAACCAACGAAGCCCGGCCCTTGGTTACAAGAATCTTGGCAGTAGAAGAATACCGGCTTACTTACCAACATTATCTGAGAATTTTACTGAATAGTTATTTTAATACTACGTATTTAACCCCTAAACTAAATGCCATTAAAAGTATGATTGCGCCTGCTTTACAAAGCGATACGTACTATCCTAGGGCTTTTGGATTCGACATAAATGATTTTGCCAACTCCTTAAACGATGGTATACCGGGAACACAGGTAGATTATGGCTTGTTAGAATACATGAATGTAAGAAGGGCAAAAGCATTAGAACAAATTCCTGCATTGGTAACCAGCGTAGACAACCCACCGTCAGCCTCTTCAGAATCAGTTCCTTTCCCCAACCCTTCGAACGAACCACTGTTTTTTTTGAAAACAAAAGCCGATCAGGTAAAGAATATTAAAATATACCAGCTAAATGGTATTCTTCAAGAGTTTACTAGTAAGGAAGTTGAAAATGGTGTTGAGATTAAATTGGTACAACCTCAACAAGGTATTTATTTTATTCAGAATAACGGTCGGGTATATAAATGGATGTATACTGATTGATTATTTAAACCATGTAACTTCTACTAAAAACCTTGGATCTATAGCGCCAAGTTTTTCGTAAGCAGATTTAGATATTTTAAGAACAACCTTATCATTTGCTGCAATATCGGGTAATTGCCCGATAACGCGTACAAATACTTCCCGGTCGTTCATCATGTTTTTCACTTTCAAGATTGTTCCAATGGGTGCGTTTCTATGCAAAGCCAAATATTTTCGGTTGCTGGCTGTGCCATCTATTACTTCAGCAAGCCCGGTGTCTGTTACTTCCTTTCCATCTTTATATCCCTCTGATAATTGTATGGGTTGAGTCTTAACAGTTTCTTCAACAACAGGAGTTGTCTGTTTTATTTCCGGCTCAATCGCTTTACCTTCTGGAGTAACTTCTTCAGTAACAATATTCTTTTCTGAGATAATTTGTTGTTTAGCATTGGCTTCGCTTACAATCAATATCTGTCCGAGTTTCAATTCATTTCCCTCCAGATTATTCCATGCTTTTAATTGCTCGATACTAACATTGTATTTTTTAGCAATACCAAATAATGTTTCTTTAGCTGCTACTGTATGTGTGCCATTAAGTTTTAATTCTTTAACAGGTTCTGCAACCGATGGTGTCGGAACGATATTCTTTTTTCTTACATTCAACTCTTGTCCTACCGAAAGAGTATTGCTACTTAGGTTGTTTAAAGATTTTAATTCGTCTACACTTAAATTATAAGATCGGGCTATGGAAAAGAGTGTTTCTTTTTCTGCCACTACATGTATAATTCCGCCAATGGGTTTGCGTACAGTTTGCACATACGGAACTTTTAAAATTGTTCCTACTTCTAAGCCTGCATCTGCTTGCGGATTTTTTTCTAAGACGGCCTCTACTGTTGTGCCATATCTTTTTGCAATGCCGTATAGTGTTTCTTTTAATTCAACCCGGTGGATAACAAAGATTTTCCCATCAATCGTTTCTTTGCCTAAAGAATCGGCAGGTGCATCAGCATGAAAAAAAGCTGAGCCAAAAAGTACCAGTAGTTTTATCATAAAAATCAAAAATCGCATCTAAATTAATGAAACAATTCGCAAAATTCAGGCCGAATGTTCGATTTAATAACGAACTGCATCCAGTGAAATATTGTTTACCTTTACGTTTTAAAAACACCTTCATGAGAAACTGTTTCTTTATACTCGTTGCTTTGTTTTGCACGTTACCGGCTTTCGCTCAACAGACTACCAAGAAAGTGATGGTGATGGATATTAAATCAGAAATTGATCCTCGTACCAATCGCTACGTTGAACTGGCATTGGAAAATGCCAGAAAAATAGAAGCGGATATCATCATTATAGAAATGGATACGTATGGCGGAGTGCTTACAGACGCTAAAGAGATTGTAGATAAAATTATGGATTGGGAAAAACCCATATGGGTATATATCAATTCTGATGCAGCTTCTGCCGGTGCTTTAATTTCAATTGCTTGCGATAGTATATACATGGCACCCGGTGCAAGCATTGGTGCAGCAACAGTAGTTGATGCAACCGGTGAGCGCGCACCGGATAAATACCAATCGTATATGCGCGGTATTATGCGCTCTACTGCTGAGCAAAACGGAAGAAACCCAAGCATTGCCGAAGGCATGGTTGACGAATCTATTGTAATTGATAGCATTAAAAAAGAAGGTCAGGTTATTACATTCTCAACTTCCGAAGCTATAAAATATGGTTACTGCGAAGCAAAAGTAAACAGCATAGAAGAAATTCTGGAGTTGAACAAGGTAAAGTCGTACACCATCGAAAAGTTTGAGTTATCTGCAGTAGATAAAATCGTAAGTATATTTTTAAATCCTTTTATCAGTGGTATTTTAATTCTAATCATCATTGCTGGTATTTATTTTGAAATGCAAGCACCCGGTATTGGTTTTCCTTTATTAGCTGCCGGTATTGCGTTGGTTTTATACTTAGTTCCATACTACTTAAATGGACTGGCAGAAAATTGGGAGATCATTACGCTTTTTATCGGCTTCGCCTTAATTGCTGTCGAGATATTTGTATTACCCGGTTTTGGTATCGCAGGAATAGCCGGTATAGTATTAACGGTTGGCTCCTTAATTCTAATTATGGTAAACAACGATGCATTTGATTTTGAATTTGTAGCATCAGAAAGTTTGATTTATGCAGCCGCAGCTGCCTTTGCAGGTTTGTTTGGTGGTATTGTTTTGTTATTTGTGGGAGGTGGAAAGTTGATGCAATCAAAACGTTTTCAAGCCATTGCTTTAACCGAAACCATGGACAAAGAGAAAGGATTTGTAGGTACTTTTTTTACTGATAAAATGACGGGGAAACAAGGAAAAGCAATAACCGTGTTGCGTCCATCAGGTAAAATAGAAATTGATGGAAAAGTGTATGATGCCTATTCGCGTGGGGAGTATATAGAAAAAGATACTGAGATTGAAGTAATTGGTGAAGACACAACTTCGTTACAAGTAAAGCAGCGCACAGCATGAATCAGAAAATTCTAGGCGTTATTCCTGCACGTTACGCTTCCACACGATTTCCGGGTAAACCATTGATTAAGCTGGGAAATAAAACCATGATTCAACGGGTGTACGAACAAGCATCAAAATGCAAAGCATTACAACGAGTAGTTGTAGCTACAGACAATGAAGAAATTTATCAACACGTTGTATCATTTGGAGGTGTAGCCATTAAAACCAAAGAAGAACACCCAAGTGGAACAGACAGATGTTTCGAAGCTTTTGAAAAATTGCAAGAGCCTTTTGATTATGTAATAAACGTGCAAGGTGATGAACCTTTTATCCAACCTGAGCAAATAGATTTGTTAGTTAATTTATGCGATGGTAAAACACATATAGCAACGTTGGTAAAACAAATTAAGGATACAGAAACTGTTTTTAACCCGAATGTAGTTAAAGCTGTTATCAATAAACAACATAAAGCCTTGTATTTTAGCAGAAGTGCCATCCCTTTTCAACGTGGCGTGGAGGTAAATGAGTGGATTAATAAAGGTGTATTTTACAAACACATTGGCATGTATGCGTATAAAAGTGATGTATTGAAGCAAATAACAATTTTACCAGTAAGTGATGTAGAAAAAGCCGAATCCTTAGAACAATTGCGATGGTTAGATAATGGTTTCGAGATAAAAGCAGCAATAACTCAATTAGAAACTATTGGTATAGATGTACCCGAGGATATAGAAAAAGTAAAGTCATTGATAAACGATTAATCAGTCTGGTTCATTTTTAAAAAATCAATTACTTCTTGTCGAACATCGCGTAGTTGAGGGCCATCATCTTTTGCAGTAGCTATAGATTTAAACAAATCATTTACAACATTTTCTTTGAATCCTAACATACGGGCATACTCAGAGGCTACCTCTAGCTCTACGTCTTCTACAACTTTATCTAAATAAATCATATACACTAAATGATAGATAGATTCAAGCTTTTGCACTCGGTCTTCCGGTTGCTGAAATCGCAATTGATCGAAGTCGAGATGGATATTTTTTAAATCGGCCGGAGTTAAATCCAATTGAAACCCCCATTTAAGCAGGCAACGTATAAATTCTCCTTTCACGTTTTCTTTATCCATAAACAAAGAAATAACATTAAGATAGCTTCGTTTAATGGCCTTTAGTTGTTCTGGCGTTACTTGGGCTTTCAGCATAAACTAAATAGATATGGCTTGTGTTAATATCGTTAAAAAAAATGATAATGAAGAAAACAATTTTTGCGTTAGGTAAATAGCAAGCCGGTGTATGTACAGGAATAATTCATTTAAGGGCATGTAACTTTTGCCAGATTTAGTGCTTCGGTTAGCCCAAGTTGAGATGCCTGCGATAAATCTGCACACATTTTATTTTTATTGCCTGTTTTTTGCAAAGCTTTAGCACGCCAAAAATATCCGTTTGCATTATTGGGTCTTAAGTAAATAGCCCAATTTCCATCTGTTTCAGCTTCTGTGTAGTTTTTTAACTCCAGATTTACTTGTAATCGCCTTAAAAAAATGTGATAGTATATTTCCGAAACATCTTGAGGGTTAGCTACAATTTCGAATGCTTCGCCATAGGCCAGCGTCATGTTTCTTTTAAAGTACTTTTTACCAAGTGTTAGGTATTTTTCTGCTTCTTCAAAATTTAAAAGTTTATCTTGATAAACAGTGGCTATTGCACAGAGGATCGAAACGTTTTCGGGATGTTGTTTATGGAGTTGCAGGTAAGAATCTAACGCTGTACTATACTCTCCGAGGGCATATTTACATTCGGCCATGCGTAAAAGCGTAGTATGATGCACGGGTTCTTGAAATTCGTGTAGCAACGTGTAATGATGATCGGCTAATGCAAATTTACCACTATCGAAAAAGTTTTCTGCTTTGGTTTGTAATGTAAACAGTAAGGTATCTTCTGCAAAGCTAAAGATGTACTCTAATGGTTGTTCTTTTTGTAGGATTCGTATTTGTGTTATTGCTTCTTTTACATTACCCTTGTTAAACAATTCGTGTACATGATGTAATGCTTTTACATTCGCCAGGTATTTTTTTTCTTGTTGGTTGTTATGAACGTATTTGATAATATGAATGATGCCAAAACAAATTCCTGCAATTACTAAAAAAGTGGCAATAGCCAATCCTTGAATTTTAAAATAACGTTTATCGAATTGATAGGAAGTTTGCTGCTGACTTTGTCGCCATTGTTGATATTGTTTGTGATGATATTCTCGCCAGTATGCACGTTTATCGTGTGCACTGCTATGGTTGATGGTAGTATCTAAACCATGGTAGCGTAAATCGTATTGTTGTTTTTTGATGGGATCCGATAAAACCTGATAAGCCTCGTTAATTACTTTAAACAATTCTTCGGCTTGCGGATTATTCGGGTTTCTATCCGGATGATAGAGCATAGCTAATTTTTTGTACGCGCTTCGGATAGCGGTACTGCTAGCATCCGGCTTCAAGCCCATGATTTGGTAATAGTCTACCATTGAAGTTACTAACGTAAAAGCAGCTATTAATTGTTTATAGGCAGATTAGGTAACAATAAAAAACCCTCCGAAGAGGGCTTTTCATTTTATTTAATTTTGGCTAATTCCTGTACCAAATCAATTAATTTATTTGAATAACCCCATTCGTTATCGTACCACGACACTACCTTAACGAAGTTATCATTTAAAGCAATACCCGCTTTTGCATCGAAAATAGATGTGCGTTCATCGCCAATGAAATCCTGAGAAACAACTTCATCTTCTGTGTAGCCAAGAATGCCTTTCAATTCTCCTTCAGAGGCATCTTTCATGGCCCTCTTAATGTCTTCGTAGCTGGCAGCTTTTTCTAAGCGCACAGTTAAATCTACAACCGAAACATCTGCAACAGGCACACGGAAAGACATGCCGGTTAGTTTACCTTTTAATTCAGGCAATACTAAACCTACTGCTTTAGCAGCACCGGTTGAGGATGGAATAATATTAGAAAAACCACCACGGCCACCTCTCCAGTCTTTTGCAGAAGGACCATCAACAGTTTTTTGTGTTGCCGTTACAGCGTGTACGGTGCTCATCAAACCTTCAACAATACCAAACTTATCGTTTAACACTTTTGCTATTGGCGCAAGGCAGTTTGTAGTACAAGATGCGTTAGAAACTATGGTGTGTTGTGCAGTTAATTTCTTATGGTTAACACCCATTACAAACGTTGGCGTATCGTCTTTAGCAGGAGCAGACATCACAACTTTTTTAGCACCAGCTGTAATGTGTTTCTGAGCATCAGCTTGCGTTAAAAACAAACCTGTAGATTCGATAATTACTTCGGCACCTACTTCATTCCATTTTAAATTAGCCGGATCTTTTTCTGCTGTTACGCGAATGGTTTTACCATTTACAATTAAGTTGCCGTCTTTTGCTTCTACAGTACCATTGAATCTGCCATGTACGGTATCATACTTCAGCATATAGGCCATGTAATTCGCATCAATTAAATCGTTAATGCCAACAATCTCGATGTCGTTTCTTTTTAGGGCTGCTCTGAAAGCCAGGCGACCGATACGGCCGAAGCCGTTAATTCCAACTTTTGTCATTGTATGTAAAAAATTTAGTTCTCAAAAAGCAGATCAAAATTAGCCGTTCAACCTTTAAAATCAACATAAATACAAAATATTTGACCTGATATTTTGCATAATTATACCGAACGGTATATTTTTGCACTCGAATGAAAAAGGCAGAACGCACTCGACAATCCATTATTGAGAAAACGGCAGTTTTGTTCAATACAAAAGGATTTGAAGGAACGACATTGCAAGATTTAACGGCCTGCACAGGCTTAACTAAAGGTGCGCTTTACGGCAATTTTAAAGACAAAGAAGAAATAGCCACCGAAGCCTTTCGATACGCTGTACTAAAAAGCCGACAAGCTTTGCGCGATGAAATGGACAAACACACAAGTATCAAGAAAAAAGTTTTTGCCTTTCTGGATTTTTATGCTCGGTTTGTTTTTGCATCGCCAATAGCTGGTGGTTGTCCTATTTTAAACGCAGCAATAGAAGTAGATGATTACCGCACGCACATGCGCAAAGCAGTAGCCAAAGAAGCAAGTGAGATTTTGCAAAGTTTAACGAATCTTTTAGAAGAAGGTGTAGCAGTTGGTGAGTTTAAAAAAGATTTAAAATGCAAAGAGATAGCAACCATTTTGTTTTGCAACATAGAAGGTGCTTTGATGATGGCTCGCTTGGAGCGATCGGATGAAGCGATGAAATTTGTTGTACAACATGGTAAAAATATTATTAATCAATACACACATAAATAATCTACGGACTACACCATGAAGCAGGAAAGAAGAGTTGTTGTAACAGGTTTAGGTGCCATTACACCTTTAGGAAATAATGTTCATGAGTTTTGGAATCAATTAATAGCAGGGAAAAGTGGCGCAGGGTTGATTACTAAATTCAATACAGAAAAATTTAAAACAAAATTTGCCTGCGAAATAAAAGGCTTTGATCCCCTTCAACACTTCGAAAGAAATGAAGTAAAAAAGTTAGATCCCTTTGCGCAGTATGCGTTGGTTACGGCTAAAGAAGCCATTGAAGATGCACACTTAATGCAAAGCAATCCGGATGTAACGAAAGTTGGCGTAATCTGGGGATCGGGCAACGGAGGTTTTCAAACTTTTCAGCAAGAAATCATGGAGTTTGCTAAAGGTGATGGAACGCCACGTATCAATCCATTTTTCATTCCTAAAGTAATTGTAGATATCGCATCGGGTTGGATCAGCATGAAGTATGGCTTTATGGGACCTAACTTTACAACTGTTTCGGCTTGTGCCACATCCACCTCTGCTATTATTGAAGCCATGAATTACATTAAATGGGGAAAAGCAGATGTGATGATAACAGGAGGTTCGGAAGCTGCAATTAACGAAGCAGGTATAGGAGGATTTAGTGCGATGAAAGCACTCTCTACCAGAAACGATGATCCACTAACAGCTTCACGTCCGTTTGATGTTTCTCGAGATGGTTTTGTGATGGGCGAAGGTGGCGCTGCATTGGTTTTGGAATCTTATGAGCATGCAGCGAAACGTGGCGCAAAAATTTATGCTGAAGTGGCCGGTGGAGGTATGTCGGCCGATGCCTATCATTTAACGGCTACCCATCCAGAAGGAAAAGGTGCACAACTCGGTATGAAATGGGCCATGGAAGAAGCAGGAATAAAACCTGAAGACGTGGATTACCTAAACCCACACGCTACCTCTACACCGGTTGGTGATGAAAGCGAGATGAAAGCCGTTTATGCTTTGTTTGGCGCAAACGCAAAAGTAAAAATCAGTGCAACAAAATCTGCAATTGGTCATTTACTTGGTGGAGCCGGAGCCATCGAAGCGTTGATCTGCATCAAAGCAATTGAAACAGGAATTATTCCACCAACAATTAATACTCAAAATTTAGATCCGGCTTTGCCACAAGGGTTAAACATTATTTTGAATGATGCGGTACGCCAACCTGTAAACATTGCTATGAGCAATACTTTTGGTTTTGGTGGGCACAATGCCACAGCAGTTTTCAGAAAGGTTTAACACTTTGTTAACATTTAATTTGTGTTTGGCTACGTTACTTGCTAAAAAATTATTTGTATGAAGAAAATAGTAATTGTTTCGTTGGTAGTGGTTGCCCTTGCGGGTACCTGGTTATTGTATAATCATTTCAGAGTGGTTGAGCCACCCATTAATAAAGAACAAAGCGATGTAGCGTGGAGCGGCAAAAGTGTGTCGGGTGGACATTATGGAAAAGTAGGCATTAAAGACGCAAAAATATTTTTTCAGGGAGGCAAACTAACGGGCGGCTATGTAACGATGGATATGCAAAACATTACCGTAGAGGATATTACCGATCCACAAGGTAAAATTGATTTTATCGGACATATTGCTAATGAAGATTTCTTTGAAGTAAATCTTTATCCGGAAGCCAAATTTATTATTACTGATGTTAAACCCGATAAAGAAAACGAGTTTTTGGTAACTGGAGATTTAACAATCAAAAACATAACCCAACCAACAACAGTAACTGTAAAAATTTCAGAAAGAAATCAGCAACAATTTGCAGAAGCTACACTCAATATAGATAGAACGTTATTTGGTGTAGAATACGGTGTGAAAGGTAAAAAAGGTTCGGATAAAGATTGGTTTATTTACAATGATTTTACCATCAAAGTAAATTTGAAAATAGAGCAATAAATATAAGTTAAAACCGAAGTGTAAACGTGGTTTGCACTTCGGGTTCTGATACAACCGTTAGCGAACCTCCGTGCAATTGCATAATTTGTCGGGATAAACTTAAACCAATTCCGGAGCCCGTTCTTTTTGTTGTGTAGAATGGAACAAAGATGTTTTCAATTGCTTCTTTAATTATACCCGGACCGTTATCTGTTATTTCAATTTTTACCGCGTTATCCTGGTAATGTGCCAATACATTTAATTTCGGTTGTTTAGTTTCTTGCAAGGCTTCTTTTGCATTTTTTAATAAGTTAATTAAAACCTGTTCAATCATTTCTTCATCTACCTGAATGGTTAAATAATCAGATGAGCAAGCATAAGAAAATTCAATCGAAGTTCTTTTCAATTCTTCCTTCATTAAATTCGAAACTTTTTCAATCAGATTTTTCAGGTTAACTGTTGTAATTGTAGGTTTTGGTAAAGAAGTGTATTCGCGGTACGCATCAATAAATTTTATTAAGCCTTTACTTCTGTTTTCGATTGTGCTTAAACCTTCTTTTAAATCGCTTGTTGTTTCATCATTTAAAACATAGTTTTCGTTTTCTTTTTTTAAATCATGTTCTAATATTTCGCGAAGGGTAGAGGTTAACGAAGAAATGGGCGTAATCGAATTCATGATTTCATGGCGTAACACTCGTGTTAGGTTTTGCCAGGCTTCGGCTTCTTGTTTTTGTAACTCTCCTTGTATGTTTTGCATCGTTAATAGCTTTATATCTACTCCACGTATGCGCAGATGGGTACATTGTACAGAAAGTTGAATATCATTATTGGCTTTGTACAATTCTCCTTTTCCTGATTCTGTAATCTGTATAGTTTCGTATAGCCGGGGGTTAATCGTTTTAAGTTCTTCAATATTTTTTATCGTATTGGTTCCTAAGTATTTTTTAGCCAGGTTATTGATCAATTGAATTTTACCATCGCTATCGAAGGATAAAATACCAGTTCGCACTTGTTGTACAACCGTATCTAAATATTGCCAGCTTTCTTCTTTTTCAGATCGTGCCTTTCTAAAGGCTTCCATTACATCGTTAATCGATTCATTTAAATCTTTAAAACTCTTGCCTAATTTATGATCGGCAGCAAAGCCCGAAACAAAATCAGAATATTTAATCGACTCTAGAAATCGTGTAAGCTTGCGGTTAGTTTGGCTCACAAATCGAATCATTTCTGCTAATTGAGCCACTACCACCAAACACAGCAATATCGAAGCGAAAATCATGTTCGGTTGGGTGAACATGTACATCACCACAATCAAAGTTGCGCCAATCAATAAAGTGCGTAAAACTACCCGCGAAGAAAAGTCTCTTAACATGTTTACCGTTATAATCCGTGTTTTTCCAATCTGCGATAAAGCGAAGATCGGGTTAATCCTAATTCGTTTGCTGCTTGCGTAATGTTTCCATTGTATTTCTTTAATACTTTTCTAATCAATAATTTTTCTACTTCATCTAGGTTAAATTGATCTAAACTTAATTGTCCTTCTTCTTTAGTGGGGCTTGCATTAAAGTTAAAATCTTCTGGTTGTAATACGGTGCTATTGCTTAAAATAACAGCACGTTCTATGGCATGTTGCAATTCTCTTATGTTGCCGGGCCATGTGTGTTTGTGCATGCGTGTTATGGCTGCATCGCTTATTTTACTAACAGATTTTTGGTATTTCTCTGCGTATTGTTTCAGGAAGAAGTTTGCCAGAATTGGAATGTCTTCAAATCTTTCGCGTAAGGAGGGTAATTGTATTTCTATTGTGTTGATGCGGTACAACAAATCCTGTCTGAATCTGTTTTCTTTTACCATTTCGTACAAGGGCATGTTGGTAGCACAGATCAACCGTAAATCGATGTTGATATCTTTGTTAGAACCTACTCTGCTTACTCGTTTATTTTGAATGGCAGTTAACAACTTTGCCTGCAAGGGCATAGATAAATTCCCTATTTCATCTAAGAATAACGTACCACCATTGGCTAGTTCGAAACGTCCGGCCCGGTCTTCTTTGGCATCGGTAAACGAACCTTTTTTATGCCCGAATAATTCGCTTTCGAATAACGTTTCAGTTATAGAACCTAAATCTACATTCACAAAATTTTGTTGACTCCGAATAGAATTTTTATGAATAGCACGAGCAATTAATTCTTTCCCGGTTCCGTTTTCTCCTAATATTAAAACATTAGCATCGGTTTTAGCTACGCGATCGATGGTTTGAAATATCTTTTGCATCAAGGCACTCTGCCCAATTATTTCCGCATACTTCTGATTGATTTCTTTATTAATCTCCTGATTTTTTACTTTTAGCGTTTGCACTTCATCTTTTGTTTCGCGCAGTTTCATGGCAGCGTAAAGTGTAGCCAATAGCTTTTCATTTTCCCAGGGCTTTAATACAAAATCAGTTGCACCGGCCTTAATGGCTTTCACAGCCATTTGCACATCGCCATAAGCGGTTATTAATACTACAACAGCAGAAGGATCGAGTTGTAAAATTTTTTCTAGCCAAAAATATCCTTCATGCCCGCTAACAACATCTTTCGTAAAATTCATATCTAACAAAATCACATCATAATCTTCGTGACTCATCAGACCAGGAATGGCTTCCGGATTTTTCTCTATGTCTACTTGCGCAAAATGTCTTTTCAAAAACATTTTAGCTGCTTTCAATAAGTCTTCGTTATCATCTACAATCAGAATTTTGCCATGCTTTGCATCTGCCATGTTATTTCCGTTTTTTCTTGAATACCTTGTGCGCAAAGGCTATACCGAAACAATAAAAGTTGAAATGTAAGCAATCAACGCATATTTGGCCTTACTTATTCTCATTTTTTTGTTCGCAATCGGACAGCTACGTTCAGTACTGAACTTCAAATGTCTACCCTAAACATCGATTTTAAGCTAAAAATAAAGATTATGCCTTGGCACATTTCTTGGCTAGAGGCAATAAGAATCTAAACGAAGAATTTTCTGCGATTTAGGTTTTACCACTAACTCAGTACAATGGACAAACAGATTAAAAAGAAGAACTGGACTTTTAAAAAAATAGCCACCTATGGAGGCGGTGTATTACTGGTTACACTCGTTATCTATCAATTAGGTTTTGGAGATAGAAGATCGAAGTTGAAAATTGATAAAGAAAAAATTACGATCTCTACTGTTAGTCGTGGTGTATTTCAGGAATTTATTCCGAACACTGGCACTGTTGAGCCGAGCAGAACAGTTTACTTAGATGCCATTGAAGGCGGTAATATTAAAAGAATGGTTGCAGAAAGCGGAGCTATGTTAAAGAAAGGCGATGTTATAATGGAACTAACCAATCTGAATCGCGAGTTGAGTGTGTTGCAACAAGAAGCACAGCTAAACGAGAGTATAAACCGTACACGAGATACTCGTTTGGGAATTACCCGAAATGATTTGGAACAAAGACAAACCTTAGCTTTAATTGATAACCAACTCGCTATTTTAGAACCACAATACAAAAGACAAAAACAGTTGTTCGAAAAAAAGCTAATCAGCAAACAAGATTTCGAGAGAACAGAAGCCGATTACAAATACAATTTGGAAAGACGCAAAATAACGTATGAGGTATATAAAAATGATTCGATAGATAGAATTCGGCAGCTGCGCGAAATAAGTGTAGCAGAAAAACGCATGAGCTTAAACTTAGAAGGAGTAGGAAAAATTTTAGATAATTTGGTGATACGCGCTCCCATTGATGGACAACTATCAAGACCACAACTTGAAGTAGGACAAGCCATTAACACCGGGCAGCGACTTGGCCAAATTGATATCGTTGGTTCATACAAAGTAAGAGTTCCTATAGATGAATTGTATTTGCCTAGAATTACACAAGGCTTACACGCCACCACCAATTTTAATAATAAAGATTACGAATTAGAAATCACCTACATTTATCCTACAATTTCAGGAGGAAGATTTGAGGTTGATATGAAATTTGTTGGTGAAACACCCTCAGGTATACGAAGAGGACAATCACTTCGATTAAGAATAGAATTGGGTTTATCATCTGAAGAACTGTTGCTACCTGTAGGTGGTTTTTATAAAGATACTGGCGGAAACTGGGTATATGTATTAGAAGAAGATGGCAAAGCTGTAAAACGAAACATTAGGTTAGGCCGTAAAAACACAGAACATTTCGAAGTATTAGAAGGATTAAAACCAGGAGACAGAGTAATTACATCCTCATACGAAAATTTTGGCGACAACGAAGTATTAGTTCTAAATTAGTAACCCAAACATTTAAATTAACGTCTTAAACATATTTCAAACACGAAACACAACAAACCATGATAAAATTAAAGAACCTTGAAAAAGTTTACCAAACTGAAGAAGTAGAAACAACAGCGCTAAACAACATCAACATCGAAATTAAAGATGGCGAGTTTGTAGCCATTATGGGGCCATCGGGTTGTGGTAAATCTACCTTGTTAAATATTTTGGGATTACTGGATAATCCTTCAGGAGGAGAATATCATTTTGGCGAACACGAAGTAGCCAAATATTCTGAACGCCAACGTGCACAATTACGAAAAGGATCAATTGGCTTTGTATTTCAAAGCTTTAATTTGATTGATGAGTTAACCGTATTTGAAAATGTTGAACTTCCATTATTGTATATGAAAGTTCCTGCAGACGAAAGAAAAAGAAGAGTAGAAGAAGTATTGGAACGCATGAACATCATGCACAGAAGAAATCACTTCCCGCAACAGCTATCGGGTGGGCAGCAGCAACGTGTGGCTATATCAAGAGCGATTGTTGCCAAACCAAAAGTAATATTAGCCGATGAACCAACCGGTAATCTTGATTCTACCAATGGCGAAGAAGTAATGAAATTACTTTCTCAGTTAAACGAAGAAGGTACAACCATCATCATGGTAACGCACTCACCCTACGATGCTAACTACGCACACAGAATCATTAATTTATTCGATGGTAAGGTGATTACAGAAAATGTAAAAGAGCAATTTCATATTTAACAGTTTAGTTTACAGGTAAAAAAAAGGAAGGCGAAAGCCTTCTTTTTTTTGTTCACTTTTATGGATTGCTTAAATTTTTTTGTTCAATTCTGAACAATCTTTTTTTCTTACCTACTGAATAAACTTAAATAACCTATTTTTTAACAATGGCATAAAAATAGTGTGAACGATGCAACCTAAGTTTAAAAGTTGAGTCTTAAGTATATAATAAATCAAACCTCTCATGATTAAAAACTACTTGCTGATTACGTTACGCCATTTGGCGAAAAACAAAATCTTCATCACCATCAACGTTTTAGGTTTGGCCATATCTATTGCTTGTTGCGTTGTGGCCTATTTTAACTACGATTTTAATGCAGCATTTGATAGTCATCATAAAAATGCTAACACTATCTATCGTGTAAATTCAATAAGAGAATTTCAAAACAACCAAACAAAGTTTGGCTTTACACCGGTTGGTTTAGGAAATGTAGTTAGGCAAAATGTTGCTGATGTAGATGCAGTGGTGAGGTACAATCCATCGTGGGTTACAAACTTACGAAAGGGGGATGATGTTTTTTTTGCAAGTCTTGTATTCGTAGATACTCCTTACTTCGATTTGTTTTCTTATGAATTTTTATATGGTAATGGAGAACTAAAAGATAAAAAGCAAATTTTTATAAGCGATGAATTAGCGAAAAAATTATTTGATACAGAAGAGGCGCTGGGCAAAACAGTAACTCAACAATTAGATAGTGGAAAGGTAAAAGAGTATTTTGTAAGCGGTGTATTTAAAAAGCAACCTTCTAACTCTAGTTTTTCTCATGATGCCATAGCACATACCGATAACTTTTTCGAGTTGAATAAGGAAATAGACGAAAACAGTTGGCGCTTCAGAAGTACTCTTTTTGTGCAAGTTAAAAACCCGCAGCGCATTCCGGAAATAGAAAAGCAACTGCTTGCCTATACAGAAAACAACAACAAAATAAGAGAAGACTTCATCATCAAAAAATTTGAACTCGAAATTTTCGAGGGTATGGCCACACGAGATTCGTACAATGAAGTAAACGGAACGTGGACGCGCTCGGCCTCTCCGTTAGCAGCTGTAGTGGGCATTGCAGTAATGGCCATTCTAGTGTTGTTGATTGCTTGTTTTAACTTAACAAATACATCCATTGCTATCTCCAGCAGAAGATTAAAAGAAATAGGAGTAAGGAAAGTGATGGGTAGTACGCGCACGCATCTTATCTTTCAATTTATTGGAGAAACGATGTTAATTTGTTTGCTCGCTTTAGTAGTGGGAGTATTGTTAGGTGAATTTGTTTTGATCCCTGCCTTTAATGCGTTGTGGCCGGATTTAAAAATTGTTACAGATTATTTCGGTAGGCCAAACTTTTTATACTTCATGGTTGGCACATTGTTGTTTACCGGATTATTAGCCGGAAGTTACCCGGCATTCTACATTAGTAAATTTCAACCAACAAGTATTTTAAAAGGAAAATTAAAATTTGGTGGCACCAATGGTTTTACCAGGGTTTTATTAACCCTTCAATTTGCTATTTCTCTGATAGGTATTGTATGCAGTTTGGCTTTTTACGACAACGCCAACTATCAAAAAAGTATCGACATAGGTATGGATCAAAAAGGTGTAGCCTTCACTTATGTAAACAACCGATCTGAATACGAAACTTTTAAAAATGAATTAGCCCAAAATCCGGATGTTCTTTCCATTTGTGGTTCACCCAATCATTTTTACTCAAGTTCTTTTAACGATCCTATAATAGCAGATGAAAAGGAAATTGAAGTTGATATACTCGACATTGGCGATGATTACATTAAAACTGTAGGGTTAAAAATTTTACAAGGAAGAGATTTTGTAAACGATTCTGAAACAGATAGAAAAGAGAGTGTAATCATCACCGAAAATCTGGCCGAGAAATTTGGTTGGGATAAACCATTAGGAAAAGAAATTATTTGGGCAGATACCAATAAGTATTATGTAATAGGTGTAGTTAAAAACATATACAACAATGGTTTGTGGGATGAGATGGATCCCGTTATGTTGCGGTATGCAAAGAAAGATCAGGTTTCACACATATTGGCCAGCACAACACCTGATAAAGCTTTAGATCTTAAGAAAGAGATGGAAAATATTTACAAAAAATTATTTCCTGATCGTGTTGCCAATGTTAGATTCAATGACGAAAACATGATTGAAGCAAACACTGTAAATAACAACATTGTAAAAATGTTTATATTTCTTGGTTTAGTTGCTTTAATCTTATCTACTACCGGATTATTTACCTTAGTTTCTTTAAATATAATTAAGAAGATGAAAGAAATCGGAGTAAGAAAAGTGTTGGGTGCATCATCGGCTAACATCACAAAAGTAATTAACAAAGAGTTTGTTATTATCTTAAGCATTGCCTCATTATTAGGATGTTTACTAGGAAGCTACATGGCCGAAATGCTGATGCAAAGCATTTGGGATTATTATCTGAAAGCTACGGTTTATACATTAGTCATAGCTGTAGTTGTTATGCTGTTGGCATCTGTTATTTCAATTGCTTATAAAATTTTGAAAACAACAAGACTTAATCCAGCACATGTACTACGGGATGAGTGATAAGAACTAGTTCATCTCGTATGATTTTGCTTAATCGTATATCAGGTACTGTAACTTACATAGCACCAACAGCGTCTAAAAAACTAAAACGGTATGCTGTATAATTATGTAAAGATTGCCATTCGTACTATTAGTAAGCACAGAGTGTTTTCGTTCATCAACATTGTTGGTCTGTCGATGGCTATGTCGGCTTGTATGGCTATCATTATGCTTGTGGCCGATCAGATGGAGTTAGATAGATTCAATACTCAAGCCGCATCTATTTTTAGAGTTAACACATCACCTGTTTTTTACGAAAATGGCCATGCATACCCCGGTAGCGAAGTAGCAACTACTACCTTGCCTTTACGCGATGAACTTGTTGATCATTACACAGGTGTTGAACAGGCAGTGCGTTTTGTACGAGGTTTCGGAAATTTCTGGTTGCAAATAGAACCGAATTACGATGTAAACATTCCTGTTAGTGGCTTATTTGCCGACCCTGAAGTATTTCAGGTATTTCAGTATGAATTAGAATATGGAGATTCCAAAACAGCTTTGATAGATCCTTATTCTGTTGTTGTTACCAAGGCTACTGCACGTAAACTTTTTAAACAGGATAATCCGATTGGTGAAACAATTAAAGTAGGTAAACTCGGAAACTATACAGTTACCGGTGTTTTAAAAGACAACGGAAACAGATCGCACATTGTTGCCGATGCCTTTGCCAGCATTGCTACCATTGAGAGTTTAGCCAAACAAGGCGTACTTGGAAACGATCTTTCTAATTGGCAAAATTTTACGGCAGGTTGGGTATATGTAAAACTAAAAGAGGGCTTTACTGAAATAGATTTAACTAATCAGTTAAAACAAATAGAAAGTAAACATCCGAATACCAATAAAGAAAATGGCTCCGATGTACATTACTTTACACAAGGTTTGTTGGATATTGTACCCGGCCATGTAAACAACAACGCTATTGGTCCTTTTATGCCATGGACAATCATTTACTTCTTAAGCGCAGTTGCAGGTATAATTTTAGTTACATCTTGCTTTAACTTCACCAATTTATCCATTGCACGCGCACTTACCCGAGCAAAAGAGATTGGTGTTCGTAAAACTACCGGTGCATTACGTTGGCAGTTATTTACTCAATTTATAATGGAATCTGTATTGGTTGCATTTTTTGCATTGGCTTTAGCTATTTTGATTTTATATGCTTTGAAACCGTTAATAGAAGATTTGGCCTTTGCACGTTTTTTCCATTGGAATTTAACAGCCAACGTTTATGTATATGTAGCATTTTTTTTATTTGCATTAGGTACAGGTATACTGGCCGGTTTTTTTCCGGCAATGGTGTTGTCGGGGCTTAAGCCAATTGCCGTACTTAAAAATTTGCAAAACACAAGTTTAATGTCGCGCGTGGGGTTAAGAAAGAGCTTGTTGGTAGCACAGTTCGCGTTATCTACCATCTTTATTCTAACAGTTTTGGTTTTATATAATCAATTAAATCTCTTGTTGCACAACGACAACGGATTTTCAGTTGAAAACAAAATTGTGATTCAAAAAGGAAATGCAAATCTTATAATACTTAAGAATGAGCTAAGCAAGCAAGCAGGCTTTACTGATATAACCCTTACTTCGCACATTCCATTAACAGGAGTTAATTATGGCGAGAACTATAGAATAAGCGATTCGCAAAACGATTGGAAATTTTTAGCAACATATTCTGCAGATGAAAACTATCAGCAAAATATGAATTTAGAACTAGTGGCAGGTCGTTTCTTTACTACAGACGAAGTAAACAAATCCATATTGGTAAATGAGGAAGCAGTAAAAGCATTTCAATTGGGTAATCCGGCAGAGGCATTAGGAAAAGTTATAAAAAGACAACACGATTCAACTGAATTTGTTGTCATCGGTGTGTTAAAAAACTACCATCACGAAATGCTAAGTCAGAAACTTCAGCCAATGGGTTTGCTCTTCGATACCACTCGCTTTAATATTTTACAGGCACGATACACAGGAAACTTTACACAAGCTAAACAACAAGCAGCAGCAATCTGGACAAATTTATTTCCAGGTACAGTTGTAGAGGTAAAATCATTTCAGGAAGAATTAGGTATCGTTCACGAAATTATCTTCGGAACCATATTTAAAGTGTTAGGTGCCTTAACTTTTTTTGCAGTTTTAATTTCTTGTTTAGGTTTGTTGGGTATGGCAACCTACACAGTGGAAACAAAGCGAAAAGAAATAGCCATTAGAAAAGTTTTAGGAAGTTCTTTGTTTTCTCTTCTTGTAACCTTATCTAAGGGATATGTGATACTAGTTTTGTTGGCGGTAGTCATTTCTGTACCGGCCGCTTATTTCATCAACACACTTTGGCTAGAGCAATTAACAGTACATGTTACAGTAGATAGTTATACAATTCTAACCGGTGTATTGCTTTTACTTGCTTTGGCTTTGCTTACCATTGGTTCACAAACCTGGCAAGCAACCAGACTTAACCCTGTTGATAACTTAAAATCCGAATAGTAAGTAGTATGTTTAGAAACTTCATCACTGTAGCAGTAAGAAATATGCTGAAGCATCGCTTCTTTTCTGCCATCAATTTATCTGGTTTAGTAATCGGTGTTACCTGTTGTTTATTGGTTTTCATCTATATAAAAGATGAATTATTGTACGATAGATTTCACAAAGATGCAAACCTGATTTATCGAATTGGTTTACATGGCAAAATAGCCGGACAAGAAATTTACACAAGTAACTCGAGCGCCCCGGTAGGAGAGGCCATGCAAAACGAAATACCCGGAATTTCCTCGACCGTTCGAGTATTTCCGATAATACGAGGTGTTCGGGATGGTATTGCTTTTAGGTATGAAGAAAAGATTTTTACAGAAAGTTTAGTGCATTATGCCGACTCTAATTTTTTTCAGTTTTTTAGTTTTGAATTACTAGAAGGAGATGCCAAAACAGCTTTAAACGAGCCTTCATCTGTTGTGATAACAAAAGCATTAGCTGATAAGTATTTTAATGGCGATGCGTTAGGTAAAACATTAGTTATAGGAAGCGATCAGAATTCGTTTAAAGTAACCGGTGTAGTAAAAGAAGCTCCACAGCAATCGCATTTAAAATTTAATGCTCTACTATCCTTCACAACCCTTACACGAAATCCTGATCAATTTTATAACGGGTGGACGGGCAATTCCATGTATACCTACGTTAAAAAAGATGAAAAAACATCTGTAGAATCTGTTAATACAAAACTTGAAGATTTAGTAGCCAAATACGTTGGCGCAGAATTAGAACAAGGTTTGGGCGTTACGTTCGATGAGTTTAGAAAGCAAGGTGGTATTTATGCCTACTATATATATCCGATTACAGATTCCCATTTAAAAAGTGATTTTACAGATGATATAGAACCCGGTAGTGATATACGCTATGTTTATATTTTTGCCGGAGTAGGTATTTTTATCTTGATTTTAGCGTGTATCAATTTCATGAATCTTTCTACCGCCCAATCGGCCGGAAGAGCAAAAGAAGTGGGCTTACGAAAAACACTAGGTTCACAAAGAAACCAAATGATTGGTCAGTTTTTAGCAGAATCGTTAGTGTATGGTTTATTAGCAATTCTTGTTTCTATTCTGGTATGTTATGCAGTATTGCCTTTCTTTAATGAATTAGCCGGAAAAAATTTACAATTCTCTTCTTTATTCGATCCTTACTTTTTTGCAGCTGCAATTGGTTTGTGGTTGTTAATTGGTTTGTTTGCCGGAAGTTACCCCGCATTCTATTTAACTTCTTTCGAAGTTGTAGAAGTACTAAAAGGAAAAGTAAGGAGCGGTATGAAGACAAAAGGTATTCGTTCTTCCTTAGTTGTATTTCAATTTGCGATATCTGTTTTTTTAATGTTGGCAACGATGGTTGTTTTTCAACAACTACAATACATGCAAAACAAAAATTTAGGCTTAGATAAAAATAATGTATTGATTATTCGGAATACGCAAGCGTTAAATGATAATCGTTTATCTTTTAAAAATGATGTAAACGGATTAGCAGGTGTTAAAGCCTCAACCTACACTAACAATACTTTTCCGGGTGTAAACAATACAACGGTATTCAGAGAAGTGGGCAACGATAAAGATTATTTATCTAGCACGTATCGGGCTGATTACGATCATCTTCAGGTATTAAAAATGAATTTGCTAGCAGGAAGATTTTTCTCAGAAGATTTTCCGGTTGATACCGCATCGTGTATCATGAATGAAGCAGCCGTAAAAGAATTTGGCTGGCAAGATGCAATAGGGAAACAAATACTTGATTTCAATGGCCCTTCTCCAAAAACATTAACAGTGGTGGGTGTAGTGCAAGATTTCAACTTTGAATCGCTAAAAGCTAAGGTAAGACCAATGGTTATTCAACTTACTAAACAATCATCTAATTTAATGATCAGGTATGAAGGCAACCCGAACGATATGGTTAAAACATTAGAAGATAAGTGGAAGAAATTAGCGCCAACTTCACCGTTTGAGTATTCTTTTTTAGATCAAAATTTTGATACATTATTCAGAGCTGAAGTAAAACTGAGATCTTTATTCGCAGTGTTTTCAGGGTTAGCCATAGCCATAGCGTGTTTAGGTTTGTTTGCACTTGCCGCATTTACTACGGAACAACGCACAAAAGAAATTGGCATCAGAAAAGCACTGGGGGCTTCGGTTTCAAACTTATCCATGTTGTTATCTTAGGAGTTTGTTGTGTTAGTAGTAATTGCCATTGTGCCGGCTTGTATAGCAGGTTATTTTGTAGCCAATTGGTGGTTAGCAGATTTTCCGTATAGAATAGAGATAAGCCCGCTAATGTTTGTGTGGGTTTCGGTAACAGCTATAGCAATAGCTTGGATCACAGTTAGTTATCAGGCAATAAAGGCAGCAATTACCAAACCGGTGCAATCGCTTAGGCACGAGTAACTCCAATGTTAAGTTTTTTACAGCACTAGGTTTTTTCGAAATTACCTTTCTATCTTGGCAACCCAAACAGGAATTTAACTATGAAAAAATTGAGTGTCCATAAAAAAGAGATAAGCGCCAATTTGGCGAAAGCGGTAGAGCAGGCTATTCAGGCTATCGATAATGTTAAGCAAGGCAAGAAGTTAAAAAAACTTGTACAGCGAAGCTCAAAGAAAATTGCTGAAAAAATTGCCGAACAATTAAAGAAAGAGCAAAAGAAACAAAAGCAAACAGAGAAGTCGCTTGCTAAAATGGAAAAAGCCTTAGGTGGTGAAGCAGGAAAAAAGAAGAAAGCAAAAACAGAAAAAAAGAAAGACGCCTAGTGCGTCTTTTTTGTTTTAAAGAACTCGTACAAACTAACGCTCATCAAAAGCATGGCCATGTTGTAAAACAAATCATCGGCCGGTACGGTGCCCAACCTAATGCTCATGTTTTCGGCATTGTTATACCAAACAACAGGCTCATCTATCCACGATCCTGTTAAAATGCCATTTACTAAAAAGAAAGGGATCAGCACAAATAAGTAAGACAGATAAAACGTATGCAGGTGTTTAGGTTTCCACCACAAATGAAAAACCAGCAAAGCCAGTAACACTAACGCTGTAATAAAAGTATACCACCTGTCGTAATACGCAATGGCTAGAAATAAAAGTATAACGATGAGTGCATACGTAATTTTGCTTTCAACTTTTGCCAGCACAGGTTTTGTTATCAAATTTTTTACTGCGAAGTACGAAAACACACAGGCATAGGGTATGCAGAAGAAAAACAACACTTCTTCTAAAGGCAAACTTCCGAGATAAATTCCTGTTAAGTACCGCGGATTAAAACCCCAAACACCCAATTGGGTAAATACTTCATCCCAAATAATAAAAACGATACCCGTTAAGATAATAGCAGGCAAAGCATATTTCCACTCCTTATAAAACTTAGCGAAAGTGAGAAACGAAAAGATAAATGGAAATATAAACGACCCGAAATTAACGGTGAGATACAGGTATTGGTCTTCCCACTGCATGGTTATTGGGTTGCCTGTCGGTTCGTTTTTAACTTTAAATTTTGCGCATCGTATTTTTTAGGTGCGATTAAAAAACCGAAAGCCTCGCAACCGTCTTTGGTATGTTTGCTGTGGTGAATGTAATGTGCGTGAATCATTCTATTTAAGTATGCACTTCTTTTCAAGGGTCTCCATTTGATGCGCTGATGTACAATTACATCATGGAAAACAATATAAAACAAACCGTAACACGCAATACCAACGGCTACAGCAAATAAGTACGGACTTTTATATACGCTTGTTGAAACAACAAACAAAATGATAGAAGGAATACTAAACACAACAGCAAACCAATCATTTTTCTCTAGTGCATGATCATGCACAGTATGATGCGACTTATGCCAGATCCACAAGAAACCATGCATTACGTATTTGTGTGTAAACCAGGCTACAAACTCCCAAAACAAAAAAGTACCAATAGCAAGTAACGAACACAGCACCCAAACTTTCCAATCCATATTATGCAGCAATTTCTGTTGTTTTATTTTGTTTGAAATATTGGTCTAATACTTCGTAACGATGTTTAAAAATACGGTTAACTTCTCTACCCACAAAAAGCCAATTGGCAATTCTGCCTAAGAAACCAAGCGGAATGGCATAATTAACTTCATCAATCATTTCTACGCCACCTTCTACTTCTCTGAATCTGTGTTGATGATGCCACAACGCATACGGACCAAAACGTTGTTCGTCAACAAAATAGTTAGGCTCTTGCACATGTGTTATTTCGGTTACCCAATGCATAGGAATGCCCGGTAAAACGTGCACGATGTAACGAATGATTTGTCCGGGATACATTTTATGCCCACCCGATTTATACAATATGTTAAAACCCATGTGCTTGGGCGTAATTTTCTCGAGGTTATCGGGTGTTGAAAAGAAATCCCACGCTTCGGTTAAAGAAATGGGTAGAATTTGAACAGTTTTCAGGTGATAAATTTTCATGCTTTGATAACACGAAAAAGGCAAAAAGGTTTAGCGTCTTCGCTTAGGTTTATTGCCGCCTCCGCCATTGGAAAAGATAAGACCAATGGAGAATTCCATTCCTGTAAAATCCATTTTAGCTTCTGAAAAATTGAAATTCTCTGTAGTAACATTTCCATTGTTGCTGCCAGTATAACTTCCTTCAATAGGAAACTTTGCAGTAGAAGCGAGGTAGTTGGCTTCTATAGAAATACCAAATTGTTGGGTGAGATAAATGGTTAACTCTGCGCCACTCATCCAACCGAAACCCGGTGAACTTGAAAATTTGGCGCTGCTGTTTAAACTTTGCCATTGTGTAAACTCAAGTAAGGCGCGATCAAAATGGCCGTAGTTTAATCGGTTATCGAACGTAACAAAACCAAATCCTCCTCCTTTAACATCAAATTGCAGTCGGTTGCCTTTTAATGTAAAAACCAATTCAACCGGAACCATCAAATTAAAATTCGGGCCAACAATGGCGCGGTCAGTTTCAAAAGGTAAATCCACAACACCTAATCCGGCCATTCGATATAAAGAAACTCCTGTTTCAATCGATACATAATTGTTAAGAGAAACACCAACACCGCGA
This sequence comes from Flammeovirgaceae bacterium, assembly GCA_021298355.1. Classification (GTDB taxonomy): domain Bacteria; phylum Bacteroidota; class Bacteroidia; order Cytophagales; family Cyclobacteriaceae; genus Chryseotalea. The sequence goes on from JAJTEH010000002.1 coordinate 84,166, forward strand.
AGCGAAAACGGACTAACCGGTGTGGAGAATTCTCCATTGCGCGGAATGAAATAAGAAAAAGATAAACCAAAATCTTGCGCGTATGTCTGTAAACTGAAACTGAGTAAAATAAGGATGAAGATTTTTTTCATATACACGTTTTTATCTTTTGTTGTAATCAGAATATAACTTTTGTTGATGTGCCAAGGCTGCTTCAATTTGTTTTTGATTGCCCCTTACTTCAATGAACTTGCGAATAACGTTATCGTATACGGCAAATTGTGTATCGCTTACCCATAAAAAACCATCGTTAAAGTAAGAAGCTGAGAAACTAGTAACAGAGTCTGCCAGTAAATTTTTGCTGAAGATAAAGTCTTTGCTTCCGGCTTGTAATTGCGTGAGTAACGTATTGGCAATGTCTGTTTGATTACCAATATTTTTTTTCGAGATGGCACCTCCTGTTATTAAAAAAGGAATTCTAAATCTTTCTAGGTGTTGCAAAGGTAAATTTCCTGGTAACCGATGTCCATGATCGGCAGTTAACAACACAACCGTGTTCTCCCATTGCTTGCTGCTTTTAAGTTTATCCAGAAATGCACCTAAACAACTATCGGTATAATGACAAGAATTTAGAAAGAGATTTTTTTCATCCGTGGGCGGAAGAAAAGGTTTAGCCGGTACATCAAAGGGTTCGTGGCTGCTTTGTGTAAGAATAACTTTAAAGAAGGGCGATTGACTGGCTTCAACTTCTTGCCAAGCTTTGTCTAACATAAAACCATCGTGCACACCCCATTTGCTGGCGTCTAGCGAATCAGGAAAATCATCTACATCGGTAATCGCATCAAAACCGGAAGCAGTAAGGTACGATCTGAAGTTCGCAAAGTCTGCATCGCCACCATAGGTAAACGAAGTGTGATAGCCTAACTTCTGCATGTGTCGGTTAAGGAAAGGAAGATGTTGTGTTTTCTGCGGATACTTAATAATAGACGATTGTGGTTGAGCCGGATAGGCAGAAAGAATAGCAACTAAACCTTTATCCGTTCTATCGCCACTCGCATAGAAATTAGAAAACGAAATGCCTTCCTTCATCCATTCATTTAGCCGAGGGGTAATACCCTGTTCTCCGCCTAATGCTTCAATTACTTGCGCAGTATAACTTTCTACTATGATTAAGATGATGTTGGGTTTCTCTTTAGTAAAAATTTGGTGTGAAGCAGCGGAGTAGCGATACAAGCTATCAAACAAACGATTGGTTTTTTCTTTAGCGTAAAAATTTTCGGGGTATTCGATGTGCGAAGTTCTGCTCAGGCTTTTAAAGAAATTCCATACAACATTAATAGCAGCATGGTTAGCATACATTTTTGTTTTATGAAAGTAAACAAAACCCGTGTTCATTGGGGCAACAGAAAAACTACCTCTTATCAGCAAAAAATTAGAAGCAAACAACAACAACCAGATGATCAGAAATTTTTTAGGTGCAACTTTTAAATCATCAACGTGTTGATGTATCCATCTGTGATACCAAAAAGCAGTTGCAACAAAAAGTAAAATCAAAATCAATAAAAGAAATAAGGTTAGCCCAATGCTGATGTTACCCGTAGCAGCAGAACCCATGTAAAACAAAGGCGTGGTATTCATGCGAAAGCCCCAATGCCGGTAAAGTTCTGCATCAATAGTTACTAGTGTTACCGTTACAAACAGAAAAACAAAAGTGCCGTATCGAAATAGTTTGCTGATAAAAATATGTTGTGTAAAAAAAGAAATAAGAATCAGCAAACCATTAAACGTTAACCAATAGCCCGCCATGCTTAAATCCATACGCATACCGTAAAGCATGGCTAACAACATTTCCGAAAAATCTAGTTGAGCAGTTAAAGTAAAATTATAGATTAAAAAAACCAGACGTGCCAGTTGCATCACGCCCACCCAAAAGATGAAAAGTTTAAGAACAGCAACTAATCTTTCGCGCATAAACACATTTTAATCCGTAAAGATAATAATACAAGTCATGCCTGTTAATTATTCTTTATATTCACATTCCAAACCTAACAACATGAGAATTACAATCCTTCTTTCACTTCTACTATTTTGTTTCGCGTGCAGCCCCGATAAAAAGGCTGAACGCGTATTTAAAAACGGAAACATATACACAGCAGAAGATAAACAAGCCTTGGTAGAAGCCGTGGCTGTTACTAGTGATAAAATTGTAGCACTCGGCAGCAACGCAGAAATAGAAAAATGGATTGGCGATGATACCGAAGTAATCGATTTACAAGGGCAAACCATGACGCCCGGTTTCATTGAAGGCCATGCACACATTATGGGTGTGGGGTATAACGAACTTAACCTCGATTTAATACAAGTAAAAAGTTATGAAGAACTAGTAGAGAAAGTAAAAGAAGCTGTTGCCAAAGCACAACCCGGCCAATGGATTGTTGGTCGCGGTTGGCATCAAGATAAATGGACAACCAAACCTGCGAAGATGGTGAAGGGATTTCAAACCCATCATTTATTAAGCGAAGCTTCACCAAACAATCCGGTGTTTTTGCGCCATGCTTCCGGCCACGCTGCATTGGCCAATGCAAAAGCCATGGAAATAGCGAGTCTTAATCAATTAGCCAAAGAAGCCCTGAAACAAAACTCTGAAGAAGGCGGAGAAATTATTCGCGATGAGTTAGGCAATCCTACGGGCATTCTCAATGAACGCGCAATGATGTTGGTAGCTACAAAAATTCCGGAGAATACAGCCGAAACCGAAGAGCAAGCGCTTGAGCTAGCTATACAAGCCTGCTGGAGAAATGGCATCACCAGTTTTCACGATGCTGGAGCAAGCAGAGAAAATATCGCTTTGTTTAAAAAGTTTTTAGCAGAGAAAAAATTAGGAGTAAGGTTATATCCGATGCTTACCGGTTGGGACTTAGGCCAGGTGTATGAATATTTCAGCGCTGGTCCCTATATCGACTCTACGCACTTCTTAACTATTCGCTCAGTAAAATTAAATTGTGATGGCGCCTTAGGTTCTCGAGGTGCATGGTTATTAGAACCCTATACCGACAGACCCGATTTCTCAGGCATGGCCACTTATTCTATGGATACTGTTTTAAAAGTTTCGCGCGATGCGTTAAACGCAGGCTTCCAGGTTTGTTCGCACGCCATTGGCGATCGCGCCAACAAAGAAATTTTAGATCGATACGAAATCGCTTTCAAAGAAAATCCTGCCAAAGCAAAAGAACATCGTTTTAGAATCGAACACGCACAACACCTTCATCCCAATGACATTCAGCGCTTCGCACAAATGGGCGTTATTCCGGCTATGCAAGCCATTCACATGAGCAGCGACAGACCCTGGGCCATCGAGCGCTTAGGTGAAAAAAGAATTAAAGAAGGTGCCTACATGTGGCAATCCTTATTGAAATCAGGAGCTGTTATTGTAAACGGAACAGATGCACCTGTTGAACCCTTAAATCCTATACCATCTTTCTATGCATCTGTTTCAAGAAAAACATTAGCCGGCACACCAGAGAATGGCTACGAACCCGAAGAAAAAATGACACGCGAACAAGCCTTAAAATCGTACACGCTTTTTGCAGCCTTTGGCGAGTTTGCCGAAAACATAAAAGGCTCTATTGCTGTGGGTAAACTGGCCGACTTCACCGTATTCAGTAAAAACATTATGGAAGTTCCCGAGCAAGAAATACTCGAAGCACAAGTAACCATGACAGTCGTTGGCGGAAAAATAGTGTACAAAAGAAACTAAACACCAATACAAGAGATAAGCTGCCGGCCATAGCCTTAATCATAAAAAAAGGTTATCAAAACTTGGCAAAGAAGTACCTATAATCAAGTCAAAGTAAATGAACACGTGAAGAATAAAGGTTTATATCAGCACAGTGCTTTTAAGCCTTATGCAACCTTTGGGCTCGCAGGGAATGTGCGGGTTGCATACAGCGAAAAAAGCACTGTGCGAGGCCCAGCGGCCTGAGCGTAAATCACATGGAATAGTAAAACAACTTAATGGTTCAAGTATAATCCATCCCTTAATGAAATCAGTTTCTGCAAGGTGTTTTCAACAGACATAAGCTACCTAATACAGACCTTCCGGATTTTTGATTCAATCTCAATCAGAAAACATCAACCCTTCATAAACCCTAGAGAATCTTACAGCATAATCCCGTATCTTCGCTTTTTTAACAGCGAGTGAAGAAACGAGCCATCATCCTTACAAGCATCATTCTGGCATTAGTAGCCGGTGCTTATTTCATAACAGAATATATAAAAAATGCCGGAGCCAAAACCTTTGCGCAGTGGGTGCCCACCCAAGCAGCCATTGTGTTTAAGCCCGGTACTTGCGAAAATTGTTTAAAAGAATTCACAGAAAGCAACTGGTTGCAACTGGCAACCCAAGCCACCCGAATAGCTATAAATGAAAACATACAACAAGAGTTCAACACACTGTTCACCCGGGCAGAATTGGTTTCGGTTCACTTAAAAGATCAATCCGGCTTCGATGCCATCGCTTACTTACCAGCCGAAGCCTTACAAAGTTTTACAACCCAATTGGTAAAAACGGCAAAAGCCAAAAGCATTAAAGTAAGGCAACAAAATCGGTTGCTAAGCGGCTTAACCATCCAGGAAATCGTACTCGATAAAATAACCTTCAGCTATATCATTCAAAACAATTTGGCAGCAGCCAGCACCAGTGCGCTGTTAATTGAAGATGTAGTACGACAACTAAACGAAAAAGAAAAAAGCATTTTACAACGAAACACCAACCTTAGCGCCATCCCCACCATTAAAAACGATATGGGCGATGTATGGATCGATCAAGCAAAAGTAATGCAGATACTACACGTATTAATCGAGAAAGATAACACCACACCACTCATAACCGGTTCTATTTCACAACTCGATGTAAAGCAAGAACAAGATGCCCTCGTAGCCAGTGGCTTTACCCTTGCCGATACCACCAACAAAACAGATTGGTTAAACTATTTTCAAAGCCAGAACCCCGTTTCTTTTTCGGCAAAAGCCTACATCAGCAATAGAAGCTTAGCCGTGTGGCACATAGGCATAACCAACCCTGAGGTATATGGCAAACACGTTTGGAGCGCCCTACCCAAAGCAAGCAAAGATTCTATTCAACACTTGTTTAAATGGAACGAAGCCGAGATTGCATCACTCTATGCCACAACCGACAAAGAGTGGACAAGAATGAAACTAGAAACCAGCTCAGGCAATTACCAGGATATCTTTTTAATAGCTATGGGCAAAGAAGATGCCCTCTATCCCGCTTTGTTAAAAATTGCCAACAACCCCGCAGCCGATTCCGTTTACTTCGAAACCTATGCCGATGTAAACATCCACCAAATAGATAATGGATATTTGCCATCCTTATTTTTTCCGGTACAAAAAGAAATCAACCAAACCTACTTTACACGCTTAGGCAACGTAGTGGCATTTTCTTCGAACAACCAAGCGTTAAAAATTTGGATAGACGATTTCAACGAAGAAAACACCTGGGGCAAAACAGTAGAAATAAACAATTACCTCGAAAGCGTTTTGCTCGAAAGCAACCTCAGCTTTTTTGTAGATGGCCCACGCGCAGTACAATACCTTAAAAGAAAATTAAAACCCAGTTGGAAACAATTTGTCGACAAACGAAAAACCGTTAACCAAATAGGCATGTTAGCCTTTCAATACAGCAACTTAAACAACCAGTTTTATACCAACTACCGCTTGCAGTGGGGCAACACCAAAAAAGTAGCAGCAGTTAAAAACGATGTAAGCATTACGCTGCCAGCCGGCATAGCACACGTATGTCTGCCCGTTAAAAATCATACCGATAAATCCATAGAAATTTTACTACAAGATTCAACCAAAACACTGCGCTTACTCAACCTGCAAGGCAAAGAACTATGGAACGTTCCGCTCAACAACATCCTCTTGCCCGATGCCTACCAGGTCGATTACCTCAGCAACGGTAAGCTACAATATTTGCTGCACGATGGCACACAGCTCTATGTAATCGACCGACTAGGAAATGCCGTTACCGGATTTCCCAAAACCTTGCCTGCCAAAACAGATGGGCTACAAGTAATTGACTACGACAAAAGCAGAAAATACCGTTGGCTTACGCAAGCGCAAAACGGTACCGTGTACATGCTATCAAAAGAAGGAGAACCCCTCGAAGGGTGGAACCCTAAAAAATTAACAGCACCCGCCATGCCTATGCCTGAGCACGTACGCTTAGCTGGAAAAGATTATGTAGTGGCTCTGCAAAAAAATCAACAACTAGTTTTATTCACTAGGAGAGGAGAAGCAGTAAAAGGATTTCCCTTCGATTTAAAAGGCCGTGTAAGCGGGCAGTGGTTTGCTAAAAATGCCAACCAGCAAGAGCCCGCCCATTTCGTAATTGTGCTCTTAGATGGCTACAAAGTAAAAGTAGATGCAAACGGAAAAGAGCTCATGCGCGAAACCTTAGTCAAAGAAGAATCCAACTCTATGTTCGCCTTAGTAAAATCCGAGCAGCAAAGCGATTATGTAGTAGTGCGCCAAGACAACCGAAAAACCGTACTCCTCAACCAAGAAGGAAAAACCTTAGTAACCAACGAATTCATTGGCCTCAATAACGTTGAAGTAAAGTATTACGACTTCGGCAACAACAAATTGTATTTTACCATACACGATAAAACCCAACAACTCGCCTACGTGTACAACGCCAACGGTGAGATGTTGCACCAGCAACCCTACGATGCCACCCAACTCAAACTATTCCAAGATGGAAAAGAAGTTAAGTTGCTAGTAGCAGCAAGCAATTACATGCAGGTAATCAAATTGAATTAAGAAAATCTTTTCCCTTTTCCTACAATCGGTGTTGTTTCCTTGCATTTTCAGCATACCTTCTATTGTCACACAAACATCTTACGAACTACTCACTACTTACTACTTACGTCTCTTTCGAACAACCAACAACTAAATGAAATGGGCGGCAGCCGGGCTGTGCGGGGCTCTCTAGCCGTACGGCTAGACTCCGGTGCTCCACTTCGTTACACACCAAGCCCCTACCCCAACTGGCGCGGATGTTGTGTGTTGGGATGTGGGCAGTTCATCCGTGCCAATAAACGAATGCGTTTGTATGGTAAAATGAAATATCTATTTCAACATTCGTGGCACGGAAGTAACTTCCGCGCCAGATATGATTTGGATTTGTATACCATGAACATCAATGGAACCAACGTGAAGCAAATAACCAACACATTAGGTTATGATGGCGGAGCATTCTTCTCACCGGATGGAAAGAAAATTGTGTTTCGCGCTTCGCGTTTTAAAACTGAAGAAGAAAAAGAAGAGTATAAAACCTTACTAAAACAAGGATTGGTTGCGCCAACCAACATGGAAATTTTTGTTTGCAATGTAGATGGAAGTGGATTAAAGCAAATTACCAATTTAGGCAAAGCCAACTGGGCGCCTTTTTATCATCCCCCAACTGGCGCGGATGTTGTGTGTTGGGATGTGGGCAGTTCATCCGTGCCAATTAACGAATGCGTTTGTATGGTAAAATGAAATATCTATTTCAACATTCGTGGCACGGAAGTAACTTCCGCGCCAGATATGGATTTAGTTATTTAAAATCTATAAAGTAGAATCGATTCTCAGCCAAAATTAAATTCTTAACATAAGTTAACCAGATTAAACCTCATAAAGCTTTTAATTTGTTATATATCTTTAAGAAGTTTTGAATTGGACTTGTAAAAGATTGACCTTTTAAAATTGGGTATAACTGTTAGTGAGACTTTTGAAATAGGTGTTTTGGGAATAAGACTTTCTTCCTGAATTTTTACCTTATTATAATGCTAAGCTTCACCTTCTGTTAATTTTATGTTAACTCCATGTTATTAACGTATTAATTTGCCCTTAAAATATAAAAACTATATATAATATAGACTATTTCAGTGATTTAATTGTTAAATGACTATAACGCAGAAAAGAATGGGCTTGAAATTAAGCATAGCAGATAAAAATCAATTTTCAGAAAATACGTTAAACAGGCTTATCCAGCTATTCGAAACTAGTGGAGAGGTAATAAAAGATAATAGAAACGTTATTAAAAAGTTAGACTTTGAAGGGGCAAACTTGGTAGTAAAATCCTTCGCTGGTATGTACTTTTTTAACCGGTTGGCGTACTCCACTATTCGAAAATCCAAAGCGCAACGTTCATTTGAATTTGCAATAAAACTTAAGAGTCTTTCTATTCATACACCAGAACCTGTTGGATATTTTGATGTCTATAAGTTGGGTTTATTAACTAAGAGTTATTACATCAGTCATTACGATCCGGTGAATAATCTGTATGAGATTTTAAATCAAGAATCAGGTCATACTACAATTAACAGACAACAACTTATAAACGACTTTGCTGTTTTTATATACCAATTGCATAGCAAAGGAATTTTTCATGATGATCTTTCTATATCAAATGTCTTGGTATATTTTAATCAGGATGTTATAAATTTTTCGCTCGTTGATTTAAATCGAATCAAATTCACAAAGATTACCTATAACGAAAGAATTAAGAATCTTTCTAGGTTATCATTTAAGTATGAAGAGGATTTAGAAAATTTTTTACAAATGTATGCTTCACTCAACCATTACAAAAAAGAAAATCTGATTAGAGAATTGCAGGCATATAGTGCTAGAGTGAGTTACCTAAGAAATCTTAGAAAGAAAATTAAATACTATACACTTACAAAAGTAAAGAATTTATTTAATAAGTTAGTAATTCAAAAAATACAGAATCTAAAAGATGCAAGAAAACTATGTAAATCAAGATTTTGATGCTCTACAAAGAAAAATCAAAACAATTCTGGTTATAAGGCCTAACCACCGGGTTGGCAACTTATTATTAGTAACGCCTTTACTTCAAGAAATAGAATTTCAATTTCCACATGCCAAAATAGATTTATTTGCCAAAGGTAATATCGCAAAGATATTATTTAAACAATATGGCAGTTTAGATGAAATCATTCAACTACCTCGAAAACCGTTTAAAGATTTTTGGAATTATCTGAAAGGTTGGTTTAAAATTTTAACAAAGAAATACGATTTAGTTATTAATGTAAATGAAAGTTCTAAGTCTGGTTCGATTGCAGCCAAGCTTGCAAGAGGAACTATGAAACTTTCTTGTCGAACGGATACAAAATTACAATTAGATGGGTATAAACATATGGGGAAATATCCTGTCTATTCATTGCGATTTTTTATTAAGAGCAATGTGCATGATAGAGATGTTCCTTATTTGAATCTTAAGTTAAGTGAAGGCGAAATAGAAAGAGGAAAGGTTTTATTAGATAAAATATTACCAAGGAAAGAAAAGATAATTTGTCTTTACACTTTTGCAACAGCAAAAAAAATGCATAGCAAAGAATGGTGGAAAAGATTTTTCGATGAATTAGAAAAGTTATTTCCTGATCATACTTTTTTCGAGTTGCTTCCTAAAGAGAATGTTTCTCAGCTTGATTTTAAACTTCCAACAATTTATAGTGAAGATTTACGAGAAATGGGAGGTATTCTAGCAAATTGTAAATGTTTTATTGGAGCTGATAGTGGTATTATGCATTTAGCTAGCGCATCGAATACACCAACTTTTGGATTTTTTAATGTTACTGATGTAGAGATTTATCGTCCGTACAATAGAGGAAGTTTAGCGATAGACACTACTCAATATGAAGTATCCGACATAGCTAAATTAATTCAGCAACAATTAAAACTGATTGAGAATAAAGATGATGTTATCATCAGTCAAGCTTAAACAATTTCTTTAATGCCTGGTGTAACTTTAATCTGTAAAAAATGTTATTCGATGATTGATTGTTAAATCTTTTAACTTGTTTGTGGTTAATAAATATCTCAACAGGCTTAATGTTGAAAACTGTTAATTTGATAAAATATGTTTGTTTAGAAATAAATCTTTTTAAAGCTTAATTCTTTTTTCGACAGTTTTTTTATTTATCTAAAAGGATTTGTAAAGTAAGATTTTGATTTTAGTTCATCATTGACTACCTAAGTTGGATGGATTCTTAGTCGGCTACAAACATGCCAGTATTACCAACTTGGCTGAAATCTTGAATTTAAAACCCCCTACGGGAGACTCTGAGTAGGAAAGATCTTACTACTTACTACTTGCTACTTACGTCTAAAAACATCTTACATCTTACTACTTGCTACTTACGTCTAAAAACATCTTACGTCTTACTACTTGCTACTTACGTCTAAAAACATGTTACGTCTTACTACTTACGTCTCTTACGAACAGCTGATTAAGAAAATTTTCTATCTCAGCATAGATATAATCCAGCTCCTCGTTGGTAATGCAATAGGGGGGCACCAAATAAAAGATATTACCGAGCGGCCTCAGTAAAATGTTTTTGCTTAAGAAGTAGTGCAAGATTTTATCGCGCAGGGTGTTGGTGTAGCCGCTTTCGCTTTGTGTTTTAATTTCGAACGCGCAGATAGTACCTAAGGCACGGCAATCGCTTAAAGCAGCATGGTTCTTTATTTTTTCGATGAACTGTTGATGACGCTGCGCAATACGTTGGATGCGTTGTTGGCAATCAGCTTGCAAGAGTAACTGAAAGCTTGCATTAGCAGCCGCGCAAGCAAGTGGATTGGCCGTGTAGGAATGCCCGTGCAAAAAAGCTTTAGAAAAATCGGCCGACACAAAGGCCTGGTAAATATCTTGGCTAACTAACGTTGCACCTAGTGGCAGTGCACCACCTGTAATCCCTTTAGATAAAGCAATGATATCGGGTTGCTGAGTGATGTGATGCGTAGCTAAAAACTTTCCGGTTCGGTAAAAGCCTGTGAATACTTCATCGGCAATGGTAATGATGCTGTGTTGTTTAGCAATTTCGAGCAAGGCTTGCAGCGTTTCGGGTTTGTACATGCGCATACCCGATGCACCTTGTATCAAAGGCTCGAAGATAAACGCACCCACAGTTTGCTGCGCAGCTAATTGTTTAAACTGTTGGACAACGGCAGCATCGTTGTGCCCAGTAGGAAAATCTAAAAACTTAACTTCGAATAAGTAGGGCGTAAAAGGATGCGTGAAAATACTTCGCTCGCCCACAGCCATCGCACCGAAAGTATCGCCATGGTAAGCACCATCGAGGGCTACAATAATGGGTTTGCTTATGCCTTGGTTGTACCAAAATTGCATGGCAAGTTTTAGCGCTACTTCGTTGGCCGTGCTGCCATTGTCGGAATAAAAAACTTTTGTAAAGCTCGCATCTACTTGACTGAGTAAGTTTTGTGCAAGCGTTACAGCAGGCTCATGCGTGAAGCCAGCGAACATAACATGCTCTAACTTTTTAGCTTGTGCCGCAATGGCATCTACAATAACAGGATGCGCATGCCCATGTAAGTTTACCCACCACGAAGCAATGGCATCGATAATTTTTCTGCCATCGGGTGTGATGAAGCACGTGCCTTCGCCACGTTCGGCTATAATATTATCGGGTAACTCGCCTTCTTGTGGCGTAAAGGGATGCCACACAATGGCTTTATCTATTTGTTGTAAGTCAGTCATGTAACGTTGCTTTTACCATCGCAGCATATTTAAGCACAATGCTTTTATCGATTGTTTTTTCTTTTACAATGTGTAACAATTTTTTATACCCGGTGTGATGTAAGATAATGGATTCGCTATCGGGGTTGGGTTCGCCATTAAAGATGATGCCTTTTACATGAATGTTTTTTTGTTTGAGCAGATTGGCCGTAAGCAAAGTGTGGTTAATGCTGCCTAAGTATAAATCGGCCACCAGCACAACAGGCAAAGTAAACTGCACGGCTATATCGATAACAAACTCGTGTTGGTTAACAGGCACTAAACAACCACCAGCGCCTTCTACGATTAAATGATTTTGGGTTGCAGGAAGTTGGATGTCGCTGAGGTGCAAGGTTCTGTTTTCTAACCGTGCAGCCATGTGAGGCGAGGCAGGTGTTTGAAGCAAATAATGCTCGGGATGAAAAACACTTTTGGTATTCGATACCAATGCCTTTACAGTATCCGTATCTCTCGGAGTTCCACTTTGTATGGGTTTCCAATAATCGGCATGCAAGGCTTCGCATACAATAGCAGCTGCCAAGGTTTTACCTGAGTCGGTATCAATGCCGGTGATGAATATTTTTTGCATAGTGGGAAAGCTATTGTTGAAAAGTGTTAGTTTGTCTTATGCTGTACTTTTTAAACGTAATACTAGTTCAGTCAACGCATTTATTTCTTGCGTGGTGTTGTAACGGTGCAGTATAATGCGTAAACGTTCTGTACCTTCTTTAACGGTAGGTGCTAAAATGGGGCGTACATCAAAGCCTGCTTCTACTAAAGTTTGAGCAGCTTGTCGTGCTTGTGCGTTGCCGGGTATTAAAAAAGATTGGATAGCGCTGTAGGCAGCTGATGCATCGTTTATTTGTAACTTCTCTCTATACTGTTGAATGTTGTGCTTAAGTGTTTCTTCCCACTGCGGATTTTCCACAATAAGTTTTACTGACTCCGTCATGCCGATGGGTGTATGGGCATCGGGTGCAGTGGTGTAAATAAAGGGGCGAGAGAAATTAATGAGGTAATTTTTTACAAGTTGATTACAAGCAACAAAAGCACCATGCACACCCATAGCTTTACCGAAGGTATAGATGCGCACTGCAATTTTATCGTGTAAGGTTAAGCGATTCACTAATCCTCTGCCGCCATTACCAAACAATCCGGTGCTGTGGGCTTCGTCTACAATAACAGTTGCATCGTATGGTTCACACAAACTTACTAACTCCGCAAGCGGACAAACATCTCCGTCCATCGAGTAAACCGATTCTACCACAACAAAGATGTTTCCTTTTGCTTTGCTAAGTTTTTTTTCGAGGTCGTGTAAATCATTATGCAAGAATGGAAACCGCGAGGCAGCACTAAGTCTTATGCCATCTTTCATGCAAGCGTGGGCTTGTTCATCGTACAACACGGTATCGCCTCTGCCGGGCAACGTACTTAACACAGCCACGTTGGCCATATAACCCGATTGAAAAATTAATCCACTTTCGCTATTAAAGTGTTGAGCCAAGAACTGTTCGCTTTCTTCGAGTAGGGGATAATTACCCGTTAACAAACGCGAACCACCGGCACCGTTTATGTTACCGGTTTGTAGTTGTTGTACTTGCGCTTCTATTCTTTTTTTTAGTTCGGTGCTTTTGCTCAAGCCCAGGTAATCGTTGCTGGCGAAATCTATTAACTGCGGATTGAAATTTCCTAGCGTGCGATAAGATTGGTTGGCTTTTCTCTTCGATAATTCATCTTGCCAGCGCTTACCTGCCATACTGTTATGGGTTTGTGGCAAATATAAGCAGCGTTACCCTGAAATGGTAAAATTGTATCCTATTCCTTTAATGGTGATGATTTGTATGCGATCATCTTCTTTCAGGTATTCTCTTAGCTTGGTAATGTACACATCTAAGTTGCGCGAGTTAAAAAAGGAATCGTCTCCCCAGAGTTTCAGTAAGATATCTTTTCTGTTGGTTATCGCATTTTTATTAGCAGCCAACAGTTGCAAGAGTGCAGCTTCTTTGTGCGATAGTTTTTTTAGTTGATCATCAATACTCAACTCATAGCGTTGGGTATGAAAAGTATATTTTCCTAAAGATAGAATAGGGTTGAGGGTTACATCGTTTTGTGTTTTGGTTAAAGCCAACAAGTTATCGATACGAATGATGAGTTCTTCCATGCTAAAAGGCTTGCGGATATAATCGTTGCCACCGCTTTCGAAACCTTTGATAACATCTTGTGTTTGATTTTTAGCTGTAACAAAAATGATGGGTATGGTAGGATGTACAGCGCGTATCTCTTTGCCTATTTGAAAGCCATCTTTTTTAGGAAGCATCACATCTAAAATGCAAATATCCGGTTGTGTTGAAGTAAAGAGCGATAAGGCATCTGCTCCGGTGTCGGTCATCGAAACTAAAAAGTTTCTGCTCTCTAAACTTTCCTTCACGATTTTACCTAGAAAGGGCTCGTCTTCTACATACAATATTTTAATGTGCTTGTTTTCCATTATACAATTGCCGGAATGGTGATGGTAAATTCACTTCCTTCGTGCCGATTACTTTTAGCTTCTATTTTTCCTTTATGCTTTTCGATTACATTTTTCACAAAGCTCAATCCTAATCCGTAGCCTTTGTGGTTGTGTACATCGCCAGAAGGTACACGAAAGAATTTATCGAAAATTTTGTTGAGGTATTCTGGCGGTATGCCTATGCCTTTATCTTGAATAGAGATAACAGCCATTTTATTTTCTACGCGTAAGGTTAAACGGATGTTGGTCTTATCTTTTTTATACTTCAGTGCATTGTCTATTAAATTGGATAAAGCCTGCGATAGAAATTCCTGATTACCTAAAACGTAAACTGGTATTTCTGGTAAATGGATACTAACCTCGGCTTGTTCTTTGGCAAACAACAAAGTGTAGTTACGCCAACACGTTTGTATAACTTCTTGCAGATGCAGAGGTTTTTTGATGAAGGTTTGATTTTCGTTTTCCGAAAAACTGGCCAGCAGAATTTTTTCTGTAAGCGAAGTTAAGCGGTTTAGCTCTGCTCTGGCCATGGTTAAGTACTCGGTTTGTTTTTCTGTATTATGCTTATCAAAATTTTGAATGGCTTCCAGCGCAACGCTTACAGTTGCAATGGGTGTTTTTAACTCGTGGGTAATGTTGCTGATGAGATCATCTTTTTGCTCGACCAAACGTTGTTGGGCAACCAGGTTTTTATATAAGATAATTAAAACAAAAGCGATTAGAATGGTTAAGGTTACAGACAGAAATATTTGCGCAGCAATTTGTTTGAATAAGATATTTCCGATTTCGGGTAAAGTTGCCTTGTACGTGCGAAACGGATTTAATCGAACAAATTCTGTTTCTATACTTTGCGGAAACCAAACATCATTTTCTTTCAAGGGATTTAGCATTTCCGGAAAAGTTGGGACGCCAAACCTAAAGGATTCGAATTCCGGAGTTTTAGAAGTTATTTCAATTTGTGTTACCAAACCCAATTTCATCATAGATTTAGTAAAGTAATGTTTGATGCTATCGGCCGGTAAAGAGTCGGGCGTAATTTTTATAACAAAGTTGTCTGCGCTGTTGAACTTACTGCGTATATTTTTCGAAAGTGGTTTAAAGGCTTTGTAGATGGAATCTTTATTCTTGTTATCTGATGAAATGAGTATTTGTACTTTAGATTTTTTAGTGTTTACGTTAACGCTATCTATCTGTGCAGATTGAAAAGTTATACCGCTTATATCTGCGGGTTGAGATCGCTGAAACGATGAATCGGAATAACCAGTAAATGTGTGTACTAAAATACTATCGCGTAATTGAAAGATTACGTTTCTGAATTCAATATTGGATATGCGTTTTAAATCGCTATATGCTTTTTCGTAGGCCTTCTCTAACCAATAGCCTTGAAGACCTAGTAACAGAACAAGGCTAACAGCAATTAATACAATTAACTTTCTTTTCTTATTCATAATTCGCTAAGCAAATAAACGCAGTTCTACTCAAATATAGTTTTGTTTTAACCTTAATTAACCTAGGTTTTAGAACTTTTAACCTACTCGCCAGCATCAGTAAGCGTTATTTGTACCATTCAATCCATGAAAAAAAATACTACTATGAAAAAATTAATACTCTTAGCCGG
Organism: Flammeovirgaceae bacterium; assembly: GCA_021298355.1. GTDB lineage: Bacteria > Bacteroidota > Bacteroidia > Cytophagales > Cyclobacteriaceae > Chryseotalea. The sequence goes on from JAJTEH010000002.1 coordinate 99,874, forward strand.
CCTGTTGGTTGGTTTACTTGCTTTGCAAACTGTTTTTGCACAAAGTGGTGTGATTACGTATGAATCGAAGTTGAATCTTCATAGAAGAATACCGGCAGATCGGCAGGAAATGAAGGCCATGATTCCGGAGTATCGAACAACAAAATTTACGTTAACATTTAATCAGGACGAATCGCTGTATAAAAGCGTCCCCGAAGAAGAAGAAGAACCCTTTGGCAACGGGCAAGGTGTGCAGATGAGATTTAATATGCCCAAGTCTGAAACGTACACGAGAACATCGGACATGAAGTTTTTACAGAAGCAAGACTTTATGGGTAAAGAATATTTAATTGTTGATTCAGTAAAAACTTCGCCCTGGAAATTTGGCACCGAAACTAAAATAATACATGGCTACGAATGTAAGCAAGCCTATTATATAGCCGAACCCCGGCCCAACGTAAAAGAAGAAATTACGGCATGGTACACAGAAAAGATTCGCCCGTTTTTAGGCCCTGAACAATTTAACACCTTACCCGGTGCTGTATTAGCGGTTGATGTAAACAACGGAGAACGTGTATACGTAGCACAAAAAATAGAATTACGCGAATTGAAGAAAAACGAAATGAAAGTACCCGAGGGTGGACAAAAAGTAACCAGAAAAGAATACCGTGATATTATAGACGAGCAAATGAGAAAGATGAATGCGAATGGTGGTATGATCATAAGAAATTAAGATGAAAGCATTATTTCTATTTATCTTTTTGTTGCCTCTTACTTTGCTGGCGCAGAAAATAAACATCAGTGGAAAGTTGTTAGACGAGAATAAAGCTGGTTTGCCTTCGGCTACTGTTATGTTGCTGCAACCTTCCGACTCTTCTTTGCTAGCCTTTACAACAACCGATACAGAAGGAAAATTTGAGTTTAAAAATCAGCCAAATAAAAATTACCTTTTTCGTGTTACGTATGTGGGCTATCAAACTTTATACAAAGCAATTGGTCCTTCAGATGGCAGCGCATCTATTGCGTTAGGAGATCTTGCGTTACAAGTTAAATCTACACAACTCAACGAAGTAGTAGTAAAAGCAGAACGTGCACCTGTAATTATTAAAAAGGATACTATTGAATTTGATGCGCCATCGTTTAAAACACAAGAGAATGCCAACGTAGAAGACTTACTAAAAAAATTACCCGGTGTAGAAGTAGATAGCGATGGCGACATACGTGCGCAAGGCGAGAATGTGCAACGTGTAATGGTAGACGGAAAAGAATTTTTTGGGAGAGATCCGAAATTAGCTACTAAAAATTTACCTGCAAAAGCCATCGATAAAGTTCAGATTTTCGATAAGCAATCAGATCAGGCCACCTTTACAGGAATAGATGACGGGCAACGCGAGAAAACCATCAACTTAAAATTAAAAGAAGAATTTAAGAATGGAATTTTTGGAAGTGCAAACGCAGGCTATGGAACGGATGAGCGGTATGTGGGTAAGCTGAGTTTGTTTCGCTTTAAGAAAACAGAACAACTCTCTGTTTTAGGTATGTCGAACAACACCAACGAACAAGGCTTTGGTATAGATGATTACTTAAATTTTAGTGGGCAATCCGGCCAATTGCTTGGTGGAGGCGGAGGCGGATTGCGTCTTGCCTTTAATGCAGGAGGAAGTCAGGGTGGACCATCGCTCAATTTTGGTGGAAGACAAAACGGTATTATACAATCGTTAGGTACAGGAGTAAATTTTAATAAAGATTTTTCTCCTAAGAGTAAGTTAAGTTCTAATTACTTTTTTAATTGGATCAACCACAGAACAGACCAAACATTAAATCGAGATAACTTCTTTAGTTCGGGTTTGCCATCTAATACCTTTAATCAGAATGCATTTACAGATAACAGCAATTATAACCATCGTATCGAAGCCAATCTTGATCAGCAAATAGATTCTGTAAATTCGGTAAAGTGGAGCAATTCGCTTACCAGAAACGAAACAGAATCTTTGGCAAAATCTGTAAGTGATACAAAAAATGCTGAAGGAGTTATAGTAAACGAGGGCACAACCCAAACTAAAGCAAGTCAAGTATCAGATTCGTATACTACAAGTGCATTATTGCGGCATAAGTTTAAGAAAAAAGGAAGGAGCATTTCTTCTAACGTTAGTTTTGGTTTTTCTAAAACGGAATACGATGGCAGGTTAGAAGCAACCAACACATTTTATCTTCCGCAAAACAATGTGATCAATACAAATCAACGTTCGGAACAGGAAACAGAAACCATGAATTATGGTGTAACGCTTAGCTATACAGAACCACTCGGAAACAGAAAATACCTGGAAGCCGGATATGTGTATACCCGCAACCAAAGCGATGTTAACCGGGAAGTATACGACCTTGTAAACGAAGGCGAAAACTTTAATGATGCTTTAAGCACAACGTTTGAAAGCGATTATCAGGTTAACAGACCATTGATGAACGTAAAAATAAACCGCGATAAGTATTCGTTAACAATGGGTACAGGATATCAGTTTACACAGCTTAAAGGAAATTTTATTTCTGAAGGAGGGAAGCTAAACCGCACATTCCAGAACTGGGTACCCTCCGTTCGTTTCAATTATAAATTTACAAATACAAAAAATATTAATATTGATTACGATGCACAAGTACAAGAACCAAACATTTCGCAATTACAACCGGTTGTAGACAACTCTGATCCGCTTAATATTTCAGAGGGTAATCCTAATTTGATACCCGCAGTTGCGCATACTTTGCGGGCTAACTTCATCACGTTTAGTCCTGTTTCATTTGTTAATTTCTTTTTGCTTGGTTCTGCTATATATACCGAGAACGCCATTACAACTGCACAAACTTTTAGCGAAGGAGGAATAAGAACAACCCGGCCAATAAACGTAAGAGGGAATACAGTAATTAACGCTAATTTTTCTGTAGGATTCCCTGTTAAAAAGTTATTGAGCAGGTTTAACATTTCGGCAAATGTACTTGAGCAATTTGGTTTAAACGTTATCAACAACGAAGAAACAGATATTCGCACACATGCTATTGGTGGAAGCGTACGGTATAATTTCAGTTATAAAGAATTTATCAATGTAGATTTATCGGCAACAACATCGCGCAATCAATCTGAATATGAGTTTAATGAACAAGCCAATCAATTATTTTTTAACAACAACTACGAAGCGCGCGCAACGTTTAATTTCGCCAAGCTTTACATGTTTAGCGCTAATTACGAGTTGTTAGATTACCGTGCCAGTGGAAATGATTTTACACAACAAGTAAATTTGTTAAACTTTGCCTTCTCACGTTTTATATTAAAAAACAAAGCAGGAGAAATTAAAATAGGTGTAAACAACGTTCTCAATAATAATTTTGGAGCTTCGCAAAATGCATCATTTAACTTTGTAGAACGTACCACCTATAATAATTTAGGCAGATATTGGATGGTGTCGTTTACCTACAATTTAAATAAACAGTTAAACCCAATGGGGCAACGCGGTGGTATGCGCATGATGTTCAGACAATAGAGTTTTTCATTCCCGATAAAAAAGCTAGTTTTGATACATGATCAGAACTGGCTTTTTTTATCTGCTGATTTTCTCTTCTTGTTTTACTATGGCACAACCCCAAAAGAAACTCTATTATCCTTCCTTCGATTTACAAGGACACCGCGGGGCAAGAGGTATGTTTCCTGAAAATACCTTACCTGCTTTTATGGCAGCTTTGCAGCAAGGAGTAACTACAATTGAATTAGATGTTGTTATCACGGCCGATAAACAAGTGTTGGTTTCGCACGAACCTTATCTTTCACCAGAAATATGTTTGGGTTTAGAAGGAGAAGAGATTAAAAATGAGAAGCAATACAATCTATATAAAATGATGTATGTTGATGTTGCAGCATGTGATTGTGGTTCTAAAATGCACGAGCGATTTCCCGAACAAGTTAAAGTTAAAATCAATAAACCATTATTGCGAGATGTAATTGTTCAGGTAGAAGATTTTATCAAGAACAAAACAAAATATGAAGTTGACTATAACATTGAAATTAAAAGTGTAAAAGGTGAAGAAGGCATTTCGCAGCCCGATGTAAATGTATTTTCTGATTTAGTCATTCAATTGATTGATGAATATCTTCCACTAGATAGAGTGGTAATTCAATCTTTTGATTTCAGAGTTTTGCAATACATCAAAAAGAAGTATCCTCAGGTAAGGTTAGCGTTGTTAATTGAAAATAAATTATCGTGGGAAGAAAATATAAAGCAGCTAGGTTTTACTCCGGAGATTTATAGTCCGTATTATCAATTGTTAACTGAAGAAAGAATTAAAGCCATCAAGCAAACAAGAATGCGAGTAATCCCCTGGACAGTTAATGATGCAAGCGAAATGTTGAAACTTAAAACTTGGGGTGTTGATGGATTAATAACCGACTATCCCAACCGTGCAAAGGAACTTGGTTTGGGGTGGATGAAGTGATGATTTGATTTGTTAATATATCGCAACAAGCATACCCAAATAAGTGTAGGGTAATTGATATATTTTTTGATTAGATACTACATACTTAGTATGAGTGTAGATAGTTCAAATTAATTATACATGTAATTTTTATCACACCTGTGTTACTTATCGGGTATGACAAAAAACACTAAGAAAATCATCATCAGTATACTTTTATCTCTACTGGGTGGTGTGTTCGGATTTTTAATTGCCTATTTAGGTTTTAAGTCGGCCAATCAATATCCGGGAGAAATTACGTTGGCTTTGTTCGTAGCCATTATACCGCTTTATTTTATCGTTATTGCCTTACACGAAGCCGGACACGCCATTGCTGGAGTTTGGGTAGGCTTCGATTTTAAGTTTTATGTGGTAGGCCCTTTTATGTGGGAGAAAGAGGATGTGAAATGGAAGTTTAGCTGGAATAAAAATGTAAATACTGCCGGTGGTTTGGTTTTGTGTTTGCCTACAAACGATCATAATTTACGCAAGCGATTTGCCTGGTTTGCAGCTGGTGGTCCGCTTGCATCTTTAGCTACCGGCTTGCTTTTTTTTGTGCTATACATGCTATGTAAAAATTACGCATTTGTTGGTTCGCTTTGGTTGTTTGTGCAAGGTGTGCTGGGTTTGGCTTGTCTTTTATCGTTGTTTATATTTTTTGTTACAGCATTGCCGTTTCATGCCGGTGGATTTTCTTCTGATGGTGCTCGATGTTTGCGTTTGTTGAGTGGCGGAAGGAAAGCTGATTTTGAAGTGTTGTTGTTAAAGATAATAACCAGTTCATCCAGCGGTACAATGCCTAATGCATTATCAGAAAGAGAATTGCAAAACGCTTTGGCCTTGGGCACAGAGGTTGGGTCGCCAACAGCGTTTTATCTAAATCTATATCTCTATTATCACTACTGGAGTGTTAATAAACTGGAGGAAGCAGAAATTTATTTGCAGAAGTATATTTCTTGTGCCGATGAAGTTCCGGAAGGAATTCGTAATGGCGTGTGGTTAGAAGGAGTTATATTTTATGGATTGGTAAAACCTGATTATGAAAAGGCAATTGGTTATTGGAGTAAATACAAACCCGCAGCATTAATTGCAAAAGTTTTAGCCTTAGGAGCGGAGGTAACGGTATTGAAATTGCAAAATAAAAGCGAAGCGTCTGAACAAAAATTTAAAGAAGCAATAGCAAGCCAATATCAGGCAATAGATAAAGGAATTGGTTTTTATTTAGCTTCTGTTTTCTCTGATGTAAGTAAGAATAAAGAATAAGAGGCAATTAATAGTATGAGATTTTAGCTCTGGTTTTAAAATGAGCATCTTGAATTCTTATAATAGAATCGCAAGTGGCTGAGTGAACTACAATTTCGAAACTACCCTGTACAGAACCGCTTTCCTTATCAAATTTATGAATAAGTAACGTACCGGTATAATATTCGTCTGTGGTAGCATAGCATAAATTATCTACATTAACAGTAGCTAGCCTTTTGCCCGGATTATCCAAAACATAATTGGTGTTTTGTTTTAATGGTTCGTTTACCTGAAAACGAATGGAGAAATTTTCTGCAAGCAGTTCAAGTATATTTTCTTTTTCACTAATGTAAATCAAAGAATACCGAATGGAGTCTGTTTGTGTAGAATCGTTAAGAGTATACACTGTTTTGTTTTCGCCAGGCAATTCGGCTAATGGTTGATTGTTAGCGGGGAATTTTGCGGTAGTAGGTAAAATAAGAATGGCCGCAACAGTTACTGAAAGAATAATGGGTTGTATAATCCTGAAAATCATACGCTTTGGTCTTTACTTCAAAAGTAGTAACCAAATATCAGCCAAATGGTTTGTGCGTATTACTTTACTATAATGCTTTAAATTAAGATTTAATACAATCTTAATCTTGCTCGGGCAGATAAAGGGATTTCTTGATTACGGCATTGATTTCGTTGTAGAACAACTCTTCATTTTGCTCTGCTAAACGGGCAGAATTTTCTTTTTCAATATCTTCTATAATGGGTTGATACAATGAAAGATTTACCGGACTAATTAACAATTCCTTTAAATCTTTTTTAATGAAAGCTAATTTAACAGCAGACAGTTGGTGAACATTAAATCTTTGTTGCACATAAACCTGTAGGTTGCGTTCGTCTAAAAAATCTTTGATCAAACTGTTACGCAAGTTGCGCACATGATCTATAGCGTGGAATGAACTGTTTTTTATTGTAAGATCGCTTTTTGCCGACATGATATAATCAATTTACACAAATTTAGCGGAAGGGCAAGACAAGATGTGACGCATTAAAAAGTATTTACCGGCTACATTACTAAAATGATTAGAATGCAAATAAAAAAGCCCCATTTCGGGGCTTTCTTTTTTTGTAAAATAAGTAATTCTACTTTTTCTTTTTTGCAGTTTTCTTCGCAGCTTTTTTAGCTACTTTCTTGGCTACTTTCTTAATTACTTTTTTAGTAGATTTTTTTGCCGAAGGTTTAGCCTTTGTTTTTTTAGTTACGGGCTTTGCCTTTGCTTTTTTAGCAACTTTCTTAGCTACCTTTTTAGCTGCTGGTTTTGCCTTCGCCTTACCTGCTTTTGCTTTTCCAGACTTTGCTACTTTCTTAGCTGCTGGCTTTGCTTTTGCAACTTTCTTGGCAGGCTTCTTCTCACCAGAAAATTTCTTCGCCATTAGGTTAAGGGCCGATCCTGCTTTGAACCATTCTATCTGATTGGCATTGTACGTATGGTTAGCCAAAATCGTGTCTTTGCTGCCATCGCTGTGGTGCAATACAATTTCTAATGGTTTTTCAGGAGCAAACTTGGTTAAACCAACAATGTCGATTACATCATCTTCTTTAATCTTATCGTAATCTGCTTTGTTAGCGAAAGTTAATGCCAACATGCCTTGCTTCTTCAGGTTGGTTTCGTGTATGCGCGCAAATGATTTCACCAAAATAGCACGTACACCTAAATGGCGAGGTTCCATGGCAGCGTGTTCGCGGCTTGAGCCTTCTCCATAATTTTCATCTCCTACTACTATTGAACCTATACCTTGTGCTTTGTACGCACGTTGTACTTTCGGTACTTCATCGTAGTTGTTGGTCAGTGTATTTTTTACACTATTAATTTTTTCATTAAAGAAGTTAGTAGCGCCAATTAACAAGTTGTTGGAAATGTTATCTAAATGGCCGCGGTATTTTAACCATTTACCAGCCATTGATATATGGTCGGTTGTACATTTTCCTTTTGCTTTGATGAGCAAACGCAAATCGGTTAAGTCAGTGCCTTCCCACGCTTTAAAGGGTTCTAATAATTGTAAACGATCGGAAGATGGACTTACAGATACTTTTATTTTGCTGCCATCTTTCGCAGGAGATTGATAGCCCGGATCTTTTACATCGAATCCTTTTTTCGGTAACTCATCTCCGGTAGGTGGGTCTAACTTTACTTTTTCTCCTTTTTCGTTGGTTAAATAATCTGTAATCGGGTTAAACGATAAATCTCCGGCAATTGCTAAAGCTGTAACCAATTCAGGCGAACCTACAAAAGCGTATGTGTTAGGATTTCCATCGTTACGCGATTGGAAATTTCTATTGAAAGAATGAACGATGGTGTTTTTCTCTTTTTTCTCTGCGCCCATTCTATTCCACATACCAATACAAGGTCCGCAAGCATTAGCAAATACTTTCGCACCTATTTTATCGAAAGTTGCAATGAAGCCATCGCGCTCGATGGTGTAGCGAACCTGCTCAGAACCAGGTGTGATGGTAAATTCTGCTTTCGTCTTTAATCCTTTGTCTGCTACTTGTTTGGCTAAGCTGGCAGCGCGCGAAATATCTTCGTAAGAAGAGTTGGTACAAGAACCAATCAAACCTACTTCAACTTTTGTGGGCCAACCATTTTTAGCTGCTTCTTCTTTTAGTTTAGAAAGTGGTGTTGCTAAATCCGGAGTGAAGGGTCCGTTTAAGTGTGGTTCTAAGGTTGATAAATTTATTTCGATAACCTGATCAAAGTATTTTTCAGGGCTAGCATATACTTCCGGATCGGCCGTTAAATGTTGTTTGATTTTGTTGGCCAACTTAGCCACTTCTGCGCGGCCGGTTGCAATCAAATATCTTTCCATCGATGCATCATAACCAAAAGTAGAAGTAGTTGCACCTATCTCTGCACCCATGTTACAGATGGTTCCTTTTCCTGTAGCACTCATAGAAGTAGCCCCTTCGCCAAAATATTCTACAATAGCGCCTGTTCCTCCTTTTACCGTAAGGATACCTGCAACCTTAAGGATAACGTCTTTAGCGGAAGTCCAACCGTTCAGTTTACCGGTAAGTTTTACGCCAATCAGTTTAGGGAATTTTAATTCCCACGCCATACCCGACATCACATCAACAGCATCAGCACCGCCAACACCAATGGCAATCATACCTAAACCACCGGCATTTACAGTGTGAGAATCTGTACCAATCATCATACCGCCCGGGAAAGCGTAGTTTTCTAACACTACCTGGTGAATGATACCGGCACCGGGCTTCCAGAAACCTATACCGTACTTATTGGATACGGAAGAAAGGAAGTCGAATACTTCTTTGCTTTCGTTATTGGCAATGGTTAAATCTTCTTTCGCTCCTGTTTTAGCCACGATCAGGTGGTCGCAATGTACGGTTGAAGGTACGGCTACTTTTGGCCTGCCTGCCGACATAAATTGAAGCAAGGCCATCTGTGCAGTTGCATCTTGCATGGCTACGCGGTCGGGTGCAAAATCAACATAAGATTTACCTCTGCCGAAGTTTTCTAGTTTTTGATCTCCGTGCAAGTGTGCGTATAATATTTTTTCCGATAGGGTAAGCGGTTTGCCTACTACTTTGCGTGCTTTAGCAATGCGGCCAGGCATGGCTGAATACAACGCTTTAATCATGTCTAAATCGAAAATCATGTTTTTTCAGTTTAATTGTCTAAGCTAGTGAAAAATGTTTAGTCTAAGCTGCCGAAAGTTAATATGCTTTGTGTGTTTACAAAAATAAAAAGCCCCTTTCGGGGCTTACTTTTGGCTTATTTAGAATTGATGTAGTTGAGAAATTCTCTTTTCACATTTATATCGTCTTTAAACTTACCCGAAAAATAGGCGGTTCCGGTTTTGCTGTTGGTATCGCTTACACCGCGCGATGCTACGCACATGTGGTTCGCATCCATCACCACAGCAACTGATTTGGTGTTGAGTATTTTTTCTAATTCCTGACCGATTTGCACTGTTAATCTTTCTTGCACTTGCGGGCGTTTCGAAAAATATTGAACGATGCGATTAATTTTAGAAAGACCAATTACTTTACCGCTGCTGAAATACGCAACATGTGCTTTGCCGTAAATAGGCACAAAGTGGTGCTCGCAATGCGAATAGAAAGTGATGTCTTTCTCCACCAACATTTGGTCGTAATTGTATTTGTTATCGAATAAACGCGCAATGGGTTTGTTCGCAGGGTTCAGTCCGCTGAAAGCTTCTTTCACAAACATTTTGGCTACGCGTCTGGGGGTTCCGGCAAGCGAATCATCATTCAGATCTAAACCAAGGGTTATCATGATTTCTCTGAAATGATTTTCAATTTTATTGATTTTATCTTCGTCATTCATGTCGAATGCATCAGGTCGCATGGGCGTTTCTGCTGATGATGCAGCGTGATCGAAGTCATCATCATCGGCAGGCTTAAGCGGCCGGATATTCAACGAAATTTCTTTCTGTCTCATAAAGTGTAATTTTCAATTCGTAACGGCTATCTATGTGTTGCCTCAAAATTCTCCAGATAACAACAGCAATGTTCTCGGCTGTAGGGTTGAGACTTTTAAAATGTTCTGTATCTAAATTTAAGTTTTTATGATCAAATTTATTGAGAATATGTTCTTTAATTAAATCGCTCAGGATTTTCATATCGAAAACGTAACCTGTTGCAGGGTCGGTTTCTCCAATAACACTAACAATCATTTCGTAATTATGACCGTGATAGTTGGGGTTGTTACATTTACCGAAAACTTTTTCATTTTCCTCAGCCGACCACGCTGGGTTAAATAAGCGATGAGCTGCATTAAAATGTTCTTTCCGCGATACTTTAATCTTCATGTTGTTTTTAATAACAGTAATCAATCAGAATGGTTCAGGTTACGTGTAGAAAAAGTTACAGCAATTTAGGCTAAACTTAATTTGTGTTTTCCTTGTATTTTAACAAGCCAAGTATTTTATCATCTTTGACGCAAATTAATTGAATGTAAACCGGATGAGTAATTTTAGTATTATCATCATTTTATTAACGCTGGTGGCTATTCTGGCACAGTTTACCGACCGCATTAAAATACCTTATCCTATATTGTTAGTATTGGTAGGCATGATGTTAGGTATGTTACCAGGCTTGCCAGTAATACCTCTGGCACCAGAAGTTGTCTTTCTTATTTTTCTTCCGCCTATTTTATATGCTGCCGCATGGACAACCTCGTGGGCCGATTTTAAAGCGGCAAAAAGGCCTATTACATTATTGGCTATAGGGTGTGTGATTTTTACAACGTGTGCTGTGGCGGTTGTAGCCAAATATTTTATTCCTGGATTTTCCTGGGCAGAAGCATTTTTGTTAGGCGCTATTATCTCTCCACCCGATGCAGTGGCTGCTACTTCTGCTACAAAAGGATTGGGAGTACCCAAAAGAATCATTACCATTTTAGAAGGAGAGAGTTTAGTAAACGATGCTACAGGATTGATTGCTTATAAATATGCCGTTGCAGCCGTTGTAACCGGCATGTTTAGCTTAGGCGATGCAAGTGTTAACTTTTTTGTTGTTGCCGCCTTTGGTATACTTGTAGGGTTAGTAATCGGTTTTATTTTTAAATGGATACATCAGATAACACCAGATAATTCAACTACCGATACTGCGCTTACTTTTCTGGTGCCATACATTGCTTATCTCGTGGCAGAATCCTTCCATGTGTCGGGTGTGTTAGCAGTAGTTACAGCTGGTTTGTATCTGAGTTGGCATTCATCAGAGATTTTTAGCAACCGAACCAGGTTGCAAGCAAACGGAACGTGGGATACAGTTATATTCTTTTTAAATGGTATCGTATTTATATTAATTGGTTTGCAATTACATTGGGTATTGAGAGAAATTCAAAATTTCTCATTCACAGAATTGTTGTGGTACGGAACCATTGTGAGTTTAGCCGTAATTGTTGGTAGAATTATTTGGGTTTTTCCGGGGGCGTATGTACCGCGTTGGCTATCGCGGGGTATCAGAGAGCGGGAACCCGATACAAACATAAGATTGGTAACGCTTGTTTCGTGGTCGGGTATGCGGGGTGTGGTTTCTTTGGCTGCGGCTATGGCGTTACCACTAACGCTTGCTAACGGTGAGCTATTTGCTAACCGAAACTTAATTATCTTTTTAACATTCTGTGTAATTTTTTCTACCCTAGTTATACAAGGTTTGAGTTTACGACCTTTAATAAGATTGTTAAAAGTAAAAAGCGACAACCGCGAACACGAACAAGAACAAGCAACACGTGTGCAAATAGCTGCTAAAATAATTGAGAAGATAGAAGAGGATTATTCTTTACGCTTAACCGATGAGGTATTGAATCAGGTTAAAACAAAATACGAAATACGTATACACCGCTTACGTAACGACCAGGCAGAAGGCAAATTAAAGGATGAACAAATTGCAGAGTTTCATGCGGTGCAACAAGAGTTGTTAACAACAGAAAGAAACTTTCTTATTCAGTTAAGAAAGCAAGGCAAAATAAGCGATGAAGTTTTACGGAAAATAGAATACGAATTAGATTTAGAAGAAGTGAGGTTGGTGTTGGAGAAGGAATGATAGTGTTGTTTGTTATTCATTGATCGTTATTTGTAACGGACATAAGACGTTAGTAGTAAGACATAAGATGTGAAATTTCTGTATGTCATTGTTGGTCTTACGTCTAAAATCGTATGTCTTACATCTAAATCAAAAAGCTTTAAAATCTACGCGTCTGTTTTTTTGTCGGCCTTCGTCTGTTTTATCTGCGTGGTCGGTAACTTCTTCTCCGTATCCTACTACCGAAATTCTATCATCAGGCACGCCCATTTCTTGCATGAGTTGTCTTATTTTTTCTACACGTTTAATCGATAGTTTAACGTTGTAGTCGTCCTTGCCTTCGTGGTCGGTGTGGCCTTCAATAAGGATATGTTTGCCCTGTAAGGCAAACTCAACTGCAATTAAAAAGGGATCCATATCTACAACAGAAAACTCGTCCTGATCGAAAGTAAAAAACAAAGGTTCGAGTTCGATTGGCTCATTGTCTTTTTTATTAGCCAGTGTGTTAGCCACAAGCCTCCTTATTTCTTCATGCTTTTCGGATGAAGGAGTAGGAAGATTATTCAGTTTTAAAACCTGATCTTCCTTCTTGTGTAATTCATCTAATGTTTTTTTAGAAACAATAGGTGAGGGTGTAAAAGTTGGTTTATTAGGAGTAGTAGCAGGTTTTGTTTTTAACGGTGGAGGTTTTACGGAGGCTACAACGGGTTCTCGTTCGGCCAGCGAGGGGATGCTACTTTTAGGAGAACGCCCAGCGAGCTTAGGTACTTTTTTATTCTTTGTTCTTTTTTTCTTTTTCTCGAGCAAATCGCACGCCCGCTTGTAGGTGGGGCTCGTTTTTTTGTATTGATTTTTATAATAGCGGGCTCTGTCTTTATGGTAGTTTTGCGCCATACCGGCTTTGGCTATTAATAGAAAAATCAATACCCAAATAGAAACGAGGATTCTTCTATAATTAATAATATAGGCCAAAATGGTATTCATTTAACCTTAAAGTTGGACTTTTAATTATACAAATTCAAGTAGCGGAGGTAAAAAACGAGTTTAAATGCTTGCTTTTACTTTAAAAAGGGGGAGGAGGGCCTCCGATTCCGGCAAGTGATTAACGTTTATATGCAACAGGGATGGAAAGTGCAAAATAAAAGTGGTGCCCTCGCCAATTGTAGAGTGCACATCTATATGGCCGCGAATCATTTTAACAGATTCTTTTACTAAAAATAAACCTATGCCAGAACCTTTGGCATTTTCCACAGCGCGATAAAACATATCGAAAATTTTAGGCAGATGTTCTGCTGCTATGCCAATACCATTATCGCGAATGGTTAAGGTAACTTCGTGGTTTTCTTGTTTAACGTGGATGTATACTAGCGGGTGTTCCTTTTGCGGATCGTAGTATTTGATGGCATTCGAAATGATATTTTTCAGAATAATTTCTAAACGGGTTTTATCGGTTGTTACCAGGTTATGAGTTTCATCAATATCAATTTCGATACTGATGTTTTTCATTTCAGGCAGAAATTGTAAAGCATCGGTTATTTCTTTGATCTGATAAGTAAGGTTAATTATTTCGGGTTGAATGTGTTGACGTTTGTTTTTAGCGTAATCGGTTATGTCTTTAATAAAACCATTCATTCGCTCGATACTCTTTTTCATTTTATCGAAGTAATGGTGCAGACTTTCATCTTTATTATCCAGTTTAAACAAATAAAGTAAACCCTCGAGAGAGGCTAAAGGAGATTTTAAATCGTGTGCCGAACTGTAGATGAACCGATCCAGTTCTTCGTTGAGTTGTTGTAATTCTTTATTTCGTTTTTCAATAAGTTGAGATTTCTTTTCGGCATCAGCAAATTGTGCTTTTAGTTTTTTAGTGAGTAGTAAAAATGATTCTGATAAATTTTGAATTTCTGAAATATGGTAGTGATCAGGTAAATCTTTTTCGCGGATGGATTGCCGGATAAAATATTTACTCATTAAAAAACTTAATTTTTTAATGGGTAAGGTTAAACTGGATGCAGTGAAAAACGTAAGTGTACCGGCAATAAGGAAAAGACAAATGCCTATAAGAATGCTTGAATATAAAGATTGACGGATTACTTCTTCTGCTTTGGCATTGGCTATTGCAACTGTGTTTTCGATAGTAGCAGAAAACAATTGAGCTTGCTGATTTAGTTTTCCGGTTAAGCCTTGATCGGCACCTTGCCCAAGCTGAATATCGATTGTGGCTAACTCATTAAAATATTGTTTGTAAGAAGTAAGCAGGTAAATCGTGTAAGGATTATACTTTTTTTCAGCCTTAAGGTTACTAAGAATGGAGTTGATCAGTTGATTAAATTTATTTTGGTAGATGGCTTCTTTTCTTAGAAAAAAATCTTTTTCATGCCTGCGTAATGTTAAAACATCTACCATAGTTATATCTTCCGAATGGTTTTCCAGTTCATGTGCATACTTGCGCATTTTACCTTCTAGCCCAAAGTCTTTAAATCCTCGTTTAATTTGTAAACTTTTGAAAGTTTTGAAAAGGGTATCGTATTGCAGCAATTGAATTTCTGCGGTTTCCATTCCTTCCGAAAGATCTTCGCTAAGAACACGCAGTTTGCTTTTAAGCAGTTGATGTTGCGTTAACACTTGTTGCAAAAGTGTATCGTGGCGGAGCGTAAGAAAGGTTTGTTTGTGTTGATAAAATGCAGCATTGATTGTTTCGAAACGAAGAAAGTCTAAATCGTTTTTAACTAACTCCAGCACATTAACACGCTGACTTTCTAATTGGTTAACCAGCGCAAAGAGTTTTTTATTTTTTAAGTTAAACTGATACGATAAAATAGAAATACCGATAACCGTAATGAACACTATGCTTAACGCTAGAAATAAACGCTTGCTGATGGAGTTAAAAAAACGCATGAAGATAGCCACGCGTAAAGGTATTGGCTAAACGATATTTTATCTTTTAGCTAGTGTTAAGTTACTATGAAGTTTTTGATACAGTGCGCGATGTATTATTCGGATGATTTTTTGCGAAATCTTTTCTCCAAAACTTCTTCCACATCACTTAGTTTATAATTTTTAGTAGCCAACAACACTAAGAAATGATACAGCAAGTCTGCGGCTTCGCCTAAAAACAAATCTTTGTTATTGTCTTTGCTTTCAATTACTAATTCTACGGCTTCTTCGCCTACTTTTTGTGCAACTTTATTAAGAGGGCCTGCCAATAACGTATTGGTATACGATTTTTCTACAGGATGTACCTTTCTATCCTGAATTAAAGCATCTAAGCTGGCTAATGAAAATTTATCCGGGCTAGTATTACCAAAACAAGTTGTAGTTCCGGTATGGCAAACAACACCGTTGGGTTTGGCCTTTATTAAAATTGTATCCTGATCACAATCAGCGCTCATCGTTATTACTTCTAAAAAATTACCGGAAGTTTCTCCTTTCGTCCATAATCTGTTTTTAGACCGGGAGAAGAAAGTAACTCTTTTTTCTGCGAGCGTTTTTTGGAGTGCTTCTTGATTCATGAAGCCTAGCATCAGCACAGCTTTTGTTTCGCTATCTTGAACAATGCAAGGAATAAGACCTTGTAATTTATCAAATCGTAATGTTTCAATATTCATTATCGTACCGATATAAGTTTGGAGCGTAAGTAAGTTTTAAGTTCAGGCACACTGATTTCGCCAAAGTGAAAAACACTGGCTGCCAAGGCAGCATCAGCTTTTCCTAAAGTAAAAACATCCATAAAATGACCGTAATCTCCTGCGCCACCGCTGGCAATTACGGGTATTTGTAAAGCATGGTGTAGTTTTTCTAAAGCATCGTTAGCGAAACCTTGTTTGGCGCCATCGTGGTTCATGCTGGTAAACAAAATTTCTCCTGCACCACGTTCTTGTGCTTCTAATGCCCATGAGAATAATCGTTTGTCTGTTGCTTTTTTACCACCGTGTGTGTGTACTACCCAATTGTTAACTTCTTTTTTGGCATCGATGGCAACCACAACAAATTGAGAACCGAAAGCTTTTGCCATTTCGTTAATCAAATCCGGATTGTACACTGCCGAAGAATTGATGCTTACTTTATCTGCACCTGCTTCCAATAATTTTTCTGCATCGGCAATGGAACTGATGCCACCACCCACTGTAAATGGAATATTGAGATGGTGTGCGATTTCGTTTACAAGCGAAGCAAACGTTTTGCGTTGCTCTTGTGTGGCCGAAATATCAAGAAACACCAATTCATCAGCGCCTTCTTTGGCGTACTTTTCTCCCAGCGCAACCGGATCTCCGGCATCGCGCATGTTTTCGAAGTTGATGCCTTTTACGGTGCGACCGTCTTTAATATCCAAGCAAGGAATAATGCGTTTAGCCAGCATAGCTTTGTAATTCTTTTAAACTGATTTTGTTTTCGTATATGGCCTTGCCTACTATAACACCAAATACTCCTACTTCTTTTAAAGTTCTGATGTGTTCTATATTTCCAACACCACCGCTAGCTATGATATTCGCGTGCGGAAATTGTTGTATTAATTTAGCATATAAACTAACGTTAGGTCCGCTAAGCATACCATCTGTTTGAATATCGGTGCAGGTTATAGTGGCTTTTTCCCATGTATTATTTTTAATAAAATCGAATACATTGGAAGTAGATTGATTTTGCCAACCGTGCACGGCTATTTTTTCATCTCGAACATCAGCACTGATGATGATGGTATTGTTTCCAAATTGTTCCATCCATTCTTGCACCAATTCAGGTGCTTTGTGGGCGATGCTTCCTAAGTTAACTTGTTTTACACCTAATTCTAATAATGATTCAATTGTTGATGCTGTTTTAATGCCACCACCAACATCAACTTTTAGGTTGGTTGATTTTGTAATCTCTTCTATTGAACGCCAATTTCTAATAGCGCCAGCTTGCGCACCATCCAAATCTACAACGTGTAAGTGCGTGAATCCTTCATCTTCAACCATTTTTGCCATGTCGGCAGGTTTATCGTGGTAGATGGTTTTGGCTTTGTAATCGCCTTGGGTTAAGCGTACGCATTTACCTTCTATAATATCGATAGCAGGAAAAACAATCATGAGGTTAGGTTTAAAAAACTTTCTAAAATTTTCTGTCCGGTTTCTGCTGATTTCTCAGGATGAAATTGTACGGCATAAAAATTATCTTTCTTTAACGCTGCGCTAAAGGGTTGTATATACTGTGTGATAGCAGCCGTGTTTTCATTAACCGGTACGTAAAAACCATGTACAAAATATACATATTGATTGTTTACACGTTCGCCCAGCCAACTATCGGTTGTAGTGATGGTGTTCCAACCCATGTGCGGAACTTTTTCTTTTTGTTGCGGAATAAATTTTTTTACCTCTTCATCAAATATACCCAGGCATTTGGTATTATTTTCTTCTGAATAGGTACACATTAATTGCATGCCTAAGCAAACACCCAATACGGGTTGTTGTAATGCCTTAATTAATTCATCTAACTTATGGTCTCTTAAATAGCGCATTGTTGAACTTGCCTCGCCAACTCCGGGAAAAATTACTTTATCAGCTTTTAGAATTTCTTCGTGCCGATCTGTAATGGAGAAATCTACCTGTAAGCGCTCCAGTGCATACGCCACCGAGCGTATATTACCAGCGTTATATTTGATAACAGCTACTTTCATAAAACACCTTTGGTTGATGGAAGTTGATTGCCCTCTCTTTTGATGGCCATTTTAATCGCTTTCGCGAAGGCTTTAAAGATGGCTTCTATTTTATGGTGTTCGTTGCCACCTTCAGCCTTAATATTGAGGTTGCATTTTGCTGCATCAGAAAATGATTTAAAGAAATGCATAAACATTTCGGTAGGCATCTCTCCAATTTTTTCTCTGGTGAAGATAGCATCCCATACCAGCCATGGTCTTCCGCCAAAATCAATAGCTACTTGTGCCAGGCAGTCATCCATAGGCAAACAGAAACCATAACGTTCTAAGCCTCGCTTATCAGTCAAAGCCAAGGCAAATGCTTCGCCCAATGCAAGTGCAGTGTCTTCTATGGTATGGTGTTCATCAATATGCAAATCTCCTTTACACGAAATGGCTAAATCAAGGTTGCCATGCTTGGCTAATTGATCGAGCATATGATCGAAGAAACCAAGTCCGGTTTCATTTTTCGCTATGCCTGTTCCATCTAAGTTTAAGGCGATGGAGATGTTGGTTTCTTTGGTTTTTCTTATGTGTGAAATTTTTCTTTCTGGTTTCACTAAAAAGTTGGCAATATCTTTCCATGAGGTGGTTGTTAACGCAACAAAATCAGTTAAACCTTGCGTGAGAATCTCATTCGCCTTGCTACCATCGTTGATAAAAATAGCTTTACATCCTAAGTTTTTGGCCAGTACAACATCAGTAACCCGATCGCCAAGTACAAAAGAGTTAGCCATATCATACTGTCCGTTTAAGTAAGCAGTTAACATGCCTGTACCCGGTTTGCGCGTAGGTAAGTTTTCGTGTGGAAATGATTTATCAATGTGAACAGCAGAAAAAGTAATGCCTTCGTTTTCGAAAGCTTGCATCATTTTTTGGTGTGCCGGCCAAAACGTATTTTCAGGAAATCTTTCTGTGCCCAAACCATCCTGATTGGTAACCATAACCAATTCATATAGGTTAGCGTTAGCTACCTGACTTAAACCTTGAAAAACGTGAGGCAAATATTCTAGTTTTTCCAGACTATCAATTTGTTCATCGGGTGGTTCTTTAATAAGGGTTCCATCTCTGTCGATGAAAAGAATTTTTTTCATATTCATATTTTATAATGAGAAATCCTTAATGGCTTCAATCAATTTTTTGTTTTCATCTACTGTGCCGATAGTAATTCGTAAACAATCATCGCATAATAATACGTTCGATCTGTCGCGTACAACAATGCCTTGCTGTTGCAAGCGAAGATACATCTTTCTTGCTTCCTTTACTTTTACTAAAAGAAAGTTGGCATCCGAAGGATAAATATTTAGTACGGATGAAAGTTTAGCTAACGCTAATGTTAGTTTTTCGCGTTCTGTTAAAATTTCGTTCACTTGCTTGCGAATGTTTTCGTACCGATTAAGTTGTTGCAAAGCGAAAGATTGTGTAAACGCGTTGATGTTGTACGGATATTTTATCTTATTTAAGATAGTAATCAACTCAGTTGAGGCATAACCAATCCCTAAGCGCAAGCCGGCCATTCCCCAAGCTTTAGAAAAAGTTTGCATCACCACAAGATTAGGAAATTGATTGAGCATGGGAAGAAAACCTTCATCGTTGGCAAAATCTATGTAGGCTTCATCAACTACTACAATTCCTGGGCTTTGTTTAATCCATGAAACGATATCTTCTTTATTTAATAAGTTTCCACTCGGATTATTTGGTGAACAAATGAATGTGATTTTTACGTTTGATAAATCAACTTCGTGGAGAGCATTCCAATCGAGTTGGAATTCTTTAGTAAGGGATATTTTTTTTACAGTAACATTATTTACCTGAGCGCAAACATTATACATGCCATACGTTGGTTCTGCTAAAAGAATGGCATCTTTGCCGGGTTCACAACAGGCACGAATAAGTAAATCGATAATCTCATCGCTACCATTTCCAAGAATAATATTTTCAACCTTAGTATTTTTTATTGCAGCTAGCCGTTCCTTAACTTTGATTTGCAAAGGATCAGGATAACGATTGTAACCATTCTCAAATGGGTTTTCGTTCGCATCTAAATAAACATCTGCTTCTCCCTTAAATTCATCGCGTGCAGAGGAGTAAGGTTTCATCTGTTTGATGTTTGTGCGAATGATATTGTCTAGCGAAAAACTCATTTTGATTTCAATTTTTGTAAACGAATAGTAATAGCTTCGGCATGTGCTTTTAGTAATTCTGCTTCTGCCATGGTTGTTACAATCGGTCCTATATGCTTAATACCTTCTTCACTGATTTGCTGATACGTAATGTTTTTTATAAAACTATCTAATGATACTCCTGCATATGCTTTTGCATAGCCATTGGTAGGCAAAGTATGGTTCGTTCCGGAAGCATAATCGCCTGCTGATTCGGGAGTAAAAGCGCCAATGAAAACAGATCCTGCATCTGTAATTTTTTCTACTACTTCGTTTTCATTTTTTGTATTGATGATTAAATGTTCCGGTGCATAGAAGTTAACAAAGTCTAACGCAGTTTCTTGTGCTGCGAAATACAACACTCTGCTATTCTGCAAAGCTTGCTGAGCTACCTCTTTTCTGGGTAAGGCTTTTAATTGGTTATCAATTTCTTTTTCTACCTGATTAATAATTTCTCGTGAGGTTGTTACTAACATTACCTGACTATCCACACCATGTTCTGCTTGTGCAAGTAAGTCGGCTGCAACAAAAGATGGGTCGGCACTTTCATCTACTAATACTAAAACTTCTGATGGTCCTGCGGGCATATCGATGGCTGTTCCTTCTTGATTAACCAATTGTTTGGCTTTGGTTACATATTGATTTCCCGGTCCGAAAATTTTGTACACTTTAGGAACAGATTCAGTACCATAGGCTAAGGCAGCTATCGCTTGTGCACCTCCTGCTTTTATAATTTTCGTAACTCCTGTAACGGATGCAGCGAATAAGATGGCATCATGAATTTGTCCGCTGCTATCAGGGGGTGAGCATAAAACTATTTCTTTGCAACCAGCTAATGAGGCAGGCACGGCTAACATTAACACAGTAGAAAATAATGGAGCGGTTCCACCCGGAATATAAATACCAACTTTAGAAATAGGAACAGCTTTTCGCCAACACTTTACACCGGGCATGGTTTCAATTACATGTTCGTTACGCGATTGTGCTGCATGAAATTTCTCGATGTTGGCTTTGGCTTGCAAAATGGCCAACTTTAGTTCCGCACTTAGTCTGTTGTTGGCTGTTTGTATTTCTTCTTCGCTAACAAGTAAAGATGTTAGTTTGGCTTTGTCGTATTGTTCGGTTAATGCAAACAACGCTGCATCACCAGATTGTTGCACACGCGCTAAAATGTTGCGCGTGGCACTTTCTAAAAATTCAAGCGATAATTGTGGACGTGTTGCGAGCTTACTCCACTGGTGTTGATCCGGATTGATAAATATCTGCATATACTTTAGCGTTATTCAATCATTTTTTCAATAGGTATAACCAAGATGCCTTGTGCACCAAAACTTTTTAACTGATCTATTTTTTGCCAGAAATCATTTTCGTCTACCACAGAGTGTAAAGACGACCAACCTTCTTTTTTGAGTGGTAAAATAGTAGGGCTATTCATGCCCGGAATAACGGTTGTAATTTTTTCGATGGCATCGTTCGGGCAATTCAATAATATGTATTTGTTGTTCTTTGCTTTTTGTACGGCTTCTATACGAAACAACAATTTGTTGAGTAAGTTCTGTTTTTCTTGTGCTAGTTCAGGTGTAGCAATCATTACCGCTTCAGAATACAAAACGGTTTCTACTTCTTTTAATCCGTTAGATAAAAGGGTTGAGCCTGTGCTAACGATATCACAAATGCCATCGGCTAAACCTATGCCCGGTGCAATTTCAACCGAACCGCTTATTTCGTGAATGCCTGCTACAATGTTGTTCTTCTTTAAAAATTGAGAGACAATAGTTGGGTAGGAGGTAGCAATGTTTTTATTCTGAAACCATTGCAAACCTGTATAGGCTTCGCTTCTTGGAATAGCCAAACATAAACGGCATTTCGCAAAATCCAATCGTTTGATGAGTGTATTCTTCTTTCCTTTTTCGATAAATACATTTTCGCCTACAATGCCAACATCAGCTACTTTATCTTCTACATATTGTGGAATATCATCATCGCGCAGAAAAAGAATTTCTACAGGGAAATTTCTTACGTGTGCCTTCAGTTGGTCCTTTCCATTTGATATGGAAAGCCCGCTTTCTTTTAACAATTGAAGCGATCCTTCTTGTAATCGTCCTGATTTTTGAATCGCTATTCTTACTACATTTTCCATAAATTTTATAAAATAAAAAAGGCTTGCCACAACGTGACAAGCCTCTTAGTTTCTTTTTGTTATGTATTAACAAAACATAGCCGTGCCACGACAATCGTTGCCTGAATGATGGTGGTGACGGTGGATATTTTGTGTGTTTTTCATATTTGTTGGTGCGAATAAAGACAAGAAGTGCGAATAAGCCAAATGTTACCGGATAATTTTCAGTTAATTTTTATAAAAGGTATACCGGATAAAGCTTGTTGATGCAAATACACGCAAAACACCAGATAAACTATGAAAAAGATAAACAACATGCTTTTAGGTTTATCTTTTAAGATAAAGTACTGCGTTAATGGAATAATCTGCAATCCATGTAAGGTAAAGAAATGAGGAACACGAACATCGCCCGCCAATGTATTCCAATTTAAGAAAGGCAACCCTGCGCCACCATCGGCCATGCCTACACTGTGGGCCAATTGCGAACTCATGATGCCACCTGAAATACTACCTAAAAAGAAAAGAAATAAACCAAATTGCCAGGCTAAAAGTGTAGGGCCATGAATAGTAGTTTGCCCAGGTAGTAAAAATAAAATTAAGGTAAACATATTAATGAGCGTGTTGATGCCGATAAAAACACCCATTGTTGAAAATAGAATGGCATTCGGTATACTGGTGATGTTAAAGTGCGAACGTTCTCCTCTGGCTGCTTGAAAAACAATGATGATGATTTCTACCAACATAGTGATTAGCACCACCCACGAAATTATTTTTTTACTCTTTTCTGATTTCAGATAATGCAAACACCAGGCAAACGTGAATAAATAAAGGGCAATGCTTAAAGAAAATTTAATGGGTTTGATCCAGGCATTAATGCCGGAAACGAGGGTATCATCATAAAAGAAAAGCAAAAGACAGATGACGAATAAGCCAAAGTGTAATACGCCAAAAGTAAACAACAATGGATTTCGTTTCTGGAGTGAAGTAAAAAAATTAGAAATTCGCATGTTGCAATTTTTTGGTGTGGAAGTACCTTACGATGTGAAATAAAAGCAAGCCGATTGGTCCCAGCATAAAAGTGAAAAATGTACAAACGATTAAATAGAGATGAGGTATTTTAGCTTCTTGGCCTTTCAATAAAATCCACGAACCCACAAACAAATCGAAAGCGAGGTAATGTACCCAACCTGCAACTAATAAATAATCGTTGCTGAATAGTTTTTTAATGCCCGCCAACGTTCCGAAGTCGGAGAAAGACAATGAGCCTGCGCTAATAATTAAACCAATGTAAACAATACTGAATAACAAGGGAATGATTAAATAACGAACCAGCCATTGTGTACCTCTCCATGTTGGAGCGAACCACATTAACAACCAGCCAAAAGGAGCCAGGCTATTGCAAATAGAAAATAATTTTTCGGGAGACATACAAGTTGGTTTGTTATTAACTTTTCCTATTTATTAAATAATAAATTTAAAATAAATCAGCGTAAATCTAATATCGATATCAATATTCGTATCAATTTTAGATTCTTAATTGATTCAGATCAAGAAATCTAAAATTAATGCAACATTAAACCTACTGACATCCCAGGCCAATGATGAAAAGAAAGGCTTTCATTTTCAGCAATTGTATTGTTGGTCTTGTATAAGTGTGTGCTCCAATTAACTGCTGCAAAAACATAAACACTGTACAATTTTGGATGTAAGCGAGTACCCATTATTATTTCAGGCTTAGTTATCAGGTTGAGCGTTTTAGATAACTTACCACGTTCTGTATTCAAATGTTGCAGTTGCAATCCGTAGGCATAAAACCAAAATTCACTTCTGCCCGGAAGTTCTGATCGGTTATAAAAGTATTTACGTAAAGCATAGCCTAATCCCCATGTTGCATTTCTATCTACTATGTTATTAGGTTGGCTGGAGTAAATAATAGAATTAAGAACATATTTGTTTTTCATCGATTTTAAAATTCTGCCATTTTTTAATGTACCTGTTGAAAACTCAACATTCATGGTAAATAATTCGTTGGCGTACAAAGCCAGATGTCCGAACATGCTAATGTTAAGTAGCCCGATAGAAGTTCCGTCTCTCGTTCCGGTTTCTTTTCCTCTTCTATGAATGTTTAGTAAACCAATCTGCGTGCCTTGCATGCGACCACTTATATTAATTAAGCCTACTTGGTAGCCATTCATGTGGTCTTTAGCTTGGTTGAATAAACCAATTTGGATGGCCGTAGGATCTTTGTTTTCGTAACCGTTTCTTCCCTCGATAAAACCCGCATGGTTAAACAAGCTCATTTGAAAACCATATAATCCACCGTTAGTATAATTGCTGATGAATGCAAGTTGTGCTCCATCCATCGATTCGTAGGATATATTGCTGATACCTGCCAGTTGAAAACCAAAGGAATATTTTTTAACAAGGTTAGTTAAGCCTGCCAATTGAAAACCGAAAAGCGCATTACCTGTATAGTTAACCCCAACGGAAGACTGCATACCGTACGTATCGGATAATACGTAATTGAATAAACCAGAAAATTGTGCACCACTTAAATTAACTGCAAATCCAGATTTATATTTTGCCTCAATTTCTTTTTTTGATAATCCTTTATAAGCATTGATGCCGGTTATGTTACTTAAACCGGCAAATTGTAAACCACGCGTGCCATTTTCATTAGCGTTAGAGATCAAGCCGAATTCTAAAAATTGTGTGCCACCCGTGTAACCCGATGTAAGATTAAAAGAGAAGACATTTGTTTTATCACTTCCATGTATGCCATTCGTTGAAATACCTGGCGTAAGGGAAAAGTGAAAAAGTTTCAGGATACTTTTTTGCTGAGCAAAAGAAATATGAAAACTCAACAACACAACGAGCAGTGTTCTTAGCATGGCAAAGTAGGTTTTCAGCCTAACGCCATCAATCACCCTTTTAGTATATACTCAGGAGAGGTTTACCTTACTTTTCTTAACAAGAAGAAAATGCTTTTATTGAGTAGTCGTAGCTTTTAAATGCCGGGCTACCCATAAGGCAAGAAGGGAAAAGAAAATGGCAATCGCACCCACATAATTATAGTTAACCAATGCTTTGGCTTCTTGCGAAAAAACGGATGGTTTTTCTGTAATGATTATGCCCGCTACAAATGCAGCTAGGCCAGATGCTAATTGTTGTACCGAAGAGCGAATGCTCATATAACTTCCTCTAATTTCCGGAGCAATAACAGCTGTTTCCATTGTAGTGCTGGGAACAAATCTTCCATTGGCAAAAACAAAGAAAACAGCAGCAACAACTAAGCATTGCCAAAGCGGTAAAACCGGTAGATTTGTAATAGCAAAAATCGGTAACATAACTAACGTTCCAAATATAGTAAAGATGGTAAGTCGGCCATATTTATCAGCCATCTTTCCTACCCAAGGTGAAAAGAACATCGTGCAAGCTCCTCCAACTAAATAGATATACATTAACTCTCCTTCGCTTAAGCCAACATTGCCTACCATATAGGGAGATATAAAGGGTACTATGGTAAAATGCCCGAGCATAAGCATGGCAGAAAAGAGTAAGCCGATGCGTGCATTTTTGTTACCAAAAATAGAACTAAGCACTTGCAAAGGATTTTTTGGTTTTTCGCCTGCTATTAAGTGTTTTCTCATGTTGGGTACGGTGAAAAATGAAGTGAACCAAATCAACACCGAAAAACCGCCTAACGAAAGAAAAGGCATTTGCCAGTTAAACTTATCTGCTAAAAATAATCCGATGGGAACTCCCGCAACAGAAGCTACAGAAAAAGATGCCATCACCAGACCTATTGCGCCTGCTCTTCTTTCTAATGGAACGGCATCACTTACCATCGACATCACTAACGCACCCAATACACCACCGAAAGCTCCGGCAAGCGATCGTGTAATCATCAACATATCGTATGTAGTTGAAAAACCACAAGCTAATGTACCAAATGCAAAACCTGTATACATAACAATCAAACTGGTTTTTCTATCAAAGCGATCTATTAAGAAAGCAGAGATAAAGCCCGTAATGCCAGCCGTAATAGTTTAAGATGAAACCAGCAAAGAAAATTGTTGTGGTGAAATTTCTAATAAGCGAATAAGTTGCGGACCAAGTGGCATCATGATCATAAAATCCATGATGTGGGTAAACATTATTGCTGCTAAGGTAAAGAGAAGAATTTTTTCAGATTTCATGTAAGGGATTCAGCACGCAACAACGGTAAATTTTTAATAAAAGTTTACATCTGAATAAAATAGTTTGAATGAAATACTTCGTTTAAACCAGATTTTTTCTTCTGACTCACCGAAATTTTTAAAACGCTAATTAATCTTACCTTTTATTTTATAAAGGAGATACTATAAAATGAAATTTTTTAAGCAGACTGATCTTGCTTACATCGTTAAACTACTTACATAGCCGGTTAGTTTATTACTATTTCTGGTGTAACTATACATTCCAATCTGTAATGCCGGTTTTTTCTCTGATGGTTTGCTGTAGCCAATTCTCAATTTGCAGGCACTCCACCGGACTTAACGCATCTATGTAAATCTCAACCTTTTTTTCATTGTTATCTTTGGCTATTACCTCAATTGGTTTTTTACTATTTTCCCATGAAACATAGGTATAACGTATAGTGCCAATTGTATGTAATGGAAATGAAATATTCTTTTTTTGTTTGCTTGTAAGTTTATTGAACTCGTAATATTCTAGCTGTGTAGAGTTTATGGATAGAGCGAACTTGCGAAATAAATTTTTAAGATTTCTTCTGAAAGCTGTTACAAGCGCATAGCCAAGCAAACTTCCGAAAAGTAATAAGAAGATACCTACAACAATCTTTGCGCCTGCTGGTGTTTCAGGAAAAACAAATAACGCTAACAAGCAAAAACCGATAAAGCCGAGGTAGAAGAATG
The DNA here is from genome assembly GCA_021298355.1 of Flammeovirgaceae bacterium. Classification (GTDB taxonomy): domain Bacteria; phylum Bacteroidota; class Bacteroidia; order Cytophagales; family Cyclobacteriaceae; genus Chryseotalea. The sequence continues at coordinate 127,019 of JAJTEH010000002.1, forward strand.
AATAGATAATGAGTTGTATGGTTCTGAATATGGCTTTATTTTGCCAATGTAAAACTGCCTTATCTTTATTTCCTAGTTTTTCAATTTTTTTGCTTACCTCATCTAGAGGGGGCGTAGAAGATGGTATATCTGGTTTGATACAAGGCAAAAGGTTTTCAATAATTTTTACAACTTCCTCTTTGTTTAGGCTATTTACAAAATGCCATTTGCTGCCATCGCGTTTTTCGAAGTAACCGTGGTAATAATAGGTTGTTGAGTTTTTACTTTTTCTGGATTCGATGTGTATATCAATCTTTAAAATTTCTGCATACAAAACATAGCCAAGTACAGATGGATTAGTAATGGAATGAATAGCAACCCAACCTTTTTCGTGGTTGAACACGTAACTACCCGGTTGTTCGTTTAGTGTACCGAAACTTACAAATGCTATGATGAATATAAAAAAACTCATCATCCAACATGTTACTTTGATGGGCGCCCAGGGCATGCTATCAAATTCGGGATAGATAAGATGAATGACTATTCCACTTATTGTGATTATAGAAAACAAAATAAGAAGGAAGTTCTTACTACAACCTTTTTTAGATTCAAAAATGGTTTGCTTTGTCGAGTGGCTTTTTAAATCAGGCATAATCGTAATTAGGTAATAGTAGCACAATTTTAAACGAGCATTAAACTCAGATCCGCATAGAATGTTGTGGCATTCAATTTAGCTACTAAAAAATAATTAGGAAAGGTTTTTTCCTGTATATAGAATTTCTCCTTTGGCTAAACCAAATGTAAAGCATTTCTCTTTGCCTAATTTTTCTGTGAGGTGTATCAGGTCAGGTGTTAAGCCAGCTTGTTTCATTCTATCTGGGTAATCATTTCCATATTTTCTTACATGGTCGTCTTGCCCAAAAATTTTTTCTCTTTCTCGTTTATCTGTAATACTGGGGTCTTCAAAAGTTTTTTCAGGTATCGGGTTAAAAAACGGAACTTGCAATATGGCTTGTCCGCCCGGTTTTAAAACGCGTTTTATTTCTTGCATGGCCTGAATATCATCACGCACATGTTCCAACACATGATTACACAACACATAATCAAATTGCTTATCAGCAAAAGGCATTTCATGGATGTCCATTTTTACTTTTGCTAAAGGAGATTCAATATCCGCAGTTATATAGGTATCGCCATGTTTAGCCTCGAATTGTTTCATAAAACATAATTCGGGGGCTATGTGTAAAACCGATTTTTTAGAAGTAAAAAAATCAGTTTCATTTTTCAGATAAACAAAAATCAGCCGGTGTCGTTCCAGCGAAAGGCAATTCGGGCATAATGCATTTTTTCTTACACTGATTCTCCCATAAGGCAAAAATTCTCTGTAACGATGGTTGCAAACAGGGCATTGAACTGTGTTTCCTCGGTACAGCACAAATCCAACAACTTTTAATCCCCACCCGCTTACCAATTGCAGGTATTTTCTTGGTACAAAACGGATAAGAAAGGAAATCAAATACTTCATAATGCCGCAAATTAAAGGAATAAAACAGCCATTTTAACATGATTCTATAACTTGGATTAAGATTTTTTAGATTCGTAAAACTTTTTGGTTAGTACCACCATCTAACAGGCATAAAGCAAATAATTTGGCCGAAACATTACTAGATATTGCGATGTTGCATGCCGACACCTTGATTTTACGCGCGAAACAAGGAGACCAGCATGCCCAGGGCCGACTGGTGCAATTGTGGTATAAAAGAATTTACAATTTCTGTTTTAAGTTTTTTCAGGATCACGATCTGGCTATGGAGGTTACACAAAAAACATTTATCGCCATGTGCAAATCGTTGCCGGCCTTGCAAGATGTGCTCAGGTTTAAATCGTGGTTGTACACCATCGCAGTTAATTATTGCAGAGAAGAAGCCAGAAAAACAAAAAATAAAAAAGCAGTTTCTTTCGATCTGGTTGTGAACCCTGAAAGTGAACAATCGCCAAACTGGGAAGGAACAAACGTAAGACATGATAATCCTGAAAAGGTTTATCAGAGCAGAGAGTTGAGCGATATTTTACAACAAGCTTTGTGCATGATCAGTGCCGAACAACGAGAAGTGGTGATTATGAAAGAATACGAAGGCATGAAATTCAGAGAAATAGCAGAAGTGTTAAACATATCTGAAAACACCGTGAAGTCGCGTTTGTATTACGGACTCGAAGCCTTGAAAAAAATATTAACAGGTAAAAACATTAATAAAGAAACCGTTCATTATGAAATATAATCCCACCGAAGCAGACTGGATAGATTACCTCTATGGTAACATGAGTAGCGAGCAAGTAATGCGCTTCGAGGCTTATCTCATTGAAAATCCGGAAGCACAAAAAAAACTAGAGTCGTTACAGGAAATGCGCAAATGGATGACAAGCGTAGAAGACAAAGAAGTAATAGCGCCTCCTTTGTTTATCACCAATGCACAAAATAGTTTTTGGCAATTCCCCTATGCAAAAACGATTTTAAGCATAGCTGCTTCTTTGTTAATAATTATTATAGCCGGTTGGTTAACGAATTTTCATATTCAAACCGATGGCAATGGAATTCGCTTTGCTTTCGGAGAAGAAAAAATAATTGAACCCGTTGATGCAAAACCAAATTTAACAAACGAAGAAGTACAAGTTTTAATCAACCAATCCATTGCCAGCAATGCCACTGCCTTAGAACAAAAGTGGATGCAACAACAAGAAGAGTTGAAGAAGTCGGTTAACAAAAACTTGGCACGCACAGCCAGCAACAACGAAAAATTCGATTTGCTCGTGCAGCAAGTAGCCAGTGCATCGCAAACTCAGGTGCAAGCCTATATGGCGAGTATGCAACAACAGAATTTAAAATCGATGCAGGAATATTTAACCTTAACAAGCAACGATCAGAAAGCTTACATAGAAGGACTGTTGGTAGATTTTGCCAAATATTTACAACAACAACGCAACGATGATTTACGCTTGTTGCAAGCAAAGATTACCGATGTAGAACAAACCAACAATCAGTTTAAAGCAGAAACAGAACAAATTTTAACCAGCCTGATCAGCAACAACAACGGCCGTACGTTGCCAACAGGTATCAGAAATTAATAATCACGATTTTAAAAATTGACAATATGAAAAAGTATATAGTAACGTTAGTATTAGCTGCCGGTTTGGTTTTATCTACCCAGGCACAAAACAACCAGGACGATCGCATGGAGCGCGATTTAAAAGTGGCAGAAAATGTATTAAGTACATTAATCAAACAAGAACAAAAACTACAAGGATGGATGCCGGTAGATGTTACAGCCATTTACAGATCAGGGTATGGTGTAACTTTTTTCATCCCCGATTATTCGCATTATCCGAAGGCATTTGTTGTTAGAGGAAAAGGCAGGCTCGGACAATTAAAATCATTAAATAGTGGAGATGGATTTTCGTACTCCATAGAAACCGATGAAGATGGAGAAGTTATTTCTGAAACTATTGAGGGTGATGTTGACATAGAAGAAGAAATTGAAAAGAATGAACGAGAAGATAAAGAGCGTTCAAGAACTTTAAAGGAAGACAAGGAACCAGTAGAAATAACTAGAATTGCTACTTCAGATGAATTGAGTAAACAAACCATAACAGCAGTTAAAACTTTCTTAGCTGATTATGCCGGAATTATCAGTCAGTTAAAAGATAACGAAAGAATTATTGTTACCAATAAACGGAATGAAGGCAATAACTACTTTAGAATTTGGGATGATACAAAACGCACGTACTTATCTATCGAAGTTTCTCAGGCTGATGTAAAACAATACCAAAGTGGAAAACTGAATCGCGATCAATTCATCAATAAAATTAAAGTAATCGAAAGCGAAATAAGTAAGGAGAAAAGCCAGGATTTAGATTTAATCACTACCATATTCGACAGGCTCTATCAACCAGACTTATCGAAAACATTCTTTACCGAAGGCGATATTTATTACGAAAGACTGTCAGACTACGGGGTGATATATTATATGACTGTATATTCTTCTAACCAAATGAATCAGAATATGTATTACATGCCAACATTAAAACTGGATAAACTAACAGCAGAAGAAAGAAATAAAAAGGTAGCAGAACTCTACCCCAAATTCGAGCAAGAGTTAAAAGAAAATGTTTTAGAATATGGCAGAACAGTAAAATCTCTTAAGCCAAACGAAGTATTATCGTTTCAAGTTAATGTTACCAAATGCAAAGGTTGTGGTATACCTTCTACAGTAGAAATAAACACAAAAGCATCTGTTTTAACCGATTACTTACTTGGTAAGATCGATAAAAACGCAGCCCTTAAACAACTAGAAGTAAAGAAAGGAAATGCTCAATAGATTTATGTTTATAGAATAAAGAGCTTTAAAAGGAGGGAGGCGCCCTCCTTTTTTATTTACCACCTACATCAACCCAATGCAATTGGTAAGAAGTAAAAACCGAAGGTCAATTCAGCTTAGAAATCAGCATCTATTCCAGTATCTTGTACGATAGCTTAAAAATTATTGTATGATAAAAAGATGTTTACACTTGTTTTTTGTGCTTGTTCTGATTTCACAATCAGCATTCGCGCAAAAAATTGATATGGACTTACTAAAGGGCATGAAGCCCCGCGCCATTGGTCCGGCTGCTATGAGTGGCCGTGTTACCGCAGTAGATGTTGTAGCAAAAGATCCCGACATCATGTATGTGGGCGCAGCATCCGGTGGTGTGTGGAAAACAGTTTCAGGTGGTATCAGTTGGGAGTCTGTGTTCGATAAAGAAACAACACTATCAGTCGGAGCCATTGCTATTCAGCAAGATAATCCTTCCGTTGTGTGGGTAGGCACAGGCGAGGGTAATCCGCGAAATAGTTTAAATGGTGGCGATGGCATTTATAAAACGTTAGATGGTGGCAAAACCTGGAAGAAAATGGGTTTGGATAAAACACGTCATATACACCGCGTTATCATCGACCCGAAAAATCCAAATACAGTTTATGTTGCCGCAATTGGTTCTCCGTGGGGCGAACATCCTGAACGGGGTGTTTATAAAACAACAGATGGTGGAAATACCTGGGAAAGAGTTTTGTTTGTAGATAATAAAACTGGGTGTGCCGAATTGGTAATGGACCCAAGCAATCCTAATAAATTAATCGCCAACATGTGGGAGCACCGCAGATGGCCATGGACTTTCAAATCGGGCGGACCAAGCTCAGGCATGTACATCACTTTCGATGGCGGAAAAACATGGACGAAGAAAACCGATAAGGATGGTTTGCCAGAAGGTGAATTAGGCAGAATGGGTTTGGCTATTGCCAGAAGTAAACCGGATGTAGTGTACGCCTTAATTGAATCGAAAAAGAATGCGCTATACAAATCAGAAGATGGTGGTAACAAATGGACAAAAGTTACCGATGTAAACAACCAGACAAACGTAAGCGGAAGACCATTTTACTTCTGGGAAATTTATGTTGATCCGAAAAATGAAAACAGAATTTACTCGCTGCACACCATCGTAACAATGAGTGAAGATGGAGGCAGAACATTTAAAAGTTTAGTAGGTTGGAAAGTTCACCTCGACCACCATGCGTGGTGGATTCATCCGGAAAATCCTGAGTTTATTGTAGATGGTAACGATGGTGGTTTCAACATCTCACGCGATGGAGGAAAAACCTGGCATTTTATTGATAATATTCCTGTTGGTCAGTTCTACCACATCAATGTAGATAATCAACATCCATACAATGTGTATGGAGGTATGCAAGACAATGGTTCGTGGTCGGGCCCAGCTTATGTTTGGCGCAGAGCGGGTATACGCAACAGCTATTGGCAAGAAGTATCTTTTGGCGATGGCTTCGATGTATCGCCCGATCCTGTAGACCCACGTTATGGATATACCATGTCGCAAGGTGGAAATTTACTTCGGTACGATCAAACCACAGGTAATAATCAATACATCAGACCAACACATCCTGATGCAAGCGTTAAACTCAGATACAATTGGAACTCAGCTTTAGCACAAGATCCGCACGATGTATCTTCTTTGTATTATGGAAGTCAATTCTTGCACAAGAGCACCGATAAAGGAAATACATGGCAAGTTATCTCTCCAGATTTAACCACAAACGATAAAGAAAAACAAAAGCAAGATGAAAGTGGTGGATTAACTATGGATGCCACCGGAGCAGAAAACCATTGTACTATATTGGCTATCGCTCCATCTCCTCTCGATAAAAATGTAATATGGGTGGGCACAGACGATGGCAACGTTCAGGTTACACGCGATGGCGGCAAAACCTGGACAAACACATCGCCTAAAATTATAGGTTTACCTAAAAATGCTTGGGTGCCACAAATAAAAGCATCCACCTACAAAGCAGGCGAAGCATATGTAGTGATAAACAATTATCGTCAATTCGATTACAAACCTTATTTGTTTAGAACACGCGACTTTGGAACTACTTGGGAAACAGTGGTAACACCTGCACAAGTTGGTGAAAGCAATTATACTTTAGCCGTTGTACAAGATCCTGTTGAGCCTAAATTACTTTTCTTAGGAACAGAAAATGGTTTGTGGGTTTCTATAGATGAAGGCAAGAACTGGACGAGATGGACGAACGCTTATCCTGCTGGAGTACCAACCATTGATTTAGTGATTCACCCACGTGAACACGATTTAGTAATCGGTACGTTTGGTCGTGCTTTATATGTGCTAGACGATATCAGACCTTTGCGCGATTTAGCCAGCAAAGGAAGCAATGTGTTGAATAAAACGTTACACGTATTTCCGGCTCCTGTGGCTTACCAAGCCATTAACCAACAACCTACCGGTCCGCGTTTCGATGCAGACGCAGTATTCAATGGAGAAAACAGACCTTACGGTGCCATGATTTCTTATGTGGTTAATAAACCTGCTGAGAAGAAAGAAGAGAAAAAAGCTGAACCTGCTAAAACAGATGCAAAAGGTAAAAAAGCTGAACCTGTTAAAGAAGAAAAGAGACCTGAAACGGCTAAAGTGAAATATGATTCTCTTACTGTTGAAATCTTTAATGCGAAGAATGAAAAAATTCGCACGATGAAACAAAAATCTCCGGATGAAAATGGAGTACAACGTATGCAATGGATGATGAATCAAAAAGGAGTGCGAGGTCCATCCAGAGAGAAACCAAGAAGCAATGCAGGCGAGCCAGGTGGTTTGCAAGTGTTGCCAGGTACCTATAAACTGCGTGTAACTTTTGGCGACCAGAAAGACTCCACTAACGTTGAGGTACAGGCCGACCCACGTTTAAATGTTTCTCCGGCTATCATTGAAAGTCGTTATGCGATGATGAAGGACTTAGAAAAAATGACGTCAAACTTAGCAGAAGCTACAACCCGTTTGCGCGAATCTCTCGATTTAGTTTCTGAGTTAGAAACAAAGATGAAAGAAAGCAAGCGAACTGATTTGAAAGAGGCTCAGGATAAATCGAAAGCAGTAAAAGATTCTATTAACGCGTTGTTCGATAAAATTTTGGATAAAGAAGATAAACGCCAAGGGTTAACCAGAGATTCGGAAGGACCAGTGGTTGATATACAAACAGCCGAGTCTTACATCGATAGCAATATCAATCCAATTAACGAAACCGATAGAAGAGTTTTTGGTAAGGCACAACAAAGTGTACAAAAAGCCATCGACAGTGTTAATCAGTTTTACGAAAAAACATGGAAAGAATACCGTTCCATGATGGAGAAAGTAACTCTTAATCCGTTTAAAGATTATCAACCCATTAAATAGATTTTTTTTCTTAATGAAAGTATAGGGTAATACTCACCTAAAAATTAGTCTTCTCAATAGGAGAAAGAATGAGGTGAAACAAATAAAAGCCAGAGATTTTTCTCTGGCTTTTTTGTTTACCGATATACTTGTTTAATTTGCAACCTTGTTGCGACATTATGATAGAAACACAATCCGTTTCCTTTCAATATCCGGGAGATAAAATCATTGCTTTTCAAGATTTTTCTATCAAGAAAGGCGAACATACTTTGTTGTTAGGCGAATCTGGAAGTGGCAAAACCACGCTACTTCATTTAATCAGCGGTTTGCTTCGCGGATACAAAGGCAGTATCCATTTTTTACAACAAGAGTTAAACACATTGAGCGAATCTCAACTCGATCAGTTTCGTGCTCAACATATAGGTTTCATCTTCCAGAAAAATCATTTAATCAGCGCGCTTACTACAGAGCAGAATCTTATGTTGGCTCCTTACTTAGCTACTAAGAAATCTGATAAAGAAAGAATCCATTATTTATTGAACCGATTGGGTTTAGAGAAAAAGAAAAATGCCAATGTAAAAACATTAAGTCAGGGGCAGGCGCAGCGTGTAGCCATTGCACGCGCTTTGGTTAATCAACCGGCAGTATTATTTGCCGATGAACCCACCTCTGCACTTGACGATAAAAATTGTGATGTTGTAATCGATTTGTTATTAGAAGTAGCAAACGAAAGTAAGGCAACCTTAATTATGGCCACGCATGATCAACGTGTAAAAAATAAAATCAGTAAACAAATCATTTTAAATTCCTGAGGTATGAACTTGTTTGTGTTGGTTTGGAATTATCTGAAAGCAAAACCGCTAAACACGGTTTTAAATCTTATTCTGCTTGCACTGGGTATAGCAGTAATTACGTTGTTATTAGTTTTCAACAATCAATTACAATCCAACATTACCAAAAATGGAAGAGGAATTGATTTAGTAGTGGGTGCAAAAGGTAGCCCCATGCAGTTGATTTTGTGTAACATTTTTCATGTTGATTTCCCAACAGGAAACATCAAACTAAATGAAGCAGAAAAAATTGCAAAGAACAGATTGGTTAAGCAAGCCATTCCTTTAGCCTTAGGCGATAGTTATGCCGGCTATAGAATTGTTGGCACGAATAAAGACTACGTTCAACTATATGATTTAAAAATCAACTCAGGAAAATTTTGGTCGAAACCATTAGAAGTAACGATTGGTTCATACGTAGCGCAAACAACCGGATTAAAATTGGGCGATACCTTTGCCAGTTCTCATGGCATGACAGAAGGTGGGCATAGCCACGATGAACATTTGTTTACAGTCGTGGGTATTTTAGAACCCTCGGCATCCGTTACCGATAATTTAATTTTTACATCTATAGAAAGCGTGTGGATCATGCACGAAGAACATGGAGAAGGAGGAGAGGAGGAAGGAGAAGAACCTCATCATCACCACGATACGGTTTCCATCGCTAATCCATCCAAGTTAGTGTCATCCGTTAGTGCTAACGATTCTACACACGAAGTTACTTCCTTGTTAATTGAATACCGTTCGCCTATGGGTGCAGTGCAAATGCCTCGTTTTGTAAATGCGCAAAGCACATTGCAAGCTGCTTCACCAGCTTTTGAAACAGCGAGATTGTTTTCCATTTTAGGAGTTGGGGTAGATGTATTAATGGGTTTTGCTTATTTGCTTATTTTTATTTCGGCACTCAGCATTTTTATTGCATTGTATAATTCCTTAAAAGAAAGAAGATACGATTTAGCCATTATGCGTTCGATGGGCGCATCACGATTCAAAATTTTAATCACTGTATTTACAGAAAGTATTTGGCTTACTTTGGCCGGCAGCATAATCGGAATTCTGGTTGGCCATGCTGTTATTTATGCCCTGATTGCCTTTTTGCCCGAACTACAAAAAACAGGTTTCAGTGCTTTTATTATTTATCAGGAAGAATGGATACTTTTGGCCGGAAGTTTGTTATTAGGATGTGTATGCGCCATTTTACCAGCGTGGCAGGCATACAAAACCAATATTTCGGAGGTATTAGCTAAAAATTAAAAAGATGAAAAAAATTTGTTTTCTTATTTTATCCGTTTTTGTTTTTTCATTATCACTCGCACAAACTAAAACAGATATGTGGAGTGAGTTTGCCAAAACCAAATTCGAACCGAAGTATTATGAAAAAATTGGTGAGTATTTGTTTTTCCCCAATTTCCCGGCAAACCTGAAAGCACTAGAAGGAAAAGAAATTACCATACAGGGCTTTTATGTTCCGTTCGCACCAGAGGATGGTGATTATGTTATCATCTCTAAATATCCGATGAGCCAGTGTTTCTTTTGTGGCGGTGCAGGGCCAGAGTCTATTGCCGAAGTAAGTTTTGCAAAAGGAAAAATGAAATTTCAGGTGGATGATTTGATTACCGTAAAAGGTAAACTAAAGTTAAATGCCGAAGATATTGAACACGTTAATTTTATTCTGAAAGATGCAGTGTTGGTGAGTAAGTAATACAATTACATACCATCGTTTTCGTTTTTCTTATTGCATTCTTATCTCACTAACTCACTTGGTATCTTAACCAAAACCTCTTTGGTTTTTTTGATTTCTTCATCCTGATAAAAATAATCATCGAATTTTTTCTGGTTGTAGTTTTCGTAATCAGTTAGAATTCTATAAACCATCCAAAACAAACCAATTGTGGTAAGTAAGAAAAGAAAGAAAACCAATGCGAAAGAAACAGGCAATGTACTTGCCACCACATATACCAATAGAAGGCCGGTAACACTCGATACCGCAAAATTAGATCGTGCATTCATAATCGTAAAACACTAAGCCTCAACCAATTGTTTAAATACGGTCGGTTTTTCATAAAATCTGTTAATTTTGGCGGGTTAAAGATTATTAGAATGACATTACTGGATTTCGAAAAACCAATAGCCGAATTAGAAGCCAAGCTGGAAGACATGAAAACCTTGGCAGGCGATAGCGATAAAGATGTTCAAACAGCTGTAAAAGCACTGGAAAAGAAAATTCTCGAACTAAAAAAAGAAACTTTCGATAACCTTACCGGTTGGCAGCGTGTGCAATTATCCAGACACCCCGACAGGCCCTACACCCTCGATTATATTTACGAAATAACAACAGATTTTATTGAGTTACATGGCGACAGAAACGTGTCGGACGACAAGGCCATGATTGGCGGTTTTGGTACAATAGAAGGCCAAACCTTTATGCTTATTGGCCAGCAGAAAGGAAGAAACACCAAACAACGCCAACTACGCAATTTCGGTATGGCTAACCCCGAGGGCTATCGTAAGGCGTTAAGGCTCATGAAGCTTGCAGAAAAATTTAATAAACCCATCATAACCTTTATTGATACACCAGGCGCATTTCCTGGTTTAGAAGCCGAAGAGCGCGGACAAGGCGAAGCCATTGCCCGAAATTTAAAAGAAATGTTCATGCTAAAGGTTCCGGTAATTTGTATCATTATTGGCGAAGGCGCTTCTGGTGGCGCATTAGGTATAGCCATTGGCGATAAAGTATTTATGTTAGAAAACACGTGGTACTCTGTAATCTCTCCGGAATCGTGCTCCTCTATTTTATGGAGAAGTTGGGAGTATAAAGAACAAGCAGCCGAAGTGTTGAAACTTACAGGTAAAGACATGCTATCGCTAAAGCTAATTGATGGTATAATTAAAGAACCATTAGGCGGTGCGCATACCGATGTGAAATGGATGGCGACAGAAATTAAGCGAACTATACTGGAGAACGTTAAGCAACTAAATAGTCAGAACCCCGAACAACGAATTTCAGAAAGGATGGATAAGTTCTGCTCTATGGGAGTTGTAAAAGAATAAAAAGTAAAACCGCGAATGCGGTTTTTTTATGTTTATCAACCAGCACAATGAAATTACACGTAATAGATACCGGATTTTTTAAACTAGATGGTGGCGCCATGTTTGGCGTAGTGCCTAAAACAATTTGGCAAAAAACAAATCCGGCAGATGAAAACAACATGTGTACCTGGGCAATGCGATGTTTATTGGTTGAAACCAACGATAGGCTTATACTAATAGATAATGGAATTGGCAATAAACAAGATGCGAAATTTTTCAGTCATTATTATTTACATGGCAACGCAAGCCTGGAAACCTCGTTGCAAAAAGCCGGATTTACCTTTTCAGATATTACCGATATGTTTTTAACACATCTGCATTTCGATCATTGTGGAGGAGGTGTACAATACAAAGGCGAATCGCTTGAGCTTGTTTTTAAAAATGCAAAGTATTGGAGTAACGAAGCACACTGGAAATGGGCAACCCAACCTAACCCACGCGAAAAGGCATCCTTCTTAAAAGAGAATATTTTGCCAATACAAGAAAGTGGGCATTTGCATTTTGTAAAAGCAGAAAATGAATTACCCTTTACGATTACCCATGTTTCGGGCCATACAGAGAGCATGATGATTCCGAAGATAAAATATAAAGAATTCACGGTGTGCTATATGGCCGATCTGCTTCCTTCTGTAGGGCATATACCATTGCCGTATGTAATGGGGTACGATACCCGCCCACTACTAACACTCGCAGAAAAAGAAAAATTCTTAACTGAAGCAGCCGATAATCAATATGTACTTTTTTTAGAACACGATGCCGTAAACCAATGCTGCACAGTAAAACATACCGATAAAGGAATAAGAATAGATAAAACATTTCCGTTAAGCGAGCTTGGCTGATATGAAAATTGGTATTGCACTATCCGGAGGTGGCGCGCGAGGCATAGCGCATCTGGGAGTTATTCAGGCTCTGCAGGAAGAAGGAATTAAGTTTCAGGCGATTTCCGGCACAAGTGCAGGAGCAATTGCCGGAGCTTTTATTGCGCAGGGTTATTCGCCTAAAGAAGTGTTTGATATAATTGCTTCTACCGGAATATTAAAAAGTGTTCGGCCGGCCTGGTCTTTCTCAGGATTGCTTACACTAGATGGTTTTAAGGAAGTATTGATCAAACATATTCCACACCAAACCTTCGAGGGTTTATCTATTCCGCTAACCGTAGCTGCAACCGATGTTTTGCAGGGCAGCATCAGGTATTTTTCAAAAGGAAATTTGATAACACCCATTCTGGCATCTTCTTGTATACCAGCGTTATTTAATCCTATAGCTTTCGAAAATAGCATGTATATAGATGGTGGCATTTTAGATAATCTTCCGGTAAAACCATTGGTAGGCCACTGCGATTTTATTATAGGTGTGCACACAAACCCAATCGGTAAAAAGGTAGATCTTAAAAATATGCGCGAAATAACAGAGCGTAGTTTACTGTTAGCCATTAACATGAATTCCGGAATAAGCAAAAGCCTTTGTAATCTTGTAATCGAACCACCACAGTTAGCCAACTACACCACGCTAGAAATAAGCAAAGCAAAAGAAATATTCGAAGTAGGATATACTTACGTAAAGCAAAATAGAGAACTTCTTCAATCGTTGATACTTGTATGACAATTACTGAATTTCAAAACGCAATAAAACAAGGTATTCCATCCGTACTACCGCAACCCGCAGTTTACGATACATCTGTTAGCCACGCACCGGTACGTAAACAAATATTATCTGCAGAAGAAAAAATACTGGCAATTCGAAATGCTTTGCGGTATTTTCCTTCACATTTTCATACAGAATTAGCAGAAGAATTTTTGTATGAATTAAATACATTCGGTCGCATATACATGTATCGTTTTCGGCCAACCTACGAAATGAAAGCAAGGCCAATCGAAGATTATCCTGCTAAACTAAAACAAGCAGCAGCCATTATGCTGATGATCCAAAACAATCTTGATCCGGCAGTTGCGCAACATCCGCACGAGTTAATTACCTACGGAGGTAACGGTGCTGTATTTCAAAATTGGGCACAGTATCTTATAACCATGCGTTACCTTTCCGAAATAAGCGATGATCAAACCCTTCACATGTATTCGGGGCACCCTATGGGTTTATTTCCATCAAGTAAAAATGCACCACGTGTTGTTGTTACAAACGGCATGATGATTCCCAATTATTCCAAACCCGATGATTGGGAAAAGTATAATGCATTAGGGGTAACACAATACGGGCAAATGACAGCCGGCTCATACATGTATATTGGCCCACAGGGTATAGTGCACGGCACAACCATTACAGTATTAAATGCCGGAAGAAAAATTTCTAAACACGGAGAAGATCTGGCAGGAAAAATTTTTGTTACATCAGGTTTAGGTGGCATGAGTGGCGCACAACCCAAAGCCGGAAATATTGCAGGATGCATAACCATAGTAGCAGAAGTAAACCCACACGCAGCCCATAAGCGCCATGCTCAGGGTTGGGTGGATGAGTTAATAGATACACTACCACAACTTGTAAGCCGTGTTAAAAAAGCGAAAGCAAACAAAGAAGTAGTTTCTATTGCATACCTGGGTAATGTTGTAGAAGTATGGGAAGCATTTGATCAGGAAAATATTTTTATTGATTTAGGATCCGACCAAACCTCCTTGCATAATCCATGGTCGGGTGGATATTACCCTTTAGGCTTTACCTACGAAGAGGCAAACCAAATGCTGGCAACCGAGCCAGAAAAATTTAAACAACACGTTAAAGCCACTTTATTGCGCCATGTACAGGCCATTAACAAACATACGGCAAAGGGAACTTACTTTTTCGATTATGGAAATGCTTTCCTGTTAGAATCATCGCGGGCTGGTGGCGAAGTATGGGACGAAAAGCATATACACTTCCGTTATCCATCGTATGTACAAGATATAATGGGCCCCATGTGTTTTGATTTTGGATTTGGTCCGTTTAGGTGGGTTTGTGCAAGCGGAAAAGAGGAAGACTTACAAAAAACAGATCAAATCGCTTCGCAAGTGTTAAAAGAAATTTTGGTCACTTCACCAGCCGAAATAAAAGGACAATTACTCGATAACATTAAGTGGATAGAAGAAGCAGAGAAACATAAATTAGTAGTTGGCAGCAAAGCACGAATTTTATATGCTGATACAGAAGGAAGAATAAAAATTGCAAAAGCGTTTAATGATGCGATAAGAAAAGGAGAAATAGGACAAATTATTTTAGGCCGCGATCATCACGATGTTTCCGGTACAGATAGTCCATATCGCGAAACATCAAACATTTATGACGGCTCCAGATTTACAGCGGATATGGCTATCCACAATGTAATCGGAGACAGTTTCAGAGGAGCTACATGGGTATCGATTCACAATGGTGGTGGTGTAGGGTGGGGCGAAGTAATAAACGGAGGGTTTGGCATGTTATTGGATGGTACAACACACGCTGATGAAAACTTGAAAAATATGTTGTTTTTTGATGTTTACAATGGTATTGCGCGCAGAGCTTGGGCAGGAAACGAAAATGCAAAATTTGCATCTGGGCGAGAGCAATTAGTAAATCATTCGTTGCAACTCACTTATGGGCACACAGTTAGCGATGAAGTACTAGAAAAGCTGGACAAATAGCGCATAGGAAAACTTTAAATTATCAAAACAACTTCTAACTTTACACGTAAACCAATTAACTGTATGAAAAAACCGCTTATTCTTGCAGCATTGTTTTTTATAGCATTAGCTGCTAACGCTCAGGTACAAGTAGCCCTCGGATTAAAAGCCGGCCCTAACTTTGCAAGTATTGATACAAAAGCCAGTGCCGGACAAAACTATAAAAACAGAACAGGTTTTCATGCAGGAGCTTTTGCATTAGTAAAGTTAACTAAGTTCGGTATCCAGCCAGAGATAATTTTTTCGCAACAGGGTTCTAAAGTTACTATTAACAGTAAAGATTTTGAATCAAACTTTACTTACATCAATATCCCTGTGATGTTTAAATTGTACACAATTGCTGGTTTAAATTTGCAGGTTGGTCCTCAGTTTGGTTTTGTTTCTAAAGCTGAAACTCCAATTACTGATCAGTTAGCTCCAAGTGGTTACTCTGTTCAAGATGTAAAAGATAAAGCAAAGAGTTCTGATATTTCATTAGGGCTTGGTCTCGGTTGGGATTTACCCTTTGGTCTTACCATTGATGGCAGATACAATTTAGGATTATCTAAAATGTTTGATCAAGTACCACCTGGTTTACAAACTGCTGATGCAAAAAATCAGGTATTCCAACTATCGCTTGGCTATAAGTTTATTAAGTTTGGCAAGTAATTTGTTATTACTTTATAAATACAAATTATATTTGTATGAAAAAAAAATTATTAATTGTTCTTGTTTGCATCTTCCCTGGGTTTGCAAAGGCACAAGTAAGCGAAGGGTCAATTTTTTTAGGCGGCTCTTTTAGTTACACATCAGAAAAAGAACCAGCGAATCAAAGTTCTCCAGAATCTAAAACAATCGGTTTTAATTCATCGCCTAGCTTTGGTTATTTTTTGTCTGATAATTTTGCAATTGGAATTGGTGCAAATTTCAGATCGCAGGTAACAGAGCAGGATGCTTTTGAAAGAACATTCACTTCCATAAATCTTGGGCCCTTTGTTAGATATTATTTGCCTACCAGTGGCGACAAGTTTTTCTTTATGGCACAAAGTGGAATAAATTTTGGAAGAGCAAAAACTGAAATTCTCAATCCGCAAACTACATCAGTAAGCAAAACAAGTACTTTTAACTTTTATATTTCTCCAGGTTTTAGCTATTTCTTTAGCGATAAATGGGCATTAGATTTTCAATTAGCCGGTATCTCTTATAACTCTTTTGATCCGAATACATCAGGGGATTCGAAGAATGATAAATCTACCACATTTGTTTTTGGTGCCGAATCGTTTAACCCTTCGTTAGGTTTTAGGTTTTTTGTATCGAAGTAATTTTCATTAGAAATTATTATTAAAAAAGACTGCACGAGTGGCAGTCTTTCTTAATTTATAAACTATTGTTATTTCTTATGCTAACTCGCGCATTGGTTAGATTGCGGATTATCAGTAAATTTTATAAATGTAGCTGTACTTGCACGCTATGCAGCTACGGATAAACTAAATTTAGTTACCGATCCGCAATTTAGTTTATTGCTTTCTTCAAAATCTAAAGATGATGATACAACGACAGATATTAAAGATGATGTAAGAGGTTTAAATGCCAGCCTTGCTTTCGGTCTTGGTTATGCTTTAACTGATAACATTGTAGTATACGGTGGTTACAACCTTGGTCTTTCTAATCTGGATGATACCAACTCAGATGGTAAGAATACATTAAACACATTGCAAATTGGTGTTGCTTACAAGCTGAAATAATAACTTGCAATAAGTTTTAAAGAAGCCCTCCATTGGAGGGCTTTTTTTATAGCATATTTTTTTTAAGAAGAAGACAAGTCAGTTTTGTTGATCCTTAATTGAACTTTTACAGATACATCAATTCAAATTGTAGTCCGACATTTATTACATGTTAAACTAAAATGTAGTAAGTTTTATGAAAAAGAGAATTTTGTATTCTGTAATGGTAGTACTAATACTATGCTTACAGCTTCATGCGCAAGTTAAATTTGATGTGAAAGGCGGCTTAAATCTTTCTAAAGTTCAGTTTACCGAAACAGGACTTACGTACGAGAGTAGTAACCGTTTTGGTTTTCATGTTGGTGTGCAAGCCTTCATCTCTATTTCCGATAAACTTTTCTTACAACCCGAATTATTTTATTCGCAAGAAGGAGGAGAAACTCATATCAATAATTTAAAGTCTAAAAACTATTTCGATTTTCTTACTCTTCCTTTAATGTTTGGAATAAAACCATTGCCTAAATTTAAAATAGTGGCAGGCCCTCAGTTTGGCTATTTGCTTTCTGCACAATCCGAAGTAAACGGAATTAAAGGAGACAAAAAAGGAATAAAGTCTATGAACACTAGTTTAGCATTTGGCTTAGGCTATCAAGTTTTAGAAAAACTAGAATTTTATAGCCGATACAACGTTGGTGTTACTAATTTAAACGATGATCCTCTTGAAGCTCGCGAACGAAAAATTAACACTTTGCAATTCGGATTGGCTTTACATTTATATAGATAATGTATACTAGGTAAAAATAGCTCTTTTTAAATGGGCTATTTTTTTCGTTTAAATCTCTTACGAAAACAACAAGAAATGTGTTCCAAAAAAATTGGTCTGTTTTTTAAGCCAGATTTTTTTTATCGTAATGGGTTTTATTAGTTTTAATAACTCGTTAATCTTAATTTTTTAAATCTCAAGTAAAAAAAATTACTTTACTTTCTGTGCTCATGCTAGCACTTTGCCTTCACTTAAATGCACAAGCTAAATTTGGTTTAAAGGGAGGGTTAAATCTTTCTAGAGAAAAAAATTGCTTAATCTGGTGGTTCAATTGAATCAGAAACAGAACCGGTTTTCTTGTCGGTTTTTATATTCAAGCGCCTATTGCTGAAAAACTAATTTTTTGATCCGAATTTTTTTATTCTCAAGAGGATGTGGAATTAAACGTTTCCGGATTTACAGTTAAAGATGAATTAGATTTTGTGAATGTACCTTTGTTATTAAAAATTGCACCAGCTAAAAGTTTCAATCTAGTTGTGGGGCCACAAATAGGTTTCTTAGTTTCTGCAAAACAAGATGTAAACGGAACTAAAGGAGATATTGAAGGAGTAAAATCGGTTAATACAAGTTTTTCCTTTGGTGCAGACTTTAATATTACTGATGAAATTGAAATTTACGGTAGATATAATATTGGTTTGGTAAACTTAAACGAAAATAACTTCAGCTCTTCTGAAATTAAAATAAATACACTTCAGTTTGGCTTAGGAATATCTTTATAATCCAACATGTTTTTTTCTTTCGGCAAGCAATTGTTAAAGAGATTATATGAAATTGTTCGGATAATTTTTTATGGTGTAAAGAATAAAACAAGCATACGAATACAATAAAATTTAGTATTGAAAAGGAATAGTGCGTTTTAAAATTTTAATAATTACAACAAGTAACATAATTATATACTTAATCATAACAATCTCTGACTCATAAAGAAAAAGGCTGCCTATTTAAGTAGACAGCCTTTTTTTATAGAATAAAAGTTTACGCTAACTCGCGTAAATCGACAGGTACTACACGCGATACGCC
This sequence comes from Flammeovirgaceae bacterium, assembly GCA_021298355.1. Taxonomy (GTDB): domain Bacteria; phylum Bacteroidota; class Bacteroidia; order Cytophagales; family Cyclobacteriaceae; genus Chryseotalea. Next base: position 145,878 of record JAJTEH010000002.1, read on the forward strand.
TTTCTCTACCATCGTTATACCATAGATAACATCTGTGCTCGACATGGTGCGTTTGTTGTGTGTTACAATTACAAACTGGCTGTCTTTGCTGAAGGTTCGGATAATGTTATTGAACTTATCAATGTTCGCATCATCTAATGGTGCATCCACCTCATCAAAAATACAGAATGGTGCAGGCTTTAACAGATACATCGAGAATAATAACGCAGTGGCTGTTAAAGTTTTCTCTCCACCCGATAATTGATTAATGGTTAACGGACGTTTTCCTTTAGGCTTAGCAATAATATCAATTTCAGATTCTAACGGATTGTTAGGATCAACCAAACGGATATCGCAATCATCTTCTTCATTAAACAACGAACGAAACGCACGTTTAAAGTGATCGCGCACAGTATTGAAGGCATCCATAAAGGTTTTGCTGGCTACACCTTCTATTTCATTTATTGTATTCAACAACGATTCTTTTGCCTTTAATAAATCATCTTTTTGTGCCAAGATAAAATCATTGCGTTGTTTAATTTCCTGATAAGCCTCCATGGCCATTGGGTTGATAGGTCCCATGTTATCTAGGCGGTCGCGAATTTTTTGCACTTGAGCGCGCATCTCAGCTTCGTTAGCTTCAGCTAATAACTTACCTTCTTCTTCCGTAACCGCGGCTAACACTTCATCCAAATCAACTTTAAACTCTACCGATAATCTTTCTTTTACTGAGTTGAGTTCGAGTTTGCTTTCGTTCAATGCGTTTTGCAATTGCATCAAATCTGTATCGCTTGTTTCGCGCGCATGTTGTATGCTACGCAATTCTTTTTCGAAAGTATCAATCTGGCCGCGCGAGTCGTAATACTCGCGCTCTGCTTCGTTTAATCCTTTTTCTAAGGCTTCTTTTTCTTCGTACAAGCCAATCAATTCTTCATCGTTGTTTTCAGAATTTTCTAAGATGATTTTGATTTCTTGTTCGTTCTTATTCAACTCAGTGGTGTTGGCTTCTATGCGCGTACCACTTTGTTCAACAGACTCTTGCTTAAAACGAATTTCTTGTTCTAAACTCTTTACTCTGTTTTCTTGCTGATGGAAGAAAATATTTTGTTCATTGAATGCAGCTGATTTCTGATTCAACATTTCGTTTTGCGAAGCCAGGTTTTCGATAACAACTGCCAAACGTTGTTCGATTTCCTGCATATCTAATTCTGCTGCTTTTGCTTTTGGTGTTGCTTCGTCAAGCTCTTTTAATAACGTATCAATTTTCTCAAGAATATCTTCGCGTTTTAAATCTGCTGTGCTCAACATTTGCGAGAACTGCTCGCGCTTGGTTCTTACTGAAACAAACTCTTCGTTGATTTGTCTGATAGAATTTTGAACAGTTTCAATTTTTTGGCGAAGCTGATGGTTTCTCAACTTTTCTAAATCAGATTGTTTCATCAGCAAATTGCTTTTGATTTCTTCTGCTTTAGCGCTGAGTTCTTTTATTTCTTTCTCCAGTTTTTCTAAATTCTTGGCTCTACCAATTTTCTTTCCTTCAAATAAACCAACAGAACCTCCGGATAAACTGTATTTCTTCTTGGTAAGTTTTCCGCTTTTGGTGATAAAGATGTTATCATCATCCAAAGGAATATTTTTGATATCTCCTTCATAGATGTACACTTTATCCAAAATATGAGCCATTAGTTTTCGGTACTTCGGATCATACTCTATAATTTCTGTTGCAGGAAAAGCATTCTCATAAATTCTTCCCGGTGTAGACTCAAATCTTTCGAATTTATCGAGGATAAAGAAGTGCGCTTTACCCTTGGATGCATCGCTTAATATGTTTATGGCTTCGTAAGCTTCTGCTTCGTGATCAACAATATAATAATTGAGATACGGTTCTAAATAGTTTTCTATCGTTACGCGATAATCTTCTGAAGTGGTTAAGATATCGGATAGGAGAGGAGCATTTTTAGCAATCTTCTTTTTTAAGAATTTAATCGCTTCCGGAAATCCCTCCTGGCTCTCAACCAAAGATTTGGTAAGGTTGAATTCGTTTTGTTTGGCATCGAGAATACGGCTGGTAGATGTCATCTCATCTCTGATCATGTCAATTGTTTTTTCCAATTGAGCGATTCGTGCGATGATATCTTCTTCTTCTTTCTTTAAGTTTTCTAGTTCTTTATTTTTTTCGTTGAGTTCTTCTTGTAATAAAACTAATTTCTTTTCGAACTCTACTAAACTCGCGCTTTGTAAATTAGAATCAGTTGCTGTTTTTTCTAACTCTTGTTTAAAAGAAGCAATTTGAATTTGCCTGATTTCAACTGATTTATTGATTTGAAAACTTTCTTCTTGTTTAGAACGTAAATCACGTCTCAGAGCATCAGATTGTTGTTGCAAATCGGTAGTAACACGTCTTTGATTTTCGTAATCTAATTTTAAAGTTTCAAGTTTACCTTGAATATCTTTTAAAATTTGTTCTGCACTTTGTTTTTCTGTTTCTAAACTACCAATTGAGAAACGTGCGCGTTCGTTGCTTTTTTTATCCTGATCGATTTGCTCTCTTAAATTGTTGGCTTTATCGTTCAGGTATTTGAGGCGTTCGTTTTTAATTTGTTTTTCGCTCTCGTATTGGCGTATACGGGCAACGTGGTCGTTAATGGTTTTCTGTCTGGACGAAAGTGTTTTTTCCTTAACGATTAACTCAGACTTTGCTTTTTCTATGTACGCTTCTTTCTCTGCAATTTGTGAAGCTAGAGAAATTTTTCTATCGTTTTCTCCTTCAATCTTTTTCGTTAATTCATTAAAGTTTTCGCGTTGTTTGTTTACGGTAACTTTAGCGAGTTGTACACTTTTGTCTTTGTATTCGTCTTTAATGCGGTAATAATTTTCTGTTTGCTTGGCTTGTTTTTCCAAGCTTTTCATGTTCTTTTCTATTTCGAAAAGTAAATCTTCTACACGTTCTAAATCGGCATCGGTATCTTCAATTTTTTTAATCGTTTCTTTTTTACGCTTTTTAAACTTAGATACGCCTGCAGCTTCTTCGAAAAGCATTCTGCGCGAATTGTCTTTATCGTTCAGCAAATCGTCTACCATTCCCAATTCGATTATAGCATATGTGTTAGAGGCAACACCAGTATCTAAAAACAGATTAGTGATATCTTTCAATCGGCATGTAACACCGTTTAGTAAGTATTCGCTTTCACCGCTTCTGTATAACCTTCTGGTAATGGTTACCTGCGAGTATTCTGTTGGAAGGATATTTTTGGTATTGTTAATCGTTAAGGATACCTCAGCCATTTGTTGAGCTGATCGTTGGCTAGTACCATTAAAGATTACGTTTTCCATTTTTTCGGAGCGTAAGGCGCTGGTTTTTTGTTCGCCCAACACCCAGCGAATCGAATCAACCACGTTCGATTTGCCGCATCCATTAGGGCCAACAATACCAGTTATACCTTCGTCAAAGTTGATGACAACTTTATCGGCAAAACTCTTAAAACCTTTAATCTCCAATTTGGCTAATTGCATGGTGAACTACGGGGTTGATTGTAAAAAGGAAGGCAAAGATAAAAGTCCTGTCGAACCATTTCAAAATAAAAAAAGATACCAGTCAATTCTTGTCGAACATTAGGGTATAACCCTGTTTTTTGGTTAATTTAACGCGATAAAAAAAGCAGAATGGACAATATTCAGTTTTGGATTTACGTGATTTTGGGAGTGATATACCTGATTGGCCGGGCAAGCAAGAAGAAAAAAGAGGAAGAAAGACAGCCAACTCGCAGGCAAAACTCTGATAGTCAACCAAGTGGACCAAAGCCCTTGACTTTCGAGGAATTGCTTAAGGAAATTACCGAGGCAAAGATGCCAGAACCTGAAAAGGAAGTTGTAACTAAAAAGCAAACATATCAGGAATATGAAGAAGAGACTGTTCCGGAGTATAAGTCATACGATACAGTAAAAGAAGAAACCTACGAAGAACCTAAAGGGTACGATTTTGAAAAGGAAGAAACCTACAAAACTTTCGAGAAATCGAGGTTTGAAGCTTTTAATAGAAAATCTTACGAAGAGTTACAGTTAGAAGGTGCTTTGGAGTCGCCAAAGGTGGAGTACAAGAAATTTAAAGAATTTGAAAAAGAAGAAGGAATAAGTTTAGCCAGTCAGATTGCAGAAGATTTTGCAGACATGGATAAAGTAAAAAGGGCATTTATTATGGCCGAGGTTTTCAACAGAAAATACTAGAATCTTTTAGTTAAATTAATACTTTAAGTATAACTTGCTGATTAGTTTTCAAATCAGTATGTTGACTGGTTATTTTTACTTTTTAAACTTAAACTTACGTGTATTGAACTGGCCTATTTTTTAAACTTTAGGAGCTTTAATAAATACGATATTTGAAAAAGCATTATTAAAGTTAAGAATGGTTACAAAGGGTCACACAATGCCAATAAAGAGCACCTTTATGTATAAAACTTTACTTATTCTTCTGATACTCCTATCGGGAAAAACGGTTGTTGCGCAATGCAACAATAAAATTGAAGTCGTAAGAGCTTCGTATTCAGGTAATTTGGGTGTTATTGAGGTAGCAATTACAACGAATAAGCGGTTTACTTGTACGTTGTTTATCGAAAAAGCAACAGGGCAAGAAGAAATAAAAGCAATTTCAGGCAACGCCACAAGCAAACTTAAGTTCGAAAAACTATCGCCTGACTTTTTATACAAGGTAGAGGCGATTTTTTTGGATGAAGAAAAAAAATTCTGCAATAAGTTTTCGAGATCTCAAATAACACTTACCGCTAAATGAGAAACTATTTTTTAATCAGCCTGTTTTTTTCGTTTGGGTTTGCACTTATAGCTAATCGAGCGCAAGCCCAGTGTACAGGCACAACCATATCAAGTTTTACGCTAACAGGTTCAACAAATGTAAGCTGCTTCAATGGAAGTAATGGTTCTATATCTGTTACATTATCTGGCGGTCTGGCACCTTTTTCTTATTCGTTGGTAGTCGATACCGGTTCAGGAGAATTACCGATTGAAACAATTTCTAATAGCAATTTACAAACAGTAACCTTTAATAATTTATTTGCGAGTGATGTAATTGGTGGTACTTACCGAGTTGTTGTTATTACTTCTAATGGAGGCACACCAGTATTACTTTGTACAAGAAGGCAAGTTTCCGGCATAAATATAACCCAACCCACCCAACTGGCTTTCAATGCGCCAACCATCACACCAAGTTGTAATGGTAACGATGGAAGTATATCTATTTCTGCTACAGGTGGAACTGCCCCTTATTCATTTGATTGGTCCATCACACCCGACCCAGGAAATATAACAAACCCTTCTGGCTTGGCTGCCGGTTCCTACGATGTAACAGTAACTGATGCTAATGGTTGTACAGCTACACAAACCAATATTGTAGTTCCAGGTGGAGCAACAGTTGATGCAGGAACAACTCCTGTAGAAATTTGTAGTGGAAGTACTTTTACACTGGCAGGTACAGTGGGTGGTTCTGCAACCGGAGGAGTATGGTCCGGAGGGGCAGGAACATTTAGCAACCCCAACGCACTAAATGCTGTTTATACACCTGCAGGCACCGATCTGGTAAACGGCACGGTAACCCTTACCCTTACTACAACAGGTGGTGGGTGTCCTTCCATCTTTGATCAGATAACAATTAATTTAGCAAATCCTCCGACAGTTGAAGCCGGAAATCCACAAACAATTTGCGGATCAACAACGGGCTCACCATTGGTTGGGTCTTCTATAGGGGGCTCTGCTACAACGGGTGCTTGGGGAATTGTTTCGCAACCAGTAGGTGGAAATGGTAGTTTAAGTTCTACTGCTCAAACGGCAAATCCATCGGCAGTAACATTTGCAGCTACTGTTGCGGGTAATTATACGTTAAGATTAACCACAAACGATCCGGCAAATGCCTGCACATCTGTTTTTGATGATGTTATCATTACAGTTGAAGCACCCCCAACCGTTGAAGCAGGCGCAAATGCAACAATATGTGGCGGTTCTTCAAGAACTTTAGTTGGTTCTAGTTTTGGTGGTACAGCAACGATTGTAACATGGTCTGTATTTTCCGGACCAGTTGGGGGAGATGGTGTAATAAGCGGAACTAATCCAACAACAACTCCAGCATCTAATTCCTTCACAGCAACAGTTCCCGGAACGTATGTTTTACGATTAACAACCGATAATCCTCCTGGTATATGTGATGCAGTTTTCGATCAGGTTACAATAACAGTAAACAATCCGGCTACAGTTTTTGCTGGGGCCGACAAGGCAGCTTGTGCGGGTAGTGTTGTGGCCTTATCAGACGCTACACGTGGTGGAGGGTCTGCCAATGCAACGTGGTCAATTGTTACTCAACCTGTAGGTGGAAACGGATCGCTTAGCAATACTACTGCTTTAGCAAATCCGGCCACTGTTACATTTACCGCTACAGTTGCGGGTAATTACACACTAAGATTAACAACGAACAACCCTGCTGGCCCTTGTAATGCGGTTTCGGATGATGTTATCATTACACTGGATCCTGCGGCTACTGTTGAAGCAGGAACCTATGCCCCAATTTGCTCAGGAGCTATTTTACCTCTTGCTAATGCAACTATTGGCGGATCTGCTTCTACTGGTACATGGAGCATCATAGCTCAGCCTGGCAGCGGTGACGGAAATCTATCTTTAACAACTCCTACAGCAACTCCTGCCACTGTTACTTTTACAGCAACAGTTGCAGGTAATTATACTTTACGCTTAACTACAGACGATCCGGCAAATAATTGTCCTTCTGTTTTCGATGAGGTAACCATAACGGTTAATCCTGTTGTTGTTCCGAGCGTGGCAATTGTTTCAGATTTAGGTAATACTATTTGCTCTGGTGCAACAGTGAATTTTACAGCAACACCAACCAATGGTGGTACTACTCCAACTTACCAATGGAGAATTAACGGAACAAATGTTCCTGCTGCAACGAATTCAACATTTACTTCATCGACTTTAAACAACGCAGATATTGTTACAGTTGAAATGGTAAGCAATGCTACTTGCGCAACTCCATCTACCGTACTTAGTAACTCCATTAATTTCACAGTTAATCCTACTGTAACTCCAAGCGTTACAATTGCCGTGGCACCAGGCACCACTATTTGCAGTAGTACTAACGCAACTTTTACGGCTACACCTGTTAATGGTGGTGCATCGCCAACCTATCAATGGCAAATAAACAGCGTAAATGTTGCAGGAGCTACAAGCTCAACTTTTAGTACTACAACATTAAATGATAATGATCAGGTACGTGTAATCTTAACAAGCAATGCAACGTGTCCAGTTCCGGCTAGCGCAACAAGTAATGTTATTGTAATGGATGTAACTCCTTCGGTAGTTCCAACAGTAAGCATTACTGCAAACCCTGGTTCTACTGTTTGTCCGAGTACATCGGTAACTTTTAATTCTACTATTACCAATGGTGGCACAACACCTGCGTACCAATGGAGAATTAATGGTGCAGATGCTTTAGGCGAAACATCAAGTACATTCACTACTTCTACATTAAGCAATGGAGATGTTGTAACCTTACGATTAACGAGCAATGCAACATGTGCTATTCCATCTGCTGTAACAAGCACAGGTATAACCATGACTGTAGCAAGTCCGCTTACTGCTTCCGTTTCTGTTACAACAGCACCCGGAACATCAGTTTGCGCTGGTACTAATGTTACATTTACTGCTGTGCCTGTAAACGGTGGAGCTACACCAACTTATCAGTGGATTTTAAATGGAGGAGATGTAGTAGGCCAAACTGCATCTACATTTAATACCAACACCTTAGCAAATAACGATCAGGTATCAGTTCGCATGACTAGTTCATTAAACTGTGCTGTGCCTGCAACCGTAACTTCATCAATAGTTACGATGACAGTAACTAATTCTGTTACACCTAGTGTAAGCATAACCTCTTCCGATGCTGATAACTCTATTTGTGCAGGCACTTCTGTTACGTTTACAGCAACTCCTGTAAATGGTGGTACAACACCAACTTTTCAGTGGCTTTCTGGTGGAACGCCAATTGCGGGTCAAACAGGTTCTACTTTTGTTACAAGTACTCTAACCAATGGTGAGGTTATCTCGGTAAGCCTAACGAGCAATGCAACTTGTGCCGCACCTGCAACAGTAACAAGCAATACAATTGCTACCACAGTATTACCGGTAGTAACACCTGCCGTAACAATATCTTCATCAGATGCTGATAACTCTATTTGTGCCGGAACATCTGTAACCTTTACAGCTACACCAACCAATGGGGGTACAACACCAGCCTTTCAATGGTTTTCAGGTGTAAATCCTATTGCTGGAGAAACAAACACAACGCTTACAACAACTGGTTTGATAAATGGCGAGCAAATTTCTGTTTCCCTTACCAGCAATGCAACGTGTGCTTCACCTGTAACAGTTGCAAGCAACACAATAACTACTAACGTGCTTCCAGCAGTTACACCAACAATAAGCATTACATCTAACGATGCCGACAATACAATTTGTGCTGGTACATCAGTTACATTTACTGCAGCTATAACCAATGGTGGCACAACACCTGCCTTTCAGTGGTTGTTAAATGGTAATCCTGTGGCGGGTGAAACCAATAACACATTCACTACATCTACATTATCCAATAATGATCAGGTTTCGGTTCAACTTATTTCAAATGCGCTATGTGCTACAACAACTACTGTTGTAAGTAATACCATCACTATAAGTGTGCCGGGTACAACCACACCATCCGTTACCATAACATCTTCAGATGCGGATAATAGTATTTGTGCTGGTACATCAATTACATTTACAGCCACTCCCGTTAATGGCGGTGCAACACCAGCTTTTCAATGGTTATTAAACGGTAACCCAATTGTGGGCCAAACAACTGCTACGTTGGTTATCAATACTCTAGTTAATAACGATAACATAAGTGTACAATTAACCAGTAGTTCGCCTTGCGCTGTACCATTAATAGCAACTAGTAATGTACTCAATCATATTGTGTTGCCTTTGGTTACACCTTCTGTGGTAATAACATCAAATGATGCCGATAATATCATCTGCGCAGGTACATCTGTAACATTTACAGCTACACCAACAAATGGAGGTGCTGCACCAACGTTTCAGTGGTTATCCAATGGAAACCCGATTGTAGGCGAAACAAACGCTACCTATACAACCACCGGATTAACTAATGGTGAACAAATTTCTGTTACTGTAACAAGTAATGAAGTTTGTCCATCACCGGTAAGCGCAACAAGCAGTTCGATTACGAATACGGTAAACCCAATTTTAACACCGGCAGTAACCCTATCCACTAATCCGGGCGCAACTATTTGTCCTGGTATATCTGTAACATTTACAGCAAACATTACCAATGGAGGTTCAACACCTACTTTACAATGGAGTAAGAATGGAATTCCTTTGGCTGGCGAAACCAATACAACGTACACCGATGCAACGCTCGCGAACAACGATGTTATCAGCGTAACGCTTACATCTTCCGCAGCGTGTGTGTCTTCTGCTACAGTTGCAGCAAATCAAACAATTACAGTAAGTCCTAACCCAACAGCTACCATATCAGGTACTACTTCTATTTGCGTTGGCGGTAATGCAGATGTTACAATTACGCTTACTGGTGTAGCTCCCTGGGATATTGTTTATTCTGATGGAGTTACAAATATTTCAGCTTCGAATATTCTTACATCGCCTTATGTGTTTAACGTAGCCCCTACAGCACCGGGAGCTACCTACACAATGGTATCTGTTTCAGATGCATGTGGAGCTGGCACTGTTTCTGGTTCTGCCGATGTAGCAGTAACACCAATACCCGGTAACCCAAATACTTTTGGTACAGAAACATGGATTGGATATGTGTACGATGATTTTACAACAACGCCATTATCACCGTATCAAAACAATGTAAATTATAACTTGGCAAAGTACCGGGGATTTTTTAATGAGACAGAACTAGCTGCGTTTGGTACTTCTTCTTACAATACTTCAACCGATGTGTTTAACCTAAATTTGAGTAATAACATACCCTTACAAGGGGCTAATATTTGTGGTTCTTATCTTAATAATTTCAGTGTAAGATTTAGAATGAGTAAAACGTTTACTGCAGGTGTTTATACATTTCAAGTTGGAGGAGACGATGGTGTTCGGTTAATAATTGATGGTGTTGCCATTACACTTTCGCCTGCTAATTCATTTACAAATCATAGCTACACTGTATACACTTCGGCACCTGTATGTTTAACTGCAGGTGCACACCAGATACAAATAGAGTATTTCGAAAATGCAGGGTTCTCAAGAGTAAGTTTTGATTATAATGCAACTCCTGCACCTGTGCCCAATCCGGCTTCACCTATTGTAACCTGTTTAAACGCTACTGTTCCTACATTATCTGTTAATGCTATAACAGGAGCAACGGGTTATAACTGGTTTGCGGATGCAGCATTAACTACACTTTTAAGCACTACTGCTACTCCAAACTTTACCCCAACAGCCGCGCAGTTAGATATGACTACGGTGGCTAACAACGATTTTTACGTAACAGCAACTTTCGCTTGTGGGCAAACACAAGCTGCTCAAATTAATGTTAATGTTGTAAATAGTACAACAATAACACCTATAGTAAACCCATTGCAAGTTTGTCAATCGGCAACACCGGTAGATTTGAACACGCTTGTAAATGTGGTGCCGGCTTCGGCAGTTACCTTTGCTGGCACAGGAGTAACGGCAAGTAATTTTGATGCATCTCAAGCTTTGGGTGTATACACTATTAATGCAACGGTTGGTGGGGCTTGTCCGGCAAATGTTACCTTCTCTATTGAAATAATTGATGATGCGGTTATCACAGTTCCTGCAGTTGATCCCACGGTTTGCCAGGCATCCGCACCGATTGATTTATCAACATTAGTAAGTGCATCGCCTGTGGGTGGAACATTTACTTTTACCGGAACAGGTGTTAACAGCGGAACCGGAACATTCGATCCTTCATCGCTTACCGGTTTGCAAACAATAAACGTATCGTATACTTCCGGAACATGTGTAGCCAATACTACTTTTGAAATTAATGTTGTTTCATCACCGGTGTTAACAGTAACACCACCTGCTACACCTCGTTGCGAAAATGGAGGAGTTATAAATCTTTTAGCTTTTGTAAGTGCAAACCCTGCTGGCGGTACCTTTACTTTTAGTGGAAGTCCAGCAATAACCGGAAGCACGTTAAATCCTGCTGCTTTAGGAGGATCAACGGTTAGTATAAATGTTTCTTATGATTTAGGAGGTTGTACATCGGCTTCAAGTTTTAACATCACTATAACCGATAGTACAGACCCAAGTTGTGGTTCTGGAACGGGCACATGCGCAACAGTTGTTATTACCCCAACGCCAAGTCCAGCTACTTGTACGTTATCTAATGGCAGTATATTTTTTGATATTTCGCCAGCGGTACCTGTAATTAACAACACAGGTGTAATCATCACCATAAACAGAACTACACCCGCTAGTCCTGTTTTTTCGAGAACAAACGTTAATAACTTTTTATTTAATGGTTTACCTATCGGAACGTATGAATATACCATTCAATATGGCGATCCTGGATGTATTAAAACAGGATTCGTAACTGTAGATCAATCGGGTACGGTTGGAATACCCATTGCATCTAACATTGTATCGCCTACTTGTGTAGGAGACACGAACGGTTCTGCAACTATTGATGTGTTTGGCGAAACTGGTAATGTGTTAGAATGGTCGTTAGATGGAGGCATCGCTGATCCATTTAAGTCTTTTACAGCAGGGAATCAGATAACTGGTATTCCTGCAGGTCCTGCACCTACATTTAACCAAGTGATAAGCATTCGCAGAAATGCCAGCGACCCTTGCTTTGCGCAGGTAACAATTAATATTCCTCCTCCTTCACCAATAAATTTTACAGCTGTAACCACAAATACTACTACTTGTACAGCCAATGATGGTACCATTCAGGTTACTGGTACTGCGGGTAATCAAGTTGCAATTTTTGATGGAACAGGTACAACACAGTTAAGACCGTTTACTAGTTTGCCAATAGCAACTGCTTTCAGTGGTTTTAGCCCTGGTTCTTACATAGTTACAGTGCGCAACGCAGTTAATTGCGAAGCATCTCAAACAATTGGTATTACAGCACCAAATCCTGTTGGTTCTCCTACGGATGTTTCGTTTATAAATGCTGTGTGTGCAAACAATGGAGCAAGCGGAGTAATTACTATTGCGCAGTTACCGGTTGTTGGAACATACGATTTAACAATTGAGCGAGGTTTGTTTACTCCTGTTGAAGTAGTAAACATTAGCTACAGTGGAGAAGCAAGAACATTCAATAATTTAATTTCTGGCGATTACCGAGTGATTATTCAGCCTACAGGCACTTCAACACTTTGCCCTTTGAATGTAACAGGCAATATCTCCGGACCAGTAAATGTTTCATTTCAGGTACAAACAGTTTGTTTGAATGATGATTTACAGGTATCGAATATAACAGGGAATACAACCCTTTCCTTACAATTTGAAGTAAGAAGAATAAGCGATAACCAAGTTGTATTTTCTGATGCTAATGTTACGCCATTCCCTACCGGCAGTTATCTAATTCCGGCTAGTACTACCTTTTTAACACAAGCAGGAGATTACGCTCTAATACTATCTCAAACACAAGGAACATGCACGTTGACTCAAACTACAAATGTTACTATAAACGAAGCAATAGTGGTTGAGGAGTCTGACTTCGAAAAATCGTATCCGGATGAATCAGCGGGAGCAGTTACCATTAAAATAGTATCTGGAGGAGTTGCACCTTATGCCATGTCTTTAGAGTTAACAACTCCATTTACACCAGGTCAATCGTTTAGCTCACCGTTAACAGAAGTTACAACACAAGACGATAATTTTAGGTTTTTCAGAAGGTACACTCAATTACCGGCAGGTACGTATAACTACGTAATTGAAGATGATAATGGTTGCAGATTTGTTGATGAGTTAGATATTGAAGTTAACCAGGCTATTTTTATACCGAATGTTTTTACACCTGATAAAGACGCAGACAAGAAAAATGAATTCTTTACCATCAGAAACCTTGCTCCGAATTCTAAATTAGTAGTCACCAATCGTTGGGGCAACGAAGTTTATGCAAATAACAATTACGACAATACTTGGGATGGTGGCGATTTGCCCGAAGGTGTTTACTTTTATCAATTAAATTCAGGAGGAAACAAATACTCGGGTTGGGTTGAAATTATAAGGGGTAGCAAGCCATAAAGTGCTTGCTACACTTTTTCCAGAAATCGCATGGTGTCAATATTATCTGCATAACTCCATATAGCAGGGCGTTGAGTTTGGCCAAAATTTACATTACAAAGAATATTATTTCCTACAATGCATTGTAGTTTAGCTGTTTCAAAATTTATTTTTTCAGTAAGCTCGTTTTCGTTACGATAAAATTGGTAATGTACTGTTGATATAGGCGAAACTAGTTTTGTGCTTTCGCAAAGCAATACAAAACCATTGTCGAGATGGGGTTCGGCATTAATTAACTTAATTGCTTTTTGGTACTCGTAATTATTAAAATATTTATGATGCTGAGAAACAGAAGAAAACTCTTGCCAGGAATCCAGTAATGTGCTGAAGTTAAAACCAACAGGTACTAAAAGGGAGGATACGTTTCTACAGCCTAAACCGAAATATTGAAATACATCTTTTCCTAATAATGCTAATTCGTTCGGGCTTTCTTCCCCATTAAGTATAGCCGCAGAAGTTCTGTTTTTTCTAATGATGTGCGGATATTTCGCAAAGTAATAATCAAAATACCTCGATGCATTGTCGCTTCCGGTAGCAATCACAGCATCAAAACCAGATAACTTTCCGTTTTCTATTTTTAGTCTTGCTTCTGGATCATGTTTTTTTATTTCATCGATAATCAAAGGAAACAATCTGGAGTCTTTCGAACTAAGTTTAAGTAAGCTTGTGTGCCCAATTATATAGGTACACAACACATCATGGAAACCCACCAGAGGAAGATTACCTGCCATGATAATGGCAATAGTTTTTGGTTTTTTTGTTTCTCTATACGAAGTAAGCCAGCTTCTTAAATTTTTTTCATCAAGTAATTGAATAATTCCATCGATTGCAGTTCGGATACTTTCTTCAGTAAACCATCCATTTTCAGCCTTTGCCAAATTGCACCATTCTATAAACAGAGAGTTATCCATCTTCTCAAGAAAATTCTTAAGGCTTTGTAAGGCGTGCAAACGGTTTTCCATGAAATAAACTTTTAATAGGAGTTATGTGTTTTTGTTTACTAACGTGCTAAAATTATTTTTGCACCAGAATTAAAACCAAAATTAAGGAATACATGGCGATCATGATAACAGAGGAGTGCATCAACTGTGGTGCCTGCGAGCCAGAATGCCCCAATACTGCAATTTACGAAGGTGGAAGAGAGTGGAATTGGGCGGGTGGTACAAAACTAACCTCTATAGAATTAGAAGATGGAACGCAGTTAGACGCTAAGGCTATGCAAGAGCCTGTTTCTCCTGAATTTTATTATATAGTTACGGGTAAGTGTACAGAATGCACAGGATTTCATGAAGAGCCACAGTGTGCTGCCGTTTGTCCGGTGGATTGCTGTGTACCAGACCCCGACAATGTAGAAACTAAAGAAGAACTAGAAGCAAAAAAGGTTTGGTTACACCAAGAGGGTTAGTTATTTCATTTTTGCCCGTTTAATTAAGAAGCTTTGCAAGATGTGTTGGAAACCATCCGACACATCTGCTTCTACAAAATCCACTTTAAATTGTAAGCATTTCTGCTTTACTGCTTTGTAAAAGTCTTTTGCCTTTTGTTGGTAAATTTCCTGTACATCTTCGGGGTTTACGGTTAACTTTTCTCCTGTTTCTACATCAATAAATTCAGTTTGTTTATTCCCAAACTCAAATCTTTCCTCAGTTTTTCTATCGCTTACATGAAAAACAATTACTTCGTGGCGGTTATGGCGTAGGTGTTGCAACGCTTTAAACAGATCGGTTAGCGACTCGGCAGAATCAAAAAAATCAGAAAAAACAACAACAAGAGAGCGCTTATGTATTTTTTCAGCGATCTCATCCAGCACTTTCGCAACCGAAGTAGATGCCTGAACACCTACAGGCACTTGTACTCCACATTCTTGTAATTGAGTAAAGACTTTATTTAGGTGAGAGGAGGTAGATTTTACCTGAGTAAGAAGGTTAATCTGATTGCTAAAAGTACATAAACCCACAGCATCGCGTTGGCTTTGAAGCAAATAAGCAAGAGCAGCGGCAGCAAAAATGCTGAATTTTATTTTTGTGTGCTCCGGTCTTGGGTAAAACATACTAGCAGATTGATCTACCACCAGCATGCACCTTAAATTTGTTTCTTCAGCGTATTGTTTTGTATAAAGCCTGTCGGTTCTCGAAAAAACTTTCCAATCTATGTGGCGTGTGCTTTCGCCTTCGTTATACAATCTATGTTCAGAAAACTCTACAGAAAAGCCATGATAAGGGCTTTTGTGTAAACCAGTAATAAAGCCTTCTACAAGGTGCCTGGCCAGTAAATCTAAACTTGTACTTTGCTTTAAATCTGCCAGGTTAAAATGTGTCATAAAGATTGATTTCGTAAAGGCATAATAGCCCAAATAAAAGTGCTATTTGCTTATAAATGGCAAAATATTATATTTCGGACTTATTTACCAAACCTAAACAAACCTTAAACCAGTTGGATTGTGGAAGATTATAAGTCAAACAGCAGAGAAGAAATTTACTCAGCTAAGGTAAAAGCAGGCAAAAGAACCTACTTTTTCGATGTAAAGTCAACACGCTCGAATGATTACTACCTAACCATTACAGAGAGTAAAAAACGTTTCAAAGACGATGGCTTTACCTATGAAAAACATAAAATTTTCCTGTACAAAGAAGATTTTAAAAAGTTTATGGACGCTCTTAACGGATCCATCGATCACATTAAAGAATTAATGCCCGATGTTGATTTTGATCAGTTTGAAAAAGAACATGATCACGACAGCGAAGTAGCAGAAGTAAGTAATAGAACTGAAAACAACACCGACTCCGAATTAAAATGGGAATAAAAAAGAAAGCCTCCTCCAGAGGCTTTTCTTTTTTGTAGCAGGCCAATACAGCCCTATATTTGCAACCTCATTTTAAAAACGCAATATGGCACTACAGTGCGGAATAGTAGGGCTACCCAATGTTGGTAAGTCTACCCTTTTTAACTCTATATCTAACAACAAGGCCGAAGCAGCCAACTTCCCATTTTGTACTATTGAGCCTAACGTGGGTATAATATCTGTGCCCGACCATAGGTTAAAAATTTTAGAAAGCCTTGTTAGTCCACAAAAAGTAGTGCCTGCAACAATAGAATTTGTAGACATTGCAGGCCTAGTAAAAGGCGCCAGCAAAGGAGAGGGATTGGGTAATCAGTTTTTGGCAAACATTCGCGAAGTAGATGCTATTTTACATGTTGTGCGATGTTTCGACAACGATAATATTGTGCATGTGGATGGACGCGTAAACCCCGTAGCCGACAAAGAAATTATAGATACAGAATTGCAATTAAAAGATTTGGAATCGGTAGAAAAGAAAATTTCCCGAGTAGAGAAAATAGCCAAATCAGGTGATGCTAAAGCAAAAAAAGAGTTGAGCATTTTGCAAGAAGTAAAAGATACCCTACTTGCAGGTAAAAACGCTCGTGCATTAGTTTTGGAAGGAGAAGATGCCAAAGCCATCAGCGATTTGCAATTATTAACTGCAAAGCCCGTATTGTATGTAGCCAATGTAGATGAAGGTTCGCTTCACACCGGAAATAAACACGTGGATGCCCTTCGGAATTTGGTGAAAGAAGAAAATGCAGAAGTTGTAATGATAAGCGCAGCAATTGAAGCACAAATAGCGGAGTTAGAAAATGAAGAAGACAGAAAAGAATTTTTAAAGGAGTATGGCTTGGAGGAATCGGGCCTTAATAAATTGATCAGAGCAAGCTACTCTTTGCTTAACCTTATAACCTACTTTACAGCCGGAGTTCAGGAAGTTCGTGCATGGACTATCAAACGTGGCTGGAAAGCCCCCGCAGCCGCTGGTGTTATACATACCGATTTCGAAAAAGGCTTTATTAAGGCTGAAGTAATAAAACTATCTGATTATCAACAATATAAAACAGAAGTAGCGTGCAAAGAAGCCGGAAAAATGGCCATTGAAGGTAAAGAATATGTAGTACAGGATGGAGACATTATGCACTTCAGATTTAATGTATAAAATAACTATAAGCCTGATATTTATAAATAAAGTATCTTTTAGTAGCTTTATAATCTGCTCTTGCAATTCGTAAAGCAGAAGGGTTTTTGCCATAGTTTTTTAACCCACTAAATTTTTTAGGCTTGAGAGTTCGTATTGTTTTTTCGCTAAAGAACAGGGGGTCTTATGTTCCCTTTCACCATCAGTATTTGATAGCTCAGTTCATCAAAGGCGTATTAGTATTTGGGTCCCGTCAGGATTATCGATCATATTCTTTATTTAATTTCTCAGGTCTTAAGGGGCAAACTAAAGTAAGCCGAAAAGGCTTACATTTTTACTCATCTAAAGTAACATTGGTTTTTGCATGTTCAGAGCCTGAGTTTCTTCAGTACTTTTTGCACGAGTTATTCTTATTGAAAGAGATAATGGTGGGCAATCTTCAACTCTCTCCGGAATCTTACGAACAAGAAAAACCGGTTTCAATTGGAGAAGAAGTAAAGTTTTTATGTATTTCGCCTATCGTTGTTTTGCCTGCCAAATTTAACGATGAGGCCAGTAAGCGTTTTATAATTCCCGGAACAGATGAGTTTAGCGATTTGCTTTACGACTCCACTCTTAGCCGTATGGAAGCAACGGGCAGATATACTGCTGAGCAATTGGCTTCGTATTATAAATTTCAATTGGTGCCCGATCAGGATTATATACAACGGTTACAAGAATCTCATAAAAAATTCGCCAGAATTTATCCTTTATACGATAACGATGTAAAATTTGAAGTACGTGGATATACTTTTCCATTTACTCTTTTTGCAGCAACAGATGTACAGCATTTTCTATACGAAAATGGTTTGGGTTTGTATACAGCAAAAGGCTTTGGAATGTTAGATGTGGCCAACCAAAATACGATAAACAGAAACGAACATCACGAAGCACTATACGCCTAACGTTGATTTCTGACAATCCGCAGATAACCCGCCAACAAATCGGCACGAGGTTGCAAGGCTTTATAATAAACCAAAACTTCGTATTCGTTTTCGGTTTCGAAATAATTACCTTCTACCGGAATCGAGTTTCCTTTCGCATCCAATACTTTATACTGGTAGTTATACCAACCTTGTTTTAACAAGTGTTCCTGAAAATAAACTCTATTTACAGAATCATAAGCCATACTTTTATTTTTAAGGCTAACATCTTGATTAAATGCCCCAATCAAAAACACGCTGCTTTTTGGTGGCAAACTAGTTTTAAAATAAAATCGAGTTCGGACATAATTTTCAGATAGCGTAAGAGGACTATCAAAATTTTGGATGACAAAGTTTCCATTGAAATCCAGGTATTGAGAGTAACGATCAGTCTGCCGGGGTTTATCAATAACCACGTGAGCTATATAGGGTTTAACAGATCGATCAACCGTACTAATATTTTGTCCGGTATTAATTAGCGAACGCAGGTCGATAAAACGATATTCATTTCCGCCTTTGTGCATTTGATTTTCATCTGTTATCTGGTAGACAATTTGTTTTTCTTGTTCGCGTATAAAACTTGGTGGAATATTTTCAATTTGGTTATCCCAACGTTGGTTTTGCTTTATGTTTACCTGAAACTGATCGTTAGAGTTTACAATGGGTAAGTTGCCATATTGTACTGCCAAACTTATAGGTTGTGTATTTTTTAGAGGGCCTGCACCTGACATATCGCGTAGTTCTGTAACCGACAGTAATTGTTGATACACATAAAATCTTTTTGAAAACACCGGAATTTCATCATCCCGATAAATGGTAGCAACGTAATTGCCTGGTAATTTTACTTTAGGAATGGCAGCACTATAGTGTATGTATGGTAAATATGTATCTGCCGAAAACGAATAATTTAAAATGGGAAAACTGTTATACTCAGTAAGAAAATCTAAATTAGCAAGGCCAGATTTTGTCCAGTCGGCCTGGCAATGTGTTATTTTAATGGTGTAATGTGTAAACTGTTCGTTAAGATCATCGAACTCAATTACCAGGTTTTGAAGTGCAATTGGAGTGACAGGAGGTAATAAAATTTGTTGCGGATCGTTGCTTTGTGGGTATAGCCGAACAGTTTTTATTGTTGGAACGAAAATTCCATCTTCTAAAATGTTAACTTCGTTACCAGTAGTTTGCATGGTTGATGTGGATACACATGAAAACAAAAGCATGTTTAAAACAAGGAACTTTACCGTATTCATAACTTTAAATTAAAAAAATACAACCTAATGCAACAATAGTGTGTCTAATGTAAGCCAAAATACTGAACAAGAGTTGTTGCAGAGTTGTTGCAAAGGAAATAGGCAAGCCCAATTTCGCCTATATCAACTTTTTAGTAAGAAAATGATGGCAGTTTGTCTTCGGTATGCTAAATCGGTACCCGAAGCAGAAGACATAGTACAAGAAGGATTTATAAAAGTGTTTCAGCATATACAAAACTTTAAGGGAGAATCGAAACTAGAAACATGGATTACCAGAATTATGGTAAACACAGCTTTAAACAGCAACAGGCGTAAAATGTATTTGTTTCCAATGGTTGATGTTTCGGATATACAAACACCTATTCAAGATAACGTTTTGCAGGATTTATCTTTCGAAAGTTTGTTAAAGTTAATTCAAGGTTTACCCACCGGTTGCCAGGTGGTTTTTAATCTATACGCAATAGAAGGTTATACCCACCAAGAAATTGCCGAACTTTTAAACATTAGTGAGGGCACTTCTAAATCGCAGTATGCGAGAGCAAAAGAGTTGTTGAAAAAACAAATTAAAGCTGAATCAGAAAATTTGAAATATGGAAAGCGGGGATGACTTACATTTTTTGAGAGCGAAAATGCAAGATGCAGAAGTAGAACCGGGCGAACACGTTTGGGGAAATATACACGCTGCATTAGATAAAGACGAAGAAGTAAATAATCTGAAGAAACGGTTATTCTATTTTCAATGGGCTTCCGTGGCTGCGGCAATTCTTTTATTTGGTTTAGGTTTTGCAGCATATCGATACATGAACCATCAACAAATAGAAACACAGAAACTTTCTGAGCAAATAGCAAGTTTGCAAAACACAAATGAAAACGTAACGATAATGCACGAAGAAGAAGTTTCGGATCGCATAGAAAAGGAAAACGAGTTAATTGAAAAAAATGATAATGTATTGAGATGGCAAAAACAAAAAGAAGAACATCACAACAACCAACGTATAAACAAAGTAAAAAAAGATGCTGAAAACTTGAGTTTATATAATAAACCTGCTAAAACTAAATTAGCTGCTTTTAAAAATTACACGATTGCGGAAGACAAAAACAACTTATTTTCTACAAATACTAATTTCAGATGGCAAGATAAAAACCAGTTCAAACCTTCGACCTATGCGAACAACGAAAAAGTAATTGCCGAAAAACTAGATGAGAATATACCAGAGGCTACACCTATTTTAGTAGATAAACAACAAAGTGTACTTGCTTTGGAAGAAGAAAAATCTTCTGAAGAAAAGATAAAACAGGAAGAAAGATTTTGGACATCCGTAGGTTTTTCTGCAGGATCATTCAATAACATAACACCAACTACAACGGGCGCTCCGGCTAATACTTTTCGCTCTAGTTTAGCAGGCCAAACAGCTTCTGAAGAAAGCAATTCTCCGGGGTATACCTATGCCGTAAATGTTTTAGTAGGAGCCAAGCTAAGCGAACGATGGATTTTGCAAGGAGGCGTTAGCTATCTAAATCAGGTTTCTGACTATACAGCTAATTCTGTTTTATCTGAAAATGCTGCTTTGCAAGTAGCTTCTGTAAATCAATTTGAAAAAAATAAAGACAATACAAATGCAACAATTCTGGCAACTACACCCTACACGGTAAACAACAGCATCGAAATTATTAGTTTTCCCGTGCAGGCCGGTTATGTACTCTTCGAAAAAAAATGGGGATTTATTATAAATACTGGAATATCAACCGATCTTTTTCTGCAAAACACAGTTACGCCTAATGCTGAGAATATTGCCTCTATAACTACGGGTAGAGGTAGCGAATCGCCCTATCGTCCGGTAAATTTTGCCGGTTTAATTGGTTCTGAAATCAGCTATAGATTTGGCACTCAATATAGAATTTCGTTGGCTCCGGGTATCCGATATCCCTTTCAATCTATATATAAAGACAGGCTAGACGTAAAATCTACACCGCTTACATTCGATTTAGGCCTTAGATTTAAATATATTTTTAAATAATTGAGATTTCCTTTTCAACCTTTTGCGGATAAAGAGTGTCAAATAAGTAGTATGCAAAAAATGACGGAAACTCTCGAAAACAGGCTTCAAAAAAGAATTAATATTTCTTTATATGCCTTATTGTTTTTAACTGTATTGCTAGGATTAAGTGTACTGTTAGAAAAATAAAAAATGAAATGAGTTTTGGGTAGAGAGCTTGCCGATTTCTGATGAAGGCTCTGGGTTTCAGTTTCGGCAGCTCTTCCTTTTTTTATAAGGATTCTAACTCTTCGGCTAAAGCAAACCATTGAGTATTTGTTTCTTCTAATTTCAACATAATGTTTGTTAAAGCTTTTTGCAATTCCTTTACTTTCTCTATTTGTGTATAGTTTTCTTCTTTGGTTAGCTCTACTTCTAGGTTATTTTTTTCTTTCTCAAAATTCGCAACTAATTCTTCTAACTTTTTAATTTCTTTAGCAAGAGTTTTCTTTCGCGCTTCGTTTGCAGGTGTTGGTTGTATTTCTTTTTTAGCAACTTTTGGTTTCTCAACCATCTTCACTTCTATTATCTTTTCGGCTTGTTGTTTTCTCCAATATTCGTATTCATCGTAGGTGCCGGGGTATTCTTTTATTTCGTGGTTATCGATGTACCAAATTTTATTGGCGATCTGCGCGATAAAATGACGATTGTGTGAAACTACAATGTAACTACCCTGGTATTGCTGTAAGGCTTGTATCAAAATATTTTCAGAAATAAAATCTAAGTGGTTGGTGGGCTCATCTAGTAATAAGAAGTTGGCATCAGAAATTAATGTTTTTGCCAATGCCACCCTCGATTTCTCTCCGCCCGATAATACTTTTATTTTTTTATACTGGTCTTCGTCTGAAAACAAAAAGCAACCTAACACATTGCGTAATTCTTGTTCTGTTTTTCCCGAACCGGCTTGTTTCAATTCATCTAAGATTTCGTTTTCTACATGCAATGATTCGAGTTGATGTTGCGCATAAAAAGCCTGGATAACATTATACCCTTGTGTGCGGGTTCCTTCAACGGGTTCTGTTCCAGCAATAATGCGAAGCAAGGTTGATTTACCTTTTCCGTTAGCACCAATCAAAGCAATTTTATCGCCTCGTTCTATGGTAGCAGTTGTATTTTTTAGAATAGTTAGATTACCATAAGCCTTACTAACATTATTCAATTGGATAACTTGCCTCCCACTCTCTTGTTTAATTTTAAACCTGAAATTAATAGCGGCCACATCATCTACTACTTGTTCAACCATATCCATGCGCTCAAGCGCTTTTACTCTTGATTGCACTTGCCGGGCTTTGGTAGCTTTAGCTTTAAACCTTTCGATAAATCTTTCTGTCTGTCGGATTTTTGCTTGTTGATTTTCGTAAGCGTTATTCTGAATTTCTTTTCTTAATTCTTTTTCTTTTAAATAGAACGAATAGTTTCCTTCATAAGAAATTAATTGGCCGAAGGTAACTTCTACGGTTCTTGTAGCCACATTGTCTAAAAAAGTTCTGTCGTGCGAAACAACAATTACAGCACCTTCATAATTGCGTAAGTAATTTTCTACCCATTCGATAGATGGTAAGTCGAGGTGGTTGGTTGGTTCATCCAACATTAAAAGCGAAGGTTTCTCCAAAAGTAATTTGGCCAACATTACACGCATTCGCCATCCTCCGGAAAATTCGCGTAATGGTCGGTGTAAATCTTTTGTAGTAAAGCCTATGCCTTCTAATACTTCTTCGGCTTTGGCTTGCATGGCATAACCACCACTTTCTTCAAATTTTTCTTGTAGCTTGGTTAAGCGGTTAACCAAATCTTCGGAGTAATTATTTTCTAACTCGTGGAGGATTTGTTCTATTTGTCTTTGTGTTTCTACTGTTTCTTTAAAAGCCTGCATGGCCACTGTTACAATGGCATCATCGGATTGATAAGAAAGCAAATCCTGATTAAGAAAACCTATTGTGCAATCGTTGCTTTTACTGATGGAGCCTGCATCAACTTTATATTCACCATTGATTATTTTAAGCAAAGTTGATTTACCTCTGCCGTTTAAACCAATCAAACCGATTTTGTCTTTAGGTTTTATAAACAAACTCGCTTCTTCATACAAAGCACGCCCCCCAATAAAATATGAAATATCCGAGATTGAAATCATGTCGCAATTTAGCCAATCCGCATGTTTTCCACTTATAATATTTTGGTTGTTCTAATGCTTCAGGATTTCTACATTTATAAAAGAGATTATGAAAAAGATATCAGCATTGGTTTTAGTTTGTTTGGTATGTTGCCAAAACAAACCACAGGATACCGTTAGCACTACTACCATAAATACTATTTCTTCGGCAGAACCTGCTATTACACCATACAGTAAAACGTTGCCATTAGAAAAAGTAAAAATGCCTGTAGGTTTTTCTATTGCAGTATTTGCAGAAGTAAACAACGCACGTTCATTAGCCATGGGCGATAAAGGCACATTGTTTATTGGCAATAGAAATGGCGATAAAGTATATGCCGTAAAAGATACCAATGGAGATGGTGTGGCCGACCAGAAGTGGATTATTGCTTCGGGTTTAAACATGCCATGCGGAGTAGCTTTTAAAAACGGAAGTTTATATGTAGCAGAGGTAAGCAGAATTTTAAGGTTCGATAAAATTGAAGACAATTTAGGTAAGAATGTTTCTCCGGTAGTGTTGCGCGATGATTATCCAACTGAAACACATCATGGTTGGAAATACATAGCGTTTGGGCCTGATGGAAATTTATATGTTCCGGTGGGTGCGCCTTGCAACATTTGTAAATCGGATGACGAAATATTTGCCAGTATTACTTCCTTGACTGGTGATGGTAAACAAAGAAAAGTTTTTGCAAGCGGTGTACGCAATACAGTTGGCTTTACGTGGCATCCGATAACCAAAGAATTATGGTTTACAGATAATGGAAGAGATATGTTAGGAGATGATACGCCACCGTGCGAATTAAATCGTGCACCAAAAGAAGGAATGCATTTTGGTTATCCGTATTGTCATGGTGGTACCATTTCAGATCCGGAGTTTGGCTCTAAGCGTGCATGCACTGAGTTTACAAAACCTGCGCAAAATCTGGGGCCACACGTTGCACCGTTGGGTTTAAAGTTTTATACAGGCACTATGTTTCCGGAAGTTTATAAAAATCAGTTGTTTATTGCCGAACATGGAAGCTGGAACAGAAGTAAGAAAATAGGATACCGTGTGAGTTTGGTTAAAGTAAAAGATAACAAAGAAGCTACATCTTATGAAACATTTGCCAGCGGATGGTTAGATGAAGCCACACAAAAATCGTGGGGGAGGCCTGTTGATGTTTTAGTATTAGCTGATGGAAGTATGTTGGTGTCAGACGATCAGGCTAATGTAGTATATAGAATTACGTATAAGAAATAATTGGTTTTGGTTTCTAGTTATTAGTAAATCGTTTATCTGCGTTTAGTAATTGATTTTTTTAGATCAATTTTATATAGGAATAAGTATGATACTTAGAAATTGTAAAATCTTTTGTCTAACATCTTACTACTTACGTCTTTTTACAGTTAAAAATCATCAGCAATTTCTTCTACCTTTTTCTTCAAATCACTTTTCATTTTTTGAACAATAGGGTAGGAGGTGTAAGTAAGGTCTACTTTATTTTTCTCTATGCTTTTGAAAGTAAGAAGTAAAGAAGTGGCTTTCCAAAAAAATTGATCGTTACGAACGTCCCACTCGGCTTTGCCCAACGCCATTTCCATACCTTTCATTAAGCGTGGATCTTTCTCTGCTGTTACTTTTATACTGTAGATGAGCCCATTGTAGGTGGTTAATTCTACTTCGTCTACTTTAACTTCTCCAATTTTTAAGTAATCAGAGTGCTTTGTTTCATACACTTTTAATACTTGACCTTCCTTATTGGTAATTTCTTGCTTAAATGAACATTCTTTTACAGAATCGATATGGGAACCTAACTTAATATCTTTATATCCATTTCTTTTTTCTAATTCTGCTGATTGCGCTACAACCATAAAGTGAAATAGAAGAAGGGAAAGGGTTATGCATTGGGTTTTCATTGTGTTCTCCTTAATATTGTTCTAAAATAACAAAAATCATGCAACGCCCTGCCTTCGATGATATCTTTATGGAACTGGCTGTTAACCTGGCCAAGCGTTCGCATTGTGTGAAAAGACATGTGGGAGCTGTTTTAACGAAAGATACACGCATCATTTCGATCGGATACAACGGGCCACCAAGTGGTACACACAATTGCGATGAAGAATTTCCTGAAACAGGATGTCCTAGAGATTCTAAAGGAGGATGTTCTTTGGCATTGCATGCCGAACAAAATGCGATTTTATACGCAGTGAAAAATAAAACTTCTGTAGAGGGAGCAACTCTTTATGTAACCTTATCGCCATGTCTGGCATGTGCCAGAATTATTTACACAATGGGAATCAATAAAGTGGTGTATTTAAAGTCGTACGCGGCTTTTAAAGGATTAGCAAGCGATGAGGGGATAGACTTCTTAGAAAAATTTGGTGTTGTTACAGCGCAATATACAGGCACGCTGGAGAACGTAACACACATGATTTAGTAACGAAGCGCTATTACTTCGTTACTTTTTGCAAATCGCTGATAAGTTTAGCGGTAACGGCCTTTGGTTTTTCTTTTTTAAGAGTTTCAAGAATTTTTTTGGCTTCATTCAGTTTTTCTAATAAGCCTGCCGGATTATGATCATGCCTGTAACTTCCTAAACACCATTCTATATCATTTCGCAATGCAGGTGCTACTTGTAATTTTTCTAAAACACTATGCACATGTGTACTTACAGTTTCTAAAGTAGGTAATGCACTAGATTTAGCGGCTACTGTTTTTTTTGGTGCGCTGGTTTTCTTCGGTGTTTCAGCTTTTGCTTTTGTTGTTTTTGCTTTTGCCATTGTTGTGAATTGAATTATGCGATGAATTTACAACACATCATGTTGGTTGAAAAGGATTCAACTCATTAAATCTACGCAATCGTTCTATGCAAACGTATTTTGAAATTATGTAATGTTAAGTCGATTGTGGATAACTTCACGTGAATGATACTGCATAAAAAAACGAAAGGGAAGAAATCCTAGATTTCTTCCCTTCGCAAAGTCTTTAGGATATACCTAATTACTTCTTCTTCTTAGCAGCTTTCTTAGCGGTCTTCTTAGCAGCTTTCTTAGCTACTTTCTTACCTGCTTTCTTAGCAGCTTTCTTAGCGGTTTTTGCCATAGCGCTTAAGTGTTTAGTTTAAAAACTGATGAAAAGTTATAACAAAAAATTAATCTGCAAAAATTTTTAGCAAAAAATTTTTTCTTAATCGAATTTTTTCAGAAATGTGATGATGCTTTTTCACTTCAAGTTGATTGATATAGCACATCAAATCACATTCACTTCCATTTGTAATGTGATAGTGAAAGTATTCATCACGCTTTGTTGAATTTGTTTTGCTAACATCAATACATCTTCACCTTTTCCATTGCCGTAATGAATCAAAACCAATGCTTGATGTGCATGAACACCAACATTTCCAACTTTTTTTCCTTTCCATCCACATTGTTCGATGAGCCATGCAGCAGGAATCTTCACCATGTGTTCGTTAATTGGGAAAGATGGAATGTTCGGAAATAAATTTTGTAGTTGATTGTATTGTTGAATATCTATTTCAGGATTCTTAAAGAAGCTTCCTGCATTGCCTAACACTGCAGGATCTGGTAATTTACTTTTTCGGATAGAGATAACAGCATCACTTACAGCACGTAGTGTTAAGTTACTGATTTTCATTTCGCTAAGAACTTGTTGAATGACACCATATGTTACGCGAAACTGATGGTTATTCTTCGTTAATTGAAATGCAACACGTGTGATGATGTATTGATCTTTTGCTTCTTTCTTAAAAATACTTTCGCGATAACCAAAGTTGCATTGCTCTTTACTAAACAGTTTTTCTTTTCCGCTTTGTTTATCAATGGCTTTAACAAAAGCCAGGCAATCTTTTATCTCTACGCCATAAGCCCCAATGTTTTGCATGGGTGCTGCGCCAACAGTACCGGGTATGAGCGATAAATTCTCTAATCCACCCCAATCATTTTCTATGCAATGCATCACAAAGTCGTGCCAATTCTCTCCTGCACCGGCTTCAACTAATACGTAGGAAGATGTCTCTTGCAGTATTTGTATGCCCTTTATTTCGTTTTTAATGATGAGATGCTGAGGTAAATCTTTTGTTAGTAAAATATTGCTGCCACCACCTAAAATAATAGCCTGATTATCTTTTAATAAACCTTGTTGGATGATGTGCTGAATATCTTCTTCAGATTGAAGAATGGTAAAATGCCCGGCTAAACAATCAAAATGAAAGGTATTGAATGGTAGTAATGATATGTTTTTGTTGATTACAGGCATAATTACTTTTTTACAAAGGTTGAAAAAAGTAATGAACAAAGAAAAAGGTTGCGTTTGCAACCTTCTCGATCTTAGTTTTACTGTATGATTTTATAAAACGATGTCTTTCACTTCTTGCAAAGAAAGTTTGAATAAACAAATTCTTTGGAATCTGCCTGCAACTTGTGTGGTACCTACAATAGCCAATCCACCATCACTTGTGTTGATAATTGATTTTGCTTGATAGGGATTAGAAAAACCTAAGTATTTGCTTCCTGCTAATGTTCCGTTTGCTTGATAAGCATGCACAATCACTTGATTTGATTTTGATGTAGACGCAAACAAGTAATAATTCGCATTATCAACATTAGTGGAAGTAAATGAAACATGGCTTGTTGCAGCAATCTCGGCCATTTGAAAGGTTGTAGTTTGCGGAATAATATCGTCAATGTTTTGTTCGGCTAAACTACTAACAGGCGTGTAAAACAATTGATTAAAGTTAAAGATGGCGGATGAAAATTGATTGGCACTGTGTGGATAGAAACATGTGAAACCACCATCAGCTTGTGTTCCTCTTATGGTTCGGGCGGGTGCATCTGCATTTAAGTTTACGAATGCTAAAGTAAAAGTGTAATCAATAAATCCGTTAAAGAAGATAGAACTGCCCGGTAAGCGACCAATGGCATACGGATACTGCCTGTTTTGTTGGTTAAACTGACTGATAATCACATCTTCAATGTAATCGTCTCCTTCACCAATAGAATATGCTTGCGATTCTGTTACTACTCCATTCGTGGTAACAACATCCGCAACAGTTGATTGGCTAAAATTATCGTAACTCAACAGAAGTAAATTGTTACCATCTACACCACCGGCTAATGGTAAGTAACGTGTAGCATCTCCTTCGCTACTATTGTTGGATATAGCTTGGGTAGATTCAACTGTGCCATCAGGTAATACTTTTACCAACACCACGCGAGTATCTGTTTTATTCAAACAGAAAAAGTAATACGCACCGCCAACAAACAAGAGTGGACCAACAGGATGTCCGGTATCTGTTCCAACTTCATTGATTTCTGAAATTATTTTTCCGGTTTTATCTGTCTTTAATAAATAAGGATCGCTATAACCGGAAGTATTATTCAACTTACGTGCTAAAATCAAAAATCCACCATCGCTTGTTTGTTTAACATCCAAGGGATCGAAAGCCTGACTATACGTATTATTATCATAAATTCTTAAAAATGAATTTTCTTCGGCTATAGGATTTTCTTCTTCAAAACATCCTGTAAACAGAAGGGTGGATAAAAAAAGAAGTGAGATGGATAATGCTTTCACGATTTTTACTTT
This sequence comes from Flammeovirgaceae bacterium, assembly GCA_021298355.1. Taxonomy (GTDB): domain Bacteria; phylum Bacteroidota; class Bacteroidia; order Cytophagales; family Cyclobacteriaceae; genus Chryseotalea. The sequence continues at coordinate 175,165 of JAJTEH010000002.1, forward strand.
TAAATGGCTCAATAGAATATTTGAATCAATTGTTATTATTATAATAGTTGATGGATGTGATTATCGTTTATCTAACGCTTTTAAACTAGTAGCGAGGTAGCGCATAGGAAACACAACTCCGGTTGATACTATGATATTATTCAATTTCAGATCATCTAAAGATTCTCCTACACCAGAAAGCCTGTCGTTTTGGTAGCGATTGCTAGTATTGTTAATTAAACTCATCCCAATTCTATAATTAACATCTAATACCAACCTTACGTTACCCAAGTGATAATGCAAACCTGTTCCTGCACTGATGCCCCATACATTTTCTGCAAATACATCTTTAGAGCCTACAAGCAAAATTTCATCTTTTAATTGATTAACTCCTCCCGATGCGAAATCTTCTCCTGTTATGGATAATTTAGTATTGGCGTTGATTAATCTTCCATAATAGGCGCCAACTTGAACGAATGGTCTTAATTTGGTTCTTGTTAAATCATATTTAACAAAGAGCGGCCATTCAAAATATTCCAATTGATGTTGATGCTCATAATTCAAACTCACTTGATTGTTTGCATTATTGGGGTCGAGCCAAGCTGAATTACTTTTGTATGAAAAATTAACTCTGCTATAAGTGGGTTGTGTACTGATTGAAAAACCTTTTACGTAAAAAGTAATTTCAATGGCTGCCTGACTGCCAAACAGATTGTAGCTGTCGTATGCTTTGGGTTCTTTATTATAATTAGTGGCTTCGAAAATCTGAAAAGAGTTAATCACCTTGGGATCACTGATATTGGCACCGGCCTTAAAGCCCAACCAAAATTGTTTATCTAAAAAACTTTCTGATTTTTTTTGAGCTGCTAATGTGTTTGCGCTCTTGTTTCGTTTTTTTTGTTGCGCTGTAAGCGAATGACTGACAAGCAATAGGATTATAATAGAGTAGAGATACCGCATAGTAAAAGCGTGGTTGGGTTGAAGATTATAGGATAATTAATTTTTTACTTTCGTGATAGAAACCTGCCTGTAGGGTATAGATATATGTTCCGGCTAGGATGCCTGATAAACTAACTTTTTCTTCGTGTAAACCAGGTAAAAATTCTTTATGAATTAATCTTTTCATTTGTTTCCCGGTATGGTCGAATAAATCTATCGAAACCATCTCTTTTTGATTGATTCGAAACTTAAATACTGTTTCATCTTTTGCCGGATTAGGATAAGCATCTTCTAAATGAAAACGACTGCTCAAAAAGTTTTCTATTCCAGCTACTGCATTAGGATTAGCCAGCGGTAATGGTTCGTAATTTACTCCATCCACTGAGCCATCGATAAAATTTTTGTTATTGAAAATTTCAGATACGTCTGCCTTAGTAACGCCCATCCAACTGTGTAAAAGATTAGCATACACTTGTCGGTAATCATATTGCTGATCTACATTATCGCCCGATAAGTTTGGGGTGTTCCCAACAACTCCGGGTTCAACTCCTTTTCCAAAAATAAAAATAGGTCCTCCTGTTCCGTGGTCGGTACCATAACTTCCATTTGAGTAAACTCTTCTACCAAATTCAGAAGTTGTAACTGTAAGTACTCGATCTTCCAAACCACGCGCACGTAAATCCAATTGAAATGCATTGATGGCCGAGGAGATGTGATACATCAGCGCAGCGTGCACGCCCATGGTTGGATCATAACTTTCAACCTGATCAGCATGCGTATCAAAACCACCTAAGCGAACTAAGAAAACTTTGGTAGAACAACCACCGGCTAATAATCGGGCAATCATTTGTAATTGTGGAGACAAACCATTGCGTAAACTACCGCGAGGTGCATTGAGCGGATAACGTTCCGGATATACAACTGATGTTGCGCCACCACGTTGGTAAGCTTCAAAAAGAATTTGAGCATAATCATCCGATTTCTTCTCGAGACCGAGAATCCATTCCATTTCTTTATAATATGGAGAAGGATTTAACCACTCCGGAGGAATACCACGCGGATCAATGTTTTGTTCATCTTCAAATCCTGCTAACTCATCCACAAGTTTGGCAAATCCTTCAGGATCATTCAAGGAGATAGAAGTTGGAATATTATTTTCTTGGTGGAAGATGAGGGATAGGTCGTTTCCTGTTTCTATAGCCAATGGGTAGGGCATCGTAGTATTTGGAAAATCATCCGGGTAATTTCCAAGGCCACCATATTCTTTGCCTAAATATCTACCCAACCAACCGGAAGAAAAATAATCATCGGCACCACCACCCATGAATGAGATATCTCTTCCACGAAAATGCGATCCATTGTTGTTTTCGTACGATACCCCTTGCACAATGTTCATTCTGCCTTGGTCGTACAAAGCTTTTAAGTGTGGCATATCCGGATGCAAGGCAACTTGTTTCGATAGTGGTAAGGTAGAATCCAACTCTATCATCTTTCTTGCAGAATTTTTTGAGGGTATCGCAATGTTAGGTCGGGCATTGTAATACAATTCGTATTGATCTACCGGAATTACACTGTTCAATCGTTACCACCATGTAATTGTAAAATAATTAATACTCTGTCGTTCGTAGCTTTGCGTGCTAATCGAGTAAGCATATTCTCTGCCATCACATTAACAGGAATATTCGCAAGTGTAAATGGAATACTAAAGGTGATTGGTAATTTCTTTAAAAAATTTCTTCTCTTCATGTTGATATAATTAATGAAGTTGATATTCGGGAGTTTGTAACATTACATTGAATAATCTTTCTAATTGTTCGGCTACTGTGTTCATGCCTACATTGTTTGTCCAACGGTCTGTCCACGCAGCTTCCGGATCAGGATCAATATCAGAAAGGAAAGTTGTTAAGAAATAATTTAAGCGTTCTGCTGTTATGCTGGCTGTGTCATCAGTATTGGTATCGAAGGTGAGATTATCTGTAACGGGCAAGAAGTATTTACATAATTCAAGCACCAATAAACGGGCATTGCTGGCGATGTTGGCAGGAATGTTATCGCGCACAAATTGTAATACATCTACTTTTATCATGCCACTCGCCATTGGATTAGTAAGCTTGCTGATAAATTCATATCGATTGGTTAGATAATTTACGTTGATCCAACTTCTGTGAAAAATTGGAAACTGATGATAAGCTTCGTAACCTGCTACATCGAAAGGTTGATAAAACTTCATGCCTTGGCGATCAACTTCGTTCAATACTTCTCCGGTGAAATTGTAAAATCCTTCTAAATCTGTTGCTGCATCAGGCACAGGAATATTAAACATGCGAATCGTGTCGATAACTAATTCTAAAGGCGATTTTATTATTCCGCCATAGGCATCATCAGTAGCGCCAATTATAGCATCATAAAAATGTTGACTGCGTAATAAATTTTCGATTACAGGTTGAATTTTATAATTGTTGGCTACAAAAGTATTGGCCATTTCATCGATGATAGCGTTTGGTCCAGCAAACTGGTTTAAAGGAGTAAGTTGATGATAAACAAAAAAGCGATATAACTTTCTGCAGATGTGTTTCGGTGTTTCGGGTTGGTTGTAAATTAAATCTACTAATTGTCTGATTTCATCAAGGGCGCTTTCTAACGTAGCGTTGGCTCCATTTAAAAGAAGAGGATCAGGAGTTACACTTCCATTTAATCTTGTACTAAATGTTTTGATGGAATTATCATGCGCACTGGCATTGGTTGCACTTCCTCTTACAATAGCTCGAGGAATGCCGGTTTCTAGATCGGGATTAGAAAATGAATCATCAATAGCCCAACCACTTAGTACATTAGCCGCGGCACGTACATCTTCTTCGGTAAAAACATAATAATCTCCTTGCTCAGTAGCAGGAGGATAGCTGGTGAATTAAGCAGTATCTTCTAATCCTTTACCGATGGAATACAATTCCAATAATTCGCGTGCATAGTTTTCGTTGGGGCTACCTTTTACATTTAAGAAACCATCTAACAAAGCAACCATGGCATTATCTACACTTACTTTTACCGTAAGATTTTTAAAATCTAAAACCAGTGGAGGTGCAGGATCGGGTTGTTGTGGTGCCGGCATTGCATCTAGTGCAAACAATCGGAACAATACATTTTGAAAATACAGCGATCGGCTATTGCCCACTTTTTCTTGAATGGTTGTAAAGTGTGTATGCAAAAAGAAAACAATTTTTTCGCGAGCCGAATAAGCAAGTTTTAATTGGTCGGGAACACCCGAAGCTAACATTTGTCCAATCAACCATTGTTTAAAAGCAGTTTGCAATTCATCATCGCGTTGGTCAGCAGGTTTGTTGCCAGAAATTACCCACTCAGTTCCTGTTACCGGATTAAGCGGCAAAGGTGCATCGGGTAAGGTTTGTCTGAATAGTTGTTGAACAGCTTGTTGTGGCGTTAAGGCTGCAAAAGTATCGATATCGTTTTTGGTGGCGCCAAAGGTGCATCTTCGCAAAAGATGCGCAGCACGTTTAACACCTAAAGTTCCAGTGTATTCGGTAAGCGGCATAAAAAGGTATAAGAGTGAGTTGTATTCTGCTAATCATTAAAACTAAATCAAATTTATTGACTAACTGCATTAGCATACGACTAACTTCGTTAATTTGCTTTGAAGAGTTTGTTACCATGTTAAATGAAATTTAATATTTGTTGTACGATATACTTTTATTACCAACGAAATGAAAATAATAGAATGCCCACGCGATGCCATGCAAGGCATCGATCAGTTTATACCAACAGAAAAAAAGATTGAGTATATCAATTTATTGTTAGAGGTTGGCTTTGATACATTGGATTTCGGAAGTTTTGTATCTCCAAAGGCAATTCCGCAAATGCGCGATACAGCAGAAGTATATGAAAAACTAAATTGGAGAAATTCTACTACCAAACTTTTAGCCATTGTTGCCAATAAGCGAGGAGCAGAGGAGGCAGTAAAATACGAAGGCATTCGCTATTTGGGATTTCCGATGTCTATATCTGAGACTTTTCAGCAAAGGAATACCAACAAATCCATAGCTGAAGCACTTAACGAGTTAGCTGAAATAAAAAATTTGTGTGTTAAACATAATAAGCAACTTGTAACATACGTGAGCATGGGATTTGGCAATCCTTACAACGATCCGTACTCTCCGGAGCACGTAGGAAGTTTTACGGATATACTCATTACATTAGGTAGTGATGTTATTTCTTTGGCCGATACAATTGGTGCAGCAACACCAGAGTTAATCTCAACTTTGTTTACCAAAATTACCCATCAATTTCCTGATACTGAGATTGGTGTACACCTCCATGCGAGAAAGGAAGACACTATAAAAAAATTAGAAGCAGCTGTTGAGGCAGGATGTAAAAGAATAGATGGAGCGATGCGAGGTTTTGGAGGTTGCCCAATGGCGAAAGATGAATTGGTTGGGAACATGGCAACTGAATTAATGCTAGCGTGGTTTGAATCTAAAAACATTAAAACGAATTTAAATACCGAAGCATTTGCGCAATCTTTGCAAAGGGCACAATCTGTTTTTCCTATGCATTAGGTTTTGGCACAATGGTTGATTATCCTATCCTTTCTTATTACCTTCAAATTATGAAACCTCACTTCCTTATAACACTATTATTTATGGTGTCGGCAATTGCTTTGCGGGCACAATCTGCAAAAGAGTTTACCCAAAAAGGCCGCGATTTAATCGACAAGCGCGAATACATGGAAGCAATTTTAAATTTGAATAAAGCCATTGAGGTTGATTCTAAATTTAGTGTAGCTTATTTCTTAAGGGGAAATCTGAAAGAAAAGTTTGAAGACTTACATGGCGCCATGAAAGATTACAACACGGCTATCGAAACCAATGCAAAATATACAGAAGCGTTTTTCGCACGTGGAAACGTAAAGATGAGATTGCAAGATTATTACGGAGCAATTGCTGATTTTACTTCTGCCATAGCGATTAATGAAAATTATGTGGAAGCTTATTTCAATAGAGGTAAAGCTAAACAACTTTTAATGGCTTATGAAGATGCTATAAATGATGTAACAAAAATTATCCAAATCAATCCTAAAAGTATCGATGCTTATTATATGCGTGGCATTTTAAGAATTGAATTTGGCGATTTAAAAAATGGATGTTTGGATTTGAGTAAAGCCGGAGAATTAGGAGATTTAAAAGCGTACGAAATCATTAAAGAAAAATGCAATACTAAAACAATAGGTAATTAATTTTTTCGATTAAAAGGTATCGACAATAAACAATAGCCTACGATTTAAATCGTGGGCTATTTGTTTCATAAGGATTCACCATTTTCTAATTATATATTTTTTTAAACTGATTACCCGGAAATGCTTTAACCAAGCCACGGAATTCTAAATTCAAAAGTATGCCGGCAACTTGTTGGATGGGTATTGCACTTCCCCACGAAATTTCATCCATTGTTTTTTTGTGTTCTACCGATAATTGTTGAAATACTTTCAATTCATTTTCTGTTAAATCTTGCGGAATTTCTTTTTCTTTTTTATCAATGCCGGGTTCCCAATTCATTAAATATTCAATGTCTTTTACATCAGAAAGTAAATGCGCTTTATTTTGTTTGATTAATTGATGACACCCAACAGATTGCGGAGAGAACACACTACCAGGCACAGCCATCACTTCTTTATTATAACTGTTAGCAATTTCGGCTGTAATCAATGCGCCACCTTTATCGGCTGCTTCAACCACTATAATTAGATCACTTAACCCAGCAATAATTCTGTTGCGTGCCGGAAAATTAAACGCATCAGGTTTTGTGCCGAAAGGTTGTTCGCTTATTAATCCACCATTGTCGCACATTCTTCTGGCTGTTTCTTTATGCGCTGCCGGATATACTACATCAATACCACTTCCTAAAACACCAAGTGTTTGCAAGTTGTGTTTTACACATGCTTTGTGCGCAGCGATGTCGATGCCATAAGCAAGGCCACTGATGATAAGCGGTTGATGTGGAATTAATTGTTCAATCAGTTTTTCCACAAAACTTTTTCCGTAATCGCTGGCTTGTCGTGTGCCTACTATAGCAACGCACTTTGTGTTTTCAAATTTTGTATTTCCTTTTTGGTATAAAATTAAAGGTGCATCTGGAATTTGTTTTAAGCGAGATGGAAATTGATTATCTAAGTAGGTAAAAATTTTCCCTTCACTTTTCTGAATTTTCGATAACTCAATTTCTGCTTTTTTAAAACTTTCTTTTTTTAGAATGATTTCAGCAGTTGATTCTCCTATGCCAGGTATTTGCAAGAGTTTTGCTTTAGTTAACTCAAAAACTCGTGATGGATTTCCGGCATAACTGATCAACTGTTTTAAAAGTTGATTACCAATACCATGTGTAAAGTAGAGTGCTAGAAAGGCAAGTTTGTGTTCATCCATAAACAAGAAAAATTCTTGCTAGATAATAGATGATAACAAAAATTGATGTCGATTAAAGTTTTTCTTTGAGTTCGGTTAAGAAAGCACGCACTTTTTTAAGCGAATCAATCAATTCCATTTTATCTTTTACAGATTGATTGTCGTTTTTGAGCATTTCTTTTGCTCCTTGAAGGGTGAACCCTTTTTCTTTTACAAGATGATAAATCGTGCGCACATTATCGATATCAGCGCGTGTAAACTGGCGATTACCTTTGCGATTTTTTTTCGGTTTGATAACATCAAACTCTGTTTCCCAAAAGCGAATGAGTGACGGGGCCACCTGAAACATTTCAGCTACCTCGCCTATAGAGTAATAAATTTTCTCAATTTCTTTCTCTTTGTACGCCATGCTATTGGGCAATATAGTTAATAATACCATTTGCACCAATGCTTATCGGTGTTTCAGGAAAATCTTTTTTCGTTAAGTCCTGAATTATCTTTAAAACCTTTTTTTCAGGGTCTACTTTCACGCCATCGCCATAAGTTTGGTAGGTAGAAATGATTTCTCCTTGTAAAAATTCTCCGTTTTTGTTGGTCTTCACTTTTAAAATAGGAGCAAGACCATTCACACCCGAAACACTAATGCCTCTGTAAGTACAAAAATTACCTAAACTGTAAGCGATTATTCTTTTCTTATACACTTCAATAGCTCTGGTTACGTGTGGCCCGTGTCCGAAAATGATATCCGCTCCGGCATCAATCATAGCATGAGAAAATTGATATACATTTCCTCTGTTTTCTCCGTGATATAATTCTGTTTTGCGCGTTACGTTTTGATATTGTGCGCCTTCGGCTCCTCCATGGAAAGACACAATTACTACATCGCATTGTTTGCTTAATTCTGCTACTAATTTTTTTGCTCCTTCTGTATCATTTAATGGAACACAATTGCTGTTGGGTGCAAAGGCAATTAATCCATATCGAATTCCATCTTTCGTAAAGATGCATGTCTTTTGTTGCAGTTGGCCTGCATGTAAAATGCCTGCATCGTCTAATGTTTTCATGCTGCTTTTTCTTCCGGCATCTCCCATATCGCCTGCATGGTTGTTGGCCAAACTCATCATATCAAATCCTGCATCAACTAAGTTTTGTACATAAGCAACAGGTGTTCTAAAGGCATAACATACTTTAGGGTCGCGACAAGTTTTCGGTGTTCCACCGCTATCTAACAATGTACCTTCTAAATTTCCAAACGTAACATCCGCATTTTTTAAAATGTGATTGATGCTTCGCATCAATCCGGCACCATTTTCTGACGGTAATTTATTTTCAGGATAGTTCGTCCCCATCATGATATCGCCCACACCAATAATGGTGAGGGTATCGCGTTGCGCAAACAAGGTAGGATGGATGAAAAGAAGCGAAAAAAGAAAAAGTAAAATTGATTTTTGCATAGCCAACATTTCGGGTCGCAAATAAACAGCATTTTAGTCAATCAAACCAATGTTTAATCTAAAGTTGTGTTGTTGTTTTTTGCTAACTCTAGTAGTTTTTGGTATTCCTGATTGCTTAAATCTCTTTGAAAGAAATGAATAGGATTAATGTGTTGCCCGCGGTATAAAACTTCGTAGTGCAAATGTTCACCTGCCGATGTTCCTGTGTTGCCCACATACCCGATTACTTGTCCGCGTTTTACTTTTTCTCCTTTGTTTACAATAAAACGAACCATGTGTGCATACCGCGTTTCGAAACCGAAACCATGATTAATATATACTACATTACCATACGAATCGGAGTAGTACGCATCTAACACTTCGCCATCTCCGGTTGCATAAATCGGTGTGCCGGTTTTGGCTTTAAAATCTAAACCTTTGTGTAAACGATAAATACCCAACACCGGATTAAGACGCATACCGAATGTACCATACAAGAATACTAAATCCTGGTTATCGATTGGTTGAATGGCCGGCCTGGATGCCCACTGTTTGGTTTTGGTATTCACTAATTTTTGTAATTGTTCGAACGACTCATACTCCACCGTTAGTTCGTGTTTCATCTGCAAGGCATTAGCAAGCGAATGTTCTATGATGGGGTAAGCTTTAACTTCTTCCGGAATACGAAGTGTTCCTCCCACACCGGCTAGTCTTTCTGTTTTCGCAAGTGAATCTGCTTCTAATATGGGCCTGTATAGTTGATCATCTTCAGCAATAAACTTTTGTAATTCTGTTTTTTGCTGTTTCATTTCATCTTGTAACAAAGCCCATTGCGATTTTAATCTTCTGTTGCTTTGCTTAAGTTGCACCAAGTCGATGGCTTCACCGGTTTGCAAATAGAAATAATAACACCCCGAAGCCAATAGAAAAGAAAAAAGCATCAATACCATTAAACGGTTGCGCACTTTTTTACCCGACACAAAATGCGGTTCGTAATGGCACGTTTCTGGGTTATATGTGTAACGCTGCTTAAACATTAATCGAGGGCTTGATTTTGTTTTTTACTTGCCGTTAACATTTTTTCGTAAGCTTCGGTATTCAAACCTTGTAATAAATAAAAGATAGGATTTTGCTCTAATCCATCGAGTAATACTTCATAGTGTAAATGCGGTGCAGCCGAACCTCCTGTGTTACCAACAGTTCCGATGGTTTGTCCTTTCGTTACTTGCTGACCTTTTCTAACTAAAATATTTTCAAGGTGTGCATAACGTGTGATGAAACCATTACCATGACTGATCTCTATATAATTGCCATAGCCCGCAATTTCTAAACTGTTTATGATAACGTTAACGGTTCCTGAAGCGGTGGCCATAACGGCACTTCCTTTCGGAGCTAATAAATCAATGCCTGTATGTTGATACAAACCTTTATGAAAAGGATGCATGCGTTTTCCAAAACCAGAGGCGAGACTTGCGTTTTCTACAGGAACAATTGAAGGTGTGAATAATAATTTGCGATTGATGGATGCATCGTGATGATGCACATGCTTACTAAAATAAACAGAATTGAAAATTGCTTTTTCTTTTAGTTGATTAACCTGTTGTTGCAAGGCAATGGCTTTTTGCGTGATGTCGTTTGTGTTTTTACCGGGTTCAAATGAATTAGTTTGCGCTTCTTCTGTTGTGTGTAAGATGGCATCGAATAAAGTAGATTTTAAGGCTTCATCTTTTTTGGCAATGGCTGAAATTAAATTTTTACTCTCGTTTAATTCAGATGAAACAACTTTGTAATAAGAAGCTAAAGCTTTGTTTTCTTTTCTTAGCGCAATTTCTTCCGGAGATTCCCAAACGGTTGCATCGAGCCAGGCAATGCCCGCAAAAAATAAAATGGTAAATGCAATAAGCGCCAATACGCCCAACAGCCAGTTTCCCCATGGGATACCTGCGCGCTCGAAACGTAGCGATTTTGGGTTGAAGACAAATTGCATATAATCTTGGCCGGAAGTCTAAAAAAAACCATTTAATCTGCTCATTCTCTCTACTTTCGGGGTTATTTTTGCGACTTGCCGATTTATAAAGCGGTGTAATATAATAAAAACAAGCTACTTATCATTTTATGAGCATGGATTCGGGTTCGATCAGAAGAAAGTTTTTGGAGTTTTTCGAGAAAAAAGGGCATCAAATTGTGCCATCAGCACCTTTGGTTTTAAAGAACGACCCCACTTTGTTGTTCACCAACTCGGGCATGGTTCAGTTTAAAGATTACTTTTTAGGAAACGAAAAAGCACCTTACTCCCGAATTGCCGATACGCAAAAATGCTTGCGCGTAAGTGGCAAACACAACGACTTAGAAGAAGTAGGCATCGACACCTACCACCACACCATGTTCGAGATGTTGGGTAACTGGAGTTTCGGTGATTATTTTAAACACGATGCCATCGATTGGGCCTGGGAATTATTAACAGAAGTATATCAACTACCGAAAGAAAGATTATATGTAACTGTGTTTGGTGGCGACACTGGCGATAAGTTACCTATGGATACTGAAGCGGCCGACTTATGGAAAAAACACATTGCGCCAGAAAGAATTTTATCGGGCAATAAGAAAGATAATTTTTGGGAAATGGGCGAGACTGGCCCGTGCGGTCCGTGTTCCGAAATTCATATCGATTTAAGAAGCGATGCAGAAATTGCCAAAGTACCAGGCAAGGATATGGTAAACACCAGCCATCCGCAAGTGATTGAAATATGGAATTTGGTATTCATGGAATTCAATCGCAAGGCCGATGGTTCATTAGAAAAATTACCTGCACAACATGTTGATACCGGTATGGGTTTCGAGCGTTTGTGCATGGCTATTCAAGGAAAAACATCGAATTATGATACAGATGTTTTTACGCCTTTGATTGATTTTATTTCGAAAGCATCAGGAGTACAATATACCGCTACACAACCTGGTTTAGATGGTAGCAGAACAGAACAAGAGAAAACAGATATTGCCATGCGCGTGATGGCCGACCATATACGGGCCGTTAGTTTTGCTATTTGCGATGGACAATTACCATCTAACACAGGCGCAGGTTATGTTATCAGACGAATTTTAAGAAGAGCTGTACGCTATGGATTTACTTTTTTAAATTTCAAAGAACCTTTTCTGTACAAACTTGTGCCTGTATTAAGCGCACAATTAAAAGATGTATTCAAAGAATTAGAAAGCCAGAAAGATTATGTAGCAAAGGTTATCATGGAAGAAGAAGTTTCTTTCTTACGAACTTTAGAGAAAGGAATAGAAATGATTAATGAAGAAATAGATTGGAGAACTGTTTCCTTGGAGAATTTACATAACGAACTACTTGGGGAAATTGGAAATCGCTCAGAATTATTTACAACTGTACATAAGGATTTCAAGTATACCTATAATAAGGCTGCATTTCGAATAGGAACTTTAGCAACTAGCAAAAGCAATGTTTTTGGAGGGCATGACATGAAACAAATGGAAGCATTGATAGATGGAATCAAAGATTTTGATTCAGCAATTGAAAGGATAAAGCAAAGTATTTCTGTTGTTCCAGGTGAAATTGTATTTAGACTGTACGATACCTTTGGTTTCCCAGTTGATTTAACTTCTCTCATTGCCAGAGAGAAAGGACTTTCAATCGATGAAAAAGGTTTTGAAACTGAAATGCTAAAACAAAAAGAACGCTCTAAAGCCGCAGCAGCTAAAGAAACAGGTGATTGGATGGTTGTTGGCGATGAACAGAAAACGCTTTTCACCGGCTACACACATTTAGAAGATGAAGTGAAAATCATCAAGTACAGAGCCATCAAACAAAAAGGAAAAGATTCTTATCAATTGGTTTTCAACAAAACTCCTTTTTATGCTGAAAGCGGTGGACAAGTGGGCGACACCGGATATATCCAATCTGTTAATGAGAAAATTTATATTACCGATACAAAAAAAGAAAATGAATTGATTGTTCACTTTGCCGATCAATTACCTGAAAGTTTACACCATACTTTTACAGCGGTTGTTAACAAAGAAAAAAGACAACAAACCCAATGCAACCACTCTGCCACTCACTTGCTACACGCTGCGTTAAGACAAGTATTGGGTAAACACGTTGAGCAAAAAGGTTCGTTGGTTAATCATCAAGTATTGCGTTTCGATTTTTCTCATTTCGCGGCTATGACCAACGAGGAATTAAAGCAAGTGGAAAAAATGGTGAATGAGAAAATCAGAACCAACATTGCCTTAGATGAAAAACAAAACGTGCCCATTGCCGAAGCCAAAGCTTTAGGAGCAATGGCACTGTTCGGAGAAAAGTATGGCGAGTTTGTACGCGTTATTACGTTCGATAGAAATTATTCTGTAGAACTATGCGGAGGTACGCACGTGCCAGCAACCGGACAAATAGGTTTCTTTAAAATAGTAAGCGAAAGTTCTGTAGCTGCCGGTGTACGAAGAATAGAAGCGATAACAGCCGCAGCAGCTGAAAACAGTATAGCAGAAACGTTAGAGCAAGTAGAAGAAGTAAAAGCGATTCTGAAAAATCCTAAGCATCTGGTTAACGCTGTAAAAAGCCTGGCAGAAGAGAGAGCAGCATTAGAAAAAAAGATAGAAGCTTTATACCAGGAAAAAGCCAACCTGATGAAAGACAGTTTGGCGCTTCGCGTGAAAGAAGAAAAAGGACTTCAAGTATTAATAGAGAAAATTGAAGCACCCACTGCCGATGCGGTGAAAAACATTGCGTATGGTTTGCGCAATCAATTCGAAAATTTGTTATTGATATTGGCCGTAAACATAGATGGTAAGCCACAAGTTTGTGTAATGGTGGGTGAGAAATTAGCTGCGCAGAATAAATTTCATGCCGGTAACATGGTAAAAGAATTGGCCAAAGAAATTGATGGAGGCGGAGGAGGACAGCCTTTCTTTGCAACAGCCGGAGGTAAAAACCTGAACGGATTAGATCAAGTAATTGTGAAAGCTAAACAAATGGTAGCATCAGCTTAAAAGCATGAATTCAGGTTCGGGCAAATACGAGGCCGTTATTGGTTTAGAAGTACACATACAGTTAGCAACAGATAGTAAAATATTTTGTGCTGATGGTGTAGCTTTTGGTGAAAGTCCGAATACATTGATCAGCACCATTTCATTAGCGCATCCAGGAACTTTACCAAAGGTAAACAAGAAAGCGATTGAGTTAGGAATCAAAATGGGCTTGGCCTTAGGCTCAACCATTAGCCAAACGTTATACTTCGATCGCAAACATTATTTTTATCCTGATTTACCTAAGGGATACCAACTAACACAAGATAGAACACCTGTTTGTATAGGCGGACAAGTTCCGATCGTAACCAAATCCGGCTTGCGCAGAGCCATTCAATTAAACAGAATTCATTTAGAAGAAGACGCAGGTAAATTGTTGCATGATCAACACAAAGATTTTTCTGCTGTAGACTATAACCGCGCAGGCACAGCTTTAATTGAAATGGTTACTGAACCCGTAATGCGTTTGCCGGAAGAAGCGTATGCCTTTCTCATTGAAATCAGAAAATTAGTTCGCTTTTTAGGAATAGGCGATGGCAATATGGAAGAAGGATCTTTGCGATGCGATGCCAATGTTTCTATTCGCGAAAAAGGAAGTTCAGTTTTAAATCCAAAAGTAGAGATTAAGAATATGAACTCCTTTAAGCATGTGCAACGCGCAATCGAAACAGAAATTGAAAGACAGATTACTCTCGTTAAGGCTGGTCAATCAGTGGTTAGTGAAACACGCAGTTACGATGCTGAGAAAGAAACAACCTTCAGTTTACGTTCAAAGGAAACTTTGCATGATTACCGCTATTTCCCCGATCCGGATTTAAGTCCGGTAGTGGTGGATGAAGCTTGGCTCAATCAAATAAAAAATGAAATGGGCGAGTTGCCACAAGCCATGTTCAATCGCTTTATCGAAAAGTATCAATTAAGCGAATACGATGCAGGTGTGATTACAGATGACAAAGACGTGGCCTTATATTTTAATGAAGTGGTAGCGCATACCAAACATTATAAAGCAGCAGCCAATTGGGTAATCGGACCGCTTAAAAGTCAATTGCGCGAGCGCATGGAAAAAGCTAACGCATTTCCTGTTCAACCTATTACTTTAGCCGAGTTGATTAATTTGGTAGAAGAAGGAAAAGTGAGTTACACGATGGCGAGTCAGAAAATTTTTCCTGAATTAGTGTTAAAACCAAATCAATCTCCTTTAGAACTGGCACAAGCTTTGAACCTACTACTAGAAAACAACGTTGATGCTTTAACGCCTGTGATTGATGAAGTAATTAAAATTTATCCGTTGAAGGTAGAAGAGTACAAACAAGGAAAAAAAGGAATAGTGGATATGTTTATGGGAGAAGTGATGAAGCGCACCAAAGGAAAAGCAGATCCGAAAAAAGCAAATCAGTTAATTATAGAAAAATTAAAATCGTTATGAAGCAGTTGATTCAATTTTTATTCTTGGGATTTGTGTGGTTGTTATCTTGTTCATCTTCAACGAAAGAAACACCACCACCACAAGGCAGTTGGACCATCACCTTAAAAGGCAAAGTTGGTTTTCCGCAACAAGGTCAAATCGTTATTCAGGAAATGAAAAATGTAGCGGAAGGAGGCTGGCAAGATACCATCCAATTAAAATCGAATTATACTTTCAGCAAGAAAATTACGCTGAAAGAGCCAGGGTATTACCGATTAAATTTTTACAACAAACAAGTTGTCAATCTGATTTTAGACAAGAGTGATGTAGAAGTAAATGCAGATGGAAATAGCGCACAAGGCTTTGTTCAAATTACGGGATCACCGGATATGGACATCATTACCAAAGCGCAAAGCATGATGCGTGCCTTCGAAAATAGTGCTGAGTTTCAAAAAATAAATCAGGATTTTGCAGCAGCACAACAAGCCAATAACGAAGCCAAAATGTTGGAATTGCAACAAACCTATATGAAGTTAGCAAAGGCCAACAACGATAAAGTGGCCGATTATTTTAAATCGCTTCCACCATCGTTAGCAGTAGTAAATTTATTGCAAAATAATTCGTTAGACCCTGACCAGTATTTTGAAACGTATGCAATTGTTGCAGATAAATTAAGAAAGGATTGGGGTAATTACACACACGTAAAAACATTTATCGAGAAAGTAGATAAGTTAAAAAAATTAGCAGTTGGTCAACCCGCACCAGAAATTGCTTTACCTAATCCGGAAGGACAAGTAGTTAAGTTAAGTTCGTTGCGCGGCCAATACGTGTTGGTAGATTTTTGGGCGAAGTGGTGTGGGCCTTGCAGAAAAGAAAACCCGAATGTTGTAAAAGCATTTAAGCGTTTTAAGGACAAAGGTTTTACTGTGTATGGCGTTTCGTTAGATCGTAATAAAGAAGATTGGGTGCAAGCCATTGCGCAAGATGGATTAACGTGGACGCACGTTTCTGATTTAAAATATTTTCAATCAGAAGCAGCCAGAACGTACGATATCAATGGCATTCCGTATTCTTTGCTGTTGGATAAAGAAGGAAAAATAATTGCTAAGAATTTACGAGGTCCTGCGTTGGAAGCGAAACTCGAAGAAGTGTTGGGTAAATAGGAGAGGTCTTCGGTAAATTGATTTTGGATTACAAACAGACCACGAGTTGAAACGTGGTCTGTTTTTGAATTTGCTTTTTCTTATTGAATAATTTTAATCGGAGGTTTTTTACATGACAGACCTAGATATAAAACGCACTCTATTGTTTACATTAAGAAATTGGCATTATAATTTGAAAGTTATTGGTAACACCATTCTTTGTTTCACTGGTATACCTTTTTGTTTGCCCGGTTTCCAATTTGGTGAAAGACCTACAACACGTATTGCTTCTTCGTCACAACCATCTCCAAGTCCTTTAATTACAGTTACATCACTTAATCGGCCGTCTTCATTTATTATAAATTGAACAAAAACTTTTCCTTCTGTTCTTTTATCTCTCGCTGTTTGAGGATAACTAAGATTTGTTTTTATAAATGTGTAGAATCCGTCCATTCCGTTTGTTGGTGTAGCTGTTTCTTCAACAATGGTAAAAATCTCACTTCCATCTTCACTTTGTTCAGTAATCTGTTCTGCATACTGCGTAGCCAATTTCTTTTCTATAATAATGTAATTCGGAAAGTCTGCTTTTTCATTCGGATCTATTTTTATTATCTCAATACTTTGAATGGAATTCACTTCAATCGTAGCCATCATATTTTTGAAGGTTTCGTTTTTAGAATCGGCTACACCAAAAACAATTACTTCGATTTGTGAATTTTTAGCTTTTATTTTATCAACAGCTTGTTGCACTTTTTGAGGATACGTGGTTGTAATGGAAGAAGTTTTAGCAATCTCTTGTACGCTATCCATTACGGCATCCTGGCACGCAATAAATACTCCAGAGAATGCCAAAATAAGAATGGCTGTGGCTTGTCTCCAATATGAAGTGGAGTTTTTAACTTTTTTAATCATAGTAATTCGTTTTAAGGTGAAAGAATGATAAAAATGATTGGCAAGAGAAAATCCGGATTGTATCAATGCAGTTTTTGCCAGTAAACCACAATAAGTTTCTTTTCCAATACTAGTTGCAATGTTTTCGTCAGCTTCAAATTCATGAATTTCAATCATCTTATTTTCGATTGCATATACAGAAGGGTTAAACCAAAATATAATTTTATTGATGGTAAGAATTACTCTATCGAAAGAGTGCCATTTTTGTATGTGGGTTAATTCATGTTGAATAACTATTTCTTGATCTTGTAAATTAGCTGGTATAAAAATCCATTTAAAAAAGGAAAAGCTATTTACAATTTGAGAGTGCTGAAAAATAATTCCATTTTTATTTAAAATGCGATTTGCTGTGTTTCGTAATGCTAAGAGGTTTAGCATTTGTTTCAATAAAAGAAAAGTTAAAAGTCCTGTTATCGAAAGATAGATGATTTGCATGTACACAATAAAGCTGAAACCATTTCGATTTAAAGTTTGGGCTTCAATTTCGGTATCAGCAAGCCAATATGTTTTAATGTTATCGGGGAATGTGATAATGGCTTGTTGAGTAAAGAAAAGGTCGAACTGTAAGAGTGGAATCACCCAAGAAAATAAAACAGTTAGTAAAAGAAACTTTCTACTCCATTTAAAATCTGTTTGATTACTAAACAATAAGTAATAAACTAAAATTAGTATAGCTTGTAAGAAACTTACTTCTAAGAAAAAATTAATGGCCTTCATCATGATTTTCCTTTTTTAAGTTCGATAACTCTTTTTGTAAGGCTTCTATTTCTTGCAAAGACAGATTTTCACTTTTGGCGAAAAATGATACTAGGTTTTGCATGGAGCCCCCGAAGTAATTTTGCAGCACATTTAGTACAGTAAATTTAGAATAAGATTCTTTCGATACAATCGGATAGTACTCGTAAGTCTTACCGTATGATGTATGATCGACAAATCCTTTATTTTCTAAAATACGAATGATGGTTGATACCGTATTGTAAGCAGGCTTAGGTTCAGGTAATTGTTCAATGATGTCTTTTACAAAAGCTTTTTCAAGCTTCCATAAAACTTGCATTACCTGGTCCTCTGCTTTGGTTAATTCTCTCATAACTAAATTGATAGTTAAAACTAAAAGTTTAGTTGATAGAATCAAAAAAATAAGACAATTATTTATAACTGTCTTATTTTCAATTTTTTATAACTCGATTCCGATTACTTTAATTGTAGAAGAACCGGGCGGTGGTCTGAAATTTCGTTTGAATAACGGCTATCGCAAAACTCGAAACGGATGGTCTTTACTGCATTTTTGCTTGCGAACAACTCATTAGAAATTAAATGATGATCAATATGGCTCGGGTAGCTCGGATAACTCCAATATGCATTTGAACCTGTTGCAATGCTCATGTCTGCAAAAGCATAATTGTTGCTATCCGCTATTAAATTTTGAAAAACATTATCAGATACAGGCTCATCAATCTCATCATTAAAATCACCTAACACTACAATGGGGGTTGTACTAAAATTAGTATCGATAAATGATTTTAATCTGGTGCTGGCTTCTCTTCTGCGAGCGATACCATCATCACAGCATTTTAAATGCACGTTCACTAACATTACTTGCTTGCCACTGGTATGCGTAGCCGTTGTTACCACAAGTGGACGCGGAAAAGGGCTAGTCTCTCCAACAAACCATAATGTCAGATCTGTTAGGTTAGTTATCTCACTGTTTTTGTAAATGTAACCTTGTCCTAAACTACCGTTCAGGTATAGTTTTCCGCTATAACTTGGTAATGAGGTAAGCAAAGCATCAAAAGCATTTCTCGAATTAATTTCTTGAACTCCAATTACATCGGCATCCATGGCAATAATCATTTCAGCTAGCAAAGTAAGATTAGTATTGGTAGTTGAAAATTGCTCTATGTTCCAAGTTACAATATCAAATGTAGTATTATCTAACACATTTAAACAATTGGCATATTTACCACTTACTGGTGTTCCAGAGTTATCTTGATCTGGATTATTATTAACAGGCGGTTGTGGAGTTCCTTGTTCTTGAATTTGTTCTTGACAAGCAAATAAAAACAATGAAGTTATCGCTAGATGAATCAATCGCATGGATTAAAAAAATTATTGTTTGGTTATTTTGATATAAACAGGTAGATGGTCGCTGAAACCATTTTCATCGAATTGTCCAGACCTAAAAGTTCTTCGTGGAGCACCAGCATAGCGACCTTCTTTTTCTAGCATTTCGGGTGTTACATAAACCGTAAATGATGATGGAACATAATGTTGAACACCTTGCTCTAGGTTTTTACTGATGATGATTTGGTCGAATAAATTCCAGATACCATTATAATATAACGTACCATAACCTTTTTTAAAGGTTGGTTCAGATGCATTAACTAATATTTCCTCTCGCTTTTCGTTTTCTGCACAAAGAATTTTTTTGATGCTCTTGTTATTTGGATCGTCATTAAAATCTCCTACCATTACCATTTTTGAGTTGGGATTGATAACCATTACAGAATCAATAGCCCTTCTTAATACCTGAGCAGCTAACAATCTTTTATCTTCTTTGCCACCACCACTACGCGATGGCCAATGGTTTACAATAAAATGAAGAGTATCGCCTTGAAACAAACCCTTTACCCATAGAATATCTCTTGTTTTGAAGCGAGGCTCGTTCGGATCTTGAATTGGAAGTTTAACGATTTTAAATGGTTTAAAAACATTAGGTTTATACAACATAGCCACATCAATACCGCGGCCATCATCCATATCAAAATGAATGATTTGATAACGTTTAGCTATAAGGTTAGGATGCTGCACTAAATCCTCCAATACTTTTCTATTTTCAACTTCTGCTAATCCTATAACATCGGCATTAACTCCTTTTAAAACACTACTCATGTTTTGTAACTTAATAAAATACCTTTCTGTTGTCCATTGATTAGCACCAGTTGGTAAAAATTCCGCATCGTTGATTAAGGGATCATCTTCTGTATCAAATAAATTCTCAACATTATAGAAGCCAAGGATATTGGTTTGTGCAAATGTTTGATTGAATACCAAAAAAGAGTAATAAATTAAGAGAGAGATAATTCTATTCACGCAGCAAAAATCAAGTTTTACTTTTAAAGATTCAACAAATACTTGTAAAGTTAACGATTTTGTAACATTAGAAAGATATTTAATGAGCTGTAAATAATATATTTGTACCCGCTTAAAACAACCAACCACTATAGCATGAAAGTATCAGTACTATTGTTCTGTGCGCTGATTTCTTTTGCATCTTTTTCACAAAATGCAACTTTATCTGGTAAAATTACTGATAACGAAACAAAAGAAGCCTTAATTGGAGCGACTATCATTGTTGAAAAAACAACATTAGGAGGTATCACAGATTTAGATGGAAAATTCACCATCAAAAACATTCCGGCAGGAGCTTATCAAATTAGAATCAAATACATCGGATATGAAGATGTTGTTGAATCTGTTTCACTTGAGGTAGGTCAAAACAAAGATTTAGGTGAGTTAACCTTAACATCAAATGCAATCGGTTTAAATGAAATCGAAGTTTTCGCTAATGTAGTAGAGGATCGCAAAACACCTGTTGCAGTTGCTAACCTAGGTTCAATAGAAATAGCAGAACAATTAGGTGCCATGCAACTACCTGAATTGTTAAATTCTACTCCGGGTATTTATGCAACCCAAGGCGATGGCGCTTTCGGAGATGCGTATGTTAACATAAGAGGCTTCGGACAAGAAGAAGTTTTGTTCATGATTAATGGTGTGCCCATGAATGACATGGAAAATGGCATTATGTATTGGAGCAACTTTGCAGGGTTAAGTGAAGTAACACGCAACATGCAAGTGCAAAGAGGATTAGGTGCATCCAAACTTGCCGTTAACTCTGTGGGTGGAACCATGAATATTGTTACCGATCCTTCAGAAAGAAGAAAGGGTGGGAGAGCGGAAGTGATTTTCGGAAATGGTTCCTTTAGAAACAGATATCGTTTCACATTACATAGTGGTGAATTGAAAGGAGGCTGGTCAGTTTCTTTTCAAGGTTCCAGAAGCAACGGAGAAGGCATTCGTCCGGGTACTTTTGTAGATGCTTGGTCCTATTTCTTAACGGTTTCGAAGGAAATAAATGATAAACACACATTATTATTTACCACTTTTGGCGCTCCGGCAAACCGTGGTAGAGCATTCAACACTAACACCAAGGCCTATGAGCAATATGACAATTACTTGCACAATCCATCGATAGGGTATTATAACGGTGAACTATATAATTCATCACAAAATTACGCTCACAAACCTCAAATCACTTTGATGCATTTGTGGAATGTATCTGATAAACTTTCGGTAACAACTTCTGCTTATGCTTCAATTGCTCGTGTGTATGGCACAGTGGCAACAGGAGTAACCACTAATCAGAGCAACTTAAATGATCCCAATGATGACATTACCAATGAAGGATTAATAGATTTTGAAAAATTGAAAGGTGAAAACCTGGCTAATATACAAACAGTAACCAATCCGTTTGGTATGTTTGGTCAAAGCATAACAGGAGCTCAATCGAGAAATATTATAGAGGCACGTTATAACAACCACAACTGGTATGGTATAATTACAAACGCTAATTATCAAATCAATACTTCAACTAATTTGGTTTTTGGATTAGATCTTAGAGATTATCGTGCTGGTCACTATGCTAAAGTACATGATTTATTAGGAGGAAGTTTTTACTTAGACAGATTCAGTAACTTTGATAACAATTTACTTACACCCAATAGAGTTGCCTTTAAAGGAGATAAAATCAGATATGATTACGATGGCAAAGTGCGTTGGGGTTCTCTATTCGCGCAAGTAGAAAAAACAATCAATCAGTTCGACATATTTATTTCTGCGAATACCTCTCGCATTCAGATGTCGCGTGTGGGTAACATGTGGAGCGGTGACCCGGAATACATTACTAATTCTTTAGGCGAATCTGATGTTAGAGTCTTTAATAATTACAATGCAAAGGCAGGCGTCAATTACAGAATAACCGGTAGACACAACGTCTTTGTAAATGGTGGCCGTTTTACCAGAGCACCATTTTTACGCAATGCTTTTATTGATTCTCGTTATGGTAATGAATATTTAGATGGATTGAAGAATGAAACCATTCATTCTGCAGAACTGGGATACAGTTACAGAACTTCTCGCTTGCGAGTAAACTTTAATGCCTATTATACTGAGTGGAAAGACAGAGTTTTATCTAACGATGCTTTTATAGATGAACGAACAGGCAGAAGACAAGCATTGAATGGAATTGCTGCTTTACATAAAGGTTTGGAATTAGACGCTCGATTTGAAGTAATACCAGGATTAGAAATTACGGCTATGGCTTCCACTGGAGATTGGCGCTGGAAAAACAATGTACAATTGATTTCTACAGACGACCAAGGAACAGAGGTTGTTGTACAATCAGTGAACGTCAAAAATTTAAAAGTTGGAAACTCAGCACAAACAACAGCATTTATTGGTATGCATTTTAAGCGTTCACGCAACAGTTATTTCGGTTTCCGTTATAATTACTTTGCGGACTTATACGAGTCTTTCGATCCTGCTCAACGCACTTCAGAAGTAATCAAACCTGTAAGAAAGTTACCTGACTATGGTATACTTGATATTTATGCTGGTTATTATTTCAATTTTGGAGAATTCCGTTCTCGTGTTAGTGCGAACGTACATAATGTGTTAAACGACACATTTATCCGCAGATCTGATGAACAGTTTGGTGTACAAGAAGCATACGGTTTCCCAATTAATTTCAATGCAAATTTTACAGTTTATTTTAATTAGAAGATACATGCGCTTACTAACTTATTGTTCAATTTTCATCTTGTTTGTACTGGGTTGTACGGAAGAAGATTATGAAGCAGCTACTGTAACTTTTTATCCAAGCTTGGCAGGCTCAACCACAGAACCTGCACCTGGCACAGCTGGCACACCCTTTCGCGTAGATTTAGTTACATCCCGTGTATTAGCCAGAGAGTCTCAGGTAAATATTAAAGTAGCAGGCAATGGTGCCGGTTATGGTTTCTCTTATGTAACCAATCCACCTCAATTGCAGCAAGGTATAATTACTTTGACTATACCAGAAGGTGAAACAACAACATTTTTTACAATAACTCCTTTAAATGATGGAGTGGTTGAAGTGAATGATTATGAATATACATTTACAATTGATCAATTTTCAAATTCAATCCGTTCTTCTGGCCAAAACACTTTTAAATTTTATGTAGCAGAACCTCCTTTAGTGGATCAAAATTTTAATGATTGTAGTGGAGCGCCAGCTGCTTTCACAGAAAGAATTGTTCCCGGTTCTATGGCTGCAACGTTATGGGCATGCACTGATTTCGGTTTTCCAAATGAAAGCACGAAAGCAGTAGAAGCCAATGCATTCGGTAAAGGTGCAGGCGTATCAAATTCTTACTTGATTCTCAACAATCCATTGGATGGTACTGATTTCAGTGAAATGATAATCAATATGCAAGTTTATTCTAGATTTTCAGGAGCTGGACAAATCAGGTTAAAGTACAGTAGCAATTATTCCGGAACAGGAAATCCTGAAGCTGATGGAGTAACTTGGACTGAAGTTCCCGGATTTGCAGCTCAATTGCCATCAGCAGGAAGCAGAGCATGGACTTTGGTTAAATCAAATCTTACTGATATAGGAGATGAACAAATTTACCTCGCAATTCAATTCCAAGGGGGTACAACCTCAAGTTCTTCAAATTGGCGTATCGATGATTTCACTATCAAAATAAAATAAAGTAAAGTGATGAAGAAGTTATTATTCATTTTAGTTCTATCCTTTGGAATATTTTCTTGTAGCGATGATGATAATGGTTTTTCCATTAAACCATCCCTCGGTTTTGAATCTACCTTTACCTTTCTGCAAGAAACTAATTCAACTGGCGCCAAAGTTGGAGTGGCAGCTAATGTTAACTTAACTGAAAGTGTAGAGGTTCGCATAACTTTAACTGAGGTTGGTAATATAGAATATGGTGTTGACTACACTACTGAACCGGAACCAATTAACAATGAGATTGTACTAACGATTGATCCTGAAACTGAACAACCTGGTTTTTTCGTATATCCGACCGTTGGAACAGAAATTACACGTCAAGTTATTTTTGAGATTAGTTCTGTAACAGGTAGTGGGCTAACATTGGCACAACCACTTGCCTTAGTACATACACTTTCCATAAATAAGCGACAGCTTGATGCCAATCAATTAACCATTGCACAAGTAAGAGCATTATACACAGGTGCTGCGCAAACATTATCAGTTAGTAAGTTTATTGAAGGAGTTGTTACAAGCACCAATGATAATGTTACCGCTAAAAATGTTTTCATTCAAGATGAAACCGGTGGTATAGTGTTGCGCTTCAATGCAAACAATACAACCGACCCTAACAAACTTTTGCCCGGAGAAAGAGTGCGCTTACCTTTATCTGGAGTTACCCTTACAGCTTTTAATGGTTTGATACAATTAGGAGACGGCACTGCCACACTGCCACATAATAAAATAGTAAAGCTTGGTACTGAACCATTACCCGCACCTGTTACGATTACATTGGCACAATTGAACAGTAATCAATTTCAATCTCAACGTGTACGAATAACAGGTTTAACCATTACAACAGCTGATGGTACCAAAACCTTGAGTGGGAATAATACCATTTCGGATGGTAGTGTTACAGCAACATTAAGGGTTGAAAGTTATGCACCTTTTTCATCGACTGTTGCGCCACAAGGAACAGTTACCATAACAGGAATTGCCAGCACGTTTACAACAGCACAGTTAATACCTATGGCAGCTTCGGATATTGTACAACAATAAATTTAAACAACCAATCATGAATCTAACAAAACAAATTAAAAGCACGGCAACAAAGCTTGCTATCTTGCTTGCCTCAGTTGGTTTCATTGCATCATGCGATGATAATGAAGAAACAACCGCAAAATCTGTTGCCGTTCAATTTTCTACTACCGCAGTTACTGTAAGCGAGTCTGCAACAGAACAAACTTATACAGTAAATTTTGCAGAGGCTGCACAAGCCGATGCAACTTTTGAAATTGCCATCGAGAACACTAACGTAGCTTATGCAACAGATTATACAACCAATCCAAATGGTTCATCCGGTAATATAGCCGTAAGCGTAACGAAGGGACAAACTTCGGCACAATTCCGTTTCACACCTGTAAATAACAATCAAATTAATGAAGATGTAAGAAAAATTACTTTCACATTAGGTAACTTTGATGGTCCGCTCGAAGCCGGAACTCAAGCATCATTAGAAGTTACTTTAACAGATGATGAAGGCCCTACAGCCGTTAATTTTGCCAATTCATCAAGCAGTGTGGCAGAAGGAACTGCAGCAGGTTTGGATGTAACTTTACCATTAACCAACAATGCAGCAGGAGCAGGACAAATAATAGTTAACCTTGCATCTACCAACGCAACCTATGGTACACATTTCACAACACAACCTGCGGCAGTTGATGGGAAAATTACAATTGCAGTAGCTTTTGGAGATGCGAATAAATCTTTTAAAGTTATTCCAATAAATAACGATGATGTAAATGCAGCTCGCGTTATCAATTTTACCATTGAAACAGCTACAGGTGGTGTTAATAAAGGAACAAACCTTACACATACATTTACTATTACTGATGATGAGACACCTTCTGCAGCAACTTTCGCTGTAGCCGAAGGCAGTGCTTTAGAATTAGAAACTGCAGGTGCAACCGTAACTGTAAATCTTGCTCCACAGACTACCGGCTCTGGAACTTTAGAATTGACTTTAACTTCTACCACAGCTACTTACGGTACCCATTATACAACCGAACCTGCTGCAGTCAATAATAAAGTAACCATTGCCGTTGCAAATGGAGTAACTACCGCTAGCTTTAAAATTATTCCGATTGAAAACACAGAAGTAAATGCAGCAAGAGATATTACATTTGCAATGACAGCCTCTACAGGTGTTGTTACTTACCAAAACGGAACAAGTTCATCTTATACACATTCTATAAAGGATGACGATGCAGTGATGACCATTGCAGACTTGCGTGCTATGTATGGAGGTTCTGGTCAACAAAACATTGTTACCTCTGCCAAGATTCAAGGTATTGTTACTTCTAGCAATCCTCAGGTAAATAATAACAACATCTTTATTCAAGATGCAACTGCCGGCATTGCAATTCGTTTCAGCGCTGCTAACAACAATGCTATTAAACGTGGAGATGAAATCACCATTCAATTGTTTGGCGCTCGTTTTACTACCTTTAATGGTTTGTTACAAGTTGAAAACACGCCTAATGCGAGAGCAATTCTTGTAGACGAAAACAACACCTTGCCAACACCAGAAGTTGTTACACTGGTTGAATTTAATCAAGGTTTGTATGAAGGTATGTTGGTTCGTGTAAATAATGTTGGTTTTGTAGATGCTAATGGAACCCTAACACTAAGTGGAAGCAGAACGATAAGCGATGGAAGTACTACTTCAACAGTTAGAACAGAATCGGGTGCTCCATTTAGTAATGTCATCATGCCTTACGGAGTGGGTTCAATTGTGGGTATTGCCTCTGATTTTAATGGTGCGCAAATCATTCCTATGGTGGCAGAAGATATTTTTGCCAACAGTCCATTAGGTACTATAAACTTCTTACACGCTATCTCAAATTTTGGTTCTGTAAATAATGCAGCAGTATCTGCTGAGCAGACATTAACTGTAAGTGGAACACAAGCAGGCGCAACACCCATGCGCGATGTAGTAATAACAGCATCTGCTAATTTTCAAGTATCGCTTACATCTGGTTCAGGCTTTGCGCCAACTGCAACAGTACCTGCTGCTAATTTAGGTTCTCCAACAACAGTTTATGTTCGCTTTGCGCCAACAACAGGATTTAATCAGCCTATTAACGGAACTATTACACTTCGTTCTTTAGGATCTCCAACCCAATCAGTCTCAGTAGCAGGAACAGAAGCAGGTAATGCAGAAGCAGATTTATTGGTTACAGAAAATTTTGCTTATTCTGTTGGTCAGTTAACTTCAGTAGCAGGTGGAGCTAATGTTAGCGGTGACAAATGGGTTAATTTTAGTGGAACAAGCAACCCATTACAAGTTGTTTCAGGAAGTTTATCCTACACTGGTTATACACCTAATTCTGGTAATAGCGTTAGAATGATTCCTGGCAGTGCAGAAGATGCATATACACAATTTGCGCCTAGAACGAGCGGTACTGTGTACATTGCGTTTTTAGTAAAAGTAACAAGTACAGCAAGTTTAAGTGCAAATTCAAGTACAACAGGAGATCATCTCGCAGGCTTTTTGCCGGATAACAGCACTACAAATTTCTCGGGTAGAGTTTCAATTAAAGCTGGTTCTGCTGCGGATACCTATAACTTAGGTTTGAGAGCAACCTCATCAAATTCAACAACTGCATTTATTGCGGGTGATCTTGCTTTAAACGATACTAAACTTATTGTAGTTAGTTACCAAATTGTAGATGGAACAACTAATGATGTTATGAAAATGTGGGTAAATCCAGCTACGAACCTTACAACAGAACCAACAGCAGATGCATCTCAAGTAGGTGCAGCCGCAGATTTAGCCAACATTGCTAGGTTTTATTTAAGACAAGGAACTAATGCAGTAAATGCTGATATAGACGGCATTCGTGTTGCTAAAACATGGGCTGCTTTGTTCGAATAAACATTTCAATATACACAATAAAAAAGGCTGTCTTCATCGACAGCCTTTTTTTATTAAGGTAATAGAAATGAAAAAATCACCTTAAAAATTTGTCATACAGTAAGCAATTAAATTTGCACCCATCTTGAATGCTTCTAACCGTTTAGCTTCGGGGTCGTTGTGTATGCGTTGGTCTTCCCATCCGTTGCCTAAATCGCTTTCGTAGCTGTAATAAATTACCAATCGGCCTTCGTAAAAAATGCCTAGGCCTTGCGCAGGTTTACCATCGTGTTCGTGTATTTTGGGTAAACCATTCGCAAATTTAAACTTCTGTTTATACACCGGATGATCAAATGGTACTTCGGTTAATTCTGCATCAGGAAAAATTTTCTTCAGCTCTATTCTGATAAATTTATCCATTCCATAGTTATCATCAATATGTAAAAAGCCACCCCCCAACACATATCTGCGTAAATTAGAGGCTTCGCTTTCGTTAAACACAACATTGCCGTGGCCTGTCATGTAAACGTAAGGATATAGAAAAATATCTGAACTGCCTGCCTCAACAATTTCTTCTTGCGGGGCCAGGTTCATGTTTAGCTCTCTGTTACAAAATGCAATTAAATTGGGTAACGCAGTTTTGTTAGCATACCAATCGCCTCCGCCTTGGTATTTCAACTTAGCAATTTTAAGTTGCGCAAAAACTGGAAATGCCAGTAAAACCGCAAAAAAACAGCAGAAAGCTAATTTTAATAAATTAAAATGCTTCATAATAAAAAAATTTCAAACCTCGTTTAAACCTTTTCAACACAACATTATCTATAGTTCAGTTAAAAACGATAACCAATTAACAAATAAATCTTATGAAACTCCAGAAAATCGCTCTCGCCACACTTTTCGCATTGAGTGTTGTAGCTTGTTCGGAAGAAGACCGCATTACGTTAAAAGATGCACAAGACATTTCGGAAGATGCCCTAACCGATTCTTATTTTGAAGATGCAGATGATTTATCAACCGTAGCTTTAGAAGCAGACGACAATGCAGATGGTTCGGATTTGGCTCGCACATCGGCAACTATTACAGTAGAAGATTCGCGCTTTGTATGTGCAACTGTTACCGTTATGATAGGTGCTAACTCAACACCTAGTAGCCCTAAAGGAACTATTGTTATTGATTTCGGAACAGGTTGTACGGATAACCGGGGTAATGTACGCTCTGGCAAAATCAACATCGTGTACAACGGCAGAAGATTTCAGCCAGGTTCTACAGTTACTTTAACAACTGAGGATTATTTTATCAATGGTATTCAGTTAGAAGGTACTCGTACATTAACTAACGTTACCGAAAGCAATGAAACATCTCCTAAATTCAACATTACATTAGTAGGTGGTAAGGCAACTTTCCCTGATGGAAGAATTGCGGAAAGAGATGCTGATATTACCCGCCAGTGGTTTAGAAATAACACAGCTACTTATGCAGACGATGAATTAAGAATTTTAGATGGAAGTTCTGCAAGTGGAGTTACCCGAAATGGAAGAGAATACACCATGTCGGTAGAAGAAACTATCGTGTTCAAACGCAGTTGCGAGTTTCGTTTCCCTTTGGATGGAGTAAAAGTGTTTACAGTAAATGGCAAACCAATCACCATCAACTATGGCGATGGAGCGTGCGATCGCTCAGTAACCTACACCGTTGGCGATAACACGTTTACCACCAATGTTCCAAAGAATTAATCTGCCCATAGAAATATAAGGCTTAAACCACCCATCATTGGGTGGTTTTTGTTTTTTAAAGCGCAGGTAAAGTTTATTTTTGTGTAACCACTACTATGAAACAATACCACGATTTAATGCTTGAAATTCTGGAAACAGGAACTCGTAAAACCGACAGAACCGGAACCGGAACACTTTCACTTTTTGGCAAACAAATGCGGTTTAATCTTCAGGAAGGCTTTCCGTTGGTAACAACTAAAAAACTTCATTTAAAATCTATTATCTACGAATTGTTGTGGTTTTTAAAAGGAGATACAAACATCAAATATTTGAACGATCATGGCGTAACCATCTGGAACGAATGGGCCGATGAAAACGGAAACTTAGGGCCAGTGTATGGTTCGCAATGGCGAAGCTGGCCAGCACCAAATGGGCGGCACATCGACCAGATAAGTCAGGTGCTGCAACAAATAAAAACGAAACCCGATTCGAGAAGGCATATTGTTAGCGCATGGAACCCTGCCGAAGTAGAAAACATGGCTTTGCCACCATGCCATGCGTTGTTTCAATTTTATGTGGCCGATGGAATGTTATCGTGCCAGTTATACCAACGCTCGGCAGACTTTTTCCTTTTTATCTATAATTAATAAATGTATAGTCCGTAGTTATAGTTGTATCTTTTCTTTTTTGGTTCTTTTTTCTTTTGTGGAATTGTTGATAACTTTTAGTTTAATGCCAAATGAAACAGAATTTTTAAAATTAGCCATGATAGTAATTTTCCTTTTTAACTCCTTGTGTTGCACTTATTAGTTGAACTTAGAATTATTTTTATCTCTATAATTTGGGATATTCTGGTCTCGAAGAATTTTGAATTTTTATATCATCTGACTTTGTTATTAAGTATTAACTTTAACCATTCTAACTTTGAAATAGTTATTTACTTAGTTATTTCGTATAGCTTGTGTTTAAAAAGTTTAATTCAATCATGGATAGAATACAACAGGCATTCGATAATTTGAAAGAAAGATTTAGTAATCCATTTATTCTTTCATTTCTTTTTTCTTGGGTTTATTGGAATTGGGAAATAACAATTTCTCTAATTTGGTATGATTCTACTAACGATTATCAAGGATTAATTGAATTTGTTGGATCGCACATTAATAGAGATTATTCACTTTTATTCCCGCTTTATTCTGCACTTGTGTATACTATTTTTGTAAGCCCAATGCTTAAATTAAAAATAAGGTTTATTCAAAATCTAGTATTTAAAGCAGGGGAATCTCTCGATATTCGTATGCTTAAAAATGGTAAAGTTTCATTAAATAAATACTTAAGCTTAAAAGAGGAATACCAAAAAAGAACTGAAACATTAGAAATGCTAATTGCTAATGAGGAAGAAAAAATAAATGAACTAGAGCGAAATAAATCTCAGCTTTTACAAGCTAGGCATGATTTAAGCGAAACAAAGGCGAAGCTAAATTCAATTGAAAGTTCTGTTCATAAGATTCATGATGTTGGAATTATAAATGGTAAATGGACTAAAATTTCAAAATTCCCTGGTGAAGATAATAGCGTTATAAAAATTGAAATAATGAACAATAATGTGTATATAAAAGACGTGCTTCCCTCAGAACATAAGTACTCAATTCGAGATTTTTTTTACAACGATTCAAATAAGTCTCTAACTTTTACTTTTTTTAGTTTAGAGTCAAATTCTTTGCATTCAGTTTATCAACTTACCTTAGCGAAAAAGGATATGAATGGTAGAGAATATATTGGAACAAAAGAATACACAGTAATATTCGATCGAGATGATATTTGAATTAATCTGTTAAGTGAATAAATATTGATTTTTATTTCACCTATTCTTTTTCATATTGTTTCCTCTCAAGATATTAATTTCTTCATTCAGCTTAGCAATTCGTTCTAGTAATCGAATAGATTCATCTCTTTGAAGTGAAAGTCTCCTTTTAAGATCTTTGTTTTCATTTTTTAACTTGGATAGTTCATTATTAATTTTCTTTTCATCTTTCTTAACAAGTTGTTTTAAAATACTTTTACGCCTTGAATTTATCCATTCTTTTCTATCTTTATGCGTAAGCGTTACTCTAGTTAATTCAGTTCTTTTTGATAATTCTACATAGGAAAGTTTTTTGTCGCTTATAACCAGTCCTAGTTTTATTGCAGATTTGATTTCATTTTCAATTTCATTAAGAACTCTTCTAATCTTAACATTTGTTTGCCACCATATTAACTGCGTACTATCATAAAATTCTTTTTGAACGGTACCAACATAGAGATCATGCTCTGGACACCAATTTTCCTGATTTCCCCCTGATTCTAGAATAATTCTAGGAATTTCCATTGAATCCTAACATTGCAAGTACCTGATTTGCCTCGTTTATTTGTCTCTTTAGATAATCTGTTGCATGTGAAAATTTCCCACTATCTAACATTTTTTGATTCATATTTCTATGAGCTATCCAATGTTCAATTTTATACTCCGGAATAATTGCATTTTTACAACGTAAGGGATTACACTGCAATTGACCAATACATGGAGGCTGAACTTCAACTCCTTCATCGTTACTAAATGTATTTTTTCCGCCACATAGACCAAGACCTACATCTGCAAAAGGAAGATCTCTTTTTAAAAGATTGTTCATTATCTCCTTTTCTGTTTTGCCTTTGCTTATTTCTCCTGCGAAAAATTCAGTTCTAGATTTTATAAACTTCTGGGCACCTTCGCCAACTATTACTGCGTTTGGAGAATAAATAGATTCTGTCATTTCTCTTTTTACCTCTGCGTTGTAAACAGGACTTGTAAATATCTCATTTGCAATATTACCATAGCCGAGAGTAGTCTCGTTAGGTATGTTGTACATCTTTGCTGCTAAATATGAGTGTTTGAAATGATAGGATATAACAACAAGATTAGCGCGGTGTTTAAGAAATTGATTAGCCAACGTATGCCTAATTCTATGTGATGAGAGTTGATATTCAGGTTTAACAGATTTTATTAGTCTCTTACCAAATTTAGACTTGCTAATCTCTTTTATACGTGTATACTTTCTAAGTAAATCAATTTTACAAAGATAGTTGTTTAGCATACCATTTAATGCATTATTTGCTAAAGGACGACTTTTTACATTTAGTACAACAGCGTGATTTGGGGCGAATAAATAATCATGGAGAGTGTAAGTTGTAATCATTTCAAGTACACGAATAGCGTCACGAACAATAGGAATAGCTATCCAGTAATCAGTTCCAGTAATAGCTCTATCGCTTACATTTTTAATCAAAGTACCTTTAATAAAATAATTTCCATTTTTTAAGTTTACACAACCATTTTTAAAAGAAATCACCTCACTATATCTTGCTCCTGTAAATTGCATGACTAGATATCGAGCACCTAATTGAATTCTTTCTAATTCTTCTTTAAATTTATTTATACTAATGTTATATTTAGCTCTAAATTTTTTTGAAATTTTACTAGATATACTTAATCGATCTCTCCTTCCTCTTTTTTTCATTTGTTCAAGATTAAATATCCTATAATCTTTATAATCATTGAAAGCACTTAAGAGATCTATTTCAATAGGAAAATTAATGGTATCAGTTGTGACATACTTCATTTCATCAAATGTGTTTATCTTCATTCGTTGCAATAAAGATTTAACATCACTTGATGATGTTGTGATTAAGAAAGTAACTAAATCTTCTGTAATCACAGTACCATCTTTGTACTTACCTTTTTTTGGCTTGTGTGCTGGAATGGTGAATTGTTGCACATCATATTCAGTCCAAGCAGTATCAAATGATTTGTTAGTTATTTTTTCTATTTGTTCTTTAACTTGAGGCTGACACAAAAGCAAAAGAAGTTCTTTAATAGCATTTGTGTTTGCAAAATTATAATTATTTAATCCGAGCTGAATATCTTTTGCATTGACATCTGCTATTGATGAATTTGAATTATGTCCATGATCAGCTCTTTTTTTATATACTGAAATAAAAAGATTAATAATGTTTTTACAATTTTGACAAAAAGTATATGCTTTGATAGATTTCCTTTTTGTCCGAATTTTGCGAACAGTAATACCATTGTAATAGCAGTATGTCAAGACCTTTAGTTGAAGAATAACTAAGGGCTCTAATACGTTGCTAAATTTTGTCCACTCAATTCGCAATTTACAACCTTCCTCACTATTGTGTCGCTCAAGATTCGGGTCAAAAAAATCCCACGTATCATCAGCAAATTTAGATAGTCCAATGGTAACACTTTCTATGCTGAAATTAGCTTCAACTTTACCAACGAGTGCGTAATTTGAATTAGCTTTTTTCATAGGTTATAATTTTGATGGCACGTAAACATTTTGATCGATTTGATCGCTATAAACTACTTTAGCTTTAGAAAGGGCATCATCAATAACTTCTTTATCAAAGCCAGATTGACTTGGTTCCATGATAGATTCTATTATGGATACAATTCTTCTGTAAAGATGATTATTGGGAAGTTCTCCTTTCAAAAAGGCTTGGGAATTGGTTATTTGATAGTAATACGCAAAGATCCTGGGAAGATGTAACTTTGTAATAATTAAATTTTTGCAAAAAAAACACATGTTAAACCAAGTACATGGCTGTCCTTCTTTGTAAACTTTTAGTTTCTTAACTTCATCCGGTGGATCATAGATATTTTTACAATTGCAATAGACACTTTCATATACTTCATTTTTCGAGTTAGGATCATAGTTATTTGATTTAAGTTCAACATTAAATTTATAAATATTGGTTAACAACTTTGTATCATCATCAATTAGTTTAGGTTCAATATTATGCCTATGCTTATAATTAACTGTCTGCTGAATGCTGGAATGATTTGCTCTTGTCTGAATTTCACAAATATCTCTACCTTCAATAAATAACTTGTTCAGATGAGTTGTTCTAAATCTTACGAGGTTTAATTTAATTTTATCTCCTTTTTCGTTCAATAATTTGTGCTTCTTTACAAAATAGGAAGTTAATGCCCAAAATTTCTTATCATCAAAACCTCGAACTTCAGAATAAGTTGACGGTCCAGAAGATTCATATATGAAAAGTAAATCTCTTTCATTTGGTCTTGCCTTACCTCTGAAAGTTGATGTTAATTTAATAACATCATTAAAGATTCGCTTTATAGAAGCATACTCTTTTTGTTTCAGATCACTGACAGCTAAATTATCATCTTTCTGATTCAAGTAAAGTGTTCCCGATCCTTTGCTTCTTAGTTTTTCGAATTGAATAGCGGGGCTTCCGGTTAGTTGATTTTTATCTTGCAAGCAATCTATCTTCAAGCTATACAACGAGCATGGATTCAAACCTGTTAATATTGCAAATTCCATTAACAGAACACCTACTATTTTCTCATCGACCAAATGGGTAACACCCAATCGCCTGTAAAATTGGTCTAAGCCACCATGCATATTTGAAATGGAATTAAGAAAAGTAGGATGAAGTTTCTTGTTTTCTTGTGTACTTCCAAGTGGTATACAGTTCAGGGTATTTTCAAAGTAATAAATGCAATTTTCTATGGACCCAAAACCTCTTGCTTTTTTTCCGAACTTAGCTTTTTCTTCAACCGGGCATACACCTACATTTCTTTTAATGTAGGTTGGAATATTTTTGAGTAGTCGATTGATAAATATTCTTTCTAACAATAAAAATTCATTGATTTTTTCGTATTCAAAATCAGAGTATGGCAGAATTCTTCCTTTACCATCATCGCTATAATTGATAACGGCATAAATGAAACTTTTATTAGAAACAGAGCCAGAATTAACTGCATACTTTAAAATCGTGTTAAGAACATTTAGTTTGGTATAGCATGTTTTGTCTTTTAATTTACTTTTTAATAGGTATTCTTTAAACTGAATTGAAATGTGTTCATTTAAATGTAATTGCAGTTCGAATTCATCGGAAGAATTATATCCCAATTCAGTGCTATGAAATTTCACAAAATCTACGAATGATCTAAATACAGTCATATATTTTTTCCTCATTCTCTTGCGATGCAACTTTGAATAACTATCAAACAAATCATATACTCTTGTGAATTTACCTTCAGCAGTGTAATCAATTTTAGAATTTTCCATCGTACTTAATTTTATCTGTTTTATTAAAAATGTTTTCAGCTTCCTGAACGCGAGTTTTTATTTCCTTGTCCTTGTTAACATCTCGCAGTCGCATTAATACATCAATAGAAGCATTTCCATAAATTTCTGTGGTCTTGATGTTGATGTGCCCATGATTTTTTTTTACGATTACTAGTTTATCCAATAAATCTTTACCAAGTTCACTTCTAATAATGGAAACTGCAGATCCATGGCGCAAACGATGAGGAGTGATTGTGCTCGTTATAATTCCTAGCTTAATAAGGCTTTTACTTTTCTGATAATATTTATCAGTAATCGATTTAGGTTCAATTGGATTGCCAATACTATTTCGAAAAATTAATGGATCACTTTGCCGTAATTCTTTTGCGGAAAGATTTGGTTTAACACAATTATTCCAGTACCGCCATAATCGGTTTGCTACAACCCGCGTTAATAATGACTCTCTTACTCTTAATACTTCGCCTCTTCCTTTAGATCCTATAATTGTTTGCGGTAAGTATTCACACTCGATTGGAAAATCATTAGGATCAACAAGATGTGATAGTCTTACACGTGCTGCCTCAGATATTCTTGCTCCTGTATCAAACATAAAATGCGCAAGCACACAATCCCTTTCGTCCTTAAATGAATGATTAATAAAATCAATCAGTTCATTAGCCATAATGAATTTTTTGTGGCTTCTGTTCGGATTAGGTGTCTTATATCTACCGTCAGCATATGGATGCCTTTCAATATTAATTTTTACCTCACTTTTAAATGAATAGAGCCATTTGAAAAAATGTCGAAGTCTTGCATCGCAAGATCGAAGCGTTGAATCTTTATAACCTTTATTCTTAAGAGCAAACAAAAATTGATTAATGTGATACGAAGTAACTTTGGTAAAGAAAAGAGGGTTGTTGAAAAATTCTCTCAAGTACTTTTCTTCGTGCAAAAACTCTAAAAATATGTGCAAGTCCTTTATGTAACTTGGAATTGATTTAGGACTCATTCTTAAATCAGAGTTAAGATAAAAAGAATAACTCAACAGAATTTCATCAATCTTTTCTTCGCTGTTAAATACTGTACAAAACGGCCTGCCGTTAAGCATCGACTTATAGAAAGTAAACATAATCTTAATCTTTATATTTTTACGACCTATTACTTTCCGACTTATGAATCAACAAGTCATCTTCGTTGAATTTGAATTGAATTTTTTCTTCTTTCCGACAGTATCTAAAAAAACCATGTACGGCTGAAGTAAGTTTAACATCTTTTTGAAGAATGCTTTGTGTATCATTAAATGTTAAATTCAAGAATTGATATTCTAATTCTGGTAATGAGTTAGAATTATTTCTGATAGCTATTCTTCTATAGAAATTGGTTAGACACAAGCACAATGATCTGGTCTTTGTAAAGTGAATTTCTTTAGTGGACGTTAGGTAATATAAATACCTGGATGGAAGTGCGACAATTTTTCCGGAGAAAATTATAATTCTAGTTTCGCAGTCATTTACGCGAAATTTTACAATTTCAAGCATAATATTAGCTTTTAAGTTTCCACATCCAAAGCCAAAAAACTATGCTCGCTCTAGCTATGATAGCTAGAGTTCAGAACATACTTTTTAGAACTTTGGACGGTGATTGAAGAGCTAATTTCTTCGCTTAGAATGTGTTAATTCAAAATTAACGAAATTTTGAATTTATCAAAATCAGAGTGTTATTTTTTTTATAAAAAGCGAATAATCTTAATTTGCAATTATGAAGATTGGAGAATTTTTGGCGTTGAAGCGAAGACAACTAGGATTATCTCAAAAACAGCTAGCATCCTTGTCGGGTATTAATTATGTTCAGATCAATCGCTATGAAAAAAATGTTTCTGCACCAACGAAGAGTACTATGGAGAAGCTAGCAGTCAGCTTAAAGATTCCTAAGCATATATTATTTAATGACACAAATTATATCCAAAAAGAAATACTACGACACGAGATAGATACAATTATCAGTTTTGATATTCCTGATAAAGAATTAAGAGCATTAAGAGAATTGACAGGAATCATCTTAGACAACTTGAAAAAAGTTAATAAAAAGGTTGATAACTTTTACACTAATCAATAATTTAATCAAAATCAAATAAATCCCTCATATGGAGTTTCAAAGCTCGGGCCAGTATTCGTAAACTACTAATTGTAGGACTTCTCTCTCCTCTTTCAAATCTTCCTATTTGACTCAAAGGAAAACCACAACGAAAAGCTAGTTCCTCCTGCGATAGTTTCTTATGAAGCCTTAATTGCTTTAAATGGTTTCCAAACTTTTTAATGTATTCTTTGTCTCTTGACTTTAGCACAATGAAAAGTCAGGAATTCGTAATTAAATTATTAGAGCCAATTGGCTCTAATTTTTATTTCTACTAGATTACAGTATGAAATATACTATAAGGCAAGTTAAGAATGCATTGGTGGAAGCTTCTTTTCACAATAAGAGAAAGGAGACTGTATTTATAGAATTTAAAGAAAGTCTGATTCTGCATTTTTTAAAATCAAACTATTTTAACTTTGGTAAGCAATATTATAATCCAATTGGTGACTTAGCCAAAATTTTAGAACCAGATTATACTTTTTATTTTGAATGTCTATACAATATTCAAACTAAGTTGCAACTTAGTTTTGAAGAAAACCCACCTGATGTATTAGTAACTTTAGCAATACGTGATTATCCTTATGATTTGGTTCACGAAATAAAAAAGACAGCCAACAGCTCAAAAACTGATCTCGATTACATAATCACTATTTCTGACCTAATTCAATTTTTACCTTGGAACATTCTTGTAAATGATATTGACTTTAACAGGAGTGTTAGTCTTGATGAAGCAACTTCAGTATGGGAAGAGTTGATTTTAAATGATATCCTTCATTACTTCAAGTGTAAGATAAGAAAACACATAGAAGGTCCAGCCATTATAGATCAAACCACCTTTCTTTTTTTTAAAGGCCTAGTTCATAAATTAACACCTGGTCAGATTTTTTATTTGATTGATTTAAAAATGGAAAAAGCTCACCAAACTTTGATTAAAAACTTTTATTTCCAAGGAAACTTAGGGAGATTATGTAAAGAGGAAATTGAACTAGAAATTCAAAATTGTATGCATAATAAACAACCCATCATATCTTTAGAAAAAAGGCCACTTGAATTTCCTGTCCCCATTTTACAAGACTTCTTCTTTATGAGTTGTTTCAAAGAACCTTTCAATCCTTTTCATTATACAGTTATGTTTTCGAATTCAACGAATAAAAGTGTTTCAAGACAAGAATAAATGGCAAACGGAAAGTTTAATTAGAATCTTTCCTTCATCAATTTAGATTCAATTAATTAATCTTAATCTCATCTCTTTTTTATTTTAAGTAGAGCTTATTATGTAAAATTTAGTTCAATAATATCTCTAGAAATGTAGCCTTTTACTATAAATAAAAGGCTTCTGTAAAATTTCATTTTCATTTGTAAATTGACATTTTATTGTAAATTGAAATGTCGAAGGATAAAATAATCTCGAAGAAAGTGCAGCTAAAGCAAGAAGAACCTTTAGAGAAACAACTCTGGAAAGCAGCAGACAAACTCCGTAAGAATATTGATGCTGCCGAATACAAGCATATTGTTTTAGGTTTAATCTTCCTGAAATATATCTCTGATGCTTTTGAAGAACTATATGCAAAACTAAAAGCAGACGAAGCAACTGGAGCTGACCCCGAAGACAAGGATGAATACAAAGCAGAAAATGTATTCTTTGTTCCGCAGGAAGCAAGATGGACTTACTTGCAATCTAAAGCGAAACAACCAGAAATTGGAAAGCTAGTTGATGAGGCGATGGATGCGATAGAGAGAGAAAATCCCAAAGAGTTAAGGGGCGTTCTTCCTAAAGTATTTGCTCGACAAAATCTTGACCCGACAAGTTTAGGTGAACTCATCGACTTAGTTGGAAACATTGCCTTAGGTGATGCCAAAGCCAGAAGTGCCGATGTGCTTGGACATGTTTTTGAATATTTCCTGGGTGAGTTTGCCCTTGCTGAAGGGAAGAAAGGTGGACAGTTCTACACACCAAGAAGCGTTGTAGAATTATTGGTTGAAATGTTGGAGCCCTATAAAGGAAGAGTATTTGACCCATGTTGTGGTTCGGGTGGCATGTTTGTACAAAGTTTAAAATTTGTAGATAGCCATGCCGGACGTGTGAATGACATTTCTATTTATGGACAAGAGAGCAACCAAACTACTTGGCGTTTGGCTAAGATGAATTTGGCTATTCGTGGCATTGATAGCTCACAAGTGAAATGGAACAACGAAGGTTCATTTTTAAACGATGCACACAAAGACCTGAAAGCCGATTACATCATTGCTAATCCACCGTTTAACGTGAGTGATTGGGGCGGTGATTTAATGCGAAACGATGGACGTTGGCAATACGGTACACCACCCACTGGCAACGCCAACTTTGCCTGGATGCAACATTTCATTTACCACTTAGCACCTAGCGGACAGGCTGGTGTAGTGTTGGCAAAAGGTGCATTGACTTCTAAAACATCTGGTGAAGGCGATATAAGAAAAGCCTTAGTTGATAACGGTTTTATTGATTGCATTGTAAACCTGCCAGCCAAGTTATTTTTAAATACACAAATACCTGCGGCCTTATGGTTTATGAGCCGCAACCGTAAAAACGGAAAGTTCCGTGA
The DNA here is from genome assembly GCA_021298355.1 of Flammeovirgaceae bacterium. GTDB lineage: Bacteria > Bacteroidota > Bacteroidia > Cytophagales > Cyclobacteriaceae > Chryseotalea. The sequence goes on from JAJTEH010000002.1 coordinate 215,767, forward strand.
CCGCAGTAACGAAATATTATTTATTGATGCCCGAAACTTGGGACATTTGATTAACCGCAGAACTCGCGAACTTTCTCAGGAAGACATTGATAAAATTACGAGCACTTACCACAATTGGAGAAACCTTAACGGCAGTTATGAAGACATTGCGGGCTTTTGTGCCTCAGCTCCGATAAGCAAAGTAAAAGAATTAGACTATGTGCTTACACCTGGCCGTTATGTTGGCTTACCTGATGAAGAAGACGACTTCAATTTTGCAGAACGCTTTACCAGCTTGAAAGCAGAATTGGAAGCCCAGCTACAAGAAGAAGCCCAACTCAATGAAACTATTGCTGCTAACCTTTTAAAGATTAAAATCAATGAGTGAGTGGAAGGAATATAAGTTGGGTGATATTGCAGATGTAGTATCAGAAAGAGTTAGCATTTCAAAGGCAACTCTGGATAATTATATTTCTACCGAAAATATGATAAATGATTTCGGAGGAGTTACTAAAGCTGAGAAATTGCCTATTGCGACTTCTGTAAATAGTTTTAATCAGAATGATACTTTATTCTCAAATATCAGAACATACTTCAAAAAGGTTTGGTTATCAAAGTTTAATGGTACAGTTTCACCTGATGTTCTTGTATTTAGAGCAAGAGAAAATAAATGTATTAGTGCACATCTTTATTATTCGCTCTGTAACCCAGATTTTACAGAGTATTCAGTCTTGACATCTAAGGGTGCAAAGATGCCAAGAGGAGATAAAGACGCACTTCTAAATTTTATCATTTCTCTACCCTCACTCCCCGAACAAACCGGCATTGCCTCCATCCTCAGCAGTTTAGACGACAAAATAGAACTGCTGCACCGCCAAAACGCCACTTTAGAAAAAATGGCGGAAACACTTTTTAGGCAGTGGTTTGTGGAGGAAGCAAAGGAGGAGTGGGAGGAAAAATCATTAGGAGAACTACTTACTATTACCTCCAGTAAACGAATATTTTATTCAGAATATGTTTCATCTGGAATCCCTTTTTATAGAAGTAAGGAAATAATTGAATTGAGAAATACTGGTTCAACTGCAAGCGAACTCTACATTTCAAATGAAAGGTTTGATGAAATTGATTCAAAATTTGGTTCACCAAAAGAAGGCGATATTTTAATGACTTCAGTTGGCACATTGGGAGTAGCCTATCGAGTAAAAGCAAATGATAAGTTTTACTTTAAAGATGGAAATTTAACTTGGTTTAAAGATTTTAAAGGATTGCCAAGTTCAATAATTTATCTATGGCTTATATCAAAAATTGGTCAAGAAGAATTGTCAGCTATTACTATTGGCAGCACACAACAAGCACTAACAATTGAAGGACTAAAGAGTATAAGTTTTAAAATACCTCCAAAGGAAATAGTTTCTACTTGTGAAAAACAATTTGACGACATTATTTCAAAAATAGACTCTAATCAAACCCAAATCCGCACCCTCACTGCCTTGCGAGATACTTTGTTGCCGAAGTTGATTAGTGGGGAAGTAAGAGTAAATTTGTAATTTAGAATATTATGGCATCTAACTATTTGGACATAAACATCAAAGTCAATGAAACAGAAGAAATGCTTCTTCGCTTAAAAATTGACGAATCAAAAGCTGCAGACGGTATAGTAGTGTTTGATTTTGCATCTGTTACTGATGGTCAAAAATTACTTAAACTGCAGTTGGAAAATGACAAACTTACAGTTTTAGATAAAGCAACTGAGTTAAAAGTAGATATTGAACAACTCAAAGAATTGCTGGAAGAGTTTTTAGTTCAATCGAATCCTAATCAGCAATTCGGTTCAGAAGATACAGAAACCGAAGAAGAAGATGACGAAACGCCTTATGACCCTGATAAAATCAGGGTTGACACCAAGAACTTTTCTTTACATCAAATATACGATATGATAAAAAGAGAAGATATTAATCTAACTCCCGACTTTCAAAGAAACCTTGTTTGGGATAATCAAAGAAAATCCCGCCTTATAGAATCAATCTTGATGAGAATTCCTTTACCAATGTTCTACTTTGCCCAAGATGATGAAGGAAGAATATCAGTAGTTGATGGATTACAGCGACTAAGCACCATAAGAGATTTTATGGACAACAAATTTCAACTCCGCAAACTTGAATATTTGGGTGAAAAATGTGATGGCAAAGTTTATACTCATAAAGAACCTAAAAAAGCGATTGACGCAAAATACTATCGTTGGTTCAATATGACACAAATAACGGTGAATGTCATTGACCCTTCTTCTCCTTTCAAATTGAAATATGATATTTTCAGAAGAATCAACACTGGCGGACAACCATTGAATGCACAGGAAATTAGAAACTGTTTATCAAGTGACGAACTTCGAAAAGCACTGCGTGAAATGGCAAATCTTCCTAGTTTCAAAGAAGCAACAGGTTATAGCATTAAAGATGTGCGAATGGAAGCACAAGAATTGGCTTTGCGTTTTATAATGTTTCATCGAAAATATTCAACTGATAAAACTTTGAATAATTACAGTGGAAATATTGAATCAGAACTAAACACTTTAACTGAAACTCTGAGTAAAGACAAAAAATTCGATTATTCACATTACATCAATCTTTTCGACAATGCTATGAAAAATGCTCATCATTTATTCGGAAGATATTCATTCAGAAAATGTAAAGTTGAACATATCAATTCCCACGCATACAGACAGCTAATCAACAAAGCACTTTTTGTTAGTTGGGGTGTATTGTTAAGCGAATTAGACCATAACAAAATTTCTTCATCCAATAATTTTGAATCATTTGCAATGCCATTGGCAGAGAAAGTAACTAATGAAAATGAGTTGTTCTTATTTCTATCATATAGCACTAACTCAAAGGCAAATATTCAGGCTGCATTTAAGTCAGCAGAACAATTAATCAGCAAAAATTTGAAGTAATGAATCACTTAAAAATAAATCAGTTCAAATGTTTTGTTGACGCTGATATAAATATCAATCAACTTACAGTAATGGCAGGTGCAAATGGCAATGGCAAAAGTACCGCAATTCAAGCATTACTCTATTTTAGAAGAACCATCGAGCATTGTGGAGAATGGATAAACGGAGAATACCAACTGAATAAGATAAATGGGTTAAACGTTCAGCTTAATGGAGCATATTGTTTAGCTCTCGGGAACAGCAGTTTTGTCTTGAATAGAAATGCTGAATTAAATAAAATTACCATTGGTCTATTCAATGAAAAGGAAGAAGTAACTGTAAGTTATGATGTAGACAACAGAGATGCTAAACTTTATTTGACACCCAACAGAATCAATAAAACTGATGTTGCTAATTTTCCGATTTTCAAACAAGAGTTTTATTACTTAAATGCTGAACGATTTGGTCCGAGAATTAATCAACAGTTACAATTTTTTGATTATCCAAATGCTGGCTGGCAAGGTGAAACAACAGCCCAATTAATCGGATTAGAGAATGGCTATTTTAAAATTGAAAATGAAAGAAGATTTAGCGAAACACAAACTAATTTTCTTAAAGACCAAGTAAACAACTGGCTTGACTTCATAATGAAAGGAGTAAAAGTTAGAGTTGAAACAAGCCCAAATACATTGACGGCACAAGTGTTAATTGAAAATCAATTTACTATTTCAGACCCAACTCTTTCAACTAATTTAGGTTTTGGAATTAGCTATATTCTACCAATTATAGCAACCGGCTTAACTGCCAAAAAAGGTAGTTATTTTGTTATTGAAAATCCAGAAGCCCACTTGCATCCATCTGCCCAATCAAGAGTAGGCAGATTTTTAGCTATGGTAGCAAGTTCAGGATTAAATGTAATTATAGAAACACACAGCGACCATTTGATTAATGGTCTTCAAATAGCTGTTGCAGAGAAGAAGATTTCTAATAACGCTGTTACAATAAACTTTTTCAGTCATAAAGAAAAAAGCATTCAACCTGATGTTCAACCAATTTCAATTACAGAAAAGGGAGAGCTGACTGATTGGCCAAGTGGCTTTTTTGACCAAACTCAAATTGATTTTGCTGACCTATTTAACTTAAGGAAAGGATGAACAACTTTTTTCTATTCAAAGATGCCTTAAATACAGCAACACTTGGAGATTTTGAAAACGGTATCAAATCACTAAATGACGTTGTTGCAAAAAGAAATACACAGACTGATAATCTTATTCGGTATGAAGATTTCTGGATGCAAAGTTGCGTTCACGGAGTTTTTTATGAATTACCGTTAAGTCTTAACAATGAGTATAAGGGATTAATTGTTAAGTTATTTAATTCATTTTCTCCAATTGCATTTGATATACCCAACGGAGGTGATTTTGATATTCTTTACAATAATGACTGTAACGGTTTTAAAGGGTTTGACTTTACACCAACGGCAATACATCAAAGCAGGCAAATAACAGATTTAGTTAGTTTCAATCAGTTTAAACTTAATTGTGCGAATCAAGTTGCTTACAATTCAATTCAAAACTATTGGGATAATAGAAATATTCTTTTTCCAAACCTTATTTTTTGTGAAAGAGTATTTGAGCAAATTCGGCATCTTTCTGTAAATGATGACCGTTTTGGATTAATAGACCAAAAGCTTAAACGACTTAACTCATTTACAGGAACCTGGCAACACGGTAATTATGATTACGCAAATTTGGGATTGGATAATTCCCCTGATACTCCTACACGTATATCTAAAACACTTGCATTAAGAACTTTCAATTGTCCAGGCATTGGAGACCGTGTATTTAGCCTTCATATTAAATGGTATTTTGGTGGTGAACCTTTTAGATTGTATTACTTCCCAAATGATGCTAATAGAAAAGTTTATGTCGGCTATATAGGCCCAAAAGATGATATTGGATTTTAATGTCTCGAATTACTGAAAATATTATAGAATCCTTCGCCATCGAATTGCTCAATAAACTCGGTTATGCGTATATCTATGCTCCAGACATTGCCCCTGATTCAGAAAATCCTGAAAGAGAAACTTTTGAGCAAGTACTTTTGGTTGGCAGGTTACAAAATGCCATTAAGAAAATCAACCCAAGCATTCCATCTGCTGCCCAAGCTGAAGCCATCAAAGAAATTCTACGTATTGCTTCACCAGAATTGCTTGCTAACAATGAAACCTTTCATCGTTTTCTAACCGAAGGTATTCCTGTTTCAAAACGTGTAGATGGAGACGACAGAGGCGACAGAGTTTGGTTAATTGATTTTAAGAATCCACATAACAATGAGTTTAAAGTTGCTAATCAATTCACCATCATTGAAAACGGAAACAACAAACGACCTGATGTTATCCTTTTTATCAATGGAATTCCTTTGGTGCTTATTGAACTAAAAAATGCTGCGGGGGATAAAGCCACTATACTTTCTGCTTTTAAACAAGTTGAAACTTATAAAGCCATTATTCCAAGTTTGTTTACCTACAATGGATTTGTAATTGTCTCTGATGGCTTAGAGGCGAAAGCCGGTACAATATCTTCAGGTTTTAGTCGCTTTATGTCTTGGAAATCGGCAGATGGAAAAGCTGAAGCATCGCACTTAATTAGTCCACTTGAAACTTTGATTCAAGGGATGTTGAATAAAAAAACTCTCATAGACCTAATTAAGCATTTTATTGTTTTTGAAAAATCGAAAAAAGAAGATGCAGTAACAGGCATAACAACTATTTCTACTGTTAAAAAGCTCGCTGCCTATCATCAATACTATGCTGTAAATAGAGCAGTTGAATCAACCTTGAGGGCTTCAGGTTATACAATATCCAACGACACCCAACATAACTTTGCAATGGAAGATCCAAAAAGTTATGGATTACCCGGAGTAAAGAGTCAACCCATTGGCGATAGAAAAGGTGGTGTTGTATGGCATACACAAGGAAGCGGAAAATCATTATCAATGGTTTTCTATACAGGAAAAATCGTTTTGGCTTTAGACAATCCGACCATACTTGTCATTTCAGACCGCAACGATTTAGACGACCAACTGTTTGACACGTTTGCAGCTTCCAAACAACTACTAAGACAAGAACCGGTTCAGGCAGAAGATAGAAACCAATTAAAAGAATTATTAAAAGTGGCTTCGGGTGGAGTAGTATTCGCAACCGTGCAAAAATTTCAACCCGAAGAAGGTAATGTTTATGAACAGCTCTCTGAAAGAAAAAACATTGTTGTAATAGCAGACGAAGCACACAGAACACAATACGGTTTTAAAGCCAAAACCATTGATGCCAAAGACGAAAAGGGTAATGTTGTTGGTAAAAAAATCGTTTACGGTTTTGCTAAATACATGCGTGATGCGTTACCAAACGCAACCTATCTCGGTTTTACCGGAACACCTATTGAAAATACAGATGTAAACACACCAGCTGTATTCGGTAACTATGTAGATATATATGACATCGCTCAAGCTGTAGAAGATGGTGCAACGGTACGCATATATTATGAAAGTCGGTTGGCGAAAGTGAATTTAAGTGAAGAAGGCAAACAACTGGTTGATGATTTAGATGATGAGTTAGAGCAAGAAGATTTAACCAATACACAAAAAGCAAAAGCCAAGTGGACACAATTGGAAGCCTTAGTTGGAAGTGAAAATCGAATTAGAAACATTGCTAAAGATATTGTTACACACTTCGGTCAAAGACAAGAAGTTTTTGAAGGTAAAGGAATGATTGTGTGTATGAGCCGCAGAATTGCTGCAGATTTATACCAAGCAATCATTGACTTAAAACCTGAATGGCATTCTGAAGATTTGAATAAAGGAGCAATAAAGGTAGTCATGACATCATCATCATCGGATGGTCCCAATATTTCAAAACATCATACAACAAAAGAACAAAGAAGAACGCTTGCAGAAAGAATGAAAAATCCCGATGACGAATTACAATTGGTAATCGTTCGGGATATGTGGCTAACTGGTTTTGATGCGCCCAGTATGCACACGCTTTACATTGATAAACCCATGAAGGGACATAATTTAATGCAGGCCATTGCAAGAGTTAACCGAGTTTACAAAGACAAACCGGGAGGTTTGATTGTGGATTATTTAGGCATTGCAGCAGATTTAAAGAAAGCATTGGCATTTTATTCTGATGCAGGTGGTAAAGGCGACCCAACTATTTTACAAGAGCAAGCTGTACAGCTGATGTTGGAAAAATTAGAAATTGTTTCTCAGATGTATCATGGCTTTGAATATGAAAATTATTTTGAAGCAGATACATCAAAAAAGTTATCACTTATACTGGCTGCCGAAGAACATATTTTAGGTTTAGAAGATGGAAAGAAACGTTACATCAACGAAGTAACAGCATTATCAAAAGCCTTTGCCATTGCAATACCGCATGACCAGGCAATGGATGCAAAAGATGAAGTTTCGTTTTTCCAAGCTGTGAAAGCAAGGTTGGCAAAATTTGACGGAACAGGTTCAGGAAAAACAGACGAAGAAATTGAAACAACCATTCGCCAAGTCATTGACAAAGCTTTAGTTTCGGAACAAGTGATTGATGTTTTTGATGCAGCAGGAATCAAGAAGCCGGACATTTCAATTCTATCCGAAGATTTCTTAATGGAATTGAAAGGAATGGAACATAAAAATGTTGCATTAGAAGTTTTGAAAAAACTCTTGAATGACGAAATAAAATCGAGAGCAAAAAAGAACTTGGTAAAGAGCAGGACATTCTTGGAAATGCTCGAAAACTCAATTAAGAAATACCACAACAAAATTCTGACTGCAGCCGAAGTAATAGAAGAACTTATCAGTTTGAGCAAAGACATTGTTGACATGGACAATGAAGCCAAACACATGGGATTATCTGACTTTGAATTTGCTTTTTACACAGCAGTTGCCAACAACGATAGCGCAAAGGAACTCATGCAACAAGACAAGTTGAGAGAACTTGCAGTTGTACTTACAGAAACCATCAGGCAAAACGCATCTATCGATTGGACGATAAAAGAAAGCGTAAAAGCAAAATTGAAAGTTGCAGTAAAAAGAATATTAAGAAAATATGGTTATCCACCTGACATGCAAATGCTCGCAACTGAAACTGTTTTAAAGCAAGCGGAAATGATTGCAAATGAATTAACTCAGTAGAGCTGAAAAATTGAAATTGCACTAACTTTAAAATCCTTAAGCTCGATGTATTTTGAAATTATTGTTATCATCTAACACAATAAAATTTCGAAAAAACTTTATTGTATTTGATTAAACTCTCTTAAATTTTATTGATGATCATCAATAATAATACTGAGGAAATTTTAAGCGGAACTAAAGCTTAATTATACCTTGTTTATTAAGCACTAATTCTCCCTCAAAAAACATTAATTCTTAGAAAAAAATATGGCATTTTTTCTCACTGTTTACAGCAAACAGAGGATAAAAAATTTGGGTAGAAATCAATAAAATTAGACCTTTAAGCACTTATTTACCGATATGAAACAATATCATGATTTAGCAAGGCATATTCTCCAAAATGGGGTTAAAAAGACTGATCGCACGGGAACTGGTACTATTTCAGTTTTTGGTTATCAGATGAGATTTAATCTTTCCGAGGGGTTTCCTTTGATTACAACCAAGAAATTGCATCTGCGGTCAATTATACATGAATTATTGTGGTTTCTGAACGGAGATACAAACATTAAATATTTAAAAGATAATGGTGTGACCATATGGGACGAATGGGCAGATGAAAATGGAAATCTAGGTCCGGTCTATGGTTATCAATGGCGCTCATGGCCAGGTCGAGATGGAGAGAAAATTGATCAAATTACAAAAGTGATTAATCAAATTAAGAAAAGCCCTGATTCAAGGAGACACATTGTAACTGCATGGAATCCCGCTGATGTTGATAAGATGGCCTTGCCCCCGTGTCATGCCATGTTTCAATTTTATGTAGCGGATAATAAGTTGTCATGTATGCTAACACAAAGAAGCACAGACTTCTTCCTTGGCTTACCTTTCAATATTGCTAGTTACGCTTTGTTAACACACATGGTGGCACAACAATGCAATTTAGAAGTTGGCGATTTTGTTTGGTCTGGTGGCGATACACATATCTATCTTAACCACATTGAACAAGTACAATTGCAGCTTACCAGAGAACCATTTCCTCTGCCTCAATTAAATATTAAAAGAAAGCCTGAATCAATTTTCGATTATAAGTTTGAAGATTTTGAAATCTTGAATTATCAATCCCATCCTGCGATTAAAGCACCTATTGCTGTTTGATAACTAAATTTATTTTTTTTATGAATAAGACTTTTGAATTTAGTTTCTCAAGAGTTCAATATTGCCTGTTTATGCAAGAACAATTAAGATCACAACTTTGAAACATATTAATTCTCTGCTAAACAAATTTTATCGAATCAAAATACAATGATTGAATTCAAAATTAGAATCAATACTTATTCTGCCATTTCAGTTTGAATGATAAATTCATTATTCCTCAACCAGTTTGGAGCATCAGCATTAAACTCGCAGTATAACTCAATAGCATGCTTTAGATTTTCTGTAGCATCTTCTTTAGATTCACCAGCAGAAAAAATCCCATCGAAATTTTCAATCCAAATTCCGTAATCGTCTGGCCCTTTGCTGATTTTTGCTTTTAGTATTTTCATCAAAAGTTTATTTAGTTAGAACATTAAATAACTCTTTTCAATTACCTAATTCAACCCAACATTTAACTCATCAATCCTTAAATTTATATATTGTAAATGTTCATCGGTAAGTTCATTACTAGGAATCCCCTTTACAATCACTTCAAATGCTCTTAGCAGAAGTTCACAACTTTTTATTTGTACTTGAGACTCCATTCTTTCCTCAAATTTCAAAATCATTTCTGATTTTGATGTGATTGAATTTTTAATTCCCAAATTGTATAATACAAAATTTTTATGTGACTCCTTCAAACTAAAATTTTGCAGCAAATAAATACCAAGGTATTTAAGCCTATCTTTCGTAATTCCTTTGATTGGTTTTTGATCTAAATTGTAGTTCTCGAACCGGAGACACTGAAGTTGTTGAGCTAATTCTATTTGTTTCATGTTTACTTTTTTTTATAAATATTGAGCGTAAAAACCGAAATAAAAAAAATAAAATTTGTGGTGTTCGAACAGGTTTGATACCTAATTTACTTTAAATCACCAACTTGCAATGATCTGATAAAGGCTGAAAAAAGTTTTTATTCTGGCAATTTTCATTTGGCAATTTGATGGTTCATTCCTTCATTAAAAAATCTTTCAATTTCATTTATAGCTTTTTGTAGACTGTTTTCCTAGTCAATTTTTAACTTCAGTTTCAAGGCGTAGTTATAAAGTTCTTCATTGTTCATTAGTTCGCTAATACTTATCAAACAGTTTTACTCATTCATTTTATTAATTGGTTTAGATTTAACAGCAATTCCTGCTTTAAATACTTGATTACACAAAAACTTTCGGTCATCCACAAGATAAAGTACACAATAAAAATAAATAGTTTCTCTGCTCTTAAGCTTTCTTCGGTTGTACCCTCTGTTAAGTATTAATTCTTTTACTAATAGGAAAAAATTTTCTTACACATTGATAAAATTTGTATCTTAAAGTTGACTCAATATTTTTTGTTGAATAAGGTAATTGGTCAACTGGCTCTTTTAAAAATTCTATCCAGATATCTGTTACTAAAACTTCAAATTTAGACAACTCTAAACTTTCACTTTCTCCTAACGGCTTTATTAAAGTACCTGTGATGGCATTCAATGAGGAATTACGTAAATACAAATCCATAGAGTCTATTTGAAATGTGGTTCTAGGTACTTTCTTGCCGGTTCTTACTGAGAATCATTGTTCTATAAACTAATAAGAATCTAACTATAGATTACTATTTTTCTCAGATGATAACCTTCGGTACAATCTATGGCAGTACCTCTCAATCTCAGGTTTGTTTATAGAGTAAAGGTTTACCACAATAAACCCACATGCTATAACTTTAACAGAAGCAGGTAAAATAGAAAAACTGTTATGAGTTGCTAAAAAAAGAAATTCCAAAGCAACATTAAGAAAAATAATTAAAAAGGTTTGAATGATAAGAAAGGCATACCAAAATTTACTAAAGGCTATAGATATAATGCTTAAGTTTCGTTAAAATGGAATCTCTCAGCAATTGATTGATGATATTTTAGAGGTATATAATATCTATATTTCTGGAGATACTTAGCAATTTGCGTTTTCAACTTTGATGAAAGTCTAAATTCAGCTATTATCTTCAAATTCGGTTTTTTTGAAATTAGTTATGCTAGCCTGATTTAAAAAATCAGTTAATATTATTCATTCTTTTGGCACAGAATGTCAAAGAAAGACTTTTTTTAGAATCTTAAACTTTGTTGAGAGAATCTTGTAAATTCTCTTTGATCTTTTGATGGTGCAATAGTTAATTATACATTTTGGTTTACCAATAATGATATTTACGCTGTAATTTCATTAATTGTTAGGCTGTTTGTGGGTGTATTTTTTTTTTAGCGTTGGAAATTTTTTAAAAACAATTTTTCTTTTGGGTCGGCTTTGCAAGCTCTATTGAAAACTTTGGTCGTGTGTTGGGTTGTGCGGTTTTTAATTGTGCTTGCAAATTGCATGGTCTTTATATTTCATCATATTTAAATACTTTGCTTGCTAATTCAGGTGTAATAGTAAGAGCGTCTCCTTGTCTTGTTGTTCTGCCTGTTTCACTAATAAGATGTAAATTCGTTTTAGCTCTAGAACAAATAACATACATTAATTTCTTTGAAGCATCAGATGCATTGCCCGAAAAGATTTCATTCCAATGTGGAATATACCCATGCAGTAGACCGTAAGCTATTACTGTTTCAAATTCTTCTCCTTTTACTCCAACACAAGTATTTATAATCACTCCTGTCATTTCCCTATAAAAACTTTTGAATGATTGAATGTCGCTTGGAACTTTAAAATCAGGGTCATTCAAGCGACTTTCAATATTGTCAAAGAATAGTTTTCTGTTTTCAACTAATTGAGGATACTTTGTGTAATCAATTTCAACAGCAATAAGAAATTGGTCAAAGCAATCAATAAGATAGTCAATGCCTTCTGTTTCTTCTGATTTTATAGAATTAATTAGTCGCAATAAATTTCTTTCTATCCTGTATTTCTCAACGAACTCTGTACTTGTAATAACTCTAAAGTTCTCAATTAACTCGTTTGCCCACCTATACCTTGAAGAATAAATTTTCGGATTTGGTTCAGTAAGAAAAAGTCGGGAAAGTTTATACCAAATATTTTCTCTGTTTCTTGACATTGGTGCTAATCCCGAAGCATCAAAGTTTACATCAGGTAAAGTAGCTCTCAATTTTTTTGAAACAGAAGTAATCAACCACCATTGAGGAACAAGAACACATATTTCATCTTCAGGAATTCCGTTGTCTAAACTATTCTGAATTAGACGGGCAATTTCATCCACAATTTTGGAGCTGTGAATAGTATTGTTAAGTGTAATTAAACCTTCGGTAGCTGCATTGTTGCCTACAGCTTCAATTTCTATTGATTGAGTTTGAAAGTGTCTGTAAAAATCAATTACTCTTTGACTTGACCTATAATTACCAGTAAGGGTTAATGGAGTTATTGGCATTCCATTCAACTCGGCTTTAATTTCGTCCATGCTTTTGGCAACACCGCCAAGAGAAGCATAAATTGCTTGGTCTGTATCACCAACAAGAAACAAAGAGGTATTCCCATTTCCTGATTTGATTATTGTTGAAAAGATTGCATACAGCAAATCCTGTGTATCTTGATACTCATCCACACAAATCAGTTTGAATAAATTTGATAGCGTTCTTTGAATTTTCGGATACATTATCAATATTCGGTATGAGTAATAGAGCAACAATTCAAAATCAATTAGCTTTTTCTGTTTTAATATTTCGTGATACTCCTCTAAAAGTTTTTTCTGAACACTTTTTGGTTCTACAAAACTACCGTCCCTATTAAACCGAAGGTTTACAGGGTCTATCTGTTGCAATTCATACTTTTCTTTCAGATTACTTATCAAATCAGAACAGAAAGTTTCATCTGCAATTGAGAAACCGTTTTTCAGTTCGGGTAAGTAACAAGAGTAGGGTTTGATAATCCACACTAAGCAGAAAGAATGTAATGTTCCTGACCAAATTCGTTCGCTGTTAATACCTAATGCGTTAAGTCGTCTAAATATTTCTTCTGATGCTCTTACGGTAAAAGTAACTGCTGCAATTCTTTTTTTGCTTCCAGTTTCAAGTTTACTAACTTCATAAGCAAGTTTGTGGATTATAACTCTTGTTTTGCCACTACCGGGACAAGCCGTCAACAAAACATTTCCGTCTTGTTGCACTGCTATTTTCTGTTCATCGTTTAATTTATCAAGTATCATATCAATTCTAAAAACTTAGTCAATTGATCATCTGTGAAAGTTGCTATGAAAGTGTCCAATATCTCTTGTTGGGTTTTACCCCTTACAGTAAATTTTTTAGCTTCTTCATATTGTGCATCGTTCTCATTGCTCCGAATTGATTTCAAACGATATGTAACAGCTTTTACTTTTGAAGCTAAGTTTATGTGAGAAGAAGAAAATGCAGTAGCTTTAAGAATGTATTTGGGTATATAGGTATTATAAACGATTTGTTCAGCAACCAAAAGGGCTAACCAACCCTTGCCTTGCTTATCTGCAATCCTTAATAATTCAACGCCAGCTACCTCAATTGAAGCATCTTCAAGTTTCTCTTTTGCTTTAGCTTGGTCTGCTGGTCTTGAATAAATTTTATCAAGACATTGAACAAATTCGTGGCTATTGCCATTCATTAGAACATCGACTTCAAAAGTGTGTTTTGAATAAAAAGGTTTTAGAAAATCATTGCCGTTACAAAAATCAGTGAGGCGAACTTTTCTTTCAGCTCCACTCTTTTCTGATGCTCTACAATGTTTTTGATAATCATTATCATCATTGGGGTCAGCAGGAAGTGTTACAATTGACTTATCTAGGTCTGTAAGAATTGCACAGTTCTTTTGTACTCTGTCATTGTGAAAAATGCTTGCAACATTTTCAAACCCCGTGCTTCCGATATTTATCAAGCTAATGCCTATTTCGTCAAGTGAAAGTCCAAATACTTTCTTGAACATTTCGGGAATCAAAATTTGCTCTGCATCACCTTCGACTAAAATAACGCCTTTAGCAAAAAGTAAATTGCTTCTCACTGCATCTAAGTATCTTTCAACTCGCACTATTTTGCTTGGATCTAAATTATTTGAAGGCTGAAAAACTAATGCTTTCTTTTCTCCACGACTTAAAATGTTTACACTACTAATTTTACTTACAGATGAAATGTGTGTTGAGTGAGTTGAAATTATTACTTGCGTTTTATTTTCCTTTAAGTTGTTGAAAAGAGTTTTTTGAATGTGAGTGTGAATGTGTGCTTCGGGTTCTTCAATCAAAAGAAAGTTTGCAATTCTATCTGTCTTTACTTTTTCATATTCAAGTAGTTTTAAAGAAAGATAAATAAGGTTAGCCCCTCCTAAACTTAATTCCCAAATTCTCCCTTTATAACCTTCATCATCGGGGTCGCCTACCCAAAGTTTCAATGATTGAAACAATTTCTCCATTTCATTTGGCAACTCTGATTTTATATCAATGTTCGGTGCATAGGTTGTTCCAACAGCTTCTTTAATGCTCTTGTCAATACCTTGTTTTATTTCTTTGACTTCATCAAGCGAACTTATCTGCTCATTTAGTTGGTCAATACTTTCAATAATTTCGGTTTGCTTTGCGATTTCAACCGTTTTTTCTTTTCCTCTCAAAAGGTTTAGAAGAGGATTGTTCGCATAAGACCTTAAATCGCTTTCGACATCCCGTAATGCCTTAATGAATGTGCAGGATACTTCATTATGGATATTTATTTCTTTCGGCAACCATGTTCCGAATATCAATTCTTCTTTGTCATCAGGGTCAGGAAATTCTACTGTTACAAAGTTTCCTACATACTGATTGTAGGTTGCATCATCACTAAAGTCGGCTGAACCTCTACTTAAATAAACAGTTTCATAATCTTCAAGAGTAAGTTTGTCTAAAATAAGTTGTAAGTCAGTTACGTTTTTGTCGGCTGTTTGAGAATAGTCGTAAAGCTCTTTTCTGAATTGATATTTTGGTCGGAAATACACTGCATAACTCCCTTTTGTTCCGGTATCCATATGACCGCTTGATTGAACTGCCAATGCTTGTGCTTCTTCGCTTACATCTAATTGGTCAAAAGTTATTGAAATGATTATCCAATGTCCAGCCCAATTGCCTAAAGCTCTATTGAAATCAGTTGAATAAAAATGAATATACCTAGGTAGTGTATCATCAAGTAAAATTCTTAAAGCATAGAACAAATTCGTTTTACCAGAACCGTTTTCTCCAATAATAGTATTAATTCCATTTTGGAAATTCAGTTTGACATTTTTGAAATTTCTAAAATTTCTAATGGATAGTGAAGAAATAAACATTTGGTTTTCTTATTTGCTTGTTGGAGTTTGTTGACAATTATTATATCGAATTACATATGGCTTACCAGGAATATTCTCTCTGGCAAAAGTTGTTGCCATTTGAGGAAGTAAACTTCTATGAGGTGAGTAATTAAAATTATAGTAATCATAAAATCCAACTCTATTGCCATTTTTGTCTAAACAAAAGGTAGCATCCCCTACAGCTAATCCATTCTCTGTAAAATAAGAAAAACGTACTAATTCGGTGTTACCGGTTTTCCCAATACTAACAACTGATTTATCATCTCTAAGGCTATTAAATTCATCTTCTGTAAGATTATATTCAGCACCAGTACCTGTACGATATATATTAAGAGCTTTGTGAGCTTCAAAATTATACATATGCACAATTGCTGCTGTCATAGCACCATTTGCAAATTTTCCACCACCAATGGCACTAGTTGTTCCACCAACTGTTGCAGCTATCGCAGTTCTTTGCAAAGCAGATGAAACATCGTTACCTTGTATTTGACCGATATAATGGCTACTTGCGGCAGATGCAAAGGCTGCTATAGCCCCATCTTTGAAACTTCCTCCTTGGGCTTCATTCATAGCTCCCTGAAACGCTGCATGAGAAACTGCCTTACCACCAAGATTTGCCCAATAGTTGTCTCCAAAAAGACCAGCTGTACCAGTACCATCAGCTCCCATGAATGTAGAACCTATTCCAGAAGTTATACCAGCTGTTACACCCGAAATTGTTCCGCTTATCATTCCTGCTTCTAGAGCCTGACCAAAGCTACCACCATTTAAATAAGTTTGTGCGAAGGAACTTGCAAATCCCGTGGCAAAACCTGTAACTGCAGGTGGAACACCCATAGGAGTTAAAATTGCACTTACTACAATTCCTTGAACTGTAACTATTGTTCCAGCATTTTTATCTATGAAGTTTCGATATTCTGGGAACACCAAAAGCGGGGCAGTAGGTCCTGCAATTACAGCTCTTACAATTCCTCTTCCGACACTGCCTAAAAATTTGCCTATTGACCAGTATCCCGTTGGATCGGTATAGTATAATGGGTTGTTATAACAATAACTATAAGCTGTTAATCCAAGTGTAGGAATTTCTAAATTAAGTATTGGGTCAACTTGCAAAAACTGGGCAATAATTGGATCGTAGATACGTCCTCCCATGTTTATTAACCCAAATTCATCCCATTGTTGATGACCAGTAAAACCCTTTATAAAACCATTGGAAACAGGTTTCCAAGTCTTAGGGTCTAATCTTCTGCCCCAAATGTCATATGCAAATACTGTTACTTTTCCTTTCTCGTCAGTTATGGCAGTAATAGAACCTAAGGCATCTTTATGGAGAAAAGAAAACTTGTCATCCCTAGTCGTATTCCCAATATCATTAAATGCTACGATTTCACCGTTTACTGAAATGTAGAATTTCTGATTTATTTGAAAACCTGGAATGAATTCAAATTCAAATAGTCCATCAATAAAGTATTTAATTGTTCCGCCCTTTGATTCTATTTGTAAGTTATTTTCTTCATCATAGAAATAGGAAGTTTTAGCCCCAGTTATCCAGTTTATTATAAAGTCAGGCTTGTTAAAGTGATTAAAAGTTGCGACAAACTGAACTTTTTCTTTTATTTCCTTTTTGTATCTATTTCCTACAAGGTCAAAGTAATATTCAATGTCATCAATATCTCCAGATAATCCTTCGTCATTCTTGAATGAATTTATACTGTCTCTATTAATAGTTAGTTTTCTTTCTTTGGAAAGTTCATTTGCAAAATAACTATCTCGTGTTCTATAAAATCCTAAATCACTTCTATAGATAATATTGCCAAGATGGTCATACCGATATTGACTAATTATATTATTATATTGAACAGATTCTACTCTATTCATTTCATCGTAGGTGTATGTTTCACCAAATGTTGGTGAATTAAAAACATCAACCCTTCTTACAACATTATTGATGTCATCATAAGTATAGTCCCATTTTTGAACTTTAGAACTCCCATTGTAAAATGTAGTTATAGCTTCAAGATTTTGATTTAAGCGATTGTATGAATACTCAGTAATCGTTTTATTGTCATTGTATCCTACTTTATTTGGTGTTCCATCAGCATTACTTTCTAAATATTCCCAAATCTTTTTTGTATTCGCATTGACAGATTTAACATTGCCGTTTTCGTAGATATAATTTACAAAAAAGTCTTTCTGGTAGTTCTTTGTGTTTAACTTAGGATACTGAATAGTTTCAATTTGACCAGCAGAGTTATAAGAATATTTTATGCTAATTGCTTTTCCGTTTCCAATTACAGAATTCCAAGCAGTTTTGGCATCCCCATCCTCGTGACTCCCTCCAACAAAGTTTTCAAATCCAAACTCTTTTTTAATTAGGCGGCCATATGAGTCGTACTCGAACGATTTATCTAACTTTCTGTCGTCACCTTTGACTTTAATAGACTTGAGTTTACCCTTCCCATTTGATGCTTCATTAAACGAAACATATTCATAATCAATCCGATCCTCAATTCTATTATCTGGAGCATTTATATTTGAAGCTAAAACATTCTTCTTTTCTACTCTACTTTTAACTCTACCAATTTTATCATAGGTAAATGATACTATGTTACCCCCTAAGTAGCCACTTTTAACTTCTTCAACTTCGCCCCAATAATTATATGAGTATGATGTACTTTGACCAATATTGGGATTGTAAGTGCTTTCTATCTTTCCAAGTTCTTTGTTATATCTAGAAGCAAATCTTTTTCCATTTTGATCAATTATGGCTATAATATTGCCATCTAAATTATATTCATAAGCAACAGTATCATTCTTGTTGTCTATTTCAAATGCCTTCCTGCCAAATAAGTCATTTATTACTAAATTTTTTTGTCCTTTATTATTTATAGTAGTTGTTTTCAACCCGTCATATTCTATGGTATTAATTGTACCATCTGGGTTGGTTATTTTTGTTGTACGACCCAAATCATCGTGCTCAATTTTTGTATTAAAAATGGGTGAGGAGGGAGTTTTTCCTTCAAAATAGGGTGTGCTTGTTAATATTAACTGTCCCTTTTCATTATAAAATTCGTCTTTGCTAATTCGGTTATAGTTAATGTCGAAACTTACAGTTTTAATAGGCCTATCAAGAATATCAAAAAAAGTAATTACGGGTGTTGTTGATGCAGAGTTACGAACCAACTTAAAGTATATAGCATTTTGAACATTGCAATTGGAGCATTTATAATTAGTCTCACTTGACCAATTTCCGTCTGCAAATATCACTTTCCTCTTGCGTCCGAAGGGGTCATAGTTGCCAGTTTGGAAATCCAACTTCGTAACATTTCCATCAGCATCCATTGTTTCTTCATTAAATCCAAACAAATTGTTTGGTTTAAAAGAAACAGAATAATTTAATGCATCTGTTTTCTTGGTGAGAAATCTTTGAAAATTATCCTTATACTCATATGTAGTTGTTACAAGATCCGTTGGGTTCTTAAAAGGAAATGATTCTTCTTTTGTTTTGTTACCTCTATTATCGTAGCTATATGTTTTATGAATCTCATAGTAAGAGCCAACTAAAGATTTTTCGAGTTTCAATTGACCTGTAATTGGATAATATTCAAATTCACTTCTTCTTACAACATTATCATCGCTATTTTTAGCTTTACTGATTGTTGTGCTTTTCAATCTTCCAATTATCCATCTGTTTAGATTGTCTTTTTGAATTGCAATATCAGCTTCATCTAAAGATGTTTCAAAATATTCGTTACTAATCAAATCTTTTTGACCATTAGGGTATTGTGTTTCGCTTTTTATAAGATTACCATATTTGTCATATTCAAAATTTGATTGAGTAGAGTTTATAAGCGTTGAATTATAGTCATAAGTTTGACTATTTTTATTTGCTATATAATTAAAAACAACCTTGCCTTTCAAATCTGAGAATAATTCATTCTTATATTCTTCGGAGTTTATCAAAACACCTTTAACTCTCGTTTCAACTAGATATAATGGTAGAATTCCTTTAGAAAGAAAGGTAGAATCCAAGATAGATGATTTGAATGTTCTATACTCATTAACAAGTGAATGAATTATGCTTTTTTCGAATCCTAGGAATCCTCTACCTGTAATACCAATTATTGGATTTTTATATTCATATATAACTTTGTTTTCACTTCCAATTCCATTAGGGCTAAGTGTTGATTTTACAACGCTTAATGGAATATTATATGGAACATTAGGGTATTTAATTGATAATGTATCTGAATCGAAAGCTCCTATTTCAATTGTACTTGCATATTCAACCTTAATCTCTGCTGAATTACCAAGTGTTATCTTATCGATTTTTCCTGATTTTTTTGCTTGATTAATAGATACAAGTGTTTTCCATGTTCCGTTTAAGTCATTATTGCTATTTCCACTAGTTGACTCAGGTTGCCTGCAATAGGTTAGAGCAAAATCTGAAATACCATCTCCATTTAGATCGGCTACAACAGGTTTCCAAAAATCAATAAATTTTACTTCTACAAATTCATTGATAGCTTTGTTTTCCATATCTTGATAACTAAGTGGATCACCTGAGCCATTAATGGAGTGAAGTCTATTTCTTGAGATATGGATTTTGCTAGTTGATTGAAGTTGTCTAATAGAGTGAATACGCTTTACATTAATAACATTATCTCCAAAGTTCTTGGGTTTGTCAACAAAGGTGTAATTGTCAAAATACTCTTCGCCACCTACGCCAAATGAAGACGTAGGAATTATCTGATTAGCCCACATTTTGTCAGCAAAGTATGCAATAGTGGCATCTAAATTATTTATAAGTGAGTTTGGAGCATCTAAATTATTATTTACTCTTTTTAAGCGTTGGGCAGAAACTTCAGGAAAGCCTTTAACAAACTGGTCAACATTGAGCATTCCTTGGATTTTCTGTTTAGATGTATAGCTAAAATTGGAAGTATCTAGTTTTAAAGTTTCAGGATTCTTTGTGAATTCACCATTTCCAAAGCCATAAACTATTTTTACAAACCATCCATTTTCGTTCGAGTATGTAATAGCGATGTCAATTTGACCATCACCGTTAAAGTCCCCAAAAGACTGAGCATGTGGATATTTATATTCTATTTGATCAACGACTGTTTCTTTTGCGGTAGGTTCAAATTCTCCGTTACCTAGACCAAGTAAAGACCATGTTTTCCAGCCTTTATCATTTTGATTAGATACAAGTAAATCACTATTCCCGTCATGATTTATGTCCAAAGTGTAGACAGCTTTCGTTATAGGTAAGTTTGCATTTTTGTAGAGATTGTAAATTGATGTACTTACTGATATACTATTTAATTCCACTTCAGTGCTGTCAATAACCTCTTTAGTTTTTTGAGTCTCTACTGCGGTTACTGTTAGTGGAGTAAATTGATTACTTTCATTATTAATGAGTTTTGAATTCTTTTCTCGGAGTGCAAGATTTTCATCTAAAAGATATACTTTAGTTTTCCAGCCTTTGTTGTCAATCCAAGTGAAAAGCAAATCTGTTATTCCATCGCTATTATAATCCCCTAAGTTTATTGGAAGGTTCTGAGGAATGGTGTCATTCTCTACTCCATTTTTAAAAATAGTAGTTTCTAATTTGCTTTGTTTGAATTTAAGGTCTTTAGATGTATTGTTTATGCCAAAATGAAATTTTATAGATTCGTTTTTATAGTAATAGCAATAAATGTCTGGAAGTCCATCGCCATTAAAATCATTTGAAGAATAGAAGACATCATTTTTCTTTATCGATTTATCTATGGCTACCGTTTTCAATTGACCCAGACTATGTACTTCGATATCTTTACCTTTCAACGAAATAGCCGTGTAAACAATTTGAAAATTTAATTTGCCATCTTTTATCCAACAAAAAGCAAAATCTGAAGTGCCATTTGCATCGAAGTCATTTATCAAGATTCTACTGTCATACTCAACATTGGCTATTACTTCAATTTCGGTTGCTTTTAAAAACTCACCCTTTAAATTTTTACTGAATTGAAAGTTGATTTTGTTCGATAAAACTTTGAGTTTAACTACATCCAAAAAACCATCTCCATTAAAATCTCCTGTGTAAGTCTGATAATCTTCAGTAAGTGTTTTTTCAGTATTGAATTTAACTGCGTTGTTAAATATGGCTTTTCCTTCAGGCACTTGCCAGCTAAAATCAGTCTTAATGCAATCATTGTTATTGATACACTCTTGGATATTTTTTAAATAATATTTTTCCTGTTCGGGAACAGTATTGTAATCTATTTTGTAAGTTCTAATAATACTGTTTGGTGGGCTTATTGCATCTTTATATTCACAAATAATTGACCGGAGTATTTCATCGAATTGTATTTTTTGACCATTTATGTATTTGTATTGACTTTGAACTTTTTCATAATTAAATTTTATAAAAGCGAAATAGGAATTAGGAACAGTTTTCTGCCCTGTATATTTTATATATGTTGGCTTTATAAATGATTTTGCTAAAGCGTTTTTATCATACTCAAAATCTATAACATTTTGGTTTAAATCCTCTATTCTAACAAGCAACCAAGACAGTGTTTGATTATTGTTTAAAGTTTTTAAATAGTAGCCATTGTCAATGTCATTTTGGTTATCCCCTATTGCCCCGTAATGATATATTAATCCATCCTTTGTTCTTACTTCAAACCTTGTTACTTTGTTATTAGTATAATATGAGGTTACTTGTTTAAAAGTATTTTGTTCAGTAAAATACTGAACACTGTTATTTAATGAGTTTGACCAATAATTCGTTGAACCTTCATCAATATTTACCAATCTCTGTCCATCTAAAACTAAGCGGTCACTTTCATTAAATTCTATTCTTCCATTTTTACCGTCTATAGCATAATTCTGATTTGTTCTTGTTATGACTGATAAACCAGAAACCGCCCATCCTTCTCCGAGAATTCCACTACCACTATTGCTATTGTAAACCAAGGAAAGTTTTGGTGTCATTCCAGCAGCACCTTGTACGCAAACAATAGGTACTTCATAGTTCATGGCTCCGTTGTCGCTTACTGCGAAGCTTCCCTTGCTGTAAGCAAAAGCTTCTTTATTACTGTTTACTAAATTGTCAACAAACTGTTTTGCAGCATCTTTTTTTGTTTGACCATATCCGTAAATGGATATTAAAACAAATGGAATTACTAATTGAAGTTTACGCATGATATTAGTTTAATCTAAAACATTGGTAATAAATAGCTATTTTTATTTTTTAATTTTTTTCCCACGCTTCGCCAAAACTAAGTGTGCTATTTTTATGATTAGCTTTTTCAGTATGGCAATCAACATTTAAAGTCATCCTTAACTCTTAACTTAAAAGAGTGTAATTGTACTCGTTTATACTCGATTAAATTCTATTTACAAAGTAATACTTATACACCTCCGTCTCCTCAGTCACATTGTTGTATAGATTATTATAAGCCGCTAACAACGAGATTGAGTTTATTAAAAACACTAATCGAATATAATATTTTAATTTCAATTACAAATGCAGTCAAAGTGATTAATTGATAAAAATAGTTTTTATAACTAATCTATATCAATCTCACACCACACGGCATGATGATCACTTGCTGCATGTACTTCTTCTGTTAACTCTTCATACATTTCCCACTTCGGATTTCTTTTTCCTGCCCATGCGCCCTTTCTAAAAATACCGCAAGCCGTAACTTTACTAAATAAAGCAGGAGACAATAAGATATAATCAATCTTATTTTTGTCTGAACCGTTTCCAAAAGTTCCTATGCCAATATTCTCTTCTACTTTAAAGGTTGAATGATTCGAGAAATCATTTAAGTCTGTATTTGTAAGTAATGGACTTAATGGTTCGCTGTCTGGTGTATCATTGAGATCACCACAAATAATTATATTCTCAAATCCTTCGCTGCGTAATCTATTGTAAACATCTGCAGCTTTTTGTGCTTCACCTTTTCTTTTCTTTTGTGATTTAGGATCATTACCTCCGTATTTACTTTTAAAGTGAGCAGGTATAAACCAAATGATGTTACCTGCCGGTGTTACAATTTTATATTCAGGTAAATCTCTGCTAAAAATTTTATTACCCTCTTCATTTACATCAGCAATATGTGATCGAACAAGATCAATTTGAAATCCTGACTTTGTCATCACGCCTACATCTATTCCTCTTTCATCATTCCCATCAATAAGCATCACATTTGGAAAAACTTGACCGTTAACTTTTCTTACCATGGCCTCGCTAAATGTTTTAAGCGTAATTCTATCTTCTGCCTCTACTACTGCCAAGATATCAACGTTTAAATCTCGAATTACCCGACCAGTGTTAAGCATAGCTATCTCATCGACCGGTTCTGTTTTTAATTCTACCCAACCTATCCAATCTTTTCTTCCATTGGCAGAAATAGAAATATTGGTTGACCCTCTTGGGCGATTGATTACCTTACCGCGTATTTTTCTTAGAACGACAAATTGTGAATCATCTTTTTTAGTTAAACCAAGATCATTAATGATTTCAACCATTTTTTCTTTGTCAGCCTCCGATTAAACCTCTTTATTAAAGAGAAGATTTAACTCAGCTACCTGTTTAATATACTTTGTAGCAGTTTGTTGATCTTCATTAAAAGCCTTTGCTCTATTGAAGAGATTTTCTACGTTGTACGATGCGATTCTCATAGTAATTTTATTTTGAGTGGTCTTTAGCTGATTCAAAAAAGGATAATGAACAAGAACTCAATCACAATAATTAGGAATAATGGTATTACCGCTACAACGAGATTGAAATATTAATAATTAAATTTATGTAGAAACCTAAAATCTTCAAAATTTATTTTTAAAGTAAATATTATCTTAAAACTAGTTATCAATATTAAATTTTGAACGGGTTACAACAAATAATACTATTTAACCAAAGCATCAGTAATTGATAGAGCATTAATTTAACCTCTAACTATTCTATATAAGTTTTTGCGACTAGCTTGGGTTAGGTATCTTAGCATTTATTTTAAATCTGAATTTTACTATCTAATCAAAATTTATATAATTTTGATTTTAACAAAACTTATAACTCCTAAACTATAATTTAATGAAAAATCAACCAAAAAGTAATCTTACTATTTATGTACTAGTCATAGCACTTATTGCAATGGGTATTTCGATTACAACTTTAACGTTACAGTATAATCAGCCCAAGCAAAAAATTGTTTACGTTAATTCTTTAAAACTCATGTTAAATTATAAAGGAATGCTAAAGGCGAAAGACCAATTGGAAAAAATGATTGTTGAGCAACAAGCAAAATTAGATACCCTTGATTTTGAAATGAAACAACTGGTAGATAAGGTAAAAGTCACAAAGGGAAAAGAGCTTGAAAAACTTGAAGAACAATTGGCATTTAAAGATGATCAAATTGCTAAGTACAGAGACATTGTACAACAAAAAATACAAAATGAAAATAATAAACTAACCAGTGATGTTATGAAAGCTATAACTGGTGATGTGAACGAATTTGCAAGAAGTAATGGGTATGACTACATCTTGGCTCAAACTCAATTTGGAAACATATTGTATGGCGAGCAGGTCTTAGATGTTACTGAACAATTATCAACCTATTTAAATAAAAAATATGACCAGAAGAATTAATTATTGGTTCATATTCATTCTAAGCTTTTGGTTCATAGGTTGTGAGAAAAGGATGAACTATGAGGAGTACCTTGCCCATATAAATGATATTGAGAATGGTTATTACAAAGAATGTGCTTATGGCGATTTGAAGGTTAAGTATCAGTACATTCCAACAGATTTTTTATTTTATAAAAAGAGTATAACTGAAAGTGAGTTAAACTCAATACCTAAAAATCGATATTACTTCAAACTAAGGTTATCATTAGATAACTCTTCTCTTGAAGTTTATAAAGCAAAAAATGGCCCTTTGGGTGGACAAAGAGTTGCTGAAATAAAAAATTTACTTAAAGATAACTTTAAGTTAATAGTTGATAAGGATAGTTATTCACCTCTCGATTTGATTTATCAAGATGATATAGGCTTAGGTTCGTTCACAAATTGCCTTGTAGTATACGAGGTAAATGCAACTAAACGAAAATTTCAGCTTTTTATCGATTTACCTTCCTCAGATCCACCTTGTGACTTGGACTATGAAACAGACAACATTAAACTAGTATTTTAAATTTTTGTGCAGTATTTATGATAATCAGAAATCGGCTCGCTTTAAAAGCAATCTCCCTTTTACTTGTTTTAGTTATTCTTCAACCAATCGTTACACCCAATTTTGTACATGCTCAGGTAAGCGCTCCAACTCAGATGGAGTATACCAATTTCGAAGATTCGGGTAGTACCGATATGGTCAATCTTCTAACTGGAGATTTTAGTTACAAGCTCGACTTAATTGAAGTTCCAGGCCCGGAAGGATCATTTACAGCACCGTTATTCTATCAAGCAGGTATTGGTTTAGAACAAGAAGCCTCATGGGTTGGTTTGGGCTGGAACATTAATGTAGGCTCAATAACGAGATCTATTGCTGGCTTTCCTGATGATTCTAGTGGGGAGGATCACATAATAAGTGTAAATGATCCTGAGGTAGTTCGTGGATGGTCATCTTCTTTGATGGGTTTAGGATACCTTGGACTTGGTAGTATTGGATGGAATACTCAGGTAGGTCATTATGGACAAGTAAGCCTACTTGGTCTTTCTTGGGCAGGTGGTGATTTTGATATAAATTATGTTCAACTTGGAATAACTGTTTTGTCAGTCTTATCTGTGGCTGGCGCAATTGGTGCGATTGGGGCCGCTACATCTGCCAAAGTTCAAGCTGCTGCTTCATTTGAAAATGCAGTAAGTGCATTAAATAATTTTGTTACAGTTGCTTCGAGCGCGCAGCAATTGGCTTTATCTGCCCTAACATTTAATTCAGATATAAATGCTCCAAAAGGAGGAGCTTGGGATTTTAAAAAAGTTAAAAAGAGGAAATTTTTACACACAGAATATAAAATAGTGCTTGATGATACAAGAACTGAAAATATGTTTGGAGTTTTATACTTACAAAACGCTGATCATATTATGACTGAAAGTAGTTCATGGTTAACTAGTAATAATGTCAATTTTAAAACTAACTTAAAGCTAAACGGAATTACTTCCAATTTTCAATACTTTTTTGCAAGAGATTATAAAGGAGCTGCAAGTGATATTGGTTATTCTTTTTCTGAAAATGAATTAGTAAGGAATATAAAATCACCAGCTGCAATTGCATCAGATAATTTCACAGTAAATGCAAACAGTATCTCAGGATCAATTACTCCTTATAGGTTAGATGTTGGCTCGGTAGCTTTTCCTAGAAGAATGACAGAAGGTCATATGAGGCTCGGAATTATACCATACATCAATTATAAGGTTCCCTTCGTATACGAAGGCCTATCTTCTAATCAATATTTTCATCATGTTGGAGGCTTAAATGATATAAGTAGTCCATCATTTTACTCGAACTTATCAACTCAATCTAATTCGACAAAAATTGAGGATAACACATTAGAGATAATTGATTTTAAGGACATAAATTACACTAATAGAATTAGGGCAGATGTTAATTCTACTAAAAACTTGCCATATGAAAAACATATTCATTGGCTAACTAATAAAGAGATTTCAAAAAGCCCCGGAGCAATTACCGGAGGTTTTATGGATTACTTTAGCCCTTCAGATAGAACACTTCTAAGAACCCTTATTCCATCATCACTTTATGGAAAACTTTTCACTTATTCTACTGACAATTTTTCAAATGGTTACATTGAACTAGATTCTCATCAACTAAAATCATTTTCGATTGGGCAAATTGTTAATATTAAGCTGTATAAATATATTGGAAGTAATCAATTTTCTACTTCAGAACATTCTGTTCTTGTTACAGAAAAGACAAACACAGGTATCAATGTTTCAACTTCTGGAATCCCTTCAAATTTTTTAACTGGAAGTGTAACTGTAGAAGTTAGAACAAGAGACATTTCTTTAAGTGAAACTTTGATTGGGGGTTTTTCAATTACAAATGAAAATGGTTACACTTATCATTTTTCCATTCCCACTTATGAATATTCAAATTATACAAAATCGCAAAATTATTCTGACGAATCTAAGAACTCTACAATTATGAGAACTGCCCCATTTGCTACAACATGGTTGTTAACAGGGATAACCGGTCCTGACTTTGTTGACAGAGGGGGTGTAGGGAATGCTGGAAATGGGATGATTGATGAGACTGATTGGGGATATTGGATGAAGTTTAATTATTCATTATATGCTAAGGATGTGAAATGGCGTGCACCATTTAATGAAAACGACTTTAGAGTTGATGAAGAAAATAATTATAAATCTTTTTCACAGGGCTATAAACAACTTTATTATTTAAATTCAATTGAAAGCAGATCACATATCGGACTTTTTCTTAAAAGTCAAAGGCAATTTGATGGTATTAATATTGATGGTATAAAGTCATTACAGTTAGATGAGTTTGTATTATTATCAAAGGAAAATTTTAATAAGCTTAATTCTTTATATGGTATTGAAGAGCATAGAAGTAAATTAGACAAAACTTTGTTTACAAATTCAATTCCAAGTTCTGCTAAATTATTCATTGACTTAAATGCCGAAAAAATAGTCAAATTTAATTACTCAAATCTCCTCTGTAAAAAGGCTCCTGGAACAACAAGTAATCAAGGGAAATTGACTTTAGAGTCTGTGTCAGTTTATGGAAGGAATCGTTCAAAACTAATTCCAGATTACCAATTTGAGTATGGATTTAATCCTGAGTATAAAAAAGACCATTGGGATGGGTGGGGTTATTATAGCAGCGAAGGCACTAGTTCAGGTACGACTCACATTGCATCCACCAAAGTGATTGATCCTTCCGCCTATTCGTTAACGAAGATTAAAACCCCTATGGGGAGTGAATTAAATATTACCTACGAACCTGATACCTATTCTAGCATTGCAGGTGTCGAGGTTAATAGAGATAATAAAGGATTTTCTGATGTACTTTACCCTGCTTTACCTTCATACATTCCTGTAAATTTTATTGACGTTTCTCCTGACATTTTCAATAAATACAAGGTTGGTGATCGAGTAAGAATTAATGGTCAATATACTATGACATGTAACGGTAATACTGTTGTTATTCCAATCACAAATAAGGTAACAACGATTAACGGGGCTTCCTCTGGCAATTTTAGGTTGAGTTTTTCTGATCCATTGGTTAACCATTCTTGTACAACTTTTGGTGTACAGTATAGATTAGCATGTACAATAGAAAAAGAAATTCTAGAGAAATTTGGAGGAGGAGTACGAGTTAAAGAATTATTTACAACTGAAAATAACATAGTAACATCTAAAATAAAATATTCTTACAAGCAAAATGAATTAAATGAAAATGATTCTCATAGTTCAGGTGTAATTTCTAAGGAGCCACCATTTATAAAGAAGAATAATCAGGCGCAACCATCAAATGCTGAAATTCCAGGATTTCCAACCACACCTGTTTTATATGGAAAAGTGACTGTGAGATCTGGTCTATTTACAACACCAAATGATTATCATTCTATGCAATCTTATAGTTTTATCACGCCAAACAATAATATGATCATTAATCAAATAGAAACTATAAAGGATAATGTTAAATTTAATTATAAACTAAAGGGAGCGAGAAATTTTAATGAGTTTTGGAATATATTTCACGCAAAAGTTTCTGACTATACTTCTGCAATTGGGTCACTAGAAAATTCAAAAGTTTATCAAAATTCAAACAATGGCCTAAAATTAGTAAGTGAAACCATTAACCAATATTCAAATTCTGTTACAAACATCCAAAATGAAAAATTTCAAGGCGTTTTTTCACAAGGCAACATAATGTATGATAATTTTTTAGAGTATGGTGGTTATGCAATTGATAATTCATACCATAAAATTGGGAAAACTACTTTTATAAAATATCCGAACTTTCTGGTTTCAGTAACAACTATAAAGGATGGCTTAGTGACTAAAAATTTAAATAACAAATGGGATTTTTTCACTTCAAGAGTTCTAGATCAAACTGTTATAAAACCAAATGGGTTATCGATAAGGACAATTACTAAACCAGCCTATCATTTGCCGGAGTATGCAGAATTTGGTTCTAAAGCAGTTAGCCTAAATAACAAGAATCAAATGGCAGTTGATGCTGCAACCTATACTTATCTTGTCACTCCTTTAAATCAGGTACTAGGTCTTCTTTCAGCTGAAGCTACAACTTTTAAGAAAGATTGGAACAACTATCGTGTATACAACAGTAGTACTGGTCTGTTTGAAAATCAGGCAGAAGGCCCACCTGTTTGGAGAGAAGATAAAAGTTATGCTTGGTTAGGTAACAATGCAAAACTGAAATCAGATGGTACTTTTAACTTTACTGCTTCAGATGAATTTAAATTTGCAGCAAATTCACTTAATCCCGGCTGGAAGTTGTTATCTGAAAATGTAAGAGTAAATCATTCGTCTTCTTCGTTGGAGTCTAAAGATTACAAAGGCTTTTCATCAATAAATATCCTTGGCCATAATAATAAAGTTATAATAGCACAAGTTGCAAATGCCCAATATGGCGAAGCAACTTTTTCCAGCGCTGAAGATTTAGACCCATCAACCAATTATTTTGGTGGAGAAGTTGCTAGAGGAAGTGGTACCGTTAAAAGTGCTTTTACTGGTGATTTAGTATCTGCTGGAATTTTCAAGACACCGCATACAGGAGATAAACTACTTGAGCTAAACAATATAAATCAAACCGGTTTTATATATAGGTCCAATAATTTT
The DNA here is from genome assembly GCA_021298355.1 of Flammeovirgaceae bacterium. Classification (GTDB taxonomy): domain Bacteria; phylum Bacteroidota; class Bacteroidia; order Cytophagales; family Cyclobacteriaceae; genus Chryseotalea. Next base: position 246,125 of record JAJTEH010000002.1, read on the forward strand.
AAAGGGAACAAAAAGTATAAGGCTGCGGTATGGACAAATAACTTAGATGGAAGGCTATATTATAAAGCAGGATCAAGTGCAGCGGTACTTTCTAGTGCTCCGATTGTAACTAGAAAAAGTGGAGAATGGTATTTATTAGAATTTATCTTCACAACACCTTCTGTACCGGGACCATTTGAAGTGGGGGTTACAGTTAACTCAAACCAAGTAGTTTGGTTTGATGATTTTAAAGTGCAGCCATTTGAATCTACAATAACTTGCAACGTGTATCCTTCACCTGATGTTTATTTCACGAACACTAATAATTTAGAAATGTATGACTATGTACTTTCTAATGATCATTTATACACAAAGTCAGTTTATTCAGCAAACAATAAAGTTGAAAAAGTATTTGTTGAATCGTTTAAGCATGGTGGCGAAAAGTTGGTGAGCGAATCAAAAGAGTATTTCAGAAGAAATCAATAACATGAAAGCAACACAAATCCTACTTCCTTTTATTCTATTATTTTCTCTGCAATGTTTGGCGCAGAAAGACACGCTTCAATTTTGTGGATCAAGTACAAAGTGGTATTACAATTCTTTTACTACCGATCCCTCTAACGATTTAATTGAGAAAGTTGGCAGCATTACTATCCAGCAGGATAAAATAATCTGGGATCAACAGGGTGTGATAACAGAATTAAATAGACACTCCGATTTTTGCAATTGGCTTCGTATCCAATATGACGGGCAGTACGAATTTACAAATGTAACAGGTGATAATTCGCTAGTGTTTTCTTTTGCTAGAACATTAGAAGGGTTAAAACTTAAACTTGTTGTAAGGCAAAATCAGGAGGTTATCCAAACGTATCATTTTAAAGTATCAGAATTAATCGTATTATAGCCATGCGGAATTTTATCCTAACTTTTGCTCTGCTATTCCCAACTTTAGCATTTAGTCAAATAAGTGGCCCAAGCATGGTTGCCCCAGGGGAAAGCAGCGTGTATACATTCACAGGTTTTAGTTTTTATCCAAATGCCTATTGGTCTGTTGATAATGGTACACTAACTTTTTCTGAGTGGAATGGTTCAACATATACAGCCTATGTGCAATGGAATTCTAGTGGGGCTGGAGGCAGTATTTCATTTTATGCTGGCACTTCAATAGGTGGTGGAAGCGGTATTGAAAATGGAGGAGGATTTGAGAATGGAGGAAATCAAGAATTCCCTCTAGGTACACTAAATGTTACATTTTATAATTGCCAGATTCCTTCTTCACCATTATCAACCCTAAGTTTCACAAACTTAAATTGCACAACAATTAGAATTTCTAGAACCGGTTTGCCCCAGGCAGGAACCGGCTGGTATTGGCAAGTAACACCAGACGGCACAAATACTGCTAATGCTGGAACTACTTTCGATGTAACGTCAGCAGGCACATATTATTTACGTGCTAAATCTTTATCAGGAGAATGTTGGAGTAGCGCTATTTCAATTACTGTTAGCTTAAATCTACCAACAACACCTTTGCCTTCCAACATAACAGTAAGCTCTAATACATGTGGACCTAAAACGTTAACACGTTCAACGCCCCCAGTAGGTATCTCTTGGTTTTGGCAAGGCACAAATCCAAACGGTACTGAGAGGCTTAGTGCTGAAGCAAATGCTATTACGTATACATTATCTTCAACAGGTAACACAACAATATTTTTACGGCCATACAATAATACGACTGGTTGTTGGGGTATAGCAAGGTCTACAACAGTAATTGTAGTTAATCCTGTAGATGTTCCTGCTCAGCCAACTCCATTAGCGACTGTTTGTGAATCAAGTAGGGAGGCTTTTGTCGATCCAGTGGGTAAATCTCATATGTTAAATTTTTATTCGGGCACTACACTAATCGCCAGTAACGTAAGCTTTTTAACAATTCCGAATCTCCCAATCGGTGATAATGTATTCTACATAAAGCATTCTTTAAATGGTTGCACAAGCCAAAATTTCACTCCGATTACTATTAAAGTTATTTCTGGTGGAGTTTGTGACAATAGCGTAAACTGGGTTGAGAATATCGGCTACAGTCCCGTAGATGGCTCAGTAATTTCTAAGTCTAGAAATTATCTAGATGGAGAGGGGAAAACATTACAAAGTCAGGTACTTGATTTAGAAACTAATCATGTGCTTGCATCTCAACCTATTTATGATGGTGATGGTAGAGCAGTTGGTTCTTCCTTACCTGCCCCTATCAATTCATCCACCTTTGCTTATCGCTCCAGGTTTATGACGAATACATCCGGGGCGGCTTACCATTTTTCTGATTTTACACAAAGAGGTAATGGCCCGGCTCAATTAATAAATGCTTCAGCAGTATCTAATGCAGGTATTGGAACATTAGGTTGGTATTATTCAAATCAAAACGCTTTAGAAAACAATACACCTATTACTACTTATCCTTTTTCGTTGTCATGGTCAGAACCAGGACCTGATCCAAAGTTAACTCGTTCATTTAAAGCAGGCGAAACTTTTAGGCCAGGTGCAGGTAAAGATTCAAAATCTGAAAGAATACGAGTAACAACCAATGAAATTCCTCACTATTATACTTTAAAAAATCACTTTGTACCCGGATCAGCCGAACGTGTAGTTTATTATGAAGAAGCGGAAGACCACTCAACCTGGGTGAGGAACGGAAGTGTAACATTTACTTATATTTCCCAAAACGGACAAACCTACACAAGGGTAACTGCCAACGTAACAACGGGAAATCCTGGCGTACAAAAATTTGGAGGAAATTTAACGGTTAAACCAAATTCTTCCTATAAGTTAAGAGTGAGGGGGTATAGAACAACTACTGCTAACGTATCTTTATATGTTCATGTTCCGGTTATGCCTGGTGGTATAATCATACCATTTGGTGCTACTTTACCTTCAGGTGCTGCTAATGAAGCGTGGGTAGAAAGTTTTTTTACGACAACCATTAATGGTGGCACTGGCACAATTTCTATTGGGGCTAGGTGGGCTACAACAACTGTAGCTGGAGGAACTTTTTTTGTAAATGCTGTCGAACTCATCGATGTTACCTCAGCCTACTCAAACGACCCGCTAGCCTATAAAGTTATTTCAACTGATGAAAACGGAACTAAGTCAATCTCATACTTAAATACGACAGGCAACGTTCTAGCTACTGCATTACTGGATGCCAATAACCAACCTTACAATTGGGCATATACTTATTACGATAACCTGGGCAGGTTAGTAGCAGAAGTTGCACCGAATGGCGTTGATTTAAATTCTACAGCTTATCCAAAGTTTGTTACAACGTATAAATACGATTACCTGAATAACTTAATTGAAACCAATTCTACGGATGATGGCATTACTCGTTTTGTTTACACTGAAGATGGAAAAATAAGGTTTAGTCAAAATCAGTTACAAGCCAATGCCAACCCAAAACGTTTCAGCTATACAAATTACGATCATTTAGACAGGCTCATAGAATCTGGTGAGTATGTATCAAGTGGTGCTGGAGCTTATATTTTTGAACCATCTACCACCCAAATTCCTGTTGCGAACAGTGTCCTATCAATAGTGGAGAATATTGGCTTTACAGGTGTTTCCAGAAAACTTGATGCAACACGTTGTTTAGATTATTCTTTTATTGAATACGATGCACCGGCCATTGATTATCCTACTAGTACTGGATATCAAAATCAGACTATTGTTTTTGGTGATGTTTCTAGAACCGAAAATGCAAATTCGATAACTTGGTATAGCTACGATGAGTTTGGAGATTTAAGTTGGCAAAAGCAAAGAATTACTGGAGTTGGAGATAAAACAATAGAGTATGTAAACACGCCATTAGGAAATTTGCAACAAGTAATTTACCAAAAAGGACAACCGGATCAATTTATTCATCACTATGAATACGATAAAGATCAAAGGCTAATTGAAGTAAGCACATCTAAAGATGGCATTAATAAAACTTTACATGCTACGTATAATTATTATTTGCATGGACACTTAAAGCGCGTTGTGCTAGGTAATAGTCTGCAAGGTATAGATTATACTTACGGTATTAACGGTGAGCTAAAAGCAATTAATGGACCTACGAAAAACAATGACCCTGGCTTAGATACGAACGATGCCTTTGGAATGGCTATCGACTATTATTCTGGTGATTACTCGGGGAATGGCTTTAACCCGGGAACAAACTCCGTTACCGGGGTAACGGATTTATTCAATGGTTTACCAAAGGCCATCCGTTATCACAACATTGTCGATAATAATAAAACTCAACAATACGCATACAATTACGACAGCCGTTATCAATTATCTAATGCCAGATTCGTAAGTGGAACTGCAACTACATTACCTGGTGAAACAGCATATCAGGAACAGATTAGTGGCTACGACAAGAATGGAAATATTACTGGTTTAAAACGCAGAAACGGCAAGAATCTTTTGGAAGATGACTTTGCCTACGTTTACGAGCCTCACGCGAACAGATTGGATAAAGTAACGCAGAATAGTGTTAACTATGCGGATTACACCTACAATGCCATTGGCCAACTAACCAAAGAAGAGAAAGCCAACCAAACTTTAAACTTTACTTATAATGCGTACGGATTAGTAAGCGAAATAAGGAACAACAGCAACCAAATTTTACAAGCTTATCATTACTCAGATAGAGGAGATTTACTCCGTAAAGTATTTTACCAGAATAACAACGCTGTTAAACAGCAAGTTTATTTGTCTGATGCTAATGGTAACGTTTTGGCTATATACGAACAAAGTTTGCCCAATGGTGTAGTCAATTTACTTGAATTGCCTGTATATGGTTCGGGGCGAATAGCCACATATAAGAATGCTCAAAATTTATATCTCTACGAAGTTAACGACCATTTGGGTAATGTACGTGCTTTAATTGGCGCTCCTGAAACAGATACTTTCTTGGCTACCATGGAAAGTGAAACGGATGAAGAGCCACCTTTCCGGAATATCTCGAATGAAACAAATATTAACAATAACATCAGGTGGACTTTTCCAACTGCTAATAATACTCCAAATGGAAACGAAGTTATCAGATTAAACAATGTATTGCCGGTTGGCCCTGCTATTAAACTAGCTGTAACACCTGGTGATAAAATTGACATGGAAGCCTATGCCTATTACGAAGGTGGAAGTAACTACCAAAACGCATTAGCCGCATCCACTCTTATAAATGCAATTGCAGGTGCTTTTGGCGGTGTGTTAAACGCACCGGGCGATCCGGGTAAAACGTATAACACTGTTTCGGGGGGGCTAAACAACCCTAATATGGGAATTGGTGGTGCAGGAAGCTCTACCTTACCTGGTGCCTATATGCAGTACATGGTGTATGATGACCTCGATCAGTTTCAATTTGGGGGGTACACTCGCATAAGCGAGGCCGCTAATTTTGCAAAAGAGAAAGTAACCAGGCCAACCATTACTATTGAGAAGCCTGGCTTTGTTTACATATTTTTATACAACGCAAGCAACAGCGCCAACTTTGTGTATTGGGACGACCTGAAAATTACACACCAACACAGCCCTATAGTTGCCGGTGCCGACTATTACCCTTTTGGGTTGCCACAAGCCGGTAGAGAAATTAAAGAAGAGAAATATAAATATGGGTATCAAGGACAGTTCAGTGAGAAGGATCTCACAACAGGAATGCAGGAATTTGATTTGAGAATTTATGACCCGAGAATTGGAAGGTGGACGACTACCGATCCTGCAGGACAGTACGCAAGTCCATATATGGCGATGAATAATAATCCTCATATGAGTGTTGATCCCGATGGTGCATTTAGCCCTGTTGGAGCAGTAATTGGAGCAGCTGCTGGAGTAGGTTTAAGTTTTGCTTTAGGTGATGAGGATCATTGGTATTTATATGCAGCAGGTGGCGCTTTAGCAGGTGGTTTAATAGGTGAGTGGGCCCATAGTTCACATGGAACCGACACTCAGTGGTCAAATGGATGGGATAGGTTTACCGCAAAGTTTGGCGAGGGTAAAGTATTTGGTCAGGGTGGTTTGCGATATCAAAGATTTCCAACGGGGGAATGGAGTACAATAGCTCGTCACCATATACCAAATGTTAGTCAAAGAGGAAAAGGAGAATGGTGTGTTTATGCTTGTGGTGAAGCTGTTGACCGATGGTTGGGAGGTAATCGAACGAAAGAGCAATTTGCAGCAGGTCAGAATGGCGGACAGCCTATCGACAGGGGCACACAGGATGTCCGTCAATGGCTATCCTTCTGGCAACTTAATTTTCCGTGGCCTCGTTTTGATGGTGCTCGTAGTAGTTTAGACAGCAATAGCCCGCCGAGTAGGAACGACATACTTAACGGTATGAGACACACTGGTAGTGATGCAGCATATAGTGTTGTAATTGATGAAGGAATACGATCAGGCTATCAACATAATGTTGTTGTGAAGAGTGTTCAGAAAAATCCCAGAACAGGCCAGTATCGATATGAGTTAATGGATCCTAATGGCTCGCGATTTGTTTCGGAGAAAAAGTTTCAATCTATTCACAGAAGACATGTCCGCATTAACAGATAAAATTATTCGTTTAATAGCATTCCTTGTTATTACGCATACAATATGCAACGGGCAAGATGCGTTTACCTACGATTTTTCAAAGGCAGATAGAGTACTAAGCGAAGAGTTTTTTAAAAGTAAGTTTTGGACGATGCCAACGGATGAAAATGATGTGTGCTATTTTCAAAGTAAATCAGAGGCGAAGAAAACAGCCAAGATAATAGCAATCCCAGTTCTTAAATTAAAAGGTCGATCAGAAACATTAAGTTTTGAGCTGGATTACGCTACATATGTCGCACTTCTGTTTAAGCAAAACTCTTTTTTGTGTCCATTATATGTCAATGCCTACCATGACAAGCAGAATCATTTAAGGCGATACATTACAGTAGGCTGGAATCCCTCATCTGAATTTATTAAACACTATCTTCAAAATAGCACGGGATGGTTTTATTTATCGTCAATAACTGATTTTGTGTTCGTAAAATCGTCCAGGTATTACGTGTGGGATGACCAACGATCAATTCTTCAAGATTACACTGAAAACTTAATTGCAGTTACTCAGGAAAAAGATAGAGAAATCCACAGTACAAAATTTACAGGTATTGATTCTCTTGGTCTGGAACGTGTGAAGAATTATCGAATAAGTACAACGCAATCAGGTTTAAATACACTGCGATTTTTCAAAAGTTTAGAGGATACGATTCAGATAGGTTCTGTAAAAGAAACATTAAATGTAAAAGGAGGGATGAACCGGATCGTTGCAAAAGCCGGAACTAAAAGCTACATTATTGAACTTCATTCTAAAAAAGAATGGATAACTATAACGACAGAACAGCATACGCCATTTGCCACCTATGTTAATGCTCCTTACACAACTACATCAGAGAATGAATTAGGGTTTAATAGATTACAAGGGTACTCAAAGCGATTAGTGGAAATAAACGTAAAAAAAGATTTAAAAAGGGGTATGGTTGAATTTATTCTTGTCAAGAATCAAAAAGCATTGTTAACGGGTCAAAGAGTTAAAAGAGAAAAGGATGATTATTTTATCATTCGCGAACGGATACAGAACGTAGTGAACCCACAAATTTTAACATTGACTGCTATTGTGATTTTTTGGTCTGACGCGTTTGTTGAAACACAATAAGTCTATCTCGGCCTTTTATCCCCGTACTGGCGCGGATGTTGTGTGTAGGCATGTGTGTAGTTCATCCGTGCCTAGTTGTAATTGATGTTTATGGTTTGTTTCTTTAGAAGAAAAAGAAAGAAGCATGAGCGAAAAGTATAAAATATTTTATCAGAATAAGATATACTTTGTAACGTTTGCAGTTGTTTATTAGGTAGATGTATTCGCAAGACGAGAGTACAGAGATTTATTAATAGAAAGTTTAGCTTATTGCCAAAAAGAAAAAGGATTAGAGATTTATGCATGGTGTATTATGAGCAATCATATTCATTTAATTGTTGGCAGATCAGGTAATTGGAAGATAGAGGAGATAATTCGGGATTTTAAAAAATATACATCAGTTCATGTCTGCAGAGCAATAGCGACCAATGCAAAGGAGAGTAGGCGAGAGTGGTTGTTAGAATTATTTACCAAAGCAGCTAGCGAAAGTAAGAACCATACAAAATATCAATTTTGGCAAAACGAATATCATCCAATTGAGCTGAACACTAATGAAATGATGGATCAGTGACTAAATTACATTCACAATAATCCAGTAGAGTCTGGTATAGTTGAAAAGGGAGATGATTATGTATATAGTAGCGCAAGAGACTACCATTTAAATGTGAGGGGTTTGTTAAATATAAAATTTATAGAATGAACTTACTAAAATAATTAAGTGGCACGGAAGTAACTTCCGCGTCAGTTGGGGTAGAAGGAATTCACAAGTCAGTTCAAAGGAAATTAGGTCTTGTACTTGACAAAGCTGCTCAAAAACCTTAGCATATGGTTATTAAAGGAAAGGAAGTACCCCTTAACCCTTTTAATCCACTTTGGAAATTATATAGATAAAATGAATATTATTGATAACATAAATCAAAATGAATTTTTAGAAAAAGTTTCAAAATCATTTTCTAACACAGGAACAATTTATATATCAGTTCTAGGTTGGAAAGATTGGGATTATTTTGTCGAATTTTGCAAAGAAGATGGAGGCATTGAAGAAGCTCAAATTGAAGTTTACAAATCTTTACCCTTATCACATAAAGTTTCTTCTTTGGAAGAACTAATTGATCTAGTTTTTAAATTTACAAGATTTCCATATTTATCATCAATAAATGGTAATTATAGATACTTTTACGATATACATATTTGGCCTATAAGTCATTATTTTATCTTTAACTTCTATTTAAAGAAGTGCATTATAAAAGATCGAAATTTTTTTAGTAAAATATTCTCACCAGTGACTATTCCAAGTTGGCAATTTAATGAGCCTTAACTTTATTCAGCCAAATTAAAAGTCTAATGTAAATTCTAAAATGTTAAATATAACTAGTGAGCTTGGCTTAAAAATTGATCTTTGCCGAGTAGATTTTTAACAAACCAATCTAAATTTAATACATAACCCCTAACGCTGGTGGTGGTGGATTAAACGTACTTAAAGAAAGTAAGAGCATATTTCGTTTAGATTGGCATAAATTTAAATTGGGTGGTATAATGGTTAGCAGACCTCATATAGATATACCAAAATGGAAAATACATCATTGGCCATAGTAAAGACAAAAATGAAAAAAATGGTGATTAGTTTAATCGAAAGGGCCTTATGTGGAGCTGTAACTTTGGATGAATTTTATTCTATTTGGCCAAAGGAATTAGAGAGCGACAAATTCTACAACGAAATCTATCGAGACTTAGAAAATGCGATTGAACATTTTCCTGGAGATTTTTTTACAGGAAAACCAAAGCTTGATTTTTTCACTAACTCAAAGGAGTACCAGGTATTGAAAGAGCATCTGAAAAAATTAAATGAATGAATCAACAAAGAGCCCTAACTATCGATGAAGTAGAGTGTTGGAATGTGTGCAGTTCATCCGTGCCCATAACTTAAAGCGTTTGTATGGTAAAAGCCAAGAGTATAGTGAAACATTTGTGGCACTAATGTAACACCCAAGCCAGATGTGAGAGTTAAACTAATTTGTGTTAAAAATTTTGGTAGTCTAAACAGGTTGCTAATTTGATATGAAAATCCCAAGATTAGCTTTCTAATTCTCTACGAATCAATTAATTTAGCTATCTAATTTCCTATTGGTAAAGCGGTGGCAGCAAAGCAAAAAATAGTTTTCCTTTTTTTTCTTTTCAGTTTGTCTGGCAAAAGTGTATTTGCGCAAAAAGAAGCCAACTATTGGATTTTTGGAACTAGCCACGTTATTGATTTTAATACCAACCCACCCACTCATCTCAATAACTTTCCTGTTATACTGAACAACGAAGGTGTAGGCACCATCTGCGATAAAGACGGCAATTTTCTGTATTACTCCATGGGGGCAGATCTCTATGATAGAAACTACCAGATAACTCCAAACGGAACAGGGTTGCTTGGGCATTGGTCTTCTACGCATTCGGCAATGTTTATACCCAAACCAGGCAACCCGGATGTTCATTACTTATTTACTGTTGGTGTAGATCGATACGAAGAACCGGATTACAAAGGTTTAAATTATTCCATCATCAACAAATGCGAAAATGGTGGAAAAGGAGATATCATCGAAGGAAAGAAAAATATTCTTCTTTTAAAGAAGACGGCAGAAAAAATGGCAGCCACCAGCCACGCTAACGGTACAGATGTATGGGTAGCAACCATAGAGTTAGGAACAAGTAACATACACGCTTATTTAGTAACAGATGAAGGTGTAAATCCTACACCTGTTATTTCAGATGCAGGTTGCTTTTTTGATAGCAGCCTCGATATTGTATCTACAGGGCAAATTGCCTTTAGTGTAGATGGTACCAAGTTTGTAATGGCTTTAAAAAATATAAACTATACCTGGCATGGTGCCGTTTGCGAAGGCCATGTTAGAATATATGACTTTGATAGTGCGACCGGTAAATTTCACAAAACAAACAAGAACGTTTGCATGAATACGGTGTATGGTGTGGCGCTTTCTCCAGATAACCGTTACCTATATGGTACTTGCTATAATGATAACATCTTCGCGCAATGGGATTTAAACTACGAACCTGCGGAAGATATTATAATAGCCAACAAGTTAATTTTTAGTAAACCCAGACACATTGAAGAAAGTGTTTACGAACAACAGCTTGGTATGTTGCAATACGGCCCTGATGGCTACCTTTATACAGGTGGGTTACACCGCGTTAAATATCCAGATAGTGTGGCGAATAAAGGTGGTTTTGAGTTGCATAAACCGTTGCCATTGCCTTTAACAACCCGGATTGGATTGCCTAATTTTATTCAGACTTATTTCGACCGTATGCCAAGAATTTACGCGCACCAAATTTGTCATACGAATGAAATAAATTTTACATTAAGCAAGCCCGACTCAGTGGCAGCTGTAAATTGGAATTTTGGTGATGAACTGGGCTCAGTAAAAAGTAATTTATCAACTTCAACTATTGTTTATCAATTCAATAGACCTGGTAAATACAAAGTAACAGCCGACATACAACTCAATTCCGGTAAAATTATTAAACGAGAGTTTAATGCAATTGTAAAAAACTATGAGGTAAATATTGGCCGGGATACTGTTATCTGCAAAGACAATAAATTTTTATTAGATGCCACGCAAGATGAAGAAGCCTGTTACCAATGGATGAATGGGGAAACAACACCGAAGATAACCACTAAAACGAGTGGTTGGCATTGGGTTGATGTTCGAAAAGCGGGATGTACAAAAAGAGATTCTGCCTTTATTAAATTTCACTACGACCCCGTTACAGATTTACCTGAGGAAATTACGGCTTGTGCTGGCGATGAAGTTATTGTTACGGCAAAATCGAATGAAGGAGAATACACCTGGTCGAATGGAGTAAAGAGTAACGAATTAGTTACTGAAGACGGTGGCGAATTTTGGCTTACCGTTAAGAATGAATTATGTTCTGTAATTGATACGGTAACTATCAATCGTTTACCTTATGCCGAAAAGGTATTTACCGGGCCTGACACTTTGTTATGTAAGAATCAAACTATACGATTTGCAAATTTTGAAGACAATGTAGCCTATAGTTGGAATGATGGCGAGAGTACAAATCTGAATTGGCCTATTCAGCAAATTGGTAAGTATTGGTTAACAACACGTTTCGGAGATTGCGAGAGAACCGATACCCTTAATGTTTACTCAGGTATTATACCGCTAGAGTTAGATGTAAAACGAATGTTATGCAGTGGCGAGAGCATAACATTAGAGGAAAGTTATCCAACATCTGATTATACATGGTCAACTGGCAGTTTTGAAAACTTTATCGCTGTTAATCAATCTGGAGAATATAGTGTTGAAATTAATAATGAATGCTTTTCTACAACAAAGAACTACACTGTGATAGAGGAGAATTGCGACTGTGAAATATTTATACCCAACGTAATAACCATAAATGGTGACAACAAAAATGAAAGATTTGTACCGATTACCCATCAACGCGTCCAAGACTATCAAATAACAATCATAAACAGATGGGGACAGGTAATGCATCGAACTTCCGGCAATAACTCAATAATATGGGATGGAACACACAACGGTAAGCTATTAGATGCAGGAGTGTATTTTTATGAATTAAAATATGTTTGTGCTTACCAAGATGAAACCAAAAAAATTATAGAAAAGTCCGGCTATATCCACTTGATTCGATGAAAGGTTTAGCTACGATATGGTTTATTCTGTTAATTGGTTTGCCAATACTTGTTAATGGTCAAGAAAAAGTTAAACAAGTTAAAGTCAAGATAGATAGTCTTGGTAAATCAATTGAACGCAAAGATTCATTACAGAAAGTAAAAGTAAATTCCGAAGTTAAACAGTTAAATGATTCCTTGCGAAAAAAAAGAGAAAGAGTTGCTTACAGAATAGATTCATTGCAAAGAATAGGAAAACCCGAATTGAGATTTAATCCATTAGATTCATTATCAGATCAACAAGATTCGATTAAGGTGTTAGGAAGTAAAGTAGATTCAATAAATCAGAGTTTGAAACATAAAGGCGATAGCATCAATGCATTATTAAAGCGAGCAAAAATAAATTCTACCATAAACACTTCGAAAACACACTGGTTTAAAGCTGATGATCTAAAGTTAGAAAGTCAGGTTCCGATTCTAGAAAAGCCTGGAAATTTAAATGTTCCGAATCAGAAAACTAATCTGGCTAAAATACCTCAAGTTGAGCACACACAAAAAGTAACAGAGGGTGTAAAAGAATTGAATCAATTTAAAGATAGAAGTAATCAACTTAAAAATTCTGTACCAAAGATTGATAGCAGTTCATTCCAAATAGATTCAACTTACTTAAAACCAGATTCTGTTGTTAAAGAAAAAGTAAATGAGTATGCTAATCAACAATTGAGGGAGGTAGAAGAAATTAAGACACTAAATGAAAAGCAAAGTGAATTAGCAGCTCAACAAGAGAAAATAGAGGAGTTGAAAGAAATAAAACCAGTTCCGGACAAAGAATTGAAACAAAAGAAAATTAATCAATCAAAAAACAAAATTGAAGATTTAACTAAAGAGCAAGAAACTTTGGTTAATAATGAGCTAGTTAAAATGGGAAAACTGATGAAGAAATTCCCTAGTCTGGATGATACCAGAAACATTCCGAAGTTCAGGCCTAATTTAATGAAAGGTAAACCATTCCGCGATAGGGCAGTAATTGGTGTAAGGTTAGTTTCTTTTTCTAGGAATAATACCTATAAAGCTATCCAAGTAAATCCGTATTTAGATTATTTTATCACTGATAGATTACGTTTGGGAACAGGCTTTGTATTTGAAACCTGGTTCACTGATAATCTGGAAGAAGTAACACTTAGAAATGATATTTATGGCGTTAGGCAAGTTGTAAGTTATAAATTAAAGCATGGAGTATTTGCATACTTCGAACCAGAGATACTTTACTCACCAAAAGTGCAGACTGTTGTAAACAACAATCAAGTAGAAGTTTATTCTTGGCAAAAGCGTTATAATATCGGTTTATACAAAACGTACTTTATTTCCAGAAAGATAGACGGAACAATGACAGCGTTGTACGACATCAATAACGTAGGTAAAACGCTACGGATAAATCAATTCGAGCTACGATTTGGTTTTGAATTAAAACTCAAGAAAATTAAAAAGCCTTTTTCTGATTTAAGGTTATAAATGTTATCGACTGGGTTGTATTAAGACTTAGATATACCTGAATAGAACTTCAAACTTGTTTCCATTCTTTCCACAAATAAAAATTTTGTTTACTAAACATTAGTTTGTTGATAACTTTGTTAATAAAATTTTAGAATGTGTACAACTTCTTTTGGTTAGAAAAATCCTTAACGAAATACAAGTAAATTATTTAACAATGATAATTGTAATCATTTGATAATCAGATAGATTAACGGAAAATACATAAAATTTTGTATAGCCTGATCATTTGATTAAAAAACTCATTTATTTTAAATATTCAGGGAGTATACAATTTTTTAATAGATAAAACGAGGTTGGCGTTCCGTTTAACATAGCCTCATACGCATTGCTTACACACATGGTAGCACAACAGTGCGATTTATTACCAGGAGAGTTTGTATGGACTGGCGGAGATGTGCATTTGTATACCAACCACATCGAACAAGCAAAATTACAATTAAGCAGAGAGCCATATCCATTGCCTACACTGCACATGAAAAGAAAACCAGCCACATTATTTGATTATCAATTTGAAGATTTTGAAATTGCTAATTATGTGGCGCACCCATCCATAAAAGCGCCTATAGCTGTATGACAATGCGTATTACTCGATGTGTAGTTTGGTTCGTAATTTTAGCAACAGCCTTTGTTGCTTGCGAAAAACCTAAAAAAGAGATAACAACAAAGAAAGAAAAAATTAAAGATGGTTTGTTTGTATCTCACTTTAAGAACGGAAAGGTAAAGTTGGAAATTCCAATGAAAGCCGGTAAACAACAAGGGTTAGCCAAAGAATATTATGAAGATGGTACTTTGGCAAAAGAGATAGAATACAAGGATGGCAAGAAACACGGAACTGTAAAACAATTCTACCAAAACGGTAAACCTGCCTTTATTTACACGTATCAAAATGGAAAGAAAAGCGGAAGGCAGGAGAGATACAATGAAAAAGGTGCGTTGTCGTCTGTTAGTTTCTTTAAAGAAGACGAACCCTGTAAAGGCCTTATAGAATATACGTTAAAAGGAGAACCGCGAAAAAAATATCCTACCATAGTTGTTCAGCCTGTAAATACACTTTATAAGAATGGAAAGTATACGTTAAACTTAAGCATGTCAGACAAATCTCGTTCGGCCGAATTTTATTTAGGCAAAACAGATAAGGATGGGTGCATCGATTGGTCATCCATCGAATATGTTTATAAAGAAAGAAACAGTTATGTATCAACTGTAGAATATGAAATTGCACCAGGTGGTTTTGTCATGCAAACGATCAACATCATTGCAAAAGTTAAAACATTACAGGGCAACTATTACATAACCGAAACAAAGTATAATGTTTCAGCAGAGTTTAATTGATCATTTTTTTTCTTTGCTTCAATTCAAAATTGTCGGGTACAATAAGCAAACCCCGGTTTAAAATTTCTTTGGCTTTTTGAGTTTGATTTTTCTGAAAATAAAAAACAGCAACTAAACTGTAAACCGAGCTAATCATAGAAGGTTGTGTAACGTGCAGTTCTTTATCTTGCTCAAATTGTGTGAGCAATTTTTCGCCTACCTGAGGTTTATTGCTTTGAAAGGCATAGGTAACCTGAGCTAGTAAAACACTTCCTGCTAATTGCTGAAACTGCCTAAATTTGGCTAACTGCGGATGTTTCAATCTGCTGGTCATTACTTTATCCTGAAAACTTTTAGAGCCATACCCTTGCTCGCCAAGCAGATATAAACATCGTATAAAATCAAGATGCAGATTCTGATCTTCTTTATTTATGCTAATGGCCTTGTCGAATTGTACAAAGGAAGAATCGTACGAACCTTGCTTAGAGAAATAATTACCAAGCAACGTGTAATAGTAGGTTGTTATTTTTTGATTTAAAACAGGTTGAAATGTGTAAGCCAAAACTTTTTCATAATAAATTCTAAATGCTTCTTTTTTACCTTCACTAACCAAAAGTTTTTCTCCGGCTTGCACAAATTCTCCAAGTGCAACATCATCCGAATATCCTTGGGGTTTATACCGGGTATACTTACCTAACAGCTCGGCCTGTTTTAAATTTTTTTCTTTAATAGAAAGAAAGGCATCGGCAACAAGATTAGTGGCATAATATGTTGCTCTGGCATTGGCGTTTATGTAGAGTGCTTTTTCGCTTGCCTCAAAAGCCAATAAATGCTTGTCGTCTTTTAAAAAATTATCGGCAATGTGTAAATAATAAATGGAAATTAAATTCTCGAGTTTAATTTGTCCAACTTTACCAAAGTAATATTCATCAAATAATTCTTTTAAGGATTTACTTTTGTATTCCTTTTCAGAAATTATTTTTTGATTTCTTAACATAGCAACATATTGGTTCATGTATTCATTGCTAATAGTTGTTACGGCTACACTACTGGGGGCAGAATCAATTCTTAACGGATTAGTAGATGGATAAGCAACCACTAAAAAATTGCCTGGTTCTAAAACGATTTGATACGGAATGTTGAGATATTCTAAGCCCAGTGCATACAACATAGTTGCGGTTAACTCATTGTATCGGCCTGCTGCAAAAACAGATTCGAAATCTGTTTCTTCGCTATACTGAAGCATGTATTTTTCTTTGATTGTGGTAGCGAATGATTTTGCTTTTTTCGATTCAGATTTATCAGCAAGTTTACTTTTTAATTCATCTAGTGTTTTAAAAAAACTAACTCTGTGCCTCTCTACTTCTGTTTCGTTTAACAACTTACCATCTGCCATCATCAGATTAAAAACAGGTTCCAGACCTGGCTGATTGTATTTTTTAAAAGACTCGAGTTCGAAGCCCGACTGGAACTTTAAGTCAGAAAAGTATACTAAACTATCTTGGGCAGAAGTGTGAAAGGTGATAAGGAAGAAGAGTGCAGCAATACGAGTATTCATGTTATGTACAGGAGTGATATCAAAAATAAGTATTTTTTTATTTTTCTGTAATTCTACCATTGGGTTTACTACCTATGCCACGTTATGGCAGAAAAAAGTAGTGTTTTTGATATGATTGGTCCTGTTATGATAGGCCCCTCTTCCTCACATACTGCCGGAGTAGTACGCATTGCCCGCACAGCGTTAAAACTGCTAGGCGGAAAGCCCGATGAAGCAGAAATAACGTTCTATAATTCTTTTGCCAGAACGTACGAAGGCCATAGCTCTGACAGGGCCGTAATTGGTGGCTTACTCGATTTTAAAACAGACGATAAAAGAATAAAAGACTCACTTTCCTTAGCCCCACAGCAAGGTTTGCAGTTTAAGTTTAAATCAGTTGGCAATGCATCTACTATGCATCCAAACACTATAAAGCTTCAGTTAAAAAGAGGAAACGACAGCATTGAAGTGCTTGGAGAAAGTAAAGGCGGAGGTATTATTAACATTGCAGAAGTAAATGGTTTTAAAGCTGATTTCTCTGCCAGTTTACACACGATGATCATCTTTGCGGCAGATGTAAAAGGCTCTATTGCATTTATTGCCGGTGTTTTGGCACATGACGATTGTAACATAGCCACCATGAGCGTTTCCAGAAAAGGCAAAAACGATTTAGCCTGTTTGGTAATCGAGATGGATTCTGGCGTAAAAGAAGTAACATTAGCCTACCTGAATAGTCTAAGCTGGGTAAAACAAATTATTTACATACCGGATATTGATAAATAACTATGAAGAAGTACTTTTTTATTTTGTGGCTGGCAGCCACTACCACAAGTTTTGCCCAAAGCGAAGACAAAGTCTGGACTTTGAGAGAATGCGTGGATTATGCAGTTGCAAATAATTTAAATGTAATGCGCAGTGTGTACAGCCGCGAAACCGGAGAGATAAATGCATTACAATCAAAATTGGTAATGTTACCATCTGTTAATGCAAATGGGTCTACAGGGTATAACTGGGGTAGAAACATCGATCCTACAACGAACAGTTTCGTTTCCGAACGTATTACATCGGCCAACATGAGTTTGTCGGGTTCGTTATTGCTTTGGAATGGTTTCCGCCAGTATTACGGCATGAAACAATCTGTTACAGAACTCGATGCCTTAAGCGAAGATTTGATCAAAGCAAAAAACGATGTTATTCTCAATGTAATTAATCTGTACATGGGGGTAATATTCAATAAAGAATTGTTAGGCAATGCACAATCTCAATTAAATTCTACCCAACAACAACTCGAAAGAACAAGAAAGTTAGCCGAGGCAGGTTCTGTACCAAAAGCCAATGTTCTAAATCTTGAAGCACAAAATGCTACCAACGAGTTAAATTTAATTCAGCGCGAAAATGCCTTAAACCTATCGCTATTGCAGTTAAAGCAAGCATTACAATTACCAGCATCAACAGAAATAGAAGTTGAGGTTCCGCAAATTTCGGTTGAAAGAGATTTAGTGTTAGACCAAACAGCAGAAGAGATTTACGGCACCGCAGTAAGCAGTATGCCAGAAATAAAAGCAGCTAAGTTAAGAAGAACCAGTGCAGATTTTGCCCTACGGTCTGCCCGTGGAAATTATTATCCAAGAATTACATTAAACGGTTCTATTTCTTCTATTTATTCAAGCGCCCGAAAGGAATTCTTATCGGATGGAAGTTTTACAACAGTAAATACCGATCCAACAAATCCATTTAACCAAATAGGCTATGTCCAGGGAACTAACCAACCCATATATGCAACACGCATTGTGCCGGGTGGAAATTTCCGCGAAGTTAGTTTTAATCAACAATACAACGACAACTTGGGTAGAAACCTTGGGCTCAACATAAGCATACCTCTGTTCAATGGATATGCAGCGCGTGCTAACGTTAAGCGTTCCATTATATCTAAAGAGCAAGCCAGAATAAATTTAGTACAACAAGAAAACACGCTACGTCAAGCTGTAGAAACAGCGGTAAACGATGTTTTAGCAGCGCATAGAACCTACATTTCTTCTGAAAAACAAGTGAATGCACGCGATGAAGCCTTTAGAATGACCAAACAACGATTCGATGCAGGCGCAGTAAATTTTGTAGAATATCAGGTAGCAGAAAATGATTTGTTTCAGGCTAAGTCAGACTTATTAAGAGCTAAGTACGATCTCATCTTCCGCAAAAAATTAATTGACTTCTACCAAGGTAAACCCATTCTCGACTAATAAATTCAGCATTTCATGGCAAAGCAAACTAAAAAATCAAACAAACTAATCTACATACTATTTGGTGTGGTAATATTCCTGATAGCCTTTGTGTTCATTGGAAAATCAGCCGGATGGATTGGCAAACCAAAAGAATTAGAAGTAGATATTGCTAAAGTAAAACGAGTTAGCATAATCGAAAAAGTTTCGGCTTCAGGTACTGTGCAACCCGTAACCGAAGTAAAAATTGCTCCGGAAGTTTCCGGAGAGATCAGAGAGTTAGTGGTAGAAGAAGGCGACTCTGTTCGCAAAGGAGAGTTACTCGTTAAAATCCGACCTGATACCTGGCAATCTCAATTCGATAGAGCTCAGGCATCGCTTAATCAACAAATAGCTAACGTAAAATCTTCCGAAGCAAATTTAGCCCGTGTAGAAGCAACCTTTTTGCGCAACGAGCAAGAGTATAAGCGCCAGGAAAAACTCTGGAACGAAAAAGTAATTTCAGAAGCAGAATGGCAACTGGCTCAACAAAATTTCAGAGTGGCTGAAAACGATCTAAAATCTGCCAAGCAATCTTTAGAAGCAGCTCGCTACATAGTAAAAAGTGGAGAAGCCACCGTGCGCGAAGCAGCAGAAAATGTAAGATTAACCAGCGTAGCCGCGCCTATGGATGGTATAATTTCTAAGTTAAATGTAAAGAAAGGCGAAAGAGTTGTTGGAGCTGCCACCATGACGGGCACAGAACTACTTCGCATTGCAGATCTTAATTTAATGGAGGTAAGAGTTAATGTAAACGAAAACGATATCGTGCGTGTTCACCTGGGCGATACGGCCATTATAGATGTTGATGCCTACACATCTCAAAACAAAGAATTTAAAGGAGTAGTAACACTCATATCAAACACAGCTAAAGATAAATTATCGGCAGATGCCATTACTGAATTTGAAGTAAGAATTTCAATTCTTCGTTCGTCTTACGAAGATCTGATACGCGAAGGCAACAAATATCCTTTTCGCCCGGGTATGACTGCCAGTGTGGATATCATTACAAAAAGAAAACAAAATGTATTATCCGTACCACTATCGGCTGTAACAACACGTAATCCTGAGAAAGATAAAACCAGTGAAAACAACGCCAATGGTGATAACAACCAACGGCAGGTACAAAATGACGACAAACAAAAAGCTGAAAAAGAATCGAAAGATAAAATTGTTGTTTTCGTAAATAAAAACGGTGAAGCCCGAATGGTAGAAGTGAAAACCGGTATTAGCGATTACGATAACATTGAAATACTCGAAGGATTAAACGATAGCACAGAAGTAATCACGGGACCCTTCCTGGCTGTTTCGAAACGATTGAAAGACGGTGAAAAAATCCGATCCACAACCACCAAGGAAGAAAAGAAAAAAGAAGAAAAGTAACTTCAGGTTAAAATTGAAAAACCCCTCCCCAACAGGAGGGGTTTTTTGTTACCTTTGCCTAAAATTTTTATGGTACAGCACCCTTGGCACGAAGTTAAAGTTGGTAACAACCCCCCTGAATTAGTAAACGCAATTATTGAAATTCCGCGTGGATCTAAAGCAAAATACGAGATAGATAAAGAGAGTGGTCTGATAAAGTTAGACAGAGTACTTTTTGCCTCTATGTATTATCCGCTTAATTATGGCTTTATTCCACAAACATTAGGAGAAGACCACGACCCCTTGGATATTGTTGTACTAACACAAGTTGAAGTAGTACCACGCTGTTTAATTCCTTGCCGTGTAATAGGTGTTATGCAAATGATAGACAGAGGCGAAGCCGATGACAAAATAATTGCAGTAGCAGAAGAAGACCCAAGTGTAAGTTTTATTAATGATGTGAAAGAAGTGCCTGATTATTTAATGATGGAGTTAAAACACTTTTTCGAGAATTATAAAACCTTAGAAAATAAAAAAGTAGTTGTCGATGAAATTCTACCTAAGGAAAAAGCACAAGAAATTATTTTGCAGAGTATAACCCGATACAAAGAGAATTTCCCAAAGAAATAACACCAGTAAATGCAAAACAGGTTTACCAACGCAATGGTAATAAGTTGGCAAGTGGGTTTGCTAGCAGCATTTCCACTTCAATTTTTTTCATTAAAACTATATTTCTACACGCTAATTTTTGCATCAGCTTGTTTTCTGGCTACTGAATACCGGAAAGAGATTTTCACAAAACAAAAATTCTATTTTGTATCTCCCTTTATTATTTTTTTGTTGGTAAATGCAATTGGTATATTCTATTCCGAAAACAAAACGCAAGCTGTTAAAGAAGTAGAAACTTACTCGGCCATGCTTGTACTTCCGCTGCTGTGGTTCAGTTTACCTTCGCAAAAAGTTTCGCTCCTTAAACCAATTGGGTTAACGGTAATTTTAACTACACTTGCCCATTGTATTATTGCACACCTACTGTGTGTTAAAGATATTTTATCACAAGGCCGAAGTTTAAAACTTCTATTTACTTCAGAAGATTATCATTATGTTAATTTATCGTACAAGTCTGGTATACATCCTACCTATTTGGGCGTTTTAGTAATTGCCTCGCTTTTATTAATATGGTACATAAGTAAAAACCAAAAACCAGTCATCAAAATTTGTACAGGCATTTTGGCTTTATATCTACTTACATTTTTAATTTTATTGCTTTCCCGAGGGCCATTACTCGGTTTATTAACTATACTTTTTTTTGGTGCCGTATGGCGATTAAGAACTGCACGAAAACGATACAAGATTTTAGGCTATACATCTATAGGCGTTATTATCGCTTGTGTTTTTTTATTTCCACCTTTACAAAATCGTTTTATTGATCCGGTTCTACGCATGATACAAGCTAAATCATATCACTTCGATGATGATTCCCTTAGTTATCATATCAGATCGTGGATTTGCGCTATTACCTCGAACCAGGAAACCAAAACAATACTGTTTGGCCATGGCACTGGCGATGAACGCGAAACACTGAATATTTGCTACACCCAAAAGCAATACCACGCCATGATTAACAGTGGTTTAGACGCACACAACGAATACCTTTCTCAATATGTTAAAATAGGATTATTTGGTTTGCTGTCTTTTCTTTCTATTCTGTTTGTTTATTTCTATGAAGGCTTTACGCAGAATAAAGTAGTACTTACATCGTACGTGATATTAATTGCTGTTGTCTGCCTGTTCGAATCAATTTTACATGTGAGTAAAGGTGTTTTTTTTATATCGTACCTCTTTCCGTATTTTTATCTTTTAGAGAAAGAGAATACAAGAACTACCACATGAAAGTAGGTTTCGATGCCAAGCGCCTGTTCAATAATTTTACCGGACTGGGTAATTATTCCAGATTTATCGGTAATGCGCTGGCAGAGAATTTCCCTCAAGATCAATTCTATCTCTTTACACCAAAAACTAAGAATCATCCTGATGTGCAGGCTGTTTTACAAAACAAAAATGTAAAAGTTATTCAGCCACCACATTGGGTACGAAAGGTAAGGTTAGGAAGTATGTGGCGTTCATGGGGCGAAACATTTGACCAACACTTTAACGATTTAGATGTATTCCATGGCTTAAGCATGGAACTTCCAGCAGGGATAAAAAAAGGAATAAAAAAAATTGTAACCATTCATGATTTAATTTTTATTCGATTTCCTGAATTGTACAGTTCAATAGATGCAAAAATTTATACCTACAAAATGAAAATGGCTTGTAAACAAGCCGATGTAATTGTGGCTATAAGCGAACAAACCAAAAGAGATTTAATAGAATTTCTGCACATTCCCGAAACTAAAATCGAAGTCGTTTATCAAGGTGTGCATGCGCAGTTTTATCAAAAAAAGAGTAAGGAAGAGATCAAAGCCATACAATTAAAATATAAGTTACCCGAAAAATATTTTCTGCAAGTTGGAACTATCGAAAAAAGAAAGAATGCTTTGTTAAGCATCGAAGCTTTGGCAAATCTTAATCCATCACATAGAATCCCGTTGGTATTGGTTGGAAAACCTACTGCATATAAAGAAACGTTACTTTCGAAAATGAAAGAATGGGGTATATCAGATAACGATGTTATTTTTTTACAAAATGTTTCCTTTCAGGATTTACCGGCCCTATACCAAGGTGCAACTATCTTTTTGTATCCTTCCTTTTTCGAAGGATTTGGTATACCCATTGTAGAAGCTGCGGTTTCTCAACTACCGATCATAGCTGCAACAGGCTCGTGTTTAGAAGAAGCCGGAGGAAGTGCAAGTAAATATGTACATCCTAACGATGCAGGAAGTTTAGTGCAACACATAGAAGTTTTATTGAACGATGAATCATTACGAACACTTCAAGCTAAACAAACTTTGGATTATGTGCAGCAATTTTCTGCTAAACCCATCGCTAATCAAGTAATGAAAATTTATTTAGCATGAGTAATTCGGTAAACATAAGTGTTGTGATCATCACATACAATGAATCATCTAAAATAGAAAGGTGTATTCAATCTGTAAAAGAAATAGCCGATGAAGTGCTTGTATTGGATTCTTTCTCAACAGATAATACGGTAGAATTAGCTAAACAATGCGGTGCCAAAGTATTTCAGCATAAGTTTATTGGCTTTACAGAGCAAAAGAATAAGGCGATGGAGCTGGCCAGCCATAAGTATATTCTCTCTCTCGATGCCGATGAATACGTATCAGAAGAATTAAAAAAGTCTATCCAACAAATTAAACTAAACTGGAGAGCCGATGCCTACACCTTTAATCGGTTAAATAGTTTTGCAGGCAAATGGATTAAGTCCTGTGGTTGGTATCCCGATGCAAAAATCCGGTTATGGAACAGAGAAAAAGGAAGATGGCAAGGCGGAACCTTACACGAAGTAGTTGTTATGCAAAGCCATACAAGTTGTTTGCATCTTACTGGCGATTTATTGCACGAAGCCTTTAAAGGCTCAGAAGATCTGATTAAAAAAATGCAATTGTATTCAACCTTATATGCAAACGACCATGCCTTTAAAAAGCGGGTAGCCACACTAGATATTGCAGGTAAGTATGCAGCAGCTTGGTTTAAAAATTATATTTTAAAAGGTGGTATAAAAGATGGTTACGAAGGTTTTATAATTTCGGCATCTAACGCTAACGGTGTGCTATATAAATATGCAAAACTTATAGAAATAATGAATAACCTGCGCGTTTCGTTAATCATAACTACTTACAACAGAAAAGATGCACTTGAGTTGGTTCTGCTAAGTATAAAAGAACAAGCAGTGCTTCCAATAGAAGTTATAGTTGCCGATGATGGTTCCCGGGAAGATACAAAAATCTTACTTGAGCATATGGCTAAAAATTTTCCTGTACCACTCGTTCATTCCTGGCAAGAAGATAACGGATTTAGAGCTGCACGTTCGCGCAATGTAGCCATGAAAAAGGCAATAGGCGAGTATATAGTAATGATTGATGGCGATATAGTTTTAAATCGATTTTTTATTCAAGATCACATTCGAAATGCTGCAAAAGGATTTTACTTACAAGGTTCGAGAGTATTATTGCTAGATAAAAAAACGAAACAGGCTATTCATCAAAAATTGATTCAATTCAGTTTTTTTAGTACGGGTTTAAAAAACAGACTCAACACTATACGAAGTAAATTTTTAAGCCAATTATTTTCTAAAGAGAATAACAATATTTACAGAGTTCGGTCGATGAATATTTCATTTTGGAAAACTGATTATGAAAAAATAAATGGTTTTAACAACGAATTTGTAGGATGGGGCAGAGAAGATTCTGAATTTGCGGCCCGCATGTGGCATGCAGGTATAAAACGAAAACACATTAAGTTTGCAGCATTCGGATATCATTTGTACCACAACGAGCAACCGCGAACAGCGCTGCCGCAAAATCAAGCATTATTAGACAAAACAATTAAGGAAAAATTAATTACTTGCGATAACGGATTAAACCAGGTTTAGATATGGGATTAATACAATACATCAAAAAGAAAATTGAAAAATCGAAAGCTAAAAGAGTTTTTAAAAAATACGGATATGCCGTAAAAGAGTTTGATGTTGCAGGTTTTGGTATCGTAAAGTTTGCACAGTGGCAAAATCCTTTAGAACAAGAAAAACAAGTAACAGCAAGCCAAGTTAATTTTTTCAAAAAATTTATTAAGCCAGGAGATTTCGCGATAGACATTGGAGCACACACAGGCGATACTACTATTCCAATGGGGCTAGCAGCAGGAAGTAACGGTCTGGTATTTGCATTAGATCCTAACCCATACATTTTTGAAATTTTGACTGCTAATATTAATCTAAATAAAAATCAAGTCAATATTCATGCGTTGAATGCCGCTGCTACCAAAGAAGATGGTACTTTTTTTTATGCATCATCTGAAGCAAGCTTCAATAATGGTGGTATTTCAACAGAACAAAAAAATGAACATGGAAAATTTGTGATGCAACAAAAGGTAAAAGGAATAAATTTGTTGCAATACATTAATAACCATGTTGAGTTTAAAGAGAAAAAATTATCATTCATAAAGATTGATACTGAAGGCCATGATGTAATCGTTATTCAATCAATCTTTGATTTGCTTAAATCAAAACGGCCAGTTCTTGTATTCGAATGTTTCGAAAAATTAAGTGAGCAAGATAGATTTGATGTTTTTAAAGCCCTTACAACCATACAATACCGCTTGCATTATTTCTCAGGTTTTGAAGAAAACGCAACCATTATCGAATTAAACACAAAAGAAGATATGTTGAAATGGAAACATTTCGATGTATTAGCTAAACCTTTGTAACATGAAAGTAAGTGGTTTCACCTTTGTACGAAATGCTATCAAATACGATTACCCTGTTGTAGAAGCCATACTTTCTATTTTGCCTATATGCGATGAAGTTGTAGTAGCAGTTGGTAACTCAGATGACGATACGCTAAGTTTGATGAAAAGTATTGTATCGGATAAAATAAAAATTATTGAAACCATTTGGGACGATTCTTTACGCGAAGGAGGCCGAGTTTTGGCAGAGGAAACAGATAAAGCATTTGCAGCTATAGCCAAAGATGCAGATTGGGCGTTTTACATTCAGGGTGATGAAATTATTCATGAAAAATACCATCCGGCTATTCGCAAAGCCATGCAAGAAAATTTGTTGAATAAAAAAATAGATGGATTACTCTTTAACTACGAACATTTTTATGGATCGTACGATTATGTAGGTGAATCTTACAGGTGGTATCGGAGGGAAATTAGAATTATTAGAAATAATCCTGACATTTTTTCTTATAGAGATGCACAAGGTTTTAGAAAAAAACCAAACGATAAATTAACGGTTAAATTAATTGATGCATATGTGTATCATTACGGTTGGGTAAAAGAACCCAAGGCCATGCAAGGCAAGCAAGAATCGTTTAATAAATATTGGCACGATGATCAGTGGATGGAGAAAAATGTAGCCAAAAGAAATGAGTTTGATTATTCGGGCATTGATGCTTTACGAAAATTTACAGGAACGCATCCTGCCGTTATGCAAGCCAGAATCGATCGCATCAACTGGAAATTCGACTTCGATTTATCGCAGAATAAGTTTAAGGTAAAAGATAAAGTGAAACGCTTAATCGAGAAACTTACAGGCTGGAGACCGGGCGAATACAAAAACTATAAATTACGCTAGAAAACATATTTCTGAAAAAAACCAGCCACCTCCATTAACCACGCAATACCCACATGTAATAAAACCCCACCCCAAATATTTTTGGTTTGGTAAGAGATAACACCAAGTATATAACCACCAAAAATAGAGCTGATGGCTTCGCCCAGAGGTTTTCCAAAATGTAACTGGCAATAAATTACAGCCATGGGTAAAATGGCATCTCTTCCTAAAATTTTCACAAAACCAATTACAAAAAACCCACGAAAGAGAAATTCTACCGTAACAAAATCGAATGCGTAAGCAATTTCATATACTACTACTGTTATCCAGAACGGAATATTCAGATATTCATGTGCCGATCCACTTTTAAACATGGGATATTGTTTTTGAAAAGAGGGTAGGAAAGAAGCACTTATAACCAGCGGAACCATAATGGCTAACAAAAGCCAATACATTTTTAAGTCTATGTTGTTGGCTTGGAACCCATACCGGTTTTTTTCTTGCTTATCTACCATGTAGTAGAGAAGAAGCAAAGGAAGCAAAACCGTAAAGAAACTTAATCCATTAACCGATACTTTATAGATCCACAAATAAAGAGAGCCATCAAAATTTCTGGAAATGAATTGACTTAAAAAGGGAACGGCACTATCAAACGATAATACAAATATGCCAATGGAAAATTTTAACCAGAAATATTTCTCTTTCCAGAAATCGAATTTGCGTTTGCAAAAACTAAGTAATACCAACGTAAAAAGATAGCCAATTGAGTAAAACAAAAAGTATGAAAACACCTTTTCAAACCCTTCAGGTGGATGAAGGTAATTTTTTCTGAAACCAAATTTATAATTGCAAACCAATAAAAGAATTAACCAAAGCGCAGTTAACACATAATAGGCAGGTTGAAAATTTTCGGCCCATTGCTCTTTTAAATAGTTAATTATTTTTTTCATGCAAATCTTTTATGGCGCTATACACGCGGTGAATCGGCAAACCCATTACATTAAAATAAGAACCTTCTATTTTCTCAATGGCTATCATACCGATAAAATCTTGTGCGCCATAGGCTCCGGCTTTATCAAATGGTTTGTGTTGTTGAATGTAATATTCAATTTCTTCTTTAGTTAACTTCGAGAAAGTAACAACCGTTACATCATCGAATAAAACTTTTTCTTTTTGATAAGTAATACAAACTCCGGTTCTTACATGATGTGTTCTGCCAGACAACATTTGTAACATGTAAACTGCTTCGGTAAAGTCGGCAGGTTTATTTAAAATGGTTTTGTCTACAATCACCACTGTATCTGCTGTTACAACAATATGAGTATCTGTAAAGGATTGTAATGCGTTTGCTTTTTTCTCTGCGAGAAACTTCGCTACATTTTCCACAGGCATATCGGCAGGAAAATCTTCATCTACATCTGGTTTCTGAATGGTAAAATCAAAACCTGCTTGTTGCATCAGGTATTGCCTTCTGGGTGAGGAAGATCCTAAAATGATGGGGATACTCATGCGAAAGGAGAATAAGGTTTCTCTACGAACTCGCCTTCTTTTATACTTGCAAATAAAAACCCGCAAATTACTTTCGGATAAAAGTAAGTTGATTTTTGTGGCATGGTGCTGCCACTTTCACAAACTTGTTTTACTTCTTCTATACTTACTTCGTTGGTAATAATGGCCATTTGCGCTTCGCCTTTAATTACTTTAGATAAACAATCTCCAAAACTTCTGTCGAATTGTATGTGCGAAGATTTTCGTTGGTCTTTGCCTGCAATACCCAATGCTTTTTCTATAATAAAATAATGCATCACCGTTAAGTCTAACTGTTTTACAGTATCCGGAAATTGCCAGGTCATTTTTTCTAACGCATCTGCCTTCAATCTTAGTTTGTAACAATTGTTGGCAAATATTAAACCGAAAGCCCACTTCTTGCCTACAATAATTTCATTGATGGTATCAGCATCTTCAATTAATCTGATCTCGAAATAAGGATTTAGTTTTTGTACGATTTCATCTTCCGAAAAATGCGGTAAGCCATTAATCAATCGATGGGTAGGAAGAATACGAAGATCATCTGATTCTGTATTGGTAAGATACATCATGTGAAAATTGTACGCTTCATTTCCTGTATGGTTAGGATTTATGCTTTTGCATTTTTGTTTGTATACCAGAGAGCCTTCGTAGCGATGATGCCCATCAGCCAAAATAATTTTTTTGTCTTTTATAGTTGTAATAAAAGTTTTAATGATATCAACATCATGTATTATACCCAACACATCGCGCACACCTTGGTAATCTTCTGCTTCGTATATGGGCTGTTGAATAGCATCATCCATATAACCTTCTAATATATGGTTAGGGTCAGTGTAAAGGCCGTGTGTAGGACTAACATTTAATTGTGATGCTTCTAAAATTTCGATCCGATCGTTTACAGCTTGAGGAATAGTGTTCTCGTGCCGCAGAATTACATTATCTTCCCAATCGTACGCAAAAATGTTACAAATAAAACCCTTTCTGCAAAATTCTTTTGCCGAACCTGCCATTCTGAAATATTGATAATACACATAAATGCCGGGTAAAGCATCTTGTTTGATGATTCCGTTCTTCTTCCACTCTTCTAAAACTATAGCCGAGCGTTGTGCCGGATTGGGTGGCTGTGGTACTGAAAGGTGAATGCTGTTGTGTGGATTTTGATACAAGGCATTGCGCTGCTTTTGCGACACCACATCGAACAAAGGCGAAGTTAAATTTTCTATTTGAGCGGATAAAGTATTGTTATATCGCCACGCTCGTAAAGGTTTAATCAGTGCCACAGATTTTTAAGAATGCTTTAAACGGTTGGTTCGCCAATGGCTAGGTTGCTGCTGGGTATTGTTTTGATTTTGTGCAGTCGGTTTTTGCTTATTGAAAAATTGTGTTGCAATTAAAGCTGCAATTTCAGATTCATCAACTGTGGGTGTTTTCTTAAGCACATCTGGTTTAAAATAATTTTCAACAAACTTGGTGTCGAAATGCCCACTGCGGAAGGCTTCGTGTTGCATCACAAATTCACAAAAACCTAACGTGGTTTCTAATCCGGTAATCTTGTACTCGCGAATAGCTCTGATCATTTTCTCAATCGCCTGCTCACGTGTTTCAGCATAAGCAATCAGTTTGGCAATCATAGGGTCGTAATAAAATGGAATGTTCATACCTTGTTCAAAACCATCATCAACCCGAATGCCATGCCCTTGAGGGCGAACATAAGTTTGTAACGTTCCAATGTCTGGTAAAAAGTTATTGGCAGGATCTTCGGCATACACGCGAATTTCAATTGCATGTCCTTTCATTGTAATTTCTTCTTGCTTAAAAGGAAGCGGTTCGCCTTGCGCAACTTTAATCTGCAATTGTACTAAATCTAATCCTGTTATTTCTTCCGTTACCGGATGTTCCACTTGCAAGCGTGTATTCATTTCCAGAAAATAGAAATCCAGGTTTTCATTCAAGATAAATTCTATGGTTCCTGCTCCATAGTAATTGCAAGCTTTTGCTGCGTTAACGGCAGCTTCGCCCATTGCTTTTCTTAATGCAGGTGTTAGTACTGCACTAGGTGCTTCTTCTACTACTTTTTGATGCCTGCGTTGTACAGAACATTCGCGTTCGAAGAAGTGAACGACATTGCCATGCTTATCTCCAAAAATCTGGAATTCGATGTGGCGTGGTTTGGTTACATATTTTTCGATAAACACCGCACCATCGCCAAAAGAAGAAATGGCTTCGCTCACTGCTCGCTCCATTTGTTCTTCAAATTCATTTTCGTTTTCTACAATGCGCATGCCTTTACCACCACCACCGGCACTGGCTTTAATTAAAACTGGATATCCTATTTCTAATGCTAATTTTTTTGCTTTGTTAATATCGGTTATGGGTTCGGCTGTTCCGGGCACAAGCGGCACATTAAATTTTGCTACGGCTGCTTTGGCACCTAATTTACTGCCCATCAATTCGATAGATTGAGGAGATGGACCGATGAAAATAATGTTGTTGTCTTCGCAGAGTTGAGAAAAGTCTTCATTCTCAGATAAAAATCCATAACCCGGATGAATGGCATCTGCACCGGTTTCTTTAGCAGCTTGAATTATCTTATCCATTTTTAAATAAGATTCTGAAGATGGCGGAGGACCAATCAGCACGGCTTCATCTGCAAAACGTACATGTAAGGCCTGTCTGTCGGCTTCGGAGTAAACAGCAACCGTTTTAATACCCATTTCGCGGGCGCTACGCATTACACGCAAAGCAATTTCGCCCCGGTTGGCAACTAAAATCTTTTTAATCTGTGGCATAAGCAAAGAATTACGCAATGCTAATCATTTATCATTCCTTGGGCAAAAGAAAATCCGAACGACTGTTATAAATCAATTTTAGTTATTTTTGCGGCACTTTATAAAACATCATTATGGTTGATCTTTTTGAAAAGCTTCGTATGGAAGCAGGCCCGTTGGCTAAATATTCTCACTTACCCGATGATTATTTCTTTTTCCCTAAACTGGAAGGTGAAATTGGTCCGAGAATGAAATTTAATGGCAAAACCGTTTTAAACTGGAGTTTGAACAATTACCTCGGTTTAGCTAATCATCCGGAAGTAAGAAAAACAGATGCAGAAGCAGCAGCACAATATGGTATGGGTTTGCCTATGGGTGCCCGCATGATGTCTGGTAATTCTGTAAACCACCTGGCTTTCGAAAAACAATTGGCTGAATTTGTGAAGAAAGAAGATGTGATGTTGTTGAACTTCGGCTATCAGGGTGTGGTATCCATTATCGATGCCATTGTGGATAGAAAAGATGTTATCGTGTATGATGCCGAATCTCACGCTTGTATAATTGATGGTGTTCGTTTGCACATGGGCAAAAGATTTGTTTATGGGCACAACGACATGGAAAGCCTTGAGAAGCAACTACAACGCGCTACCAAATTAGCCAACGAAACAGGAGGCGGTATTTTGGTGATTACCGAAGGAGTTTTTGGTATGTCGGGTAAGCAAGGCGATTTGAAAGGTGTAGTAGCCTTAAAAGAAAAATACAATTTCAGATTGTTTGTAGACGATGCGCACGGCTTCGGAACGATGGGTAAAACCGGTGCCGGCACAGGCGAAGAACAAGGTGTACAAGATCAAATTGATTTGTACTTCTCCACTTTTGCCAAGTCGATGGCGAGCATTGGAGCGTTCGTGGCTGGAGATAAAAAGATTTTGAAATACTTGCGTTACAGTGTACGTTCTCAGATTTATGCCAAATCTTTACCGATGCCGTTAGTTGTAGGCGGTATGAAACGGTTAGAATTGCTGAGAACGAAACCTGAGTTAAAAGATA
Source organism: Flammeovirgaceae bacterium (assembly GCA_021298355.1). GTDB lineage: Bacteria > Bacteroidota > Bacteroidia > Cytophagales > Cyclobacteriaceae > Chryseotalea. The sequence goes on from JAJTEH010000002.1 coordinate 278,062, forward strand.
ATCTTTGGAAGATAACCAATGCCATACAGCAAGGTTTGCGCGATAGAGGTTTTGTTTTAGGCAATACTACCTCTCCGGTTACTCCTGTTTTATTTAAAGGAGGGGTAGGAGAAGCCGCCAACATGGCGATGGATTTACGCGAAAACTATGGCATTTTCTGCTCTGTAGTAATCTATCCTGTTGTGCCTAAGGATGTTATCATGTTCCGCATTATACCAACTGCGGTGCATACCATGGCCGATGTAGAAGAGACGTTAACCGCCTTCTCAGCTTTAAAAACCAAGCTCGATAATGGATTTTATAAGCAGGAGGCATTGGTATCGGTAACGAAAACTGCGTAAAAAATCGGTTGCAGACCTTGATTTTTGCGCTTTTTGATTAAATTGGCAGAAAGAAACCATTTTTAACGATTTAAACGACACAACAATGCAAAAACTCCAGGAACTTAAAGACCTGTTGTCCTCTCTCGAAGGAGATTTCGACAAGTTTTATAACAAAGGAAATAGCGCAGCAGGTACACGCATCAGAAAAGGGATGCAAGATTTAAAGAACCTTGCTCAGACTATCAGAGGAGAGGTTCAAGACTTGAAAAATAAAGCCTAATCTGAATTTAAACCTAAACGAGAAAGGGTAGCATTCGCTACCCTTTTTTTTTGATTTCATTTTATATAAATCTTTATTTCTTCTTTAAACCGGGTGCTATCGATTTAATCTTGTTTGTTAAAGTTGCTGATGCCGGAACCAAAGGTAAACGAACAAAAGATTTAACCACATTCATCTCTGCTAACAATTGCTTTATACCAACCGGATTACCTTCTTCATACATGGGTCCGTTAATATCCAACAACGTAAACAACTCTTTCGAAGCTTTTGCATAATCATTAGCAAAAGCAAAATCCTTCATTTTCTTAAATGCAACGGGATAAGCATTAGCCAAAACAGAGATAACACCTTTAGCACCAATCGCATATAATGCTACTGTAAGCATATCATCTCCCGAAATCAACAAGAAACCTTTAGGTGCTTCTGCTGCTATTTTCATGCATTGTTCCAAATTACCCGATGCTTCTTTTATGCCTATAATATTGGGATGTTGCGATAAAGCTAAAGTTGTTGAAGCAGACATGTTGCTTCCTGTTCGGCCCGGAACATTATATAGAATAACAGGAACCGGAGAAGCATCGGCCACAGTCTTAATGTGTGCTTCAATACCAGCCTGAGAAGGTTTGTTATAATATGGACTAACAGATAACAAAGCAGAAACACCACTTAAATCGGTTTCTTCAATTTGCTTTACAACCTCAGCTGTGTTGTTGCCACCAATACCATATACAACAGGCAATTTTGTTTCATTGTTGTTTAGCACAAAATTCAAAACTGATTTTTTTTCTTCCTTATTAAGAGTAGCAACCTCTCCGGTAGTGCCCATTACCACGTAATAGTCTACACCTTTGGCCGTATGCTTTAACAATTTTTTAAGCGCAGGATAATCTATTTGTCCATCCTTTAAAAAAGGTGTTACCAGAGCCACTCCGGTACCAGTGAGTTTTTTCATGTTTTTAGAATTACGGTTGAGAATTAATTTTTTCTTTTACCACCATCAAATCAGCCTGTTTTAAAGGCTTAACAATAAAGTGGATAACACGGCCATAAGAAAAAGCCTTTTCGTAATCAGTTTGAGAGTTTGAACTTGTAATAACCACCACCTTTAAATGGCCAACCCTTTCTTCTGGTAATTGGTTTAAAGCATCCAAAAAAGCAAAACCATCCATATCGGGCATATTCAAATCCAGAAATACTAAAAGTGGTTGTAAAGCAGATTTCGAATCTTGGATTGTGGCTATAGCTTCCCGGGCAGAAGAAAAAGCAACAATATCATTGGTGAATTGGAAAACTTCAAGAAAACGCTTTTGAATAAACAAATCGATTTCATTGTCATCAACCAAAAAAGTTTTTACGGGGAGTAGTGCCATGCGAAGAAACAAGATCGGCTAAAATTACCCAATTCTTTAAAAAAAACTCAAAATTCAATTATGAACATTTTATTCGATGGAAAAATGTAGTAAAATTGAGAGATAAACGTAATCCTGACCATGAAAAGAAAGTCGTACTCTTTGATTGTACCGTTGGCTGTTGCCACATTTATTTTTCAATCATGTGGCTCTTCCGGAGACAAAAGCAATAACTCTGATGAGTTTAAAGCTGCCGAAGAAAGCCTGAAAAACCAAATCGAAGAAGTTGTTTACAACATACCTTCTCCTTCCGAAATCCCTTATTTGTTACAAGCTACCGGTGCAGAATTTAACCAAAGCCTGATTAACGCCAATGCAAAAGCCAGTACGTATGCTACTCGCAACGACAAAGCTGCTCTAAATTTAGGTGTATATGCTGCCGATATTGGGTATTTAAGTTCATATGATAAATCGCAAGAAGCTATTGACTACCTCAATTCTTGTAAATTATTGGCTGATAACTTAGGTGTAATTGGTTCTTTTGATGTAGAAGTTCTAAAGAAATTCGAGTCGAACATCTCTAATAAAGATTCACTCGCTTATTTGTTGAACAAAACAATTAACCAAACCGAAAGCTTTTTAAAAAACGATAGCCGCAACAGATTAGCCGCACTTGTATTAACCGGAAGTTTCATTGAAGGACTATACATCTCTACAGGAATTGTAAAAACATATCCTAAAAACGGATTAACAGACGAACAACGTAATTTGGTTTTAACAAACCTGATGCGTGTTATTCTGGAACAGAAGAAATCCGTATCGGAACTGTTGAAAATGTTGTCAACAATCGATCAGTCCGAGCCTGTTGCCGGCTTAGTAACCGATTTAAAAACACTTGAAGCAGATTATGCAGCGCTAAACATCGAAGAGCAAATTAAAAGTAATAAAGCTAATCTGGTATTAACAGATGCCAAGTTGGTAAGCATTACTAGTGTTGTAGAAAAAATAAGAAAAGGTATAGTAGAATAACCCGTTTCTGAAACAAATAACAAACCCTGACCAGCATTTCTGTTCGGGGTTTTTTATTTGGTTGTATATTTAAAAAACTAAATTTCTGCCATGAGCGAAGATGTTTTAAAAACCGTATTAAAGCTTTTTTCTATTGTAGCCCGAATTGATTCCGTTACAGAACGAGAACGCGAACAAGTTCAAGGTTTTTTACAAGACCATGTAAGCCTCGGCAAAGTTGCAGAGTACACAAACGTTTTTGAAACTCACGTGCAACAAACCTTGGCAGACCAAAACGAAGAACAACAACTCGTTGCTGCATGCAGAGAAGTAAGCACAGAAGTAACGCAAAAGCAGAAAGTTGTAATCGTTATGGAGCTTATCCGCATAATTGCAGCAGACGGAACCATAAGCAAACGAGAAGATGAGTTAGTAAAAGTAGTTTCGCGTACTTTTAATGTAAGCGATGAGGAAACTGAATTACTTGAAGTATTCTTAGCGGCACAATCGCCACAGGAGCTAGACGTAAAGCAAGTGTTGGTAATCGATCTGGAATCCGAAGGAAAATTACAACACGCTTTCCATATGCACAGGCATGGCCTACACGGTTTTGTAGGCGTAGTGTGGATTTCATCAGCCAACTTATATGTTCTTAAGTATAAAGGAAATGCCGATGTTTTTTTAAACGGAGTTCCGCTTAAATCCGGTGGGGTAAGAATTTTACCGGTAGGTGGTACGTTGCGCTGGAGCGACCTATACGACCCCGTATATTATGGAGATGTTTTAGGCATTTTTAAAAATTTTGCCGAGGGTCAAAAAATTTCTTTCGAAGCAAAAAATATTTCATTCAAATTTAAAAATGGAAAACTAGGGTTACGCAATGTAAACGTAGTAGAAGAATCCGGCAGATTAATTGCCTTAATGGGCGCAAGTGGTGCTGGTAAATCTACCTTGTTACACGTGTTAAATGGTACAGAAGTACCATCGTCAGGGCAAGTGTTTATCAACGGTGTGGATATACACAAGGAACCCGAAAAGATTGAAGGTGTAATAGGCTTTGTACCACAAGATGATTTACTGATAGAAGATTTAACAGTTTATCAGAATTTGTATTACGCAGCCAAACTTTGTTTTAATAATAAATCAGAAGAAGAAATAGATGTATTGGTTTTGCGAGTGCTAGAAGATTTAGGATTATCGGAAACGAAAGATTTAAAAGTGGGTTCGCCTTTGCGTAAAACAATAAGTGGCGGCCAGCGAAAAAGATTAAACATCGGGTTGGAATTGTTACGCGAACCCTCCGTACTTTTTTGCGATGAGCCCACAAGTGGTTTATCATCGCGCGATTCAGAAAACATCATCGACTTATTAAAAGAACTTTCTTTAAAAGGAAAATTAGTATTCACTGTTATCCACCAGCCTTCATCAGACATTTTTAAAATGTTTGATAAACTATTGATTTTAGATACCGGTGGTTTTCAAATCTACTACAGCAACCCGGTAGATGCCGTTATCTATTTTAAGAAAAGTATAAACCTACTCGATAGCAATCAGGGCGAATGTCCTGCGTGCGGCAATGTTAATCCGGAGCAAATTTTTAACATCATCGAAACAAAAGTTATAGATGAATACGGAAACTTTACCGGAGAGCGAAGAATATCTGCCGAAACATGGAATAGAGCCTATAAGAAAAACGAGCGACTATCGCCAGTAAAAACCATCACCGAAAAACCAGAATCTACCCTGCAAATTCCGGGTAGAGTTAAGCAGGCACATTTGTTTAGCATGCGCGATATACAGGCTAAACTGCATAATAAACAATATCTCATCATTAATTTCTTAGAAGCTCCTTTACTTGCTTTTATTCTCGCATTTATTGTACGGTATTATAATGTAGACGACCATATACACCTAGGTTATGTGTTCGGGAGCAACTTAAACATGCCGGCTTATTTTTTTATGAGTGTAATTGTGGCCTTGTTTATGGGGCTAACCGTGAGTGCCGAAGAAATTATTCGCGACCGAAAAATTTTAAAACGTGAAGCCTTCTTGCATTTAAGCCGAAGCAGTTACATCTTCTCAAAAATTTCTATTCTGTTTATTTTATCAGCTATACAAACCTTTACGTTTGTGTTGGTGGGTAATACCATTTTAGGAATCGAAGGTATGTTGTTACCGCACTGGGCTATTTTGTTTACCGTTTCTTGTTTTGCCAACATCCTTGGCTTAAACATATCAGCATCGTTTAATTCTGCCGTAACCATCTACATCCTGATCCCGCTATTGTTAATACCACAATTAATATTAAGTGGTGTAGTAGTAAGATTCGATAAACTCAATCCTGCCATAGGAAACTCATCCACTGTACCTTTTGTAGGCGATTTAATGGCTTCGAGGTGGGCCTTTGAAGCTGCAATGGTTACTCAGTTTAAAGACAATAAATTTGAACGCGAGTTTTACCCATACGATAAAGTAATGTCTAATGCCGACTATAAAAAAATTTATCTGATACCCGAACTGGAAACACGCTTGCAATATTGCATGCAATATTATCAATCTAAAGAGCCAAACTTAAGGCAAAGAGTGGAAGATGATTTTCAATTGCTCCGAAACGAACTTCGAAACGAAATAAAGCTGGTAGGTTCCGAAAACAAACCCTTTATAGATAACCTGTATGCAGCAAAATTTTCTGAAAATGTATACAACGAAACAACTGCATTTATAAACGCAATTCGACAATTTTACATAAAGCGATTTAATAAAGCAGATCAGGAAAAAGAAAAGAAAATTCAAAGCCTTACCAAAACACCCGAAGCAGAAGCTGAATTCGAGAAATTTAAAATGCGTTACCGAAACGAAGCCATAGCAGATTTTGTGCGTAACATAAGCGAACAACACCGCGTAATCGAAAAAGACCATCGGCTTATCCAAAAAATTTATCCGGTATACAAAGATCCAGACCCCGACCACATGGTAGATTTTAACGCACAATTTTACATGCCGAAAAAACACTTTCTTAATGCTAATATCGATACGTTGTATTTTAACTTATCAGTAGTTTGGTCGATGACTATCCTACTGGCCTTCACGTTATACTTTGATGTGCTTCGCAGAATTGTGGATGGCCTTAGCAACTTAGGTAACCCTGTGTATAAGAAGTAATGTTTTTTTTGTTTTCTAAAATACTCGGCTATCTTACTCAACCACTAGTTATCATACTATCGGTTTTATGTGTTGCATTTTTTAGTAGAAAAACTATTTTGAAAAAAAGGTTATACTACACTTCGGTGGTGTTGTTTTTTTTATTTACTAATCCATTACTTGTAAACATGATTTTACATGGGTGGGAGTTGCCAACGAAGCGCTATACTAGTTTACCTTCTTATCAGATAGGTGTTGTTTTAACAGGTGTTACTGTTACCCAAAGTGCTGCACCAAACGACCGGGTATATTTTAATCATTCATCCGACAGAATTTTACATGCCTATGAACTGTATCAATTGGGTAAACTTAAAAAAATTTTAATCAGTGGCGGAGATGGAAGCTTAACCAATCGCGATTATGTGGAATCGTATCAACTTAGTTTATTTCTGCAAAGGTTAGGCATGCCTGCGGAAGATATTGTAATCGACACCGTAGCAGACAATACCTACGAAAATGCAGTAGAATCTGTTCGAATTTTACGGCAAATGAAAATACCACAAGAGCAAACGTTACTTATCACCTCGGGTATGCACATGCGAAGAGCATTAGCCTGTTTTCATAAACAAAAATTTTATCCCGATTATTTCACATGTGATTTTAAATCGCGAGCCTTTACCTATACACCCGATAGCTGGTTAGTGCCATCTGTAGATGCCATGCATAATTGGCAAAGGTTATTGAAAGAGTGGGTAGGATATATCGCGTATAAACTGGCAGGTTATTGTTAAATGAAAATGAAAAAGCTACTACCCTTAATTTTAATCCTAGTATTTTCTTGCCAAACTGCAAAAGAAAATAAAATAGAGTCTCAACCTACTCTGCAAGAAGAGGCAATACCCAAAGGTCAGGCTTTACTCGAAAGTAGCGATTGCCAAACCTGTCATCATGCAAAAAATAATTTGATTGGTCCTTCCTATACAGCAGTAGCTATGCGGTATCAACAAATGGATACCGCAGCTCAGTATCTCGCTGGAAAGATTATAGCCGGTGGCTCCGGAAATTGGGGAGATGTATCCATGCTGCCTCATCCGGATATCACCAACGAAGACGCCCTCGAAATAGCACGCTACATAATGAGTTTTCAACAGAAATAAGCCATAATCAACTATTCGCAATCGATTTCTGTTTTTTTTAGTTGAGTTTTCACTTTTCGGCACGTTGTCGTCTTTATATTTAAGAATGACAAACCGCCTATTCATCATCGTAATATGTTTCGGTGCACTCTTTTTTTCATGCACACGAAAAAATGAAGTAATCCCACCGGCTATGCCTCAAGAGCAAAAACAAAAAGTAGTAGTGTATCAGTTGCTAACCCGTTTATTCGGAAACACACAAACAACCAATAAACCTCATGGTACTGTTGCCGAAAATGGTACGGGAAAATTTAACGACATAACCGACACAGTTTTGGTTGAACTTCGAAAACTAGGTATAACCCATGTTTGGTATACGGGCGTTATTGAACACGCCACCATGACAGACTACTCCACCTACGGAATAAGCAAAGATGATCCGGATGTAATTAAAGGCCGTGCAGGCTCGCCTTACGCAATAAAAGATTATTACGATGTAGATCCTGATTTAGCTGTTGATATAAACAACAGAATGAAAGAATTCGAAAGCCTGATTGAACGAACGCACAACAACAACCTAAAAATCCTAATCGATTTTATTCCGAACCATGTGGCCAGATCTTATAAGTCGGATAACAAACCCAAAGGCGTAAAAGATTTAGGTGAAGATGACGATGTAACCAAAGCCTTTGTGCCAACCAATAACTTTTATTATTTACCGGGCGAGTCGTTTAAAGTACCGGCCGAAAACTTGGCCAATGCACAAGTGTTATATCCTGATAAAGATGGCCGATACACAGAAAATCCAGCAAAAGTTACAGGCAACGATCAGTTTACTTCTTCACCCGGCATGAACGAGTGGTTTGAAACAGTAAAACTAAACTACGGTGTAGATATACGCAATAATAAAACTACCTACTTCGATCCTATACCCGATACTTGGGAAAAAATGCGCGACATACTTTTGTTTTGGGCAAATAAAAAAGTAGATGGCTTCAGATGCGATGTGGCAGAAATGGTGCCGGTAGAATTTTGGAACTGGGTAATACCGCAAGTAAAAAAAGTAAATCCCGAAATTATCTTTATTGCAGAAATCTATAACCCTTCTGCTTACAAACAATACATTGCAACAGGTGGTTTCGATTTTCTTTACGAGAAAGTAAAACTATACGATACCCTTCGTTTGTTAATCGATAAAAAAAGAAAAACACGCGACATTGCCGCTATACAAGAAAGTTTATCGGGCATTACACAACACATGTTGCATTTTTTAGAAAACCACGATGAGCAAAGAATTGCTTCGCCATTCTTTGCAGGCAATCCGTTCAGAGCTGTACCCGCTATGACCATTAGCGCTACCATAGACCAAGGCCCGGTAATGATTTACTTCGGGCAAGAGGTAGGAGAGCCCGGCAAAGGTGCCGAAGGTTTTGGTGGAGATGATGGCCGAACAACTATTTTCGATTATTGGGGTGTGCCCGAACATCAGAAATGGTTTAACAATGGTAAATGCAACGATACGCTTCTTTCTGCCGGAAAAAAATCGTTGCGCGATTATTACAAAACTATTTTAAATATTGCCCAAACCCACACAGCAATAACGCAAGGCATATATGCCGATGCAACCTTGCATAACATCACCAAAGCAAACTTTGGTGATGATGTACATGCTTTTCTTCGGTATACCGATAAAACGTGTTTGCTAATCGTAAACTCTTTTAACGATGTTCCCGCTTCTGTTAAAATTGAAATACCAGAGGCAAAACGTGAAGAGCTCAGCTATCTAAAACAAGCAAAAGCAAAAGATCTGCTCAACAGCCAAAACGAAATAACGCTTGCAAATTTCGAAACAACGCTTGTACTAAAACCTTACTCATCCTTTATTTTCGAATTCAGCAAATGAAAAAGATACTGCTATTTTCTTTACTCGTGCTGGCTTGTAACTCAAACAAAGAAACCATGTCTGTTCAATTTCCTTATGGTGTAAAATACGAAGTTTTTGTAATGGCATTTGCCGATAGTAATGCCGATGGTAAAGGCGATTTAAAAGGTTTAACCAATAAGCTAGATTACTTTGCCGATTTAGGAGTAAACGGTTTATGGCTTATGCCCATTATGCCATCCAATACCTACCACAAATATCATGTTATAGATTATAAAGGAATAGATCCGGAATACGGAACGCTGGATGATTTTAAACAATTACTAACCGAAGCGCATAAGCGGAATATTAAAATAATCACAGACTTTATTATCAACCATACCGGAGACGACCATCCGTGGTTTATGGAAGCGAAAAAAGGAAAAGATAATCCGTACAGAGATTATTATGTGTGGGCATCTAAAGACTCTGTTGCTGTTTTAGAGCAAGAAGAAGTGGCAGGCCCCGATACCGATAATGTTCAAAAATGGCACGAGGTACCAGGCGATACCAACGGTGAATTATATTACGGTTACTTTAATGGCCAAACACCCGACTTAAATTTCGATAATCCGAAAGTGCGAAAAGAAATTTATGAGGCAGCAGCATTTTGGTTAAAAGATATTGGTGTAGACGGTTTCAGGTTGGATGCTGCCAAGCATATTTTTCCTACAGTTCGTGCAAAAGATAATCATGCCTTTTGGGAAGAATTCAGAACAGAAATACAAAAGATAAAACCCGATGCTTATTTAGTAGGCGAAGTATGGTCGGATGCCAAAACCGTTGCACCTTATTTAAAAGGTTTGCCTTCACTTTTTAACTTCGATATGGGGTATGCCATAACCGAAGTAGTACAAAAAGGAAACGATAGTTTAAACCTAGTAAAAAAGTATAAAGAGATATTTGATTACTACCACAGTATTACTCCCGATTTTATCGATGCAACGTTTATTCGTAACCACGACCAACCCCGAACGCTTACAGAACTAGGTGGAAATATTGAAAAAGTAAAACTCGCGGCCTCAATTCTAATGTCGTTACCGGGCACACCCTACATTTATCAGGGAGAAGAAATAGGAATGCTCGGACCAAAAACAGATCAAGACAGAGGCCAACGCGAATCTTTCATTTGGGATTATCCGGGTAAAGATTCACACCAAAGCAATTGGTATCCGGCAGTTTACAGTACACCACAAACAGTAGTGCCGGCTAACGTTCAGATACAGGATCCTAATTCTTTATATCACTTTTATAAAAAATGGATTCATTTCAGAAATAATCAGCCGGCACTTAATCAAGGCGTAATCGATTATACAGCTGTATCGGTAAAAGAGATTATTTCTTTTACGCGCAAACATAAACAACAAAACGTATGGGTTGTACACAACCTTGCAGATGTAGAAATAACCCTGCCAATACCAGAAACACTTCAGCAATTTTCAACTGTTGTATTCGATACAAACGGTGGAATGAAGCAAGATAAAACGCTGGTAGTGCCAGCATACGGAACTTTAATTTTACAATAAACCATGACAAGATCTCGCGTAATCATAGAACACGTTCAGCCTCAGGTAGAAGGTGGTTTATATCCGGCAAAAAGAACAACAAAAGAATTAACTACAATTACAGCACATATATTTACCGATGGGCACGATCATATAAGAGCCGAAGTAGTGTATCGAAAAAAAGGAGATAAGGATTGGATCCAAGCTCCTTTGTTACACCTGCAAAATGACGAATGGCAATGTGTGCTCGCCTTAGCACAAAAGGGCTTATATGAATTTCAGGTTCACGCCTGGATAGACCATTTCGAAACCTGGTACGATGGTTTTAAGAAAAAAGCAAATGCTAAAGTAGATGTTGCTGTAGAGTTATTAGAAGGAGCTGCCTACCTCAGACAATTAAATAGTACAAAGAAGCTAGACCAGTACGCTGCTACATTAGAAAACAAAAATAATTTTTCGGAAAATGTAAACCTTGTGTTAAGCAACGAGTTCGAGAAAATTGTTTTAGAGCATCCATTAAAAAAGTTTGAAACGCAATCTAAAATTTACACAATTGTAGTAGAAGACCATCGTGCAAATTTCACTTCTTGGTACGAGTTGTTTCCGCGTTCATCTTCGCTAACGGGAAAGCATGGAACATTACAAGATGTAATAAAATTGCTGCCTCGCATTTCTGCTATGGGCTTCGATGTGCTATACATGCCTCCGGTACATCCCATAGGTAAAATAAACAGAAAAGGAAAAAACAATAATGTAAGGTCGGTTGCTGGAGAGCCCGGCTCACCTTGGGCTATAGGTTCTGAAGAAGGTGGCCATAAGGCAATTCACCCGGAACTTGGCACCTTACAAGATTATAAAGAATTGATTGTGAAAGCGAAATCTCACGGTATAGACATTGCCTTAGATTTAGCCTTTCAATGCGCTCCGGATCATCCTTATGTAAAGGAACATCCGGAGTGGTTTAAGCAAAGACCCGATGGCAGCATTCAATACGCAGAAAATCCACCAAAGAAATACCAGGATATTTATCCTTTCGATTTTGAGTGCGAACAATGGGAAGCGTTATGGGAAGAACTAAAGTCGGTGGTTTTCTTTTGGATCGATTGCGGTATTAAAATTTTCAGAGTGGATAACCCACACACTAAACCCATACCATTTTGGCAATGGGTAATAGCAGAAACCAACAAAAAGTATAACGACATAATCTTTTTGTCCGAAGCGTTTACACGGCCTAAAATTATGGCTTCGTTGGCTAAGGTAGGATTTACACAAGGCTACACATATTTTACATGGCGTGTAACCAAGCAAGAAATTATGCAGTACATGCACGATTTGGTAAAAACCGAATCGCGCGATTATTTCCGCCCTAATTTCTGGCCAACAACACCTGATATTTTACCGTATCATTTGCATTATCAGGGCGAAAACATGTTTATCATTCGCCTGGCATTAGCGTCAACACTTTCATCTAACTATGGTATATATGGCCCGGCTTATGAATTACTAGATAATACACCCTGGAACGGCCGCGAAGAATTTAACGACTCAGAAAAATATGAAGTAAAACAGTACGATTGGAAAAAAACCAACCGTATTACCGATCTCATTACTATCTTAAACAAAACACGAAAGAAAAATGCTGCTCTTCAAAGTACCTGGAATATTCAATTTCTCGCACTAGAAAATCCGGCACTGTTGGCTTTTTATAAGGAAGCGGACGACAAATCTAATCGTGTATTAGTAATCATCAATCTCGATCAGCATAATAAACAGTCGGGTTATGTGCAGTTACCAGCCAATGTTGTAAACCATAGTGGAGGCGTAAATGTAAAATTGAATGATGTAGTAACAAACGAAATCTACACATGGACGCAAGAATGGAATTACGTTGAGTTAAACCCACACGTGCTGCCCTTTCATCTTTTCGAAGTAACCTTGCAAGAATCTAATCTTTAAAACCAAAGGCCTATGAACATTCGGCAAACAGATCCGCAGTGGTATAAAGATGCCATCATCTACGAATTATCTGTACGATCTTTTTACGATAGCAACGGAGATGGCATTGGCGATTTTCAAGGCCTGATACAAAAGCTAGACTACCTCGAAGATCTTGGTGTTACTGCTATTTGGCTTTTGCCCTTTTATCCTTCGCCATTAAAAGACGATGGCTACGATGTAACCAGCCATACCGATGTACATCCTGATTATGGTACATTAGCCGACTTTAAACAATTTTTAAAAGAAGCCCACGCACGCGGAATAAAAGTTATAACCGAACTTATTTTAAACCATACAAGCGATCAACACCCCTGGTTTAAAAAAGCAAAACGATCGAAAGAAGGAACACGCCTGCGCGATTACTATGTGTGGAGCGATACACCCGAAAAATACAAAGAAGCGCGTGTACTTTTTTCTGAAGACAGCAGCACCAACTGGAGCTGGGATAACGAAGCTAAAGCATATTACTGGCACCGCTTCCGTTCTTACCAACCCGAACTAAATTTCGAAAATCCTGAAGTACAATTAGAATTAACCAAGGTTGTAGACTTTTGGTTGAAGTTAGGAGTAGATGGTTTCAGGTTATCATCTATCGCATTTTTGTACGAAGAAGAAAATACAAGTTGCGAAAACTTACCACAAACACATGCCTTTCTCAGAAGACTTCGCGCTTATATAGACAAACATTATACAAACAGAGTATTATTAGCCGAAGCAAATCTTTGGCCCGAAGATGCAGCCACATACTTTGGTAAAGAGGGTGAAGAATGTCATCTCAGTTTTTATTTTCCTTTAATGCCCCGTTTGTTTTTAGGGTTGCGCACCGAAGACAGTTACCCGATTGTAGACATAATGGAGCAAACTCCATCTATACCGGAAGGAGCACAATGGCTTTTGTTTTTGCGAAACCACGATGAGTTAGGGTTAGACATGGTAACAGACGAAGAGAAAGATTATCTCTTTAAAGCATACGCAACTGATGCAAGCTCAAAGTTTAACAAAGGAATAAGAAGAAGATTGGCTCCCATGCTAGATAACGATAGAAGGAAGATAGAACTTCTGCATACGTTATTATTTTCATTGCCCGGTACACCTATTTTATATTATGGCGATGAAATCGGAATGGGCGACAACGTATACCTGGGCGATAGGTTTGGTGTACGCACACCTATGCAATGGAACATGAATTTAAACGCAGGGTTTTCATCGGCTAATCCGCAGAAATTACATTTGCCCATCATCACCGATCCCGTATATCGTTACGAATCTGTAAACGTAGCAACACAAGAAGAAAACACTTCTTCTTTAATCTGGTGGATGAAACAAGTAATGGCCATGCGCAAACGACTAAACGTTTTTGGGCGAGGCACAATGCAGTTCATTGAAAGTACCAATGCAAAAGTTTTATGTTTTGCACGTAAGCACGATAAGCAAACCGTTATTGTGGTGGCTAACCTTTCGCAATTCTCGCAATACACAACATTAAAATTAACCGAGTATAAAGATTGCGATGTAACCGAAGTATTTAGCCAAAACAGATTTATGAACGTAGGCGAAGGCGAGTATGCCTTAACAATCGGGCCTTACGGATATTTTTGGTTACAAGTAGATGCCGCAGAAAAACCCAAAACAGGCGAAACACAAGCCGATTTATTTTTTCATAAAACAGACATCAGCTGGGAACGACTGCTTACCAATTACAACGAGGTACGCGTTTTCGAACGTAAAGTTTTTCCGGTATTTATGCGTAAGTGCAGATGGTTTGGAGGCAAAGCAAAAGTGGTAACAAAAGTTTCAGTATCGCGCTGCATACCAGTAAAAGTAGATGGAACTTCCTATTATTTTATTGTAGTAGAAGTAAGCTACGCACAACGCTTACCCGAACTTTATTTTGTGCCCTTATCCTTCGCACCGGCAGATAGCGTGGTAGATCAGGTAGATTTTACTCCGCAAAGTGTTTTGTGCAGAATAGAAATTCAAGGTAAATCCGGATACGTAATAGATGCAAGTTACGACAGAGCCTTCCGTAATTTTCTATTCGCAGGAATGGAAAAAGGAATGCGCGTAAAATCTGAAGAAGGCGTGTTGGAATTTAACAACAGTGTGTATGCAAAACTGAATGTTAAAAATGGTATCGATTCTAAAATTTTAAAATCAGACCAGAGTAACACAGCCATAATTTACAATGACGAGTACTTCTTTAAATTTTACAGAAGAATAGAAAACGAAATCAATCCGGATTTAGAAGTACTCAGGTTTTTATCCGAGAGCACAAGCTTTGCAAATTCTCCGCGATACTCCGGAAGCGTTGAGTTTAAAGATTCAAGCGGCAAAGTAATGGTGTTTGGTTTAATGCAGGTAAAAGTAGAAAATCAAGGCGAAGCCTGGGGTATGGCCGTAGATTCTGTAGGTCGTTTTTTCGAGCGTATCATGACCAAAGCCAAAAATGAAAAACTACCCAAACTTATAAACAAACCAGCCATAAAATTTGATGAAGCTCCGGAAATAATTCAAGAATTTATTGGGCGTGGTTTTTACGAACGCGTAGTACGCCTGGGCCAACGAACTGCCGAAATGCATTTGGCGCTGGCCTCCGATAATCAGGATACGGCATTCTCTCCCGAACCTTTTACCTCCAATTACCAACGTGCCCTATATGCATCGTTACGTAAACTTGTGCGCGATCGGTTCAACTTACTCGAAAGTTCTTTGCATAAGTTAGATGATGAAAGCCGCTTACTTGCCAAAAAAGTTTTGGCAATGGAAAACACTATCTTGGATTGCTTCAAAGAAATTTACGAAATACGAATTAATGCAAATAAAACAAGAATACATGGCGACTACCATTTAGGCCAGGTTTTATTTACAGGTAAAGATTTTGTTATTATAGATTTTGAAGGCGAACCTGGTTTTTCGTTTAGCGAAAGACGTTTAAAGAAAAACCCATTTAAAGATGTGGCCGGTATGATGCGTTCTTTTCATTATGCAGCCTTCGGAAAAATTTTGTTAAATGAAAACTACCGTGATCGCGATCTGGAATTTTTAGAAGTGTGGGCAGAGCAATGGCAACACTATGTAGGTAGGTTTTATCTGGATGCCTACATGGAAAAAATGGGAATGGGAACCGAGTTAACCGAAGAGTATGATACACTAATACGAACTTTCTTAATAGAAAAAGCTATTTACGAATTAGGGTACGAACTAAATGGTCGCCCCGACTGGACAATTATTCCACTGCGCGGTATCGATTATTTAATAAACCGTTACTTAGGCGAGAAAGAAGAGAAAAGTAAAAAGAAGAAATCAAAATCATAAAAATGTATGGCGAAGAAAGTGAAAGAACAAACAGAGAATGTATTCTCACAATTAACAGATTTTGATATTCATCTATTCAAAAACGGAAAGCATTACAAGTTATACGAAAAGCTAGGTGCGCATGTGGTATCACACAATGGGCAGCAAGGAGTTTACTTTGCCGTGTGGGCGCCCAACGCAAAATCTGTTTCTGTAATAGGAAACTTTAATTTCTGGAATAACACAGAACATCCGCTATATCCACGCTGGGATGGCTCCGGCATTTGGGAAAACTTTTTTCCACACATTAAAAAGGGCGAAGTATATAAGTACGCTATTGTTTCTAACACCGGAGAGTATTTAGAAAAGGCCGATCCGTTTGCCCGTTATGCCGAAATTCCGCCCAACACAGCTTCTATAATCTGGAACGAAACATATAGCTGGAACGATAAAGCCTGGTTGCAAACCCGAAAAGAGAAAACAGCAAAACCACAACCTTATTCGGTTTACGAAGTACACATGGGCTCCTGGAAAAGAAAAGTAGAAGAAGGCAACCGAAGTTTATCGTATAAAGAACATGCAGTAGAATTAGTTCAGTATGTAAAGGAAGCCGGCTTTACCCATGTAGAATTTTTACCGGTAATGGAACATCCTTTTTACGGATCGTGGGGCTACCAGATTACCGGATACTTCGCACCAACATCGCGCTACGGAAATCCGGAAGAGTTTAAATTTTTAGTGGATGCCTTTCATCAAGCCGAAATAGGTGTTTTGTTAGATTGGGTGCCATCGCATTTTCCGGGCGATGCACACGGTTTGTATAATTTCGATGGCACACATTTATACGAACATGCCGATCCGCGTAAAGGCTTTCACCCCGATTGGAAAAGTTACATTTTTAACTACGGAAGAAACGAAGTTCGTTCTTTCTTAATCAGCAATGCAGTATTCTGGATCGAACAATTTCACATCGATGGTTTGCGCGTAGATGCCGTAGCCAGTATGTTGTATTTAGATTATTCGCGCAAAGCAGGAGAGTGGATACCCAACCAATACGGAGGAAGAGAAAATTTAGAAGCTATCTCTTTTTTAAAAGAACTTAACGAAGTTGTATATGCAGAGTTTCCGGATGCCATTACAATTGCCGAAGAGTCTACCGCATGGCCTGGTGTTTCCCGCCCAACTTACTTAGGCGGTTTAGGGTTCGGACAAAAATGGATGATGGGCTGGATGCACGACACTTTGCACTTCTTTAAAGAAGATCCTGTTCATCGCAAATACCACATGAACGAAATTACATTCAGCATCATGTATGCCTTCACAGAAAACTTTATGTTGCCACTATCGCACGATGAAGTAGTACATGGTAAAGGTCCGTTAATGGGCCGCATGTCTGGCGATGAATGGAAACGTTTTGCCAATTTACGTTTGCTTTATAGCTACATGTTTACGCACCCTGGCACTAAATTATTGTTTATGGGTGGGGAGTTTGGTCAAACATCAGAATGGAAACACGATATAAGTTTAGATTGGCATCTATTGCAATATGATTTTCATAAAGGTGTATTAGCTTTAATTCAAGACATTAATACAGTATACAAAACCGAACCTGCGCTATATCGCTTCGCATTCGAAGAACGCGGATTCGAGTGGGTAGATTACAACGACAGAGAAAACTCTGTTATGGTTTATATGCGTAAAGCAGAACGTAAAGAAGACACATTGTTGGTGATCTGCAATTTTACTCCAGAAGTAAGGCACCATTACAGAATTGGTGTAAACACGAGAGGTACATGGAAAGAAATTTTTAATTCCGATAATGTAAAGTATGGAGGTTCCGGATTATTGAATCAAACATTGCTTCAAACAAGTCCGGTAAGAAGCCACGGCAGAGATTACTCAATTTCTGTATCTTTGCCGCCCCTGGGGGTTAGTATAATAAAGCTTGAACAAGAGTTAATTGAGTTTGAGTTAGGTTCCTAACCAACACAGTTTCTTATTATTTAAAATTTAGATTTTGGAAAAGTTTATTTGTATACACGGCCACTTCTACCAACCACCACGCGAAAACGCCTGGTTAGAAGTAATAGAAGTGCAAGACTCTGCACATCCTTATCACGATTGGAACGAACGCATAACGGCCGAATGTTACGCCCCAAACGCAGCATCCCGAATTTTAAATGATAATGGAGTAATTAAAAACATCATCAACAATTACTCAAAAATCAGTTTCAACTTTGGTGCAACATTATTATCGTGGATGGAAGCTTACGATACCGAAACGTACGAAGCAATTCTGGAGGCAGATGAAGCCTCAAAAAGAAACTTCTCCGGACATGGCTCGGCTATCGCTCAGGTATACAATCATATTATAATGCCTTTGGCTAACAAGCGCGACAAGCAAACGCAAATAGTGTGGGGCGTTCGCGATTTCGAATTTCGATTTAAACGAAAGCCTGAAGGAATATGGCTGGCAGAAACTGCTGTTGATCTGGAAACATTAGAGTTATTGGTAGACAACGAAATTTCATTTACGATACTGGCACCACGCCAGGCAAAAGCAGTTAAAAAAGAAAACGAAACAGATTACACACCACTAACAAAAACTATTGATACTAAAAAACCTTACTGGGTAGAATTACCATCCGGAAGAAAAATTGCTGTATTTTTTTATGATGGCGATATTGCACAATCGGTAGCCTTTAACGGTTTGTTAAATGATGGTTTGAAATTTGCCCATAGTCTTACCCAATCGTTTAATAATGCTGATGTAGAACCGCAGTTGGTAAACATAGCTACCGATGGCGAAACGTACGGACATCATCATAAACATGGCGAAATGGCATTGGCTTATTGTTTAGATTTTATAGAACGAAGTGCCGATTGCGAATTAACCAATTATGCAGAATTTTTAAGTAAACATCCTCCGGTACACTATGCGCAAATTCACGAGAACAGTTCGTGGAGTTGTGTACATGGCGTGGAACGTTGGCGAAACAACTGCGGTTGCAACACCGGAGGAAAATCAGACTGGAACCAGGAATGGCGTAAACCTTTACGCGAAACGTTAGACTGGCTACGCGAAGAACTTACTACCATTTATTTACAAAAAGGAAAAGAATACTTTAAAGATCCGGAAGCTGCCCGAAATGATTATATACAAGTTATATTAAAGCGTAATGACGACAACCTAAAAAAATTTATTCGTCAGCATTGCGAACAATCAATAGACCAAAGTAAAGTACTTCGTTTGCTTGAAATGCAGCGCCACGCTATGCTAATGTATACCAGTTGTGGTTGGTTTTTCGATGAGGTATCGGGCATAGAAACAACACAGATCATGCAATATGCATGCAGAGCCATGCAGTTGGTTAGCCAAATTGCCGATAAAGATTTAGAAGAAGAATTTTTAAGCAGACTGGCTATGGCACAAAGCAATATAAAAGCCTATGGCGATGCAGCCCAAGTGTATAAGAGATTTGTACTTCCTGCAAAAACTAATTTGCAGCGAGTAGGTATGCATTATGCAGTGGCCAGTATTTTTGAAGAAGATCCGGATTCTTTCCCTGTGTTTAACTACAATACATCTAACGAAGTGTTTGTAAAAAAAGAAGCAGGTGAACAAAAGTTAGTGTTGGGTGTTACCAAAGTAAAATCTATTGTAACACGCTCTGAAAAGAAATTTGCATTTGCTGTTATATACCTGGGTAAACACAATCTAATTGGCAACATATCTTTAGATATGGAGGAAGAACGTTTTGCCAGTATGCAGGCACGAATGGTAAAAGCCTTTGAAGAAAGCAGGTTAGGAGATGTGATAGGTATTATGCAACAATATTTCGGTCCGGAGAAATATACAATATGGCAATTGTTTCAAGATGAGAAACGAAAAGTATTTAATCAGATAACGCAACAGAGCATGACCGACCTCGAAGATTCTCTTCGAAAAATATATAACCGCGATTATCCGCTGGTAACAGCGCTAGCCAATAACGATATACCCATACCGAATGCTTACCGAACCACGTTCGAGTATATTTTAAATGCTGATTTATTAAAGTGTTTTAGTGAAAAAATAAACATAAAAGAGTTTGAGCGCATTACCGGAGAAATTGCTAAGTGGAATTTAAAGATAGAAGATCCGGATAAAGTAGAGCAGTTAGCGGGTATTAGTATTTTAAAAGAAATAAATAGAATAGGCTCCGAAAGGCATAATGTGAAGCGAATTGAAAGATTAAACAGATTGTTTCCGCTGCTAAAGAAGTTTAGTATTCAGCCTGATTTGAATAAGAGCCAAAACTTATATTTCGAGATATCCAATGAACTTGCTGGTAACACAACTTACGAGGCCGATTGGTTAAAACAATTTAACATTTTAGGCGACCACCTTGGTGTAAAAGTAGAATTGAATAAATAAATATGAGCAAATCGAAAAAAATATTTCTGACAGGAGTTTTCGTGTTTGTTGCAGGAATGGCCTATTTCAGTTACGATGTAAGTAGGCGAACAACATTTCCGGGTTCTAAGCCACAATTAAAAGAAAGAATAAAAAAACAGTTTCTCGAAAAAGATAGTATTGCTATCGATAGCATAAAAAATGAACCTTAGTTTGTATTTAAAAGCTTTTTTTCTACATTTATGGCGATTAAAGCCAACTATAGACAAAATGCCTCCATTGTCGTGTACTCTTGGGGGCATTTGTTTTTCTTAGAGGTTCAGCTAATCCCCCAAATTTTACCATCCAACTTCTGCATTTTCTTTTGATCGAAAGCAATAAGGTGTTTCTTATGGCCGTTTGTACTTTAGTTGTAGGATTAAAGCCAACTATAGACAGGGACTTTCCCCGGGGGTAGATGACCTCCGGGGATTTTCTATTTTACAACCAATCCGTTTGTAAGCGAATTGTTTACTTTTATTTTTGCGCAATACTTTCGCATTGCTTCTTGCATCAATTCTTTTCTACTTAGCAGCAACCATTGGCATTGGTTTCTGGGCCGCCCGAAAAGTAAAAGGGTCGGGAGATTTTTTGTTGGCAGGTCGTTCGTTGCCAATTGTACTTTCTACGGCTGCCTTATTTGCAACTTGGTTTGGTTCTGAAACAGTTTTTGGGGCATCTTCCCGGTTTTTAGAGGGGGGGTTATTCGCTGTAATTGAAGATCCTTTCGGTGCAGCATTATGCCTTCTATTGTTTGGTTATTTCTTCGCGCGTAAGTTGTATAACATGAATTTGCTTACCCTGGGCGATTTGTTTAAAGTAAGATACGGAAAGCGAATTGAGGTAATTGCCAGTGTGTTTATGGTACCAGCCTATTTCGGATACACTGCCGGGCAGTTGGTAGCGTTAGGGTTAATTGCCAATGTGGTAATCGGTATTCCGGTTTGGCAAGGTGTAGTAATTAGTGCTGTTGCTGTAACTTTATATACCTACGTTGGAGGTATGTGGGCCATTTCGGTAACTGATTTTGTACAGAGTATTTTAATCGTTTTAGGTTTAGTAATTTTATTGATAACCCTTCTTACGCAAGCCGGTGGTTTACCTGTTGTTTTAGAAGACGTGCCAGCAGGTACCTTTCAGTTTTTTCCTGAGTTTACAGGAAACGCTATAGTACATTGGATATGCGCGTGGTCGGTTTTAGGTTTAGGTTCTATACCATCGCAAGATGTTTTTCAACGAACAATGTCTTCGGGCTCTGCTAAAATTGCTGAAAGATCATGTTACTATGCAGCCATACTGTACTTAACGATTGCCATTTTGCCGTTACTGATAAGCCTTTGTGTAAGGCATTTATACCCAACCGAAATACATGGCGATACACAGGTAGTATTGTTGAATATGGTAATTAAACATACTCCCTTGTGGGTGCAAATGTTGTTTTTTGGTTCGTTGCTTTCTGCTATCATGAGCACAACCAGTTCGTCTATGCTGGCACCTGCTGCATTGGTAAGCGAAAACATTATTAAACCTCTTACAAAGAACAGGTTTACAGATAAACAACTATTATACACTACCCGTACTTCATTGTTGGTGTTTAGTGCTATCTCCAGTAGTATGGCATGTATCAATAGCGATATATACGAACTTGTGGGCGGTTCGTCTATTCTAAGTTTAGTTTCATTGTTTGTGCCGATGGTTGCCGGGTTGTATTGGCAAAAGGCAACAGGTTTTGGTGCGTTGTTATCTATGGTAAGTGGATTATCTTGTTGGTTTTACCTGGAGTTTTATCCTGCCAGTTTACCTTCTATGGTTTACGCTACAGGGCTAAGTGCAAT
Source organism: Flammeovirgaceae bacterium (assembly GCA_021298355.1). Lineage (GTDB taxonomy): Bacteria > Bacteroidota > Bacteroidia > Cytophagales > Cyclobacteriaceae > Chryseotalea. The sequence goes on from JAJTEH010000002.1 coordinate 300,287, forward strand.
TGGCATGGTAGCCGGTAGTTATATATCTAAGCGTTATAGCTTTTTACAAATTTAGATTGATTTAGAACTGCGTTTTATTTTGGTTTCAAGTGGTTTAGCGTATGTAGGCCAATTAGAGTTTGTTTACCATGCTGCATCATTTTTTATTTTGATGTATAAAAGTAAAGTAGTTTTGCTTTCTGAAGTTTGTAAGCGTGTTTATAAAAACTCTTGTGCCAAAAAAAGGGTATTGTTAAAAAAATGTAACAAATTGTAACAATCAGATTTTTGAGTTAAAATCAAATTCGAGTAAACCACTTTGTAGGGATAATGAATTAAAACGTATGCAAAAACATCAAGTTACTATCAAATACAAAAACGATATCTTTGGTGTGGTTGATATTTATTTAAACGATATACATTTAATTTCTTTACATAAAAATCAAACACACACTTTCGAAACGTATGCAGGTTTAAACACAATAAAAGTTAAAGTAAGCGGTACAGATTATAAACCTTTTATAAGGCAAATTAATTTACGTAGTAACCAATCGTTTACTATAAACGGCTATTTCTCTAAAGCAAGACTTATTAACTATTTAGCCAGTTGGCTCGTGTTCGATTTTATCTTAATCGTGCTTTTTTTATCTAGTGAATTGTTAAAGAATTTCTTTTGGCTATTTGTTTTGTTTCTATCGCTTCCTTTTGCCGTTCAAATAGGGAATGCGTTATATTATTTTATACTTAAGAAGGGGTATTCCGTTTTTCTTGTTAGCGATGAGAATGATTAGATATTGTGTCAGTTAAACTATTTTTAGCAAACTTCTTTTTATCAATATCCTTTAATATCCTCTGGCGGCATCATCGCCTCTGGGGTCGGCTCCGCCTTCTAACTTCCCATTAGGTAAAACAAGTATGGCATCTACCCGGCCGATAGGGCCTCGCAGTCTGAAGATGTGTCCTTTTTGTACAAGTTCAAGGCTATCTTTTTCAGAAAAACTTTTTTGTTCAGTAAAAATTACATCGGGTGCCCATTGTGCATGAAAGCGTTTAGCGCTTACTGCTTGCTGCATAGGCATATCATGATCAATTACATTTAGTATAGTTTGGTAAACTGAAGTTATAATGGTTGTACCACCCGGTGTACCCACAACCATTTTTAACTTTCCGTCTTTTTCTACGATGGTGGGAGTCATCGAACTGAGCATGCGTTTATTGGGTTCTATTTTATTGGCTTCGCCACCAACGGCTCCATACATGTTTGGGGTTCCTGGTTTGGCACTAAAATCATCCATTTCGTTATTAAGCAAAAAACCTGCGCCACTTACTACTACTGCAGAGCCATAGCCACCGTTAAGCGTAGTGGTAACGGCAACTGCGTTTCCTTGTGCATCCACAATACTTAAGTGTGTGGTTTGCTCGCTTTCCTTAATAGTGCCTTGTTTTACCTGTAAGCTCGGTGTGGCTTTATCGGCAGTAAAATTTTTCATACGGTCGGCCATGTATTTTTTGCTGATAAGTTCTTGTACCGGCACGGCTACAAAATCCGGATCGCCCAGGTAAAATGCTCTGTCGGCATAGGCACGTCTTTCGGCTTCTACCATAAGGTGTGCGGTTTCGCTTGTATTCCAACCGCTTTGTTTTATTGTATAGTGTTCCGTTGCATGGAGCAATTGAAACAATGCAATGCCACCGCTTGAGGGTGGAGGCATAGAAATGATAACATGGCCACGATAGGTTGTGGTTATGGGCGTTCGCCAGGTTGCTGTATAATTTTTTAAATCTTCGGCAGTAATAATGCCTTTGCCGCGTTTCATTTCTTCGGTTATCAGTGCGGCTGTTTCGCCTTGGTAAAATCCGGCTGCGCCATTTTCTTTAATGCGTGTTAAGGTTTTCGCTAAATCTTTATAATAAATGGTATCGCCTTCTTGCCAATTTTCTTTGAGCATGTTATGCGGTGGTTCTGTATTGTATTTTTGTAAATCGGCTTGTACTTCGTTTAATCCTTCTGCTTCTTTTTTGGTTAAGGTAAATCCGTTTTCGGCCAGGTCTATAGCTGGTTGTACTAAATAAGCCCAAGGCAATGATCCATATTTTCTGTGTGCTTCGGCTAGCCCGGCAACAGTGCCCGGTACACCGGCTGCCAAATGCCCGAACCTGCTTGCGTTTTCTGATACTTCGCCTGTTTCATTTATATACATATGGGTTGTGGCTGCGGCTGGAGCTTTCTCGCGGTAGTCTAGCGCATCGGTTTGGCCGTTCGCCTGGCGCAATAACATAAAGCCACCACCACCTAAATTTCCGGCCACCGGATATACAACTGCCAAAGCAAATTGTGTAGCAATAGCGGCATCAACTGCGTTGCCACCTTGTTTCAAAATGCGTAAGCCAACATCCGATGCCAGCGGGTGTGCACACACCACCATTGCAGAATCTGCCATTAACCCAACTACAGGTGGCTTTTCTGTGCGACAGGCAGTAAACAGAATTAGCGGAAGAATAAGTACCTTCACCTGAATTAGTTTGATAAAATGATTTTTAAAGAGGTACTTCATGGTAATTTGGTTTAGGTAAAATGAATTTACGAAAAGAAAAAGCCGCAAAACTAAAAATACATGTTTTAGACCAAACCCTTAAAGCTGTTGGTGTAAAATCGTTTGCCGAGCTATATGTAGATGATCTTTGCAAAAAAGTGAAGATATCGAAAGTAACCTTTTTTAAATACTTTCCTCAGAAAGAAGATTTGTTATTGTATTACTTGCGCATCTGGTGTTTGCACAGGTCGGTAGAGCTAAAGCAAAAGCCTAAAGAAGGTTTGCAAGGCGTCTATTATCTATTCGAAAAAATGGCCGAGGAAATGGAAATACGCCAGGGAATTTTACTTAGCTTGTTATCGTACTTATCCGATACCTCAAGATCTATACGGCCATTTCCGGTAAAGCCCGAAGAGAAAAAGTTATTGTATCCTAACGAAACATCCATCAACCAAATCGAAATTCAATCTATAGAGCAATTGATTGAGCGTTTTGTTTTAGAGGCAATTCTTAAAAAGGAAATAACCAAAACTACGGCTACGCGCGACATCACCAATTTACTTACGGCAAATCTTTGGGGTAGTATTTTAATATGCTATACCGCGCAGCAAGCTCCACCTAAAATTTTCTTCAAACGCTACCTCGATTGGACGCTTAACGGAATTTGTTAGCGCATATAAGTTTACTTCTTAACCCTTACTTTTTTAACACCTTGTTTTTCGGGGCGGATCCAGAACCTACCTATGTGCCATTTCTTTTTGTACACATGCTTTTTATACCAGGTATGATGATACCGAGGCTTAACCATTGTTTCGCCTTGCGATTTGCATGACGATAGCAAAACTACACATGCTAAAAAACCAATACCTACCAAGCGGATTTTCATCAAGTAAAAATAATCTTTAATTCTGATTTAGCTGAACGTGACGTAAACCATGTTAAATGTCGGCTGCTTTGCAAAACGGGTATATAGGTAAAACTACCTTAGAGGCTGCACGTATCTTTAAAAAAACAAACGCATGAAACTTTATCTGTTAACACTACTACTTGGTTATACATTGTTTAGCCACGCGCAAAGTGAAAAAACATTTTATACAACCCGAAATGGTGCGGTAGATGGCTACGATGTTGTGGCCTATTTTACGTTGAAGAAACCCACCGAAGGAAAGAAAGAATTTAGTTACGAGTGGCAAGGGGTAACCTGGCGGTTTGCCAATGCCAACCATTTAAATCTTTTCAAGAAAAATCCGGCTCAATACATACCGGAGTTTGGCGGCCATTGCGCTTATGGGGTATCGAGAGGGTATAAAGTAGAAATAGACCCGCAAGCATGGGATATTTACAATGGCAAGTTGTACCTCAATTACGATCTAGATGTGCAGGCCACCTGGAAAAAAGATAAGGCCGGGTACATAGAAAAAGCGAACAAGAATTGGGCAAAAATCAAGAATGACTAAGAAATTTAGAGCAGGCATTTGCATAAACCGAACAGAGAGCTATCTTTGCACTCCATTTTAAATGGTCCGGTAGTTCAGCTGGTTAGAATGCCTGCCTGTCACGCAGGAGGTCGCGGGTTCGAGTCCCGTCCGGACCGCTGAAGGGGATAATTCTATTTCAAAAGGAGTTATCCCTTTTCTTTTTTCATCACAATTATTTGATGCTGAGGAATTTAGTTCGAAAAACATATTTATTCTTCGAGTTCGATACTCCTTTTTTTTGATATCGTAATCAACACCCTCTGGAAAGATTAAAAATTGAAGGTCTCTTTTAGTCTCGTTATCACCATTTTTGTACAATTCAGTCAGATTTTCAGCTATTTTTAATCCTAAATCAACATAATCTTCTAAGTTCGATAAGTCATTTGTATAACTATAGATAATACTCTCGCAATTTGTCTTTTCTGATTCGTATGCCTTCATTAGTTGACTGAAATGAGGCTCTTCAATTGTATCCTTTATGTATCTTTCCTCTAGAAGTTTTTCAATTTTAAATTCGATTTTCTTTAAATTCTCTTTGGCTTCTCTCGTTTGAGTAATTACAATTTGATTCATTTTTTTGAAAGTGATTATCAGCTGTTCTTTAAGCACTGATTTAATCTCGGCTTCAACTTTGTATTTACTTAAAAGGTTTAGGAATTCATCTTCAAGCTTTTCTCTTCTAATATTGAAAGGTGGTGGCCCATAATTTGTTTTATAATATCCATAAACTTTAGTGCCTGATAATGTTTTTTTTTGGCGATTGTAACCTGTCAAGGTTATACCTGTTGAGCTTTCGTGAATGAAGCCATTTAGAAAAAATAATGAGCTTCTTGATTCTAAAGGGTTACGTTTGTTTATAAGACCATTAGCCTTAATAAAGATATCTTCACTGACTAATGCCTCATGTTGCCCCTTTTTAATTTCTCCTTCTAATAACCTATGATTTATATAACCTACATAGAAAAAGTTATTAAAAATTCGGTATAGTTTATTTGGTTTAATTATTAATCCAAGTTGTTTTAACCTAAAGCAAATTTCTTGATTACCTACTCCATTTGCTTTAAGTTCAAATGCAATTTGAATGAGTTTGCCATTTTTATCAATTTCCAGTTTTCTGCTCCCATCTTTTCCCGTTATGTAAGAATAACCTTTGGGTGCACGTCCAATTAATAATCCTAGAGATAGCCTTTTTCTCATACCGATAATGGCCTTTTCACGTCTAAGATCATTTTCTAATTTAGAGGTTGCAAGCATTATTGTATCGATAAAATCGCCATGATAACCATCATCGTGTGGGTTGTTAACTGCAATGACACTAATATTATATTTTGATTTTAATTCGTACCTTTGAGGATCACCTCCTTCTGATCTACTGAATCTATCAATAGAGGATACGATTATAAATGATACTTTGTTTGAAGGTTTTTTCACAAAATCAAGCATCATCTTATAGTTCTTTCTATCATCATTTTTTGCCGACTCGTATGTGCCTCCAAAAATTTTAATAACATTAAGTTTTCTTGAAGCGCAGAAACTTTGACAAGACTCTAATTGAGTAGTTAGGCTAAATCGTGTCTCTTGTTTTTTACTTGAGACACGTGTGTAGATTACACAATTGGGATAAGTTGACTTTTGATTCTCCTCAACTTTCTTAATTAAGGTACTAACGATTTCTTTAAAATTTTTCATAATAGTTATTTTTTGTTTTTGAATTGCCGGTAGATAATTTTTGAGAATATTTTAAGAGCATCTGCAATTTCTTTAGCTTGGTTAATAGCTGAGTCTTTACTTTTTTCTGGATATTTTGTGAGTAACAATTTCTTAATTAATGATTCTATTTTTTTCACCGCTTGATTTAATACAATTAGATAAATGCCCTTATAAAAATTGTTTTTAATACCAGATTGAGATTTCACTAGACTTGACCATCTCTTTTCGCGCCAACATTATCATGTTAAGTTATTTGGAGGTTTAGATTTGATTTAACAATGTAAATAGTTCATTACCAAGGCAGCAAGTGGTCATTTGAGTGTAAAAATCATATTCATCAAAAGCAAAATTTGGTGATAAACGGCTTACGAAATAAAGTGGTCAGTGTTCACTTAATATCCATTCATTTCTTTTAGGTAGTTTAAAACCAAATTAATCAACATATAGGTAAATATATTATTTATTACGATATAATATTTTAAATATCCATTATAATTTATAATATTGATTCATATTTGAAACCGAACAAACTTATGAATCATGCGACAAGAAAGGCTAAAAAGCCAAAGAATGACACTTTTACTATTGGTTCCAGAATAAAAACAATTAGAAAAAAAGCAGGACTAACGATGGTAGAATTAAGAGAAAAAACAGGAATTGCTCAATCTACTATTTCTGCCTACGAACAAAACAAAATCGTCCCTAATGCAAAAGCTATTCTTGCATTAGCTAAGGCTTTAAATGTTGACTTTAATCACATTCTTGGGGACTCTATTGAGCCAAATATAATTAGCGATAAGGATTTACTAGAAAGATACCATTTACTACCAAATTCACTTAAAATTTTGATAACCCAGATATTCGAATTGACTGATGCCTGGATGAAAATTGATAATCTGGTAAATCAAGGAAAAGCGAAGTTGTTAAAAGATTCAAAATTGAGTCTATCAAGCATTTGACTTGTAATGACAATATTATTAGGCTTGACCATCTTTCTTTGCACTTCCATGACCATTATTGGTTATTTGGAGGAATAGATTTATTATAAAAGTACAATTGCTTCATAAACAAAGTATGAATGCTCAGTTTAGTTTGGAAACTGTTGATATTACATGCAAAATTTGGTGACCATAGGCTTAAGAAAAATTGTAATCATTTCACTCGGAATTTCAAAAAGCCGAGTATACTTGAGTAAACACACTTAAGCCTTCCTTTTCTTTAGAATTTATCATAATTTGAATTTCATGAAATTTGCTTTTAGAATATTTGTATGTACCATGGAGTTATAATATATTAATGGAAATTTTAGCTTTTCTAATCAGTAAGTTAACTCGTTGCTGTCAGGTATTTTTAAAGATTGCAATACGGAGATTTGTGACTGAGGTGCCGGAGGTTTATAAATCATTGAATTAATAGAAAGTTTATGATTAACAATTTCATTCTATTTCATTTTTTGAACAAGAAGCTATTTTTTGAATGTATTAAATCTAATTTAAGTATCCGTGTAATTGTTTACACGTTTCTGATAAAAGGAATATATCAGCAATACTGATACATAATTGTTGGCGGCAAGGCACGTGACGAGTTAACAAACGAAAACAAGTTTTGACAATGGAGAAAATGAATATTGACATTAACCTCGCTGGACAAGAAGAAGGTAAGTATCGGAAATTGTATTTGGTACTTGGCACATGTGGACTAATTTGGATAACGTTGACTTTGGTATTCCCAAACTTTGGACTTAGACCTTTTTATTTTGCTTGGATAGTATTTCTACCTGGATTTATTGAAGCAATTCTCTACGGACTTGGAAAAAAGCGTGTGTTCGCTGACAACTTTCCGTACTTAAAAATAAATGAAGACCGAATAGAAAAAAGTAAAGGCGGACTATTTGCCAAACCCGAAGTTAACTATTGGACAGACATTAAATCAATTGACATTAAGCTGTTTGAACTTCAACTAACGACCACTGACAATAAAATAAAAAATGTAGACCTGACAAATTTGACGGACGACAATTTAAAAATTGTTAAAGAATTTGTGTCGACTGTAAAGAAAAACAGAGGACTATAATGTGCCCAGCCGCCAACAAAAGCTATTTGCAATGGCTGGGTGACGTGTTGGTAAAAGTTTTATCTTCGTTATTACGTTTGGTCACGGTGGACAGATACGTTTTTAAAAGCCAGCCACTGCAAATAGCCAAACGTTAGCTGCAAGCGTTAAAAAATGAAGACAACATTACCAATTATACAAATCCTAATTTTCACTATCTCTAATGTTACATATTCCCAGAAGTTGAATGTAACATCAGATTATTCAGGACATTATATTTTGAATGATAAAAACAAAAACCGTAATGGAACCATAATGATTTATGTAGAATCGGATAGCACTTTATTATTTTATCTTGAACTGAATTCAGGAAAACCATCTTTTAATATGGGAAATCTCTACGGAAGAATAAATATTAAAAATACAGTTGGTGAATACTTAGAAAACTCATTAAGTATACAAAATCAATGTAAACTATTATTTGAATTCAGTAATAATCAATTAACTATAAATTATTCGGAGAATAAAAATGATTGTGGTTTTGGACATTCAGTTTATGCTAATGGTACATATAAATTGAAAACAATAATTTCAACAAATTATTTTCAGGACTTAGAAGGCAGAAAAGTATTTTTTAAAGAGACTTCTCCAGAAGATTATTACAAAAACTAAATTAAATAACGCCTGCAGCTAACAACATGTATGCGCTATGGCTTTCAAAAATAGTTTTAACTTTAAAATATAGGAAAGCCACAGCGCATACACAGACCGTTGGCAACCATTTTATTCGGACAACTTAACAGCATATGAGACGACTTACAATTGTGACATTTTATTTATTGTTATCAATTAACTTGTTTGGACAAGGTGAAAAAGAGCCACCGACAATTCAAATCGTTGGGACTTCAAAAGTTTCAGTAAAACCAGACATCGGGGTTTTGGTGATTCAAATAACTAGCCTCAATATGAATTTTAGCCAATCAATCATCGGACTAAATGATAAAACAAAGGCCATTTCAAAACAAATAATGGGACTTGGTTTTAAAGAAGAAGAAATCAAAACTACGGACTTTGAAATTGAAGTAAATAGAGTTTACCGAAGAGAGGAAACCATTGACAGTGGCTATGTTGCTCGACAAAGTGTTAAAGTAGAATTTAAAAATCAAAAAGAAACGATAACCAAAATACTTAATACATTTTCAAAGAGCAGGACAGACTTTACATTGAACTTTGACTTCAAATTATCTGACGACTTACGAACCAAAGTCCAGGATGAACTATTGAAATTGGCTATTAAAGACGCGAAGGACAAGGCAAAACTTATTGCTGAATCATCAGGGGTGAAAATTAGAAGAATCAAGGATATTAACTACGGACTGACATATTATGGTGGAATGAGAGAAGTTCAAGAACACGGAGAATATTTAGCTATGGCATCCTCGCCAGCTGACACAGCACTAATTGGATTTACTCCCAACGACTTACTTTTTGAGGACAGTGTACTAATGACTTGGGAGATTGAATAAAACGGTTGCCAACAATAGCTACATGTCATGCCGCGGGACGGTTTGCCAATTACACACAAACTACTAACTTCGTTACTTAACGTTGGAATTATACGTGCTTCGATAAGCGGCACGCCATGTAGCCCAGCGTTGGTGGCAATGCGTTCAAAAAGAGAGAAGATTATGAACAATCAAGAGAAACATCTAGGTTCAGTTCCCGAAGACATTGAGGACGTATTAAGATTGATTGAAAAATCTTATGACATAAAATTTGAAGGAAACGAACTTGGACATATTCGGACATTCGGACAATTGACTAACCACATAATATCAAAGATTAAACTTGAAAGTAAAAGTGACTGTACTGACCAGCAAGCATTCTATAAATTGCGGACAGTAATAGAAACAATTAAGGACCACAAGAAGAGGATTGAACCAAAAGCACAACTAACGGACATATTCCCAAGACGGACAAGAAGAAAAGATATTAAGGAAATTGAAAAACGACTGGGACTAAATTTAAAAGCGTTACGACCTCGACATATAATTACAAATTCATTATTAATAATTCTTCTAGCTTCCATTGTTGTACTTTTTATCAAATGGCAATTCGGACTTGCTGGATTCTTATTTTCAATCGGTGGACTTTGGATTTCGCAAAGAATGGGAACAGAATTTAAGGACAGAACACTTGGAGAATTAACCGACCGAATGACACAATTGAATTATGTAAAGTCAAGACGACAATCCGGGACGATGAACATTAAAGAAATTCAGAATAAGATTGAAAAACTATTTGTCGACAATTTGGGACTTGACGAGAAAACGATTGACAAGGATACCGTTATTATTTAAGATTGTGCTAGAACGCACAGCCACCAACAAAAGCTATTTGCAATGGCTGGGTGAGGTGTAAGTATAAAGTTTTATCTTCGTTATTACGTTTGGTCACCGTGGACAGAGAAGTTTTCAAAAACCAGCCACTGCAAATAGCCAAACGTTGGGCGAAATTGTTAGAATAGAAATGAGAGAAGATAAATTTAGATATACAAAGTTTGGTCTGACAAATGCGTTGTGGTCTTTGATACCAATTTTTCCAACATGGACACTGATTCCTGGGATAATGTTGGCGTCAGTTATTGGATTTACTTCAAACAACTGTGAATTAGGATATACTATCACACTTTGGATGTGCATTTTGCTGACAGTATTTATGCTAATCAGACATTTTAAAAATCCTGAGGTTGACAAGGACAAAACAACTGAAAGACAATTAAAAATGAACTTTAGGATATTTTCGTTAGGCATTTATACCTTGTTGAACACTATTATTCTAATTTTAATTGTTGGGACAAATTTGGCTTGCTATGGTGACGGACAGACAATACTTGCTTGCATTATATCGGGACCAATTTCCAGCATCGGACTAATATTATTGGGCTTGACGATTGACATGATAAGAAGAACAACATCGCCCAACACGGTGTAAAAAAAATAGCGGTTTAAGCTGTGGCGGAATCTTCAAATCGTTTTCTATCTTGTTGCTGTTTAGGGAGTTTTGCAGTTTCAAAATCCGCTACTTCTTTTACACCAAACCGTTGTGCATCATTTACCCTTGGACAAATTTCCCACTTGATAAAACGACTGACATTAATTTTGACAATTCTGACAACAACAGCCTGGTGTCAGGTGACAGTTAATGGGACTGTAATTGCAAAGGAAGACAACTCAGCATTACCTGGAGTCTATGTTGTTGAAAAAGGAACTGAAAACAAGACGACTACAGATGCAGACGGGAAATTTTCAATTACAGTGACTGACCCAAATTCGACTCTTGTGTTTTCATTCATCGGATTTCAGGTGCAAGAATTACAGTTAAATGGAAGAACCCAAATAACAATGGTTCTTAAATTAGACTGCATCAAGGACTTTTTTGACGCATATCACATTATTTTATATGCAAATAGCGGACTAGTTCACAACCCTGTTGGCGGACAAATTGAAATTTCATCACCTTATACATCTATTGGCGTTGTAAAAGGTTCTTACAGCTATCAAACAAATCTAGATGAAAATGAATTTCAAACTGGACAAGTAGAGCTTAGTCATCCAATATCCACTTGTGAATTTGATATGGACTTCAGATGGAGCTACCGAAACGTTTCGTTTAACAAGGACTTTCAATCAATTACTAATTCAGGTGAGGCACAACTTAATTTGAGAAAAATAAATCTTATTGCAGGGTATAGCCATTTGGACATGAATAAAATTGCTGAGAATACGACCAAAGCTTCATCGGGTATTTTACTTGGACTTGGAAAAGAGTTTTTCTTCCGACCATTTTATGGAACAGTTTCAGCAAAAGCCGCCATATATGACAAGAACGTTGAGTATCAAGCCGAAATTAAAAGTGGATACAGATGGTTTCAATATTTCATTAGGTATTACAAATTGGACTCGTTTGATGAATTAAGTTTAGGTGTAGGAGCACAATTTAGTTATCGTAAAAAGAGGAGATAAGGGTAAACGCTGCACAACAGCATGTTTCTGCAATGGTGCCGTGACGAGTTGGTATAAAGTTCTATCTTCGTTCAACGGTTTCGTTTCGTGGGACAGGACGCGGCTTCGGAAAGGCACCACTGCAGAAACACAAACGTTAGCAGCAAAAAATTAAATGCGGCAAAACATAATTCAGTTTATACTTTGAAGGAATTTATTTTCAAGATAAATCGGGCGTTTGCTTTAAAAGATTATAATCAATCGAGCAATAGATTTTAAACTTGAGCTTTCGCACTTTTCAAGCAATGAGAATTCGAGTAGATAAAATCACTTTCAGTTTTTATTTTGAAATATTTTCTTTTCAAGTCGTTCAGAGTTTTTGCTTTAAAAGATTTGGCCA
>JAJTEH010000008.1 GCA_021298355.1 Flammeovirgaceae bacterium
TTGAAGGAAACCTGTTGAGCTGTAAAAACCTCGGCCAGGCTAGACGGAACCCCGAAGCAGCCCGGCCCCGACTTTGCCTCTGGCATTGGAGGGGGGACGATAATGGGTTTTAATTTTATAGAGATACCTTATTTAAAGTTTGTCGCGAAGGGCGCTCATTACTTTGTTGGCGAATACGAAATCGTCTAGTTCTTGTATGCCTGAATGTGTGATGTTTTCTTTGTTGCCTTCCCAAAGTTTGTGGCCTTTGTACAAGAACATAATGTTATCGCCAATGCCCATTACGGAATTCATGTCGTGGGTAACAACTATTGTTGTGGTGTTGAATTCGTAGGTGATGTCTTGAATGAGTTCGTCTATTAGAATAGATGTTTGTGGATCGAGGCCTGAGTTGGGCTCATCGCAGAAAAGATATGCGGGGTTGTTTACGATGGCGCGTGCGATGCCAACTCGTTTGCGCATACCGCCTGAGATTTCGGATGGCATTTTTTTGGCTGCGTTTTCGAGGCCTACTCTTTTGAGGCAGAAGTTTACACGGTCTAGTTTTTCGCCTAAAGGCATTTTGGTTAAAATGTCTAAAGGAAACATGACGTTTTGTTCTACTGTTTTGGAATCGAAGAGGGCTCCACCTTGAAAAAGCATACCGATTTCTCTCCTTATTTGTGCTTTGATTTCGTGATCTGCATTGGAGAAATTTCGTAAATCATAGAAGATTGTGCCTTTATCGCTTGGGATTAATCCAACGATACATTTGAGGAGTACACTTTTACCGGTTCCGCTGGCTCCGATGATTAAGTTGCAGGTGCCTTTTTTAAATTCGCCACTTACGCCTTCGAGTACCATTTTATCGGCAAAAGATTTATGGATGTCTTTTATCTTGATCATGCCAGTAAAAGTTGTGCTAAGAAATAATCGGCTAATAAAATAGCTATAACACTATTAGTGACTGCTTGTGTTGTAGCGATGCCTACTTCGAGTGCGCCTCCGTGTGTATAAAATCCTTTGAATGAGGAAATTGAGGAAACAAGAAAAGCAAAAACGATTGATTTAATCAATGCAAACGAGATGGTAAAGTCGTTAAACACAAAGCGTAAACCAAATATATATTCAGGTGGGGTGATGATTCCTGTTGCAGAACCCACCAAGTAACCTCCGAAGAGTGAACAGAAACCAGCAACAATTACCAGCATAGGGTACATTAACATGCTAGCAACAATTTTAGGTAATACTAAATAGGATATTGAATTAATGCCCATTACTTCTACTGCATCAATTTGCTCGGTGATGCGCATGGTGCCTAAGTTGCCGGCCATGCTTGAGCCAACTTTACCTGCGAAAATGATAGCCATAATGGTTGGTGCAAGTTCCAAGACTGTCATCTCGCGAACTACTTGTGCAATTACATAGCGTGGGATTAAGGGACTAACTAGATTATAAGCTGTTTGTACAGTTGACACGGCCCCGATGAATGTTGAAACGAGTACAACTAAAAACAAGGATCCGATACCGATGGCGATGCATTCTTCTAAAACTAATTTATAGTAGGTGTAGAAGGATTCGCGGTTGATAAACAGGGATCTGAGAAAAATAAAATATCTGCCTACTTCGTAAAAAAAACGCATAACTAGTTACCGCTTACTATCTTGCTAAAGATAGGTAAAATTAATGCATCGATGGTAAGTAAAAAGTTGATTGTTGTAACGGGTGGTTCGAAAGGTATTGGCAGAGCTATTTTAGAAATTTTTATGGCTAATGGTTTTGATGGTGTTACATGTGCCAGAAATATTGAAGAGTTAGAGTTGTTGAAAAGTTGGTTTGCTTCGCGGGGTCAGCACTTATTTATCAAGAAGGCTGATATGGGTAAGAAGGAGGATGTCGTTTCTTTTGGTGAGTTTGTTTTGGGTTTGAAAAGAAATATAGATGTATTGGTTAATAATGCCGGTTATTTTGTTCCGGGCGAAATTGTAACTGAACCGGAGGGCACGTTAGAGAATATGTTGAATACTAACTTACTAAGTGCCTATTATATAACACGTAGTTTAGTTCCGCAGATGAAGACAAATAATCAGGGCTTGGTTATCAATATTTGTTCGATTGCGAGTATGAAAGCGTATGCCAATGGTGGTTCATATGCGATAACTAAATTTGCGCTTTTGGGATTTTCTAAATGTTTGCGCGAAGAGTTAAAACCATTCCAGATTAAAGTTTCGTCTATTATGCCAGGAGCAACCAAAACAGCAAGTTGGGATGGTGTAGAATTACCGGATAATAGGTTTATGAAGATTGAAGATGTAGCAAAAGTTGCTTTTACATGCTACGATGTTTCAGACTCTGCGGTATTGGAAGATATTGTTCTAAGACCACTGCCCGGAGATATTTGATTTTTTAGAACTTACTATTTCGGCTTTTTTCGTTTGGGGCCGTAGTACTGGAATGGCGTAACTTTTTTAACTCGTGTTTTTCTTTCGATAGAAAGATAACGTGCATAGCCGAGCGTTAAGCTAACAAAAAGATCTCTTCGTGCACCGCTTAGCTCATATAATGTTTGTTGATTTTTTGCTCTGTCTAAGTAATCATTTGAGCGTGGATCCCATAGCCCAACGTTGGCGCGTAAATCGAAAGAAATACGGGCATGATCTGTAACGTCCCAATCTGATCGTAAACCAATTGAACCAAACAGTTGAAAACTCCTGAAGTCTTGTTTTCGAAGGATTTCCTGATTGTTGAGTTGGGGTACGTTTACACCATCATATTCGACTTCATAACCTAAAGCTGCAAATTGAGAACTTTGGAGTGCCGTAAATGTGTAGGCAGGAAACCTCAATTTAGATTGTTCGTGAGTAATGTTTTCGGATGCAGATAACAAGATGGCAGGACTTACACCAAATACCCAGCTCACTTTAAAAAAGGATAGATCGATTATATGTTTTTTGTAACTAAATGGAATTTGAAAGTAAGTTTGTTGTATATCTCTCTTTCCAACTTGACCACCACTTGTATTGATAAAGTTAAATTGTTGTCCCATTTGCGTAATCTGTGGGTCGATCATAAAACCATATCCTTTAAAATCAATGCCAAGATGTAACCCTATCGGGATAGTACGGATGTTATACCTATACTGATAACGAGGGTCGCTGCTTACACCCTCATCGTTACTAAATGTAGAACTAATGCCTCCAAACAGGCCTACAGAATAGGTAACTTCCTTCTGCGCATAAGCTATAGAAAAGGCGAATACAAAGAAGTAGCTCAAAAACAGGCCAGAGAGAGGTCTATTCACAATGGGAGGTTCTTAATTAATATGCAAAATAACAATTTCTTGCCGCAAAACGTGAATCATTCGTTAACATACAATATGAAACTTTAGAATGCTAAATTGCGTCCTGATTTAGATCTGGCCACCAACCAAATTACATTGAAGTGAACAAAATTTCTTTTAGCCAAAACGTGTATACTGCCCTGCTTAAATTTTGGCTTTTGGCGATGGGTGGTATGATGGTTGCCAGGCTATTATTTCTAGCGTTTAATTTCTCTACTTTTCCTGATCTTGATTTTGGGCATACGTTACGGCTTTTGGCAGGCGGGTTACGGTTCGATTTAACTGCTGTTCTTTACTTAAACAGTCTGGTTATTTTGATGCTTTTGGTACCGCTAAAGATTAGATTTTTATCGGGTTATCAGAGCATTGTAAGATGGGTTTTTATTGTAGTGAATGCCATAGGTTTAGCCTTAAACGTAATTGATTTCTTTTACTTTAGATTTACCGACAGGCGAACAACCTTTGATGTATTTAATCAATTTGAAAATGAGCAAAACATAAGCGAATTGTTTTTGAGTTTTGCTTTTGATTATTGGTATGGAATATTTGTTTGGCTTATACTGGTTGGCCTATTGGTTTTCTTTTCAAAAAAAATTACCTATTCAGGACCTCAGATTAAACATACAATTGCCTTTTACCTTACGGGTTTTACCATTTTGCCAATTGCAATTTATTTTATTATTGCCGGTATGCGGGGTGGTTTTGCGCATAGCACAAGGCCGATCACTATTAGCAATGCCGGAGAATATGTAAAGAACCCAAAGGAAGTTGCCATTGTGTTGAACACACCCTTTGCTTTGATGCGGACCTACGGAAAAGCGAAGTTTAAAAAAGTAGAATATTTTAAAGAGCAAGAACTTACTGCCATTTATACTCCTGAAAAATTCCCTGTTGATAGTGGATTTCAGAAGAAGAATGTTGTTGTTATTATTTTAGAAAGTTTTTCGCGCGAGTTTTTTGGTTTTTACAATCAGGATAAACCAAACTATAAGGGATATACACCTTTTTTAGATTCTTTACTGCAGCAAAGTTTAACGTTTGAGTATACGTTTGCGAATAGCAGAAAATCGATTGATGGACTGCCATCTTCGGTCGCTAGTATTCCATCATTAGGGATGCCTTACTTTTTAACACCTTACTCGAATAATCGAATTAATAGTTTAGGATCGGTTTTGCGCAAAGAAGGATATCACACTTCCTTTTTTCATGGTGCGCCCAATGGCTCTATGGGCTTTCAGGCATTTATGAACCTAGCGGGTTTTGAATATTATTATGGAAAAACAGAATACAACAACGATGCTGATTACGATGGCATTTGGGGAATTTGGGATGATAAGTTTTTCAACTTTTATGCCGATAAACTAAATGAATTTCCGAAACCCTTTATGAGTGCAATTTTTTCGGTGTCATCGCATCATCCTTTTGAGGTTCCTGACATCTATAAAGATAAATTTAAAGGAGGAAAAGAACCTATTTTGAAGTGCATTGAATACACAGACTATTCATTGAAATTATTTTTTGAAAAGATCAAGAAGACAGATTGGTATGATAATACTCTTTTTGTAATTACAGCCGACCTTATTTCTTCTAATGTATTGTTTGATGA
The DNA here is from genome assembly GCA_021298355.1 of Flammeovirgaceae bacterium. Classification (GTDB taxonomy): domain Bacteria; phylum Bacteroidota; class Bacteroidia; order Cytophagales; family Cyclobacteriaceae; genus Chryseotalea. The sequence continues at coordinate 4,926 of JAJTEH010000008.1, forward strand.
AACCTACACCGCGTGGGGTTCTTATGCAGTGCCTTTGTTCTTTTTCTCACCCGATAATTCTTTAAACGGAACTAAAGAAGGAATAGCGCAGCAGATTGATATTATGCCGAGTGTTTTAGATTATTTGAATTATGATAAACCATATCTGGCTTTCGGAAGAAGTGTTTTTTCAAATGAGAAATCTTTTGCCTTTAATTACAACAATGCCTATCAATATTTTGAAGATGATTACTTATTGATTTTTGATGGAACAAAAACAACAGCGCTTTATAACTTTAAAGAAGATAGAATGTTAAGACAAAATCTGCGTAAAACGGAAAAAGATAGAGTTTTAACAATGGAACGAAAAATTAAAGCCATCATTCAGCAATACAATAATCGTTTGATTCAGAACGAGATGGTGATACAATAAATTTTAAATTTATCTTACTAGATTTAATGAAACACAACCCCAAGCTGAACGATAAACAAAGCTGGTTGTGTGTAAGCAGTTTCGTAATTAATAAATCCATCGGCATCAACTTGTACCGAACCTCTTTTTACATAGCGCAAGGTTTCACCAGTAAAATATCCGGCCTTTACTTGAAAACTTGCTTGAAATACATCGCTTACTTTTGCTTTGCGCGAATGCGTTCCGATAAAAATTCCGTAGGCTAAGCCTGTATCATTTTCTGAATTGATGAGTTCGGGTTGTTCGTCATTTAACGTGTCGAAAGCTGTTTTATCTATTTTAGTTCTGGCAGAAAATACTTGTAAACCACCGTTAGCTTCTATAAAGAATTTTTGAGAAAATTGAAAAGGTACATATACTCGTATGCTTGGTAAAATAAGGTATTGATTAAAAGTTGTTTTTAATGGAGGAGAAACATTATTCCCTTCTATTTTATCGCGACCGTAGGTGTGATACGTAAAATCAAGTCCTACTAATAAAAGAGACGAACGTTTTTTACCGAAAGGATTTACCCCAAAACCTGCGGAGAACCCAAAACCTAATCCTCCCGCATTGTTATCTACTGCTTTTTGTAATTCGGGTTGAGGTAAAGCGAATGAAATACCGGCATCAAAAAATCCTGAAACCTGAGTGGTTGCAGGATTTAATTTTTTATCGATTTCGTATTCTTCGATGTTAACATCTTGCGCTGCTAGTTGTACAGTTAAGATGCAAAAAAGGAAAAATAGAAATTTAGATTTCATGCTATGCTAAGTTATGATAAACACTTTGTACGTCATCATCTTCTTCTAATGCTTCGATGAGTTTTAGTACTTCATCTTGCTGCTCTTCGCTCAAATCTTTTGTGGTAGTGGGTATGTATTGTAATTCGGAGTTGGTGGCTTCAATTTTTCTTTCTTCTAAAAATTTCTGCATGCTGCCAAAATCTGTAAACTTAGTATAGATGATGGTTTCTTCTTCACCCTGGTCAATATCCTCTGCGCCAGCATCAATTAAATCTAATTCTAATTCTTCCAGGTTTAATACACCATTGGCAAATTTAAACACACCTCTTCGCTCAAACATAAATGAAACAGAACCGGAGTTGCCCATAGCGCCATCATTCTTGGAAAAAATCAAACGAATGTTAGCAACGGTTCGGGTCGGATTATCGGTTGCACATTCTACCAACACAGGTACGCCATGTGGTGCATACCCTTCGTATACTACTTCCTGAAAATCTTTTTCTTCTTTATTCGATGCACGTTTAACAGCAGCTTCTACTTTATCTTTAGGCATGTTGATGCCTTTGGCATTTTGAATGGCCACACGCAACTTTTGGTTGCTTTCTGGGTTGGCTCCGCCATGTTTTACAGCAATGGCAATTTCTTTTCCGATTTTGGTAAATGCTTTCGAGATTCTTGCATTGCGAGCGAATATCTTGTGTTTGCGTTTTTCGAAGATGCGTCCCATATAGTATACGAATAGTTTTGTAAAATTAATGCTAAGGATTTTAACCTCCAACCTTTACCAAATCAAGAGTTGCTTTTCTGTTTAGTTTTCCGTTTTCGGTTCGTTTAAAGTGGGGAAGTATATAAATTTCTTTAGGGTTCTGGTAAGGTGGCAATGTTTCTTTTACTTGCTGAAGAAGATGAGTTGTAGAAATTGATTCATTACTTTCAATAAGCAAGATGAGTTTCTCTCCTAACTTTTCATCTGGTAATGCGCTAACGAAATAGGTATCGATAGCTAAGGCACGAAGTATATTTTCTATTTTATTTTCTATTTCTTCCGGATGAATTTTAATACCGCCAGAGTTGATAACAAAATCTGCTCGGCCTAACCACTCAAACGATGCGTCTTCATAGAGTTTAACTACATCATTGGTTTGAATTTCATCTGCAAGGTAAGGCGCACGAATGCGTAAGCAATTGTTATCGTTTTTCGATAATTGAATGCCGGGCAAAGGATAAAATCGTTCTTGTTTATTCTTTCCGCTTATTTTTTGCAAAGCAACATGTGAAATGGTTTCTGTCATGCCGTAGGTTAAGTAGATATCACTTTCGGCATGTGTAATTTTTTCTTTTAACAAATTTGAAAGGGGCGCACCGCCAATCAAAATTTTTTTCCAGCGTGATAAGGTATGCAAACCAAAAGCGTCAATCAAAGTTTGTATTTGCAGAGGGACCAAAGCAACAAAATCGAATGTTTGGTGGTCGGAGAAATTTTGTAGTGGATTGTTACTAGGTTCAGTGATATAAATATGTTGTTGCCAAACCATAGCTCGGGTTAACATCATGATACCGGCAATGTATTGGGCTGATAACGCGAGTAAAGCATGTTGATTGGCTTTTAATTGTAAGGCGTTACCAGTAGAAGAAGCAGAGGCAATTAACTGCTCGCGTGTAACAATTAATTTTTTTGGTTTACCGGTTGAACCGCTTGTTTGCAACTCAAACTTTTGTTCGCCTGTTATCCATTTCTGTAAAAAAGAAAATGCAGAGTTAGCGTAAGGAGAATCTAAAATCTTTTTTTGCTGAAGAATATCTTGCCACTCTATTTGCTGTTGGTTGAAGAAAATGTTTTGAGCAGGAATATTCATCAGGGTACAATCATCCTTCCATAATTTGATCTAAATCGTTTTTAAATCTATCGATGATCAATTTTTCTTTTGCACTAAAACCACTGCACGATTCCGCAACACGATTCATTACTTTGAGCGCAATGGCCACCAACTCAGGAGTAAGGTGTTCTTTATATTTTTTTAAATCGTGCAAAGCTTCGTTATAAGCGAGATCGATGGATGGTTGTGTTACTTCATCGAGTAATTCGAAACGACTTTGAGCAATCCATGAATTGAGCGCGAGTTCTTCTTCTACAATTTTTGTAAATGCAAATTTTTCATCTGCGCTCAATCCACGGTCGGCCTTAGCAATAACATAAGCCATCTCAGCAATGGCTCTGTATATCTCTCTTTTTTCGATCTCCATACTTTGATTTTTCCTTATGGAAATTTAGGATATTTTGACCAATCTGGTTCACGTTTTTCTAAAAATGCGTTCTTTCCTTCTTTCGCTTCTTCAGAAAGGTAATAGAGTAAAGTAGCGTTTCCAGCTAATTCCTGTATACCGGCTTGTCCATCGAGTTCGGCATTGAATGATGATTTTAACATGCGCAATGCAATTGGGCTTTTGGCAATCATTTTTTTGCACCACTCTACATAGGTTTCTTCTAACATTTCGAGTGGCACAACTTTGTTTACTAATCCCATATCCAAGGCTTCTTTTGCATCGTACTGGTCGCACAAATACCAAATCTCTCTTGCTTTTTTCTGCCCAACAATTCTGGCTAAATAAGATGCACCAAAACCACCATCGAAACTTCCCACTTTTGGTCCGGTTTGGCCGAAGCGTGCATTTTCTGCTGCTATCGTTAAATCGCAAACAACATGCAACACATGGCCGCCACCTATGGCCCACCCTGCTACAGCTGCCACAACTGGTTTAGGAATAGAGCGAATCATTTTTTGTAAATCCAATACATTCAGTCTTGGTGTGGCATCTGCCCCCACATAACCACCATGGCCGCGCACACTTTGGTCTCCACCGCTGCAAAAAGCTTTGCCACCTTCGCCTGTTAAAACTACAACGCGGATATCAACATTTTCTCTACACCAATGCATGGCGTCAATCATCTCTTGTACAGTTAGCGGTGTAAATGCATTATGAACATGCGGACGATTAATGCTGATGCGTGCAATGCCGTTGTATTGATGCAACAAAATTTCTTTGTATTCTTTAACGGGTTGCCAAGGATATTTTAAGTTCATATTATTTAATTGAATGGATTACTTGTTTTTTAAATTGTTCGAAAATTAATCGATTAGTTTCTACATCGGAGTTAAATTCTACTAAAGCGGGCGTATTTTTTTTCGCAAAGAACGAAGCCAAAAAATTTTCAGCAGGAAGATGATGATCGAAGGCATGATATTCAATGTTGTTTTCTTCGCACGTGTATTTTGCTTTGTATTTTTGTTTAGCTACAAAATAATCATTGGCTTCGGGTAAATCTGCAGGGCCATCGATCAGTTTAAAAATTACTCCGCCTTGGTTGTTAAGCAAAACAATGCGAAGATTAGGCAAATTATACTGATGCCAAAAAGCGTTTCTATCGTAAAAGAAAGCGATATCTCCTGTGATGAAAACATTTAATTTTTCAGGATGAGCTAAACAATGCCCTACTACTGTGCTGGTGCAGCCATCTATACCACTTGTCCCGCGATTTGCGTATATGGTAACGTTGTTTTTAGCGATGCCGCAATAATTGGCATACCGAACACTCATGCTGTTGGCTACGTGAAGGTTACAATTTTCTGGTAGATGCCGGAGGCAATCGGAAACGAACTTAAATTCTCCTTTTTCGGTATGGGTAAAAAATTGATTTGTTTTTTCTTTTGCTTTCTCTTCTAACAAAATCCAATCAGCGAGATAAGCCGTATTTTGATTGTGCGTTTGTAAATTCTCAAAGGATTGAAAGAAATTTTCTGCACTGGTTAAAATAGCTTTTGGTTGACTTTGAAAAGGATCTGCTACCGGCCACTCTTCTCCGATATGGAAATGTGTAAAATTTTTTTGCCTTAAAAAGAGTTTGATCTGTTTCGAAATAACCGACATGCCAAACGACAGCACTAAATCAGGTTGTAGTTTTTCTTTTTGGTCTTCAGAAAGATTTCCTAAAAAAGTATCAGCATGGTGAATGCCATTTTCAATGCCATGAAAATTTGAGATGACATCAGATAAGATGGGTGCATTTACTGTATTAGCAAAAGAAGCTAAAGATTTTTTTAATTCAACCGTAGGAAAACCTTGAGCAGCAACAATGAGAATGCGTTTTGCACTTTTTATTTTCTCTGTAAGTATATTTTTAGTTTGAACTGAAAGTGTAGTTTGTAAATGAGTTACTTCATTTTTCTGAAAATGTGTTTCAAAAGAAATGGTTTCATTCTTTGTAGGATAAAGCGGTTCCCGCAGGGGTACATTAATATGTACAGGTCCTTTTTTGGGTAACAAAGAAGTTTGAATAGCCTCAGTAACGGTTTTATATATGTTCCAAACGTTATCCTGGTGTTCGTATTCTTGTGGCAGTTGATACGATTGCTTTACATGCTTTCCGAAAATCTCGTGCTGAAAAATAGTTTGTCCATCGTATTGGTTGATCCATTCCGCTGGGCGATCTGCTGTTAATACGATTAAGGGTACACCTGCAAAAAAAGCTTCTGCCACAGCCGGGGCAAAGTTGTAAGCTGCAGAACCGGAAGTACATACTAAAACAATAGGTTTTTGAGTAGCTTGTGCTATGCCTAAAGCTACAAAAGCTGCGCTTCTTTCATCGCTGAAAACGCGCACGTTAAATTTCCCAAGACGCGTAAACGCTAAAGTAAGCGGTGCGCAACGCGAACCCGGGCAAATGATAACATCTCGAATGCCATATTCAAAACAAAGAGGAGCGATGTTATAAATGGCTTGCAACCTCATGCAACAATTACTTTTAAAAGGGTAGCCATTTTCATTTCTGTTTCTTCATATTCTTTTTGTGGATCGGAGTCGGCCGTAACACCAGCGCCTGCATACAATTGAATACCATTTTTATGTACTTGCAAACATCTTAGGTTAACAAATAATTGTGTTTGATCTTTCAATTTTACAGGACCAAGATAACCGCTATACAAACCTCTGTTATATCCTTCTTCCTTGTTTAAAAAATCTAACGAAGCGGATAGAGGCATGCCACACACTGCAGAAGTTGGATGAAGCAATTGCAACATTACCGAACCTAGTTGTGGAAAATTAGTAGCTTTCATATCTACTGTAAATTCACTTTTCAGGTGAAGTAAATTTCCGGCCACGATAGTTTTAGGTCCGAACTCTTCGTATTCGCGCAAGCGAATTTTTTTTAAACATTGAATGATGTATCGTTCTACCAGTGCTTGCTCTTCGATTTCTTTTTGTGTCCATGCTACACTTTTTAAATCGGTGCCGGGCAGATATGGTTTTGTTCCTGCTAAGGCTACTGTTTTAAAAAATTGATCGTTCTCAACAGCTACCAATAGTTCTGGAGTTGCGCCAAGCCAGGTGCCGGTTGCCGGTGTGCTGATGAGCGAAACCATGGCAGACGGATATTTCGCGCAGAGCGCATCGAAAGATTGCAGTAAATCAATTTTAGTTTCGATGTATTGCGTGCGCGATGGTACAATTTTTTCTGCCTTTCCGCTTTCAATAAAACGAATGGCTTTTTCTACTACGTGTTGATAAGGTTGATGCGAAACAGAAATATGTTGATGTTGGATATGCCAACGAAATGTTGAGGCATCAATTTCTTTTTCATCATTATTATGCGAAGAAAATTTTTGAGAAAAAGATGGAGAAAGTTCGGGTTCGTTTAAGGTAGAAGACCAATATCCATCAGCCTTTAAAAAAATCTTTTTACTGCCGGGTAAAAAAGGTGCGATTACAAAACCTTTTTCAAATTCTTCGAAAGGAGTTTCGGGTTCTACTGTTACTGGTTCTTCGCAAATCAATACTTGTTTCTCATTAGCATTGGGTAAACGCCACATCGCAAGGGCAAAACCTTTTTGTAAGGCTTCGGCCATTACGTGCAGGTAATGTTTACTTTTTATATTGATATCGATGGATTTACCTTCGGCCATTTTATTTTCTTTCGATTATCGCCATGGTTATTCTGCTGGCACAAACCAACTCATTGTTTTCGTTAGTGATTTTAATTTCCCACACATGGGTTCTGTTGCCAATGTGTAAAGCTTTGGCTACACCTGTTACCAAACCACTTCTCGCGCTTTTAATATGGTTGGCATTTATTTCTAAACCAACAGGGCTAAACTTCGACATATCGATGCAGCAAAGTGACGCAACGCTTCCGAGGGTTTCGGCCAAAGCAACAGAGGCACCACCATGTAATAAACCCATGGGTTGAATGGTTCGTTCATCTACCGGCATGGTTCCAACTAAAAAATCTTCGCCTATTTCAGTATAGCGAATTCCTAAATGACCAACCATATTGCCATGAGAGCTGGTATTTAGCTTTTCAATTGTGATTCCTTCCCTGAATATTCCCATAATTTTGGTTGAAATTCCTGTTTTTGTCAGCCAATCAATAATAACCTGTATTATTGCGTTCTGTTTTAAAAAATCCGGCCAAATTACCGAAAATTGACCTTGAAAAAAATCTATCTTATACGCCACGGGCAAACTGATTTCAATTTAAAAAATATCGTACAAGGCAGCGGAGTTAATAGTTCGCTAAACGATACAGGCCGTAAGCAGGCCGAAGCATTTAATAAAGCCTGGAAACACATCTCTTTTGATGCAGTTTATACGTCTAAATTGGTGCGTACGCAGGAGTCGGTTCAGCAGTTTATTAACAATGGTATAAAGCATATTTCTTTGGTTGGATTAAATGAAATTTCGTGGGGCAAAAAAGAAGGACAACCCATTACACCTGAAGAAGATGCATATTACCACCACATGTTAAAGCAATGGCAGGAAGGTAAAACTGATTTGTGCATTGAAGGAGGAGAAAGTCCGGAAGAAGTAGTGGAAAGAATGAAACCGGCATTAGATATAATTTTGAATCAGGAAAAGGAAGAAACGATTTTGATTTGTATGCACGGACGAGCCATCCGTATTTTGCTTTGTTATTGGTTGCATTATCCTTTGCGCGCGATGGATATGTTCGAGCATCATAATTTATGTTTGTATCAACTTACGTATACGGGCAAACAATTTCAGGTGATGCGATACAACGATACCACTCATTTGCAATTGAGTTGAGCCAACGCGGCTTTCGCTTTAGAATCGATAGAGTTTTTGTATTCGTGTTTATCGTACGAAAGAGCTTGATTGAAATAAAGGCAAGCCTTCTCAATTTGATTCATCGATTTATAGTGATATCCCAATTGTAAACAAGCATTTGGCGCGAAGTACCAGGAATTTTTTCCGGCTTTGGTAATGGTTTGCAAATAGAATTTTTCTGCTGAAATAGGTTCTTTCAACTTATCAAACAAGCGTGCTTTTCTGTAATAAAATTCTACTTGATTTTTTAGCGCGATGAAATCATTTTCGTTTTTTGATTCCACTAATTCTTTTGCTTTTGTAAAGTAACCACCATCGGTAAATAGGCGAATGCGCCAAAGGGTTTTGTCTGATTCCTGAATGGTTGATAATGCTTTCTCAGCATATTTATCAGCTTCTGTATGCGCCACTCCATTTTCTGCCGCCAAAGTAAAATAACGTTTAGCTATACTATTTTGATTGAGTAACCAATACGATAAACCGGTTTTAAAGTAAGCATCTTTCACCAAATTGGTTCCTTTGTATTGCTGGTGGAATCGGATAAACCAAGCGGCAGCTTCCACATCATTACCTTTGCATAAGTTTGCTTCTCCGGCCAGGTAATATACAAGCGGTGTTGTGTTTTTATTTGTTTGCCAATTGTTTATATAGCCTAACGTTATTTCTGCCTGGTTTGCTTTTAAGGCAAGCGATGCAGCTAACAATTTTGCTATGGTTCGGTTTGGTTTTTGTTGAATCAAAGAATCGGCTAATGCTAAACCCAGCTGAGGTTCTTGTAAAAGATACCCCTGTGCCAACGCGAGCCAAAGCCCGCTTTCCCAGGCTTGGTTATGTTCTGCTTGGTATAAATTTTTTAAGAGTTGAATGCCTTCGGTTGTATTGCCTTGCATACTGAATACACGAAGCAACCAATTGTATTTTTCCGGAACGGCACCCAGCATGATGTAAAGCAATCCTTTTGTTTTTTGTGCCTTTAGGTTTTTGTTGTGATGTTCGTCTGTTACAATGTGGTAAGCCTTTCGAATAAGCATAGCGGCTTGAAACTCTTGTTTCATTTTTAGTTTAGCAAAGGCCCACAACACATACAACTCTGCTAAGTAGGGTTCGTTTTCTCTTTTCTTTTTCCAACTGGCAACTGTGGTTTCAAATTGTTCTTCGTAGGCTTGGTAAAGTTTATCATCTTCTTCTGCCAGTACTTCTAACACATGGCTGAGTTCTAATGCATAATCGATTTCGATTGATGATTTTAATGCTTTGGGGTGTTTCAGAAATTGCAATTGCATGACTTGCTCATAAGCCATGTCGGCATCCTGTTGTGTTTGGGCAAAGGAGGCACAATAAAAAAAGCAAGTCAACAGACTTGCTTGTATGATTTTAGAGGCGAACAAAAAAGTATTATTCAGCAGTTTTACGTCTGCGTGTTGGTGTTGGCGCAACGGCAGGTTTTGCTGATTTTGGCTTGTCGCTTTCATCCAATGTATCGATATCAACATCGGCTAAGATACGACCGCTGTGTTCGTCAATCACAATTTTTTTCTTTTCTCTGATTTCAGCAATTTTTTGAGGAGGGATAACGATGTTACATCCTTCGGCAGCTCCGCGTACTACGCGCACAACAGCTAAACCATTGGTTAAACTTCCGCGTAAGCGTTCGTAATATTTAAGTAAGCTTTTATCCTCAATTTTTTTAGTAGCCTTTTCTCTTTCTTCTAATAATCTTCTTTCTTCTTCCTGGCTTTCGGCTAAAATACCATCCAGTTCTTTTTTCTTGATGGATAGGTGTTCGGTGCGTTCGTTAACCTGTGCTTCAATCTTTTCGCCTTCTTCTTTCTTACGAACGATTTCGTCTTTCGCTTGCTTTATCTTTTTCTCGCAGATCTGGATTTCCAATTCCTGCAATTCAATTTCTTTGGTGATGGCATCGTACTCGCGGTTGTTGCGAACGTTTTTTTGCTGTTCCTGATATTTCTTAATCAGTTTTTCAGCTTCTTTAATGCCTTCTTTAAATTTTTTAATGCTTTCGTCTAACTCCTTTTGTTCACCGGTAAAGCGCCCCATGCGGGTTTTGTAGCCTTCCAGCTCGTCTTCAAGGTCTTGAACCTCATCTGGCAAATCGCCTCTCAATTTCTTGAGTTCGTCTATCTTGCTGTCTATGGTTTGTAATTTTACAAGGGCTTCGAGTTTCTGTGCTACGGTTTGTGTTTCCATCAGTGGTAGTAACTTATTGGATTAGTGTTAATTCCGGAAAAATTGACCGCAAAAGTAGGAAATTTTTTTGTTAAAAGTGCACTTATCCAATCTTTCGTATAAACCTCACTTTCATAATGGCCAATATCTGCGATTAGGAGCTTGTTTTCGGCATCAAAAAACTCGTGGTATTTAAAATCGGCCGAAATAAAAGCATCTGCGCCAGCAGAAATGGCTTTTTTTAACAGAAAACTTCCCGAACCACCACAAACTGCTACTTTTTTAATTGGTTTTTGTAAAAGTGCGGTATGTCTGATGGTTTGGAGATTCATTTTCTCTTTTAAATATTTTAAAAATTCAATTCCGGATAATGCCTGACTTAGTTCTCCTACCATACCAGCACCCACTTCCTGGTTTTCATTTTCAAGATAATGTATATAGTAAGCCGGTACTTCGTACGGATGAGCCTGATGTAAAGCCTGAATCACAGCTTTTTCTGTGTGGACAGGAAAAATAAGTTCGATTCTATCTTCTTGCACCCATTCTTGTTGATTGGCCTGTCCGATGCTAGGGTTTGCTAGTTCATTAGGTTTGAAAGTTCCGATCCCATTTACTTTAAAACTACAATCGGAGTAATTGCCTATGTTGCCCGCACCGGCCTTGTGCAAAGCATTCAATACATCACCGGTTTTATTTTCAGGAACGAAGGTTACGATTTTTGCTAACTGGTTTTTGATGGGCTGAAGGATGGAGGTATTTTTTAATTCCAGTTTTTGCGCAATTTGTTGGTTTACGCCTTGCCATGAGTTATCCAGGTTGGTGTGGATGGCATAAATCGCAATTTTATTTTCGATTGCCTTTATTACTGTTCTTTCCACGTAATTGCTGCCGGTTAGCTTTTTTAATCCTTTGAAAATTATAGGATGATGGGCGATGATCAGGTTGCATTTTTTAGCAATGGCTTCGTCTACTACTGCTTCGGTACAATCTAAAGTGATAAGAGCGGCATGCGTTTCCCAATCCGGATGGCCGGTGAGTAAACCACTGTTATCGTAACTTTCCTGGTAAGCCAAAGGGGCTATGCTTTCTAAGTATTGTGTGATGTGCTTGATAATCATGTCGGAAATTTAGCAGGAAAAAAGGGTTAGCCACATAGGTATTGCCCGATAAGAATTACTTTTGCCTTTTGATGTTAAGCATGACCTGGCTTCGGTATCTTCTTTTTCCTTTTTCTATTTTGTTAGATGCTGTAACGCGGCTGCGCAATTTACTTTTCGACTTAAAAGTAAAGCCATCGGTTTCTTTTTCAATTCCTGTTATTTCTATTGGAAACCTGGCGGTAGGCGGCACCGGAAAAACACCCATGGCCGAATATGTTATTCGCTTGCTTCATCAGCATACAAAAAAAACTGCGATGGTAAGCAGAGGCTATGGCCGGGCAACGAAAGGTTTACGAATAGCAAATACTACTGATACGCCCGATACACTTGGTGACGAGCCTTTTCAAGTGTATCAAAAATTTAAGAAAGAAATTACTGTGGCTGTGTGCGAGGAACGCGCAGTGGCTATTCCTTTTGTGGCAGATCAAGTAGAAGGTTTGCAATGCATTGTGTTGGATGATGCCTTTCAACATAGGTATGTGCGCCCCGGTTTTTCTGTTTTATTAACCGATTATAAAAAACCATTTTACGCAGATTGGTTAATGCCTGTTGGCCGCTTGCGCGAAAGTACGAGAGGAGCAAAACGTGCAGATGTAGTAGTGGTAACAAAATGCCCTTTGCATAGTACAGCAAAACAAAAGGAGGAGATAAGAAATCGAATAAAATTTTTTACAGATGCACCGGTGTATTTTGCTGCAATACAAGAAAAAAGTGTACACAATTTTGATGATGAACGTGTAGATCCGGCACAGATTAAGTCTGTTGTATTGGTTTCGGGTTTAGCTCAATCTGATTTATTTATACAATCGATGCAAGAGAAATTTACTGTGGCAGAAGTTTTTGATTTCAGAGATCACCATCATTACACCGCGAAAGATGTGGAGAAAATAGAAAAAGCGATGCATCAACATCAAGCGTATGTGATTACATCCGAAAAGGATTTTGTGAAATTGAATTTACTTTGCCAAAACAACCGGGATAGATTTTTATACTTGCCAATTGAAATGGTTTTACTAGAAGATGGCGCGAAGTTTGATGATCAGCTGATCAGTTTTGTTAACCAACAATTAGCAGAGTATGAACTGGCCTAGGGTTTTATTGTTTCTTTTTTTTCTTTCAGGTTTAAATACCTCTGTTTGGGCGCAGGATGATGAAAATGAACAGGATGGGAAAAAGAAAAGAGCGTCCATCTTAGATGATACCACCAAACAAATTTACGGCCCAAAATCAACGCGCTACTATACGGAAAGAACCATTTTTTTAAACAGATTTGAATCTAGTACGATTGATACCGTAATCCGTAATTTTCATCAGTTTACTTTTATCAACAGGCTTAACCACGAGTACCAGGATTTAGGAAACATTGGCACTGCCATGTCTCCCATTTATTATCAATTGCCACAAACTATTGGTGTTAGTTCGGGCTTTAATGCCTACAATGTGTATTGGGATTTAGATACCATGCGGTATTTTGATACCCATTCGCCTTACTCCAATATGCAGGTTATTTTAGGTGGCAAAGGCCGATCGATTACCCGCGTAGTGTACACGCGTAACATTAAGCCCAATTGGAATTTCGGTTTTAACTACGTTACACTAAACATCGATAAACAAATACAACGACAAGGCAAAGGAGATCGCAATGTGCGGAGTACTTACTACGACTTGTTTATGACGTACCATACCAAAGATTCTGCCTATTGGATTTTTGCCAATGCACGAAGAATGCGCCACACCGTACTTGAAAATGGAGGAGTACAGGTAGACGATACGTTTACGTTCAGCGATTTTTTCTCGCAATTTGCACAGCCCGAGCTTACAACAGCAGAAACAAGAGATATACGGATAGCCACACACATTTATCAACAATACCGCATCTGGAAAACGTGGCAGGTGTATCATCAATTTGATAAACAAAGACAGTACAATGCATTTTTAGAATCGAACCCAACAAACTCGTATTACGATCCACGTATAAAAAATGGAACAACAGCTGGAGACAGAAATTGGTTTAGAACCACCCGAAACGAATTAGGCTTAAAAGGAAATATCGGACAGGTTTTATTAAATGGGTACTGGGCAACTCGAAGATATGAAATGGATTATGAACATATAGCTGAAGGTAGGTTACCTGTTAAAACCAAAGGAACGGAATATTATACCGGAGGAACATTAGCCTACCAATACAAAAAGGGATTTACTTTTTTAGCGGAGGCACAAGCATTGTTACGTTCGAATTATAAAATTGGTGTAGGTTTAGAAACCCCATGGTTAGAAGGTTCGCTTGTACGTGCACAATACAAACCAACTTTTGTACAACAAGCCTACATCGGAGAGTTTGATGGTTGGCTAAATAGTTTTAGAGATATTGAAGTAAACCAACTTAAAGGTTTTGCTAAACTACCTTTAAAAGGATTAAAGGCCTCTGCCGGTGTTACTTTAACAACTTTAAACAACTATGTATTTTTTAATTTAAACGAAGAGGCAACCAAACAAAAAGTGTTGCCTCAACAGAGCAACGGAAATCAAATTATGCAATCTCCTGAGTTTCGTTTGCAATGGCAGTTTATCAGAAAAAAGTTTACACTTGATGCACGAGCCTTATATACAAGTGTTTTAGAAAACAGCAATAATGCTATCCAAGTGCCGGAATGGTTACTGCACGGACAACTCGCTTATCAAAATATTTTCTTCGATGGAAACTTCGATATCCAACTTGGTGTAGAAGCCCGGTGGCAGTCGGCATACTTTGGCAATGGATATGATGTGCCTACACAGCAATTCTACACACAACAACAATTTCGTAACAACGACTATCTACTGCTCGACACATTTTTTAACTGGAAAATGAAGCGCGGAAGAATTTTTGTTCGATACCATAATATACTACAAGCTCTTCAGGGTACAGGATATTTTAGTACTCCTTTTTATCCGGCACAATCAAATGTATTGGATTTTGGTTTTGATTGGTCATTCTATGATTAATGGCTATGCAGGCAAAAGATAAATTCACACTCGGACTTGAATTACCAACAGATCCACGCTGGGTTGATATCGCCAGCATGAATATTAAAGATATTTTAGTAGATCATGCCTATTGCGAACAAAAAGCGGCTTCATCTTGTATCTCATTAATTGTTACGTATCCGGAAAAAGAAAAATTGGTAGAAGAGTTAACTCCTGTTGTGGCAGAAGAGTGGGCGCATTTTGAGCGTGTGTTGGAGCTGTTAAAAAAGAGAGGGTATACGTTAGAAAGGCAACGTAAAGATAGTTACGTAGATGCCTTGCAAAACAAGGTAATACAGAAAGGTGGGAGTCGCGACCAGCAATTAATGGAGCGTTTGCTGATAAATGCGTTAATAGAAGCCAGAAGTTGCGAACGTTTTAAATTGTTGTGGAAAAATATTGCTGATGAAGAACTCTCAAAATTTTATTATGAGTTGATGGTTTCTGAAGCGGGACACTATAAAAATTTTATACGATTAGCATACACTTACTTGCCCGAAGAAAAAGTTACACAACGCTGGCACGAAATTTTAGAGCAAGAAGCTGAAATAGTACGGTCGCTCCCGTTGAGGAGCGACCGTATGCATTAACGCAAGTTAAAGCCTATTGAACAATTACTTTCTTTATTTTCGATTCGCCTTTACTTTGCAACGTTACATAGTACATACCCGGCTGTAAAGCGTTGGTTTGTATGCTTTCTGAACCTTGGGTTGCTTTGCCTAAAGCGCGTGATGCCACCTCGCGGCCTTGTGCATCTTGTAACCGTAAATTTCCTTCTTGTTGAGCGTATAAAGTATAGCTTACCGTTATTTCTTCACCTCTTTTTACGGGGTTCGGATAAACATCAAATTGTTCTATTTCTGCTTGCTTTGTTTCTACCGAAGTTGGCGTAGCCTGAATAATTAAATAATCTAATGCCCAGCCCCATGCCTGTACGGTTGCGTTGGCCTCTACTCTAAAACGAACAAGTATTTTTTCGTTAGCCTCAAAAAAGTCTAACAGGTTAACTTCATGCGCTACTGTTTCGGTATATGCAGGAATATTATTTGGGGCAGGGGAATTGTAGATGGTTAACCAATTGGTTTTGTGCGATGCATCGTATTTAGGTTTTAACGGAAGCCAATTAACACCATCGGAGGTTGCCTCAAGCATAACAAAGTCGTTGTTGGGTTCTAGTATGGCAACATCTCTGTAATATAGCTTAGCGTTAGTAGCCTGCACAATAATGGGAACTGTTAAAAATGCTGATGCACGCGTATTGGCCGCATACGGATGTAAAGTATGCAATGTTCTTCTTTCTGTTTCTTGCTCCTCGAAACGCGACAAAGCCAGAGCAGAAACTATAAAGTTTTCTAACGTATTGATATAATCCACATGGCTGGTTTTAGCATCTTTAAGGTTTATATAGCTAACCGAAAAAGGCTTACCTGAAAACACAGCCCCTAATTCATAAGCAAGTAATCGAACTTCTTTTGTGCCAAAACTGAGGCCAGAAATGGCTACTATGGTTTCTCCAACTATAGTATTTTTAAGAACACCTATTTTGGTATTATTTACCATTACTTCGATAGAATCGTACGAGAAAGGGTTACTTACTTTAACAGCCAGGCGTTCGGATGGATCTGTTCCGCCTGCGGTAATTACCGGTAACTCAGGAACGTTGGCTTGGTTTTTATCGCTGTTAACCGTGGCTGTCCATATACCACGACCGTGGGTACCAATAACAATTTTATTATCTACTCCTTTTAAATCCCACACCGATACGTTAGGGAAATCTTCAATAATAGCCCATGTTTCGCCCCCATCGGTAGACTCTACAATGCCTATTTCTGTGCCTGCCCAAATAATGTTGGTATCATCTGGGCGAACATATAAGCAATATACGGCCACATCCGGAAAACCTTTACTGCTAACGTTGTTGGTGCCAAAGCCGCTTATATCTTGCCAGCTCTGACCAAGATTTTTTGTTCTAAGTATTTTGGGTTTTCCTGCTAATGAAAATATAGCGTATGCCGTGTTAGGTTCGGTTGGGTGCGTAGCTAATTTAGTTATACCACCCATGCTGGTTTCTGTATAATTGTTAGTTACCTGAAAACTTTGTCCGCCATTGGTAGATACATGGAGGGATAGCTGCGAAGTCATGCCGGTTCCGGCCCAAACAATGTTTGCATTTGCACGAGATACATCGATATCCATTAAACTGGCATTTGCCCAACGTGTGGTAATGGGAGTTAGTGTCCAGCTTTGCCCGAAATTGGTTGAAACAAAGACTCCATTTTGACCAAGTGTGAAAATTCTGTCTGGAAAACTATTTGAGTTGGCCAGTTTAGATATAAAGGGCATGTTGCCTGTTAATCCTGCGGTTGCATCGCCAAAAGTTAAGCCTCCGTTTGTTGATCTGGCAAAGCCATTGAATTGTGAACCACCTATGAGTAACTGCGGATTGTTGTAATTCCAAATCACTTCAAAGCCATCGCCACCAATTCTGAAGTTATAATTAGCGCTGGCATTAGCAGTTTGGTCGGGCTGCGAAACCCAGGTTCCATTATCTTGCATGCCACCAAAATATTCGTCTGCTCCGGGTTTTTTATCTGCACCGTAAAACTGACTTGAGTTGTATCCATTGTCGGTGCTGGTCCATTCGTTGTTATCTATACCGGGCGTAGGATCGGTATTCGAAACAAAAACACCACCATCATTGGCATTAAGAATTTTGTAGGTAGTTGCACTCATGGGTATCATTACAATGTTGTGGTGATCCACATGTACATTGTTGTTTTTTCCATTGCCAAATTCGCCCCGGCCATCGGTAATGTTAAGTGTATTTGCATTTAACACCGATAGCGTGGAAGTAATAATACTTAAGGTTGCATTTTGCATTGCAGGAAATTGTCCTCCGGTGGGTAATATAGGCCATATATTATACATCTCGCTAAACACATGGCCTCCGGTTGTTGCAATAGATGCGTTGGCGGAAGAAGAGTAAGTAACGTTGTTTACAAAAACATACTCCCGGCTTTGTTCATTTGCATTGGTAGAACTTGTGTTGGCCGGAAGAAGATCGAAAATGCCATTGTTGGCCTGATCTCTGAACGATACCATAAGTTGGCGGTTTGGCACTGTGGTAATGTCCCATACAGTAAAGGGAACATCCACATATCCGGCATACGTATAGCTGGAGTTTGCAACACCACTAGTTGCACCGGCTGGTACAGTAAACCTGTGTGCCTTTTGTGTTTGCCCGGGGCCAAAGCGAAACTCTACTGATAAACCTGCAAAAGAAGGACCTACATCAAAATTTCCGTTAGATGCACTGGAAAAGTTTACCAAATCTACATAAGACGAAATGTTTGAAGCTTCTAAAGAAAATACAGGAAAAGAGGTTGAACCGGAAGTTAACTGAGTTCGAAACAAATCTACTCCTCCGAAATAAACAATGTTTGCATTAAAAGGATCGCACGCAATTGTATTGTCGTACCAACCTTGTTCATTTAAAAAATCTACCTGGTTGCCACCAATTGAAACGTTAACCATATTCCACGAATTGCCACCATCGTCTGACATGTAGAGATAAGATCCACTTCCGAATGATTCTGCCTCTGCCGAAACGAAAATTCGGTTTGTGTTTACTGGAGAAATAGCAATTTCTATCCGGCCTACAGTTCCTAAGTTTGCGGTTTCGTTCCAGGTTAAGCCGGCATCGGTACTTTTCCAAACTCCTTCGCTGTTTTGTGCAGCATATAAAATGTTAAAATTACCAGGAGTAGCTTTTAAGTCTTGTATTAATTCTTGATCAAGAACTAAGTTCCAGCTTGTTCCACCATTAACGGATCTGTATAGGCCATCTGCAGTTGCAGCAAGTACAATGTTTTCGTTGGCAGGGTCTACTGCCATTCTGTTCACATCCGGAAAGTTGATAGTTGAAGCAAGTTGCGTCCACGACTCGCCTCGGTCGGTTGATTTAAATACACCCGCACCATCAACTGCATCCAGATTAAAAAATCCTTCGCCAGTTCCACAATAAATAACATTTGGATTGGATGTAGCTTGCACTAGAACTGAGGTAGCTAAATTAGGAAGATCAGGAGTAAGGTTTCTCCAGGTTTGTCCGGCATTGGTTGTTTTCCAAACACCGCCACCAACAGAACCTGCATACCAGGTATTTTTTGCTGGATCAGCCGGATCCACGATTAAACCTCTGGTTCTGCCCGGCACATTGGCTGGACCACGCTCTACCCATTCTGTAATTCCATTGGATTTTGTTTTGGCTGATTTGCGCATGCGCGCCAGTTGTTTGCTTTTGCGCAACTCTTTTAGCTTGTAGCCATTGGTGTAGGCTGGTTTATCTTGTCCTTCGGCTGTACGGATTTGCCAATGAAACTTTGCAAATTCAGCGGGTCCGTCAAAATCACCTTCTTCGTAATGTATTTTAGGCTCGGGTTTAGCCACCTGCGTTTCGGGTGCAGGCGTGTAGATAACGGCCAGTTGTATGCATAGCACAAAAAGGAGCGATACAAGTACAATTTTTTTCATAAGGATGTGTTTGTGTTTTGTTGTGTTAGTGTTCTTTCTTCAGATCGATCAGGCTTTGGTAGTCTTCTGGTGTTTTGCCGGTTGGCATTACCTCTGGTAGTTTAGTAAGCAAAAGTACGTGGTTACTTTGCCAAACAATGTTGCCTTTAGTAATGCTGCCTTTATGTACAAGTTGGTTATCAGACAGATCGAAAACCCAATATAAAAAGTATGTGTCTGTAACCTTAGGAATTTCTTTAACAAGTAAATACTCTTTGCTTTCGCTCAGGATTTGAGTTGTTTCTTTTTGGGTTAGTGTTGCAAGGGCAATAGGTGTTTGCTCGTTTGTTATCTGCATAGCCGGTTTTACAGAGCACGCACACGTACACACTACCAGAATTAACCCTCTGTATATGCTTGCAAATGGTATCATCAGGTTTTTTGTTTTTTCTTTTTAGCGGCCGGAAACAAAATGTTGTTCAGAATTAACCTGTAGCCCGGAGAGTTAGGATGTTGGTTTAGGTCTGTTGGTTCTTCGCCAACCTGGTGTTGGTAATCTTCAGGATCGTGGCCTCCATAGTACGTCCAAAAGCCTTTACCTAACGTTCCGTGTATATATTTGGCTTCGCTTATGGCTTTGCTTTCACCCATTACCAATACTTCTGATTTGATCAATCTCTTTTTAAATCCTGTGGTTTGCCCGTAAAAGCCGGGTACAATTTTAGTATGATTTTGCGTGAGCATGGTTGGGATGGGATCCCATTTGGCAGAAAATTCGAAAAGAGTAAAGTAATCGTTGTCTTGTCGTAAACTTCTTTCAGAAGGTTGATTGTCTATATCGCTAAACTCGTATTGCATAGGATCGCGCGATATACGAAAACCACCAAAGGCAAGCGCTCTGGAATAATCTAGTTTATTTTGTGCATGCGGGTCGGCCGGGTCGCCATCGAACATCCGCTCACAAATATCTAAACCTTCAGCGGCCAGCGCTATATCAAAACTATCGGTGGCCGAACACATGGCAAATAAAAATCCACCACCGGCCACAAACTCTTGTATTCTTTTAGCTATCGCCAATTTAAGTTGCGATACTTTGGTAAAACCATGTTTACGTGCCATTTCTTCGGCTTCGCGTTGTTGCTCGATATACCACGGTGCGCTGCTATACGAAGAATAAAATTTTCCATATTGCCCGGTAAAATCTTCGTGATGCAAATGCAGCCAATCGTACTTAGGCAGATTGCCAGCTAAAACTTCATCATCATAAATTAAATCGTACGGAATTTCGGCATAGGTAAGCACCAAAGTTACGGCATCATCCCAAGGTTGAGCCGATTTAGGAGAGTACACGGCTATTTTTGGGTATTTCTCCAGCTTCATGATGTCATAGTTCAAGGCAGGGCTTGCCATTTCAGTTAAAATCTGGTTGGCTTGTGCTTCAGAAATAACTTCGTAACTAACTCCGCGTATCAGCAATTCGTTTTGTATAGCCGCATTGTAATCGCACATGAAACTTCCCCCTCTATAGTTCAACAACCAATCTACTTCGGTTTCGGCACGTAAAATCCAATAGGCAATTCCGTATGCTTTTAAATGGTTGGTTTGCGAGGCATCCATCGGTATAAACAAACGATTGGCCTGTGCCACATTCAGAACTAACATTAAAAGTACTAGAACCCGATAACGCATAGCCGAAATTTTCCTCATTATACGAAAGTAATACGATACTTTTTACAAACGTATAATTTTAACTATTCCTGTAACATTTCGATTGTTTTTTCAACCTATACACTTTAAATAAAATTTCATGAATCTGGTTGAAAACATAAAAGAAGGGCTTAGGTCGATTAAGGCCAATATGCTAAGGTCTGTATTAACCTCGTGTATTGTGGCTATCGGCATTACTTCGCTGGTGGGTATTTTAACTGCCATAGATGGTATAGAGTATTCGGTAAACACGAGCTTGTCTTCTTTAGGTGTTAATACGTTCGATATTACCTCGAAGAGAAACCGCGGGAGCAGCAACCAGGGTATTGCCGAAAAAAAATATCCGCAGCTTACGTTTACACAAGTAAACCGATTTGCCGAACAGTTTAAAACCGAAGCTGTAATTTCTTTGTCGGCAGATGTTACCGGTGTGGCAGAAGTAAAATACTTATCGAATAAAACAAACCCGAATGTACGGTTGAAAGGAGTGAATACAGAGTTTTTTGGTTTGAAAGGTGTTGAAATAGAAAAAGGAAGAAATTTTTCGAAAGTTGAAATGGATTATGGAACGCAGGTGGCAGTAATTGGATTTAAAGTAGCCGAAACTTTGTTTAAGAATGAGGAAGATCCGGTTGGAAAAGAAATATTGATTACTGGAGTTCAACTAAGAATTATTGGGGTGATGAAAGAGAAAGGAGATTTAGCAGACGACAATTACGATAACATGGTGTGTGTACCGTTAATCAAAGCCAACCAAATGGCAAAAGGCAGGCAGTTATGGTACGAAATCTCTGTTGGCATCAGCGACCCAACCAAAATGGATTTTGCTATGGGCGAAGCAACAGGCATTATGCGAGGCATCAGAAGAGATGAAGTAGGCAGACCTAATTCTTTTGACTTGGAAAAAAGCGAAACATTGCAAGAACAACTAGAAGGCATTACTTCTGCTTTGCGCTTAGGAGGTTTTGGCGTTGGCTTTATTACTTTGTTAGGTGCATCCATTGCTTTGATGAACATCATGCTGGTTTCTGTAACCGAGCGAACACGCGAAGTAGGAGTTCGTAAAGCATTAGGAGCAACACCACTTAGAATACGCCAACAATTTGTTATCGAAGCCATTGTAGTATGCGTGTTAGGCGGTTTGGCTGGAATTATATTAGGTATTTTAATTGGTAATGGAATTTCGAGTTTGATTGGGGTTGATGAATTTGTTATACCCTGGACGTGGATGTTTATGGGTATGCTGATTTGTATTGGCGTAGGATTATTATCAGGTTATTATCCGGCACACAAAGCATCAAAGTTAGATCCAATTGAATCGTTACGATTCGAGTAATATAGCGCAACGTTATTTCCTTCCATAAAAAAGGCAGCTCTGCGCTGCCTTTTATTTTTTATTCCAGTATAAACTTTATTTTTTAATGATGATGCCCGCCCGGGCCGTGCACGTGGCCGTGAGAAATTTCGTCTGCAGTGGCTTCGCGTACTTCCATTACTTCTACATCAAAATTTAATTCTACACCGGCTAACTCGTGGTTAGCATCCACAGTAACAGTTTCAGTTGATACTTCAGTTACAGTAACTACATGACCTTGGTTGGTGCTGAATTTCATACCGGGTTTTACTTCTTGTCCGCCAAATGCTTTGATGGGTACTTGCTGCATCAGGTTAGGATCTTTTACACCATATCCTTTTTCAGGAGATACTTTAATTTGAAACTTATCGCCTTTCTTTTTTCCTTCCAGGCCTTCTTCCATGCCCAGAATAAGATTGCCGATGCCTTGAATATAAAATAAAGGATCTCTTCCTTTACTGCTATCCAGAATGTTACCGCTGTTGTCGGTTAAGGTGTAATGAATACCCGCTACTTTGTTTTTTGAGATTTGCATGATTGTAATATTGTGTGGCAAAGGTAATCATTTTAACTTCCTAATCCTTCTGGGATTGTACCAAAGCCAAAAGCCGGAAAGGGTTAGAAAAAGTAAACCCAAACCTAATACGCTTGTGTAGGTAAGTTTAAAATAACCATTGGCATAGATGACGTTATCTAAAATAGTACCATCATGTATTTGTTCGATAATATCGGAATTGCGTTGTTGTATGGCTAACACATTTCCTGTTGTACCATCAAGTTGTACTTCGAAATAATTTCTTTTAAAACTTACTTTGATAACGCCTTTCTCAGGGCGAATATCCATGCGATCGATTTGCACATCTTTAAGGTGATGTTTTTCCTTAACGGCAACTTGTGCGATAGAAGCCAACGAATCAACAGATAGCCACGTAGCCAGGCTTTTGCTCGTTCCGTTTTCTGTGTTGGGTAAGATCAATCCACCTGAATGTTTTTTCCAGCCGAGTAAAATACCGGTAAAAGCAATGATGAAAAAAAAGAAACATAAACTGATGCCGATGTAGCGATGCAGTTTTCGGTAAGAGCGGGTTCGTTTTACAATTTTTTCTATCATGCTTTTAACGTATAGCTAAGCGTTATTAATAAGATTCGAAATTTAAAATTCAAAATTTAAAACTCAAGATTTGAAATTCGAAATTCAAAATTCAAGGTTTAAAATTCGAAATTTGACATTTAAAATTTTCCTCTCAGGGCGAAAATAAAATTTCTTCCGGGTGCGCTGATGCCTGAAGAATATGGCCTGTATCGAATGTCTGCTATATTTTCTATCCCCACATCGCAGGTTATGTTTTTAGTTACATCATACGAAAACTTGGCATTCCATGTATGCCAGTTCGGTACATACGGGTTACCATCTTTATCTTTTGCATACAAGTGCGCATCGGCCCGTTCGGTTAGTGCCAGGTTTTCGTAGCGCACGGTGCCGTTGTACAAAACATAAACAGTTGCTCGCCACTTTTTATTTTGATAGTTGATTTGAGTAGAACCAAAAGTTGGAGGTACGTGTGTAGGTGAGTAAATATTTCCTGTTGCAAAATCTCTTTCTTCGCCACGCTGTATGTTAATATTCGATTGCAGCGATAATCCTTTTAAAATATCTACTTTTACACCTACCTGGCTGCCCATTACAACAACTCGGTTGGTGTTTTGTAAAGCCAACACACGACTTAACGTTCCATCATACTCAATACTATCTTCTCCGTTAAACAAAAAATCTCCACGCACTATGGCGTTATCTAAAAGGGTATAGTAAAAAGCAGCATCTACCGTAATGTTTGGATGGATTTTACCCGCAAAACCTGTTTCAAAATTATAGGCAGTTTCGGGTTTTAGATTTGGGTTGGGCACCGTTACACTTCCGGGTTGCGAATCGAACACACGACCTATATCGTCAACGTTGGGTGCACGAAATCCTGTTGAAACATTGTAATAGATTTTAAAATCATCGTTCATTTTAAAGGTTGCGCCAACGCTTCCGTTCCAGGCTCCATTATTGAGCGTGGCGTCATCAAACGGAAATGGAAAAAATGTTTTATCGAAAACAGAATAGGTATGCACATGCGTGTAGCGTACACTTGCATTTAAAGTAACGTAACTTGTAAGTTGATGCCTAACGCTGGCATAGGCAGCAAGCGAACGCCAATCCGAACCATTCTGATAACGCGTTGACGCATCGTTTACATCGCCTGTTATAATGTCTGTGCGATTGGCAACTGAACGTACTTCGTTGGTTACAAACTCTGCTCCGTAAAACAAAGATGTTTTTTCAGAAAAAGATTTGCTTACATCAACATTAGCCGAAAAGGCATCAACCGATTCGAAACGATTGGTTCTGCGGTTGGCATTGCTTCCTGCATAATTCCGGGTGTGTCGGCTTTCGTCATAACTTTGGTGTGCGAGTACAAGTTTTATTTCGTCAGCAAAAATTTTGTTAGCCTTAATTTTCGCTTGTAAACTGTGCATGCGCCAACGTTGCGGACCGTAATACCACTCTGCGTTAGCAAATACACCTTGTGCATTTTTTAAAATTAAACGATCGTAGCGTGGCACGTCTGATGTTTCCGAAAAATGAAAACTGTACGTAAGATCTAAAACATCTTTCAACCTAAATCTTACTTTCTGCATAGCATTAAGTTGTTCGTAGCCCGAACCAATTTGTTGGTTGATGTTTGGGTTGATGAGGGTAGTGTTGGTATTGTTTTCTCTTCCTTGGTAATCGGGTCGGGTGTATTCCATCGGTCCGCGGCTTCCCATGGTTAAATCATCATAGATTGATTTTGTAACACTTGAAGTGAATGCAAAATTTTTCAAGCCAATGTTAAAATGCACATGCCCTGTGTTTTCCTGATTGGCAGAAGCATACCGAGCTAAGGCTTGTGCATTAAATGTTGTTTTTCCGCTGGTTGAAAAAGTAGGAGTGAGGGTATGAAAATCCATCACACCACCAATAGCATCGCTGCCATAGATAACAGAACCCGGACCAAAAATTACTTCCGATTCTTGTATAGCATTGACATCGAGTGAGATTACATTCTGCACATTGCCCCCTCTGAAAATAGCATTGTTAAGCCGCACACCATCTACCACCAACAACACGCGGTTAGTAGCAAAGCCACGCAACATTGGGCTGCCACCACCTAACTGACTTTTTTGTATAAACACTTGGTTGCTCAAGCCTAATAAGTCGGCAGCAGTTTGAGGGTTGAAAAATTGTATGTCGCTCTTTTCTATTTTGGCAATGCGTGCGGGCACTTCCGATAAGTTTTGTTCCCAACGATTGGCAGAAACTACCACTTCATCGAGGTATTTGTTTTGTAATGTATCTGTTTGTTGACCATAAACACAGATACTGGCTAGTAAGCAATAGCCGCATAAAAGTTTTTTCATGTGGATAAATAGATAATAAAGAATGATCAAGGCTTAAAAAAGCATTGATAGAATAGACGAAAGCAAAAGGGTTAAACTTTTGCGTTTAAGATTAACAAATAGAAAAAACTTTTGGAGGTGGAATTTCGATCACCAAGCTTGTGCAACATTCTTGTTTGAGATAGCAAGAATGATGTTCTATACTAAAGGCATACAGCGAAGAAGAAAATTGAAAGGGATGATGACAATACAACAACGAACTGACTTGCATAACCTGTGCAGGAACGTGTTTTTTATCGTGGTTAATATTTTCTAACACTTCATGCAGAAAAGCAAAGAGATTATCTTCGGCTTCATCGTGTTTGGCAAAGAGGATAAGAGAACCGTCTGGTTGAGTATGAGAACGAGCAACATCGTACATGCGCCCGTTTACTTTTATCTCTCTTTTATTTTCTCGCACTTTTTCATATTCGGCTTGTGTAAAATGAAAACGAGTAAGGTCCGAGTCGGGTAAGAAGGCTAAATTTCTTCTGCTGGTTGCATGTATTTGCACCAACCTGATGGAAAAGAAAACATAACAGCCGGCCACCTGCAAGAGGAGGAGCAATACAAAAGCCAGGCTGAAAAGGCGCTTCATAAAGGCAAGATACTAAAAATGCAATTGGTGAAAATGCCCATTTACCCTAAGCATTTGGCAGAAGTATACGGTAAAAAGCACAAAGGGATAGTGTAAATTTTGAAATAAAGATTTTGAGCAGGACGTAAACTTTAGCATATTTGCAACCCGCAAAAACGGGAAAACTAAAAAATGCCTGAGTGGCGGAATTGGTAGACGCGCACGACTCAAAATCGTGTGCCCTCGGGCGTGCCGGTTCGACTCCGGCCTTAGGTACTCAGGAATAAAAAGCTCTGGCAACAGGGCTTTTTTTATGGATGAGCATTACACTTTAATTATTCTATAGTTAGCCTAACTTATATTGGTCTACTGTTATAATCGAATCAAAAAATAGTAATACTTGATTAGTTATTGGATAGTTACTATCACTTTTACAAATCTTCGTATTAAAATTCAGTCTTATAGACAAACAAAGGAATATTTACACTAAGCTGTATCTATTTTCTACATCCTTTTTAAATAGCTTTTGAGGATAAGCCTTTTTTAAATTTAGCCCTGCACATCTTTTACGCAACTCAGAAGAAATGATTGCTTTAGGATTGGTGGATTTAAACACAAATAAATTATTTGAATGAATAAAATCGTAAATTTCGCTTGCGCTTAACGGTTTGTTTTGTTTTTTAAGCGTTAGTACAATAGCTTCTTTTATTGTTTTTTGAAGTTCCATAACAGGTTATGCTTTCTAATAAATTTAACCAAGTAATTTACTTAGATAATAATGCTACAACTCAAATTGATGGAAGGGTTTTAGAGGAGATGATGCCTTTCTTAACAAATGAATTTGCGGCTTTTAGTTCTATTCGTTTTTCAGTTGGAAAATTCAACACCAAAAAGGAAATGGATATTGTTATTGATGCAGTTAAAAATGTGGTGAGTGATTTGAGGGCAATGGTAAGTTAAATATGGCGTATTCGCCACAATTAGCATAGTATGGCAAAAAGTACATCATTTACAGTAAAGGGTACAGAAATTACCCTTACCCAAAATAATCAGCAAGATTATATATCTCTAACCGATCTAGCTAGGCATAAGGACAACGAGCGAACGGATTATATCATTCAAAATTGGTTAAGAAACAGAAATACCATTGAACTCTTAGGGTTTTGGGAGCAGTTAAATAATCCAGATTTTAATCCCATCGAATTCGAGGGGTTTAGAAAACAAGCCGGCTTAAACAGCTTTATATTAACTGCAAAGCAATGGATTGAAAAGACAGGAGCGATTGGCATCATTTCCAAAGCAGGAAGATATGGTGGAACCTTCGCTCACCGAGATATTGCTTTTGAATTTGCCTCATGGATTTCTATTGAGTTCAAACTCTACCTCATCAAAGAATTCCAACGCCTTAAAGAAGACGAAAATAACCGACTGAAACTAGAATGGAACCTGCAACGCACCTTAGCCAAAGTGAACTACCACATACACACCGATGCCATCAAAGAAAAACTCATTCCAAGTATTATTAGCAGCAAACAAGCAAGTCTCACCTACACTACCGAAGCCGATTTGCTCAATGTGGCCCTGTTTGGCATCACCGCTGCCGCATGGAGAGATGCAAACCCTACACTGGAAGGCAATATCCGCGACCATGCTACTATTGAACAATTAGTAGTGTTGTCTAATCTCGAAAGCATTAATGCTGTTTTAATTCACCAAGGTTTGATACAAAAAGAAAGACTATTGCAACTCAACCAAATTGCCATTACCCAAATGAAAAGTTTGGTTAATGCAAAGAGCTCGAAAAAGTTGAAGTAATGAAAGAATAATGGCTAAAAAGCAAAGAAGTAATGAAAACTTTGAAAATTCGTGCTTGTGATGTGATACACTTGCGTGAAGCAGGAAAACTCAAATTTACTAATCAAGGAAATGTTTTTTTTGTATGATGCTGAAAGTGTTTTTCAAAACATTATTATGTTGTGATTTGCTTTCAACAAACGA
Organism: Flammeovirgaceae bacterium; assembly: GCA_021298355.1. Taxonomy (GTDB): domain Bacteria; phylum Bacteroidota; class Bacteroidia; order Cytophagales; family Cyclobacteriaceae; genus Chryseotalea. Next base: position 33,187 of record JAJTEH010000008.1, read on the forward strand.
TCTTTGATAACGCGAACCTATCATAGAGGAAAAGGCAATGGGTTGTGATTTGCTTTCAACAAACGATCTTTGATAACAAAAAAGAAGATAAGCATCCTGACTTTACAGTTGTGATTTGCTTTCAACAAACGATCTTTGATAACAAGTCTTGACCTGTTAAAGCCGTTCCGAAAGTTGTGATTTGCTTTCAACAAACGATCTTTGATAACTGTGCAGTTTTACTCAGTGTTTTGCGTAAAGTTGTGATTTGCTTTCAACAAACGATCTTTGATAACCAGTGCTTCTGGTGATAATGCGCACCTCTGGTTGTGATTTGCTTTCAACAAACGATCTTTGATAACATTAAAGCCTTTAGGGAATTTAAGTTGGATGTTGTGATTTGCTTTCAACAAACGATCTTTGATAACCGAGAATTTCGCGATGTGACTACAAAAGAGTTGTGATTTGCTTTCAACAAACGATCTTTGATAACACTAACTCAACTGATCCGTTTAGTTGACTTGTTGTGATTTGCTTTCAACAAACGATCTTTGATAACGTCAAAGGTTGAGAAAGTCCTGTTGATACAGTTGTGATTTGCTTTCAACAAACGATCTTTGATAACTGGGTAATGGCATCCAATGAGTAACAAAAGGTTGTGATTTGCTTTCAACAAACGATCTTTGATAACAATTCGAGATAAGGTTAGGTACGTGAAGCAGTTGTGATTTGCTTTCAACAAACGATCTTTGATAACTGGAAAAGCTGGCAGATGCCGACATCAACGTTGTGATTTGCTTTCAACAAACGATCTTTGATAACAAGATGCTGAAATAGCACAACTTACTAACTGTTGTGATTTGCTTTCAACAAACGATCTTTGATAACCTTATGGTAGTGTTGTCGATCAGCGTTTCAGTTGTGATTTGCTTTCAACAAACGATCTTTGATAACTCGGCTATTTGTGACAATCTTTCAATAAGAGTTGTGATTTGCTTTCAACAAACGATCTTTGATAACAACTAGATGGAAATTAAACGATATATTCTAGTTGTGATTTGCTTTCAACAAACGATCTTTGATAACTAGCGCAACAATTAATTAAATAACTATGAAGTTGTGATTTGCTTTCAACAAACGATCTTTGATAACAGAAAGGAGAAATAAAAGGGCTGGCTTGTGGTTGTGATTTGCTTTCAACAAACGATCTTTGATAACTGTCTGGGGCTAATTTGTCTGGGGCTAATAGTTGTGATTTGCTTTCAACAAACGATCTTTGATAACTGATTTGATTTTAACTGCTTATAAATAAGCACTTTATGGGTCTTTTCAGTTGAAAAAAATCAGAGAATATCACTCCAAATCAAGTAGGTGTTATCAAAATTAAGCCTTCTATTAAACTAAAACAATTCCAGTTGTTGAGGTATAGAAGGCTTTTCTTTTTCTTCTTTTCCAAAAAAAATTTGCATCATTCCAAACTGCTTATCGGTAATGGTTAATATGCCCACATGCCCTAGTGGTGGTAATAATTTTTTTACCCTCTTTATATGTACTTCTGCGTTTTCTCTACTGGGGCAATGCCGTAAGTAGGCGCTAAACTGAAACATAGTAAATCCATCGCGCATCATGTTTTTACGAAACTGTGCGTAGTTTTTTCGGTCTTTCTTGGTTTCTGTGGGTAAATCAAACAGTACCATAATCCACATAACTCTGTATTCATTAATGCGCATGCATTAAACAAGTAGTTTCGGATAAATCAAATCGGCTTTCTCGTTCTCAAAACTTTTTGCGAGCGATGCTGTGCTTCGTTGTACAGCTATAGCAAGCGGGCTTCTTTCTTGCCCAAGTAAGGTGTCTGCGGTGGCTAAACCCAATAAGTACTTTTTTGCATGTGTGTTTAATTGGGTAAAATCTTCGCCATTGTTTATCCAATCGCATACCATCGCATCTACAAAAGGTCTGTAGGGTTCCATTATATCATCGGCCAGGCAATAATGGTTATATTGGTTACGGTGGTATATACCCAACGTGGGCAGTAAGCCCGAACCAACTAAACTTCGGGCAACAATTGCCCGCAGTATAGCATAGCCATAATTTAAAAAGAAGTTAGGCGCATGGCCTTCGCGCTCTCGTTTAAAGGTTGGTAGTTGCGGAAACAAATTTTTCCAATAATAGGCTGCTGCTTTGGCTTCGGTATTATCGGCATCGCCAGAGCGTACATCGTTTGCCCATTTACGCAAGTTCCCGCTTTCTACTTTTTGCTTTTCCAGTAAGGTTGCCTGATTAACTATTTTAGCTTTAATCGTTTGTTGCCATAATTGTTTTAGTAAGGGCTGCGATGCATTTATCTGCGCTTTAAACCTAGCACTTTGTAAGGTATGCCCAGCCAGGTTTAACAGCAAGCCAGTGGGCATGTGCGTGGCATTACACGTTATAAGGGCAACGTTATTTTCTAAAAGCCCATCTATTAAAAATTGGGTAATGGTTAAACGTGTATGGTCTAGAATAACTACGCCAATATCTTCAATGGGTATGGTGGCGTGTGCTTCTTTTTTAAATATTTCTGGCAGCGTATCATTCTTCTCTACCTCTGGCAGTCGTACAACAAGTTGATTATCTTTTCTACTAAGATAGGCAGGGTTTCCAAAGTATAGAGTACGTTTAATCATATGGCAAATACGTTAGTTGTTGTGTTTGCTGATGGAGTTTTACAAACTCTTCTTTGTTACCAAACCAATCGATTACATATTGTTGATCAGGCTTTAACGTGGGCATTAGAAATTCGGTATACGAACTCCATTTCCAATCTGTAAGGTTTGTAACAAAGCCGTGATGTAGCGGATTGCGGTGTATGTACAAGATTACGGATGTAAGGTAACTGTCGTCTACAATTTCTTTTCTTTTAAATGCACGCATAAAAAGAGAACCTCTGCGGTTGTAAAATTTATTATACGCTTTAGAATAGGCGTTGAAGAGGTGACTGAATTGCAGTATTATATTTTTAGAGAGCAAGTCGGGTTGGTGCTGAATACTTTCGTTAAACTTAGTAGAAAAGATAGTGTGTACTTCCTTCTCGCTTTTTACTTTTACAAGTAGATGAAGATGGTTGGGCATTAAACACCACGCATACGTTGTGGCAACAGGCGAAATAAATTCCTGATATCGCTTGAGAAAATATCTGTAGTTTTCATCGTTGCGAAAAAGATTTTCGTTGCCGTTAGCATGCGTGTAGATATGGTATAGTTTATCAGTTTCCAAATGAAATATCGTTTTAGACCTGACAGGTGAATACCTGTCAGGTCTTAAGTTATTTTAATTAGTACTCGCCTACTTTTACTATTTGTCCAATATGATTGATTCTGACTTTTAACATTTCTTTTATTCCATTTAGACTACACCTTCTGTATGCGATATCTTTTAATTGGGTATTTACATCAACTGTTGTTTCCAGATGATGTCTAAACCAATAGTCATTTGTTGCAATTTTTTGTACTCTAAATAAGTTAGGGCTTATTTCTTTGTAATTTTTACTGTCTAGCAAGTTAATTTCTTTCGGATTGAAGCCTGTTTTTTCATTCGGAAATACGAAGTATTCGTTTTGTTTCATGGTAAACATAAACTGCCAACCCAGATTTTTATTAAACTCTGTGTCTATTACAGGCAAACCTGCATTTATTAATTCTACGGCATCAAAAAATGAAACAACCCTTTCCTGAAGAATTCCTTTTTCATCCTTATATATGGCTACGTGATGATTATTTCCGGTGCTTACAAAATCAACTGGAATAGCATTTCCGTTTTTATCAAGGATTTCTTTTCCAAAGTGATCTTTCTTAACATGTAAAGGTTGTGCATTACTTACACCACTTATGGTTACGCGCTTAATAGATATTCCTTTATCTCTGTTTAGCCAAATTGGATTTTTATCTAAATCGGAAAATGCTTTTTTGGGATCATTTCCAAATTCCTTTAATCGATCAGATAAAATTTGTCTTACTTTAGCATCTAATACTTTTTCTATGGTTTTGTCATCTTTAAAGTTTTCAGGTGTTACATCCTTACGGATGGAGTAGTCAGACTCTAACCAGCTAAGCGTGACTATTTCCGGCATTATTTCAGATTTTTTCTCATCTAAGTAAATCGGATTTTTGGATAGAGTATTTTTTCCCGAAAATGCTTTTTTGGGATCGTTTCCATTTTCGTTAAATCTCGTTAGCAAATGCATTTTATACGTAGGATTGGAAACCTTATTTATAGTTTCTAAATCAAACTTTGCACTAACTTTTTCTTCTTTTTGTACAGGATAAAAGTATTTTCCGTATACTGTTTCTTTATGCAATTGGCCTCTGGGTGTTAGTTCTGTTTTTATCTTTACACCTTTTGATGTCGGAATTTTATTTTTATTCTTTGTTACAACTTTGTTTTTGGCTTTGTGCGACACCAAAACATTTTCAAGCTGTTCTTTTGCTAGCACCCTGAAATTAGGAATAGGCAGATTAAAAACTCTTTTATTACTTCCACTATCATCTTTTACAACATGGGTTTCTTTTTCTTCTATGTGTTTTATGTTTTTATATTCCTTGTGCGATTCGTAATAGCGGGCGTTTAAATTATTTAGATATTGTATATGACTATGTTTAGTAAAGGCAACAGTTAATGCATCCATTGCGTGGTGCCGATGGTCGTTGCGTTTACTCCAATCGATTATACGCTCCTTAAAAGTTCCATCTTTCTTTTCAACTTTTTCAGTAAGTCCAAGTTTTTTAAATTTATCAAAGTTTAACTCTTGCATCAGGTTTACTAATCCCCAATCTTCTCTCAAACGTTCTGTAATGCTTCCAGTTGTTGAGAGAACAGATCGTGTTATTTCCAAAAGCATTTTCTTTGCCTGTTTAGCAATATATTGAGTGTCTCTTAAATCTCTTTCGATGAAACCATCTCCAATTTCCGATTCTCTTTTTTGTAGTTTCAAAAATTTAGCTTTACCGATTCCTTCGATGTTATTTTTCTTATTTACTTCAAATAGCTTTTCAATTCTTTGTAGAAATTCCTCTGCTTTGCTTTTTCCATATTCACTTTCTATGTAGTCGAATGCTGTACGATTACTTTTCTTTAAGTTATCTTTTCTATAGATGACAGTTTTATTAGAGAAACTGTCATCAAATAGTCTTGCTTGGGGGATAATATGATCTATATCAATCTGTTTGCTGAAAAGTATCTCTCTAGGAATGTAAGTATCTGTGTACAAATCTTTATAACCATTATTTTTTAATTCTTCGTACAGTTTATATCTAATGATGTCGTTACGACTAGGATTTTTAACTCCAAACTCGCTTTGCAATAGTTTTACAATTTTTTCATGCTGTATTTTAGCTGCTCCAATGTTAGCCGACATTTCTGATCTTTCTTTTGCACTTTTCTTTAATTCTCTCGCAAGTTCTATACGTATTTCATCAAAATGGAAAGGCTTAATTATTTTCCCACCTTCATCTTTTTTACTATTTACTTCAATTAATGTGTTAACCACGTTAATCATTTGGTTGAGTATTTTTTCTACAACAGGATTTCTTAAACTATTCTTTTTTAAAATTTCCAACTTTGGCTTTAGCGGCCTACTATTTATTTCTTCTTTTGTAAGCGATTCGGCAGAATGTTTATAGCCAGCAAGGGCGCATGCTTCGCTATATTTATTTTCCTTGATAAAAGGAAAAATTTTACGAATAGCTTTTGTACTAAGGCTTCCATAGTCATCTTGTAAAGCTATGTTAGCGAGTATTTGAGCGTGTTCTTTTTTAAAGCCAAATTTATCTTCTAATGCTTTGTATAATTTATCATTTCCACTTACTGAATTATCTCCTTCATATGAATATAGTAAATGCCAAAGTTGATACGATAATTGTTGTTCAAATTCTTTGTTTTTAAGTTCTGAATCAAATTCCAGAATTTGTGTTTTTATATTTAGTGAATTGAAAATTTCTCGTACTATTCTCCTTATTTCATTTGCCGAAACATCAATTTTACTTAAATCAATTTCGTCTTTGCTTTGTTTTGTTTTTAGTAAATCCTTTGTGTCGTAACCTTCGATTTCAAGAATCTCTAAGTAAGCCTGAAGTAGCACTTTGTTTGTGTTATTCCCCTCTAATTCTGGATAATTCAGTTCCCATTCAGATGTTTCATATCCCAATAGTTTAATAGCTACATCGCTTTTTATATTTCCTTTCACATTTAACTCATCAAATAATACTTGTTTCGCTGTTAAATCCAAAGTAATCTCAGTCTCACTATTTTGTATGATTTCTGCTGAAAGTTTGTTCTTTGATTTCCTTTTTCTTTTGAGTAAGCAGTTATTTAAGGTTTGCCAAATTTTAAATTCCTGAAATAATGGGGAAGATTTCGGGGTTACTTTCATGCCCACTGTTGTTTCAACTATTTTCCCTTCCTTCTTGATTTGGATTTGCTTTTTTTCAAATTCGCAAAGGCTGATTAAATCTTTTTGAGATTTCAATCTTCGTTGATAAAAAATGATAATGTCTCTGATTTCAGTTTTTAGTACAGCAGTTAATTCTGAGTGATGTTTTGATTGTTCTTTCCAAATGGCTTCAAATTCATCCAAATAATCTTGTCTATAGAATACCTGATTTTTTAATTTAGTGTGCGGATTTTGTTTCAATTGCTTGTATAGATATTGTCCAACAGTTTCTTTATTGAAATATAGTTCTTTACTTCTATCGCTGATTGACCCAAGGTAACCGCTCGAGTTGTTGATATTGCTATTGATTTCACTAATTACATAAGCTGCCTCTTCTTTATTTAGTTTATCCGTAATGGCTTTGCTTCGCCATTCGTATGCTCTTATTAGTTTTTCTTCTCTTGTTCCTTTATTTTCTGCTGTATTAAATTTATACTTTGCCCAAAAGGAAGAAGATGTTCCTCTTAATCCTTTACCTAAAAGTTCTTGGTAAAACTCATTATTAAATATTTCAGGATAAAATTTACTCTGACATTCCCACACAGTATCGAATTCGCGTTGTAAGTCTGAACGATAAAAATCAGGAATATATTTTTTGCCATCCTTTAAATGTTGATAGACTAATTGTCCTGGAGTTAAGTTTTGCTCATACAATTGTTTCGCTATGGTCATCCCGTCAATGGCCTTTCCTTCGTCTTCATTTTTTGATTTTCTACTGCTTTTGTAGCCTCTTTTTTTATTAATTGCCAAAAGTATTCTGGCAATTTGATCTTTTTCTACTCTTTCCAAGACTGCTTTCGCTCTTAGTCCCCAGGTTTCGTGTGTTGTGTTTTTACCGTCTTCAGTTAAAACTGTTTCTTCAGAAATAACATTTGCCTTACGAAGTACTTCAATAAGATTTTTTCTTCGGTCTTTATAGCGATTTAAAATTCTTCTAGCTCCTCTTTTTAAGGTTCTATCAGCATTGATTGAAACTGACTTTCCCTTTTCGAAATTAGTTTGTTCATCTATCGATAGAGGTATAATTCTTACTCCAAGCATGTTAATGGATGAATTTTCTGGCTTTTCGCCTTCAATAACATGGGCAAAACCAATTGATGTAGTTCCTAAATCTAGTCCGATTATATTTTTTGTTTTCATATTTTTTGAATTCTATTTTTTTCGTTTACTTTGATTTTGAAAGCAAATCACAATAAGGATTATTCCGTTGTGAAAACATTCAAGTCGCCTCGTCTTACAATACGGGGCTTTTTTATTTTATCATATAGCTCAAATTATTTATTCTTTCGCCAACGAGTTATAAAGGATTCTTGAAAATATGTATTTTCCTTTTTATTACAAAATATGCAGGATATGCGTTACTAAAGAATTTAGTTGATGGATCGTGAACCCTGAATAAGGTATAGTAGTCGTCAAAAAAAACACCTGCTTTTCCTGCAGGTGTTTCTTAAACTTAATTTTAAACTTTCATTATTTCTTTCTTGCCTGCACCCACTCAAACGCATTGATGAAGGCATGCAACCACGGAGAGTAGTCGTGTTGGGTTTTACCTGCCGGATAGTGTGGCCAGTTCCACGCAAATAACGATCGCTCTATATGCGGCATAATGGCTAAATGTCGTCCATCGTGCGAACACAAAGCTGCCGTTGCAAAATCTGAATCATTAGGATTACCAGGATATTGATGGTAAGCAAAAGTGGCCGCTTGCTGATAAGCACTAAAGTCGGGCAATACAAATCGTCCTTCTCCGTGCGCAAGCCACACACCCATTTGTGTGCCTACCAAATTGCTAAACATAACGGAGTTATTTTGCGGAATGGTGATGCTCACAAATGCACTCTCGTAACGACCAGAACCATTATGGTGCATGCGTGGATGGTGTTCTTTTAACTCAGGATAAAGTAGCCCTAATTCCATCATCAATTGGCAACCATTACATACGCCTAAACTCAACGTATCGGGACGGGCGTAAAATTTTTCTAAGGCTTGCTTTGCTTTTTCATTATACATAAAAGCACCTGCCCATCCTTTGGCAGAGCCCAATACATCAGAGTTAGAGAAACCACCTACGAAAGCAATCATCTGTACATCCTCTAATGTTTCGCGTCCGCTGATGAGGTCTGTCATGTGTACATCTTTAACATCGAAGCCGGCAGTATGCAGGGCATAAGCCATTTCTCTGTCGCCATTAGAACCTTTCTCGCGGATGATAGCCGCTACTATACCCGAACGTTGTGTACGATGTGGATTAATGTTTACATCCGCCCATTTACCGGTGAAGAAGGTAGGAAATTGGTAGTGTAAAGGTTGGTTTTTATACTGTTCAAAACGTTGTTTGGCATGGATAGCACTGCGTTGCTGTTGGTCGAATAAATAAGAAGTAATAAACCAAGTATCACGTGCACGGTCTATGTCGATGGTTTCATCGTTTACTTTTGCAGTGCGCTCAGTTGTAATAGTAGCAATAGTTGAGTAAACGATATTCAGTGATGTTAAATAAGTTGCTAAACGATTGTCTTTAATCTGTAGCAATACGCCAGGATTTTCACTGAATAAAAATTTTGTAAGGTCTTTTTCTGCTGTTGCGATGTGTAATCCAATGTTTGGTGTTGGAAAACACATTTCAAGTAAAGAAGTGATTAAACCACCCGATGAAATATCGTGCCCTGCATATACCCATTCGTTGGTAATAGCATGCTGCACGGCATCAAAACATTTTTTGAAATATGAAAAGTCTGCGATATCCGGTGAGGCACTACCCAACTGACCTAAAACTTGTGCTAAGGAAGAACCACCCAATTGTTTCTCGCACGATGAAAAATCTATGTAAAGAATAGAAGAGTTTTCTACGGGTTCTAAAGCAGGACTAATTGTTTTACGAATATCACTTACTTCGGCTACGGCAGATATGATAACAGTGCCGGGCGATAATACTACTTTTCCATCCGGATATTTTTGTGTCATCGACAAAGAATCTTTTCCGGTAGGAATATTGATACCAAGTTGAATGGCTGTTTCGCTCACGGCTTCAACAGCTGTATATAGTCGGGCGTTTTCTCCGCGTTGTTTAGCGGGCCACATCCAGTTGGCACTTAACGATACACCTTTTAAACCGTGGCTTAACGGAGCGAATACAATATTGGTTAAGGCTTTGGCAATGGCTATTCTGCTGCCTGCTTCTGCGTTTAGTAAGGCAATAGCTGGGGCGTGACCATTAGCCGTGGCAATACCTTTGAAGCTATTAAAATCCAAAGCCATTACCCCAACGTTATTTAAGGGTAATTGTATGGCACCTGTTGTTTGTTGTGTGGCTACTCTACCTGTAACCGAGCGGTCAACTTTATTGGTGAGCCAGTCTTTACAAGCTACTGCTTCTACTTGTAATACTTGGTTAAGGTAGTTTGCCCACTCTTGGGGTTGGTACGATAAAGGTTGAAATTGAGTTTGATTGGTTTGATCGGTAAGAATGGTTTTAGGCGATGAACCTAACAAATGCTTTACTTCGAAGTCGATTGGTCTTAAATCCGCATTTTTCTTCGCGAAAGTTAGTCGCTTATCTCCTGTAGCTTCACCAATGGCATAGAAAGGAGCGCGTTCACGTTCGGCTATACGTTGAAGTAAATTTAAATCTTCTTTTTTCATGGCCAAGCCCATGCGCTCTTGCGATTCGTTGCTTAGCATTTCTCTTTCAGAAAGCGTTGGGTCGCCTTTGGGTAATTTATCCGTGTAAATTCTTCCACCTGTTTCTTCTAATAATTCGGATAAACAATTGAAATGCCCGCCTGCACCGTGGTCGTGTATAGAAACAATCGGATTCTTATCCATTTCTGCTAATCCGCGAATGGCGTTCATAACGCGCTTTTGCATTTCAGGATTTGAACGTTGGATGGCATTTAACTCAATGGCATTACCAAACTCACCAGTGTTTACAGAAGATACGGCTCCGCCTCCCATGCCAATGCGGTAGTTATCTCCTCCTAATAAAACAATCTGATCTTCAGCTTGCACATGTTCCTTCTGGCTATCTTCTTGTTTGGCATAACCGATACCACCAGCGAGCATGATTACTTTATCGAAACCAAAACTTTTATCTTCTTCAAAATATTCTAAGGTTAATACACTTCCGTTGATTAAGGGTTGCCCGAATTTATTTCCGAAGTCGGATGCACCATCAGAAGCTTTGATTAAAATATCGGCCGGACTTTGATACAGCCAAGGTCTGGGTTGAAAAGGAATTTCCCAGGCTCTGTCTTTTTGTAATCGGCTGTAGCTTGTCATGTACACTGCCGTTCCGGCCAAAGGAATGGAGCCTTTTCCACCTGCTAAGCGATCGCGGATTTCGCCACCCGAGCCTGTAGCTGCACCGTTAAAAGGTTCGACTGTTGTAGGGAAGTTATGAGTTTCTGCTTTTAATGAAATTACACTATCAATAGATTTTAGTTGGAAGAAATCCGGTTTGTCTGGTGAGGCCGGTGCGAATTGTTCAATGGTTGGTCCTTTAATAAAAGCTACGTTATCTTTATACGCTGAAACGATGAAATTGTGATTTTCCTGAGATGTTTTTTTAATCAGCTTAAAAAGTGTGGTTGGTTTCTCTACTCCATCAATAATAAAAGTACCGTTAAAAATTTTGTGTCGGCAATGTTCAGAGTTAACCTGAGAGAAACCAAACACTTCGCTATCCGTTAGCGGTCGGTTAAGTTCCTTGCTTACGGCATGTAAATAGTTTATTTCTTCATCACTTAACGCCAACCCTTCTTTTTCGCTGTAGGCTTTTATATCGTGAACGGCAACAACTTCTTCCGGAGTATGATGAATTGTAAATACATCTTGATTCAGCCCATTGTATTTTTGTTGCAGCATTCTATCGAAAGGTGTGGAAGCTGTTAAAGGATAAAAGAGTTCGATGCGTTCGATGCCACTAATGCCCATGTTTTGGGTAATCTCTGTTGCGTTCGTACTCCAAGGTGTTACCATCTCTTTTCGCGGACCAACCCAATCGCCAGTAAGTGATTGGTTTACATCTAACTCAGCCTTATCGAAAAGCCAGGTTAACTTTTTAATAGTTTCATGTTGAAGAGGGGCAGTGGTACCTACTGCGTAAACATAGCCTTGAGCGTGGCGGAAGAATGCAACCATGGTGTAGAAATTGTTCGCAAAAGTAAGATTTACCCATTAGAAAGCCTTTGAAAATCTTGGCTTTTATTCACCTTTTCAATTGTTATTGGAATCTTTCGGATGCCACGCTTCTATAATGCCATTATGCCCCGTTTCGAGCACAATTAGTTTAGCTTGTGGCACTTGTTTGATAAAAGGTTTTATATGTTCAACAGCAATTACCTTATCGTATTTCCCTAGTGTAATTGTGAGGGGTATGTCGTGTTTTAAAAGTAAGGCAATCGATTGATGAGTATCAAACTGCATTTTTCTAAAAACTACCCACGTATAATAAACCCGCGCCCGCATTTCTGGTGTGCGCATTTGGCTTTCGGCAAAACGTAGCAATCCTTTATCTACCAATTTTAATTGGTTGAGCCATTTTGCCAGGCGAAAAAATCGACTGGGATGCACGATCATGCTTTTAAATAGTTTTCGGAGAGGATACGGATACGTTGCCAGGTTGTACCAGAAATTGGTTTTGATGCCATCGGGCGCTAACAAATGCAAGCGAAGAATACGCTGTGGATGCATGTGCACACAAGCCAAAGCAAACCGACCACCCAAACTAAAAGCAGCCACTTCGTATTGCTCTATTTTTAGTTGGTTTAAAAAACTTTCCCACAGTTTTTGCCAAAAGGCAGGCGTAAGCACAGTCTCATCAGCATGCCACTTACTATCGCCATGAAAAAATAAATCTATGAGAATACACTGGTAATCTTCGCCTAGTTCTTTTGCCTTACTTTCAAAAACTTTACCATGCTGGCCATAGCCGTGAAAAAATACAAGTGTTTTTTTACCTGTACCCCAAACATGATAAGCCAGTGAGGCATGCTCGAATCGAAACAATCCATTGTGCATAACCAAAGGTAAGAAAGCAATTGTATTACTATCATAATATTAAAGCGAAAGAAAAAAAGCTCAACTTTGTTACAATAAGATTAAACCACCTGCGACTTACCCAGTAAGCATTTGGTTTATGGATGTACTCATGCAGGCGCAACAAGATACTTTTTTAAAAGAGCGCGGTAAGCTGTTACAGTTTATCCGTAACCGCGTATCTTCTGTAGAAGAAGCGGAAGACATTCTGCAAGATGTGTTCTATCAGTTTGTTGCCGGCTATCAAACTATCGAGTCGCTAGATAGAGCAACATCGTGGTTGTACGCAGTAGCCAGAAATAAAATTATCGATCGTTACAGAAGAGACAGTGCCCGTCCGCAACGTGCCGATTTAGAAAGCATAAGCGGTATGGAAGATGATGTGCCTTTATCGTTGCAAGATATTTTACCCGATTTAGGAAACACACCGGAAGATCGCTACTTCCGCGATTTACTCTGGGAAACTATTATGGATGCTTTGGAAGAATTGCCTTCTGAACAGCGCGAAATATTTGTGCAAAACGAATTAGAAGAAAAAAGCTTTCGCGAGATAGCCGAAGCAACGGGTATTTCCATTAACACATTATTGGCGCGCAAACGATACGCCATACTGGCGCTGCGAAAAAGATTACAAAAATTATATGATGAACTATAAGAGTAATCATGACTAAAAAGATATTGATATGAATAAGGGTGTAAAGTTTATTTTGTTTGTTCTGCTAGGGATAGTGTTTGTGTTTGCCTTAGGGTATGTAACACAATATTTATGGAACTGGTTAATGCCTAAAATATTTGGCTTAACAACCTTAACCCTGCTCGAAACTTTTGGTTTGTTGTTGTTGGCTAAAATTCTATTTGGTTTTGGTGGTAAAACAGGTGGTGGTAAAGGAAAAAATTGGCGGTGGAAAAAGAAAATGTTTCAACGTTACGAAAGCATGACACCCGAAGAACGCCAGCATTTTAAAAACCGATTGAAAGAAAAATGGTGCAAGTGGGAAGAAAAATCTTCGACCGCTACCGACAACGATTTAAAGGCTTAAAAAGCGACTTCACACACATTTCACAAAAAAATTATTAAAAATCTACAACCATTGTAGCGCTTTGGCGTTTAGGGAAACGTTGGAAACTTTGATAACTCCAAAAGTTTCCGCAGTTTTGCGACATGGAAGAAATAGGTGTAAAAGAGAAAATTTTAAAAAGTTCGGAAGCTTTGCTTACCCGTTACGGTACGCGCAGCATTTCGATGGATGATATTGCCCGGCACGTGGGTGTATCTAAAAAAACATTATACCAACATTTTGCCGATAAAGAAGATTTGGTAACAGAAGTTTGCTTTGTAGCCTTAAAGTGCGACCAGGAAGAATACGAGAAGATAGAAGCCACCGCAGAAAATGCTATTGATGAGTTAGTGAAAATATCGTTGGTGATGAAAAAGCACATGGCTGAAACTAACCCTACCTTGATTTTCGATTTACAGAAATTTCATCCGCGCGCGTGGAGTGTATGGATAGATTTTAGAGAAAAATATATACGCCAATCGGTAGTGAGAAATTTAAAACAAGGTAAACGCGAAGGTTTTTTTAGAGACGACATAAACCCGGAGTTGTTGGCCACTATGCGTATACAAGTAATGGAAATGGCCTTTAATCCGGAATTGTTTCCGAAAGACCAATTCGATTTAAGCCAGATACAAGCCTTGTTGTTCGATCATTTCATATACGGCATCGTTACCGATAAAGGAAGAAAACTATACGATAAACTAAAAAAACAATTTCAGATCTAAACCAATTTATATGAAGCAACTCAACGCGCTTTTATTTCTTTTTTGTGTTGGATTATCACCGGCACTTTTTGCGCAAGAAGCAATTCCCGAAACCGTTAACCTCGAACAGGCCATTGCTTACGCGTTACAAAATAACATCGATGCAAAAAATGCAACACTCGATGAAAAAATAGCTAAGGCCAGAGTAAATGAAACAAGAGGTATTGGATTGCCTCAAATTAATGCTACAGCATCAGTTATTCACAATCAAAAGTTAGGTCGTTTCTTTTCCAGCTATCAGCCGGGTGGTTTCCTAGATCCTGATTCTTTGCTGGCTGGAACTATACAAAATGGTGAAGTTGTGGCAGCAGAAAACTTTTTTCAGTTGAAAAGTATAGGAGATGCTAAACTTTCTATCACCCAAATTCTATTCAATGCTTCTTATTTAGTTGGTTTACGCGCTGCGAATACTTATAAAAGTTTAGCTGAGAAACAAGCCAGACAAACACAAGAAGAAATTATCAAAAATGTAACAACCGCTTATTACGGAGCAATCATCAACAGAGAAAGATTAAAAGCTTTCGATGCCAATATAACCCGTATCGATTCTTTATTTGCCAATACAAAAGCTTTATTGCAAAATGGTTTTGTAGAAGAAATTGATTTGGATAGAATTGAAGTAGCCATGAATAATTTAAAAACAGAGCGTAAGAATTTTGAAAACTTGCAATTACTCAGTGTTGAATTACTCAAATTTCAAATGAACTATCCCATGGAAAGAACCTTAAACATTTCTCAATCTGCTGCCGATTTAGTAATCGTTAGAGATGTTGAAGGTATGGGCGAAACTTTTGAGTACAACAACAGAATTGAATACTCTATACTAGAAACATCTCGTGATTTACAAAAGTTAAATATTCAAAATAACTATTCTGCAGGTTTACCAAATTTGGTTGCATTCGCAGATTTAGGATACAATACGCAGTCGCCTAACATTGGAGGTATTTTCAGAACTAATTCTTCTTTTCCTGAAACGGCTGCATTAGGTAGAGATAAATGGTATTCAACTTCGTCTTTCGGTGTTTCCCTTAACATCCCCATTTTTAGTGGTCTTCAAAGAAATTATAAAATCCAACAAGAAAAATTAGCTTCTATGAAAATTGAAAATAGTTTTACCTCATTAAAACAAGGTATCGATTTACAAATCAAACAAGGAAAAATCAGTTACGAAAACGCACTTAATAGTCTCGACAATCAAAGCAGAAACTTAAAGCTGGCAGAAAAAATTGCACGCGTAACCAAAGTTAAATATCAACAAGGTGTTGGTTCAAACTTAGAAGTAGTAGAAGCCGAAAGCAGCTACCGCGAAGCACAAGTAAATTATTACAATGCCTTATACGATGCTATGGTTAGCCGTGTAGACTTACTAAAAGCGTACGGTAAAATCAATACCCTTACTTCAAACTAAAATCATTTATAAAAGATAGATTCCCCACGTATGAAACCCATGAAAAACATTTTACTTTCCATATTCAGTTTATCGCTTTTGCTGGCAGCATGCTCTGGCGAAGAAGGAGAAAAGCAAACACAATTAGCAGCTTTAAAAAAACAACAAGCAGAAATTGCTGCGCAAATCGCAAAACTCGAAGCAGCTATTGCGGCTGAAAATCCGGATACCGTAAAACAAAAATCGAAAGAAGTTGGTGTGTTGGCTGTTGCGCCTGCTAAGTTCGATTATTTTGTGCAAACACAAGGCCAAGTAACAACCGACAACAACATTTTAGTAAGTGCAAAATCAATGGGAGTTGTAACAAAAGTTTTGGCACGCGAAGGACAAGTAGTTAGCAAAGGACAAACTTTGGCGCAAATTGATAATGCAGCTATGGTAAGTAATCTTGAATCGATGAAAGCGCAATTGGAACTTGTGAACACCGTTTTTGAAAGACAGCAAAAACTTTGGGAACAGAAAATCGGAACTGAAATTCAATATCTGCAGGCAAAAACGAATAAAGAAAGTTTAGAAAAGCAAATTGCTGCCATGCAAGAACAAATCGACATGACAAAAATTCAAGCTCCGATAAGTGGTACTGTTGATGGAGTAATGGTTAAAGTAGGAGAGAACATTGTACCGGGTATGCCTGCTTTGCGAATTGTGAATAACACAGATTTAAGAATTAAAGCAGCAGTTTCAGAAGCGTATGTTACCCAAATAAAAACAGGCAATATCGTTATCGTACAAATTCCTGAACTAAAGAAAGACATTCGCGCTACCGTTTCTTTTGTAGGTAAAAGTATTGACGTATTAAGCAGAACGTTCCCTGTGGAAATTAACCTACCAAACGATCCAGCTTTGCGTCCGAACATGACAGCTGTTATCAAAGTTGTGTTTCATCAGGAAGCACAAGCCATCACAGTACCCATCAATGTTATTCAAGACTTAAATAACGAGAAAATTGTTTTTATAGCTGAGGCCAGTGGCAAAAATACTATCGCTAGGAAAAAAGTAGTAACCATTAAAGGTGTGTACGACAACAAAGCCCATGTAGAAGGGTTAGCCGCAGGAGATAAGGTAATTACAGTAGGGTACCAGGGCCTGAGCGATGGCCAGTTAATCAAAATTTAAGAACATTATATAGCTATACGTTATTCGTATGAAAGACTTAGAAAAAGAATTTAAACCTACCTCGTGGTCGATTGATAATAAAGTGAGCATTTACATTGCCACCATTATCATCTGCCTGGCCGGTATTTACACGTACATGAAACTACCAAAGGAAAATTTTCCGGAAGTAGTGTTCCCGCAAATTTATGTAGCCACTGTTTACCCGGGCGCTGCACCTAAGGATATAGAAAACCTGATTTCTAAAGAAATAGAAAAAGAAGTTAAATCTATTTCTGGTGTTAAGAAAATAATTTCTAACTCTGTTCAGGATTTCTCGAACATCATTGTAGAGTTTGAAACAGATGTTTCGTTAGACGATGCCAAACAAGAAGTTCAAGATGCAGTAGACAGAGCAAAGCAAAATTTACCTTCAGATTTAGAAAACGATCCAACGGTAATCGAAATCGATATTTCTGAATTACCGATTATGAACGTAAACCTTTCGGGCGATTACGATTTACCCACGTTGAAGTTATATGCCGAACAAATGCAAGATGCCATCGAAGGCATTCGCGAAATAAGACGTGTGGATATTGTTGGTGCATTGGATAGAGAAATTCAGGTGAACGTAGATATGTTTAAAGCTGCATTGGCTGGTGTAAGTTTAACCGACATTCAAAATGCGATTGCGTACGAAAACCTGATTATCTCCGGTGGTCAACTTTCTGTTGATGGCATGAAACGTTCCTTAAGTATCAATGGTGAATTTAAGAGTGCCGATCAACTAAGCAATTTAGTGGTAGGTTCTACCAGCGGAGGGTATGTATATTTAAAAGATGTAGCCGAAGTAATTGATTCGTTTAAAGAACAAGAAAGTTTTGCCCGCTTAGATGGAAAAAATGTAATTACCCTAAACGTAATTAAAAGAAGCGGAGAAAACTTAATCATCGCTTCCGATCAAATCAACGAGATTGTTAAAAATTCCGAAGACAATGTTTTACCTCCGGGTGTAAAGGTAACCATCACAGCTGATCAATCGGATAATACCCGCATGACCTTGCATGATTTGATTAATACCATCATCATAGGCTTTGTGTTGGTAACCATCATTCTTATGTTTTTTATGGGAGCAACCAATGCAATTTTCGTTGGTTTATCTGTACCCATTTCATCTTTCATTGCTTTCTTAGTTTTTCCATCGCTGGATTTCACTTTGAACTTGATGACTTTGTTTTCATTCTTACTTGCGTTAGGTATTGTAGTAGATGATGCCATTGTAGTAATTGAAAATACGCACAGAATTTTTGATAATGGAAAAGTTCCTATCCGCAAAGCAGCTAAAATAGCTGCAGGCGAAGTTTTCTTACCTGTACTATCCGGTACATTAGTAGTGTTAGCGCCATTTGTTCCATTGGCTTTCTGGCCTGGTGTAATTGGTAAATTTATGTTCTATCTGCCTATTACCTTGATTGTGGCTTTGTTGGCTTCGTTGTTGGTGGCCTATATCATGAATCCTGTGTTTGCAGCCGATTTCATGGAAGTACACGACCACGACCACAAACGCAACAAAGTAACGCGCGGCTATAAGATTACAGCCATTGTATTTGCTTCACTTGCTTTCATTTGGTATATCATGGGCCTATTTGGAATGGGTAACTTTACGGTGTTCTTGTTCCTTATCTATTCATTACATCGTTTTGTTTTAGAAGAAGTGATTTCTAATTTCCAAACGAAGGCCTGGCCAAGAGTACAAGAAGGGTACAAGAAAATGATCAGTTGGTGTTTGGAAGGTTGGAGACCAGTGGGTGTTGTTGTGGGTGTTGTTTTGTTATTCATTTTTTCCATTGCCTTTACATCGTGGCGCAAACCACCTGTAGTATTCTTCCCACAGGGCGATCCTAACTTTGTATATACATATATCACTATGCCTATTGGTACAGACCAACGTGTAACCGATTCCATCACTAACATTGTAGAAAAGAAAGTAGCTGAAATTGTAGGCGAAGGAAATGGAAAAGATAATCCTATTGTTGAATCTATTATTTCGAATGTTTCGGTTGGTGCTGCCGAAGATCAAACCTCTGGTAATAACGCACAACCTCATTTAGGAAAAGTAACAGTAGCGTTTGTAGATTTTGCTAAACGCGATGGACAATCAACAAAAGAATACCTTGATAAAGTACGCGAAGAAGTACGCAGCATTCGTGGTGCCGAGATTTCCGTAAACCAAGAAGCGAATGGTCCGCCAACAGGTAAGCCCATCAACATAGAAATTTCTGCTGATGACTTTGATGTATTAGTAGCTACCGCGGATAGACTTAAAGATTATCTCGACTCTTTACAAATTCCGGGTGTTGAAGAATTGAAATCAGATTTCCAAAGTGATAAACCAGAAATTGTTATCAGCATTGACAGAGAGAAAGCTAACAGAGAAGGAATTTCAACCGGACAAATCGGTAGTATTTTGCGTACCGCGATATATGGTACCGAAGTAAGTAAATTCAGAGATGAGAATGATGATTACGATGTAACCGTTCGCATAGCAAAAGATCAACGTAATGATATCAATACATTGATGAATCTTCCTATTACGTATCGCGATATGAATATGGGAGGAGTCGTTCGTCAAGTTCCACTTTCATCAATAGCAAAAATTGAATACTCGAATAGTTATGCCGGTATCAGACGTATCGATCAGAAACGTGTGATCACACTTTCATCTAATGTGTTGAGTGATTTCAATGCCAATGAAGTAGTAGCGGCTATACAAAAAGAATTAACCACTTTTAGCAAACCTGATGAAGTAGGAGTAAAAATGACAGGTGAACAAGAAGACCAAAAAGAAACTTCTGAGTTTTTAGGTTTAGCAGGTTTTATTGCGTTAGGATTAATTTTTATGATTCTTGTGATTCAGTTTAACTCAACCAGCAAACCCCTGATCATTCTATCAGAAATTATCTTCAGTATCATTGGTGTGTTAATTGGTTTCTCGTTATTCAGAATGGAAATTTCAATTGTAATGTCGGGTGTAGGTATTATGGCGTTAGCAGGGATAGTGGTTAGAAATGGAATTTTGTTGGTGGAGTTTACCGACTTGTTGATTGCTCAGGGTATGGAATTAAAGGCTGCCATAATTGAAGCAGCAAAAACCAGAATGACGCCCGTAATCTTAACAGCGATGGCCGCCACTTTAGGTTTAATTCCGCTAGCTGTAGGTTTAAACATCGACTTCGTTACTTTATTCACTGAATTCAATCCACACATCTTCTTCGGTGGCGATAACGTTGCCTTCTGGGGGCCTTTATCGTGGACGATGATTTTCGGTTTGATCTTCGGTACATTCTTAACCCTATTCTTGGTACCTGTTATGTATTTGATAAGAACAAACCTCAAGAATAGATTGATGCCGAATAAAACAGAACAAGTAGATACCCATTAACGTTTACACTATTAATTAACCTAAATCGTCTCCTACTAAAATGGGAGACGATTTTTATTTATGAAAGCGCGTATGATCACTTTTGCCATATTGGCCATGCTTTTGTTAGCTATGGATTTCTATTTATTTCAGGCAGTACTTAATCTTACCAAAAGTTTAGCTCCTTTTTGGAAAAATTTCTGGCGCTATGCATTTTGGTTTCCTACGATAATCAGTTTTGCTTTTTTACTCTGGTGGAATTTCGGTGATCCGTATAAGTTTGGACCTACCTTTAGAACCTGGTTATTTGCAGGAGTAGCTGGAATTTATATTTCTAAATTTTTCGGATTGATTTTTCTTTTGATTGATGACTTACAAAGAGCGGTAAGATGGGTTTTTCAATCTATCACTAAAAAAGAAACTTTGCCTGGAGATTCCATAACAAGATCTGAATTTTTATCTAAGGCTGCATTAGTTGCCACCGCGGTTCCTTTTGGTGTAATGACATTCGGTATTTTAACCGGTGCACACGATTATAGAATACGAAGAAAGAAAGTAGCTATTCAAAATTTACCAAAAGCATTTCATGGCTTGCGTGTAGTTCAATTATCAGATATTCACTCTGGTAGTTTTTTTAATAAAACGGCAGTAAAGGGTGGAGTTGAAATGGCCTTATCCGAAAAGCCCGATGTTATTTTCTTTACTGGCGATTTGGTAAATAATAAAGCAAGCGAAGTAGAAGATTACATTTCTATTTTCGATAAACTGAAAGCACCGCTTGGAGTATATAGTGTAACAGGCAACCACGATTATGGTGATTATGTTGCTTGGACTTCGCAAGAACAGAAGCAGAAGAATTTTAAGAATTTGATGGAAGCGCATCGCTTATTAGGTTTTAATTTATTGATGAATGAAAATAAGTTAATCACTTTAAATGGTGATCAACTCGCCATAGTAGGAATTGAAAATTGGGGAGCAGGAAGATTTGCTAAATACGGAAAGTTAGATGTTGCCTATGCGGGTACACAAGATGCTGCCACTAAAATTTTGTTATCGCACGACCCCAGCCATTGGGATGCGCAAGTAAAAAACTATAAAGACATTGATTTAATGTTAGCAGGCCACACACATGGTTTTCAGTTTGGTGTTGAGATTGGGGATTTTAAATGGAGCCCTTCGCAATATGCATACAAACAATGGGCAGGTATGTATCAGGATGAAAACCAGTTCCTATACGTGAACCGTGGTTTTGGTTATATTGGTTATCCGGGGCGTATTGGCATGCCACCAGAAATTACAGTGTTAGAATTAGTGCAGGCCTAAGACCTGCACTATCTAATTTACTGTTTCTTTTGCAACGCCATGGAGGCGAGTACAGCCATTGAAAGCGTTATTACAATAAAGGCAAGAGATATCTCAATAGGTATTTTGTATAAATCCGCAATACACATTTTCGTTCCTACAAATACCAGAATGGCAGCAAGTCCATATTTCAGGTAAGTAAAAAACTGTTCTAATCCTGCTAAAGCAAAATACAAAGAGCGTAAACCAAGTATGGCAAATACGTTTGATGTGTAAACGATAAACGGATCATCTGAAATGGCAAGAATGGCAGGAATGGAATCTACAGCAAAAATTAAATCTGTAAATTCTATCATGATCACTACAATAAACAAAGGAGTT
Source organism: Flammeovirgaceae bacterium (assembly GCA_021298355.1). Taxonomy (GTDB): domain Bacteria; phylum Bacteroidota; class Bacteroidia; order Cytophagales; family Cyclobacteriaceae; genus Chryseotalea. The sequence continues at coordinate 55,136 of JAJTEH010000008.1, forward strand.
GCGTATAACAGGCCGTTGTGCTTTACAAAAAATTTACTTCCTTCAAAGTCTTTGGTTACACGAAACAGTTTACGAGCTAGTTTTACTAATGGGTTTTTTTCCGGATTAACTTTTACATCGCCTTGTGTGGCAATTTTAATTCCTGTATATATTAAGAAGCCTCCGAAAATGTAAATTAACCAATGAAATTGATGAATTAATTCTACCCCTGCGAAAATGAAAATAACGCGCATAACCAGCGCACCGAGTATTCCCCAGAATAAAACTTTGTGTTGGTAAACTTCCGGTACCCGAAAATAGCCAAAGATTAAAATGATAACAAAGATGTTATCTACACTTAACGATTTTTCTATAATGTAACCCGTAAAAAATTCAAAAGCCTTTTCTTGCCCCATCTGATAATAGATAAAGACATTAAAGAGAAAAGCTAAAAACACCCAAACGCCTGTCCAGGCTAATGCTTCCTTAATGCTAACTTTGTGTACTTTTTTATGAAACACACCTAAATCGAGTGCTAGCATAAGTAAAACAAACAAATTAAAACCGATCCAAAGCCAAGTGTTGTTCATATATAAAATTAAAAATGTAAAGACAAAAGAAAGGGCATCCGCCTGATGCCCATTTACTCACATGATAAACCTAAACCAACCAAGTTGCGTGAGTATCCTTTTTAAACTAGAGTGGAAAGCCCTTCTTGTTGAAACAAGCGAATAGACTTTACCTTATACAAATCTCTTAACTCTCTTGCCCGTTGCATGGCCTTCTCGCAAGAAGTAAATACCGAACAAGGTTTTTTTTCTAACGTTGTTACGCGTTGCGAATCTGCCGCCATAATAGCAATGTAGTTATCTGGCATTGGGTTTTCTTCTAACACTATCCATTTCATATTACTATTCAATTATTTGTTAGGTTCAATTAAAAAGGGAGCACTTCCGTTTGTCATGATAATCTTTGAGTTCGGAGATTTGCTCAGTTCTTTAAACACTTCTAAACTTTGCCATTTAATAATCTGGTCGTTTAATCCTTCGCTTATTACTTTTTGTGCATCGCGAATACCTTGTGCTTCTACTAACTTGCGCTGTGCTTCTAATCTTTCGCGTTGCAATAAAAACTCCATGCGTTGCGCATCTTGTTCCGCTTCCAATTTTTCTTCTACAGCGCGTGCTAAACCGGCAGGAAGTTGAATAGTTTTTAACAACACTGCTTCAATTTCGAAACCTCTGTTTTTTAAGATGTTGCGCATTTGGCTGGCAATTTCTATTTCGATGTTGGCACGTTGTGCTGTGTGCATATCTTTCGCGAAGAAGCGCGAGCAAACATCAGCTGCTGAAGATCGAAATACGCTGGTGATTAAAACTTCCTCGTAATTCATACCAATGTTTTCGATAATAGAAGCTGCCTTATCAGCTTCAATTCTATAAAGAATAGAAATTACAGAACCAACATTTAAACCTTCTTTCGATGGTAGGTTGGAGTTTATTTCTACATTAACTGTTCGAATAGGTACTTTTAAAATGGTTGTGATAAACGGATTGTATACAACAGCACCTGGTTGAATGCTCGTGTTAGTAAGCTTTCCGAGTTTTCTTTTTACTCCAACTTCGCCCTGGCGGATTACACTACAAGAAGAAGCGATTACGGATAACAACAAAAGCAAAATGAGCTTATTCATAATTTTTAGCATTAAGTGTAACAAGTTTGATAGAAGGAGAAAGATCGCTGGAAACATTTTTAACCGGAACAAATAGTTCTGTTAATGGCTGAAAAGAAGCAATCAATTGATGAGTATTTCTGTTGGACTTTTTCAGCCACGCAGAAAACGAATCTTCGCACGCAAGCAAAGGCTTTTTATTGGCTTGCGCTTCGAATGTGATGGTGTAAGATTTTTTATCAGATTTTTGTGCATTTACCTGAAGACTTGCGATAACAAGTACTATCAGCAGCATTATAGTTTTCATAGTGTTGAGTTTTATGTTCGATTAAGATTAATCGCAAAAAAACAACACTGTTTAAATTAGTAATCTGCGGAATTGGAGGTAATGATTTTGTTTATTAGAGCAGAAGCTGTCGCGGTATCCGGATTTAACTGCGATGTTAAACGCTCTCGACTTTTGTTTTAACTGGAAGTGTCTTGTAAATATCTTAATGCTTTGCTTACGAACTTTTACAAAAGCAATTTTTTGTTCTTCTGTTTCAACCTTGCATATTTCTTCAGTTTCAACAGATCTTTCTGATTTTGCAATGCCTGCATACGATTCACCCGATAGGCCTATGAAGGCTATCAGCAGGAGTGAAATCAATATGTTTTTGTTTAATAGCATTACTTTAATAAGTCAAAGCTATACTATTAACGCCTTAAATCCAAAATTGTTTCGGATTTATGCAATTGTTTGCATAGAATTTTGAAAGGATTTTAAGTAAAACTCATTTTTTTGACCTGAAAATGGCCCTGTAAATAACGATAAACAAAACTAGCCCAATGGCCATAGCAATGGCAACTCCGGGTGTAATAAACTTTACAGCGTGCATAATTTTATTTATAGTAGATAACCCGGTTTTTCAACACCTTGTTTTAAGGCAGGGTCGGGTATAGCTTCTTCTCTTATTGTTTTTAACGGAACGATGCCGGCCCAAACGGATAAGTTGTAGTCTTCTTCATCATCTTTGGGTGGCCCGGTTCTTATTTTTGCTGAGGCTTCTTCAATTTTAAATTTCAGCACCATGGTGGCTTTCCATTCGTTTTCGGTTGGCTTGCGAATTTCTGCCCAGCGGCCAGGTTGTACTTTTTCGGTAAATAGTTCTAATGCCTGATACAATTCTGTTTTGTTTGTTACCAACTGTGCTTTACTAAACACTACAACCGAACGATAATTTACAGAATGATGAAAAGCTGATCGCGCTAAAACCAATCCATCGAGGTGCGTTACGCTGATACATACTGTATCTTGCCCCGTTGCTAACTGTCGCATATAAGAGCTACCTACAGAACCATGAATGTAAATTTCATCATTTATCCTAACAAAGCCCGTTGGAATACTAACCGGTATTTGATCGCGTATAAAAGCAAGCTGGCAAACCAAACTCTCGTCTAAAATAGTATGAATGGTTTGTACATCGTAGCTCGCTCGCTTTGCAAGCCTGCTAATGGTTGTATTGGGAGTTTGCTGTATGGTTTTACTCATGCTATAAAATATGAAGCCAATTGTAACGGTCGGCTATAATGCCTTTTCGGATTTGTTGTAATTGTTTTTTAACGCTTAGTTGAAAAGAATTTTCGGTGGGAAGCGGAATAGGATAATCCGTTCCGTGAATATGAATAGTTTGAATAGTAGATACCACTGCAGCGGTTCCTACTCCAAATGCTTCGGTTAATGTTTTGTTTTTTAAACCTGCTTCTATTTCTGCCACGCTTACTTTTCTTTCTTCTTTTGAAACACCACGTTCATCGGCTAAATGTAAAATAGAGTCGCGGGTAATGCCATCTAATAAGGATGTGGAAAGCTTAGGCGTTACCAATACGTTGTTTAAAACAAACATCACATTCATGGCACCCGATTCATCTATGTATTTATGTTCTTTGGCATCTGTCCATAATACCTGGTCGTAGCCTTGTTCTCTGGCCAATTGTGTCGGATAAAATGCACCTCCATAATTACCTGCGCATTTTGCAAAACCGGTTCCACCTTCGGCAGCGCGTACATATTGTTCCTCTACTTTTACTTTTACTGGTTTGGTAAAATAGGGGCCAACGGGGCTGGTCATGATTACAAATTTGTATTCGTCAGAAATTTTTACACCTAATCTTGATTCAGTAGCAAAAACAACTGGTCTTATATACAGCGAATCACCTTCACCATTGGGTATCCAGTTTTTATCGGTTTCTAAAAGTGCAATTAAACTTTCTATAAACAATTCTTCCGGAATAGCCGGCATACACATTCTGGCAAGCGATCTGTTTAATCGTTGATGGTGTTTTTGCGGACGAAACAAACAGGTTCTTCCATCTTCCATTTTAAATGCTTTCATTCCTTCGAACACGGCCTGTCCGTAATGCAAAGCCAACATGGCCGGGCTCATTAGTAAATCGCCATAAGGAATAATTTCTGCTGCACCCCATTTACCATTTTTATAATCTGCTACAACCATGTGGTCGCTGATGTAATTACCAAAACCGAGTTGTGTAAAATCTACTTTATCAATGCCAGACTGTGTTGTTGTGCGAATGTTGATCATCTTTAGATTGTTTGAAGTAAAGATAAAGAAGCCCAAAGCAAAAGCAAGGTTAGCTGTTTATAAATCGGGGAAGGCTTATTAGAATTATACATTTTTTAACGAAAATTTTTCGAGTGTTTGTTGAATAATTCTTAAATCTTCTTCGTTTGTCATCCAATTAGAAAAGGCAGCACGAACAGCAGGTTTTCCTTTGTAAACGGTTGGTGTAAAAAACACACGACCATCATCGCGTACAGCGTCTAACCAGTGTTGAATGTTTTCTTTAGTGGTTTCGGGTTGTAAAGTAAAACAAACAATATTTAAATGAACAGGAGATAAAAGTTGATACTGGTTGGATTGTTTAATCCACTCCCCAAGTTGGTAGGCTAGTGTACAATTAGTTTCAATAATGTTTCGTACGCCATTTTTTCCATACGCTAATAAACTAAACCATGTTGGTAAACCGCGCCATCTGCGCGAGTTCTCCGGTGTGTAATGAAAAAATTCGTTGAATTGTTGTGTAGCTAGATACGCAGCACTGTTTTGAAATACTTCTGCCTGTAGTTCTTTATGTTTGGTAAATTGCATGGCGCTATCGTAAGGAACATTCAACCACTTGTGTGCATCTACGGTGATGGAGTCTGCCTCATTAATACCTTGCATAAGTTGCGCACGTTCTGGCGAACAAGCTGCAAAAGCTCCAAAGGCACCGTCAACATGTAACCAAAAATTAAATCGTTTTTTTAATTCGGCAATTTCAACTAAGTCGTCAAAATCGCCAGTGTTTACTGTGCCAGAACTAGCTAAAACAATGATGGCATGTTCTTGATTTTTCTCTAGGTATTTTTTTAATGCACCAACATCCATTCTTTCTCTGCTCGGTAATGTATCGATTACATCGATATTTTGTTTTCCTAATCCCAACATCGAAATAGATTTATACGCACTAGAGTGTGGGGTTGCACCCACAATTTTTATTTTTAAGTTGGATAAGCCTTCTTGGGCAACATTAATTCCTTTTTGTTTACCACACCATTGGCGCGCAATGGCAAGATTTACAAAATTTGCTTGCGTAGCTCCGGTTACAAATGTTCCAAAATACGATGGTGCTACACCCAATATTTCTTTTAAGTAAGATAAGGCTTGCTTTTCTATACCAGGAGCTGCCGTATCGTTAAAGCCAAAAGTATTCTGGTCGTAAATGGTAGTAAGAAAATCGCCAAGCATAGAAGCGGGTGTTGAGCCACCCGTAACAAAACCTAGATACCGCGGTCCGGCTCCGGCATGTAAATGAGGAACTACTTCTTGTTTAAAAAAATCAAAAACTTTTTCTGTACCTATTCCATTTTGTGTAAGTGTAAGTTGTTGTATATGCTGAACCAATAATCCTGGTTTACCTTCACGAATGGTAGTGTATCGTTCCAGGGCACTTGCATGGGTTAATTCCATTAACAGATGGAGATTTTCTAAATCACTTTCAGGAGTAAATTTTTTTTGCATACTAATTTTATAAGGCAATTCTCATTTTTATATCACTTCTTTTATATGGTCCGTCTACTGGAACTTCTACAAATCCGAATTTACGATACAAGTGAATGGCACTAGCCAATTTGGTGTTGGAATATAAAATAACTTCGGTTGCGCCTTCTTGTTTTGCTAAGGTTAAGGCAGCTTCGGTAAGTTGCCAACCAATCTTTTTACCTTGGTGTTTTTCATCCACAGCCATTTTTGTAAACTCAAATGTTGAGTGGTTCACTTTTTTTAAAGCAACAGTGCCAACTATTTCATTCTGTACTTCTGCAAAAAGTATTTTTCCACCTTGTTGTAAAATATTTTCTTCCGGTTTTTGTAATACTTCGAAGTCGATGGGTTCCATCCAAAAATATTTTTCGATCCATGCACGGTTTAAGGTTTCGAAATAAAGTGCATACTTTTTTTCGAATGGATGTATAGTAACCTTATTCTGCATATTCCATTTTTTCTTTTTGGTTGTTTATTGTTTTTGAAAGCCGAAGTTTTCGTTGCTGATCGTAGTTAACAAGATAAATACCTACTAATGTGATAAACATGGCCAACACTGTGCTGTTGGTGATTTCTTCGTTTAACCAAATCCATCCTAAAAAAACAGCTACCAACGGATTGATATAGGCATACATGGAAACTAAAGTCATGGGTAAATGTTTAATAGCATACGCGTAACAGGTGTAAGCCACTAAACTTCCGAAAACAATTAAATACACCATTGAGTAAAAGAAAGCTTCGTTCCAATGGATAGTTGCGTAATCATCAACAACCGGACTCAGCACACCTAACATTACTCCACCGCAAATCATTTGAATGGCAGCATTAGAAAAAGGTGAAGAAGTTTGATGGTGTTTTTTTACCCAAATGCTGGCGTATGCCCAGCTGATGTTGGCTATCACAATTGCCACAATACCTAGTGTATAGTTTTGTTCGTTAAATCCTGCTAGGTCTTGTCCGAAAATTAATACAATACCAACTAAGCCCAACGTTATACCTAGTATAGTTTGCCAAGTAGGTTTTTCAGCAGATGAAATAAACAGATTGATGATTAAAACCCAAATAGGCATGATAGAACAAATGATAGAAGCCAAACCGGAATTTACATAGAGTTCTCCCCATGCTACCAAACCATTACCAAACGTGATCATCAGCAAACCGGCAAAGGCTTGAGCTAGCCAAACTTTTTTTGCAGGCCAATTTTCTTTCAGGTAAAATTTAATAATCAGCAACAAAATTATACCTGCTATTATCTGTCGAATAGATGAGAATATAAAAGGAGGAAAATTTGTTACCGCTACTCTTAGTGCGAGATAAGTTGTGCCCCAAATTATGCAAACAAGTGCAAGAGCGATGTAAGCAGTAATAACATTTTCTTTATTCTTCATTCTTCATTTTATTTTTTGGATGCATGGCCTGCCAGCAGTTTCCATCCTTTCTTAGTTTTAACCCATGTATCTGTAACCATCAGCGTGTAATCAAACGATTTACCATTCCATGTTCCTTTTTGCCTGAGTATTCCGGTTAACACAACTGTTTTGCCTTCTTCTATAATTTTTACATCACTGGTTTCATTTATTTCTAAAGTTAGAGCTTTGTTTTCGATATCACTTACCATATCTTTTTTGTATTTTTTTATGCCACCCGATGCTTGCAAAACAAATAAATCATGGTACAAACCTTCTGCGCTTTTTTTATCATGGTTGATTATATAGGCATTAAGTTGTTTATCCAACTGCTCCACAGGATGAACCTGCGCAAATGATGATAAGGCAAAGAAGAAGGGGAGAATGGCGAAAATTGATTTCATTAGGTTGTATTTTTTACAAAACTGCTTAATTTAACGCAAGCATAACAGTTTCAGTTTTGATTATTTTAACCATATCAGTTGTATGCAAAAGGTATTGTACCAAGAAGTAGCAGAGAGGATTGAAAAACTGATTCAGAAAGGATCGTTAAAGTTAGGCGATAAATTATTGTCTGTTCGCGCGCTCAGTCAGGAGCAAGGAGTAAGTTTATCAACTGCCTATCAAACGTATTATTATTTAGAGAGCAAAGGGTTAATTGAAGCTAAACCCCAATCGGGTTATTATGTAAAATTTTCTACTCAACATTTCCCGGCTATGCCAAGCATGGCAAAAGAAACACAGGTAGCCCGACCTGTTTCTACCAGTGAAATGATTGAAGATGTGTACCAGCGTTTATTTCAACCCGGTATGATTAACCTGGCTGTTGGCTCTCCGGGTATTCCCTTTTTACCCGTTGCTAAATTGAGCAAAGCAGCGCACTATGTAATTCGAAAACAGCCTGATAAAATTTTGCAATACGAAGAAGTGAAAGGCAATGCCAACTTGCGTTTGCAAATTGCCCGGCTCAGTTTTAACTGGGGTGGTGCCGTTGGAAAAGATGATGTAGTTATTACTGCCGGATGTGTGGAGGCATTATCGCTGGCCATAAAAGCAGTAACCCAACCGGGCGATGCTGTGGCTATTGAATCGCCAACGTATCATGCTATTTTTCAAATTATGGAAAGTCAGGGATTGAAGGTGGTTGAAATTCCATGCGATCCGCAACATGGTATTGATTTACAATTTTTAGAAAATGCTATCACACGCTTTGCCATTAAAGCATGTTTGTTTGTTCCCAATTTTAATAACCCTATCGGAAGTTGCATGCCCGATGCCAACAAAAAGAAATTGGTTGAGTTGTTGGCGAGCAAAGAAATTCCATTAATTGAAGACGATATTTATGGCGAACTTTACTTTGGTACTAACCGCCCGCGCACCTGCAAGAGCTTTGATAAAAAAGGAATGGTAATTTATTGTTCTTCCTTTTCAAAATCATTAGCGCCCGGTTACAGACTGGGGTATACCATTGCGGGTAAATTCACAGAAAAAATTATTGCATTAAAAAGAATGCACGTTGTTTCTACCAACACCTTAGCACAAGCTGTTATCGCCCATTTTTTAGAACATGGCCGATACGAATTACATTTGCGCAATCTTCGAAAAAATTTGCACAGCAATTGGTTAAAATACATGCAAGTAATTTTAGCCTCATTTCCGGAGTCTGCAAAAATTTCACGGCCTTCCGGTGGTTTTGTAATATGGATTGAATTGAACAAGCAAACTGATGTTTGGAAGATTTTTAACAAAGCTCTTAAACAAAAAATTGGGTTTGTACCGGGCGAAATTTTTTCGGCAAGCGGTAAGTTTTCTAATTGCCTTCGGCTAAGTTTCGGAGAACCTTTAACGAAGGCAAGAGAAGATGCCATTAAACAAGTAGGAAGAATGTTTCATCATCCCTGAAATTCTGAATTAATGCCTACCTTGCAGGCCCAAACCGCAGTATGAAAAAGTTATATTCTATTGTTTTTATTTTACTATCTGTTCAGGTTTATGTATCGGCACAACCTCTTGTATTATCGCAACGAGAACAAGCAGCAGTAATAGATGATGTGTTGAACGATCGACTGAAAAATTTACTTCCCAAATTAATGCGCGCCAATGGCATCGATATGTGGGTGGTGATTTCCAGAGAATATAATGAAGATCCGGTAATCGAAACTTTATTACCAGCTACCTGGTTTGCTGCGAGGCGAACCACCATATTAGTGGCGTTTGATAAAGGCGAAGGAAATGAAGTTGAATTATTGGCGGTGGCCCGCTACGATGTCGGCACCATGTTTAAACGCGCCTGGGATCCGGATGCGCAACCCGACCAATGGAAACAAGTAGCCAAAATAATTGAAGAACGAAATCCGAAAAAAATTGGCGTGAATAAATCTCGGCATGTTGGTTTGGCAGATGGCATCAGCGCTAACGATTATGAACAGTTGGTGGGTTCACTATCCAGAAAAATGGCTGAACGTGTTGTCTCTGCAGAAAGCTTGGCTATCAGTTGGCTCGAAACACGAACTACAAAAGAGATGGCGATCTACCAGCACATTTGTAAAATCGCGCATGATATTATTGCTGAAGGATTTTCAGATAAAGTTATACATCCCGGTGTAACTACTACAGACGATGTGGTGTGGTGGTACAGAGAACGCATAAAAGAATTGAAATTAGATACATGGTTTCAACCTTCTGTTTCAATTTCGCGAAACGAACCCGATGCTATTTTTGTAAAGCGCCCTACACCTGTTGTTATTATGCAAGGAGATTTATTGCATGTAGATTTTGGTATCACCTATTTACGATTAAATACAGATACACAACAACATGCTTACGTATTGCGAGCTGATGAAAACGATGCTCCGGAATATCTAAAGCAAGCTCTCGCAACAGGAAATAGATTACAAGATATTTTAACCAGTAATTTTGTTGTTGGTAAAACCGGTAATCAGATTTTAGCAGCAACCCGTGCACAAGCAATTGCTGAAGGCATTGTGCCCAGTATTTATTCACACCCAATCGGGTATCATGGGCATGCAGCCGGCATGCCGGTTGGTATGTGGGATATGCAAAATGGAGTTCCGTTTACAGGCGAGTATACATTAAAACACGAAACCGCTTATTCAATAGAATTAAATGCAACCATTAAAATAAAAGAGTGGAATAAAGAAATTCAAATAAAATTAGAGGAAGATGGATACTTCGATCAGAGCGGATTTAAGTATATAGATGGTCGACAAAAAAATCTCTTGTTAATTGGCAACACAGGAAAAATCAATAAGCAGTAAGATGAAAATTCTTTTTCTGGCAATTCGATTCCTTTATACCATATATGCCTGCGTTATTTTTGTTTTGTTATTCTTTTTGTTATTTCCCCTTTTTCTGATTCCGATAGCTTATCCTAAATGGCATTTTTTAACGGGTGTTATCAACCGTATCTGGGCAAAGGTTTATTTTTCTATGTTATTCATGCCTTTTTTTGTACACCATAAAACTGAACTTAGAAAAAGACAATATGTTTTTGTGGCTAATCATTTTTCTTACTTTGATATTGCCGTGATGGGTTTAAATCCGATCAATGCTGTTTTCGTTGGTAAAAATGATATGGAGAAACTTCCCTTGTTTGGATACATGTATAAAAAATTACACATCACAGTTGATCGTGCCAGTATATCGAGCCGAGTAAATACGCTCATAAAATCCATGCAGGCAATTGATGAAGGAAAGAGTTTAGTGATTTTTCCGGAAGGAGGTATTTTAACCAAGCAAGCGCCACACATGGTTCCGTTTAAAGATGGTGCTTTTAAAATTGCTATCGAAAAAAAAGTACCTGTTGTTCCGGTAACCCTCGTGAACATTTGGCAAATTTTACCCGATGAAAAATGGATATTATTCAATTGGTATCCTATCAGAATAGTTTTTCACGAACCCATCGAAACAGATAATCTAACGATGCAGGATTTACCAACTTTGAAAGAGCAAGCCTTTCAAAAAATCAGATCATCGTTGGAAGAAAGATATTCTCACGTAAAAGTGGTTGAAGCATACTATGAAAATAGATAAAGTTACGTTATACAAGCTAGCCGAATTGGCTAAGCTAGAGATAAAACCTGAACAAGAAGAAAAGTTAACAGAGGATTTATCTCAGATTATCGGTTGGGTAGCGCAATTGCAAGAAGTAAAAACAGATGATGTGGATCCATTACTCAACATGTCGCATGAAATAAATGCTATGCGGGAAGATGTAAGAGGAAATATGATTTTGCGCGAGGCTGCTTTAGCGCATGCTAAGCAAAAAGATGAACAGTTTTTTCTAGTAAACAAAGTTATTGATAACAAAGCATGATGGAAGAGCAAAGATGGTTTTGGAAAAACTGGAATAAAGAATTTAGATTCCATTATTTTGTTTTAGTAGGCCTTGCCTCGTTGTGTTTGATTGGATCCGCAGTTTATTTCTTTTGGGGTATGGATGCTGTTATACAATGGCAATCCTTTCAAGAGCAAAAAGAAATTGAAATTGCTTTGCACGAGTTTACTATTGGTAATTTTACCATCACTATTCCTGCTTCTATTTATGTTGTCTTCGAGTTTTTTCAGGGAGGAAAACTAAACCCACATTTGTTTACAGCCTATCTTTATGTAGGGGCAATGTGGTTGTGTTTTATCTACATGCAAACTATTTTTTCTGCATTAGAGCGTTTTTCTTATTATGCGGGGTTAACCTTGCTGATTTTATTTTTAGTAGGCCTTCGTTTGGAGGTGTTAAAAGTTTTTGGTTTACCGGGCCAATGGTTTCCTGTTCTTGTTATTGCTTCATTTACACTGGCGAGTTATTACATCAATAAATTTAAACCTGAGTGGAGTTTTCAGAAACGCTTATTAACTTTTTCAGGTATTACGGTTGTAGTTTTAGGTTCTATCTTGTTAGGTGCGCAAGTTCCACTTCCTTTCTTATATCTGTCCGTTACTGGCTATACCGCGGGTTTGGTTATTGGAGTGTTGTTTGTGTTTGTAATTGCCCAAGAAACACCTGCCATCTTTCTTTACTTAACGGGTTCGCAGCAAAGTTTTTCGGGCATGCGCCATTTTCTTGTTATTATGATTGTGTATATTTTAAATCTTGTGCTTGTGTATGTACAACAATTTAAAGTTATTGATATCTCTGTTTTTACTTTTGATATACACTTTCTTTTTATTGTATCATCTATACTTGGCATTTGGGGTTGGAAACACCGCGAAGCCCGCTATGGTAACATCATGCCTTTTCAACCTTTTGGTGCATTCTTTTATATCATCTTATTATGTTTCAGTCTGTCATTCTTTTTATTTCTTTCCGGAACTTCCCAAGATGCACCGCTTCAAGCCTGGAAAGAAGTTTCAATTTTTATTTTCATCGGTTCGGCCGGAGCTTTCTTATTGTATGTGCTTTCTAATTTTTTAGGGGTGGCAGACAAAAACTTATCTGTTTGGAAAGTTTTATACAAACCCAACCGAATGCCCTATGAAACCTTTAAGTTAGGCGCGATTATCATTGCATTGGCCTTGTTGTTTTTAAACAATTGGAGAAATTATACCTACGAGGCATTAGCCGGTTTTTGGAACACTATGGGCGATTTGTATGTGGAGATTGAGCGACCCGATGTGGCACAAAGTTATTACGAGCAAGGAAGAAACTACAGTTACAATAACCACCATTCGGCTTATACTATAGGATACCGTTATTCCGGAGAATACCAATGGCAATTGAGCCACGAATATTATAAGAGAGCACAAATTAAGAAAGCGGCACCTTTTGCGTTTGCCAACGATGCCAATATTTATAATTGGGAGAGTAATACCTTTAAAGCTATAGAAAAATTAAAAGAAGGTTTGCAGGCATTTCCAACAGAAACACGCCTAATGGTAAATGCAGGGTTTCAGTACGGAAAAGTACACGATCTGGATTCTGCTTTTTATTTTTTACAATTGGCAAGAGGCGATAAGAAAACAAAATCGGCAGCAGAAGCAAATTTTATAGGAATTGCAGCGCAAGAGTATTTGCCATTGTATGCCGATTCAATTGAGATGGAGTTTGACACTAAACCCGCAAACGTAAAAGCAAATTTATTAGGTTTAGCGGCACTAACTAAAACCAAGTATACACACGGCAACTTACCTGATAGTTCGCAGGCTTTAAATTTATATACAGCTACGTTGCTAAATAATTATTTATTGCAGAAATCTTTTGTCTTGCAAGATCGTCAGCTTTTACTAGCAGAGAAGATAATCAGAGACTCTGTTAATATTGCATTTAGTGAAACTTTGCTTTCTTCATTTGCGCATGCTTCTTACATGCAAGGACAAGTAAACAAAGCCTTGCAAATTATGAGCGAGTTATCTTTTATAAGTGCAAAAAACCAAGGGAAATACAATTTTATAATCGGATTGTGGATGTTGGAGCAACAAAATCCACGAGGTGCAGCAATCGCATTTCGTTTTGCAAAAAACTATAATCATCCGCAGGCAAATTATTATGTAGCAATAGCTGAAACAGAAGCGCAACAATTCATTCAGGCTAAAATCAGTTGGGATACTGTTCGTTTGTATGGGCAGGTACAAGAAAAAGCTGTAGCAGAAAAGTTGCTGCGCCAGCTTAGCATTCAAAATCCTTTTACCATGACTGATGCAGATAAATATCAATATTTACGGTATCAGGTAAAACTAGCTGATACAACAAAATATAAGATGTTAGTAGCTTCTATGGCCGATGTAAACATGAAAGCCAGAGCATTTTTAGATTTATCAAATCGGTTTTACGATTTAGGCAATACTAAGCAAGCTTTGTTATATGCTAAGGATGCGTCATCCTTAACCAACCAAGTACGCTTAAAAGAAGAAGCAGACATGGCAACTTTGTTATGTATAGCAGAGTTGGGCGATTTGGATGTATTGGCTGCTAAACTGAAAGATCAAATTTTTCCTTTGCGATATAAATTGTATAAAATTTATTTTGAAGGTTTATTAAAGGAAGCGGCTGGAAATGCAAAGGAGGCAGAAAAAGATTTTCAGTATTTGGCAAATGCCAATGCATTTTTTGAAGATGGTATTATAGGTGCTTCATTTTACCAGCAAGTAGTTAAAAAAGATAAATTCAATGCCTATGAGATTTTAGCTGAGGCCATCCAAACTAACAAATCATCCGTTAAGTTATGGAAAGCGTACTATCAACTTTGTAAGCAATTAGAATACGATCAATATGCCGAAGGCGCAGCGCTGGAAATTTCGAAATTATTACAATAAAAAAAGCGGATACAGTTCCGCTTTTCTTTTAATCGCTAACCGTTAAAGTTTTATTTCTTTTTACTTTTCTTTTTTGCGGAAGCTTGTTTTTTCTTTTCAGATTTCTTCGTCTTTTTCTTTTTAGATTTAATTCCTAAGTTTTCTTTAATCACACGCCAATAATCAGCACCGTAACTCACAAGAATTTCTTCTCCGGCTTCAATGTTTTTCATGGCATCGATATAACATCTGCCTTTTTCGATAATGTATTGGGCGTTATTTCTTATGCCATCTACGCGGGTAATACCGCGTGCATCGTTGGCGTATCTTCCTAAAGCATTTTTATGGGGCAAGGCATCGATTACGTTTTTACTGTTGATGTAAAATATATACCCATTCTTTCCGTCATCATCTTCTACTTCGGCCCAAACCGTGCGAGTGCCTTTGTATTCAACAATACGTTTTCCTTTAGGAATATCAACTGTAGTAAACAACCCTTTGCCTGCGTTGGGCAAAGTAGATTTTTTAACCTTTAATTTTTTTTCGAGAAATGCCATGCGCTAAAAATAAGCGCGCAAGATAGTGTTCTGCTGTTAATAACAAAACAAAGATTAAGAAATGACATTTAACTGATGTTGTCTTTTAAGCATTTCGGCAAGTGTACTTTTTTCTAATATGCTTAATGTTTTATCGCGTACCTGAATAAAGGTGTCGCGTATGCCACACGATGCCTCATTTTTACACTCATCGCAGGGTTCGTAATAATGTAGCGAAACACAAGGCAACATGGCAATGGCGCCATCGAGCAGGCGAATAACATCAATCATGTTTACCTCCTCCGGACTTTTATATAAATAGTATCCACCGCCTTTACCTTTTTTGCTATGTAAAATTTTAGCGTTACGCAGTTCCAGTAGTATGGCTTCTAGAAATTTTTTTGGGATACGTTGCTCTTCTGAAATTTCCTGAATGTGTACAGGTCCTTTTTGGTAGCGCTCGGCCAAATAAAGCAAAGCATGGATTGCATATTTACATTTTTTAGATAGCATAAGTGACAATTTAACAGTATTGCCAGAAGTTAAAAAGCATTCGAAAAAAAAGGGTATAAATTATAAAAGCTGCCTCCGCCTGAGACAGCTTTTACACTCGTTGTGCAGCAATTAGGAAATTAGATGGGCTCCTAAATGCGGAACACGAATATACAAAAAGTATGAATCGACCATCGTTTCTGTGTTAAAAAATCTTTAAAATATTACCTTTTTTGCTTTAATCTGGAAAGATTATAGATTTGCAGCCCGATTAAAAATGTCTGCCCAGGTGGTGAAATTGGTAGACACGCCACTTTGAGGGGGTGGTGCCGCAAGGTGTGCTGGTTCGAGTCCAGTCCTGGGCACAAGTGCAGGGAGAAATCCTCGCACTTTTTTTGTTTTATCTCCTCGCTTTTCTTTTCGTAAAATTGGTATTCATGAACTTGCGAAGGGTAAATGTTGCGTATTGTGCTGGTACAATTTTATACGAAGCTAAGGTTGAACGCAATTGTGCCTGTAATTTTTGATGAAGTGTTTAGCACATTACAAACCGATAAATCAGCTACTTGAGCGTTCCAGTTTTTTACTTTACTAAGGGCTCGATAAATGGAAGAATATGCTTTGCCACAATAGTGTGTCCTTCAGCGGTTGGATGTATGCCATCAGGCTGATTTAACTTTTCGTTGCCTGCTACACCTTCTAATAAAAAAGGAATAAGCGTAGCATTGTTTCGCCTGGCCAATGCAGGAAATATTTTCTTAAACTTAGCCGAATAATCTTCGCCCATATTTGGGGGCACCATCATGCCCGCTATTACAAGCCTAGCGTTTGGGTTTTTCTTTTTTACTTTATCAATAATGCTTTGCAAATTTTTTTCTGTTTGTTCTATAGGCAAACCTCTTAACCCATCATTTGCGCCAAGTTCTAAAACAAAAACATCGATAGGTTGGCGTAACATCCAGTCTATCCGGCTTACACCACCGGCACTGGTTTCGCCACTTAACCCTCCGTTTATCACTACACATTCTTTTTTCTTCTTTCTTAATTCTTTTTGCAACAATGCCGGAAATGCTTCTTCGGCCGAAAGGCCATAACCCGCAGTAAGGCTATCGCCAAAAAACAAGATGGTGTTTGGCTTGTTGATACTTGTTAACAAAATAGTTGCAATAAAAAAAGCTAATTTACCGACCATACATGTATCATTACTATTTGCCGGGAAATCCTGGCGTGCATCAAAATTAACGTTTAATCATAATTCTGGTTTTCATGGAGCAACAATATGTGTTGGAAGCAACCTCAGTAAATAAGAAATACATTTTACCTAATTCAGAACTTACTGTTTTAGATGACGTTTCCTTTCGAATCGAGAAGGGAACTACCGTTTCGATTATCGGCCCTTCCGGGAGCGGAAAAACCACGTTACTAGGTTTATGTGCAGGGCTTGATGTGCCCACATCTGGCGCATTAGCTTTAATGGGTTTTAGATTAAACAACATGAACGAAGACGACCGCGCTTTTTTACGTAATCAGTCGGTTGGTTTTGTTTTTCAGAACTTTCAGCTTTTACCTACCTTAACTGCATTAGAAAATGTGATGGTACCATTGGAGCTGCGCGGAGAAAAAAATGTTAAACAAAAGGCTAAAGAATTGCTGGAACGTGTAGGCCTTAAAGAAAGACTGCACCATTACCCAACACAATTATCGGGAGGCGAACAACAACGCGTAGCAATGGCACGCGCCTTTATGAACACCCCCACTATTTTATTTGCCGATGAACCAACGGGAAATCTGGATGAAGAAAATGCCACACACATTACCAGTTTGTTGTTTCAGATGAATAAGGAAGAAAAAACTACCCTTGTATTGGTAACGCACAATTTAGAATTGGCCAACCAAACACAACGCATATTAAAAATGAAAGGAGGAAGATTAACCGAAGATGTAACCTCTCACTCTAAAACACTGTAAGCGTGATCGACTATAAAATAAAACTGCTTCGCCCCACTAAAAATATACTTAACGACACCTGGGTGTGGAAAATGGCCTGGCGCGATGCTCGCCATAATTTCTCGCGGTTGTTTTTATTTTTAGCTGCACTTATAACGGGCATAGCAGCAGTTGTTGCTCTCGACTCGTTTAACCGCTCTGTACAACAAGACATAGAGAGTAATGCCAAAGAATTACTGGGGGCCGATCTCGTAATCAATTCGAATAAAGCTTTTGATGCCGAAATTTTTACGGTATTAGATACCAACACCCTTGCGCTGGCAGGCGAGATGGAACTTACCTCGATGGTGTTGTTTAAAAATAGTGGTCAAACCAGGCTCATACGGTTGTTGGCACTGCAAGGAGATTTTCCTTTTTATGGAGAATTAAAAACATTACCTGCCAATGCTTACGAAAAAGTAAAAAATGAAAATTACGTTGTGCTAGACGAAACGTTGGCCACACAATACGAGGTAAGCTCTGGCGATACCATTAAAATTGGCAAGCAGTTTTTTCCTGTTGCCGGGGTAGTAACCAAAGTACCTGGCGGTGGTGGTCTCGCTGCAACATTTGCACCAACTGTATACATGAATCTGGCCAACATAAACGAAACCGGTTTAGTGCAATTTGGCAGCCGCATACAGTACAGCTATTATGTAAAAACAAATAGCGATAAAGAAACAGCCGACTTGCAAAACCGCTTGCAAAGTATAGCTAAACGTTATGGCTACACGTTCGAAACTGTGCAAGGCAGAAAAGACGGACTCGGCTCTGGGTTTCAATCTGTTTACAGATTTTTCTCTTTACTGGCTATCATCGCATTGTTGTTGGGTTGTATTGGTGTGGCTAGTGCTGTGCATATTTATGCCCGCGAGAAAAAAGAAGAAGTTGCCTTGCTGCGATGCATAGGTTCTACAGGCTGGCAGGCATTTTCAATTTATTTTATTCAAATAGCCGCCCTTGGGTTTATAGGAAGTTTTATAGGGGCAAGTTTAGGTATTGGTATACAACAAAGTGTTCCTTACTTATTTACCAACTATTTACCGGTAGATGCAAATTGGCCGGTGCAATGGCCATCGGTAGCGCTTGGCCTCGCATTAGGGGTTGTTGTTTCTGTTCTGTTTTCTCTTTTACCATTGGTTAACATTCGTTTTGTGCCACCACTAGCTGTACTGCGTGCAAACAATGAAGTAATTACACGTTTTTCTAAAGTAAGAGTAACGGCCTGGTTGGCAATTGTGCTTTTTCCTTTTCTGTTTACATGGTGGCAAACGCAAAATGCGGTAATCGCAATTGCATTTATTGTAGCCTTATTACTCGTTTTTTTATTGTTGAGTGGTGTAGCCTGGATACTCCTAAAAAGTTTAAGACGGTTTTTTCCGAACAAAGCATCATTTGCCCTACGCTTAGGCATAAGCAGTTTATTCAGGCCCAATAACCAAACACAATTATTGGTAGTAAGCATAGGCATGGGTGCCTTTTTAATTGCCACCCTTAATGTTGTAGAACAAAGTATGCTGGCACAGGTAGAGTTTACCGGAAATGAAAATAGATCGAACACCATATTGTTTGATATACAGCCCGAACAAAAAGAAGGTGTATTAATGTTGATGCAAACGCATAAATTACCCGTTCAGCAAGTGGTGCCTATTGTAACATGCCGCTTGCAGGATTTAAAAGGAAGTTCAGTAGAAAAATTACAAGCCGATACTACCGATAGCATACCCTCATGGGCACTAAGCAGAGAGTACAGAGTAACGTATAGAGATACGTTAACAAAGTCTGAAAAACTTTTTAAAGGCAATTTACAAACACGTTACCCCAACACCGATGTAGTTGGCGTTACCATTTCAGAAGGCATGCACGAAAACCTACGGGTAGATGTTGGCGATAGCCTTTCCTTTAATGTGCAGGGTGTACCCATTCGTGCCATTATTAGCGGTATCAGAAAAGTAGAGTGGAGCAATGACCCACCCAACTTTATATTTGTTTTTCCGGCCGGAATATTAGAACCTGCTCCACAAATTTTTGTTACTACTACCTTTATTAGCGATAATGCCAAGGCAACCGTATTTCAACGCGAACTGGTTACGGCTTTTCCTAACGTATCGTTAGTAGATTTGCGTTTAGTGTTAGGTACCATTCGGCAGTTGTTCGATAAACTAGGGCTTGTTGTGCGTTTCCTTGCTTTGTTTAGTATTCTTACAGGCTTGGTGGTTTTAGCGGGCGCAGTTAGCAATAGTAAATATGCACGTTTAAAAGAAAATGTTTTGTTGCGTACCTTAGGGGCAAGCGCTTCGTTCATCAATAAAATAACCTGGGTAGAATATTTTTATTTGGGTACAATGGCGGCCCTTACAGGTGTTGTGCTCTCGTTACTTAGTGGTTGGCTTTTAACAACTTTCTTTTTCGAAATAGCCTTTTCAAGCGATTTACCCGAGTTACTCATTATCTTCTTTAGCATTGTGCTTGTAACTATGGGTATTGCATGGTTAAATTTAAGAAAGGTACTAAACACACCACCCCTTCAGGTGTTAAGAAAAGAAACCTAAATAACGTAGTAATGAAAAAGCTAGTTGTATGTTTCCTTATTGCTTCTACAGCCTACAGCAGTTTCGCCAAACCCAAGCCACTAGCGTTTATCGAAAACAAAGGACAGTGGCAAGCCGATATTAAATATCGGGCCAAGTATACAAACGGAAACGTGTACCTATCTGCAGATGGTTTGTTGATGGAGTTTTGGGATGGGCGAAAGGTACAACAAGAGCACCTTAGCTCGGGTGATGTTTTTTATGACGAAGGCCTCCGTACAAAGGAACCTGCTAGTATAGAAGGTAACCGCATAAAACTTCAGTTTCTCTATGGAAATCCGCAGCGCATTGTGCCCGGTAACCCCGAACCATTTTACTATAACTACTTTCAAGGAGCCGATCAAACAAAGTGGGCTTCCGGAGTAAGAGCCTACCAACATGTTACCTACGAGAACTTTTACCCGGGAATTAACGCTGTTGTATACGCGCAAGGGCCAAATATAAAGTACGATTGGATAGTGGCAGCCGGTGCAGACCCCGCGCAGATAAAATGGCAATATTCCGGGCAAGACACGCTCTACGCTGCTAACGGTTCCCTACACGTTTCCACACCTTATCTATCAATTTCCGAGCAAAAGCCAATAGCCTGGCAATACCTGAATGGCAAAAAGGTAATGGTGCAAGTTCGCTATAAAATAATCCAGGGTATTGTTCAGTTCGAATTTCCGAATGGGTACGATTCATGCGAAAGTTTAGTAATCGATCCGCTGTTAATTTTTTCTACTTTCTCTGGTGGTACTGCCGATAATTGGGGTAGCACAGCGACACCTGGCGAAAAAGGCACTGCCTACTCAGCCGGGGTGGTAAGAGATTCGTACATCAATTCTTCTGGCCAGTTAATTGTATTCGGTACGTTACCTCGCACATCCTCCTCTTTTCAGGTAAACAATGCGAGTGCTGTTAGCGCATTCGATATCGCTATATTTAAATACGATAGCGCAGGAACAAACTTGTTATGGGCATCGTATCTGGGTGGAGCGGGTAGCGATTCTCCGCATAGCTTGATAGTAAATAAGAATGACGAATTAATTGTATTAGGTACAACCAGTTCATCTAATTTCCCGCTAACACCCAATGCTCCATATAAATCATTTCGCGGTGGACCAACCATAAGCCCAGCCGGTGTACTTTTTTCTTCCGGTTCCGATATTGTACTTACACGCATTAGTAAAAACGGACAACAACTGCTAACATCTACCTATTTTGGTGGCACAAATAACGATGGCCTAAACCCATCCAGAGGGCCGCTATCTAAAAATTATGGCGATGAACAACGGGGTGATATAGCCATAGACGATGCTAACAATATATACATTGCAACTGTTACAGCATCGGCTGATGTACCTCGGGTAAATAGCGCAGACGATACCTTTAACGGTGGTCTACAAGATGGCCTTTTGTTAAAGTTTAATCCGCAGCTTACAACTTTGCTATGGTCTACTTACATTGGTGGCGAAGGAGAAGATGCACTTCACTCTGTAAAAATATTACCTGATGGCAACTTGTTGCTGGGAGGGGGTACCACCAGCGATAATTTTCCGGTAACAAGTGGCGCTTTCCAAACTACCAATGCCGGCCAGGGCGATGGTTGGATAGCTAAGGTAAATCCGCAAACATCAGCCGTGTTGCAAGCAACCTTTACCGGAACCGCAAATTACAACCAGGTATACTTTGTAGATTTTGATGGAGAAAATAACGTATATGTATATGGCCAAACTGAAGGCCCCATGGATATTACCCCCGGTAAATACAACAACCCAAACAGCGGGCAGTTTCTGCAAAGTTTTACTCCCGATTTAAGTACGCGTAGGTTTTCTACCGTGTTTGGTTCAGGCGTGGGTATACCCAATATCTCCCCTACAGCATTTTCGGTTAACGATTGTGGGTATATTTATATGGCAGGGTGGGGAGGAGGAACAAATATTACCAATAGATATTGGAATAGCACCACCTTAAACATGCCCACCACTGCCGATGCCCAACAACGTACCACTACAGGAAGCGATTTTTATTTTATTGTATTAGGCGAAAACGCAACCAAATTACTTTATGCAACTTTCTTAGGCGGGCAGGTGGCCAACATACACGTAGATGGTGGAACCAGCCGCTTCGATAGGCGCGGAGTAGTATACCATGCCGTGTGCGCAGGTTGCGGAGGCTTTGATGATTTCCCTACTACTGCTAACGCATGGTCGCGTGTTAATAATAGTAGAAATTGCAACAATGCCATATTTAAATTTGATTTATCTACTTTAAAAGCATTGCTTCGCACGAATAACCTTAAACGAACACAACCGGGGTTGCAAGCAGTTTGCCTTCCCGAGAAAATTTTATTCGAGAACAAAAGCATTGGTGGCGAAATTTTTGAGTGGAACATGGGCGATGGCAAAACCATTATTAAAACAGATACAATTGCCTTTTCGTATCAATACACTGCACCTCGCACAACACCCTATACAGTAACGTTAACCGTGCGCGACCAGGGCACTTGCCAGGTAACAGATCAGGTTAGTACACAAGTGTTGGTTTCCGGCAGGCAGGTTCAAGTACAAGACGATGCCAAACTTTGCGAAGAAGATACGTACACCATCCAAGTAAATGGAAATGCAAGTTTCAATTGGACATCCGACCCCCCTGGGTTTACTTCTACCATACGAAGCCCACAAGTTAAACCTAGGGTAAACACCAGCTATTTTGTATCGTTTACAGAGCCTTCGGGTTGCAGTTATAAAGACACAGTTAAGGTAGAGGTAATACAAAAATTGATTCCCGAGTTTTCTATTAGCTTACTATCGCAATGCGAAGGAAATGCATTTTTTGAAGGCACCATACAAAATCTGGAATCGGCAGATTACACCATAGAAATATTTTCGGGCGATGGGCGAACCTTTGCGCCAGGAACATTCAGTTTTTCTTACCCTGAAGATGGAACCTACACTTTTGTAGTAAAAAGCCAGAAAGATTTTTGTGTATTTCAGGAAAGCAAAGTGCTGGAGTCGTTTCAGTTGTTATTACCAAACGTAATTACCCCCGGCAGCAAAGACGGGAAGAACGATACCTTTATTGTAGCTTCGGCAAAAACCAAAAGACCCATTACCGAACAAGGTAAAAAGGTAAGTGTAAGTATAGTAAACCGCTGGGGCAAAACGGTGTATCAGTCTAAAGATTACCAAAACGATTGGTCTGGAGAAGGATTAGCGGCAGGAGTTTATTATTACGAAGTACAAATTTCGGGATTAACCGTTTGTAAAGATTGGTTACACATTGTGAAATAAGCAGAAATGCTTTATTATTGCAGCCCGAAACAAGGGCCTTTAGCTCAGACGGTTAGAGCACCTGACTCATAATCAGGTGGTCGCTGGTTCGATCCCAGCAAGGCCCACTCAAATTCAAGCAGTTACAACACATGTAACTGCTTTTTTATTTTAGATGGAATAACACTTTTCGTACTCTTTTTTTGATTCGCATTTTATGGGTAGGTCTAATTTCATCTTTCATTATTCTATAAAAAAAATATTCTTTGTCATTTTTGAGTCAGACCGAAATGATTTCCATGTTTGATAATGTAAGTAGTGTCAGATTTTATTCCGATAAATACAACTTTAATAGTCTTTTATCTCGATTTTTATCTTGCTCCATAAGCGTTCGCTGTAATGTTTTGGGATTTAGAAAAAGTGTGCCACCCACGTTTACTTCACACACGGTTGGAATACTATGGTTAGTAATGGTTTTAATCTCTTGGTTACTTAACACTTTATTCTGAGATCCCGGAATAATTTCAGTTGCGCCATTCTTTTCAGTAAGATCATCTAATGCAATCATCAACAATATTTCTTTCTCCGAATATTTTTTGTGTTCTTGTTTCCAAGTTGTGTTAATCTTGCTATGACTAAGTATTACATTATGTGCCGATTTAATTGTTATGTGTGAATTGATTCTTTTCAATATGTCGTTTAAACTTTTATTTCGTAATAGTGTTTTTAATGTTGGCATCTTATCAAGTAAGTTTATTTCATCCGTCCAATTCTCTTCATCTTTAAGATGTATGTAAATTTGATTTCTTAAGTGATTGATTTCTTTCCTGGTAAAAACATGTTGAAATAAAGCAAAGCCTCTTTTCTCTATTTTTTTAATTTGATTGGTTAACGTACCAGGATTTAAATCATAATTGTATTGATCCAATGCTTGCGACAAGTTTTCTTTAATCTGTCTTCTGAAATACTCTGGTGCTAACACTCTAATTCTATTTCCGAAACCAAGTATCTCTCGCTCTAATTCAAAATTTAATTGTACGTTAATTGCGAATATTGTTCCGTCAGTTGTTGCCTCAATAATTTCTTGTGAAGAATGCAAAGGTTTTGTTACAATGTAAGGAGCAGTTTCTCGATCAGCATAAAATAGAACACGTTCATTGCGTGCATTTGGACTGACGGATACACCAATAACATGTTTAAAATATTCCTCCGGTTTAAAATCTTTACGCGTTATATATTTTAATGAGCAGTCTTCAATAGAGAGAATTCGATCTAGCGCGAGGTTAAGAATTGGTGAATCTCTTTTTTTAACACCTAATACAAACCATCTATTTCTATACTCTTTTAAATAATAAGGATGAAAAACAAAATCATTAGCGCTACGTGCTTTAAAAGATTGATACTTGAGTAGAATAGCTTTTTTATTGATGATTGCTTTATATAAAGTGTCTATGTGTTCAATGCCTTTTAGGTTTTCATTTTTTTCAAAATCAATAACCGTTCCGGTATTGGTTTTGGCGGAATACACTTTACTCTCTAATCGTTGCACCATACCACTTAGCTCATGAAAATGGCTAAAGCCTTTAAACTGTCTGAGTATTTCTATAACCTCAGTAAGCTTGCCCAAATCTTGGTCAGTTAGTGGAATGTTTGTAATCGAGTACGCAGGGTCCTCGTAGGTATAGTATTTGTTTTCAAGAACTAGTATAGGAGCGTTGTAACCCAGTTTATCACTACGCATAAGTTGTAAATCCATTTGCACAGTTCTACGACTCACACCTTTGTCAATACCCTCATATTCATAAAGTGCTTCAGAACAAGCATCAATAAGATCCTCCAATGTCCAAGAGCGTTGTCTATTTTTTAAGCAGTTATCGATGGTTCGGTAGCGAATAAGGGCATTTCTGTTAACAGGCATAAAAAATATTTTCATAAAAAAAGTAATTTTTTTTAAGTGCGCAAAAAGACTGCGCACTTACCCATCACCTTTGTTGTGTCATCAGCTGGATGACTCGGTGAGGGGACAGCATATAGGCTGAACCCTCAGCGGTTAGCGGGGAATTCGTCAACATTGGTGAGTTGAGTCAGATGATGGATCTGATGCCTTTGGTTAAATGGGTTCGAATCCTATCATTCCCACAATAAGTTTTTATGATGTTATTTCTGGTAACAGAAATTAAAAATCTTCTCCCATTAATTGGGACGAAGCGTGGAAAAAACGAATAACAAATGCCCTGATGAGCGCTTTAGTATAGCGCCATAGTGTTGGCCCAGTTGGAACCAATATGCTGCTTTGTTACAAGTTGTTTTCTTCTTGTGTGACGAGGGTTCGAATCCCTCTCCTGAGCAATCAGGATAGCTCAGCCGGTTAGAGCAACAAGCCAAAATGTGGGTTCGAATCCCACCCGAGACTAATAATCTTGGAAGCATAATTGGTCATGCATGGACTGTTAATCCAAAAGAGAAGTTAACTCCTTCTAAAAAGAGTCCCTTGAAAGTAGTTCGAGGATGGTCTGGTTCCAATGCAATTCAATTTCGGTTGATGAATGTTGAGAACGAATCTTGAAAAACTCTGCAAGTGTAAGGATACCACAACACGCATCCAGATACTTTTTTGTACTGCATCTTTGAAATGCTTTTAACTAAGGTTGAAAGAAAATCATGGGGGCTCTTCAAAAAACTAGTACGATAAATGTTGCTTAATCACACTTCCGTTTTTTTAATGATGAACTGAACCGAACTACTTTCTTTAACAGAATTTTTTAACAATAAATAAATAGTACAATGAAAAGGATCAGAATTAACAACGGTAAAGTAGGATTAGTATTCCGAAATGGTAACTACAACAGAGTGGTTACTGAAGGCAGTTATTGGTTAACTCCTTTCGAGGAAATAATGCAGTACGATATGTCCAAACAATTCTTTCCTTCTATTGAATTAAATATTTTATTGAAGGATGCAGCATTGGCAGCTTTGTTACAAGTTGTAGAAGTGAGAGATAATGAAATTGCTTTGCAATACGAGAACAATAACTTTAAAGCAGTATTGGTTGCTGGCAGATATGCATTCTGGAAAGGTGCCACTGAATTTAATTTTATTAAAGCAGACTTGAGTAAGGTAGAGATTACTGAAGAAATCGATTTGGAATCATTAAAGAGAAAGGAGTTTGTGCCTTACATCCGCATGTGTAGAATTGAATCTTATGAAAAAGGTATTTTGTTTGTGAACAACAAAATGGATAAAGTATTGGGCCCAGGTGAATATTACTTTTGGAAAAACGCAAAGGAAGTTTCAGTTTTAAAGGCAGACTTGCGTCAATTGCAAGTAGAAGTTTCCGGACAAGAAATTTTAACTAGCGATAAAGCCTCTATTCGGATTAATTTTTTTGCGCAGTATAAAGTTGTAGATGTAGAAAAAGCTTTATTAGAAAATAAGGACTACGAAAAGCACTTATACATCGTAATGCAGTTAGCCTTGCGCGAATTTATTGGCACTTTGTCATTAGATGAATTATTAGAAAAGAAAGAGTCTATGGCGGAGTATGTATTGGGTAGAGTAAAGGATAAGGCTTCTGCATTAGGCGTTGAAGTTAAGTATTGCGGTGTTCGTGATATTATTTTGCCTGGAGAAGTGAAAGAAATTATGAATCAGGTTTTAATTGCAACTAAAAAAGCGCAGGCTAATGTGATTACCAGGCGAGAAGAAACAGCTTCAACTCGAAGCTTGTTAAACACCGCTAAGTTGATGGAAGACAATGCAATGTTGTTTAAGTTAAAGGAGATGGAATACGTAGAAAAAATTGCTGAGAAGATTAGTAATATCTCTTTATCCGGAGGCAATCAATTGGTAGATCAATTGAAAGACATTTTTGTACCACGTAAGTAATATATTGCCGGAGTAATGCTCTGGCAATATTTTACAATTTTAGTTGCCATTTTTTTAATCTTTAGTTTATGAAATTAACAGGATCAGATTTATTGAATATAGGATTTATAGAAGGTAAGGCATTGGGTATTGCCTTATCACTTCTTCAAGGGCCATTAGCAGCATTAACAGCTTCAGAACAAAAAACCTTATTGCAACAAGTTCTTGCTCAACCAAAAAGTTTCGCTGATAACGAGCACCTATTGCCATTAGTTGAAGCATTAACAATACCTAAAGAAGACGTGATTTCATTACTTGAAGCATCTGTGCCATATCATGTATATGGAGCGGACGCGATTGAGGCAGGTGCTATGCAGCAAATGGAAATAGCAACAAAATTACTGATTGCACTTGCAGGTGCCTTAATGCCTGACGCACATCAAGGTTATGGATTACCCATTGGTGGCGTGTTGGCAACAAAAAATGCAGTAATACCATATGGTGTAGGTGTAGATATTGGTTGTAGAATGTGCATGACTTTGTACAATTTACCAACAGCAATGTTGGAGCAACAAAGAGCAACATTAAAAAAAATGTTGCTTAACAATACACAATTTGGAACAGCAACTTTTAAGCAACCGAAAGATCACAGCATCTTTGAACGAAATGAGTTTTCGGAAATTGCAATTGTAAAACAATTGAAAGATCGCGCATGGAAACAAATTGGTACTTCAGGAGGTGGCAATCATTTTGTTGAGTTTGGAACAGTAGAAATTACAACGGCCATACCAGAACATAATTTAATTCCCGGCTCTTATCTCGCGGTGTTATCACATTCTGGCTCGCGTGGGTTAGGCGCAACTATTGCTGGTTATTATACAAAAATTGCAATGGCAACTTGTACGTTGCCTAACTATGCTAAACATTTGGCGTGGTTAGATTTAGATTCTGAAGCAGGGCAGGAGTATTGGTTGGCTATGAATTTAGCAGGAGACTATGCATCTGCATGTCATCATCAAATTCATGAAAGAATGGCTATTGGATTGCGCGAAACTCCTGTTGCTAGAATTGAGAATCACCACAACTTTGCTTGGAAAGAAAAAGATGCACAGGGCAATGAAATTATTGTGCATAGAAAAGGCGCCACTCCGGCACAAAAAGGTGTGCTAGGAATTATTCCTGGTTCGATGGCAACGCCTGGTTTTATTGTGAGAGGAAAGGGAAACGAGGCTTCCATACATTCAGCTTCACATGGAGCAGGAAGAATGATGTCGCGAACAAAAGCGAAAGAGACAATTTTACCCGGGCATGTGAATAAATTTTTGAAGCAAGCTGGAGTAGAGTTGATTGGTTCTGGTTTAGATGAGGCACCAATGGCTTATAAAGACATCCATCAAGTAATGAATGCGCAACAAGAATTAGTTGAAGTATTAGGTTCTTTTATGCCGAAGATTGTAAGGATGTGCGGTGATGAGCGATTTAAGGAAGTAGATTAAAAGAAATGGGAATCACTCCCCATTTCTTTTTTCTCCAAAAGCAGTTTACCTTTTATAAATTCAATTTCATATTTTTTTTGTGGAATTGATGAATGACTTAATCCACAGTAACGCTTTTCAACTTTTCTCTACCATAAATAGTGGGGAAATACATAGATTCGGCTGTTGCCGGATTTATTCTGTACTTCCCTTTATATCTCGGAAGTATAGGAATTTTATATTGATAAGTTCCTTTCTTTAGATGTTCGCAGTAGATGTTCGTTTTATGATAATAATATTCACGATGTACTTCACCATTAGCTCTTGACATTGGCTTTCCATCATAAGACGCTCCCGCTGGAATAGGAACTTCTAATAAAACATATTCAACATCTCGCTTTACCTCAAGCGTTACAACAAGTGTAGTTGGTTTACCTGCATGCAATTTATTTTTATCATCTTCAAAATTAGTAGTAACAACAAAATCTTTCTCTACTCTTTCTGGATGTTCATTCCAGATCTCTTGATAGGCTGTTAAATACACTGGATCGGAACCACGCTTTGATATAGTAAGCGTTTCTATATTGTTAAATGTTTCTTCGTAAGGAAATGTATCAATTGTTTTAGGTATAGAGGTAGTTACAGTAAGGCTAGGTTTAGTTAGCTCCTTTTTATCTTTTAGAAGTTGTGGCAATAAAGCTTCCAGTATCAAAGCAGATTCATAGGTATTTCGCCAATTTTTCTTTCTTTTCTCTAAAAAGTATCCTTGTATTTTATTTAATTCTGCCTGTAATGGATTTTCATTAAGCATCATTTTATAAACATGTAACGAAGTTAGAATTGGGTTGTGATTGAATCCATTAGAATCTTCACCCCAATAAGAATTGCCTTTAACTGTTTTTGATTTTACTGAATGTATCCAACTCCAATTGGGTGTTACACCAGAAAGTTGAAGTAATCGTTGCGCCATAATTTTATGGTGCATAGAAGCCTTTGGTGCTTTTTGTAAGCTATCGGCTAATTCTCTTACTTGAATTTTTTCACCTTGTTCAAGTAAGTATTCAAAGATCAAGAGTGTATTGTGTAGGGAGGAATATGAAACTTCACTTGCTAAGTAATTCATGAGTTCTTCTTTGTTGAAAGGCATGTTAAATCCTTCTTTTTTCGCGAAGTCTAAACAGCGTGCTACATGCAAAGTTACCCATGTACTACCTCCGGCAGAACCCCACCAACTCCAACTTCCATTTTCATGTTGGTTAGCCACGAGCTTTTTAATTTTTTTCTGAATTTGCTTTTCTAATGCAGTATTCTTTTCGGATTGAGGCATTATCTTTCTTTCCAGCAACAATGCCATAAGTGTTGATGCTACTTGCTCGTTGCATTCGTGAGGATAATTTTTTAAAAATTGAATTTCATGTATAAGCACATCCATTAAATCAGCTTGCGCAAATACTTTTACAGGCCCTAGTGCTTTATTAAAAGGTAAAGTAATACTTGTGTCATTACGCAATGAAATAAACTCTCCAAGTGATTCAAGTGTGCCCGCATTGTAAACGGGTATCTTTCGAAGTTCGCCATCAGTATAATGCTGATAGGAAACAGAATAAAGTACCGATAGAGAATCAGTGGTTGCAGCATGTACTTGAATAGAATCTATTCTTGAATCATGGATAACAACTTTTGACTTATCAACTTCTTTGTTGTTTAGTGTTAGGGTTCTTTCAAGTTCAATTTCACCTTGATTATAATTTGTAATTTTTCCAAGAGCAATTGAGCTGTCTCCTTTTACTAAAAAATGGGGTTGTGCAAGTTGTGCCACTATAGGTTTATAGGATTGAATAGTAGATTCTGCTTGCCCCGTTCTTTTTTTCGAGCCAACACCAAGTACAAAAGTTTTCCACCCGGTTACATCATCCGGAAAAGTTGCTTCGAATGAAGCTTTCCCATGTTGATCTGTTTTAAGATTAGGTTTCCAGAAGGCATAGTCTCTAAAATTTTTTCGAAGTGTATTTCCCGACACATCTTCTAATGCTGTAACGGTTAATGCTGTTTTACCTTGTTGTTTTAAATATTCTTTTGTTGCTCCTTGTTTGGTAGAAAACAGCAGCACGCCATTTGCTGCGCGGGCACCATAAAGAGCGACTGCCTCTTCACTTTTTAAAACTTGTATGGCGGTTACTTTATTTTTATCAATATCCGTAAGTCTAACAATAACGCCATCAAGAATAACCAGTGGTTCTGATTGTTGTTGTATACTGGCGGTTCCCCTTATTACCAATGATACAGAGTCTTGCAGAGCATGGTTTTGACCACTAATAGTTACACCTGCCACCTTGCCAGAAAGCGCAGATGACATTGCGTAGGATAAGTTTCTTTTTGTTGTATTTATTCCATACCCTGTAATTACTACTTCACTAAGTTGAGTAACGTCTGCTGCTAATGATACATCCAAATTACTTAGTCCATTAACTGCTTTCTCTTGCGTTTGTAATCCTATAAATGAAAAAACTAATGTACTATTACTAGGACAATTTATTTCATAATACCCATTTTCATCTGTAATAGTTCCAAGTGTAAATCCCTTTACAATCACATTTACACCTGGCAACGGACTACCATCATCAGCCGAAATAATTCTACCTTTTAATACGTGATTAAATGAATAGGAAGAAGAAGATTCTTTAAGGTAAAGCTCTCTGATTCGCTGTAACTCCAATTGTCTGTTTCTCACCACATAGTTTGGTGTACTCGACCATTTAGAAATAGTATGAATTACATTAACGCTAAATGAATCGGGGACTTGCAATGCATACTTACTTAAATCAAAATAGTTTTGACCGTAAGGTTTAATGGTTAATGAATCTATCTTTAGATAATGACGATTGTTGAATACCAATACAGCAAGGTATTTACCGGCTTCGAAAGAAACATTATTCATGCTTTTTGTAAATACAAAGTAATGATCGGGATTGTTTAGGTTTACAAAAAAGCTTGCTTTAATAGTGAGTTCACGCGTGTCGAAAGGTAAGTTACCAAAATGCACGCGCCCCACTTTTTTAGAAGTAGGTACGTAATCTGAAAATTGTTCAATAGGAATTGAGTTCTCTTCTATTTTTTTCCAGAATTCTTTAATGTCATTCAGTGTTAGAACTTTATCATGCAGTCGAGGTTCTTCATAACTCCAACTAAAATAATTATTCAGGTAGGTTTCAATTTTCAACGTGCGAAGTTTAAGTTGTTTATCTTTAAACTCGTAAGAATAAAAGGGTTCGTAATTGAAGGTTTGTTGATCTCCTTTTTTTTCTTCGTAAGTTATGGGTCCTGGGTAAAAGGGGCCAACAAGTTGTTCGTATGGATTATAGCTATAATACCTATTTTGATTGCTTAGTAATCGATAGGCCAATCCTTGTTTCAAATAGGCGTGGGTGTTATTGTTTATTGATTTAACTAAAATGTAGTAACGACTTAATTTTTTTATTTCATCTTCGGTGAGCTTGTAGGGCATCTCTACTGATTTGCATTGTGCTGGCAAACTATGCCGGTCAATCGATAAAATCAGTTTTTCATTTTTCTTTACATCAACATCATTTATTGTTAGTAGTCGATTTCTAATACGAAACGTAAGGGTATGTTTACCAACACTAACAGCAAAAGAATAAGGATCATGTTTATTAGCTTCCTTGTAATACACCGGTTGACCATCAACATAAATAACGTGTATGGGATCAAGTCCACCATTGCTCACAACAAAGGGTGTAATCTGCGAAGTGTCTGCCTTTAATCTATATTCAAAATAGCCTTGTTCAGGAAATAGAAAATGATAGTACAACATACTATCTAACCCAATAGTTTTTTTCCAGTAATCAAAATCAATTCTTTTTGAAGCAGATTGTTCTATTTTTTTAGATGAGAATTCATTAAAAGCATTTCGATATATTTTTCGCTGAGGATAATAAGGAACTGATGGTGGTGTTTGTTTATTAAA
The DNA here is from genome assembly GCA_021298355.1 of Flammeovirgaceae bacterium. Taxonomy (GTDB): domain Bacteria; phylum Bacteroidota; class Bacteroidia; order Cytophagales; family Cyclobacteriaceae; genus Chryseotalea. The sequence continues at coordinate 87,706 of JAJTEH010000008.1, forward strand.
CTTTTTTGTGATGGCATACGCGGTTAAATCCACCTCTTTTACCGGATTACCAAAAGCATCTTTAACGGCAATGTCAATTTTAGTTTTCTCCCCAGGATAAACAAGCTGTGGATGCGAAATGCTAATGGCTAGATTGTTTTTATCAAATCCTATTTCATACTCTCTTGTTTCGGGTTGGCCACCCCAAATGTATTGTATCGATAAGGTGTAGTTATCTGATGAGTGAGCTTTTCTTTTAAAAATAAGATTATCTGTTTCTCCTTTTTCAATCAACTTTTTGTTTTTAAATAGAAAATACCGGAGTGGAATCTTTCTGGTGTTTTCAGTAGTAATAAAAAGTGAATCAGAGGTTCGACTAGCAAATACTTGAACGTTATCTTCAATGTTTGTTAAATCAATTTCTTCACTTGTTTTTCTTTCACTGGTATTAAGATCTTCATTTATATAAATTGTATAGAATCTGGCAAAGTAATTTACCTTTTCCTTATAAGGTATTGAAATTACTTTCTTTGAATTGTTCCCATCGTTATCAGTTGTTTCTAAGGTTGCATTAGTAGTTGCAACATTTGATGCATCTAGCTTTCCAATCACAACACTGTCATTTTCTATTGTGATAGTGAGGGGAAAAGGTTTATATTCAAAATCCAACGTTGCCGTTTTTACGACACGTTCATTTTCTGCATTAAAGAAACTTACAATTGCTTCATAACTCAAGGAAGCAGCGGGCATGATAGAATCTGGAATACTTACTTTCGTTTCGCCTAATGGTTCTAATTTTATTTTATGAAACCAAAGTGTATCAGGAATAAAAAGTTGATTCCCGTAGTAATTTTTTACTTTTTCTGTTCTTATCACTATTTCCGCTCTTGTGTCGTAGAGCGGCATTTCATTGGAGTCTTCTCCTTTCAGAAATAAAATTCCTCCTTTATGCTTTAGCGTATTATCTGTTCGCAAAGAATAGTTGTTTTGCTTTAGCTCATATTCTTCATAGCGAAAGTTTGACGATAACAAGCTGTGTCCTTTTTTACTTTCAAACTCTATAGAATAGTCATTATCCAGGGTAAGCTGTAAACTATCTTGTAAAGGAATTTCCAAGTGGTACGCTCCTTTGCTAAAGGGTTGTACCGTTCCAATTTTTTTATTAACACTTGATGAATAGTAATTTCTCAAGAAAGCATCAACAGGTTTACGGATAGGTTTGCCTTTACGCGTAGTAATAAAGGCTTTTAGTTTTACTGTGTCTCCGGGTTTATAGATTGGTTTGTTAAATGCGATGTAGCCTGTGTGTGGTTTAGGAACAAAGAGATTTTTCGCTCGATAATAAATTCGTGGTGGAGATACACCATATCCTTTTATCAGGTTGCTAACTGTTCGGGTGCTATATAGGAAAGGTGATAGGATAAAGTTAACCGGAAATGTTCCGATTATTTTTTTTCCTGTTCTCACGAAAAATGTATTGTTGTATCTCCGCTCAATTTTAAAATAGGAAACATGACCTTGATGGGCCACTTGCACGAAGCCTTGCTTGTTGGAAGTAGCTATCCTATATGCATTTACACTTTTAGAATATTTTATTTTTCTTGATCCGATATGCACCATAACATCAGTAAGCGCAGTGCCGGTAGAATCATTAAACACCAACATAAGATCACGATGATTATTGAGTATGTGAATACTGATATTATTTACAGATTTTAGTTCGATACTTAAGCGACCATCTACTGTTTTTACAAAAAGGTAATGCCCAAGGGGTAAATCTTTTTGATAAGCAGAATCCGAAGGGTAAGAGTCGTAGAGATTAGTAAGAAAGGAAGTTTCAAAATCCCAAATATCTTTATGCAGAATACCTGCTTGTTCGTTATTGAGTGTATAGATCAGCGTTACATAACTGCTTCTTCTGCTTTTGGTTAAATCTTGACTTAACACAACAGTTGATACAAACAATAGAATAATAAAAAGAGTACCGTATTTTATGAGCCCTTGCATAGTAATTTAGGTTGCCTGTTTTGTATGATGCAACAAGCGCTAATTTTCCATAAACAAGATGATACACAATCGTTAAAAATCCAAGAAATGCTTCGTTAAGTTGGGTATAGAATAAGATATAAGTGGAATAAGGTAAGGTCTTTTATATATTATTTTCTTGCCTTATCTTTCGAAAGAGTCCACTTGCTTCTTTTTGAAAGAGAGGAGTGGTGGGCTCTTGAATTACTTTATACTCGTACATGTCTGAAAAACTTGAACAACTTCTCCTACACGCCCTCATTTGTAACAAGTGTGAACGAGCCTAGCGATTGTATCGCACTATCTTTAATGGAGTATTTGTATTAGCGTTAATTGAAAGCAGTGTAGTGAGTAAGGTTCATTATAGTACATACTTGTTGGTAACCTAACGCAAGCACCACGCGCAACACCAACAAGGGCTTAGCGCTGAAAACGAAAATTCTTAAATTACAGCAATAATTATTGCAATCTCTATGATAAGCCTGCGCTTTAAAGACAGAAAATTCAATATTGAAAAGTCTTCTATACTGCTTTTTATCCTTTCTATATCAATTCTTACAATGCCCTTTTTTGAAGGGTCTGATGCTGAAAGAATTTTGGTGTCTATACTGCTAACGACAATCTGCGTTTTAGAAATATATAGCGATGTTAAACTACCCTTTTTCTATCGAGTTCAGTTAGTGGTAGGCGGAGTATCGATCGTATTTGCCTGGTTTACCAAAATCGAGAGTTTTCCGAAGTCACTTCTTTTTGCAGAGCATTTGTTCTTTACATTTTTCTTTTTGCTGGCCACTATGGGAACAATCTACAAAGTAGCCACCTGCCTAAAGTTAAATAACGATACCATTTTTAACGCCATCAACGGATACCTATTTCTCGGGCTTTTTGGCGCGTCAATGGCTTCGGTTTTAGAACTTTTTAATTTTAATGCTTTCAATTTTTCTTCTTCTATAACAGCCGCTCATGAGTTTGGAAAATTTATCTACTATAGCTTTGTAACACTCACAACAGTGGGTTACGGTGACATAACACCAAATTCAAGTGCCGCCAAAGTGCTCACTATTTTTTTATGCACTTCGGGGCAGCTTTATCTTACCGTTTTGGTAGCGTTAATCGTTGGAAAGTACATTTTAAAACTTAGTCTGGAGACCCGGAAAAGGTAGTAGAAGTAACTCCACTCGCCAACCTTTGTAGCGAGGGTGAACGAGGTTAGCTATTCCATCGCATACAGCAATAGTGTTGGTAATTAATTGTTGGCTGTGTCGCGGGTAACGTTTACTGTATAGTTCTTCCTACTTTCTTGCAAATTCTAGTAGCGGACCAATATCATTTTTATCCGCTGCTTTAACTGCAGTCAGATATTCTTTTCTTATATCACTGGTTTTTATTAAATCAATAGTAGCTCCCCAGGTGAAAACAGGGTTTCCAAAAATCTTTTCAATTATTAAATCGCCCATCATGCGCGAGTGTCGGCCATTGCCATTAGAGAAGCAATGAATTGATACAATGCGGTGCTTAAAGCGAACCGCAATTTCATCGGGAGGATAAGTACCATGGTCAATCCAATGGTTACAATCATCAAGTAGCTTTCGTAATTCAATGGCCACTTGGTACCTGTCCACACCAATATTTTTATTTGTCTTTCTAAATTCACCAGCCCATGCCCACACATCACTATACATTCTCTTGTGAACCAGCTTTATAAAATCCTCTGTAAGGATATCTTCCTTCTTAAATTTTCGAGTAAAGGTCCATCGAATAGCCTTTTCAATATTTAGTTGCTCAAACTCATCCAACTCTCCGCGTGTTGTAATAGTAGGAATCAACAAGCCTTCTTTCTCCTCTTCGTCAAGAGGTGTTTGCCCGTCAACTAATTCAAAATCTAATCCCATAAGTAGCGGGGCATTTCTTGTTTAATGTCATTGGCTAATTCACGCACATCTTGTTCAAAACGTTCTTTGCTCACTTGTTGGTCTTCAAGCTTCATTGTGTTATCAGTGCGCATTACAATTTTTCTGGCAACGGCCATGGCTTGCTTATCCACCATGTTCTCGAAAGAACTCTCCTTAGGAACAAAACCATAGACCAATTTCATGTCCATGGCATGAGCTACCTCACGTAAATTTTTTAAAGTGATATTTCCATTCTTTTCTCGATCCTCAATTTCTTGGGCACTTTGGGCAGTTATACCCAAACGGGTACCAAATTGCCGGAACGACATTTTCAATGCCGTACGTATGCCATGAATCCAGCCTTTGGCCGGGGCCTCCGGAAAACTAGCCAAACCAGCCAATTTCCTGTCTAATTGTTCAATTTGAAGCTTCTTTAAATTTTTCATAAGGCTATAGCCTGATAAATGCTTATCAAATATCAGGCTATAACCTGATAAATACAAATTAAATATCAGGCTATAACCTGATAAATGGTATCAAAAAATCAGGCTTTAGCCTGATAACCAATTAAATTTCAGGCACTCATTAGCATTTGCTGTGTGATAACAGTTTTTTCAGAGTTTAACAGAGATTTATAAAAAACACCCCTTTTCACTTGAAATAATGTAGCCACAATGCCTGCAAACAGTATTTTTTCGTGTGCCACTAATCTGAAATTGTGCCTTTTTTTATCTTTTAGTTCACTCATTAATCTGAAATTTTACCCTTCTGTTTCAATTATAATCTAAAATAATACTAAAGTTCTTTCAAAAATTATCACACCAAATGTTTATCGTGAAGATAACATAGGCGCCTTGCGAAAACTTACACGTCAACAAATTGCTGATCCATACATCAGAATGATGGCGAGAGCGTATGAATTCACTTCTACTTTAAAGCAAGAGAGCATAGACGAAATGGAGCAATACTTAGTGGCATGTGATGCCTTCAAAGAACCAAAAGAAGGAAAGTTAAAATTTGAAGTGAGGTAGTGCACCGCACATCACTCATAAGATTGTAAGGTTAAAAATTTTTTCTAAAAAGTAGTTTTTTGAAAAAAAACAAAGGATTGCAAAAAGTAACGAATGCCTATATGTCGACTCATGATCAGGTGGTCGCTGGTTCGATCTCAGCAAGGCCCACTCAAATTCAAGCAGTTACAATAGTTGTAACTGCTTTTTTTTGAAAAAAAATACCCTCATTTCCATCAATCTATCATTCTGAAATAGTGTACATCCAATACTAAATTCGAACTTATTTTACCTGATACCATTTCGATTTTTGGATGTTCTGTTGGATGGATGTTGATTATTATTCTTAAAAATTTATTCAAAACCAAACCATTTTTAGGGCAGGCTAAACTTTTTTCAATATGTAAAATCTTATGACAATTAAACTAGACATGCAGAACAGAGATTAAGAAAGGAAGAAGGAAAAGTGAGCAAAGAATTTTACAAAATGAAAACAACTTGATGTGGAGATAATCTTATAGTTTTTCTAAATTGCATACATGACAGCTACAACATATAAATTGACAATTGAAAATAGCCAAGCTGGTAAAAAGTTATTGCAACAGATTAAAAGATCAACGGCCGTATCTTCTATAAAGGTTGAAAGACTGAAGAAAGATTTAAAAGCTCGTAGTGTAAAAATTATGAAGAAGTTTGAAGCAGACGAAGACCAACGACTAGGCAAGTTGATGGATAAAGTAAGAACCGGCAAAAGAGCCAGCAGGAAATCAGTGATGGCAGTTTTAAACAAAAAATGAAGGTTGTATTCGACAAATCCTTCCTTAAATCCATCAAGAAAATTAAAAATACAGAAGTCGAGCAATCAATAGCTACCGTTATTCAAGAAGTAGAGCAAGCTCATTCCATTCGGGATATATTATCCGTTAAGAAATTACAAGGTTACAAAAGCTATTACAGAATTAGAGTTGGTAGTTATCGCATAGGCATAAAGCTTATAGATAAAACTACCGTTGAATTCATTGTGACAGCCAGTCGCGATGAGATATACCGGATTTTTCCTTGAAATTGCTAATTGAATATTGCAATAGATTTAGCTAAAGACTAATAACAGTTTTAATCCACTTTTCTTATCAATAGGTGTTTTTACCTATTCAACATTTGTGAATATTTCTTACATTTTCATTCTAAATGAATGGTTATGCATGGTAAGAAATCCACTGAAGATAATGAATGCTAAACAGTTTCTATAATGAAAAGCATTGAATAAATTTAACTTGAATTATTTAATATATGCATCAAGAACTATATACTGTTATTAAACGGAAATCAGCACAGATATTAAAATCAATTTTACCAGGTCTAATTGTTCTGGAGGTTGTTTTTGATAGAGGTTTCTTCTCAGTTATCCCCAATGACATTTACTCATTCATTTTGTTTTTGATATGGGCAATTTTTTTGAGTATTCCTTTTCATACTTTTCCGCCATACGATGTCGATTTCTTTTTAGAAAATATTACTAAAGAATTATATCCCACCATTACCAGACAAGCTAGTGTTGAGCCATTTAATGAACAATATGTTAAGCCAAGTGAATTAAATGAAGAAGCCACTAGTGAAGATAAAAAGGATAAGGAGAAAAAAGAGGAAGAATATGAAGATTTGTATGATGAGTTTCATTTAGGATTTGTAATACTTAACTCATTAGTTTTCTACCTGCTAATTAAACTCCTTAATTCTTATACCATTATAGAAACGAATTTTATTGATATACCCAAAGAGATACTTTATTATACTTTGGGTGTCATGATCGTTTTTATTTCTAGAGTACAATTAGGAAAAATCTATACCAGGATAGTCCGCTATTTTGTTTTAAAGTATTTTGAAAAGGAAAAGAGATATTCAAAAGTATAAAAATTAAAATGCCAAAGAACATAACATACCTTATTGGGGCTGGAGCGAGCGCGAATGCTTTACCAGTTGTAAGTGATTTCTTTAAAAATTTGAAGGCTTTTTATGACTCAATTTGTAGTGGCGAATTCGCAAACTCAAAAAGGGTCATTAAGATGTTTAGCAAAGTTTGATAAGGATACGGGTTTAAGTTTTTATTTGAATGAATTAAATAATCAGTTTGCAAATAGAACTAACAACATATCGATTTTCATTGATAATCTAACAACGTTTTTGAGATTTCTTCATAATAACAGTTTAATTGATGAATCTGAAAAAATGTTTTATAGAGATGTACTTAGATCTCAGTTAACTCCTGAAATACTTTGCTTGGTTTTCTACCTAGCTAAATGTGATGTCATGAAGCACAGAGACCTCAATTTTTTAATTCATAGATTCGAAATGGTTGACTCAATTCCAAAGGAATTACTTGTTGGTAGAAATGATATTGAAATTCTAGCCCATAGTAAGCAAGACAAACTAATTCCTAGAAATACCAAAGCGAAGGTTTAGATTATCTCGGCTTTTTTTGTTCCAGCGAAAGTAATTTCATTTATGTAATAACAATCTTACTTTCTTCACTTATCAATTGATCATACTTAACGTTTATATCTCTCTTTAGTAGTTCATAAACTTTAAGACTATCAATAACAAATTGGGATAGAAGTTCGAGGTCAGTTTATTTATAGTTTTTATTTCAATGTAGATCAGTTGTTGTCGATGAAAAAAATTAATAGATCCAGAGTGCTAATCATGTTTTTATAATTATAACTTAAACCCAATATGTAGTATTCTGATTTTAATTGGTCAACAAAAAAAGCTCCCTCTCAGGAGCTTTTTTTATTTTTCTTCTTACTGTTTTTTCTATCGTGCAATGAAAAGAAAATCGCTTTCGGGGGCGTTGTCGCCAAAGGCGCCAAACTTAGGTTGTATTTTTAATTTCTCTACAAAAGTAAACAACTCGGTTAGGGTTAAAATGCCATCCGATCCGCCCTTAGAATATAAGGCTTCTAAAAAGTTTTTCGCGAACGGAGAGTGTTGCCCTTTTATACCATCCGATACATAGGTTTTACCTCCTGATGTTAAATATTTTCTGGTTTTACTTAACAACTTTCTGCTTACAAATTCATTCTTACCTTGTTCTTTGTAAATGTCTTCCACAGCACCGCGCGAAGAGGCAAGGGCTTCATCGAACGTACCACCAAAGCAAACATCCATCGTTAAAAATATATGTTCGCATTGTATGTTGTTGATGATGGAACGTAAACGGTTGTGTGATAAGTATGATGTTTTTCCTTCATCGTTAATTAACGATTCTGTTGTTACAACAAAACCTTCACCAAAGGTTTGGTCGTAATTGCCATGGCCTGCAAAGAAAATAAAGAGTTGATCTAACGGTTTGTATTTTTTCTCGGCATACTCGCGTAGTTTTTTAAGTATTTCGGCCTGTGTTGGGTTTTCTACAATCTCAACTTTAAAACCATAGCGTAGTTTTAATTCTTCGCCAATGGTTCTCGAATCGAAAACAGGGTTTACTAAATCGCTCCAGTATTCGTATTGATCTGTTGCAAAAATTAAAGCGTAATCAGTTCTATCTAAAGTGGTAGCGTTTGCAATTGCTTCGGCACCTACATTTATTTTTTTAACTGAAGTAGTTTTTATGCCGGCCACATTTTCGGCTGTAATTACAATGTTGTTTTCTCCATCGAGTAAGGTTAGTCGCTTGTCTACCAACATGTGGTTAAGTTCGGTTTCATTGGGGCGCAACGTTTGCATGGCTTTGTTGGTGCGCATGTCGTTTTCTTTTATGGCTAACGTAACCGATTTTAGCGGGCTGGTGGCATCCACCGTAAATTTGATGTTTACTTTCCCATCTTCCGAAAAAGATAAATCCGGTATCGGGCTTTGCCAAGAAATAATGGGGATATCGGCATTTATGTTTTTCTGTTTCGATAAATCAATTTCAAATTCTGATGAGCGTGCATTCAGATTTTGCGCTGTAGCCTGCGTAGTAAACAGCAGGGCAAAAAACAGCAGAAGGGTATGTACTTTTTTCATGGTTATTGGATCACTATTTTTTTATGTTGTTGTTTGCCTTTCATTCCGTTTTTAACTTCGGTATAACGGATCAGATATAGGCCAGTTGGTAAATTGGCAGGTAAATCGAACTTTTCTTGGTAAAAACCACTTTCGGTCTGTTTGCTCAGTAAATGGTGTACGGCATTTCCTTTTGTATCGTATAGCGATAACGTAACACAGGCACCATCTGCTTCATTGGCTACCGTAAATGGAACCGTTACGGTAGTGCTCGCAGGGTTGGGGTAAGCATTACCCAACATACTTGCACTTGGTTTTACTTTGGTTTCTAGATTTTGTCCGTAATAAATAGTAAGCGAATTGGCTTTACTAAGCAGGTTGTATTCGGTGTGCGTGCGCATGTCGGCAATTTGTTGCGTGGCATGATCGAACAACCAAAGTTGGTAATCGTTGTTACCAAAGGTAGTGGGGTTCCAGCGTAGTGTTGCGGGCTGGTTGCCTTCTGCATGTGCTGTAAAATTCCATTGGTAGAATTCTCTTTTACCTACTACATTTTTTGCCAGCATTTTGTTGGTAACAGAAAAATTAACTTCCAGTTTATCGAATACACTGGGTGGGTTGTAATCGTCATAGGCATCAACATCATCAGTTGCATTGTTGTGCATACCAATACCACCAATGCCATTGGTTATATCGCCTTGGGTAACAAGCAGCGGAACTTCCCAATGCGTTGCAGCCAGATCGGAACTAGTTTCTTTAACGCGGTTAGCTGTGCTACCTATTGCAGTTACAGGAATATCGATGGTGCGTGCATTACCAGTTAAAAAAACAAAACCACCTTCGAATGCATTTAGCGTTGTGGCGTTGGAGTAGCCATTGTTAAACTTTTTAAGTGTGCCTAACTCCGGAATACCTGCGCGAATAGCATCCCATGAAATAGGTAAGGTGTATGGATTACCAATTTGGTTCCATCCGCTTTTTAAGTTTAGCTTAAAAGGGTTTGCTCTGTTGTTATTGGGTGAGGATGCATTTTCCACGAAGATGTCGGTAAAACTGCGTTGTAAAAACCAATATCCTTTTCCTCTTTCGATAACTGAAATCTGATCGGGTAGGTTATCGTATGAGGTACCGTTATAGGTGAGTAACCTCCAATTATCTCTGTTAGGTTCGCCCAACTCGTTAAAGATGGTGCTCACTTTATTATCGGTTACAATAAATGGAATAGCAATAATTCTGTAACTCGCTACAGTAGAGCCCGAGGTTAGTCCTGTAAGTTTTGGCCGCAAGGGAGAGTTAGCATCGGTAGTATATTTCGTGTACGAATAAAAGAATTTATCGGTTTCTACGGGCAGCCTGCCTTTGTTGCCTGTGCCATCTTCTGCTTCGATGTAGAACTCTATACCCATGGCATCGTACCACGATGGGTTTACATTTAACGTAAAGTTGCGGGCCGTTAAATTATTACCGGCACTTTGATTTACAAATTCGGCAGCTGTAAAGTTAGCGGTTGGCTGACCGATTTTTCTGTACCAAATTTTTGTAGCCGAAGGGCTAACCGATTCGTTATCGCTAACGGAAGCCGAAAAAATAAGGGCAACACCTTCTTGTAAATCGGCAGGTGTAAAGGTTATTACTGGAGGAATGTTGTCGATCGTGCGGAACGTCCAGTCGGCAGTGTTAGGATACCCTGCAAATTGATTTCCGAAGATATCGGTAAAAGCACCTTGATCTACTATAACTGAAAAGTTAGCGAGGTTGCTTATGCTTACGGTTGGTGTAAAGCTTACGGTTTTATTTCCGTTACTAAACACTGCGCTGGTAGCACTCCAGGTTTGCAATGGGTTAAGCGGAGTAGCGGGGTTGATTAGTTTTATCTGTTTACCACTAACTGCTTTTACGGTTTCGTTAAACGTAAGGGTGATAACAAAATTTACAGGTACGTTGTTAGCGCTTTGTGCGGGTACACGTTCGCTTACAATAGGATTAGTATTATCGTTTGGAATAATTATGGCCGAACTTTTTTGTATCGGTCTGTTGCCTACTGCCGCAAAAGCAAAGCCTGTAGTTAAATCTACTTCAACTGCCTGTACCGGATCGTTGCCAAAACCTGAAATGTTTTGCCACGATGCCCCCTGATCGCGCGAAATCCATAAAGTGCCAATGCCAAAATTTTCGATAAAGAAATAATTGTTTTCGGTAATGCGTAGTGTATTATTTCCGGATGGGGCAGAGCGTGATATCCAGCTTATGCCATCGGTTGTTTCGTAAATATTTCCGAAAGTGGCGTAGGTATAAATTTTTCCGTTTTTATACACAACATTCGAAGCGTTATTTATTGTGCCTACCAATTGCGCAGTGCCGAAGCTGATGACATACAATTCGTATTTACCGTTGCTGAAATTGAAAACGGTGAGAAATATTTTTTCATCGGGCGTGTTGGCCAAACTGGAAATATTATACGTTCCGTTAGGTAAGAAATTGCTTATGTTAATCACGGTCCAGTCTTTCAGGTTGGTAGAGCGTACCAACTGATTGGTGCCGTTCAGATCTCGTATGGCAAAGAATACATTGTTATCGGCAGTGGATAACCTTTGGTAATAGCCGTTGGCTGCGTTTTGGTTTGTCCAGGTTAGGCCGTTATCGGTAGAAAGTGTAATGCCACCTCCGTGTGCGGCAAGCGTTCCGTTTGGTAGTTTTGTAACATAATCTACGTATAGGTTAGCGTTACCTACTTCAGCAAAATTTAAACCGTCAGCAGAAGAGTAGAACCGGCCACCACTCGCAGTAGTAAGTATTCTTCCATTGCTTACAACTAATGAATTATACAGAGAAGGTACTATGCCTGTGTTGTTACTAAAGCGTGTAAAGCTGGTACCGTTATTGGTAGATTGGTAAACACCATCACCTGTTGTTGAAGCGATAATGGTTGTGGTGTTCCATACTGCTTCTGAAATTCCTACTGTATTTAAATCTGATTGTTTTGTCCAGGAGGTACCATTATCTGTGCTTATAAAGAAAGCACGGTTGTTGTTAAAGTATAAGTCTCCGTTAGGTGCTTGATAAAGTTTAGTGTAATAGCGAAAGAAAGAATCGTTGTAAATGGCAGTAAACCCAAACGAAGTGTTGGTTGGTAAATTTCCACGCACGGAAGTCCAGGTGGTTCCGCCATTTGTAGTTCGGTAAACATTATCGGTAGTGGTAATGGCTACAGCACCACTATTTAAAGTGGAGATTGACAAAATTTCTTTTGACGCAGTAATATCAATTTGCCCGCTGCCACTAACAGCCCACGTGGCACCGTTATCTGCTGAGCGCATAAGCTGATTTGTACTTTCAAATCTTGCGGCATATAGCACTCCGGTAGTAGATATGCCTAGATTATACACGCTACCAGAATTAAAAGTAGCTACCGAGTTAAAGGTAGTGCCCCCATTGGTAGAAAGTAAAACACCCGAAGAAGTGCCGAGTATGATGTTTCCGTTATTTGCACCGATAACTTTAAATGGGCTGTTTAAACTTGTGTTGGCGGTTGTCCAGGTGGAGCCGCCATTGGTAGATACAAATAAGGAGTTAAAGTTGATAACATATATTCTGCCGTTATTGTCTACTGTCCAATCTTGAATATTAAATAGTAAACCGGGGATAGTGATTCTGTCCCAACGGGTTTGCGCTGCATTGTATTTAAAAATAGCTCCGCTATGGCCGGTATATAATTGGCCGCTACCATCTCTGAAAATTTTGTTGAGTTGCCCGGTAAAAGGGCCGTTTAAATTTTGCCAGCCAAAATTTATAACGGGTGGTAATTCGTTGGCGGGTACAATTAAGTTTCCTGTAAACTTCATAACGGGTCCACCAGAACCTGTCAGGTAAGCATTATTACCAGCATCGAAAGCGATATCGCGTGGTGTAAAATTCGGATGTTGGCTGGGGAAACCAAAGTTTCTCCAATTTATACCATCGTCTTGTGTTATGGCTAAGTTACCTGCAGAGCCAAGACCAATACCGCCTGTTCCTTGGCGAATGGGCAACATGTGTTGATGGAAGTAATTGAGGCTCGTCCACGACACGCCCTGGTTGGTACTAAATGCAAAGCGTTCGCCATCGGCAGCGTATATCTTACCGTTAATTTCGAAAAAACCCGTACAACTAAAACCGTTTGTAGATAGGGGTGTTATTAGTTTAGTGGCTGTCCATGTGGCAGCGCTGCCATCGAGGCGCCAGTATTCTGTTTGGTTGTTGGTATTGTTTACCAGCGAAACAAAATAGTTGTTGGTGCCTTCGCTTTTAAAGGCATACATTAGCGTATAGGATGCAGGCAAACCTGCAACGGTAATGTTGCTCCAGTTCGCGCCATTGTTGGTTGATCTTCCGAAGGTACTTCCCATACCAATAATTTCTCCGGCTGATGGAGAGAGGTAAATGAAGTAGCCACTTCCGCTTACGTTTGTCCAGGTTAAGCCACCATCGGTAGAGCGATGTGTACCCGTGCTGCTTTGCACAAACAATGTATTTGTACCTATTTGAAATAATTTATTTTGCCAGCGTGCGCCATAAAAAAATGCCGGAGGATTTGCCGAAACATAATTAAACGATGTTTGGTTAGTAGATACCCAAACTCCACGTGTACCATTATCATCTTTCAAAACGATGTTTCCATTTGCCGTAATTTCTATATCAGAGCCTACATAACTAAGAATTCCGTTAGATGTAGTAGTGCCATTAACAACTGTCCATGCTGCTGCGTTGTTGGTTGTTCTAAAAATACCTGACCAGTCGGCCCCTGCATATGCTTCTGTATTGCTCTTCCAATCTACTGTTCGTATGTTATAATCGGCTCGCGAGTCGTTAGCCTTTGTGCGCAATGTCCATACCGGTGTAGTTTCGTTTGTTAGTTCGAACATAGAACTACCAGTTGCTAAATACATTATTCCTGCTGGTGTGCAAGACCATACGCCAGCGCTATTGGTAGGCAAAGATTGTGTGCCGTTGCCAAGAGCAACAAAGCTAGATGCATTTCCGCTTACAGAAGTTTTGCGAAGTACTGTACCTGCAGCGTTGCTGTGTTCTATATATACTTTATTGCTTACACGGTTTACCCCAACCGATAAATTAAAATCTACCCCGGCAGTTTCTTTAGTATAAACGGTTGTAACTTTTGATTTGTCCCACGTATCATCTGTGGGTACGGGGTGTCTTCGTATACCTTTTTCGTAATCGGTGTAATAAATGTTTCCGTTTCCATCTATGGCAACCTGATAGTTGTAGCCAACACAGCCGTTGTTATCTGTAATCAACTTCCATGTAGCTCCAGCGTTAGACGAAACAAAAACACCTTCGCAATCTGTTTCTAAAACAAAAACATCTACATCGCTAATGGCACCAACTTTAGGAAGTTTAAAAAGTTTCCTTCCGTTTCTTATTCCGGAGCCTGTTCTCGTCCAGGTGTTGCCGGCATCGTTAGATGTGTAAAAGTTTCCGTAATCAGCATAATACCATTTTGTATTGCTTTCGATAAAAAAGGCATGCGGTTCAATAATTTTTCCAACACCAACGCGCGTCCAGGAGGTACCATCGTTTTCGGTTACAAAAATTTGCCTGTTTATTTGTTCAATCGCATATACTTTGGTTCCCTCGAACTGAAAGGCCACAACAGTGCCACCGGTAGGGTTGGTTAGTGCAGTAAAGTTATTCTGTGCAGAAATTTGTATACAAGCAAAAAGCAGTAAGCTAATTGTGAATAATTTTTTCATAGAAGTTATTTTAAAGAAGGAGGAGAATTAGTTATTGGTAGGAGGGGCTGACGGATCGGGCAAACTGTTATCGGTTTCTGCGCCACCGCCACCACCGCCACCAAGAAAGGCGGCAATACCTGCAATTGGTAACAACTTAATAAGTAAAGGAAATTTTCTTTTTACTCTGAAGTTTTCGGTATACACAAATTCGGATGGAGTTTTAGAATCTGTAATTTTAATCCGGTAATCTTTTCCAGGTTTTAAACCTTTATCTAATTGAGTAGAAAAACTACCATTATTCGGATGGTTAAGTTCGCCAGACATGCGTGTGCTACCTTTAAATAATTCGATGTGCACAGGGTTGGTGTTGCCGGGCCTCCACTCGAACGATAAGTTTTTTCCTCGCTTATATTTTTTGTTTAACGTTGATGCTTTAACACGCGCGAAAGGAATAAAAACATTAGCACGAACTTCAACGGAAAGCGGGCCTGCAAAATCGCCATATTCGCTGCGGATATTCCAGGTAATTTTTCGGTTACCGGGTTTTACTTCTTGGCCGGCATCGCCCGAAACTTTGGTTAGGGGTGCAGCGAAGTTATCTTTAGAAGAGTAAAGAGTAACGAGGTATTCGTTGTTGGGGTTGGTATCGTCTATGTTGTAGTGCACAACAAGTTGGTCGTTAACCAATTCTAACCGGGTAATTTGTAACTTCTGCCCATTTGCGGCTAAAGTTATGAAAATCAGTAAAATAAGGGAGGAAAATAATCGCATAGATTAAAGCTTTAAACGTTAAAAGTACAAAAATTAGCCTCTTTTTCAGATACCTATTTTCAGGTATTATATACGTAAGACATGGCTCTTTTCATAGTATGTGTACATGGTGAATTGCCTTATAAAGATGTCTGCATTACGACAACTCACCGTTGGATTTTTATGCTTCTTACAGAAAACATTTTACCCTTTATTTTTTACACATGAAATTGAATAATAAATTTTTCTTAAAAGTGGTATTTTTTCTGGCGTTACGTTGCGTTACCGGATTACCTGTGTATGCACAAGGGTGCAGCGATGCCGGCTTTTGTACCTTGCCAGGCCTAAAACCAAAAACAGACACTACAACATATACCTATACGTTAAAAATAGGAAGTAATATAGGTAGTGCAGACAATAACATAAGTGTGTGGGGAACGTATGCCGAAATAAGTGCACGGTTGCATGCTAAAATGCAAGTTCATGCCAAAGTAAGTACATTGGCACAAAGTGGAAATGGTATTTCGGTAAAAGGTTTTTCAGACGTATATCTAAACGTTAGTTATCAGGTAGTGCCAACGTTATCTTTTTTAGTGGGTAGTAAAGTACCCTTAACAAACGGAAACACCAGTAGAAATAATGTACCCTTGCCTATGGATTACCAGGCCAGCCTTGGTACCTGGGATGTAATAGCCGGATTGAGTTACAACCTAAGGCAATGGCAGTTTATGTGGGCTATACAACAACCTATTACTCAAAACAAAAATAGTTTTAGTGCAGAAGAATATCCTGCAACATCGGCACTTGCAAATTTTCAAACAACAAATAAATATACACGCAAAGGCGATATGCTCTTGCGCATAGCCTATCCGGTATTGGTAAGAAAAAAAATTAAAGTAACACCAAGTTTATTATCAATTTATCATATAGGAAATGATACGTACCAAAATGAAGTGGGAAGCAATGTAGTTATTGCTAATTCACAAGGACTAACCGTAAACGCTACTGTATTTATAGATATACCCATAAATAAGAAATCTGCCTTTCAATTAAATGGTGGAGTTCCGTTTGTAGTTCGCGAAGCACGCCCCGATGGGTTAACGCGCAGCTATGTGTTAAATCTTGAATATCAGGTAAGATTTTAGACAAAAAAAAGCGTTGAGAATTTCAACGCTTTTTTGTGGAGCTGCAGGGAATCGAACCCTGGTCCAGAGAAGGTGAGACTCGCGCCTTCTACATGCTTAGTTATCTTTGGTTGTCGGGCAGTGGCCGGCAGATAACAACCAACCCTTACCGTAGTTACTATGTCTTAGTGCAGCTTAGTAACCTCGCTGCAAGCGGTTTTGCTAATCGACACCGCTTGGTCAACACCTGCAAAACATAGGCATTGAGCGATGATGGCCTCCGGCTTCTTAAGCGGGATAAGCTAATCACGCGTTACGCGAGATTAAGCAGCCATGGCGTAAGTTTCTTCGCCACGTTATTGTCAGGACTATCTTTTAAGGCTCTCATCCTATGAGCCTGCATGCTTACACACGGCCGCACACGGCCTGTCAAAACCGGTCAGCCCCGTTTCGTTGCAAAAATACAATTGTATACCGATAATAAACTAACTCCGGAAACAATTAAGTTTTGGTAGCGTGTTTTTACGTTGTAATTCAGCTTAAAACTTCTTATTAGCTAACTGCCTTTGCTTGTTTTTAGTTCCATTTAAATCGGATTAATGTTATTGAGAATACTCTCCTTGAACAGTATTAATAATAAAGGGAATGTTGATTTACGAAGAATTGATGTTTAATCTTGTTTGCGTTTTTATAAACATGTTGACTCCTCATTTAATAAGTTTTGTTTACTACTTCTGAGTAAGAAAATGATTTGAATTCCCATTTTTACAGCAAAGCAACTTAGTAAATTGTCAATCAGAATATTTTTGGTACAAAGAAATTTAAAGTAATATAGCTCAACGATATTCTAATCAAGTTATTATTGGAGCTGATAAACTAGGTAAAAAGAAATGATATTTTCATGAAACAATGTAATTGATTATTCATATATCCCTAACTGGTGCAGATGTTGTGTGTTGGAATGTGTGCAGTTTATTTGAATTTAAAACTTTTTGCGTTTGTAGAAGAAACGCGAAATTAAAGTTTAAAATTCTGGGCAAGAATGTAACTTCCGCCCCAGATTTTGGCTCATTGGAATCTGTTTATCTTCTTCAACAACACAGAAGTTGTAATCGGGCACAAAACAGTAGGGTGGAAATAATAGTTTAAACATACATTTAAAAGCTATTCATTCATTTGTTTACAGACCTTTTTCTAATGGATATAGAATAAAAAGTTGATAAAAGTAAATGCTTGATTTGGTTATTTATTTTTCAGAAAGTAAATTTGATAAATTTAATCGTTGTGAAAGAAATCTCTGGCAAAAAATCTAATCAAAATAGTCGATCTTGTATTTTCTCTATCACAATATCAACATTTCATACTCTTTTTTTTAGAACTATAATTCAATCTTTTTCAAACAGATTTTTTACTTTTTTTATAATCACATTCCTTTCATATTTTTCTTCATATTCTCAAAGTGATTTCCGAAATGGGTTTATACTATTACAGAAGAGAGATACTATCTATGGATTAATGAATTATCGTGAAAACAAAAGCATTTATAGTTTTTGTGAATTTAAGAAGATAGGTTCTGAAAAGTTAAATGACTACAAACCAAATGATATAGTTGGATTTGGATTTTTGAATGATAAGTATTTTGAGTCACAACAAATAACTTTGCCTGATTACAGGACAGAACAGGTTTTCGTAGAAGTAATTATAAGAGGTAAAATTAGCTTATATAAATACAAAGATTTTTTCTTTATCGCTACAGAAACTAGTGATCTGCAATTACTTGAAAACTCTACTAAAGAGGTTTATGTTGGAGAAACGAAAATGGCAAAAAAAACTAATCAATACATCTCTATTCTTAATATTTATTTGACTGATTGTGAAAGTGTGAAGAATAAGATTCCACTTACACTCTACAATGAAAAATCGCTAACAAATTTAATTTATGATTACAATTTATGTTCTGGGAAAGAATTCAAAGTTTTTAAAGAGAAAAAAGCATGGTCAGATATAAGATTTGGTTTGTTATCAGGAGTTAATAGATCGAAGATCACTTTCGAAGAATTACGCGAATTCGAATATTTAACTGGAAGTACCGAAACTGCCTATCTATATTTTTATGGTTTATCTTTTAGCTTTTCATCACCAAGGATAAGTGAAAAATTTGCATTTCAATTGGATATGGTATATCAACCAACTTCGTATTATAAGTTTTCTCTTTTTGAATCTAATGCAGGTGTTACAAGAAATTATGTTTCAATAAATTTAGATCAACTTAGATTTCCTTTAAGTTTAAAATATGTAATAACAGACAGAAAGTTAACACCATACTTTTTTACCGGAGTATCATTTATCTATAACTTAAGAACACAGTCTAATTGGCTTCAAGAAGTTGAAATTGGAAATATAGCTTCTTATACAGAGCAAGAAGCTCTTGTTTTAAAGAGAAATCAATATGGTGTTTTATCTGGAATGGGAGCAAATACTACGATAAAGAAAAAGTTTAATCTAGCAATTGAAATGAGCTATGAATTAAACACAGGAATATCGCAGGAGAGTGTATTTAAGCAGAAAGATTTAAACTCTCGCGTTTCTAATTGGCAATTTTCTCTCCGTATAACAACTAAATAATATGATGCTTAGGAAACATTATTTCTTTTTCTTGTTGGCCATTGTTTCTTTGTGCTATACAATGTGCCAAAATTATGAATTTCCGGAAGGTCCGTATCCAAGATTCGAAATAAAACCAGCTATTGAAGTAACAGATAATGGTGTAAAATTTCAAACAATACTTGTAAAGTTACCAAAATCTACAATAGTTGACCATGGCTTTATTTGGAGTCAAAATGAAAATCAATTAATCATTACTAATGTTGAAAATAAAATATCGCTTGGAGCATTATCTAGTCTTAATGCACCATATATTTTTAATGGAGAAGTTACATCGAGGCTGACTAAAGATAAGATATACTATGTTCGTTCTTTTATACAAACAAGCGATTATGTAATGTATAGTAATACTATAAGTTTTTATAGTTTAGGGACAAAAGGGCCATTACTCGAAGATTTTAATCCTAAGGTTGTAGATTTAGGCGATACAATTGAAATAACCGGTTCAGAATTTGGTATATCCACAACAAATGTGGAAGTTTTGATTGGCAGTATTAAAGCAAGAATAATTACGATTTCTAATTCAAAGCTAACAGTTATTGTTCCTGCACAAATAGAAGCAGAAGAATCTTTGGTAAGTGTATCTACAAATAAAAACCAGTCTGTTTTTAGTGATAAGCTTGTATTAAAAAAGCCAAGAATAATCAGTTTTTTTCCTGAAACAATGAAGCTAACAGACACGCTTTACATTAATGGAGAAAACTTCGATGCTAAAAATTTAAAAATATATCTATCACTTGGGAGGGCTTACATGGAATCTGTTATTCCCATAAGTCGTACTAAAAATACAATTACTATTGTTCCGTCAACTATTCCGTTTAATCCAAATGCTTTTATTGTTATCAAAGTAAATAATTTTGAAGTCCGTTCTAATAATGCTATAAGCTTCATAGAATAAGACCATTTTAAAACATGAAATTCATTTTCTTTTAAAAGAAAAACTAGTAGTACTTATTAATGTAATTTTGGTTTAACTAATCACATTATACTTAATGATTACAACCAATGCAACCTTATTAGCAAATTTAGTATGATTGTAAAGCTCAAAAAAGGAAACCATATACTCATCAGGAAGTTTATATTAATTTGTGTTTGTTTTTTTCTATTTAACAAAGGCATAGCACAAAAGAATAGAAGAGATTATCTGGTTTTAGATTCGTTACATCTAATGATGGGTATTGTAACGTATATAAATGATACAAAAGTACAGTTTCAGATTTCAGAGTTATATGCTCCAACTTTATACTTTTCTAATGAAGTAAAAGAATTTTATAGCAAAGGGGAGGTATACGAATCATTTTATATAAACGGTAATTTTCGATTTTATAAGAAAATTGTTGATGGCGATGTTGATTTGTATAAAAACGGAAACTTATACGCTATTAAATCAAAAGATAGCTTAATTCATTTTAGTAAAAGTAATTATAAGGACGCTTTAAAAACGATAGTACGCCAACCATTGGCTTTAAATCAGATTGACAAATTGAAGTATTCAAAAAACGAATTAGTTTATTATTTAAATAAGATAAACAAAGGAGTTTATACATTTGAAAGTTATATTCAACCTAAGTTAGGTGCGTATGTAGGTGCCAATTTTCTTGATCTAAACTTTTCATATGAGACTACCTTGAATATGAAACAAGAATTAAATTCACCAACAATCGGTTTGTTTACTGATTTGCCTATTTCTCGCAATGGTAGATTATTGTTCGTTTCAGACATTGGTATATTTTTTGGTAAAACGTTATTAGAAGGAGTGGATTTAGGCAAACAATATTATACTGAATTAAATTTAGAAGGTATAAACACAACTGCAGGGATAAAGTGGGTAATAATGAATAGAAAGATAAGACCATATGTAAAGCTTTCGTTACAAGCGACATTTGTTAAGTATAGTTCTCCTACAAATTTAATTGAAATAGTAAAGACAAATTCTGTTATTGAAGTCTATAAAAAAGATTTAACAGACTTTACATCTTTTCAGCAAGGAAATAGTGGCGGAATAGGAGTAGAGTATACGCTAAAGAATAGAAAAATAATTCATGCTGAGTTAAGACATCTAAATTCCTTTATAGATCAGAATAGAAAATTTCGAATGCAATATTCTGGAATATCTTTTTTTGTAGGCTTTAGTATATAGATCATGAAACAAAGTTTATTTTATTCATTAATTTTTATCTTTTTGTTCCTTAATTGTGAAGATCCTTCTCTACAATACAAAGAAGAGTATCCAATTGTTATAACAGAAGAGGTTACAAATGTAAACGAAACAGGAGTTGATTTTGTTGGTACAATTAAAGCCACTGGACAACCAAGTGACCGTGTTGAATTTGGTTTTGTTTGGAGTGTAGATTCAAAAGAACCAACACTTAGTAATGCGCAAGTAATACGATTAAGTGTGATTAACGGAAATAG
Source organism: Flammeovirgaceae bacterium (assembly GCA_021298355.1). Classification (GTDB taxonomy): domain Bacteria; phylum Bacteroidota; class Bacteroidia; order Cytophagales; family Cyclobacteriaceae; genus Chryseotalea. The sequence goes on from JAJTEH010000008.1 coordinate 109,281, forward strand.
AATAACAGTAAGAATTAGCAATGATTTAAGGAAAAATGAAAAATATGTTGTAAGAGCATTTTATAAGAATGCTAAGTGGACAGTATATGGAAACATTGTTAATTTTAATAGCCAGGGAAGTTTAACTCAGACTATAAAAAATGTACAACCCATGAGTGGTTTTAACGGAGATATGTTTATCATTTCAGGCGACAATTTTGGATTTACGAAAGAAAGAAATATTGTATATCTAGACGGTTATCAATGTAATATAATTCAAGCTGATATGAATAATTTATATGTATTGGTTCCCGAATTTATTGATAAGAAAGATTACCGAATTAGGGTAATTGTGGCAGGTAGAGTTGTTGATTATAAAGATTTTTTCACCGTTTTGGGCAGAAGAGAATAGGTATAAGGAATTGCGTATATCGTAAATAGATATGTTTAGATGTTAATTGAAAATTCTTAGAAAAAAATCACATTTTTTTGCATACCTGTGAGCTACTTGTTTTTCGATATTTACTAACTGTTTCTGTTTTCAATTGATAGTTTTCACTTTCGTTTAAAGAAAATTACGGTGGAATACATGATCTATGTATTTAATAACTATTGTTGATAATTTCACCTTCTGAATATGTGTTCACTTTACCACGAAAACTGGCAATGAATTTATGCATAATTTCGATTATTCATTAGTTAAATTATTCTAATCTGTAACATCGCCAATAAAGCAGAACCTTATGTAATCAGGTGTTTTATTCTAAACTCTTTGGGCGACACGTGTTTCTTTTTAAGAAAAACTCTATTGAAATAACTTAACGATTCAAACCCACTTGCGTATGCAATACTTTTGATGTTGTTATCGGAATGCAACAACAATTTGCACGCAGCATTTATTCTTAACTCATGTATATAATTCGAAAAAGTAATGCCTGTGGATTTTTTAAAAAATTTACAGAAGTTGCTTTCTGTCATGTGTAGTAAGTCTGCCACTTCTTTTAAGGAAACATGATGTAAGAAATTTTCTTGCAAAAACAGACAAACCTTATTGATTTTGTTTTCCATCTCTTCGTTGATTTGATACTTATATATCTTAGAAGACAATGATGTTGTTTGGCAAAAAGATAATTCAGAAATAACACGTAACAACCGTATTACTCTTTCTATTCCCTTTGCATTTATTACATCTAACAAACCCTGCTTTATATCTACCGGAAATTCTTTAAACAAAAGCCCGCAGTTCGATTTATCAAAAAGTTCTTTCAGATGATCGGATTCTTTAAAGGCAAGAATTCTTTGTACAAAATCTGCAGGAAGTTGAATAACAATAGCTTCAAAGTTTTCATTTTCTTCTGCTTTACCAAACCAGGTGTGGGGCAAGTTGGGGCCAATCAAAACGAAATCATCATCAAAAAATTCTTGATGACTATTCCCAATCAACCGATATCCATTTCCTTTTATAATATAAGTTAACTCATATTCCGGATGAAAGTGCCATTTGAAATCGAAAGCAGTTGTAGTATACGAGTAGGCATAAAAACTGGATCGTAACAGATTGTTGCTTATATCTTCTAAAATGGGTTTCATATACCGATATTTTAAAGTTTTAGGCTTTAAATCATCCTTTTATTCAATATAGTATTAGTAATTGGAAAAATAGGTCAATTTATAGGATTGCCAAAAAATTAGTTTTGTACACATACATCCACTAAAATCCGGTAATATGGTATCCTTATCTACTGCAATCAGTTCACATTTACATCAGCCGTATGCGCTGTCGGAAGAACAAATAAATTTTTATAGAGAAAATAGGTTTATCAAATTAAAGAATGTTTTAAATGTTGAAACCATACAGTTTTTTAATGATGCAATTACAAAGCAGGTAAATGAAATGAACGAGGAGCATACAGCGCTCGAAAATAGAACAACATATGGTAAAGCATTTTTACAATTATTCAATTTATGGGTGAAAAATCCGATTGTGAAGGAATTAATTTTTAGCAAGAGACTTGCAAAAATTGCTTCCGATTTAATGGAGGTAGATGGTGTTCGGTTGTATCACGACCAAGCCTTGTTTAAAGAAAGTGGCGGAGGAATTACACCGTGGCATGCCGACCAATATTATTGGCCTTTAGAAACAGATAAAACCATTACAGCGTGGATACCCTTGCAAGAAACTCCGCTTACTATGGGGCCCTTAGAATTTAGTGCCGGAAGTCATAGAATAGTAGAAGGACGTGAACTAGAAATTGGCGATGAAAGCGAACAAGTAATTCAAAATAACCTTCGTGTTACAGACTTTAAACATGTAATAGAAGCATTTGATATAGGAGAAATTAGTTTTCATTCCGGTTGGGTTTTTCATAGAGCAGGAAGTAACGTAAGCAACGAAGTAAGAAAAGTAATGACCATTATTTACATGGATAAAAACATGATTCTGAAAAATCCGGAAAATAAAAATCAGATAAACGATTGGAATACGTGGTGTCCGGGGGCAAAAGTTGGTGAAATAATTAATTCCCCGATCAATCCGATTTTATACTCAAACTAAAATGGAGGTTAAATATTGTTGTACCTATTGGGGTTGCGAGCATCAATCGGCAAAAGAATTTTTATTGCGTGTTATCGAAAATGGATATCATGGAGTAGAAATTAATGTACCAGATAATGCCCATTTCGTAAGAGAGTTTACAGAAGCGTTAGAAGAAATACGAAATACAATTAACCCGCACTTTATTTTTATTGCACAACAAGTACTTCCCCCAAAAAAAGAAAGTGTAAACGATTACGTAAAAAGAGTAAATGAACGATTACTTTACTTAACAAGCTTACAACCCGATTATATAAACTCGCACACGGGTAAAGACTATTTTAGTTTTGAAGATAATTGCAGAATAATAAAAGTTGCAGAGAATATTTCAAACGATACGGGAATTCCTGTTTGGCATGAAATCCATCGGGGTAGGTTTACTTTTCATCTACAAACTCTTTTACCTTATTTTAACGTATTTCCCGATTTAAAGCTTACAGCAGACTTCTCGCATTTTTGTGTAGTATCGGAAAGTAACTTAGAAGATCAATACGATTTGCTCAAACAAATTTATCCGAACATAAAACATATACATGCCCGTGTTGGCTTCGAGCAAAGTGCGCAAGTTAATAATCCGTTTGCACCCGAGTGGCGTACCTACTTGCACATGTACCTTACGTGGTGGAAAGAAATAATGGAAATACAAAAAAATAAAAATAATTCATTACTAACCATTACACCGGAATTGGGTCCGTTCCCCTATATGCCGCAAGAACCCTTTACACAAAAACCACTCTGCCAGCAATGGGATGTAAATCTGCAAATGAAAAATTATTTACTAGAAAAACTTTGAAACAATGGATAAAGATGTGAGTAAGTATATTCGGTTTATTGCCATAAGTGCAGCACTTGGCGGATTGTTGTTTGGATATGACACCGCTGTAATTTCCGGAGCCATTGGTAATTTAACGGTGTACTTTACATTAACATCTGTACAAACAGGTTGGGCAATTTCTAGCGCCATTGTAGGGTGCATACTAGGTGCGTTGTGTTCGGATTATGTAAGCAACAGGTTTGGAAGAAAAGTTACTTTATTTATTACGGCCATATTATTTATCGTTAATTCTATTGGCACGGCTATTCCGGAGTCGTTTACAATTTTTATTTTGTTTCGTATTGTTGGTGGTGTTGGCGTTGGAATAGCCTCTATGGTGGTGCCCATGTATATTGCCGAAATTGCTCCACCACAAAAAAGAGGAGCGTTGGTTGGGTATTACCAATTGGCCATTGTATTGGGTATTGTGTTGGTGTATTTCGTAAATTATTTTATTGCTTTACAAGGAGATACAGCCTGGAATTTACAGATAGGGTGGAGATGGATGTTTGGCTCTGAAATTATTCCATCTATACTTTTTCTGTTCGCTATTTACTTCATCCCTGAAAGTCCGCGTTGGTTATTTTTAAAAGGTAAAAATCAGCAAGCGATTGATGTATTAAAGAAGATAAATGCAGAACAAGATGTTGTGCAGGTTAAAAATGAAATTGAAGAATCTTTACAGAAAGAAGATAAAAATCAGTGGCAGCACATTGTAAATCCTGCATTCAGAAAAGTTCTTTTAGTTGGTGTAGCACTTTCTGTTTTGCAGCAACTATCGGGTATAAATGCCATTTTATATTATGCGCCTGAAATTTTTAAAAATTTGGGAAGCACAGCCAATGTTTCGTTATTAGAAACAAGCATACTTGGTGTTGTAAATTTAATTTTTACGGTATTAGCTATTCGGCTGGTTGATAAAAAAGGAAGAAAGCCATTGCTTATGATGGGCTCTGTTGGGATGACGATTGCCCTGGGTGCAGTGGGTTCGTTTGTGTATTTCGATATATCGAACAGTTGGGTTTTACCGTTTATGCTTTTGTTTATGGCCTCGTTTAGTATTTCGTGGGGCCCCGTTGTGTGGGTGTTGTTATCAGAAATATTTCCTACTAAAATAAGAAGCCTGGCATTGGCCATAAGTGTTTTTATACAATGGATAGCCAATTTTGTAGTAACACAAGTATTTCCAAGCTTGGTAGAAAATCAGGCATTGAAGGAATATTTTAATGGAGCATTTCCGTTTTATCTGTTTTCAGTAATTTGTTTACTATCCTTACTTTTTGTTTGGAAGCGTGTTCCGGAAACAAAAAATAAAACGCTTGAACAAATGGATAAAGTATGGCAGAACTAAAAAACATCAAATGAAAATACTAACGATAGGAATTGTAATCGTGGCATGCACAAATGTGTTTGCTCAACACTCAACTGAAAAATTTACACCCTTACATTTTGGTAGTGTAAAACCTACAGGTTGGTTAAAAGAACAAATGCAAAAAGATATAGAAGGATTCGTGGGCAATCTCGATCAGCTTGTGCCAGACCTTATCAACGACCCCATTTATGGTATGGGTCGTTTACAAAAAAATTCGAAAGCAAAAGATTTAGGCAATAACAGAGAAGGTGATGCCGCAGGAGACGAACAATACAAATGGTGGAATAGCGAAACACAATCTAACTGGTGGGATGGCTACCTGCGCAACGTATTTTTAGTAAACGATAAACAAGGAATTGAAAAAGTAAAAAAATATGTAGCCTCAATTTTAGCCACGCAAGATGAAGATGGTTACCTAGGCATTTACGACAAAGAACTTCGATACACATTTAACTCTGAAAATGGAGAGTTATGGTCGAAAGCAACTTTGTACCGTGGCCTGTTGGCATACTACGAATATACAAAAGACGAAAATGTTTTTAACGCTGTAGTAAAGGCTGTAGATAATGTACTGGTACATTACCCCATCCATGCTTCCAGTCCGTTTAATTCCGGAACTTCGTTTAACGGAGGTGTATCGCATGGGTTAACGTTTACAGATGTTCTAGAACGACTTTACTTTCATACTAAAAATGAAAAGTACAGAGCATACGCTTTATTTCTGTACAACGATTTCTCGCGTACGTACCAATCTGAGGCAGATGTACAATTACCGAATATTTTAAATCCGGATTATAAATTAAAATCGCATGGTGTACATACTTTCGAACACATCAGAGCATTGATAATTGCGAAGTATGCCTCGCCAAATGTTGAAATGGCTAAAGCATTAGATGTTTATTTAGAAAGAGTAAAAAACGCAACAACAATTAGCGGTGGCGCCATAGGCGATGAGTGGATTGCAGAACGAAGTGCTGATGCAACCCATACAGGTTATGAATATTGTTCTTTACAAGAATTGCTTGATAGTTATAGTTTACTTTTTCAAAAAACCGGGCAGGCGTACCTGGGAGATGAAATAGAAAATATTTTTTACAATGCAGCACAAGGTTCTAGAAATCCCGATCACTCTTGCATTGCCTATTTAAAAACCGATAATTCTTTTGAAATGTTGGGCACAAAAAATGGTGAAGTAGAACACGATAGAAAACAAACCCGATATAAATATTCTCCGGCACATCAAGATGTGGCGGTATGTTGTAATCCTAATGCCAGCAGAATTTCGCCTTATTTTATTCAAAACTCGTGGATGAAAGAGGGAGAAAACACTATAGTGGCAACGTTGCTTATGCCTAATGTAGTAGAAACAGATATACAGGGAAATACGATTTTAATTGAGAATGAAACTGAATATCCGTTTGGTAATACTGTAAAATTTAAGATTTCACAAAAACAACCATCAACTTTTACACTAAAAGTAAGAAAGCCCGGTTGGGCTTTACATATTAAAACGAACGAGAAGTATAAAATTGTTGATGAGTATATCGTAATCGAAAGAGAATTTTTAGCAGAAGATAATGTGGCGTTTACTTTTCTGGCCGAAGTAAAGGTTAACCAAGATAACACCAAAGCATTTTACTTTTCGTACGGAGCTTTGCTATATGCGCTACCCATTGATGCCAAAGAGATTATAGGTAAACGATATAAAGATACGTTTACAGATATTTTATATGCGCCTGTTTCACAAACCCGATATGTGTTTCAAAAAGGGGAAAGCATTCGTTACAAAAAAGGTAAAGTGTACACCAGATTGCTTAATAAAAACACAAACAAACCGGAAGATGTTGTTCTTTTGCCTATGGGAAAAACAATTTTAAGGCAGGTTACATTTTAGGAAGATCTGTGCGTGCATTGTATGCACCAGTTTACCTTTTTCTTAACATCAGCGTGTACTCAAATTTATCACACCAACTTTATACTGCGCATACCCAACATCCGGAGAAGTAGTTGGTGTGTTTATTTTATATAGCAGTTTATTTCAATATAAGTATAAAAACGAATTATCAGATTGATTTATTCTGTAAATGTGGTTGTTTTGAAATTATGCTTACATGATTTTATGCACAATTTTAATTGTTACGTTAAAAGTGTAATAAACGTGTACAGTATCATTTTACATATCTAACCAATTTTTGAAGTTGGTAACTTTTTCGGCAGAAATAACAATGTCAAATTTAGGTTGAGGTTGTAAAACTACTTTTAACTGCCTGGATGAATACCGGATAACTTCTTTTATCGAGTTTATGTTAGCAATTAGTTTTCTGTTTAGTCTAAAGAAGTATTTTGGTTCTAATTCTTTTTCAAGCGAATCTAGTGTTTCGTCTGTAAGAAATGTTTCGTTAGTGTTTGTTGTTAAAAATACATTTCTCTCTACGGCATACACATACGCGATTTCATCTACAGGTATACTTTTTATTTTATGCCCTTGGCTTACGATAATTCTTGTTTTGTATGTTTTGTTTTCTAAAAACATACTTCTTAATTTTTCTAATGTCTTGTAGCTGTTTTTCAGATCAAATTTAGTTCGATAATACCTTTCTAAACTCTGTTTTAATTCTGACTCGTCAATTGGTTTTAGTAAATAATCTATGCCGTTGTGTTTAAATGCTTTTATGGCATATTGGTTATACGCTGTTGTGAAAATAATGGGTGCGTTAACTTTAGTTTGTTCAAATATTTTAAAACTATTTCCATCTTTCAATTCTATATCCAGAAAAACCAAGTCTGCATCATTGGCCAGAAACCATTTTACAGCAGTTTCTATACTATTAAGTATGGCAGTAATTTGAAACGATGGAGCATGTTCTTTAAGTAGAAATACGAGTTTATCTGCGGCTAGCTTTTCGTCTTCAATGATTACGATTTTTTCCATTTCTGCTATTTTTCTACTGGTAATTCGGATATGTAGTAGTTATCCGAAATATAGAATTTAGGTTCTTCAAGGCCTAGTAAATGATATTTCTCAATTAAATTTTTTTGGCCGATTCCTGTACTTACAACATCTTGCAAGTCAGCCAGGTATGTATTTCGAACTATGATGTTTGACTCTGTTTCTTCTATGTAAATGTATAACGTATCATCAGCCTCTACACGGCTATGTTTAAGTGCGTTTTCTACAACAAGTTGCATAGATAATGGAGGAATAAGTTTATTTAAGATAGTTGTACTTAAATTTATAGTAACCTGTAAGGAATCGCCATACCTTATTTTATGAAGAAATAGATAAGCGTTTAAGAAATCTATTTCTCTTTCTACTTTTACAAGGTTTTCGTTATTCAGTTCTAATACATAACGAAAAACATCGGCAAATTTTTTTATAAATAGATCTGATTTCTTTGAATCGGTATAGACCAAACTAGAGAGTACGTTTAATGAGTTAAAAAGGAAATGAGGGTTAATCTGACTTTTTAAGGCCTCATATTTTGCCAGATAGTTTTTCTTTTCCAGAATTTTAGATTTCATATAAAGCGATTCATTGTCTTCATTTAATGCCATAAACTCATGCAACGCTACCAACATAAATATGCAAATGAAAAACATGATCAAAGAAATTATTTCGAATCCAAAATCGTTATCTCTGTTGTCATCTACTTCAATAAAAAAGTCTTTTGTAAGAATAGAAATACTTGTAAGGATGGCCACCAAAGTGATAATTAAAACAGATTCCAGAATAAATCGTTTAAACTGGTTAATTCCCCACGGCATCAAAGTATTCATGAAGGCCACTATTTTATTAATCAAATAACTAAGTGGAAGAAGCACAAGCAAGATGGTAAAAAGCCCAAAAACGAAACCTTTAAAATAGAAGATACCGGATTCCAGAAAGTCTTCTACGGCTAATAAGCTGGACACCACGAAAGCAATAAAAAAATGGTAAATCCAATATCTTCTATCTGTAAGCATTAATTAGTTTGGCTTTATGGTTAATGTTTTTTCATCTATTTCTACAACACTAAAATAGCCTAATGCTTCAATATCGGGGTTTACTTTATTTATAATATTTCCTTTTATTCCCGATGGTGGTATATCAAACAATTGGCCGGTTTGGCCGGTTTGTTCAAAAAGTAAAAATAGGTAATCGTAATAAGCTTTTGATATTCCAATTTGTCGCACTAAGGCTAAATCTCCGGGGTTAAAAACTTTCTCTTCGCTTGGTAAATAACCCACGATAGATTTTCCATTAAATAACTTGTCGGATGCTATAAGGTTTTGGCTATTTCCGGGGTCTGGAATTATACTGTTTTTGCCGTTTTGTAAGAGTTCCCAAAAGTAATAGTTAGTTTCATTAGCCGGATCTGTGAAGTCTATGGATACTTTAATGCCTTCATCTTCGAATTGATTTTCTTCTTCAAAAATTTGATAGATATTTTCAATTTCCGGCACGCTTACTAATTTTTCTTTGGCAGTATATTCCTGGCCATTCCAAGTAATGTTCAAAGTATATTCTACATCTTTTTCCGGTAGTAAGCCAACGGTAGAATATATGCCTTGTGTGCCTTCTTCTTTTAATAGTTCATAGGTATTTCCTTTGCTATCGCTAATGGTAACTATCGCATTGTTTACACGCGGTGTCTGCACATTGTCGAAGTAATTTCCGAGAGTACTTAATTTTACAGATTGTTTTTGATTTACTTTTCCTTTTACTAATTCTAATTGTGCTTCTACCACTAATAAATTTGGCGATGCGGGTAATTTCAGAGTAATTTCTTTGTCGCACGATGTAAGAATTACTGCCAGTATAAGTATAAAAAGATTTTTAATCGCTTTCATTTTTTTTTCTATTTAAAAGTTTAAAACTTAAAATTGTATGTTACGCTAGGTAGTATTGGTAGTAAGTAGCTTTTATATGCTCTTACTTTCCCTAAGTTTTCAGGATCTTCTACGAAGTATATGCTGGTAGCATTTGCTCTGTTGTATAAATTGTATAATCCAAACACCCATTCATGTCCACCATTTTTCCAATTCACTTTTTTTCCTTTTATAGTAAGTGAAACATCCAGTCTGTGGTAGGCGGGTAATCTTTCCTGGTTTCTTTGTGTAAAGTGCGGCACAACAATACCGGCAAATTCATACCGACCTACAGGATATGTGCTGGGTATACCGGTTGTAAGTATAAAGTTAGAAGATAGAGAAATTCTGTCGTTAAATTTGTAAGTACCTACTACAGAAAGGTTGTGGGGTTTATCAAAATTAGCTGCGTAGAATTTGCCGTTGTTTATACCCGGATCTTCATTGGTTAATCCTTTTACTTGTCTTTCTGCTCTTGAGTAGGTGTAGCTTACCCATCCGGTTAATTTGCCACTGTTTTTCTTTACGAGTAATTCTAAACCATACGATCGACCTCTTCCTGCCAGTAATTCTGTTTCAATTGTATTGTTACTGATTAAGTCTGCACCATCTACATATTCCACCAGGTTATTCATTTTTTTATAAAATCCTTCCAGAGATAATTCGAATTTGTTATTCGTAAAATTTTTGAAGTAGCCTAATGCAAATTGGTCAGACTCTTGTGGTTTAATATAAGGGCCACTGGGTGCCCACACATCTGTTGGGGCAGGAGCTGTTGTATTCGAAATTAAGTGTAAGTATTGGTATATTCTGTTGTAGCTTGCTTTAATCGAGGTTCTATCGTTAAGTATAAGAGTTGATGATATGCGTGGTTCAAAGTTGTTGAAGGTTGAAATGTTATCTCCCTTGTTGTATTTTTTATTGTCTATTACTTTTCCATTTTCGTACCGTCCTAAAATTGAGTTGTATGTTAAAGGTTGGTTGTTTTCATAGATGGGAATAGTTTGCTCTCCGTTTCTGATAAAGGCTGAATAACGCAAACCAATGTTTACGGATAGTTTTTTAATGGTTTTATCTAAACTTATATATCCTGCAAATTCATTGGCGAATTGGTTATCAAGGTTTCTGTTGGCTATGGCCGAACCTTTTATTGGTTTAATCTTACCGGGTTCGAACCGATATACCTTAGAATCGAAGCCGTACTCGAATTGCGTATTGTTGTTGATGAAATAACTAAAGTCGGCCTTGGTGTTAATAGTAATAATTCTAGATGTTGAATTAAACTGTGCACCAGTAGTTAACTGATCTAGTGAGTAATCGTAGTTGGAATAAATAGCTGAGAAATTTGCAAACAACTTATCGTTAAATAAATGGTTCCATCTTAAGGTTGCAGTAGCATTACCCCATTCGCTATTAAATATACTGCCGAGCGAAAACTTATCTCGTCCAAAATACCCGGATAAAAATAGTCTGTTTTTTTCGTTAATGGTGTAGTTAACTTTTGTATTTAAATCATAAAAGTTAGCGGTGCTATTGTTATCAATTAATGGAAGAAAAAGATCTCCATACGATCTTCTTCCTGCAACCATGTAAGAACTTTTCTCTTTTACCAATGGCCCCTCAACTAACACTCTGGCAGAAATCAAACCAATACCTGCTTCTCCATTAAACTCATTACTATTTCCTTCTCGTTGTCTGATATCCATTACTGAACTTAATCTTCCGCCATACCTTGCCGGTATACCGCCTTTGTATAAGTTTACATCTTTAACCGCATCCGGATTTGCTACAGAGTATAAACCAAACAAATGCGATGAGTTATAAATGGTTGCTTCGTCTAATAAAATCAGGTTTTGATCTGCACTACCACCTCTTACATTAAAA
>JAJTEH010000053.1 GCA_021298355.1 Flammeovirgaceae bacterium
CCTTCTGTATAACGGTCGGGTATATAATAAGCACAATTTTTGTAAAAAGAATGAAGATACGAGTAAACCAAGGCAACGGCAGTGGTTCCGTCTACATCGTAATCGCCATAAATTAAAATTTTTTCGTTGTTGATGATGGCTTTATGCAGTCTTTCTACAGCCGCAACCATATCACACATTAAAGTTGGCGGATATAAATCGTTTAACGAAGGCCTGAAGAATGCTTTCGCTTTATCGAACGTATCAATTTGCCTTTGCAATAAAATTGTTGCAACCGATGTGTTTACATTTAGCGTTTTGCTAAGCAACTCGACAGACGTGTTTTCGGGGAGTGGTTTATAAAGCCAACGTTTGTTCATGAAGTGTTTTACAATATTACTTGTTTAGGCAAGTATAAAAAAAGGCGATGTCAATTGCTGACATCGCCCATCATAAAGTTTTTATTCGATTTATTTACCGGCAGGTTTATCTGCGGTTACACCTTCTAATACATCTTTGATTTCAACGCGTTGTCCGTCTCGGTAAGGTACAATCCATGCGTCTTTCACACCCATGTCGCGCATGTATTTTTTAAAGGTATCGGCTTCCCAATAATCGCGGAACACCCCGATGGTTAACTTTTGTGGTTCGGCTTCGCCTTTCGCTGCTTCTCCACCGAAGTTTGGGTTGTTATCAAAATACTTAGATAGATCTTTATTTTTGAACGCCCCTATTTGCACTTTAAATACAACGCCTTTAGAAAAATCCATTGGGTTAACCGGAGGTGCTGCTTTTAGTTGCGCTAATTCTGCTTTAGCGGTAGAAAGTTGAGAACGAATTTGCCCGATTTCATCTTCTAATTCAGTAATGCGCACATCTTTTTCTGCCACACTTGTTTGCAACGTCTTTACTTGTTTGCTTAAATCGCTAACGGAGTTATCGGCAGTTTGCTTGTCTTCGGTTAGTTGTTTTAACGATGCCGGATTTTTAGCAAACTCTTTGGCTTTCTTTTTCCACTCTTTCTTTTCCTTCTTAGATAATTGCGCGAAGCTGGCTGTGGAGGCGGCCATTAGCGCCAGACAAAAAAATACGATGAGTCTGTTTTTCATTGGGGTAAGGTTTAATATTTCTTAAAAGTACAAAATTTATTTTTCCATTGCACCAACCATCTTTTCGGGGCGCACCCACTGGTCGAACTGTTCGTTGGTTACCAGACCTAAATCTATTGCTGCCTGACGCAATGTTTTATTCTCTTTGTGAGCAGTTTTAGCAATTTTAGCTGCGTTTTCGTAGCCAATGTGTGTATTAAGTGCTGTTACCAACATCAAGGAGTTTTCCATATGTTGTTTAATGATGGGCAAATTGGGTTCAATTCCCTTCGCACATTTTTCGGTAAACGATACGCAAGCATCGCCTAATAAACGAGCCGATTGTAAAACATTGGCTGCAATAAGAGGTTTGAAAACGTTTAGTTCGAAATGCCCCATCGAACCACCAACTGAAACTGCTACATCGTTGCCCATTACTTGCGCACACACCATGGTTAATGCTTCTGGCTGTGTTGGGTTTACTTTGCCTGGCATAATAGAGGAGCCAGGTTCATTATCCGGAATAATAATTTCGCCAATACCACTGCGTGGGCCTGAGCTTAACATACGGATATCGTTGGCAACTTTCATTAAGGCAACTGCTGCGCGTTTTAATGCTCCGGAAAGTTCTACCATACCATCGTGAGCTGCCAACGCTTCGAATTTGTTAGGAGCGGTTACAAAAGGATAGCCCGTTAAATCAGCAATTTTTTTAGCTACCAATACATCGTACCCTTTTGGTGTGTTTAAACCAGTGCCAACGGCTGTGCCACCTAATGCTAATTCTTTAACAGCTTCCAAAGCATTTTTAATGGCTTTGATGCTGTTGGTAATTTGTTGCACATACCCTGAAAACTCCTGGCCAAGTGTTAATGGTGTAGCATCCATAAAATGCGTGCGACCTGTTTTTACTATGCTCGTATATTCTTTTGCTTTAGCTGCTAACGTATCGCGTAACATTTCCATACCCGGAATGGTAATTTCTACCACTTGTTTGTATGCAGCAATGTGCATGGCTGTAGGATAGGTGTCGTTAGACGATTGCGATTTGTTTACATCATCATTAGGGTGCAACACTTTTTTATCATCGGTTAATTTACCTCCGCTTAAAACATGCGCACGGTAGGCGATAACTTCGTTTACGTTCATGTTGCTTTGTGTACCCGAACCGGTTTGCCAAATCACTAAAGGAAATTCGTTATCGAGTTTGCCTGTTAAAATTTCATCGCATACGGTGGCAATCAAGTCTTTTTTATCGGCTGCTAATACACCTAACTCGTGGTTGGCTTGGGCAGCTGCTTTTTTTAAGTAAGCGAACGCATATATTATTTCTTTAGGCATGCTGGCTTCGGGCCCGATTTTAAAGTTGTTGCGCGAACGTTCGGTTTGTGCGCCCCAATACTTATCGGCTGGTACCTGCACTTCGCCCATGGTATCTTTTTCTATTCTGAAGTTCATATATAAAATGGATTCGTTTACAGTTTTTTACTAGTGGCGAATTTACATCAGGATTTGATGAATAAAAAAAGGAGGTTGTTACCCTCCATCTCCTTTAAAATATTTGTCTTCGTCATACTCGGGCTCATCGCTTACAGGTTTAACTACTTCGCCAATTTCTACAATTTTAAATTCTGTTCTTCGGTTGCGTGCGCGGCCCACGGGATTATCGGTTCCATCGGGGTTAGTGTTGCGCGCTATGGGTTTTGTTTCTCCATACCCTTTGGCTGTTAATCGTTCAGAAGAAATACCCGCGTTGATAAGATAACGCACTGTGGATTCTGCTCTGCGTTGCGAGAGTTGAATGTTGTAATCGTTAGTACCTACACTATCGGTGTGCGAACCCATTTCGATTTTAATTACAGGATTATCCTTAAGAATATCCACTAACTTATTTAGTTCCAGAGCTGCCTGAGGTGTGATATCTGCTTTATCAAAATCGAAATAAATATTTTCGAGTACAAAGATTTTATTGAGTTCGATTTTTTCTAACACAATCAACGTATCGAGTGTGATGTTGGTAACTAAATCTTTTAAGGTTGCGGGGTTAACTGTTTTACTTCTTGTAGAATACGGTTGGCGTTTGGTTAAGTATCCATCGGCTTCGCCAAATAATTCGTAATCTTCATCGGGGTACACGCGGAACAAAAATTTACCATCGTTACCTGTAACATAGTCAGTCATGCTCTCGCGTTTGTTGTCGAGCAAACTCACTTTTGTGTTGGGCAAAATCTGAAGCTTGCCACTCTTGTCGGGTGTATAGGCAATGCCTTGCAGAAAATAGTTAACGATTTTAAGATTAGGATCTTCGTTTACGAAAGTAAAAATATCATCGTCTCCTTTTCCATCGGCACGGTTAGAAGTAAAGAAACCTCTGTCGGGGCGAAAAAGAAAAATTCCGAAATCATCGGCAGTAGAGTTCATGGGTTCGCCTAAATTCTGAATGGAATTTCTTCCATTCACTCTGTTTACCACAAACATGTCTAACATACCAAAGCCCGGGTGCCCGTCTGATGCGAAGTATAGTTTTCCATCTTCGCTCATGTAAGGGAAATATTCATCGCCTGGCGTATTGATTTCTGCACCAAGATTTTTGACTTGTGAGAAGCGACCACGCGCATCCATGCGGGCTGAGTAAATATCTAAACCACCTTGCCCGCCTGGTCTGGATGATGAGAAATAAAGTGTGCGACCATCGGGGCTAAAGGCCGGAGTAGATTCCCAATGGTTGGGTGTGTTTACACTACCGGTTATAGGCATGCCGGGTGTCCATTCCCCATTTCTGAAACGAGAGATGTATAGGTCAACATCTTCGCTGTCTTTTTTCTTGCCGGAGTTTCCTTTGGCGTACACCATTGTTTTGCCATCGGGCGAAAAGGTTACGCAACCATCGTTAACCCCTTCGGTATTGATGGCTTGAGACAAAGGGGTAAGCGTAGCCAAATCTACATTAGCACCCCGCGATGCTACTTTATAAATGTTTGAAAACGGTTTTCCTTCGGCTGCATAAATTTTACCTGACCCGCGGTTAGAGGTAAAGAATAACTCGTTGTTAAGAAAAACAGGTGAATATTCTCCTGCTGCTGTATTTAATGCCTCCAGGTTTTTTACACGATAAAAACTCTTGGTTTGCTTTACGGCTTCTACTTCTTTTAAACCATTTAGCTGAGCGTTAGCCAATCTTTTCATTTTATCGTCTGCCGCTGTTTTGGCTAAACCTTGCAGTACGGTTTCTGCTTCGCTGTATTTTCCGTTTGCTTTTAGCGATTGAGCGTAATAAAACTTAACGGTGTCATCGTGTATGCCAATACCTTTTGCCTTTGCATAAAAAGGTTCTGCTTCTTTTATTCGGTTAGAGAGGCGATAACTTTCGGCTATAAAATAATTGGCTTTACCAGGATTTCTGCCCAATACTTTTTGATAAAGATTGATTGCATTTTGATATTCGCCCTGGTTAAAGGTTTTCAATGCTTTTTTCTCGATGCTGCAAGAGAAAAAAACAAAAGGAAGTATCAAAAACAGGATGTATCGCATACGCACTTGAAAATCAAATAAAACTACAAAAACAAAACTTAGGTAGAAACCTTTTCGGGTAAAAAGCGCGCTACCCACGAAGATTTAATTTCTTGTTTAAAATGATGAATTACGTTACTCTTTGTGTTTACCAAAGTATTGTATACGAATTGCACCTTATTCTCAGCAAGAAATTGTTTCAGCCCTTTTCTTTCAACGAGTGTTATGCCGCTTTCGGTATGCAAGGCCACATTTTCTCTATTTAATAAATCGATGTTGGCGTTTTCAGCAACGGTTTTTATCATTCTGAAAAGAGAATCGATGGAGCAACCACTGGCATCGGCTTCGTTTTGATTTAAACCGATTACAAGAAAATAATCGTGCAGGATGGTGTGGGCGGCTAACAAACTATTGCCGTGGGCGGTCCAGCCGGCTAAATATTGATCGAGTTGTTTCTGAATGGAAGAAACTGTTTCAGCATTTAGTTTTTGGTTGGCTGTAAAAACCCAAACACGAGCATCATCAGGCAATAAATCAAATCTTGTAACCATATCTTACAAACCTTTTGCTTCGGCAATCAGTTCGGCTAAGTCTTTTACTTTTACTTCTGCTTCTTTCTCTTTGTTTTTTACGCCATCGGTCATCATAGTCATGCAAAATGGACAAGCTACCGCAATGGTTTTTGCTCCGGTAGCCAAGGCTTCTTCAGCACGTTCGATGTTAATTTCTTTCTTTCCTTTTTCAGCATCTTTAAACATTTGCGCACCACCTGCACCACAACATAAGCCGGTGGTTTTGCAGCGTTTCATTTCTACCAAATCGGCATCTAATGCTTCTAATACAGCACGTGGTGCTTCGTAAATGTTGTTGGCTCTTCCTAAGTAGCAAGAGTCGTGGTAGGTAATTTTCTTTCCTTTAAACTCACCGCCACCTTCAAGTTTAATTTTGCCATCGTTTATCAATTGTTGAAGAAAGGTAGAATGATGAATAACGTCATAATTTCCGCCCAACTCTGGATATTCATTTTTTAATGTGTTGAAACAGTGTGGGCAAGCCGTTACAATTTTTTTGATGCCGTAGCCATTTAATACTTGAATGTTGGCCATGGCTTGCATTTGAAAAAGAAATTCGTTGCCGGCTCTGCGAGCGGGATCTCCCGTGCACGATTCTTCGGTACCTAAAACAGCAAATTTTGTTTCGGTGGCCTGCATGATTTTTACAAAGGCTTTGGTTACGCGTTTGTAGCGGTCATCGTAAGATCCGGCACAGCCCACCCAAAATAATACTTCGGGGGTTTCGCCTTTGGCAGCTAAATCGGCAACGGTTGGTATTGGTAACATATAGACTCAGTTAGTTTTATACTCCAAATTGTTTTAAATGATGATCGAGGTGGCGAAACTGTCCGCGTGCCCATTCTTCGGGTTTTAACTTTCCGAAAAAAGGATTAGGATGTGTGGTACATGCAGCAGGGCCACCTGTTGCAAAAGCGTTAATGTGTTCTACCAATATTTGTTTTTCTCTTTCGAAATCGCGCTGGTTAACTACAATGAAAGTAGAATCTGTTTTACTGTTTTTGGGATACGGTTTGTTTCCGAAAAAAGAATCTTTTACCAACCAACCTAAGAGAACTCCAAGAAATCTTCTTTTAGGTTTATCTATACCACGTGCAATTCTGATAACAATAGTGCAATGTGCCAGCATTTGGGCAACGTTCATTTTTCCCCATAATGGTTGGCTATTGGCCTTTAATTTTTCTATTCTATTCAGAATATCGTTGGCTACAGCAGGTTGAAAAAGATTTTCCATGCAACGTTATTTTGTTTCTTCTTTGGCCCAATTGAATCTGTCGGAAGGAGAAAATTTCCAGGGCGCAAAGTTAGTTTCGATGTTTTGGTACATGCTGTTCCACGATGCTGGCGCGCCAGATTCCTCCATCGAAACATATCTTCTTAATTCTACAATAATTTCTAACGGATTAATCATTACCGGACATGCCTCTACACACGCATTGCAACTGGTGCACGCGTTAATTTCTTCTTTGGTTATGTAATCGCCTAATAAAGATTTACCATCGGCCAGGCCCGGGCCACCCTTAGCTATACTATTGCCCACTTCTTCCATCCTATCGCGGGTGTCCATCATGATTTTACGAGGCGATAATTTTTTACCCGTTTGGTTAGCCGGACATTCGGCTGTGCAACGCCCACACTCGGTACACGAGTAGGCTGCCAACAGATTTTGCCAGCTTAAATCGTTAATGTCTTTAGCCCCAAATTTACCCGAAGTTGCCGGTGGTGTTGCGTTGGCATCGGCCAGGCCTAACATCGATTTTACTTCGTGTGTTACAACAGGCATGTTATTGATATGACCCTTGGCTTCTACCTTAGCAAAGTACGTATTGGGAAAAGCCAAAAAGATGTGCAGGTGTTTCGAGTATGTAACGTACACAGCAAAAGCAAGAATGCCTATGATGTGAAACCACCACGCAAATCTTTCTATAAAAATTAATGTTCCGTTAGAAAAGTTTTCGAACGCGGGTATGAGGAAAGAACTAAAGAAAAGTTTTCCGGTAGCCGTGTAATGCGCTTCGCCACGCACTTGTAAAAGTTGATCGGCAGCATTCATACACAGGATGGCCGACATTAAGATTACTTCAATTACCAAAATCAAGTTAGCATCGAGCCTCGGCCATTTCGTCATTTCAGCAGATTGAAAGCGAGCGATGTTTAGCACATTTCTTCTTACCAGAAAAACAACGCAAGCGAATAAAACCAATACGGCTAGTGTTTCGAACATGTTCATCAAAACAGGGTATAAGCCACCCAAAAATGGAGCGAAAACGCGGTGTGTACCAAGAATGCCATCGATGATAAATTCCAGTACTTCTAAATTGATGATGAGAAAGCCTGCATAAATAAAAAAGTGAAATATGGCTGGGGTTATTTTTTTAAACATCTTTTGTTGACCAAAGGCAACGAGTATCATGTTTTTCAATCTTTGACCTTTATCGCCAGTTATGGTGGTTTCTTTGCCTAACCGGATGTTATCGCGCAGGCGTAAAACTCTTTTTCTAATGAAATAAACCGCAATGGCGAGGGTAATCACAAATGCAATAGACTGTATCATAATTTCACTTTATTCCCAAAGTTGTTAAATACTGGAAAATCATCTCTATTTACAAACAGATTTCGAATTAGTTGGATTTTGAATTAAGTGTTTTTATTTCTGAGTAAGGATTTGCACAAAAACGAAATTTACCTAGTTTTGTGCCCCGTTACATTAATAACGCGTTTTTTAAGGTGATGTAGCTCAGTTGGTAGAGCAAAGGACTGAAAATCCTTGTGTCGGGGGTTCAATTCCCTCCATCACCACAAATAAGCTTTCTGAATAGGAAAGCTTATTTTTTTATAGCGTTTCTTCTTCTTGTGCAGAACTTCGTGATCCTTAAATTGTGCAAAAATTTCGTGGCCTGCTATGTTGAATGCAGATATCTCTGATGTGTTTGCCAGAATAATGGCCACGTACATGGTTCAACTTGTACTTGGCCTGTTGGTATCTGCTATCTTTTTGTATTTCAGTATTACCTACAAACGCAGGTTTCTAAGATCGTGGGCTTTAAGTTGGCTTGCCTTTGCAGTTTACATGCTCGCTATGTTTCTGATTACGGGGCAAATGAGCGATCAAAAGCCCGTGCATTTACTTTACACTATGCTATCGCAAGTGAGTGCTTTTTTGCAGTTGTTGTTTCTTTTATCAGGTACCTACCAGTTTATAACGAAACGAAGACCTATTCCTGTTGTGTTTCTGATGTTTACAATTGCTGTTGTTTCTGTAGCTGTTGTTTCTGTACTTATGTATCACGATGATCCCGCAGCGTTTAACCAACGGTATGCCTTGCGATATGGATTAAGAACTTTTCTTTTAGGTAGCGGCTACATGGTTGCCGCCTGGTTGGTTTTCTTTAACCACTCTTTTATTAAAAGTTTTGGACAGCAACTGATGGCCATTTTCTTTCTGCTTTACAGCATGGATCAATTCTATTATTGCGCCATAATTGTTGTAAACCTATCCGGTGGGCA
This sequence comes from Flammeovirgaceae bacterium, assembly GCA_021298355.1. Lineage (GTDB taxonomy): Bacteria > Bacteroidota > Bacteroidia > Cytophagales > Cyclobacteriaceae > Chryseotalea. The sequence goes on from JAJTEH010000053.1 coordinate 8,657, forward strand.
AATGGATATACCTAGTTTTTTTGGCGTAATTGATTTAATGCTTATTGCCATGATTGGGCTTGGCATGGTGTTGTGGTTGTTAGAAGATGAACGCGATAAGTTGAGAAAAACAAATAGAGAACTGGATAGTTTTTTATACTCAACTTCGCACGATTTACGTGCTCCGTTGGCTTCGGTGTTAGGAATTGCCAACATAGCCAAGTACGAAGTAAACGATGAAAAAGCATTGCAATTATTTTCGATGATTGAAAACCGTGCTAAAAAATTAGATGCTGTAATCGGAGATATTTTAAACCTTGCCCGCTCCAAAAAAATGGAGTTAAAAATTGAACCGGTAGATTTTAACAAAATTATCGAAGAGGTATTAAATGACGTGAAGGTAATTGCCCAACAACATAACGTTGAGCTACAGTATACACAAGATTCCTCAAACTTTTTGTTTAGCGATAAGAATCAACTTCGTATTGTTTTAGGCAATTTAATTTCGAATGCGGTTAAATACCAAAATCCGGATGAACCCAAGCCTTTAGTTTCGGTAAAATTTAGAAAAGATGCCCGAAAGATTTCAATTCTGGTTATCGACAATGGTATTGGAATTCCGGAGGATAGCCAACCCAAAATTTTCGAAATGTTCTATCGGGCTTCTTTAGCAACTGAAGGAACGGGGTTAGGTTTGTACATTGCTAAGGAAGCCGTACAAAAACTTGGCGGAGAAATTACCTTTACCTCGGAAGAAGGAAAGGGAACAACTTTTAAAATTGCTTTACCTTATTTAGGAAAATAGTTATTTCGGTCTTGGCGTTTTTTTGAAATGCTTCAATCGCACTACTTCGTTTTCGGTTAAATGACGGAAAGAACCACGTGGCAAATCTTTTTTATCTAAGCCGGCATAAACGGTTCTGTCTAATTTAATAACCTGATACTCTAGCGATTCAAAAATTCTTCTTACTACTCGGTTCCAACCAATGTGCAATTCTATGCCAACGGTTCTACCATCGTCTGAAATAATGGCCATGTCATCTACCATGGCTCTTCCTTCTTCGAGGTGCACACCTTGTGCAATTTTATCGAAGTCGGCTTTGGCAAGTGGTCTATCAAGTTCTACTTTGTAAATCTTTTTCACGTTGTACGATGGATGTGAGAGTTGTTCGGCTAGTTCTCCATCGTTTGTTAATAACAACAACCCTGTTGTATTTCTATCTAATCTACCCACCGGATAAATTCTTTCTTTTACATGCGGAGCGATAATTTCCATCACCGTTCTTCTATCCTCCGGATCGTCTGTTGTGGTAAGAAATCCTTTTGGTTTGTTCATTAAAATGTAAACCGGTTTTTCGGCTCGCAGTGTTTTGCCTTCGTATTTTACTACATCGCCCGGTTTTACTTTATAGCCCATTTCGGTAATGGTAGTACCATTTACTGACACCAACCCCATTTTAATTTTTTCATCGGCATCTCTGCGCGAGCAAATTCCGCTATTTGCGATATAGCGGTTTAAACGTATGTCTGATGGTTCTGCTTTTGGCACGGCATCGTACGTATATTGTTTAGATTCTTTTACGCGCTTTTCGGTAAAAGATTTTGGCCTGTCGTAGTCTGCAAATTTTTTACGCGGATTGCGTTTATCCGAATATTCATTTCGGTCTTCTCGGGCAAATGTCTTTTTGTTTCTTTCAGGAAATTCGCTTCTGCTTTCTTTATCATATGGCCTTTTGCCTCTTTCTGAGGACTCGTTTCGGTCTTCTCGGGCAAACGGTTTTTTACCTCTGAAATTACCCGATTTATTTTCGGTATAACCATCTCCATCGCTTATTCTCTTTTTAAACTCATCCGGAAAAGCTCTGCGCAGTTTACTATCTGTACGTTTTATATCTGAACGTTGATTTTTTTCTTCGCGCGGGTAAGCGCTTTTTCTTTTATCACTGAAAGTTCTGTTTTCTTCCTGATCAGAAAAACTCCTTCTTTTCTTAAAACCATCTGAAACCCTCTTTGCTCTGTTCTTCCCTCATCGCTTCGCTCGTTTCTCGAAGAATAATTTCTAGTGCCTTTGTCTTTCGAGAAAGATGATTTTCGTTCGTCTTTGTTAAACGGTTTTCTTTTTCTTTCTGAGAAAGATTCTCTCTCAGGTTTTTCTTCGCGGTTGTAGCGAGAGGTTCGGGGAGAAGATTCGCGTCTTTCGTCTGTTGATCTTCGTTTTGCCGAAAATGATTGAGCCGGCTTTTTGCCGGCTTTACTTGTATTTTGATTGCTGCGGGTGCGGGCACCTGCACGTGATGTGTTGTTACGCTTGGCCATCTGGTGGTGTGGTAGTTTCTGTATCTTTTAAGTCGATGTTTTCGCCAATAACACTCACTTCTTGCGAGAATTCTTTTGGTATAGGAAGCTCTTGCAAATCGTTAATGCCAAAGTATTCCATGAATTTTAAAGTAGTGCCGTATAACATCGGTCTGCCAACACTATCGCTTTTTCCTTTTATTTCTATTAAGCCTTTGTCCATCAGTTTCTGTACAGCATAATCGCAGTTTACACCACGAATATTTTCAACTTCTGTTTTAGAAATGGGTTGTTTATAAGCAATAATGGATAAGGTTTCCATAGCTGCTGATGATAGTCTTTTCTTTGATTGTTGTTTCAACAAAATGCCGATGCTGGCCTGGTAGGCCGGCTTGGTTAAAAACTGATACCCTCCGGCTGCTTTATTGAGCATGAAAGAAAATTCTTCTGCTGAAAATTTACTTTCTATTCTTTCGATGGCACCTTTTATATCTTCTTCGGGTACTTCGGCACCAAACATTTCCGATAAACAAGCTTGTATATCGGATACTTTAACTGGTGAAGGTGCGCAGAAAATGAGCGCTTCTACATGATTTTGAAGGAAATCCACAGGCAATAATTTTGGTGCAATTTACAGTTTTATTACCGTTTTGTTCTTATCCGAAAACAGCAATTCTGAATTTACACCCATAAAAAAAGCCGCCCAAAGAGCAGCTTTAATTAAAATTTAGATTGTTTTGATGTTAGTCTTGTTGCTGCATTTTTGCCTCGATAGACTGTGTTGTGTGTGGCACGGCCATCAATCTTTCTTTAGAAATTAACTTACCGGTTACGGAGCAAATACCATATGTTCCGTTTTTAATGCGTACTAAGGCGTTCTCTAAATTGGTTATATATTTCTGCTGACGAGCGGCTAATTGGCTCATGTTTTCCTTTTCTGCTGTTTCGGCTCCATCTTCTAACACTTTTGTGTTTCCACCAGAGGTTGAGTCTGTGCCTTCATCATTGTTTCTATTCAAAGTGTCTTTCAGAATTTTGTATTCGTTTTTAGCCTTATCTAACTTCTGATTAATTAAAACCTCAAACTCTTTTAATTCTTCATCCGAGTAACGCGTGCGATTATCGGTTGAAGACGTTGTGCCTTGTGCCGGTTTATGGGCAATCGGTCTTTGTTGTGGTGTGTTTGGAAACATAGTTAGTGAAACAGGTGCAGTTTTTGGTTTTATACTTACAGGTTGTTCAGCAATTTCTTTTTTAGCAACCTCTGCTTTTTTTACAGGCTTAGATGGCTTGGCAGCTGGCTTAGTAACCACCTTTTTGGCAGGCGCTGCCGCGGTAACTTTTTTAGCAGGTGCTTTCGCAGGTGTTTTTTTGGCTACCGGTTTAGCTGTTTTGGATTTGGCAGGAGCTGCTTTTTTACTTGCTTTTACTGCTTTGGCAGGTTTAGCTGCCTTCTTAGGAGCAGTTTTGGCGTTGCTTTTTCCTGCCTTGGGGCTCGCCTTTTTGGTTGACTTAGCCATATGAGGTGTTGGTTAAAATTTGCGCAAAATTACGTTAGTAGGCTTCAAAACAAAAAGATATTCAAAAAATATCCCGTTCAACAAAATTTAATTAAGCAAAACCTAATTTTTGCTAACGTTACAGCATGAAACACCTTTCCCTAATTTTGATTGTCTTTGTAATGGCCTGTAGTGCTAAACCAGAGAAAGCAGAAGAATTAAAGTCCGGACCAATTACGTTGGTTATTCACGGTGGTGCGGGCACAATAAGAAAAGCCAACATGACACCCGAAAAAGAAGCAGCCTATCATGCTGCTTTACAACAAGCATTAGATAGTGGTTATGCTGTTTTAAAAAGAGGTGGAAAAAGCACAGATGCCGTAATAGCGGCTATTAAAATATTGGAAGACTCACCCCTCTTTAATGCCGGAAAAGGCGCTGTTTTTACAAATGAAGAGAAAAATGAACTCGATGCAGCGATTATGGATGGTAGCAATTTGATGGCCGGTTCGGTGGCAGGCGTTACCACTATTAAAAATCCGATTACGGCTGCGTATGCCGTAATGACAAAGTCTGAACACGTAATGATGGTTGGAAAAGGAGCTGAACAATTCGCACAACTAAATGGAATTGAGATTGTGGATCCTTCTTATTTCTTTGATTCGGCCCGTTATAAAGCCTTATTGAAAGCAAAACAAAGTGAGAAAGACAAAGCAGCCATGCTTTACGATCCGTACACAAAAGATTCTAAGTTTGGAACAGTAGGAGCTGTAGCTTTAGATCAGTACGGAAATCTTGCAGCGGGAACATCTACAGGAGGCATGACAAACAAACGATTCGGGCGCGTTGGCGATGCACCCATTATTGGCGCAGGAACCTATGCTAACAACCAAACTTGCGCCATTTCTGCAACCGGTTGGGGCGAATATTTTATCAGGCTGAATGTGGCACATGATGTTGCTGCCTTAAAAGGCTATGCCGGACTTACTGTGCAACAAGCTGCAGATAGCGTGGTAATGAAAAAATTACCCGCATTAGGTGGCGATGGAGGTATTATCGCCTTAGACAGACAAGGAAACTTTGCTTTAACATTTTGCACGGAAGGCATGTATAGAGGATATGTAAATGAAAAAGAAGGAGCGAAAACGTTTATCTATAAAGATTGATAAAAGCATATTTCGCTAAGCACTAAGAAAAAAAAAGCGATCGGTTCGGATCGCTTTTTTATTGATGATATTTCTTTTAAGCAGGCTTCCACTTAATGGTGCACCCTATCGCTTTTGTTTTATCGGTTGGTACTGCTTTGCCAGCTAGTAAAGCATCAACTGCATCTTCTACATATTTTTTATCAGCAGAAGCAGCGTCTCTTGAATTATTATCGATAGCACCAATGTAGGCTACTTTAAACTCTTTTCCACTTTTGTTTAAAACATATACATGTGGAGTGTTGGTAGCGCCATAATTCTTAGCTACTTCTTGTGTTTCATCGAATAAGTAGGGGAAAGTGTACCCTTTAGCTTTAGCATATTTCACCATTTCATCAAACGAATCGCCAGGAGAAACTTCAGGAGAATTAGAGTTAATAGCGATAACAGGATAGGTTTTGTCATACTTTTTAGCCAAGGCTAAAATTCTGTCGTTATACGCTTTAGAGTAAGGGCAAGTGTTACAATCGAAAATGATTATGGCCCCTTTAGCAGATTTAAAATCAGCCAGCGATACCATTTTACCATCCACATTTTTCAACTTAAAGTCAGAGGCTACATCGCCAACACCGTAACCGGTTGGTTTGGCCGCAGATAAAAAAATTGCTATTGCGAAAAGCAAAGCAGCGGGTTTTAGATAATTCATCTTTTTCATGGATTTATTTTTATTTAACAGTTGCAATAAGTTTTTCGAGTTCTCCATCTTTTAATTCGTGTTGTACAAATATACGTTTTCCGGTTTGTGGATTATAGACCAACGTTGCCGGAATAGCTCCTTCCCATGAAGGATCAACTTTATCGATCCACGAATTGTAATCAATTTCATCTAGAAGAATAACAGAGCTCTTCATGTTTTTTCGCGTGAGAAAACTTTCTACTTTATCTATTTTATCTGCATAGTCAAGACTTACTAAGGTTACAGTAACCGCATTATCGTTTAGGTGCACAGTTTCAAACTGTGGCAATTCTTTCACACATGGCCCACACCA
>JAJTEH010000054.1 GCA_021298355.1 Flammeovirgaceae bacterium
TGGACGCGCACGAGCTACAACAGCATGTTTCTGCAATGGTGCCGTGACGAGTTGAATTAAAGATTTATCTTCGTTCAACGTTTTCGTTTCGTGGGACAGGACGCGGCTTCGAAAGCCCACCACAGCGCATACACACACCGTTGGCATCTATGCCGTTATTTTATTGTTTTTAAATCTATTAGTTGGTCCATATCTGTATGCTCAATTTTTATTCCTAAAATTGGAATTGCTTGTTTCTCTGATGGAAATAAATAGATACGTTTCTTATCCTTAGTTTTAAGAATGTAAATGTCATGTAATCGATTTATGTACTGAATGTTATCCCACGTAATTATTATTCCATTGTTTAATCGAATTAAATCTTTATTGATAATTGCTCTGTGAATATATCGGTATGCAATTATTTGTAGCACAAAAAGTAGTATCAAAAATGAAATTGTTATGTAAAGTCCCGATTGTCAATTGTGTCAAAACTTATTTTATTCTGTATAAATTCTTTAACTGTTGAAAGGATTGTAATGACAATCATAAAGCTAAAGAAGTACTTGTAAAGTAAATAAAGTAATAAACTACTTTTTGAGTCTTTCATATTTAAACCAAAGCTTTTTTTATATCGCCATTGCTGCCAACGGTTGTGTATCAGCAGTAAAAAAATTCATTAAAAATTATTCATCATTTTTTATTTCCGATACACTGTGTTGTAGGTAGGGCGGTTTCGTTAGACCGTTATATATAATAGAGTCTTGTAATTAGTCAAAAAGTCCCAAAATTTTAAGTGAGTCTTTATCTGTCGTTGAAATTCAGGTCATGACGGAACCTTCCAACGAAGCAGCGTTATCTCTCTTTTCTAACATGTCCTTAATTCTAAAGTAAATCTCTTTTCGATAACAAAAGTTTAAATGTTTCTTAGTTCGAAATGAGTCCAAGTCAAACTCAGTATTTTCGGTCAAATAGATTTGATAAAGAAATAACTCTTCATCATCAATCTCATTTATGCTTTTTTGACTTGTTACTTTGGGCCATGTATATGAGCCAGATACGAAAACCCCAAATTTGTTAACGTCTTTGATGAACATCTTCTTTTTTCCAAAAAGAGTCAGTGATTCAACATAGTCTTTTCCTATTCTCACTTTCCGAGATTTAAATATTAAGATCACAAACGGAAGAAATAGTGCCGGCTAGATAAAAAATAGAGTGAACCAAAAATTTTGAATTAGTAAAATCATCCAAATAGAGAATGCAGAAAGAAGTCCTGAAATAGCTAGTGTGTAGTAAACTCCATCACCTTTCAAATAATGCGTTCTATATTCGGTATAATCGGCCGTCATTGTAACTCACTTGTTATCGTTTTCTTGTCCACCACCTTACCAACAACGCTAGCATATGGCGCGTTGGCGTTTTCATTTAAAATTAACAAACAAAACGGCAATGCGCCATATGCATTGTTAGCAGCTGTGCCATTTAAGGTTCTAGCTTGTTTAGGCGTGGTTGAATGCTCCATATGCCCAGAGGCCAAAACATAAGCCTAACAATATCACCAAGCATTTCGTCTAGCGTAACATTATCACCATTTTCCAAGGTTCTCAGAGCCTTTGCAGGAAAAATGGTTAAGTTAAAAAACAAGAAAATAGCTAATACTCCAATCGAGTACCTTAGAAATTTATCTTCAAATAAAAGGAATAACTCATCAAGGTTGTACATCCAATGAAGAGCTACCCTGCCAGCAATTGATGTCAGTGCGCAAAACAAAGACCAAATAAATAATACAGTTGATTTCGGTCCTATTTTTTGTTTCAAGGAAATGCTTACAACGATAAACCAAATCATCAGACTTAAAAAGCCTAAGTCGTTTGCAATACGTCCAGCCGGTTCGCTAAAGTCGAAAAACGCGCCTAGTATGCTGGCAACTAGTAGAGACGCAAATAGGTGCCAATGTTTTAGTTTTAATATCAGATTCAAGTTTGTCACTTTCGTAATGGCCTTGCTGCCAACGCTTGGCTATGCAGCGTTGCTTTTATTCCTTTAAAAATAATTAAATAAAAGCAATGATGCATAGCTTTTGTTGGGCGTAGGGCTGTCTTAGCCAACTTTAGTTAAATGAAAAAGGGCTTCTTGTATGAAGCCCTTTTTGATGTTTAGCTCAGATAAATTTGTCTAAAATACTTTAATTCCCAAAATGGAATAAAGGTCTTCCATGTACTAATTGAACTTACCGCTTTTAGGCGTAGACCGTCTATGAGAGGCCTATAAACACCTCCATAGATTATTAGTAATATAGAGAACCAGATAGCGCCAAGAGATTCACTAAAGTAAATTAGTAATCCAAGCGGTACAAGAATTAATGAGTAAAAGACGATTCTGTTTTTCATATTTAGTTATTTAACAACACATTCATAAGCGGCACAGGCTCCGGCAACAGATAGTGAAACAGCTGGATTAATCGCAGTTAAAACAAATAGACCGACTGAAAGCCAGCCTTCATTAGTGTATGTATTTGCGATACATTGTGCGGTGGCATTACCACAAGCAACACGTCCACTAGTACTAGAACCATCTCTAACGTAAACAATCTCTGTTGATTTTGTATCTGAGTTAACTCTAACAGAGGTAATTAAAATACCGCTTAAACTGTAGTATTCAATTAGGTTGAAATTATTAGATTCCTTGACTGTTTTTAAAATTAACGCATTGGTTGGATTCTCTCCATCTTGATAAATTCCTAAACTATAATTTACTTCAGAGTTGTCTGAGTAATCAATGCTATTAGCCACATAGGTTTTAATACTATTGTCACTTTGAGTAGTTACTGTTAGATTATCGAAATCAAAAATTATTTCCTCGTTTCCAATACGAGCTTTTGTTTGTGAACTTGGAAGATTTGATTGGTACCAATCAGTAATCATTGACTTAGTAGTCACATCAGTAACTTTTTTTGTTTCAAATTTACTCTTTAGAGCTTGATCATCCTCTGTACAACCTATAGCTAACGCTAAAAGTACTACTAATAAGATACTTTTGATTTTGGGGGAGTTGTTTTGTTTGTTTTTCTTTTGCAACGAGTTTGTTTCCTCAAAAATAATATCAGAATTAAATTCCGCAAATTTATTTTGATTTTTTTTTGCCTTGCGCACAACATATTTATACAGGCAACTAATCACTGATACTTCCCTCGGAGCCCTTTATAAAAGTAACACACACCCCTCACTTTTACAAGCAGCTAAAGATGGGGTAACAAAAAAAGAAGCAGCAGCAACTTACAAATAGGTTCATCTGCTACGCTACACACTCAGCCAGGCGTTAGTATGCAAACCATCATTAACCAACAACATTCACCGAACCTTACACAACAAACAAGGTCGTTCATGCAAAACACCATCGTAAAAAAACTAGCATCACACGTATTAAAAATCATCCAAAATAACGTCCTTCGTATACGGTGTTATCCCATAAGTGCTCCCTTCTTTCAGATAATACGTCCGCAAAACGTAAAAACATCCGCAACAAAAAAAAGAAACACCATGGCAAGCACAACCGAAACCGGCCACGCAAAAAACGTAGCAACCTTCGAAGACCTCATCTCCTTCTGCACAGGCTACGGAGCCACCTACAACCCAAGCAGAGCAGCCCTTAAACTACCTGCACTAAACACACAATACACCACGGCAAACGCAGCCATGCAAGCCGTTAAAGTAGCCAAAACCAATTACAACAACGCCACCAACACCCGCGAAATCGCCTTCAAAGAACTTAGGCCCTTAGCAACAAAAATCATCAGCGCACTAGCTGCATGCGGGGCAACAGAGCAAACCCTGGCCGATGCCAAAACAACCAACTTCAAAATCCAGGGGCGAAGAGCAAAAGCAAAAGAAAAACCCAATACCAACACAACCGATACCCAGGTACAACCCGCAAAAACAATCTCGGCATCACAACAAAGTTACGATAACCTCGTAGATCACTTCGCACAACTCATCGCCACCCTCACAGCCGAGCCCAAATACACCCCCAACGAAAACGAATTAAAAATAGCAACACTCAACACCTTACTTACCGATCTTAAAGCAAAAAACACAGCCGTTATAAACACCATCACCACCCTAAGCAACACACGCATCGCCAGAAACAAAGCCCTCTACGCAGAGGGCACAGGCATACTCTCCATCGCACAAGACGTAAAGCAATACGTTAAATCACTCTTCGGCTCATCAAGCCCCCAATACAAACAAGTAAGCACACTCAAGTTTTCTAAACCCAGAATAGAGGCGTAAGAAAATCCCCAAATTAGAAAAGTAAGCAGAGCCATCCACCAATCACCTGGCCTACAATTTAAAAATCAATCCCGTAAGAATAAAACGCACTATTCTGCCCATACAAAGCGCATGCAGAAAGTTAATTATGCTATATAGAAAGTTACTTAGCGCATAAAGAAAGTTACTTAGCGCATAAAGAAAGTTACTTAGCGCATAAAGAAAGTTACATATCGCATGCAAAAAGTTAGTTACGCTTTACAGAAAGATACTTAGCGCATACAGAAAGTTAATAACGCTTTACAGAAAGATACATAATGTATACAGAAAGATACTTAGCGCATACATAAAGTTACTTAGCGCATGCAGAAAGTTAATAACGCTTTACAGAAAGATACATAATGTATACAGAAAGATACTTAGCGCATACATAAAGTTACTTAGCGCATACATAAAGTTACATAGAGCATGCAGAAAGTTAATTATGCTATACAGAAAGTTAATTACGTTATACAGAAAGTTACTTAGCGCATGCAGAAAGTTACTTAGCGCATTCTTCTCCATGGAGTCTCCCTAAGGGCACTCTGCGGTAAATCCCCACGGTCTCAAGTTTCCAACGCATACCCCGAAAACCAACAACTATAAATGTAGGGCGGCAGCCGGGCTGTTCGGGGCTTCGCTTCGCTACGGCCTAGCCTAAGAGTATAGCTAGGTAAGAGAAGTGGTAAGTCGTAAGGCTAGGCTGCTTCGCACCCCTACCATCCCTGCCGCAAAACCATATTCGCTATTCGCTATTCGCTATTCAAAATTCAAAATTCAAAATTTGGAATCTGAAATCTGAAATTTTGAATCTGAAACCCCTAAGCTGGCGCACGCGTTCCGCCATAGCCGTCAGGATAAGAAAAAAGTACTAAGATTTAATAACACATATCAGAGCAGATACAAGCATCTAGTCAAAGTAAAAAATGCGTTAAGAATAAAGGTTTCTATCAGCAACATGTTTTTGAGACATTACACTAAAACTCAATGATATGGAAAAATTATTTTTAATTCTCCCTCTCCCTTGGAGAGGGTAGGGGTGAGGTTTATTGCGAGGCCCAGCGGCCTGAGCGTTAACCACATTAAATGAAGAAACAAATTAATCGTTCGCTTTACTAACATCTAATTGATAGAACAAGTGCAAAGGTGTGCTATCATTAGATTTCGAATAATTATTCTAAAATGAAAAATTATCACATTAAAGGTGGTAACCTAACGGCTATGGCTTGCAGCTCGTGCCAATATTTGATGATTCGCTGCCTTGTAAAACCATATAACTGGGCGTGATTGATAAAAAAATTCAAAATTCAAAATCTGAAATTTTGAATCTGAAATCTGAAATTTTTGAATCTAGAATCTGTAAAAAAAAACTAAAACACATAACATCATCCATACCCTTCCCTGCACAATCCACTCAGCTCAACGGTATCTACACAGCATCCTGGTCGGGCAACATCTCAATATCCCGTATCAAAACTTTCTTCGCAATCGCCTGCCCGGTTTTAGTAGCAGCCAAACCGCCAAGCGCAGTTTCTTTATAGCGTGTTTCCATACTCGCACCAATTTCTCCCATCGCTTCAATTACTTCATCCACCGGTATCACACTGCTAACACTAGCCAAAGCAATTTGTGCCGAGCTATTAGCAATCGCAGCAGCACTGGCATTGCGCACCACACAAGGCACTTCAACTAAACCAGCCACGGGGTCGCACACTAAACCCAACATACATTGCACCGTAATAGCAACAGCATTAAATACCTGATCGGTATCCCCGCCCAAACAAAACACAATCGCACCCGAACCCATCGCTGCTGCAGTTCCTGTTTCAGCCTGGCAACCCCCCACCGCTCCGGCAATAGAAGCTTTCTGTTCCATAATAAGCGCAATGCCCGCAGCCAGCAACATAGCATCTAAAATTTGCTGGTCATCTATGGCATGCAGTTCTTGTAACGTAAACAACACACCCGGCATAATGCCACTCGCGCCCGCAGTAGGGGCAGCCACCACGCGCCCCATGCACGAGTTCACCTCCTTGGCCGCCAAAGCACGCGCAATCAGCCGCTGAAACTCAACCGACAATACAGCTTTCGGATACCGATAAACTTTCTTCGCGCCATTGTTAATCATACCGCTGCGCGAAGTCATGTCTTCTTCCAAACCCGTGCGCACAGCATCTTTCATTACGTCCCACGCCCGGCTTAAGCCGGTGTAGATCTCCTCTCTCGATCTTCCCTTTTGCTCGTGCTCATACTCCAGCACCACTTCGTGCAAAGCCATTTTCTTTGCTTCTGCATATTCCTTCCAACCCGCAAACGATTCAAATAAGTAAGCCATTTCCTTTACTTTATGTTGCGAAGTAACAGCATAAACTGCTACCTTCAAACGATTGAAACACTAAAAAATAACCATTCGTTCAATTAATTTCACATCAAAAGAAGATGTATACTACCTTGCCCGCATGAAACACTGCCTTCTTTTTATTTTGTTGGGCTTGTTATCTATGCAAGCAAAAAGTCAGCCCGATAGTTTCTGGCATGTTCTCGCACAAGTAAACTTTAAAATAGAAAAAGATAAAAACGGCTACGAAACAGAAGTGCCTGTTTTTAGTAACTACCTCAAAACTTTTCAAGGCAAAAAGATAAAACTAAAAGGCTACGTAATTCCTTTAGATGAAGTAGGCCCTTCCGGAAAATTTATGCTCTCTGCTCTTCCTTTTAACTTGTGTTACTTCTGCGGTGCTGCCGGCCCCGAAACAGTAGTAGAAGTAAGCACCAACGATAAAGTAAAGTTTTCTTCCAAGCCTGTTGTAATGGAAGGTATCTTACTCTTAAACGCAACCGATCCTAACAAACATATTTATGTCTTACAAAAAGCACAGCTTCTCGAGCCTTAGTGTAGTGTTACTGCTAAGTTTATTGGTACTACAAGCCAACGCACAAACACAACACGAAACAACCATCAAAAAAATATATGACGAAGCCCTGCTAAGAGGACAATCATATCCCATGCTCACATACTTAACAACAAAAATAGGTGCGCGCTTAAGCGGTTCGCCACAAGCAGCCGCAGCAGTAGAGTGGAGCCGGCACATCATGCAACACTATGGCTTCGATTCGGTTTGGTTGCAACCGGTACTAGTACCACACTGGGTACGTGGCGAAAAAGAAGTGGCCATCATCCAAAGTAAAATCAGAAGTAACGTACCCGTAAATGTTTTAGCCCTTGGCGGCTCCATCGGCACAGGTACAGCAGGCGTGCAAGCACAAATTGTAGAAGTAAAAGATTTCGAAGAGTTAAAAACATTAGGAGAAAAAAATGTAAAAGGCAAAATCGTATTCTTTAACAGACCGATGGATGCCACCAAAATACAAACCTTTGCTGCCTATGGCGGAGCCGTAAACCAACGAGGTGCCGGCCCCAGCGAAGCAGCCAAGTATGGTGCCGTTGCAGCCATTGTTCGTTCAATGGGTTCAAACTCCGAAGAGTATGCGCACACAGGCGGTTTACGGTATGCACCTAACGTGGGTAAAATACCGGCCGTAGCCATTAGTACAAAGCATGCCGATTTGCTAAGCGAGATTTTAAGAGCTGAAAAAGAGGTAACGGTTTATATACGCACCACCTGCGAAACCTTGCCCGATGCTCCGTCTTTCAATGTAATCGGTGAAATAAAAGGAAAAGAATTTCCGAAGGAATACATCGTAGTAAGCGGCCATTTAGATTCTTGGGATGTAGGCCAAGGCGCACACGATGATGGCGCAGGTTGTGTACAAGCCATCGAAGCTTTGCGCTTGTTAAAGCAAATAGGCTATCAGCCACGCTACACCATACGCGCAGTAATGTATATGAACGAAGAAAACGGTTTACGCGGTGGCATCGAGTATGCCAAACAAGCAGACGTAAAAAAAGAAAAACACCTGGCCGCTATGGAAAGCGATAGAGGAGGTTTTACACCGCGCGGTTTTACCATGAGTGTACCTGATAAAACAAAAACATTAGTACAAAGCTGGAAGCCCATGTTAGAACCTTACGGCTTAACCGATTTCAGCCAGGAAGGAGGCGGAGCAGATATAGGTCCGTTAGGTCCACTCGGTGTTCCACTCTTTGGCTACCTACCCGATTCGCAACGTTACTTCGATTATCATCACACACAAGAAGATACCATTGACAAAGTAAACAAACGCGAACTGGAACTTGGTGCCGCAGCTATGGCAGCCTTAACCTATTTAATCGACAGCAGCGGGTTAAAGTAGAAAATTATATTAAAATGAAAACGGTTGAAGTAAAATAATCCTCTTCAATCGCTTACAGAAAACAAGTACATCCGAATACCTTAACAAAGTGCGACTTCAAACTAAAACACAATTTATTTTTCTTAGATAAAATCAGTCAGCGTAGTCAAGTAGTGCGTAGAAGAAAATTAATTTATGCTGATAACGAACAACACGAAACTACATCGAAGAAAAAATGTAAGAAGAAGAAAGAAAACAAAGCACCTGCTTATTTCTTATACATCCTTTCATACTCCTTTATCCAGTGCTCAGGGGTTAGCTTACCGGCTAGTTTACCAATCAACTCAAAAGGAATTTCTTCGGGCTTCTTAAAACGAAGGCAACTTTTACCCATGTCGGGTTTTTTGTCGAACTCTTTGTGCCATTCTTTTAAAAACCAATCCAGCAACGATCCTGTATACAAAGCCATGTGATATACAGCAATAAAATTTTTTTGAGAGGCAAGGCTAATAAAGGGAAGTGGCAATTTCGGATTACAATGATAACCTGCCGGATAGAGTTTGTGTGGAACCACATAGCCAATCATGCCGTAACTCATTTCTTCCACAAAACCTTTTGGTAGATTTTTTTTAATGGCTTTTCTAAGTTGCTCGATGGCCTTTTTTCTTTCGGCAGGTAATTCTTGTATATAAGCACTAACTGTTTCTGCGGCAGAAGTCATATTATTTTTTCTTTAAGGTAAGCGCAGCAAGTACCGACATCACAATACCAACCGGGATAATCTCCATTAATGTTAAACCAAATCGCATAAAAGGGTTGGCATACATATCGCCAAAACTTTTCATCTCTGCAGTTGCAGCCTCTAGTTTTATTGCATCAGCGCCTTCTGCTTTTAATTGAGTAAGATAGTTTTTAGTGTATACCTCAACAAAATCGGTGGCCACAGTATTATAAAGCAATTCCCAACATACCGCATACACAATAGCTGCAACCAAAGTAATAAGCAAACCAATAGTCAGGGCTTTACCAAAAGTAAGAATGCCCTTATTCACATTATCCCTGAATTTTTTTACGGCTACAAAAATTAAACTAAAACCCAAAACCATGGAGGCAAACCCTATCAGCATGCCATATTCCTGAGCCTGGCCACTTTGATGGAAAGGCCACATGGCCCACAACATTCCCCCGGCAAACAAACCGGCTAAGGCACCATACGTAAGAATTGATTTTTTCATATTGTTTTTTTTGATGCCAAATAGTGGGTTTATGCCTCAAAATCACTCACCCAAAAGGATGAAAAGTAGATTAAGATAAGAAAATAGTTCTAAAGTTTAGGCTACAATAGTTGTTTGCACGATTTTTAGCTCACGCGCTTTTTGTATAGCCTGCGTTCTTCGCTTTACATCTAGTTTGATGAAGATATTGGCCGTGTGTGTTTTAACAGTATTTAAAGAAACAAACAAAGCATCGGCAATTTCCTGATTGCTTAAGCCTTCACTCATTTTTTGCAATACTTCTGTCTCACGTTTCGATAATCCAAAGTGTTCGGCCAAAGAAGCATCGGTTTGAGTTTTAAGATTAATGTTCGAAGATTTTTTCTTGCGTTGTTGCCATTGATAACCGGCAAAAATACCTACACCTAAAAAAAGAATGCCTGCTAAACCTACATACACTTCTACCGTCAGGTTTCGTTTCCAGAAATGTATTTGCAACCACTGACTGAATAGCAATATGCAAGCTAAAGCAATACCGTATAAAATGGTTGATTTACGCATTAGGAAAGGTATTCAATTTATGCGAAAGGGAAAATAGCAAACTAACAGAACTAGTACCGTAATCCACTTCCAGCAACAAAACGGATTATTTTTTTCAACTGAAGAAAAACGCTACCGTGGCATATAGATTTAACTGCTAGTCCGCAAAGATACCTAAACGTGACATAAGCTGTCTGGGTGTATTACGATCTTGAATAAAAATTAAGATCTATGAACTTACTTAGCTTCATCAAAGAATTTCC
>JAJTEH010000020.1 GCA_021298355.1 Flammeovirgaceae bacterium
GTCAGGAGAAATTACACCAACTAATCCCGCATTACCACTTATTTGTGCTGTTAGTGTTCCATCATAGGTTTTATCCTGAATGGTTAGATTACTTAATGTAAGTGGTTTAGGTGTTATGCTGGCAGAAAATGCTTGTGGTTGTGTAAAGGTATAGTTGGCTATATCGGTAGCAGTACCATTTAGTGTATACCCCGTTACGTTTAACATGTAATTGGCCACATTTACATCTGAATATTCGGCTGTGGCGTTTGTGGTATTTAATGTAACAAGAGCAGCATCACTTGCCACTAAACCCGACAATGTTCCTTTGTTAGTAAACGTAACTGTTTTGGTTCTGTCGTATACTTTAGGAGTAACAGCAATGCCCGTTACAGTTAACGGTTTTGCCGTAATATTAGCTGTTAAAAAGGTTGGTTGTTTTAAAGTATAATTTACGAAATCATCACCGCCTAAATCAAAACCTGTAATGGTTATCGGTTTATTATTTGCAACATTTTTCGTATCAAAGTTTGCTTTAGCATTTTGAGCTACCAATGTTACTTTTTCGCTGCCTACAATTCCATCTAATTGATTTAACGAACCTTTTATAATTGCATTGGTATTTCCATCATATTCTTTATTACCAATGCTGATGTTGGCGGTGTTGTTGGTTATGGTTAACTCTTTTCTGTTAATAAATCCTGTAAGGCTTGGTTGTTTTAGTTTATAGTTTGCAGCCTGGTTGCCGTTTAATGTAAAAGTAGAAATGGTTACATCTTTAGGGTTTGGATTTGCATTTTTATCTACAAACGATGCTACCGGTGTGATTGTAACTAAACCAACCTGATCGCCTGAGAGAATCTGACTTGAAATTAAGGAAGCCGTTCCCAATACTTTAGCATTTGTATTGCCATCGTATACTTTAGGTTCGATAGAAATACCTTGCATCTCTAACTCTTTTGGAGTGATAGAAGCTTGCACATTGGTTGGAGGCGAAAAGGCATAATTAGGTGCTTTGCTTCCGCTTATGCCATACCCTGAAAAGGTTATAGTGTGCTTCCCAACTTCGGCAAAAGCAAAAACTGCTTTTGGATTAACTTCACTTATATCAACAAGGCCAGCTCCAACATCAACAGAAACTAAGCCTGAAAGAGCAAGATTATTCTTAATAATTTCAGCGTCTTTATTTTTATTATAAACTTTATCCTTTGCCGATAAACCTGTTAGGGTAAGTGGTTTTTGAGTTATCTGTGCCTGAACTTTAGTGGGCTGTGTTACTTGGTAGTTATTAATCGCTGTAGGATCTCCAGCGAGGGCAAAACCAGTGAAAATTACATCTTTGTTTGGTCCTGCATTGGCATCAACAAATTCAGCTTTAGCATTTGTAACATTTACAGCTTCATCAATTGCGTCAGACGCGATATCATCCAGAATTACACCCGAGTATGTTGCTTGACCTACAATAGCTGCGTTTTTATTTCCATCGTAAACTTTATTGCTGCTCGTTACACCAGAAATAGTAACAGGAGCTTTGTTAATGATTGCTTTGTTTTGTAATGTAAAAGGTTGCTGTATGGTATAATTGTTTGCTGCGCTCCCTTTTAAAACATAACCGTTTACTGTTATGTTGTGACTTCCTGTATTAATGCTTGCGAATGTTGCAGAAGGTATATTGTTAGTATTAATTTCTACTAAAGGTGTTGGGCTTAAATCGCCAGGTATAACACCGACTAAAGCAGCTGTACCGCTTAGCGTTGCTGTATTATTACCATTGTAGGTTTTATCTTGCGCGGTTATACCCGTGATGGTTACTGTTTTCTGGGTGATGCTGGCATTGGGAACTGTGGGTTGCTTAAAATCGTAATTGGGTGCATCTACGCCACCTATGGTATAGCCGCTTATCGTAACAGCATAAGGCCCACCTGCATTCATACTAGAATATTTTGCAGCAGCACCTACTGTGTTTAGGGTTACCGTTTTTTTGTCGGCATCATCTTGTACAAGGCCGGATAAAGTCGCACTACCGCTAATTTGTGCAACATCAGTTTTATTATACTCTTTGCTGGCTACACTTATACCGGTAACCGTTAGTGGTTTAGCAGAAATTTGAACTGTTAAATTTTGTGGTTGAACAACTACATAATTGTTGGTGCTTATATCTGGCAGATTGCCTTGCTTTACTAATTTAAATCCGGTAACGGTAACGGCCTTACTAGGTGCAACATTTTTATCGAGCACAGTTGCTATTGTTACCGCGTTTGGATCTAATACTATTGAACCCATTTCAGCAGGAATAACTCCAGAAAGTGTTGCGTTGCCTAATGCTACTGTAATTGTACCATCGTATACGCGTGGAATGGCTGTTACTGAAACGTTTACGGGCTTTTGTTTAATTTCTCCAGTAACATTAGTGGGTTGCTTCATTACATAATTTGAAAGAGGAAAATTTACATCGCCATCTGATTTGAACAGCGTGTATCCACTAACAACCAAACTTTTGTTAGTGCCGACATCTTTTGTTAAAAAGTCGGCTTTTGCATTAGCGCTATTTAGCGAGTATTTGATAGCTTCCGACACTACCATGTTATCGAGCGAACCCTTGTTTATAAAATTCGCTGAAACATTTCCATTGTACTCTTTTTCTTCTATCGATATATCTTTAACACTTACTTCTCGTGGAAAAATAAAGGCCGTTGTTTTTTGTGGTTGTATAAAATTATAGTTGCCCGCTAAACCTCCTGAAATAGTAAAACCTGTATAGGTTACATCTTTAGCGGTGCTGTTGTCTGCATTTTTACTTGCAAATGTTGCTTTTGCATTTAATGTGCTAAAATCTATATTTGGCGCGCCTTCGCCTGGTACCAAGCCAGAAAAAGCAATGTTGGTGGTTATTATTTCTGCATCGGTTGTTCCATCGTACTGTTTATTTTTTGCAGCTACACCTGTTAGCGTTAAATCTTTTGCTGTAATCTTTGCAGGTAGGTTTGTGGGTTGATCTATGAAATAATTGTTTGGGTTGGCTCCACCTAAAGCCAGCCCGGTAATATTGGTTAATGTGTAGCTGTTAACATCTTTTGAAGGAAATTTTGCTATAACATTGGAATAATTCAACGTAGCACTTTCGCCACCAACAAATCCGGACAATGTACCGCCAGAAAGTGTAGCGATGTCGCTGCCATCATAAACTTTATCGGCCTTTAGGTTACTTATGGTTAGTTTTTTCTTTAGAATAGACGCACTAACAACAGGTGTGGTAAGCGCGTAATTTGTTGTAGGTGCATTTGCAGCATCGTTAGTTGAAAGTGTGTAGCCGGTAATTGTAATGGTGTAAGGTCCTCCAATGGCAGATTCTGGAAAAGCAAAAGTTGGCGAACCTGATAAGGTTATAGGTTCTGAGCCATTAGCCGTTTTTACAACATTGTTTAGTGTTTGATCTCCGGTTAATGTAGCACTCTTATTACCATCGTATGGCTTATCGCTTATTCCTACATTTATGGTTAAAGGTCTTTTACCAATAGATGCTGTAGAATTGGGAGGTTGAGAAGTAAGACTGTAGTTACCAGCACTGTTTCCGCCTAAAGCGAAGCCCGTAAAAGTTACTGTATTTGTGTATGTTCCAAAATTTTTATTCGGAAAATTTGCTTTAGCATTTGCGTCATCTAGTGTAACAACATCTCCTGAAATAACTCCGCTAAATTTAGGTGGTGAATCTGAAATAGAGAAAGTTCCATTCGTGTTACCATCGTATGTTTTATTATTCGGAATAACAGCAGATGAAATAGAAATAGGTTTTGGAGTAATTAAACTTGTTTTTGATGAAGGTTGTGCAAAAGTATAATTTCCGGCATCTTGGTCTTTTAAGGCAAAACCAGAAAATGTAACTGTTTTTGGATTTTGAGAAGCATTTGCATCTGCAAACTCTGCTTTGGCATTGGTTAAATTAATAGATACAAGATCGCCACTTACTGTGAACAATAAACTAGGTGCTGGATTGGTCTCAATTATAGCAGATTTATTACCGTCATATACTTTATTCTTTGCTGAAACACCTGAAAAAACTACAGTTTTAGCGGTAATAGATGCATTTGTAACTGTAGGGTTTGGTAAAGAATAGTTACCTAAACTATTGTTGTCTAACTTATAACCTAAGAATGTTACTGTTTTATTATTCTGCACATTTTTATCAGTAAACTCAGCGGTTATCGGTCCGCTTGTGTTTAGTGTAACTTCGTTATTTAAAACGCCATTTAATGTAAGTGTTTGATTTGCCGGAAATGGTGCACTTTTATTTCCATCATAAATTTTTGTAGTGGCACTAAGTCCATTTATCGTAAGCGGTTTAGGGTTTATTTTGCCTTTGACTGTGCTTGGATTAAGGTAGTATTTAAATGCTGCACCGCCTGTTATTCTGTAGCCAGTTATAGTCATAGCTTTATTGATACCAACATTTTTGTTATCGTAAGTAAAAGTTGGGGTTCCTGTTAACGAAACCAAACCATTATCCCCTGGCTGTAAACCGGTTAACCCTGGTGAACTAGCTGAAGCAGGTGTTGCACTTGTTGTTGCATCGTACTCTCTCTCGAAAGCGATGTTGTTAAGCGTAACCTCAAGTGCATTGTTAAATGAATTATCCAATGAACCATTTTCGTTTAGTTGCACAATAGAATTTACAGGAATGTTATTATACGAGGTAAAAGTACTGCTTATTAAAATAATTTTTTTATTCGGTAGAATAACTGGTGGTCTGTTGATGGAATTGTTAAAGCCTGTGCCTGTTGAAAAAATTAAACTATTAACAAGGGCACCTGTTGAGCTTAATTTGGCAAATCTATTTTGGCCTGTAATACCACCCACTTCAGTAAAGTTACCAGCTATAAAAATATTATTGGTGTTAGGTTCCAATACTATTGCATTAATAGAATTATTTGTAGTTGTTAAGGGATTTGCAGCCTGAATGCCGTTTATAATATTAAATGAGGATATAAAATTAAAGGCCCCTACCGCCAAAATGCGCGAATTAGAATTGTCGATTACAAAATGAGAAATGTTTTGGTTGAAGTTGGGGGTAAAGCCATTGTCTAATGTACCTGTTGTATTTAATCTTGCGAGTTTGCCCGTAACATCTCCCGACAGTATGATACTGCCATTACTTTGAACAGCATGGTGCGTAATGTTACCTAATGTAGTTGGGGGAACAAAGGAATTGTCGAGTGTACCATTTGAATTTAATATAGCTATTCTTGTTCGCGCTACATTATTTACAACTGAAAAAGTACCACTAATTACTATTCTATTATCTGGCAAAACAGTGGCGGTTGAAATTCCACCATCGGTTACTACAGAGGTAAAGGAATTATCTAACGTGCCATCGCTGTTTAAGCGCTGCATATCCGGAGTTGAGCCAGATGAATTACCAAACAGCAAAATTTTATCTCCCTGTAAAGAAATTGAAGCGTTGATAACTGATGAAGGTTCTAGTTCAGAGAAAGATTGATCATTTAAACCAGTTGAATGCAAACGACCAATACGCCCAAACGAAGCAGAGTTGTATGTCATATTGAGTGTTGAAGTGGTAACTAAAATTTTACCATCTGGTAATGCAGCCGCAGAAACTAAATTTGTTGAACTAAACCCCTTTTGTGCTATACTCTTATTTACAAGTAAACAAGAAAAGAAAAAAATTAGAGGAATGTAAAGTTTTATGCCAGGTAATGGTTTGAGATTCATACGCATGTGTTGGTTTACTTTACAACAAATGTGTATGTACCTCTAATTTTTTCCTTCTAAAATTTACCTTAGTTATTGTAAACCTAAATTCATCTGATTAACTGTGCGTTTCATTGATTGTATAGCGCCTTTGTGTATATAGATAAAATGTTCTTATGAATTCATTTAATATTTTTAAATGTTAAAATAATTACAAAGTAAGTTGAACAAGGTGTGTTACTATTCTTGTTTGCAACAAGTAAGTGAACTTGTAAAATATGAAATAAAAAAGACCACAAGTAAACTTGTGGCCCCAAAACAAATCAAGCAAAAAAATTTAGTATGTATTTTCTTAGCAGGTTTGACTATAAAAAACTAAGTAAAATTTCACTTTCATTCCCTACCCTTACGGAGTAATGTGGCTGATGTACAAAATTGCCTTACATCCATCTCAGGGAAAGCCATTTATTTTTAAGTTTTAAACAGACTGCTATAACTTTTAATGTTGAATTATTACCCTGTATTTATAAGTAGCGTTTTTGTGTTCTATTGAAAATATATAAAGTCCTGATTTAAACTTCCTAACATCGAGTGTTTGTAATCCTTTATGTAGTTGTATTTCTTTTATTCTCTCTCCAGATGGTTCTATCACATGTAGTGTTCCTCCATTTATTTCATTTAAATTTAATGTTAGCCATTCTGATACTGGGTTAGGAAAAATAGAAATATTTTCTTCCACATGATTTGTAACACTTACTACATCGTCATCTTTTTCTGAGAAACATTTAATGATTTTACCATAGCTGGTAAAAACATAGAAAAGATTTTCGCTTGCGGCAACAATTTTTCTAATGCTTTCTCCACTTTCTAAATCTGTTAGTATTACTTTTTGTGTGCCTTGCGGTGTTCCGTTGCTTTTCCAAAGTTGTTTATCAAAACCATTTCCGGCAATAAAATAAAGTTCGTTTTTATGGTTAATAAAATCAGCCGGGTAGCTATCAAATGCACCGGGCACAATATCTTTTAACAAAATTGTTCCGGCAGGTGTGCCATCTGTTTTCCACAATTCAGAACCTGTTATTGGCTCTATTGCAGCGAAATATAGCACTCCGTTAATGGCAATTGCCTCATTTATATTGCTGCTTGGTGGCCCGGGATTTATATCTTTAATAAGTTCGGCATTTCCTAAAGTGCCGTTGGTACGCCAAAGCTCAAAACCGTTTATACCATTGTTGGCAGAAAAATAATAGTGATCTCCCATTTCTGCAAGCCCGTAAGGGTTTGAAGATTGATTACCCGGATTAATATCTTTAATTTCTACTGCACCGTTTGTATCATCTGTTCGCCATAATTCGCCTCCGTTTTCGTGTGTAGCATTAAAGTATAAATACTTAGAAGAATTGGTTGTTTGAAAAATTATAGTGTTTGAATTTAACACACCGGGCATAATATCTTTTACCAATTGGGTGCCAGCAGTTGTGCCATCAGACTTCCATAATTCGTTGCCTTCCGTGGCAGTTGTGGCAGTAAAATAAACCTGGTTGCCCAATGCTGTTAAATATCCTGGAAAAGAACTGGCAGTTCCCGGCCCAATATCTTTTACTAAAGTGGTTCCTGTGTTGGTTCCATCACTTAGCCATAATTCAGTTCCGTTTGTGCCATCATCTGCCGAGAAATAAACTTTGTTACCGACTGACTTTATAATGCCAATAGAGCCATTGATCGCTCCTGGTCTAATATCTTTAACTAATTGGGTTCCGTTTGGTGTGCCATCGCTTTTCCATAATTCGTAGCCGGTATTGGCTTGATTGGCCATAAAATAAACTTGATTACCAACCGAAGTAAGCTTAGAAAGTAACTTATTATCATCTGGTAATACTTTCGGTATTATTGCCTTAGAGTTTCCATCGGTAAACCACAATTGTTTACCATGAACGCCTGAAACAGCAGAAAAGAAAATAGAATTACCAGCGGCTACAAATTCGCCATAAGTATTTAATTCTAAATCCCGATTTAAATTAAGCAAGGTTGTACCTTGTGTTGTGCCATCCGACTTCCAAATTTCCTCACCATTAACGCCATCGTCTGCACTAAATAAAAAAATGGTGTTGTTTGTTGTAAGAGAGGGGATTCCATTTCCGATTGATGGAATACCGCTTTTACTACCAGGATTAATATCCTTTATTAAGTAAGTGCCAGCTTCAGTACCATCACTTCTCCATAGTTCAAGTCCTTCTGCTGAAGTTTGTGCTGTAAAAATTAGAGTATTGTTCCGAACAAACATGGAGAAAATACCTGAACCTATTTCTCCAGGCTGAATATCTTTTACCAATTGTGTATTAGTACCATCCGTTTTCCACAATTCTAAACCTGTGGCTTGCTCTGATGTAGTAAAAAAAAGCTGATTGTTATAATTAATTAAACTACCTATTACAAAATCTTTCGTTTTTGTAGTGCCTGCATCCGTACCATCCGTTTTAAACAAATGAGTACCCGTGCCATCATTAGCTGTAAAATACAATTGGTTATTAACTACTGTTAGTTTTCCAGCACTTCCAGAATTAGAACCGGAACGCATATCCTTTACCAAACTTACTTGCTGTTGAGCAATTGAATACTTGAATAATTCTTGTCCAATTAATGCATCAGCTCCATTAAAATATACATCTCCACCCATACCCACTGCTTCTAACACTTGCAAATTTTGCCCTGCTGGAGCAGAACATGTATAAATGGGATATGTTCCGGCTTCGGTTCCATCGCTACGCCACAATTGTTGAGAATTAATACCACCGTCTATTACAGTAAAATATAAAGTGTTTTGATAAACAAGAAAATTGCGAATTAATGATGCAGTCAAACTTTTAACAATGGAAGTTCCATTAGGCGAGCCATCAGATTTCCAAAGATCGAATCCTTGATTACTTTCTATATAAACTGGAAAAAAAAGTAGGTTATTTAACGCGGCAGTTGCTTTTAAGCTATGTGTAAAGGTGGGAATAGATTCTGTACTACCTTCAATAATATCTTTAACCATTACTGTGCCGTTTTCGGTGCCATCGGTTTTCCAAAGTTCGTAGCCATGTATACCATCATTTCCTGCAAATAAGGTTAAACCATTAACAACACCTAATAAATATGGTTGTGAACTCTGGTTGTTATTGTTTAAATCTTTCAGAATTTTTGTACCGGCTACAGTGCCATCAGTAATTCCTAATTCTCCGTTTATTGATAAAATTGTTTTTCCATTAAGAGCTGGTATGGGCGAGATAAAGGGTGGGTAGTAATTATTTGTACCCATATTTTTCAGGTCTTTATCTAGATTTGATATCAACGTTTGTTGTTGAGCAACTATGTGAATGGGTGATAAAATAGAAAGTAATAGGATCAAGGATTTATGCAAGGTTTCTAGCATATCAAAAAATTTAGTTTTTAGAGTTCCACGAATTATATTTTTAGAGCTAGTATATCCTGCGCAAGGTAGATATCTAGTAAGAAATCAAGTATCGGCCAACGTTCAAACTTAGATATTGAATTATCATTTGTAATTAATTCTATTAATCAGGATAACTTTATTTGATTATCATAATTATTAGTTGTAATAAAATTCTGGAAGATGTTGTTTAATATTGCTTAATCACAAAACTATTCTGAATCTACAATTTTTTAACATTCAGCAAAGATTAACGGTCAATATATATTTGGTGAGTAGTAATTCCGGATTTTGAAAAGGCCTTGATTAAATAGATTCCGTTTGGTAGTTGGTCAAGATGTAATCTTCTGATGTTGTTTGTTAGGTACTCGATTGTGATAGCGTTAGTAACTTCAATACCAACGTGAGTATACATTGAATACGTATTCCCTATACTATTCGGTTGATAAACATCCAAATAATTTTGTTTTGAAACAGGATTAGGATATAGTTTAATTGATGTATTCAAGTCGTTGGGCATGAAAGAAATTAGCGGATAGATTGTTTCGGTTCCGTCTGCATCTACCTGTACTAATCTATAATAAGTTTTCTCTTCATGGATTTGAGTATCGATAAACTCGTAATGTTTCAATTCACGGCTATTTTCTGCCGCCACTATATGTCCTATTGTTTCAAAATTTGATGAAGTAGTATGGGTAAGGCGTTGTACCAAGTAATGGCTCGTTGCTTGTTCAAACTCAGTTATCCATTTAATTTTTGCTTGATGGTTTTCTGTTTGTTCTACCCAAAAATCAACAAGTTTTATAGGCAAGGCTACGCCAAGTGGGGAAACTAATGTTAAAGCATTGAACGAAGTTAAACCTGTAACTTTTATGCTACCTGTATACGGAGCGGAGTTACAAGCATTACTTAATGGAGTAATAGTTGATGCAGGTAACAAATTCCATCTTGATGTAGCTGAATTAAAGCGCCCGATGTATAAATCCTGACTGGGTGGCGTAGCTACAGAATTGATTTCGGAAAAACACGCATCTTTCCAATGTAAAGTGATGTCGGCAGTTGGAACAGTACCCGAAACGCTTACATTCCAATACTCTTTTTTACTAACTAAAGAAAACGTGCCATCGGTAATTCGGTTGTTGTATGGGGAATTAAAATATTGCACGGTAAAAAGTGTTGATGAAGTAGCGCCCACCAGGTTAGCAATTTCGAATGGTGCCCACCTATTTCCTTCGCCCAAAGGTAGAAGGATATCATTATTTATTGTACCTCCCCTTTTTCTTACCGGACCTGTTACATAACTAGTCGCTGTGCCTCCGTTAGATGTAGCGCCATCCTCAAAAACCACAATGTTGCTTGCGGTACTTTGTATGATACCATTAATCATTTGCAAACTACCTTCTACTCGCAATTGTGTAGTAGGAATAACCATTGGTGTACCAGAAGAATTATTGATGATTATGTTTTTGTAATTTTGATTTACACCAAATTGGGTAGGAAAATTTTGAGGTACCATTCCATTAAATTCTATTGTTGTAATATCAGATTCTCCACCAGCCTCTAATTCAAAAACACCTTGTGTAGTATTTGTAATGGCACCATGCAAAGAAAGTTTACCTGAATTATAAATCTGAATTCTGTTTTCTCTGTGTTCCCCAATGTTTACACTTGCCATAAGAACCATATCTCGGTTAACTGCTATTTTGCTGTTACCACTGATTCTAACTTGATTATTATTTGAGGTAGATGAGTATCTTGAATCCATGTTTAAATGGCCCTTTATTTGAATCTCAACATTAGAGTTTGGGTCATTATCTCTTCCAGCACGAAGAAAATTGTCAGATCCAGGGTTTGGTGTAGGATCGTTATACAGTAGTGTTGCATTTCCATTAATAATGGCTTTGGCACCAGAATTACCTAATACGGCAAAGCGTATATCTGCTCCGGATTCTGTTCCGCCTTCTAAAATACTCAAATTTAAATTCCCCATTTCCACAAAGGATGAATTACCGACTTCAAATGCGAGTGCATTTTGTTGAAAAACATTCACATAATTGTATGTTAAATTTACATCACGGCTAATTGTGAGCGTGCACTTATCATTAAAGGAAGTTGACATGCCTACTGAGATTTCTGTAACACCCTCAGCACTTGATTTACTTGCATTTAAATAGTTATATTCTATGTTACCAAATATAGTTACGGTTGCATTGGTAACATTTGTACTTGAACCTCCTAATCTGAATCTAGTTAAAGCAGAAAATCCAGATGCCTCAGTATTTCTATTGATTGTTAAATCACCATCGATAGTAAGTTTTGGATCGCCCAATATTACACTAAACTCTGCAGTGCCAGTGCCTGTAGAATTTATGGTAACAGGCCCAGTTGTTAAATTAGGGTCTCCAGCACCCCCTCGAATTTCTAATGTAGCATTGTTAATTGTCACGTCTGCAATGGTTAAGGTTATGGAACCTTGTAATCGGATAGGATGATTAATGATGACAACATCGTTACTAGCGTTCTGACCGGGATAAAAACCGCAGCCGCCACAAGTCCAATTATTGGCATTTGTCCAGTCTAGTGCGCTACCATTTGTGGTAAACACTGTTTGCGCGTGTGATGTGTTACATAGAAGTATAAGGAATAGAAGGGTTCCTGTAACTTTCACAAAAATTTATTAAATGTTCGAAATTCGTTTTTAGTTGCTTGTTTATTGTATGGTTTAGTTTAAATGATGAAATGCTAAAATAGATTATTCTGCAGGAAAGAAAAAGAATTTAGATAATTATACAGGTGATATTTTTGCCAAGAAATATGCAGTTGGTTTAATAAAAAAGATCGCATAAAAATAAAAATTCAAGGAACATTGTTTAATGTTCAATGAAATTTTAATAAGCTTGTAAAATGTTTCAACCGTTATACTGTAAGTTCTAATTCTACACGCGTGCCGCATGGTTTATTATTTTCATCAAGCAAATCGGTTGTAACAATGGCGTGTTCTTTTATATGTTGATTAAAAGAGGCTAAGCGCGTTGCTGTTAGTTTTACGCCTTTCGAATCTCTTTTACTTCCAAATGTATCTGCTTTTTTTTGGCCTCGTCCAACTCCATTATCGGTTATGCTGCATTTTAAATTATTGTTTTCTAAAGTAAAGCGAATAAAAATATTCTTCTCTCCTATTTTGGGGGATAATCCATGGTGGATAGCATTTTCTAGAATGGGTTGCGTGAGTAACGGTGGAATATATACATCTTCAGGATCAAAACTTTCTGTATCAATTAATAAATTAATGGAGTCATCAAAACGAAGCGATTCCAGTTTTACATAAATCTGAATAATCTCAATTTCTTCTGCAACTGAAACAGATGGCCTATCTGTACTTTCCAAAATTCTGCGCAGCAGATAAGAAAATTTAGATAAGTATAGTTGTGCATCCTCGCTATTGTTTTTAAGTAATAAGTAATGTAAAGTATTTAAACAGTTAAAAATAAAATGCGGATTGAGTTGGTTACGCATGGTTTTTTCTGTTAGCTCGGCATTGGCCATCTCAATAATTTCATTTTTAGTTTGTAACATTTCATTTGTTTCGCGTATAACTTTATCTGCTTTTTTAATGCGTTTTAACAGGTATAAAAGTACTAGTATAGCCAACACTACAACGATAGAGAAAACAATTAAATTGAAGATTACTTTCTTTTGTGCTGCTAATTCTATTTCGGTAATTCTTTTTTCAGCTTCAATTCTTTGAACCTCATTTTCTTTCTTTACCACTTCGTAACTGCTAATGCTATTATTGATTGCTTTTATCACATCTTCATTTTTTAATTCTGCAGTTAATAATCTGGCAGAGTCGGCATATTGGTAGGCTAATTTAAAATTCAATTTTCCGGAGTAAGCTTTAGATAAATTAGTTAAAATGTTCACAAAACTATTTTTGTCTTTTGTTTCAAGAACCAAACTCTTTGCTTTAGTTAACAGCATGATAGCAGAATCATATTTCTTATCGTGTAAAAAAATTAAGCTTGAATTTATTAGTGAAAATATTCTTGAATTTTTGTTTGACGTTTCAGATAGATTATAAGCTAACTTACTGAACGTTCTAGCGCTATCGATTTGATTCATTTGAAAATAAGCCTCAGCCAGATTAATTATACAGGTTAACTTAATAGATGTATTTCCTAAATTCTCGCTTAGAGTAAGTGCTTTTTTTGTGTAGGATGTTGAATTTGAATATTGTTTTAAATTTAAATAAGCTATTCCAACGTTTACGAAAGATCGCATTAATCTTGACTTGATTGTATCAGCAGCTACAATAGATTTTAATCCAAATTTTAAGGATTTTTGATAGTCTCCAATCTGGTCATAAAGAGCTGTTAAGTTCACTAAAACACGCCATAAGCCGTGTTGATTTAAGCTTTTCTCTTCAATAGATAGAGAAGTATAATGGGCTTCCATTGCCATTCCAAATTGACCGGAATGTCGATAAAATACTCCTAAAGTATTCGAAACAATTGATGTCAAACTATCTAATTTGTGTTTTTTGCTTATAGAAAGCGCATTGTTAGTAAAATAAATAGCAGAATCTATTTTACCTTCATAATAATGAGCACTTGCTAAATTAGTAAGAGCAATAATTTCACCTTTATCATAACCCTCTTTTTTTGAATATTGTATAGCCTTATTCGATAGAAATTTTACAGAATCTAGATGCGAAACATTTTTAATAAATTCATTTGATCTAGAATTAAATCTATCAATTGAATCTTTATAAATTTTGCTAATTGTGTTTCGACTTTGAGCGCCACTTATGTAATAACTTGTTAAAATAAGAACAGTAGTTAAGATTAATCGCATCATAAAGATTGGTTTATAATCTATAATTTGTAAAGCTTTTTAAAGTTAATCAGTAAACATCATTTATAAAAAAAGCCCATTTGTAAACCAATTTTGCATGACTTTTAAACTGCTTTATATGAACTTTTAAAAACGTATTACGATCTAATATCATTTCACACTGTTGCTTAAGGAGCATGAGTATAGTTTACTATTCTTTAATCTTTGGTAATGATAAATAGCTCAATATCATGTAGACATTTTACCAACGTTATCATTCCCGTTCAACATTCAAGTTAAACAGTTGTAAACAGCTAGCCTTTACTTTTTATCTTTTTCGTTTGCCCTGCACAATCCGGTAACATTTATAAAACTTATTGTTAAATCCCTTTCATCAAAATACATTGTAGTAAGGCCGTAAATTATTAACTTGCAAGTAAGAACCTGTTTGTTTATGGAGCCCATTCAAAATTCCTTGCGAGTGCTTGCACTCGTGCTTATATCCTATGTTTCTTTTTCGCAAACGCCCGGAGGAGTTTCTGCTAATTTAAGCCTCTGGCTTAAGGCTGATAATGGCCCCGAAAATATAAGTGCTTTACCTGCAAGTAATGGCGAAGCTGTAATTACCTGGCGCGACAGAAGCGGTTTAGGCAGAGATTACATTGGAGTTGCCGGGCCAACACTTGTAAGCAATGTTCTAAATTTTAATCCGGCTGTAGAAATTTTATCAGGTGGTTTTGATGCTCCGGTTTCTGCCGCACTTACAACCAATTGGTCGGTCTTTACTGTTTCCCAAAAATTAGCCTCTGATAACAACGGCCGTATTTTCGATGGCCATACTTCTAATTTTCTATGGGGACACTGGGGTAATTTTACCAATAGTATTTTCCTGAATGGAAATCCTTCGAATTTTAATTCTGGAATTGCCACAACTATTGGTATACAAGATTTAAAACTTCATGCTTTTTTACGCGAATCTGCAGGTGGAACTTTAGAAGCCCGCTCCGATGGCACATCTCTTACCGTATTTCCTACCAGTAACAGCGCTAACACTATAAGAATCGATATCAATCAAGGAAACAATGCTGGCGAAACCTCAGACTCGCGTATTGGCGAGATGATTATTTACGACAGGTCTCTTACGCCAGCCGAAGTAATTCAGGTAGAATCTTATTTAGCCATAAAGTATGGTCTTACAATCAACCACAATTATGTTTCATCTGCAGCTACTACTCTTTGGGATCTTACGGCAAACGCTGGTTTCAATACACGTATTACGGCAATCGGCCTAGATGCTGGCTCCGGTTTAAATCAGCTTCAATCCAGAAGTCTTTCCGCTGGAGCTGTTTTAACGATTCAAAAACCAATTGCTTTTTCTGCCAGCGGAGATTTTGTTGTTGTGGGCGATGACAATGGAAGTTTAAACCCTACTCCTTCACAAGTACCTGCTGGTTTTAACAACCGTATAGCTCGTATCTGGCGAAGCAGGGTGAGTGGTACTCCGGGTACGCTATCTATTAGTTTTGATCTTAGCTCGGGAATCTTCAATTCCGGCAGAATAGAAGATTATGCGTTGGTGATCAAAAATACAGATTCCGATTTTTCTTCCGGTGCCACTCAAGTTGTTGCATCATCTTTAGTAAACAATGTTATTACATTTGATAACGTTACCCTTTCAGATGGAGATTTTTTTTCGCTTGCCTTTACCATCAATACACTTATTGCCTCGCAAAATCCGGTGTTTTGGGTTAGGGCAACTAATGGGGTTACCGGTGTTGCAGATGTTAGCAACTGGGCCGATCAAAGTGGAAATGGCAAAAATGCTATACAAAATACAGTGGCTAATCAGCCAACACTTTTGGCAAATGCAGTAAATGGTTATCCTGCAATAGACTTTACTGGCAGTACAGACGTATTCTCCATTACCTCACCACCTACTAATGTAAATTCTACCATTTTCACAGTGGCGGTACCAACTGTAAATACAAGTTGGCGAACCATGTTTAGAGGTACCGGCACAGACCATCCTATTATAGTTCAATCTGGCGGCACGCAACTAGGCTATTTTGATAACGACAATGGAGGTTTCAGAGCGAGTGGTTTTACGTGGTTACAGAACGAAACAGCAGTGGTTGCTGCAGAGTTAAGAACAGGCGATGTAAACTTTAGAAAAAATGGAGCACAAGGGGCATCCATTACAACAATAGATTTAACCGGAATAAGTTTAAACTTCTTCGGGAACTTTCAAAGTGGTGGCCAACGATTTGGACAAATTGCAGAAACCATCATTTTTAACTCCCCTACTCCTTTAACAACAAATGAAAAAGAAATTATAGAATCATACCTGGCGGCAAAGTATGGTGTTACGCTAACGCATAACTATATGGCGTCAACAGGTTTAACCTACTGGGATATTGCAGCGAACACTGGTTTTAACGAAAGAATTACAGTAATTGGAAAAGACGATGCCGTTGGATTAGATCAACGTAGATCTAAAAGTGAAGCGGCTACTTCAGTACTAACAATTGAAAAAGATAATGTGGCAACTCCGTTTTCGAATAATCTGGATTTCTTAGTTGTTGCCGATGATAACGGTGTGCTACAAGCAACATCCTCTAACCTTCACCCATCAAGGCCTTTGCGTGTATCTCGCATTTGGCGTGTGGCCTCAACCGGCACACCTGGTTTAGTAGATCTTAGTTTTGACCTTGGCACAGGTATATTTAATTCAGGAATTGCAGCCGACTATACACTTTTGATCAACAACACTACTCCTGATTTTACAACTGCTTTTGCGCTAACCGGAGGTGTTTTAAATGGTAATGTTTTAACTTTTTCTTCTGTATCCTTATCCTCAGGTTCTTATTTCAGTTTGGGGCTTCCGCAAGTGGCAAGCCCCGGTGGTGTAATTAATAATTTAAAAGCCTGGCTTAAAGCCGATGCAGGAGTAACCGGTATTACAACTGTATCCGATTGGCAAGATCAAACCTCTAATAATTTTCTGGCAACACAAGCAAATGGTGCCGCTCAACCAACCTTGGTTGCCAACAGACTAAACTTTAATCCTGCCATTCAATTTGATGGATTGAATGACCAGTTGATTATACCGGGCGGAATAATGGGAACGGCAACTTATTCTGATTTAAATGTATTTGCTGTAACAAGAACCAACACAGTGCAGGCAAGCTCAGTGTTTTTTGAAACACAAGCTGGCGGAGGAAGAATAAACGCACACATGCCCTGGAGCGACAATAATCTTTATTGGGATGCAGGAAGTACATCTGCAACTAACCGGCAGAATACAAACTGGGGTGGCAGTGTTAATACCGGTTTCATTTGGAGTTTACTGGCCAGTACCACCTCTACAGCGTTGGGTTCTAATCAAAATATTGTAAGAAACGGATTACTTGTGCTGGCAGACGGAACCTTAAACACATTTACAGGCAATAACAGCAACATGTTTATTGGTTCAAACGGTACAAATTTATTCAACGGTGAGATAAGTGAATTGCTTTTTTACACCGGCCCCTTAACCGCAGTTGAATACAATAGAATACATAGTTATCTGGCAACCAAGTATGGCATAACCCTTAATCAAGCTACACCTACAAACTACACAGCATCAGACGGGTCGGTAATTTGGGATGCCACCACAAATGTTGCCTATAACAACCGAATTACAGGAATTGGAAGAGATGATATCTCCGGGCTTGACCAACGCAGGTCTAAGAGCAGTGGTACAGGTGCAATAGTTACAATCGAAAAAGAAGATATTTCATCTGCCTTTACAAACCTTCAATTTGCTTTTGTAAGCGATGATGGAGCCTCGCTTGGAGCAACTACAAACAATGTTGTTAGCCCTTATCCTATGCGTGTTACGCGGGTTTGGCGCGCAGAAATTTCCGGCACACCTGGTAATTTTGATTTGACTTTCGATTTAGGAACTGGAATTTTTAACAGCGGTGTGGCCTCCGATTACGCTTTATTGATTAACAATACCAATACAAATTTCGAAACAGGTTCAACAGTAATAACCGGAGGGGTTATTGCAGGTTCAGCCATTACGTTTTCTAATGTTTCGTTAGCAGATGGTGCATTCTTTACATTGGCATTACCAAGCCAACCCGCACCAGGAGGTGTAATTACAGGTTTAGGTGTTTGGTTAAAAGCAAATCAAGGTGTGTTTGCCGATGCTGGCATTACTCCGGCAACCGATGCCGGAGTTGTACAAAGATGGGCGGATGCTACCAGTTTGGCAAACAATGCTACACAAACAGGTAATCCTATTTATAATACTACTTCTAACTTAATTAACTTCAATCCCACACTTTACTATGATGGTGCAAGTGGTCATAATCTTACCTACAGCACCATTAATCGCTATTCTATTTTTACCATGTCGCGCTTGGAAGGTAGTTTAAATAGAAGAGTATTTTCAAGTAGAATTGGAAATGCTTTAACCGGTTATTGGAACGGACGCGAAGATGTAATTTTTCTGGATGGCGCCCCTAACATATTAAGCGGATCGGCAGCCTCAACTAACCCTCGCCTATACGCAACAGTTAGAAGCAATCCAGGAGCGTATCAGATGTTTCGTAATGGATTATTGCTTTACAGCGGGGCTACCTCAAACAACAGCAATTGGCAATTAGGAATAGCCAACGGAGGTGCTGCAACAAACGAATCAAGCCGTGCTTATGTAGCCGAAGTAATTCAATACGACCGAGATTTAAATGCAGATGAATTAGTGCGCGTTCAATCGTACATGGCCATTAAATATGGCGTTACATTATCACAAACTACTCCAACAAATTATGTTGCCTCCGATGGAACAATACTTTGGAATGCAACAGACAATGCAAATTATGCAACAGACATAGCTGGTATTGGTTTAGATCATGGGTCTGCTTTATCGCAGATTAGATCGCAAAGTATAAATGCTAACTCAATTGTGTCTATTGACAAAGGTGGTCCTTTTGCAAGTAATCTAGATTTTATAATGTGGGGAAGTGATAATGCATTTTCATCTCCCACAACGGTTAACCGACATCCTTCTTATCCTTATCGCTTTGGAAAAACCTGGAGGGTTGATGTTACAGGAAATCCAGGTACAATAAGCATAACATTTGATTTAGGATCCGGAGTATACAATTCGGGTGTAGATGCTGATTATGCCCTGCTTATAAATAATACAACCGATTTTGCAACAGGAACAGCCGTAACAGCTAACCGAACACTGGTTGGCAATACGCTAACTTTTACTAACGTTACCCTACAAGATGGAGAGTATTTTACGTTAGCCATGCCAAATCCACCTGCACCTGGAGGTGTAGTAAATAATTTAGCTTTATGGCTAAAGGCCAATCAAGGTGTAACCGGAGTTGCAAATGCCTCGGCATGGTCAGACCAAAGTGGTAATAACATCAATGTTGTACAAAACAACACCAACAACCAACCCGTTATCAATACCGAACGCATTAACTTTAATCCCACGTTACAATTTGACGGAGCCAACGATAACCTTAGCAATAATTTAGGTATTTTAGGCACACGCACATATAACGATATCTACGCCTTTGTTGTATCCAGAACCAACACAGTTCAAAACAGTTTTACTTTTTTTGAAAACACAACAGCTGGTTCACTTGGCTTCAGAATACCTTGGAGCGATACCAACGCTTATTGGGAGCCTAGCACTGCCGCAACAAACCGATTGATACAACCTTGGGGTGGAAGAATAAACACACCTTACTTATGGTCTATGGCAGCAAGCACAACGGCTACTATAAGCGGGCAGCGCCAGGATTTAATTCGCAACGGTTTTACCATACTTAGTGATTTAACGTACACAGCTTTCTCCGGAAACAACAACGCATTCTTTTTAGGAAGTGGCTCTGGCAATAATTTCTTCAATGGAGAAGTAGCCGAAGTAGTACTGTATGGCGGAGCAATAACATCAACTGAATTTAACCGCATACAAACTTATTTAGCCATCAAATATGGTGTAACATTGCCCACCACCGACTACACAAGCAGTGCAGGCACTTTGCTTTTTGGAACCACATCTACACACAATACGTACAACTTTAACGTTATAGGTATTGGCAGAGATGATGTATCTGAACTATCACAAGTAAAATCAAGGTCTACAACCGAAACAGCAGACATACTTACGATTGCAAACGGAAACTTTACTACTCCGTTACCATTCTCTAATTCAAACGAATTTTTAATGGTAGGACACAACAACCGAAACCTGCAGGCCGATGCCACACAGCAAACCATAACCCATGGAGGCACAAACATCGATAGATATTTAAGTAGAGTTTGGAGTACACAATTAACAGGAAACCCAACAGGTAATGTTATAATTGAAGTAGACATGACCACCGTTGCCGGAACAAATGATTTAAATGCGATCAGGCTGGTGCTCGATTCAGATCAAACTTTAGGAAACTCTTCTGCTGGAGAATTTACCTATACAGGCACAATTTCCGGAAACTTACTGTATTTCAATATTCCATATTCCGATTTTGTAACAACTCAATCTTTTTTCACAATTGCCTCTACCAACGAAGGCATTGCACCCTTAACAATACCAACACCGGGCGGTATTACGGGCAATATTCGATTATGGTTACATGCAGGTGCTGGAGTAACAGGCAATACACCGGTAACCAGTTGGCAAGATCAATCCATTAATGCTTTTGTAGCCACCACCACCAACGGACCAGACTTAGTAACGACAGGTTTTAACAATAACCCTTCTTTAAGTTTTACAAGGGCTAATGCAGAATTTATGCAGATTGTTAATGGCATAACAGGAAGTAACTTATACAATAACGCCTGGGTATATGTGGTAAGTCAGCCCACACAGGTTGTGAACCAAACATTGTTTTACGAGCGTATGGCTGGTTCTAACAGAACGTTTAATGTACTAGTTCCCTGGGGCGATGCAAATACCTATTTTGATTTTGGCAATTCGGGAGGTTCCGGCAGAATAAGTGGAGCTTGGGGAGCCAATGTAAATACGCATTTCATGTGGACATTTGGTACAAGTACCAGCACGGCCACACCTAACGGAACACGAAAATCTGTTTATAGAGACGGAGCTGCAATTTTAAGTAACAACAATACTGATAATGCATCTGGTAGTAATCAGAATTTTATAATTGGTGCAGGATTTAATTCAGGTGCTACAAATACAAATAACTTCGATGGAAGAATTGCAGAATTAATTGTGTTAGCAGACGTACCTTCTGCGCTAGACCAAGAGAGGGTTCACTCCTACTTGGCCATAAAATATGGTATCTCGAAAAATAGTGCGGATAATGCAGGAACACCTGCTACTGATGAACGTGATTACTTTGCATCAAACGCAGCCGTACTTTGGGATTTTTCTGCTAACCTAGGTTTTAACAACCGAATTACGGGCATAGGAAGAGACGATCTTACTTTGTTAAATCAACTACGCTCGCAAAACAAAGCCAATCAATCCATTGTAACAATCGAGAAAACTGGAAACTTCAATAATGATTTAGATTATCTGTTATGGGGAGATGATAACGGATTATTAGGGCTAACCACCACCGGAGCAAATGCCATTTTAACCTACCGCACTGCCCGCGTGTGGAGGGCAAATATTGTCAATAACCCTGGTGAAGTATCGGTTTCTTTTGATTTAGGTGGACCGATTTTCAATAGCAATTCCAGCAACGATTATCGTTTACTTATAGGCAATAGCCCTACCTCATTTACAACTGCCAACGTAATTAGTGGAACCATTATTGGAAACACCATTCGTTTCGATGGTGTAACTTTTAATGATGGAGATTTCTTCACGTTAGCAGTCGCCAATATGCCGGCACCGGGTGGCGTAGTTCCTAATATGCATTATTGGGTAAAAGGAGATGTAGGAACAGTAGGTGCAACTACGGTTTCAGCGTGGAACGATCAAAGTGGAAATGGTTTTAACGTTGCACAAGCTACACTCGCCAACCAACCTACTTTACTCAATCCTCGGTTAAACTTTAATCCATCTGTTCAATTCGATGGAACTAACGATCAACTAACACTCGCAGGTGGAATTCTGGGCAATACAACGTACACAGACTTTAATGTGTTTGCAGTTTCACGCGTAAATGTTGTAAGCAACAATTCTCTGTTTTTTGAAGCAACAACAGCCAGCGGCCGCATAAATGCTCATTTACCTTGGGGAGATAACATTTTATATTGGGATGCCGGCTCAGCAAGTAGTACGCAACGCTTGCAAATAAATTGGGGTGGATCTGTAAACAATTCCTTCATCTGGAATTTATTATCCAGCACAACCAACACAGCAAGCGGGCCCGGCAACCGACAAGAAATATTCCGAAACGGGAGGAGAATTGCGAACGACAATACATTAAACACATTTCAAGGAAACAATGGCGCAAGTAATTTCTTTTTGGGCCACAATAATGGAGGCAGTTTATTTAATGGCGAGCTAAGTGAATTGGTAATGTATAGAGGTCCGTTATCGCTAAGTCAAATGCAAAGAATTCAGAGTTATTTGGCCATTAAGTGGGGTGTAAGCCTGGATCAAACCACACCAACCAATTATGTTGCATCCGATTGGAACGGTACAACAGGTACAATTATTTGGAATGGAACAACAGCCGGTACTTTCAGAAACGACATAACAGTAATTGGTAGAGATGATCTATCTGCCCTTAACCAAAAACAAAGCCAAAGCGCAACACTAGGCAACTTACTTGTTATAGGAAATGTAAACATTACAACAGATAACCAAACCAACAGCAATAATTTTGGAACAGATCGTTCTTTCTTAGCCTGGGCACACAACAACCTTGCAGTATCCGGAAACGGTGTAACCGACTTCGGTACAACAGTAAATGCCGAAGTAATACAAACCCGAATTGCCCGCGCATGGCGGGCAACAGAAACCGGAACCCTCGGAAATGTCAAGATAAGATTTAACCTATCTACACTACTTGGTGTTGGCGGAGTTGCCGGAGATAACGACTTAGCAAACGTTAGATTACTGATTGATGCAGATGGTGTTTTTGCTACCGGTGCTACATCCATTGCTCCTACCTCATTTAATAACACAACTGATGTGGTAGAATTTGATCATGATTTTAATGCTTCAACTGGCTTTTTCTTTACGTTGGCAAGTACGCAACTTTCCAGTACACCGCTACCGGTTGAGTTAATCTACTTCAGAGCAAATGTTAAAAATCAAATAGCTCAACTAACATGGGCAACTGCAACAGAATTGAATAACGATTACTTTGTTGTTGAACGTTCTGGCGATGCAGAAACATGGCAAAAAGTTGATGAAAAGGACGGCCAAGGCACAAAAGTAACCGAAACAGTTTATAACCTGAACGATCCTACTAAAATTAACGGTACTGTATATTACCGACTGGCACAAGTTGATTATGACGGAACAATTACCTATTCGCAAGTTATTAAAGTTGAAGAAGTTCAGGAAGAATTAACAGTTTATCCAAACCCAAGCGAAAATAGGCCGGTAACTATTTTAGTTACGCCACAAGAAAAGGAAAAAGTAAATGTGGTAGTGGAAGTTGTATCTGCGCATGGAATAGTGTTAAAGAGATTTAACGCTGAAGTAAGCAAAAACCAAACACAAAGTTTTGTACTTCAACCTCAGGAATTAGCAAGCGGTGTGTACCAGATTATACTGTACTTGCCAAACAGAAGAGTACTGCAACGACTGGTTATCGATTAACCTTACCCTAAAACATTTATCATTACAGGCAAAGACTGTTTTTCTCGTGAGAAACAGTCTTTTTTTTTGTAACAAAACCAATTAAACATCGTCTCATTGTTTTTAATCAACCATTAGTTTTAGTTAGAATCATATCAAAATGAATAACAAGAAATTAGCACGCATTACAGGATTAATTTATTTACTTGTTGTAATTACAGGAGTTCTTAGTTTAGCCTACATACCATCACAATTAATCGACTGGAAAAACGGAAACATAACTTTATCAAATCTTATAAAACACGAAAGCTTATTTCGAATAGGTATTGCCTTGCATGTTATTTGTTATTTAGCCTTTACCGCTTTAGGTTTAGCCTTTTATCGTTTGCTTCATTCTGTTAACCAAGGCTTTGCCCGAGTAATGCTGATTTTAGTTTTACTTTCAATACCTATCTCATTTATAAACTTACAACACAAGTACGAAGTGCTAAACATACTTAAAGTTGCGAAAGTTAAATTGGATGCTAATCATGCAACACAAGCTTTACAAAATCTCCATTCTTATAACGATGGTATATTGATAGTTTCTGTTTTTTGGGGTTTATGGTTATTTCCTTTGGGATATCTATTATATCACTCTCATCAATTTCCGAAAGTGTTAAGTATTTTATTGATGTTAGGCTGCCTTACCTATTTGATTAATTTCTTTGGAAATACACTAATTGAAGATTATAAAAGCTTAGGATTTCCTTCTTACCTATCAATGGTTTCTGGTATTGCCGAAATAGGAACATGTATTTGGTTAATCATTTTTGGATTTAAACAAAAGCAAGATTAACTTACACTACGTATTTGCTAACTCGTTTTGCACATGGGAGAAAAACTCAAGGATTATAAAATTAATGTTAAGGTAAGACTAGCTGCCTTATGGACTTCACTTATGTTTTGCTACATCTATGGAGATTACTTTGAGCTATATGTTCCGGGTAAAACACAAGGAATTATTGCAGGAAGCAGCATGTTAGATACTCCCTTTAAACTTCTTACTGCATCCATGGTTTTGATGATTCCATCCTTAATGATTTTTGCTTCTGTTTTGTTAAAACCAAGTATCAATAAATGGTTAAACATTATAGTAGGCTCTCTAATGGGTTTGATAACATTATTAGTAGGATTGGTTTCTTTTTCCGAATGGAGAATCTTTTATGTTATTTATGCATTTGTTGAAACCATAATCGCTATTTTTATTGTGTATCAGGCCTGGCATTGGCGCAAAACAACTCGCGGCTGATTACTTTACGTGTATATCCACCACCTTCTTTCCTTGTAATTTTTGCATTGTTTTAGGAATGATACTCATTATTTCTGCTTTCAAAGTTTGAATTAACTTTGTTTTAATATGGTCTCTGTGTGTTACTAAACTTACCTCGCGTGCCGGGCTAGGTTCTTTTAAACGTTTTACCAACTTCAATTGCGACTTATTAAACTCCATTACTGCTAACTCCGGTAAAATAGTAATACCATCACTCCTATCTACCATTCTTTTTAAAGTTTCGATGTTGCCTGTTTCATATTTAAATTGAAAATCAGATCGTTTTCTTAATTCGCATAAATTCAAGATCTGCGAGCGAAAACAATGCCCTTCTTCTAACAACCAAAGCTGATCGGGATCAATCTCATCTGCTAACACATATTTTTTATCATACAGAGCATTCTTCTTCGATACGTATAAAAACAATTCTTCATAAAATAAAACATCTTCTTTAATGGAACTATCTTTTAATGGCGTAACAACCAATCCGCAATCCAATCTGTTATTCTTTAAATCTTGAATAATTTCTTCCGTAATGCTTTCTTTAATAATTAAATTCAAATCCGGATAACGCTCTCTCATTTTTTTGAATAAGGGTGGCAATAAATAAGGAGCTAACGTTGGTATGATTCCAATTTTAATTTCACCTGTCAGTTTATCTTTTTCATTGCTGATGATTTGCTGAATCAAACTGGCTTCGTGCAAAACCTTTCTGGCTTGTGCCAGCACCCGCTCTCCTACTTCAGTAGGAATAACGGGCTGTTTAGTTCGATCAAAAATTTTCAAACCTAACTCATCTTCTAACTTTTGTATTTGCATACTTAAAGTGGGTTGCGTAACAAAACATTTTTCTGATGCCGTAGAAAAATGCCTGTATCGATCTAAAGCCACGATGTATTCTAGTTGTACTAAAGTCATAGATAAAACCTATATAAACATAAAAATAATCAATTTGA
Organism: Flammeovirgaceae bacterium; assembly: GCA_021298355.1. Classification (GTDB taxonomy): domain Bacteria; phylum Bacteroidota; class Bacteroidia; order Cytophagales; family Cyclobacteriaceae; genus Chryseotalea. The sequence continues at coordinate 25,953 of JAJTEH010000020.1, forward strand.
TTTATTACTGAATGCGTTGTAATCTTACCTATCAAAAATTGTAACACTTAATCTTAGATAGAATTATGTCAAATCATGCACACAATGGCAACACCTCTTACAATGTGAATGGCGAAGCAAAATGCCCATTCCATGGCGGAGCAATGAAGCAAAGCGCTGGCAGCGGAACGCGCAACCGCGATTGGTGGCCTAACCAATTGAAACTGAATATTCTGCGCCAACATTCTTCACTTTCTAACCCGATGGAGAAGAAATTTAATTATGCCGAGGAATTTAAAAAGCTAGACCTCGCTGTTTTAAAGAAAGAAATCTTCGATTTGATGACAACCTCGCAAGACTGGTGGCCCGCAGATTACGGACATTACGGACCGTTCTTTATCCGTATGGCGTGGCACAGTGCCGGAACATACAGAATTTCTGATGGTCGTGGTGGTGGTGGAAGCGGAACACAACGTTTTGCTCCACTAAACAGTTGGCCTGATAACGCCAATTTAGATAAAGCAAGATTGCTATTATGGCCTATTAAAAAGAAATACGGTAAGAAAATCTCTTGGGCCGATTTAATGATTTTAGCAGGTAACTGTGCCTTAGAATCTATGGGCTTTAAAACCTTTGGTTTTGGTGGTGGCCGCGAAGATGTATGGGAACCGGAAGAAGACATTTATTGGGGATCAGAATCGAAATGGTTAGAAGACAAACGCTACACAGGTGATCGCGAATTAGAAAATCCTTTAGCAGCTGTGCAGATGGGTTTGATTTATGTTAATCCGGAAGGACCTAATGGAAATCCTGACCCGTTAGCTGCCGCTCGCGACATCCGCGAAACATTCGGCAGAATGGCCATGAACGATGAAGAAACCGTTGCTTTAATTGCCGGTGGTCATACTTTTGGTAAGAGCCACGGAGCTGCTGACCCAAGCAAATATGTAAGTGTTGAGCCAGCGGCCGCAGGCATTGAAGAACAAAGCATGGGCTGGAGAAACTCTTTCGGAACTGGCCATGGTGTACACACGATTACCAGCGGTTTAGAAGGTGCATGGACAACCACACCAACACAATGGAGCAACAACTATTTCGAAAATCTTTTTGGTTACGAGTGGGAATTAACCAAAAGCCCTGCAGGCGCGCACCAATGGAAACCAAAAGGAAACGCTGGTGCAGGAACAGTGCCTGATGCGCACGATCCTAATGCGAAACATGCACCGATGATGCTTACTACAGATTTGGCATTGCGCTTCGATCCTGCTTACGAAAAAGTATCCAGACACTTCTACGAAAATCCGGAAGCATTTGCAGATGCATTTGCCCGCGCCTGGTATAAACTTACACACCGCGACATGGGTCCTATCAATCGCTACTTAGGTGCTGAAGTTCCTAAAGAAGTATTGATCTGGCAAGATCCTATTCCGGCAGTTAACCATCCGTTGGTTAACGAGCAAGATATCAGCAGTTTAAAAGCTAAAATCGTATCTTCCGGATTAAGCATAGCACAACTGGTAAATACAGCATGGGCTTCTGCTTCAACTTTCAGAGGATCTGATAAAAGAGGTGGTGCTAACGGTGCTCGTATACGTTTGGCACCTCAAAAGAATTGGGAAGTAAACAACCCCGCTCAATTGGCACAAGTATTACAAAAACTAGAAAGTATTCAGCAAGAATTTAACGCTGCACAAAGCGGTGGTAAAAAGATTTCGTTGGCCGATTTGATTGTACTAGGTGGTTGCGCTGCCGTTGAACAAGCTGCTAAAAATGCAGGAGTAACGGTAAAAGTTCCTTTCACTGCGGGCAGAATGGATGCCAGCGCAGAGCAAACTGATGTAGAATCTTTTGCAGTGCTAGAGCCCGCTGCCGATGGTTTCAGAAACTACCAAAACAGCAAACACAAAACACCTGCAGAAGAAATGCTAATCGACAAAGCGCAATTACTCAACTTAACTGCGCCAGAGTTAACCGCATTGGTTGGTGGTATGCGTGTATTGCATGCCAACTACGACAATGGCAAGCATGGAGTGTTTACAACTAAAGCAGATGCCTTAACAACAGATTTCTTTGTAAACCTGTTAGATTTTGGAACAACCTGGAGTGCAACCAACGATGCGCAAACTTTATTCGAAGGAAGAGATCGCGCAACCGGAAAAGTAAAGTGGACTGCCACACGTGCCGATTTAATTTTTGGTTCTAACTCAGAGTTGCGCGCATTCGCAGAAGTATATGCGTGCGATGATGCCAAAGAAAAATTCGTGCACGATTTTGTTGCTGCCTGGAATAAAGTGATGAACTTAGATCGTTTCGATTTGCATGCATAATGCTTGAATTAGTGAAGAACAAAAAGACTGCTTTATCCGGCAGTCTTTTTTGTTTTTACACAAGATTGATGGAAGATTGCTTTTGTAATTTTGATTCACTAACTATGAAATATGCGTTTATCTATCCTATTTTTCTTTTTATCTGTTATAAGCAATAATGTTTACAGCCAACATGAACATACAAAACAAACAGCAGACTCAACCAAGAAAAGCATTCCTGCTGAAGTACACGCGCAAATCGGTAAAGCGCATGTAATGGTGCACTACTACTCTCCTGCTGTTCGCAACAGAACCATCTGGGGTGGCTTAGTTACGTATGGCGAAGTTTGGGTGACAGGTGCGCACAGGGCTACTTATATTGAAACGGATAGAGCTTTACTATTTGGCAATACAGTTTTAGAGCCGGGTAAATATGCTTTGTTTACTATTCCAGGTAAAAAGAGCTGGCAGTTTATCATCAACAAAAAGTGGGATCAACATTTAGCAGATGAGTATGATGCGAAGGATGATGTTTTACGCTTAACCATTAAGCCCAAGAGAGACAAACACAGCGAGCGATTAACGTATGCAATAAGTGAGGTAAACGAACAAAAAGGAATACTCACTATGAACTGGGAAAAACTAAAAATCGAAATTCCTTTTGCCATTCAATAATCTTAATTACTTCTCCCCTTTTTACTGGCCGCTAACAACTCTATAAATTGCTCGGCCATGCTGTCGAATACATGGGTTTGAGGTAAGTCTTGCTCTTCTTCGAACAACGTTACGCGACCGGCATACGCCCAGATTTCTAACACTTCTTGTATATCGATTACATAGGGTGAATAAGTTCTGTTATCTGAAATCAGCAACAATTTATCTTTTATCAATTGAGGAAAAACACGCTTATAAACAATGCCTTCGCTGCGCGTTATGATGAGATAAGTTTTACCACTTACGATCTTAGCAAGATTATCGATGTATTTACCAATAATAATATCGCCTGATTTAACCGGAAGCATAGAATCGCCTTTGATTTCGAATGCGCGGTATGTGGCTGACTTGGGTAGTAAAGGAATGTGCATTTTAGGTAACTCCCTAATATACTCCGGATCGTTAAAACCTGCCAGATAACCGGCCGATGCTTTTTGTGGAACAAGCTCTACGTTCTCCCTGCCTTTTCCATCAACGGTGATGGCTAAAATCTCTTTTCCGCGAACAAGCTTTTCCTTTTTCGATCTTGAACCTTTACTTAAATCTATTTTGATTAAAGTGGTGATATCTACTCTAAAAACCTCTGCCAACTTAATAACAACCGGCAGCGGTGGTGTGGCGCGGTTTTCTTCATACGAACCAATAACAGGTTGTTTTACATCTACCTTGGCAGCCAACTCTTTTTGAGTTAAACCACTCTCCTCTCTTAAATACCTGATGTTTGTATTGATGATTTCCATACAACAAATATAAGCCTAAATTAAATAGTTTAAGGTTATCCAAATACTAATTTATTTAGTTTAATACGGTTATCAGATATTGGTTCGAAAAAATTTATCTAAAAGTTCGATGTACTATTTTATCATAACTCATTTATTCTAAACCTCGATTTAGAATTTATCTATCGCCTGCTGACATATTTTTTCATTATCAAGAGAGTTAATGATAAAAGAAGAAATATGATGGCTGGGATAACATCTGTATAAAAAGAACTCGCTTTGGAAAGAAAGTTATGTAAAGGAGAAATCTCATCTGTTCCACTAACTAATGTAGTAGTGAAATTCCATAGAAAATGAAAAATAACTGAAATCCATACATTTCCTGTCACCAAACGAAGTGTTCCACATAAAAAACCTAATGAAAATATGAATAAACTATATATTGAAAACAAATTAACTCCAGTATGTATCAGAGTAAATAGAATAGTAGTTAAGGCTAATGACCAAAGTGCATTTGTCTTTTCTTCGATTAACTTGAAATAGATACCACGGAAGAAAAATTCTTCTTTTAATCCACCGAGTAAGCCAAAATACAGAGCAACTTGTAGTATTAAAAACTTTTGGTCGCGATTAAACTCACCTGATATTGAAAATCCTTGCCCAATCCAACTTATAAAAAAAATTGATAGAATACTGAATAGAGATATAATAGTATAACATAAAACAATTTCACTACTCAGTATATTCGTATTCAATCTCTTCAGCGTATCGAAAAACCTTGCTATAAAGAAAATGATAAATATAGAAACTAAGCTAAATAGTATTGAAATATGATGTTTGTATTCAATCAGCAAACTATCCGAAATTATGGATTGAATAAGTGCTAAGACTACATACAGAAAAAGATAGCGAATAAGAATACTTACTATTTCAAAAAACTTACCCACTATCTTTTGTTTATGCAGTTAGTTAGTCAGAATTAATCTCAAAATAACAATTTTGGAAACAGGTACACCAACCAAAGAAATCGTTACAGACATAAGAAGGTCCGCACTTATCTCCATTATAAATAATATCAATATTCTTACACCCAATTTTCCATCCAGTGATCTTTCCGATTTTACTTGCAGGTTCTTGAATTGAAGGGCGGTATCTAAGAATTTTAGATGAAGTATATGTTCGGTCGTTTTCAATTAAATCAAACTGAACCCCGGTGTTGCTTAAAGAATATCCAAAGTTTGTAGACATACCTTTTGGTGCGTCTAGATTTTCTTGTAAAGTTAACTCCATAACAGCGTAATATTCTCCTTCACTTAAATTTTGTTCTTTTAGATTTAAAAATTTAATTCCTTTACTATTTAAAACTTTAAACTTGATGGATTCAATTGTCGTACTGATTTCTGGTTCATAAAGATGTTCAGCATTAACCATATCATCACTTAACTTCTCAACAGAAACTTCATTTTGATTATCAGAGCAACTTATCAAAAATACAAATGCAATAAAAAATAACTTCTTCATATTTTTTTTATTATTTCAATAATGAACGCCATTACTAACGCCTAGTATTAACATTACTTTTGGATTCTAGGTTATCTCAAAAAAGAAGTAAGGAATTATTATGTTTTCTATTTCATTTAAATCATATCAACTTAATTTTAGGTGAAATACTATTTTAAAACTAATTCATAAAACCTTTCCATTTTATTTGATGTATTAGTAAACAGAATTTCAGTTAAAGAATATTTAGAGTTCTTTTATCGATGTTTTAAAATCAATATATATAATTAGCTATTCTAAAAATCATAACTTCATTCTTTTTGTTACTCAACTTATTCTTTGGTTAATTCTTTTAATTTCCATACTCTATCAGCTTTTCGGGTAACGCTGTTAAGTTTTGAACAAATATTATTCACTTAACAAGATGAATCTATTGCCTTAAAATCAATAATTCAAATTTATTAACAACTTTATATATAAAAACTTCACAAATAAACATAGAGCAACGTTATTAGCTCAATTAATATTTTAATTAGGTAAAAGTGCTTTTCATTTATACCAAATTAATTAATGTGAAAAGCTATTGATAAGATTTATTGTAACAGTAGAACTAATTCTTCTGAAGCAATAAGTGAGATTAAAATAGACAATTAAACATAACTCACCTTTTAAATAGACTAATACCACACCGTTAACCCTGTGGTTACCATCCACTCTTGTGTAACAGCACGGTTTTCTCTGATAAATACTTTATCAGTTGAGGTGTAGTTTCTTATTTCGGTTCGCCATAAAAAATTATTGGCGATTTGGTAATCCCACCCGGCCGATGTGGAGACGGTTTTAAAACCTAACGTGGGTGATATACTTAGTGCCACCATTTCGTTTTCATCGTTAAAATATTCTACCCGGTAGGATACGGCATGTTTATCTGTAAGCTTATACCGTGCAATGGCATTTACTTGCCACCAATTTGCTGTTTGTAAATTATCGCGTTGTTGCCAGCCTATGTAAGCGCAGCTTGTCATGCTAAAGTTATTATTCACGTAAATGAAATAGAAATCTGAAAAGAAACGATACGACCAATCGGGGTTAACAGCAGAGCGTTCGTGCCCTGTGTAGGTATTCCAATTGAGTAACCAGTTGTTGTTGGGCCTGAATTCTATTTGTGTGCCGATGGCTTTGCCTTTGCTGCGTTCAGAGATTTCTTGCCAACCGTTTAACAAATAAAAATTGAAATTAAATTTATCGTTGATGGGCATGCTGGTTTTTATTCCGGATAAATAATACGGCACATATTCAGGCGCTAACGATCGTGTAAAGGCCAGATGATCTTTCGATATGGCACTTTCGTTGGTGTAAGGCGAACCGATTACACCGGCATCTATCCAAATATTTTTATTGGCAAAGGGTCTTACTCCTACACTGGCTTCTACTAAATTTTTAAGTGAACCTTCTTCGTTTGTATAGTTAGCATTAAGGTACGTACCAAAACCCGGAACAAAACGCGCACGCACGCGCGAAGCATTGTACTTTACATCTACAAAAGCTAAGTTAATGTTTAACTCGTTGTGCTTGTGGTGAGATACAGCATAAGACCTGCTGTTATTTTGCGGAAGATTAAAATTAAAGAGATAGTATAAATCGATGTAGGCTTCTACTTTTACTTTGCCCTGGTACAGAAAATCGGTTGTATCCATAGTGGCGGTATTTACTACTTGTGCATACCCTTGTTTAGTATACACTAGTACACAAACGATAAAGGAAAAGTATAGGTTAATGCGCTTAAAGCAATTACGAAGCATAGTGTATTTGTGCTTAGGATAAACAAAGTTGCGCAATTAAAGCGGCAATAAAAAAGTGTACAGGCACAACTTTGGCCATTGCGTGCTAGCGGCATGGCATTGGCGCCAGAGCTGCACATTCAATTACCGGGTTTCTTGCTTTTTCCTTTTAATGCCTTACGCTCTTCTAATTTATAAAGGCCATTTTCTATAGCATATTTTACTATGCCTACATTAGAGCGAACGTTTAATTTCCGCAAGAGATTTTCGCGGTGGTTAAAGTATGTATTGCGCGACATCTTTAATTGTGCAGCAATTTCGAGGTGTGTCATTTCATCGCAAATGCAGAGGAGTACTTCTGTTTCGCGTTGGGTTAGTTCGCTTCCTGCGCGTCTGTCGCGGGTGAGGAAGGGTAACTTTAAAGCTTTTTCTACCAGTGAATTAACGTACACGTTGGTATCGATTATAGAGTAGATGGCATGTTCTACTTCGGCAGGGTCAGAATCTTTGTGCAGGAAACCGTGTACGCCTATATCCATTAAATCGTGTATTAGGCTGGCATCGGTATGCATAGAGAGAATTAGAATTTTAACTTCGGGCATGCGTTTGGCAAAATACCGTGCTGTAGTAAGGCCGCCCCATATTGGCATTTCTAAATCGAGAATAATGATATCGGGTTTCTGACTTTCTGCTATGCGCGCCAACTCTTTGCCATTGGCGGCTTCTTTTACAATGCCTACTCGCTTAAATGTTTTCAATAAACGGATCATCGATACGCGCACAAAGGTGTGATCGTCTGCAATGTATACGCTTATTTTTTTTTCAATCATAATACGAAGAGTCTGTATACTTAACCATTAAGCGTGCCTGTGTGCCGGGCATTCCTGTGTTGCTTCGTATGGTTAGAAAGGCGTTTAAGTGCCGGGCACGTTGCCGCATGTTCCATATACCTAGTCCGTTGTTTGCTTCGCGGTCGTCAAAGCCGGTTCCATAATCGGTTACAACAATTAGTAAAGAGTTTACCTGCCACTCGCAATGTACCGATATGTTTATGGATTTAGAGTGCTTGGCTGCATTGTGTACTAACTCTTGCACGATTCTAAAAACCTGTAGGGCGCGTTCATCGGCCCAATTGAAGCGATTTCCTATTTCAGAAAATTCTATTTCGCATCCGTAGCGTTGTGTTCTGAAACACAAATCGAACAGGCTTTCGGAAAGGCCGGAGTTTTTAAACGATACGGGGGTTAAATCTAAGATGGTTTCTTTAACAGAACTTAAGCCCATTTGCATGCCGCGTTCTATTTCGCTTCGTAGCCTTTCTGCTTCGGCTTTGGGCAACAGGTATTCTTTTAGGAGTATGGCATTAACGCGCGAGCTAAAAAAGAGTGCACCCAGAGAATCGTGCAGATCGGCTGCTATTCTTTCGCGGAATACTTCCTGGTTTTTTAAGTCGAGCGCGCTCATTTCGCGTTCGTGGTTTAACTCGGTTTCGCGTATGGTTAAGGTGCGCATAGCCCAACGGTAGTTTAGTTTATAGGCCATGCCTACAAACCAGGCTACGATTATAATAGAGGAGATGGTTCCTACTAAAATATAATTGAGGAATGAATACTCTTGCATTGCTTCCATAAGGCTACTGTTAGTAAACTGTTTTTTACGATGTTCATGCTGTTATGAAACAACCAGTTTGCTTGTTGGTTGTTCATAGCGCTTAGTTTAATTAAGAAGTTATTGAACAGAAAAGGATAAAGATTACTTCCCAAATACAACACCATGCCCATGCTTACCCAGTAGAGAGGGTAGTCGAAATAATCGACTACGCTCAGCTCTGAACTTATTTTGTTTAAAATAATGATGATATAAAAGATAAGTAAGAAACTTCCGAGGTATACTGTTGCCGAGTTAAGTTGATGTGGCCCCTGTAACCAATTTAAGTTTACTATATAAAAAGTAATAAAAAGAATGGCGATTGATATAATGATTTTACGATTATAAATTTTTACATACAGATAAAATACAAGGATGAAGAAAAGCCCGAAATAAATATTAATAATTAACCACGTAGGAATAGCATGTATAACCAAATACAAACCTATTGAATCAAGTGCAAATGAAACAAGGGCGATGATTAGAATTATAGTTGTGAATGATTGTACAAAGATTTCTTTTCGCAATCTTTTTATACACAGACAAACTAGTATCGGTAGAAGTGCCGAAAGATAACTTGCAAAAGATAGAATCTGTAATACGCTTGACATATAAATATTATTCTTCTAAGGCATTAGGCCACCCAGGGCAAACATATGGGCAACCAAACGTTGCATCTAACAGCATGTACTCTACTCCTTTTGTCTTTGCTTTTTCTGAAGGCAATAAGTCGTTGCCTTGTGCATCTACGGCTACATAAAATATTTGGCGGTTGCCGTCATCGTCTAACGCATAGTATAAGCGCAGGCCTACAGCACCGGGTTGATCTAGCAGTTTGCGCACGAGATCTCCGCCACTATAATGCGCGTATGTTCCTTCGGGGTTTTTCTCGCGCCAGTTTTTTTTCCAGCGTTTGGCTTGTTCTATACTTATGGGTGCGCCTTCGCTGCCATCGAACAGGTTGCCATTGGCAAGCCTTGCTTTTGTTTGGGCGGGTTGTGTTGTGTTTACTGCGTTATTTTTTTGTTCGGGCTCGCTGTTTTCTGTGCATGATAAAAGGGCGGCTACTGCCATTGCAGAAACGAGGGTTAGTACTTTGTTTTTCATAGTGTTTTGTTTTTATGTGATGGCGTAAAAATGAAAACACTTTGAATTGGTTTACAAATTAGTGTAGTACTTAGTGCTATGAATTTGGAAATATTTTTTTAGGATATTGTAATTCGTTTATAGTGTGTTGTAATATGTTCTTTTAGAATTTTTGTTTGCTGGTGTTTTAAGTTTGATGTGGGTTGTTTTTTGTGCTATACCGGGCTTGTTGGGGAGAGCATTTTGTTTTATTTCTGCGTTGGCTAGCTGGCCGTAAGAGACGTAATTAGCACGTAGTACGTATGGAAATCGCTACTCTTATCTGGCACAGAAGTTACTTCCGTGCCACCAATGTTTAACTATGTATTTCACTTTTACCGTACACATGCATTTGGTACTCGGTACGGACAAACCGCCCACTTTCTAACACACAACATCCGCGCTAGTTGGGTGGAATATCTTCTAGCGAGGTGCGAGAATCTTCCAGCAAGGTGCAAGAATCTTCCAGCTAGGTGCGAGAATCTTCCAGCGTGGTACGAGAATCTTCCAGCGAGGTGCGAGAATCTTCCAGCAAGGTGCGAGAATCTTCCAGCGTGGTGCAAGAATCTTCCAGCGAGGTGCGAGAATCTTCCAGCGAGGTGCGAGAATCTTCCAGCGAGGTACGAGAATCTTCCAGCGAGGTGCGAGAATCTTCCAGCGAGGTGCGAGAATCTTCCAGCGAGGTGCTATCTGCAAGCTCCAAGGTGCGAATATCTTCGAGCGAGGTGCTCTCTGCAAACTCCGAGGAGCGAATATCTTCGAGCGAGGTGCTCTCTGCAAACTCCGAGGTGCGTACATTTTTACTCGGGGTTGGCAAAAGTAAGCTCGTGCTGGTTTGGAAGGGAATGAAATCTGTATAACAAAAATGGTCGTTGATAACACCAACCATAAGCAAATACGTCACCTCACAAAAGATGGAAGGATTAACGTGACAATTGTTATTATTATAAAGAACGAAAAACCCCAAACTGAAACTTTGTATTGATAATTTCTTTCCTCTCTCTTTATGTGGCTCATAATTGTCAGCACTACTCCAGCTATTAAAAATACCCCTCCAAGTATTCCTTCTAAACTAATTAGTAACGCCACTTGAGAATTGTCCGCAAGCGTATTCATGTTAATGGTTTGATAGAATACAACTCCATTAATAACGACTAAGTAGATAAGGAGTCGAAATGACCATTGTTTATAATTTGTCGTCTTTTTTTCCATTGATTATTGTCGGGTTGTCGGGTTTGAGCACATTAGCGGCAACGGATTGCAGCTACCCGAAGGGCGGGCAATTCACCGCAATGTTGATTTAAAGCACAAAAGTTCCTGTTACCACAAATTTGTCTTTGGAACATGAAACCTCGCCTTTTGGGTAGTTGCTGTTAGTGGCTGGCATTCTTGTTATATTTTATATCTGTAACTTCCAGTTTTAACCAAGTCCAATCTTTATCGTCAAGTTTCCATGTGGAAGTCATTTTCGCAGGAACTTTTATTCCTTCAAATGTTTTGTAGTCCAATATGTTCATTTCCCAATTGTATCTTTTAGCGTCCGTTTCGTTGCCTTTGTATCGTAAAGCCGAAAATTTAGTAACATCACCATTTGAGTTAAAATAGAAAGTCCCACTTCCCGAAGTTCCTTTGTAAGTCATTGTTGCCTTTGCTGTATTCTCATCTAATTGTTCCCAAATAATGTATGGACTCAACGCCAGTGAAGGGAACCAAACCATTTCACCCAGATAACGTTGCAACGTGCCTTCATCCAATTTTTCGCCACGTTCATTAACAATATTGAATAATGAATTCAGTTTTATCAACATTTCACCCTTACCATCTTCAAACTTATCTCGTCCATGAAAACTCAATATGCTATTCATCTTTACATCTACTGACCAAATAAATGCAGGATTGTCAATGGTAGTATATTGTATTGCTGTTGCAGTCATCCAATTGTCTTGCTCTGGTTTCATTTGCATTTCAGCGCTTTGAGTGACTTTGCCGTAGCTTATAAAAGGCTTTCCAATTACGCCTAAATTTTTCAACCATTTTTTTACAGGCTCGGGTAAAATGGTTAAATCACTTTCATTTAAAGGTCTGTTTTCTGTACTGACATTTTTATTAAGCAAATGTGTCGTCTCTTGCTGAATGATTTTCTGAAAATTATAATAGCCAAATGAAACTATTGAAACAGCCAAAATGATAATATTGGGTATAGTTCCGAACTTTGCGTCTTTCCAAAATATTATAATAAGCACTTGTGAAAGTATTACTGCAAAAAGTCCTATTAACCAAGCATATTTGGAATTCAATAAGTGTAATACACAATATGTTAAAAATAGGATTGTTGCAGTTAACCAAACAACTCCCAATGTTTTTGAAATCGGAAGTGTCAATTCTTTTACTTCTCTCAACTCAAATCCTTTGACAAATCCAAGCAAGTGGATTAGTCCGTGAAGTAATACAATTATTAAAAATGCGATTTTCATTTTTGTCTGTTATTCGTGTGTCGTATAACGAAAATCTTGTCGCTAGTACGAATTTCTTAGTCAAACGAAACAAATACCTGATGTTAGAATAAGGATATTAAGGAAATGTCCAATGAAACAGCTATTAAACTTTATTAACTAAAAACGAGAAATGTCTTATACTAATGAAATTGTCTGCGTATTTTTTTTGTCAAAATTATATCAATTATACTTAGCACTAAAGAAAACCAAAAACCCCATAACACAAAGTCGAAAAAGTCTTTAAGAGAGTTGTCTAACATACTTGCCCATATTGCAATGAAAGTAAGAACAATAAAGCAGGTCAGATTCAATAAACTTAAATAAAATATGAATCTCGGTTTTTGATAAAAAGTAAAAATTAGCCCTAAGATTGAAGTAATAAATGCAAGAGGAACTAATTGGAGAAAGTTAAATTTAAACTGGTCTTTAATTGAGTTTATAAAAATATTAATTGTAATCCCAAAACCACTTATAGAATATTCGGTTGGATAAAGTAAATATGAAAAATAGTTTGTTGAAATCGATTCGTGAATATTTGTCTTGGTTACATCCTCTACTTTACTGTTTCCAAAATTCAAATTCTGATCACGTGAGCACATTGTAATCATAAAAGGCATGAAGAACGCTAAAATCAAAAGTGTTTTATTAATCTTGATTAGTTTCATTCTTAATCTTTGTTTATGAGTACATTTTATGAAAAAGTATGACGATAAATGGAGTTTTAGATTTCTTATCTTTCGTTATTTGAAAAAGTTTCTTTAAAAATAAAGCTTTCATTTTATTTGTTTTATACCGCCTTACCTACAACATCTTTATATCAGCAACTCGTTGCTGATATTTCTTGTAGGAGCCTTTATAAAAGTAACACACGACAATCTCTTTTACAAGTAGCTCAGGGTTGGTTAAAAAGAAAATGTTTTATGATAGTGCCGACCATAGGCAATATATAATTGGCACACTTGCGCCAGCTCGGGAACTTTACATCGATTTAAAGATTAATCATCTAAACTGCCATCATAGCACCTAGCTTTTGCTATGTTGTGTTTTATCTCCTTACTCTATGACCTACCTTACACATAGATGGAAATTTTCTGGAGTAAGTCACCATGTATGTTTGACCTATCATTAAACTGTAGCTTGGTTTTAATCCATGTTCTATAATTTGTCCGTTCGCGTAGTATTGTATAATATAGAATCTCTCATATCTGGTAGTCGTTATAGCATATGAAATATTCTGTTCACCAACAATGAATCCTTCAGTGATTTCTGTTTCCTTACTTAAATAATACTCTACTAATCTATCATTAGTCCATGCTCCAAATCTTTCAAGTAGTACTACAACCAATACCAAAATCCCGACTGTAAGTATGGCTTTGGTAGCATAGAAAATCATTTTTGGTGGGTCTTCTTTAAACGTCCGAGGCTTTGATTTTTCTATCCAATCAAAGATGGGTATTCCAACAATAACAATTCCAATAATGAATAGAGATACTGTCCAACTTTTTACCGACCCCCAATATTCAAGATTATGATTAAGGGTTGCCTTTAGTGTAAAACTCACAACAATAATGGCCACTCCGATAATAGTTCTAATCATAGTATAAAATACAGCACAACTAAATTATATCAACAATTAACAGGTAATACTTATTTAAGTGTCTTGCTAAAAGTAATACAAGCCTCTTTCTTTTACAAGTAGCTGAGGGTTGGTTAAAAAGAAAATGGTCGATGACAACATCGACCATAAGAAAAACAAAGAAAAACTAAGCTCGTTACTCAACAGGCATTTGTTTTACCACTTTCACTTCCATGCCTTTTGTTCGTGCATAGATGCCTTTATCGTACATAGCTTCGCAACTTGCTCCGGGTAAATAATATGTGCCGGCATAGGTTGCAATTAAATTTACTTTGTATTTTTTCTGGTAGTTGTACCCAATATCGAAAAAGGTATAAACGCGATCGTCTCTTATGTCCTGGTAACTGAAATAATCTTGTTTTACACTTACATCGGTTTGTTCCATTCTGTCGTTTACTATTTCCCAACCTCCTGGAAAAATCTGTGTTAAAGCCATGTTTTGATAAGCACCCGATCTACCTCCGTGTTTTATAGTTACTTCTGCTACAAATTCAGTTCCTTGTTCAATTAGTTGCGGGTTTATAGCGTTTCCTTTTTTATCGGTGTAGTTAACATATAGTTCAAGGTTGCTTTTCTCTTCTTGTTCTTCGCCTCGTGCCGGTATACCTTCTGCTATTACCCGAACAAACACCAACCCTGTTCCTTTATTGGTAATGCTTACGCTTTCTTTTTTAACACCCTGCATTAGCACAGGAATTTGCACAATGGGTAACTCGGATGTTGCGTTTACTTCTTTTCCATTAACCATATAATTAAGGTTGATGTTGCCACGCTTTTCTGCACCCGCAAAACTGCTGATGGCTCGCAAAGAGAAAGCTACTTCTTGTGTACTCATCCAATAATTGGCATTGCTTAAGGATTTGGATAAGTCTTTTAACAAATCAAAAGCTTTTTCTTTTTCATTGAGTTTAACTAATGTTTCTAATATTAATGCTCTGTCGCGTATATCTGAACCGTAGCTATAACTTAATTCGCGATAAGCCTTTACTACAGTCGAAAGATTAGCAATCATTTTCTTGGCTGCTTCTGTTTGTCCTGCTTGTGCATAGGCTGCTGCTAAGGTCCATGCTGCTGTATGGTTGAGTGGTGTTTGTTCTTTCAATCTATTCATTGCGCCTAGTTCTGCTTCGCCACTTAACGCTAGGGTATATAAGCGATAGGCCTGCATTAAATCGTTGTTATAGTAATTTATATTTTTTCGCCATGCTTGTGTTTTCTCTTTCTGAAATTTCTTCCATTTCTTTATCATATCTGCAGGCACGTAATACCCTTTTGCTTCTGCCTCCAGTAAAAAATGGCCGGCATAGGTTGTTCCCCAAGTGTCCGACTCGGCTACTCCGGGCCAATACGAAAAACCACCATCTCTTTGCAAAAAAGATTTCAAACGTTCTATGGCTGCTGTTACATTTCGTTGTATGGCATTTTTCTCGTTTTCTGTTAGTTGTTTAATAGATGAAAGATATAATTGCGGAAATACGGCCGAGGTAGTTTGCTCTATACATCCGTATGGATACTCGAAAAGATAGCGGAGTCTTGCATCGAGATTAATGGGTGGTAATGTAGAAATCTCCAGCATAGCTTTGTTTGTTCCTGCAATTCCAACAGGATTCACCTCTCCTTTCCAGGCTTTGCCAGCTTCAACTAATGCTTCGGTAACGCGTGTAACTTTTGCATTCGGATTTCTGACTTCAATTTCAATTTCATCAGTTGCGCGTAGGTTGCCTGCACTTGCTTCGATGGTAAAGGTTGCTTTGCCCATTTGTGATTTTACAAGCGCTTCAAAATCGATTGTAATATCTCCACTGGCTGGCATTTGAATTGTTTGTGTGCTTTGTGCAACTGCAACAGGTCCTTTAGTTTTAACAGTTACTGTTACTTGGCCTATTCCTTTTTGTTGCGAGAATAAAGTTACAGGTAATGTTACTTTTTCTTCCGGACCTAATACGCGTGGTAATGTTGCTAACACCATCAAAGGTTTACGTACTGGTGTTGCTTTCTCGGCATGGCCATAGGCACCTTTATTTCCGGCAATAACCATTGTTTTAACGGAGCCTATATAATTAGGCATAGTAAACGTATGTTTATTGCTACTACCTGCAGAAACTGTAAAAGGACCAAAAAATTTTACTACGGGTTTAAATCGTTTTGCGCGCGCATCGTCTTCTTTTGCTGCGGCCAATTCTGCATCGCCACCAATGGATATTAGTCGTTCCAGGTTTGTTCCATATGAACCAATTATCCAATCGTATACATCCCATGTTTTAACACCCAAAGCTTCGCGTGCATAAAAGCGCGACCAGGGGTCGGGGGTTTTAAAACGAGTTATGTCTAGCAGGCCTTCGTCTACAACGGCTACGGTATAGGTCATTTCCTTTTTAGCTTTCTCGCTAATGCGTATGGTTACTTCTTTACCCGGTTCTAATGTTTCGGGCATTTCTATTAGTGGATTTAAATGTGTGTTAGGATCTTCTACCTTAACCGGCACAACACCATACAGGCGCATGGGCATGTCGTTTTCGGTTTGTGCGTGCGGTTGTAGCAAAGAAACGTGCAGATATATGTTGGGCGTCATTTCTTCGGTCGTTTCTATGCTAACTTTATTTTCGCCAGCTTTTGTTTCTAGCCAAAGTGTTTTTAAAATGCGCGAGCCGTTTTCCAGACTAATCAATGCTCTGCCATTTGCACCTCCGGGTATTGTGAGGTTTATTTTCTCTCCTACTTCATACACCGGTTTATCAGTTGCAAGTGTAAGTTGTGTTGCGCCTTCTTTGTTATCATCGTTTTGCAAGCGGCTTGCCCAACCGGGTTCGTCTATGTAAATAATTTTACCGGTGCAATGGCCAGAGGCCGGATCGCACACGCGTAAAAAATACCTGCCCCAATCGGGTTTGTTTATGGTGAATGTCCATGTTGCTTTTCCATTTTTAGTATTTACCACACCCGATCTAACGTTTTTGCTATAGGTTCCATTTACATAATTAGCAAGACTTTCGCCTGAGTGATCCCACCACCAGCGCCACTCTAGTTTTTGTAAGGTAACTTCCAGCCCATCGCGCGAAATGCCTTTACCGTTTGCATCTACTGTTGCTATATCAATTGTTTGAGGTTGATCGAGATATAAGATGCCGGAATACTTTTCGCCTTCCGGAGTTTTTACACCCACATAACTTTCGTAAGGAGAATAAGGTATAGTTGTTTGATTTATGCTGTAGTTACCTCCTTCTTCGTATACACGGCCTGCGAAGGTGGCCGTCATTTTACCCGGCAATTCTTTTGATGCCGGTAAGGTTGCATTTACAATGGCCTGCCCTGCCTCGTCTGTATTACCATCAAAAACATTTGTTGTTTCGCTATAGAAGTTTATAGATGGATCTTCGAATGTGTAGTCTTTAAATGAAGAAAACGTTGTACCTGTTGGGTACAGGGTTAAATCAAACGTTGTTCGCAGGTTACGGCCCGGTGCACCATGCAACCAGTTTACTTGCACAGTACCGCTGATATCGTTTTGGGTTAGTAACTCTGTACCAAAATCAAGATTTATTTTTAAGCGGTTAGGCTTAATGGTTTCGATGCGAACCGTTTGATAAAATTCTGTTTCGCCAACTTTTACTCTTGCCTGCCAATACCCTGTTGGTGCATCGGGTTCTGTGGCTGTGGCAAAACTATAAAATCCGTTTACAGATTTTGTTTTAACAATTTTCTTTACGGCTTGTCCCTGCGGATTGATCAATTCGAAAGCTACCGGATGCGTTTCGGGTAAACGTTTGGCTTTGTCTTCGAGCATAAAGGTTAAGTAGAGAGAATCTCCGGGGCGCCATACGCCACGTTCTCCGTATATCATGCCCTTTAATCCTTTTTGTATGGTTTCGCCACTTACATCGAAGGTAGAAAGAGATAGGGATTCTCCATCTACCAAACGCAGGTATCCTTTTTGTTGCTGATGGCTAGCCACTAACACAAATGGCTTTTCGCGGGTAAATACATTTGCTTTACCTTCTGCATCGGTTGTTGTTTTGCCTATTACTTGTTGTTGAAAATCGTATAGCTCAACGGTAACACCCGCTAATGGTTCTGTGGTTAGTAAGTTGGTTACAAATATCTGAACGTTATTATCGGCCCCTGCTTTTGCTGTTATGCCTAAATCTGAAGCCAAAATATTTTGAGTTACTGGTCTTCCTCCGCTATAGTAAGAAGAATGACATGGGTTATCGCGTTCTTCCCAATCGTAATATTCATCGTAATAATAATCTTCGTAATAATCGTAAGAACCGTAGTAATCGTACTCATGGCTACTATCATCATCGGATTCTTCTTCCTCAAGTACTGTTTGTTGGTTTTCTTCTGCACTACACGCATAGGTAGAGTAGGCTTGTTTAAAACTTATTTTTACCTGATAGATTGCACCTGGCTCTGGGCTGATAAAATCGTTTAGGTTTAATGTAAATCTGTTCCATTTACTAAAATCGGTAACGCCTGTGTTTTCGAGCGATACTTTTTTTCTGATCAGTTGTTTTCCTACGCGTTTAATTTCGCCTTGGCCGTTTAGCTGGTTTACCTGCAAAAACTGTAATACGTTTTGTTCGAGTATGCGGATTATTTTTACGTCTACCGCTTTTAGGTTTACGGCTTCAAATGGCAATACCGTGCCGTGTGTAGAGGGTAAAATAGTACCAGACTTTATTATTCTTACCAAGGGTGCTACCTGCTCGAACTCAACATCGGTAAATGCAGGTTGTTTCATTTTGTAATTGAGAATATTTAATAACCCAGCTTCGATTATAATTCGTTTTGTTCCGGTTTGCCTAACGCTTGGGTATACTAATACTACGTTATCTTGTATGTCGTATTCCAGGCTCGATAATCCTTCGATACTTATAAGTCCGTTTAAATCTTGATTTTCTGAGATGGGGTCGGAAAATTGTAAACGAACATATTGTGTGGGGCTTTGGTTTACTGTAGCCTGCATTAATTTAAAATCGCCAAGCGAAGGAATGGTTACTATTTCGGCAAGTTCTTTTTCGAGGTTGAGTTCTTTTCCGTTTGCTATTATTTCTACTGTTTCTTCTTTATCGGTACGGGCTACATCTTCTACAACAAAGGCGTGTTGTTTGCCATCGGAGGTGTGTGTCCACGTTAAAGCCATTTTTTTAGTTTGTTGTTTGGCTTCTATCATTTTTTCTACAAGAGTTGGCTCGGCATAATCGGCAGTAAAGAGTGTGGCTTCTATTTTTACTCGTTTTAATTCTGTGTTTACGTACGGGCGTACGTTATCAATAGCTACTTCGAAGTTTTGTGGTACCACCTGAAAGCTGTACCTAAAGGTGGCGAGCTCTTTAGGCACTTCGGTTATTTTAGATAGATAAAAAGAAACTTCGTATACCTGGCCAGATTGAAGGCGCGCATCGGGTTTGAAGGAAAGTGTTTGCGCATCGATCCAGGTAAGTTTACCTGAAACCTTGGGAGAAAGCTCAATAAGCTTTGCTGAAATTTCTTTTCCTATTTCAGTGGAATCGGCATGGGGTTGTGTTAGCCCAATTAAAATGCTGCTATTTGCCGGTACAACACCTGCAGTATAGGAACTTACGTAGGCAGAAAACGCAGGATTGATGAAACTGCTTTTTATTTTGTTTCCTGAAGAATTGGTATAATAGAAAATTCCTGCTGCTACTACAGCCACCACGGCCAGCGCAATGGCAATTTTGTACCCGATTGGTTTCATACTAAAATGGTTGAAGGTTATTGGGAAAGGTACGATTTTGCCTTCGGATTTTTAAAAAGAAATAATCCGTTTTTACATTTTTCTATATCGGCTTATGTTTATTTTATATTGGTTTTCAAAAGGATTAAATTTTGATTTGTTAAATGATTTACTCTTTTAGAAAAGAGATACCTTGATTTCAGATTGGCATTGATTCAGTTATTTTAAAAATTTAGAATATTCAGCTATCGGTTTAAACAGAACTCTCTTTATTAAAGAAGTTTGTATTTAGATAAAAAATCAGAACAAGACAATTGAACTACTAATGCATTTACGAAATATGTTTATGTTTAGAATGTATAAAATGTATTAAGTGAGTATTGAAATATCTAGATTAAATTAAAGTATATTTTTTTCATTTCAATACTAATAACAAATCTTAGTGGTGATGGCGTATTGATTCAATAATTACCTGTGTTCCGCTAAAGAATTTGATTCTCGTTCGCGCCTTGCTATTACCTAATTCATTACAAAACAAAATCGTCTTAAATTTTGAAACGCTAGTTAAGCCCTTTATACTTGCGGTATGAAGAAATACGTATTTGCCTTGTCTGTTCTTATACCTTTTGTTTGGATAAGCTGCCAACCCAAACAGCCAGAAAAAAAGAGCGATTTACAGTTTACCATTAACCCCGATTTACTGGGCTTTGTGCATACAGATACGAACAGTGGCTTTACAGTTAGTATTCCTAAAGGATGGTTACCGCTTTCCGTTTTTGATAGTGTTGTTCAAAATAAATTTACTGTTGTTG
The DNA here is from genome assembly GCA_021298355.1 of Flammeovirgaceae bacterium. GTDB lineage: Bacteria > Bacteroidota > Bacteroidia > Cytophagales > Cyclobacteriaceae > Chryseotalea. The sequence goes on from JAJTEH010000020.1 coordinate 46,365, forward strand.
AAGATAGCCTCTCATTAGGCACAATTTATTTGGATTCGCTTCAACAAGGTGGTTCGGTTTTTATTTATTCGCTGCCAGAAGCCGACACCGTAACGTTAGCTAAAATATACCAGAACCCGGATTCTGCCTTTAACCAACAAAAAATCTGGCAGCAAATTTTAAAGTCTACTTTTTATCATAACGGCTTACGTATAAGGCAATACCTTTTACAAAGTAACGATTTGGTCACATTTAAGCTTGTAATTACAGAGGGCACGCGATATCCGGTTCAACTAGATTATGTGCTGAGTAGAAATACCTATATGCAGCATGTTAAAAAAATAGAGTCTTCTATTGGAAGCATCAATTCCCTTTAATACTTTAGTAAAAACTAACTCAAACACTTTTATTATGAAAAAAGTATTTCAATCTGTAATGTGCCTAGTATTGTGCGCTACATTACTCACTTCTTGCTTTACATCTACGCACGTAGTAGGTGCTGGTGGATCTGGAGAAACTGTTCAAACAAAACAATGGTTTGCTCTATGGGGTTTGGTACCTTTAAATAATGCTAATTCACAACAGTTAGCCGGAGGTAAAACAGATTACACTGTTACAACTACTTTTTCTTTTGTTGACATGGTAATAGGTGCGATTACAGGTATTGTTTCTGTATATCCAATGACTGTAAAAGTGAAGAAATAATTTTTCTTCCTTTAGTTAAAAAGGCTATCTCTGTGAGATAGCCTTTTTTTTTATCGCTTTATCGGTTATTGAATTTTAAAGAAAAACTCTCCTACAATATTGGAGTTATCCCATGTGTTTTGTTTACCTCCTGAAAGTTCCGAAACGTTTTGTCTTACCTGTTTAAACATTTGTTCGATGGTTAAGTTTGGAACCCGCATGGCTTTCAACAACTCTTGGGTATATAATCCGTTTCGTCCGCTCCCATCTGATGCTACAGAACCGGGAGCTGTTGCAAAGGCTACATAAGCCCCTTTTGCAGCTCGTACTTGCGCCAATCCCTGGCCTGCTCCGCTTCTGGTTGTAGCAGGAAACGGATTGTTACGGCAAGCATCTAAAATCACAATATTCATTCTGGAATTAGAGAATTCCATTTTTCCTAAAATTTTATCGGCCGGGTAACAAGCGTATACAACGTCCGTTGGTGTAGTTATGCTGGCATCAATAGGTACCAGATAATTAACTCCTTCGAATTGTAAACCATGACCGGCAAAAAAAAATAAACCTACAGTTTGGCCTTTGGGGCCTTCGCTTAATTTTTTAAATAAATTATTTGCTGCGATTTCTAATTGCCTATGTGTAGCATCAATTAGCAAATCAACTTCGAAATTACATTTGCGTAGTTCAGCAGCTATGTCTTTTGCATCGTTTACTGGATTTTTTAATACCCCAATTTCTTTTGGGTAGTTAGAGTTACCCACAACGAGTGCGTATCTCTTTTCTTCTTTATACGCTTCGAATAAAGATTTATCAACTGTTTGTGTTGTTAAAACTTGTGTTGGTATTGCTTTATCGCTTTCATTTTCTTTTCCTCTGTTGGCTGCTACGCCAGTATTGGCGTATTGTGCATATTTGGATTGCGCATTTTGGTTTTGCCCGTTTTTATCTAAGGCCGCTTTAAAATCGACTACGGCTGCATCTGTGCTGCCTCTGCCTTCTTTTACTAAACCCCTTTGGTAATATGCCTCAGATACTGTTTCGGCTTTTCTTTCATTTGCAATTGCTGCTGTAAATGCTTTTTCGGCTTCGTCTTTGTTTCCGTTAGCCAGAAAAGCTAAGCCTAAAAAAAGATTGGCGTTGTCGCGCTCATATACACCACCGTAGATTGCGGTGCGCAAATACGATATGGCCATGTTGGCGTTACCAAGATGGTATTGGCTTACACCTCTGTAGTAATTAGCCTGGGCATCGTAACTTTTGTTGCGCAAAGGGCTGCCCATAAATTTTGCCAATGCTTCTTCGCATCCTTTATAGTCTCCGTCTTTAAAGCGGGCTACTGCTGCTTCGTATTGTTTGTTAGGCGATAATTCTATTTGTGCCTGTACAGAGAAAAAGGCGAAAAGTAAAATGATTACGCTAAACGATTTCATAAAAAATAGTTAAAAGGAATGAGATTTGAAGTTACACAAATTGTGCCGATTCAGGAACCACCACATCCTCCGCCAAAATTTTCTTCATTTCGCCAAAGCCACCATATACATTTACCAACTTACCGGTAAACCCTTGGCGTTTCATGATCGATATGGCTATCATAGAACGATACCCCCCTGCGCAATGGATAACATGGTTGGCCTCGTTATCTGTTTCTTTTAAATTAACTGGGAAATCGGCTAAAGGTAAAAACTGTGCATCTTTTAAATGGCCAGCAGACCATTCTCCCGGTTTACGCACATCTAATACATCAAAACCAGCTTTTTTATACGTTGGAATTTCATGAGGATGAATAGATGTAATTGTGTCTAATGGTTCGTTCCAATTCTTTACGCCACCCGCCAAATAACCTAACACATTTTCATACCCTACGCGGGCTAAACGTAAAACGGCTTCTTCTTCTTTTCCTTCTTCGGCTACCAGCAGCAATGGTTTTTTAATATCTACAAGGGTTCCTACCCAAACTGCATACTGCCCGTTTAAGCCAATGTTTATGGAACCTTTAATAAATCCTTTTTCAAAATCATCGGCCTTGCGTGTATCTAAAATAATAGCACCTTTCTCTACTTCTTTTTTAAACAGGCTTGCCGATAGCGCCTTAGCATTATTGGCCATTACTTCATCGATTGGTGCATACCCATCGCGGTTAATGCGGGCGTCTTCGAAAAAATATGCGGGAGGTGGTAATATACCGTCTGTAACTTTTTCAATAAACTCTTCTTTAGTTTGGTTTTGTAAAGCATAGTTTACTTTCTTCTGTTCGCCAATGGTAGAAAATGTTTCTTTACCAATGTTCTTTCCACAGGCAGAACCCGGCCCGTGTGCAGGATAACATCGCCTACAAACAGCGTGTCGCCAGTGAAAATAGCATGCTCTTTTCCATGTTCATCTAGTAACAAATAACAAGAAGACTCTGGCGTGTGGCCGGGCGTATGCAATACTTTTAACTTGATTTTACCGATGGTAAACTCCTGCCCGTCTTTGGCATTGATTACATCGTATTTCGTATTAGCCAATGGGCCGTACACAATGGGTGCGTTTGTTTTTTTAGATAAGTCTATATGCCCCGATACAAAATCGGCATGAAAATGTGTTTCGAAAATATATTTGATGGTTGTTTTTCTTTCTTTTGCTTTTTCGAGATAAGGTGTTGTTTCGCGTAGCGGATCTATGATGGCTGCTTCACCTTCTGATTCAATGTAGTAGGCTGCTTCGGCTAAGCAATTGGTATATAATTGTTCGATGTACATAATGCTCTGTTTTAATTTGAAAAACAACACAGCAAAGGTCTTAAAAATTCCTCAATTCAACAGAACGTTCTACATTTGTTACCATGCGTTTTTTGGTTTTTACGGCATGGTGTCTCCTTACGGGCTTTCAAACGGTTGCGCAAAATCTGCAAACCTATCAGAAAAACAATTTTTTTGGCCTTGCTGATGCCACAGGCAAACCAATTACATCGGCCATTTATAATGAAATTTTACCCGGCACCGATTATTCGATCGTTCGCATATGGAATAAAGCTCAGGCACAGTTTTTAACCGGAACGGTAGATGCAAAAGGTAAAACCCTTATTACTCCGGCATATATCGATTTAAAACGCGATGGCCTGCGTTTAATCGCTTGCCGAAAAGTGAAACAATCGTTTCGATATGGGCTATTAGTAGCAAGTGGCAAAGAGATTATTCCACTGGATTATGTTTCGGTTCAATCATTAGGTTCTATGCGTTATGCAGTAGAAAACGATGAAAAAAAATTTGCCATCTATACCGATGAAGGCATAAATCTAACAGGTTTTACATTAGAAAATTTGATTTCAGTAAAACCTAACCTTATACAGTTTACCCAAAATGGTTTGTTGGGTTTGCTAGACAGACAAGGCAACATAGTTAAAGAAGCACGCTATACAACAATAAAATATGATGATGAAAGTGTAGTTGGTGTTTGGCCACAACAGTGGGAGTTGATATCCGTTACTGATTTTACAAAAAAAGAAATTAACGCTAAAAAGACACAGTTTACTTCAGCAGGCTATTTGCTTATAGAACATAAAAAAAATAGTAACCAGCTTTTTTCGAAACAACTGCAAGCAATAGGCAAAACATATGCACAAATAAACGAAACACCACAAGCCGGTTTTTTTATTGTAGAAGAAAAAGAAAAACAACTGATCGTTACCAACGAGGGCATACCTATTGAAAATACACGTGGCGACAGCATTGTGATACATCAACAGTGTGCCATGATAAGAAAAGGAAAACACTGGCAAACTTTTTCATTAAAACTTAATTCGGCATACCAACATAAATACGATTCGTTTCGTATTCTGAAACAACATGCCGTTGCCTATAAACAAGGGTATGCCGGTTTACTTAACAACAATGGCGAAGAGGTAATACCTTGTGTATACGAAAACGTTGAAGATGTTAACGAAAATCAAATACTTGTAAAGATTAAAGGTTTAACCGGTATAATTGATTGGCAAGAAAAATGGTTGTTGCCTCCTCAACCCAATGGTGTTACATTAGTTAACGATAAGTTGTATTTACTTACCGAAGGAAAACTTAAGTACCTGAAAAATTTTCAACATCAGGTAATCTATTTTACAAACAACTTTATACAGATTAAAAACAATTATGTAGAAGAAACCACCAGTAGAGGAGAAAAGTGGAAAATAGATGCGTTTGGCATTGTTACATCTTTTGTACCTAAAATCAATCAAACCTACCAACACATACAATTGCCCACAGAAGGATTCTCTGCTATTAAAAAAAATGATAAATGGGGATTTATAGATTTACAAGGAAGATTGCGTATAGCTAACCGATACGATTCGGTTATGCCTTTTACAAATGGCCATGCAGCTTTTAAACTTCGTAACAAATGGGGTTTACTTAATAAAGAAGATAAGATTGTTTTACAACCAGGCTACGATACTTTACTACATGCCAACGCTGAATTACTGATTGGGTATACTAAGAAATTGGGTGGAATAATCAATTATACAGGAGAGGTAGTCTTGCCTATACGTTTCGATCTGGTAAAACCCTGGGAAAAACAGTTTTATCTTTTACAAAAAGATTCTGTTTTTGGTTGGGCAGATAAAGATGGAAAACTAATTGTAGAACCGAAGTATCAGAAAATAAAACTTGCCGGAAATTTTATTGCAGCCAAAATTCTTGATAAATGGGGTTTAGTTAACTGGGACGGCTCTCAGAAAATTCCTGCTGTGTATACAACATGCGAAGTCTCTGCAGATGGTCAATTTATTTTGGTGGGTAAAGAGATAAAAACAGAAGTAATTTCAATTAAACAATAGAAGAGAGCAGTTTATAGTGGGTTGTATTTTATTCGATTATGTAAATAGTTAATTTCTTACCTGTTGAAGTAAAATAACATACTGTACATAGTAGGCTACAAAACAGTTTTAAGTTGTTTAACCAAGATACCTTTTTACCTTGCATAATTTCATTTTTAACATGGCGAGTTACTTATAAACGGTAGTATAATCCAACAACTACCCTGAAATATTATTCATATAACATTTGCACAAGTTTTTATCACTTTCTCTGTCATTATTTTCTGTAGAGGTTAATGATAGGAAGTATGAAATCTGACCTGATTTACATACCTTAACTTAAACTTTAACTAAACCCTGTTTTATGAAAAAAAGAATTTTACTTCCCGGATTGCTTTTTTTGCTTTTAATTCCGAAGGTATCGTCTGCTCAACAAAGTGCGATTAAGATAAATGTTTTAAGTCCTATTTTCAGAACACTAAACGTACAATACGAACACAAAATCAAAGAAAGCTCGAGTTTACAACTTGGCTTTTTTTACACTGGAAATTCCATTGGCGATACTAAATTCTCCGGTTTTGGAATAACGCCCGAATATAGGTTTTACTTATCCGAAACAGAAGCTATTCAAGGTGTGTATTTAGCTCCATTTGTACGCTACCAAAGTTTTGATCTAACACAAGAAATTGATGACTCTAAAGCTACACTCTCGACATTTGGAGGAGGGGTAATTATTGGTAAGCAATGGGTTTTCAAAGAAAAGGTTGTATTAGATTTGTTCATAGGCCCGGCCTATAATTCAGGATCTGTAAAAGTAAAATCGGGAACCGATAATTTTGATGTAGGTACTTTTGATGGCTTCGGGCTACGCACCGGTTTTTGTCTTGGGTTTGCTTTTTAATTTTACAAATAAGCCATAACAAGGCTTACATCTTATTCATTTGAAATGCATAAAAACGGTAAGTACTTTAACTTAATCGTTCATTAAAAAAAGCGATTCAGATTAATCTCATTTTAATCTGAATTATGAGGTATACTATTTTAAATGAATAGGATTTATTGCACATAAAAAAAGCTGCCTTTCGGGCAGCTTTTCTTTTTCTATAAAAATTATTTTAAGCTTTTACACCATCTGCAAGTAGAACAACCTTATTGTGCAATACTTCTACTACACCACCGGTGATATTTACTTTTTGTCTAGCTCCCTTGGTTTTGTATTCTACTTGTCCTTCTTTTAATAATGAAACAAACGAGGCGTGTTTATTCAAAATCTGAAAATAAATTACTGCCAATAAAAAAATTGAAAGGGATAAGGTTTGGAAACTACATCAAACTTTAAGAATTCATTTACACAAACAGCCCGTCTTAGTTGATGTTACCTTATAAAACATTATCAATAAAAATTTTTTGAATAAAATATTTTAATCAAATAAAGCAATCCACTTAGTAAATGCATAGCTAAACATACATACACTGCTATTTTTCTTGAATTAGAAATTTTTCGCGAATTCTTTTGTTGTATAAAAAAAGAAATTGCAGTTATAAAAATCAAATACATGGTAATTACATTTTGCCAGGTAAAATTACCATCATATTTTCTAGGCCCGGTTTCAATTACAAAAACTGAAATAAAAAATCCACATACGTGCATGCACCACGCATACAAAAATGGTTTATACCTGAATATAGATTTAAACCATATGCTTATTAAAATTAAAAAAGCTAACGAAAACAAAATGGAAAAAGGTAAATACCATACCGGAATATAATGCAGAAATACTTCGAAAGGTTTTCCAATACTAACGCTACTAATTTCTGATTGAATAGAACCTACTTGAAGAAAATAAAACAAATAATATTGTATACCCACTACACTTGCACCCAACGCAATAGGAATGAAAAGAGTATACTTTTTTGTTGTATCTAAATTTTTATCGAAAAAAATAAACAAGATGGTTGCAGGTAGATACACAAATAGAAAGGAAGGCTTAATAATTGCATTAACAATAATTAGTAGGCTTAGAGATGCCAGATCTATTTTGCTGATGGTATGGTTAGAATGCAGTACTTTAATCTGTTTAAAAAAAAGTAGCATAGCAAAAGGGAAAACAAATATAGTAGTTGAATTATGCCAAACATGTGGCGCCACCTTACCGATGTAGGCAATCTTTAAATAAAAAATTGAAACGGGGTCTAAAATAGGAAACATAAAAAATGTTGCCATTGCCAATGCCAGAATCTTTATGTTACTATTAGCATCAGGAAATAATTTTTCGTGTGTGTAAAAGGTAACGGTTAAACTATACTTATAGTAACAAGAGATAGCCAGTATACTAGCTGCCACGACAGATAAGTAATTTATATTGATGAAATTCGAAAAAAAACTAATTAGTAAATAGAAACCGAAATTGGCCGGATAGTTTGATAAATTTTGATTTATCCTAATGGCATGGTTGATATGTAAAATAACATCATTACTTGTTAAGGTTATGATTAAATAAAAAAGTAGAGTTAATGTAAGTAGAAAAGTAAGGTTGAAAAGATTTTGACTATAATTTTCTTTCATCAAGTATATATTTAGCCGTTAACAGCTATGAAAGGAGAAAAACAAAATTATATTTACCTCTACCAATTAGATATCAGTAGAAAATCAAACTTCATAAACTTTCAACCAAAAGAAAATAATTTTAAAAAGCAATGTATAGTAGCATAAAAGCTCAGAGGTTATGCTTTTATACTTCTTGAATGATTTGGTATGTTGCCTGTAGAAATTGGCATTTTTTCGCTACAACCAGATACATAAGGTATGAAGCAGTAGAAACTTTTTTGATTGATTGGATAAAAAAAAGCTGCCTCATCAGCAGCTTTCCATTTTTATTTTTAAAGTAAGATTACGCTTTCACACCATCTGCAAGTAGAACAACCTTATTGTGCAATACTTCTACTACACCACCGGTGATGTTTACTTTTTGTGTAGCTCCCTTGGTTTTGTATTCTACTTGTCCTTCTTTTAATAATGAAACAAGAGGAGCGTGGTTATTCAATATTTGAAAAGAACCATCAGCACCTGGAAAAATAGCTGAGTCTGCTTCTCCTTCGAATATCTTTTTTTCTGGTGTTACTATCTCTAAGAACATAATTCAAAATTTCAAATACAAAATATCAAATTTCAAATCTCAGACCCACATTCTTGAATCTGAAATTTGGAATTTCAAATTATTACCCTTTAGCCTCAGCTAACATTTTTTCACCTTTCGCTACAGCATCTTCGATGCTACCTACCAGGTTAAATGCCATTTCTGGTAAATGATCGTACTGACCATCCATAATTGCATTGAAACCTTTGATGGTATCTTTAATATCAACCAACACACCTTTCAAACCTGTAAAGGCTTCGGCTACGTGGAAAGGTTGAGATAAGAAACGCTGTACACGTCTTGCGCGGTGTACCACTTGCTTATCTTCATCACTCAATTCGTCCATACCTAAAATGGCAATGATGTCTTGCAATTCTTTATAACGCTGTAATATACTTTTTACACGTTGTGCACAATTGTAGTGTTCATCACCAACAATATCCGGACGAAGAATTCTTGATGTTGAATCCAACGGATCTACCGCAGGGTAAATTCCTAATTCAGAAATCTTTCGGCTCAATACCGTTGTTGCATCTAAGTGAGCAAAGGTTGTTGCAGGCGCAGGGTCTGTTAAGTCATCGGCAGGTACGTAAACCGCCTGTACCGAAGTAATGGAACCATTTTTAGTGGAAGTAATGCGCTCTTGCATCAAACCCATTTCAGAAGCAAGCGTTGGTTGGTAACCTACCGCTGAAGGCATACGGCCTAAAAGTGCCGATACTTCAGAACCTGCTTGTGTGAAACGGAAAATGTTATCAACGAAGAAAAGAATGTCGCGGCCTTTGCCTGTGCCATCGCCATCGCGGAAATATTCTGCTACTGTTAAACCCGATAAGGCAACACGCGCACGCGCTCCGGGAGGTTCGTTCATTTGTCCGAATACGAAGGTAGCTTTAGAATCTTCTAATCCTTTCGCATCTACTTTAGATAAATCCCATCCACCGGCATGTAAAGAATGCATAAACTCTTCACCATAGTTTACAATTCCGGCTTCAATCATTTCGCGGAGTAAGTCGTTACCTTCGCGAGTTCTTTCACCCACACCGGCAAATACAGAAAGACCAGAGTATGCTTTTGCGATGTTGTTAATTAATTCTTGAATCAATACCGTTTTCCCTACACCGGCACCACCGAACAATCCGATTTTACCACCTTTTGCGTAGGGCTCAATCAAGTCGATAACTTTGATACCTGTAAATAATACTTCAGTAGAAGTTGATAAGTTTTCGTAAAGAGGTGCTGCTCTGTGGATAGGCAGTGATTTATCGCCTTTTGGTTGTGGTAAACCATCGATGGCTTCACCCACCACGTTAAACAAACGTCCTTTAATATCTTCGCCTATTGGCATTTGGATAGGCTTTCCGTTGTCTTTCACCTTCATGCCTCTTACTAGGCCTTCGGTACCTTCCATTGAAATTGTTCTTACGCGGTCTTCTCCCAGGTGTTGTTGGGTTTCGAGTACAACGCGTGTACCATCTGCTTTTGTTACCTCGAGCGAATCGAGGATGTTAGGGAGTTTGGAACCTGGTTCGTCAAAGGCTACGTCTACTACCGGACCAATAACCTGCGTAATCCTACCAAAGTTTGCCATCGGAAATTATTGTGGTTTAATAATTTAAGTGATTGATTTACAAGGATTTTAGAGCTAATTGCCCTTAAATCGACCGCAAAAGTAGCCTTTCTTATTTGCTTTGACAAATACTTATCAACTTAATTCAGAAATGTTGATCCCTCAGGAAAAATGTCTGCTCAACCACCCCACCAGGCGCCAGCGTTTGGTTATGTAAGCTACCTTCTTTTTGTTCTTTATGGCGCTATCCATTTGTGCGGCTGCTTTGTTTACATCTGCCACCCAAAACTTTGCTTTAGCTTTGGCCATTGGTGTATCTACAAAACCTGTACGCAAGTCGGTAAACTGAATCAATTTTAATTTTTCGTAAGCAGCTTTTAAACGCAAACTTTTTAAATAATTTATTTGATAGGCTTTGCTTGCATTATAGGCAGGCGCATGTCGGCTGCTCATCATGCCTGCGATGGATGTAATACTGGCAAATACTCCTTTTTCTTTTTGTTTAAAATAATGCCAACACCAATCGGCAATTTGCGTAAAGGCCACAGCATTCGTATCTACCATCGATTTTTCGATCGTAAAGTCTAACTGCTTATTGAATTCTCCTACACCCGAACTATACACTATGGCCTCGAGTTGCCCTGCTTCGCTTGCTATTTTTTCTAAATGAAAATTATTTTGCAACGTATTTACATCGAACACGGCTATTTTAATTTGTTGTGGATATTGCTGTTGAATTTCTTGTAAGAGGTTTTCTCTTCGTCCTGTTATGTATACTGTAATACCTTGTGCTGCCCAGCGTAAAGCTAATGCTTTGCCAATGCCTGATGATGCGCCAATGATTAATGCTTTTTTCATTTATGTAGTTGCTGTTATGGCTTTTAAAACGATGCGAAAAGTTGTGCCTTGATTTTCTTCTGAAGATTTTACAAAAATTTGTCCGTTGTGGTACGATTCAATAATACGTTTTGCCAAGGCAAGCCCAAGGCCCCAACCTCTTTTTTTAGTGGTGAACCCAGGATTAAAAACCATCGGGATTTTAGAACGCGGAATTCCTTTTCCTGTATCCGAAATATCAATCAATACTTTGCTTTCGCTGCCTCGTAAAATTTTGATGGCAATTAATCCCGAACTACCCATAGCGTCCACTGCGTTTTTGCATAAGTTTTCTATCACCCACTCGAATAAGGGCGCGTGTACATTGGCATAAATAGTTTCTGATAAAGTATATACTTCTAATCGAACTTTGGCAGAAATGCGCGGGCGTAAATATTGTACTACATTGTTAATCAACAGAACAACATTTTCTTGTTTAAGTACGGGTACTGAACCAATGCTGGAAAAACGCTCGGTAACAATGGTTAATTTTTTTACATCTTTTTCTAATTCATCAACAATGCCTTTTTCGCGAAGGTTGGTATCATCGCGCAACACTTCCATCCAGGCCATTAACGATGAAAGGGGTGTTCCTAATTGATGCGCTGTTTCTTTGGCTAAACCTACCCATAATCTGTTTTGTTCTGCTTCTTTTGAATAGTTGAATGCCAGATAAGAGATAATCGCGAAGATGGCGATAACGGATAACTGTATGTACGGATAGGCAATTAATTGTGTAAGTAAAAATGAATTTTCGTAATAAATATATTGCACAGCAAATACCTGACCGTTATCCATCAATGAAATTTTGATGGGTTCGTATTGCTCGCGCATGGTTTCGATTTCGTCTTTTAAAAACTTTGTGATTTCGGCTTTATGTAAAGTGGTATCTACATCCACATTACGATAGTCTAATACCTCGCCTCGCTCATCTGCAATGATGATGGGTATAGAATTATTTTGAAATAAAATTTCCTGCGTAATAAAGTTGATGTTATCTCCGCTCGCATCGTTTTCATTTACTGTATACTCTAATGTTTTAGCATACAATTGAATTTGGTCTTTCTCCTGTTCTTTTAACTGATTAACCAAAACATTGGTATACCAGATAGATCCTGAAGAAATGCATACCGAAACCAAAAGTACAATCCACTTCCAGCGGGCTTGCGAAGTGTAGAGGTTCATGGTAGGCA
>JAJTEH010000055.1 GCA_021298355.1 Flammeovirgaceae bacterium
ACGCTTGCGTTCGTTTTCTGTTAAATAGATTTTACGCAAACGGATTGATTTTGGTGTTACTTCAACATACTCATCGGATTGAATATATTCTAAGGCTTCTTCCAAACTAAAGATGATAGGAGGTGCAATGCGCATTTTTTCATCTGCACCGGAAGCACGCATGTTGGTCAATTTTTTTGTTTTGGTAACGTTAATTACCAAATCACCGGCACGGCTATGTTCGCCAATTACTTGTCCTTCGTAAACGGGTGTTCCTTCTTCAATAAAGAATTTACCTCTGTCTTGTAAGTTGTGTAAGCTGTACGCAATGGCTTCACCTTGTTCCATCACAATTAACGAACCATTGATACGACCCGGAATTTCTCCTTTGTACGGTTGATATTCTAAGAAACGGTGCGTAACGATTGCTTCACCTGCTGTAACGTTTAATAAATAATTTCTTAGCCCGATAATACCGCGTGAAGGAATGTTGAATTTCAAAATCATGCGATCGCCTTTAGGCTCCATGTTTAACATTTCGCCTTTGCGTTGCGATACGGTTTCGATTGCCTTACCTGCATCTGTTTCAGGTAAGTCAATTGTTAATTCTTCAATCGGCTCGCACTTCACACCATCAATCTCTTTGAAAATTACCTGTGGCTGGCCAATCTGTAATTCGTAACCTTCTCTTCGCATGGTTTCAATTAATACAGATAAGTGCAATACACCACGACCAAACACCATAAAACTATCGGCAGAACCTGTTTCGCCCACGCGCAAGGCCAGGTTTTTTTCTAACTCTTTTTCTAATCTTTCTTTGATGTGTCGAGAAGTAACAAACTTTCCTTCCTTACCATAGAAAGGAGAGTTGTTGATGGTAAACAACATACTCATCGTTGGTTCATCAATCGCAATGGCTTTCAATGCTTCAGGCTTTTCAACATCGGCAATGGTATCGCCAATTTCGAAGCCTTCTAACCCAACAACTGCACAAATTTCTCCTGCATTTACTTCTTCTACTTTTTCTTTACCAAAACCTTCGAACACATATAAATCTTTGATACGCATTTTAGAAAATCCACTGCCATCGCGTTTCATTAAAGCAATTTGCTGTCCTGGCTTTAAAGTACCGCGGTGCATACGACCAATGGCTACACGACCGATGTAAGAAGAATACTCTAATGATGTGATTAGCATTTGGGTAGTACCTACATCAATTTTAGGAGCAGGAATATGTTCGATGATTCCTTCTAATAATGAAGTAATATCAGTAGTGGGTTGCTTCCAATCGGTGCTCATCCAGCCTTGTTTAGCCGAGCCATAGAAAGTAGGAAAATCCAACTGGTATTCATTGGCTTCTAACTGAAACATGAGGTCGAACACTTGTTCGTGCACTTCGTCAGGCGTACAGTTTTTCTTATCTACTTTATTAATTACAACGATAGGTTTCAACCCCATCTGCAATGCTTTTTGTAATACGAAACGAGTTTGAGGCATTGGTCCTTCGAAAGCATCTACCAACAACAAACAACCATCGGCCATGTTGAGTACACGCTCTACTTCGCCACCAAAATCGCTGTGACCAGGAGTATCGATAACATTGATCTTATAATCTTTATACCGTACAGAAACGTTTTTAGCAAGGATTGTGATACCACGCTCACGCTCGAGATCATTGTTATCCATGATTAATTCACCAGGCTTTTCGTGGTCTTTAAAAAGCTGACCAGCCACTAACAGTTTATCAACTAAAGTAGTTTTGCCGTGGTCTACGTGGGCAATGATGGCGATGTTTCTGATTTTATTTACGTCCATAAGTTTGAAGAACCTGCCCCAGCCAGTGAGGCAGGTTTACTAATTTTTAAGGGCGCAAATATAGGCATTTAAAGCGAGAGCGCTATGCTTTGGCTAAAGATGCTTGTGTTAATTCATAATGACTACGCGGGTTTGAGCTGATTTTAAACCGATTGAAACTTCTACGATGTACATGCCTGCAGAAAGTTTATTCTCAGTTTTCAATTCTATTCTATTGCTAAAATCACTTGCGGCAAAATCTTCTACCAACACCACTCTTCCTTGCATATCGAATATTCTGATTTGCGCATCGATTCCACTTAAGTTGGTATCCACCTGTATCACCACATTTTTGTTGATGACAGGATTCGGCACAACTTGTATCGCAATTGCCGGTTTGGCATTTAACACTTCTACCAAACGTACTTCAGAGTATTCGAAAGTACCATCTAGATCAATCATTTTCAAGCGATAGTAATTTTTACCCTGAGCAGGAGTAGTATGATTGAAAGTATAGTTCAACAATGAATTTGAATTACCTGCCGCTTTTACTTTTCCGATCATTATAAAATTCTCTCCATCTGCTGCATATTCAATTTCATACGCATCAGCATTTATTTCTGTTGCTGTTTGCCAGAATAAATTAACTTGGCCTGCATTCTCTTTCGCAGTAAAGCTTAGCAATACAACTGGTAAAGGATTTTCAGAGAATGATGATGAACCGAAGGTTGCCGGACTAAAGCTGGTGAAGTTGCCTGTAGTAATGGTGCCACTCGTTGCACTTCCGGTTGTCACACACGGACACATGTTTTCCCATTGTGAAGTGCTGCTGTTGTAATGCATACCTAACAAAGAAGATAACTGTGTGATCTGACTGAAAGTACCATCTTCCCAATGGAAAGTAACTCTTGGTTGGGCATTACCTGTGTTGCGTGTGATGTCCCAATATTCTCTTCCACTTACGCGCACTGCATTGCTTATACTCGAAGGATTAGGCGCAGGATTGGTAAAATATTCTGCCGTAAAAGCATCCGAAGCATTTAGGGTACCGTTAGGCGAAGAGATGGCCAACCTCGACCAACGCGAACCTTTTCCTATCGGGAAAACAAATGGATAATCGTTTCCAATTTTCCTTACTGGTCCAGAAACAAAGGCAGAAGCAGAACCGCCATCTGGTGTAACCGTTGCATTGTCTGCAAGTATTAATAAACTCGAAGATGAAGTAACGATGTTACCACCACTCAATAACAATGAGTTTGAAATAGTTTTATTACCTCCTGTGAAAGTAAGTGTTGAACCTCCTGTTTTTTCTACGTTAAAGAAAGTAAGGTTTGAGCCACTTACTGTGCGTGCCACACCTGCATTAAAGATGAATGTTGATGAACCCGGAGTGAAAACACCACTGCCTGTTTTGGTAAAGTTTCCTCCAGTTGTTAAGGTACCAATGTTGGTTGCATCTAGTGTTCCGGATGTTCCGATAGAAACATTTCCGCTTAATGAAAGATTACCTGCGCTCGATAATCTGAAAGTTCCGCTTACAACATTTAACGAAGTACTGATACTTGCAGCCGAAGGATTATAATTGAAAGTTGTTCCTGCGGGTTTGTTTACTTGTAAATTGGTAAACGAATTTGATACAGGGCTACCTAAAATACTTTGACTAGCTGCGGTGCCAGCAATTATTACTGTTCCCGAACTTGTGAATGTTTGGTTATTGGTAATATCTCCATTAACGGTTAAGGTAAATGCTCCGGCATCAAAAACCGTTGATTCTGTATTGGTTGGATCGATAATCAGATTTTGAATCTGTGCATCGCCTGCTAACGTTTTGGTTGCATTGCCTCGCACCAATAAATTAAAATACGAACCAGGCGAACCGATAGGCAAACGAATGCTCTGCGCACTATTCGCTACATACTCAACCGTGTTGTTGCTTGCGCCTGCATTGATTCTGCCTGAGTTGAATGTTCCTTCAATTGTTAACGTAGACCCTGCACCGTTTGTCCAAATTGCATTGGTGTTGTTTGCTCCTTGTAAGTTTCCTTGCAAAGTAACATCTGCATTATTGGTAAGCGTTACGTTCGGGTTAAGCAACACATCGCCAGCGATTGTCATTGTACCTGATGTAATCGTGCGTGGTTGACTAAACGTTAAACTACCTCCTGTTTTTGTTCCGTTGCCCGACCATGTGCCGCTTGTACTTCCTGTGATAATGGTGTTTCCGTTTCCGGCATGTGTTCCGTTTAGCAGATAATCTCCATTTACAGTTAACAAGAAACCATTGTTGTTTAATCTCGCACCTGCACCAATATCTACATTACCAATTACTACGTTGTTGTTAGTAAGGGTTACTTCGTTTACTCCTGTAGTTCTTATTTCAATATTTGCATTGTTTGGCGGAACACAATTACACAACCAAGTAGAGGGCGAATTCCAGTTTCCACCGGTTGCTGTTGATGTAAACACAGAGGTAATGGTAATGGGTATGTTGATGGTTTCTGTTGTTCCAGCACATGCTGCCGGATCTGCGCAGGTTCCGCCTCCAACATACTTAACCACTACTTGCAAGGTAGAAGAAACATTACCCCAGTTGATAACAACGGAACTTCCATTAGCTGAAGTAGAAACAATAGTGCCACTTCCACTTGTGATGTTCCATTCGTAACAATAGCCTGTTCTAAACGGTACGCTATATGTTTCGCCTGTAGCAAAAGGAATAACAGAGGTATTGCCTGAAACTGCTCCGTATAAAATAGGATGAACATCAACAGAAAGATTTTGTGCAGTGCCTGTTTCGCAAGCATTGGATTCGATTACGCTTACGGTTTTCACCCCTCCGCTGCCCCAATTGGTAATGGCGATTGTGTTAGTGCCTTGTCCGGTAAAAGTTGCTCCGGCCACGGTCCAGGTATAGGTAGAACCTGCAACATTAGCAACAGTATACACTTCGGTTGTTGTGTTAGAACATACACTGGTGTTACCTGTAATTGTGCTGGTATGAATAGCAGGGCAATCTTCGATAGCGCCAACGGCAAACTCTGCATTCAAATCAAGGTTGATATTATCTCTGGATACAACTGCTCCTGAACCCACTACATGAATACCCGGAATCGGACTATTCCAATTTGATGATCCATCGGCACGTGCCAGTATTCTATTGGCACCGGCACCATCAAAAATATAGCTATCAAAATTGTTAGCTGTTACATCCACATCGTAAGAAGTTGTGGCAATTCCGTTGTTCGTTACATCCCAGAAACCTTCATCGAAAGCATGGAAAATAGTTGTACTACTTTCAGTAATAGGTAAGTTTCCATCAGCCGGGTCAGTAGTATTAAATGTTACTGTTAGACTTCCGCCTGCACTTAAATTATCGAATGAAATAAAGAAAGGTAAATCATCGATTGTTGTACCTACAGGAAAACGCAAGGCAGTGTTGATATTTGCAGCAGCTAACCAACGTTCACATCTTCCTATGATTCTTCCCGCAGTATAATTCAGTGTACCTATAGCTGGTGCAGAGGTACCTAAGGTGATTTTATTACTTCCGGTAATAATATTTCCTTGTGTCATCGTAAGCACGTTGCTAACAGAAGCATCGCCTGATAAAACAACATTACCTGACAGCTTATTGATAATGAGTGTGTGGAAATTACTTGCAGTTGTTATAGTTTGGTCGCTTGTTCCATTTAAGGTTACTGAATTAGTGCCAGGCGTAAAAGTTCCTGTTCTGGTAAAGTTCCCTCCAACCGTTAAATTTCTGGTATTCAATCTAAAATCTGCTGTTCCACCTATAGAAAGATTTTCGGTAACAACAGTGTTTGCCAATAACAGTTTTTGGTTGCTTCCTGCAAAAGATAAATTACTGTATGTACTTAACGGTGCTTTTACATTCTGACTAACTGTACCATTATAAGTTACCGTGTTTCCAGCTTGCGAAGCATCTAAACGACCTGTAGCCAATAGCGTACCACCAATTATAAGTGTACCTCCGGTGGCATTATTCCACCGGCTAGAAATTGCATTTGCACCAACCAAATTTCTGGTTACGGTAAATGTGCCTTGGTTGGTTACAATTCTTCCTGCTTCAATCGTAACTAAATCATTATAATCAACATCAGTAGCTGAAACAGTTAGACTTGTTCCTGCTGCAATGGTTACGTTAGCATTAAATCGTAACATCGTGTTGGTTTGTCCGCCATTGATGGCTGCATTTGTAATAATTTGCCCTGTACCACTTAAAATTGTGTTGGCGCCTGTCATCACTAATCCTAAGCTTTCAATGTTTCCACCATCCTGAAATTCTACAACACCATTGATAGTAACATTACCACTGGCTGAAATTTCTCTCTGATCATTGATGATTAATCTTGCGGCTGCATCCACTGTTAAATTATTAATAAGCGCATTGTCAATATTTACATTTACAATGTCTGTACCTCTGATTACCACACTGTTCGATGCTTGTGGAACAACAGCCGGAAACCAAGTACCTGCGTTGTTCCAATTGCCACCACCTGTATTATTACTTTGGATGGTAGGATAGATATCTACATTTATGGTTTGTGTTTCTGTTACAACACCACAAGCTGTAAAAGTTCCGAAAACACTTACAGAACCGTTGCCAGCTGATGCCCAGTTTACAGTAATGGCATTTCCAGTTCCTACACGTGTTCCACCAACTACCGTCCAGTCGTAAGTATAACCTGCAATATTAGAAACGCTATAGGCAATTCCATTAGAATTGGCAGCAACTTCAACAGGTCCGGAAATTGCTGATATCGGTACGGGGTTTACACCAACCGATACTGTTACCGGTGTACCAAGACCGCAACCTCCTCCACCGCTATTATTTTCAGTTACTGTTAAATCGTATGTTCCTCCATTAGCTCCCCATAAAATAGTAACCTGATTGGATCCTTGCCCTGCCGTAATGGTACCGCCTGTAACGCTCCAGGTATATGTAGATGCTGGGGTATTCGTTACCTGATATACTGAAGATGTGTTGATGCAATCGGTGCCCGATACTCTGGTAATAGCACTAGTTGAAGGAGTAACACAATTCGTATCATCTCCTAATGCTACATCTAATGGAAGTGAAGCCAAATTATCTCGTTGTGCTATATTTCCAGTTGCTGCTACATGCACGCCATTTAATAACCAAGGAGATGATGTATTTACACGTGATATAACACGTGTTGCGGCATCAATCGTAAAGCTCGTAAAGTCTGTTGCAGTTAAATCAACATCCAATTCTGTAAATGAAATAGCATTTGGTGCCGGTGAAGTTATGTTCCAATATCCTTCAGTAAAGGCATTGCGCACCAAATAAGCCGCAGGCGATTCATCAACAGGTAAGCCATTTGAGCCAGGTGCAGAAGAAACAAATTCTGTAATGATTGCACCAGAAGTAGAAATTGTTGTAAAGTCTACCGTAACGGGTCGGTAAGAAGTTGTTGTACCCACCGGAAATACAAATTGATGTGGCGCAGAGGTATCCACAAAGCGTTCGAATTTACCAACGAAAGATCCACTGGTGTATAAAGAAAGATCAAGCGTACCTTCTGCGCTGCTTGTGCCTAGCGTAAATTTGTTAGCTCCTGTAACAACATTTCCTTTTATAAAAATCAAATCGCTTGTAGCTGCTACGGTATTAACCAAAGTTAAACTACCAGCAGGTTTATCTAGTGTAATTCTACTAAAGGTTTCGCCAGTTGCGTTCGAGATAGATTGATCAACAGAACCATTAAAAGTTACCCTCGCATTACCCGGAATAAAGGCGCCAGTATTGAGCCAGTTTCCTTCTAGCGAAAGATTAAAAGTATTTAAATCGAGGCTACTGCTGATGGTTAAATTTCCTGTTATGGTTGTATTGCCCGATAAAGATTTAGTTGATGCACCCGATACTTGCAAGTTTGCATAATTTAACAATGGTTGCTTGATGCTTTGAGCAACCGAACCATTGTATACTACGAGGTTATCTGCTTCGCTGGCATCTAAAATTCCGGTTAGCATAACTACTTCTCCAACCAATAATTGCGAGCCACCTTTGTTTACCCATTGGCTGGCTGCGCCAGCGCCCACTAAACTTTTATTAATTGAAACCCGACCAAAGTTAGTTACCACTTTATCTACTTCAATTCTCACCATGTTGCTGTAATCATTATCGGTACTGAAAATCTCGATATTGGTTCCGGCAGCAATGGTTGTATTGCCATTGAAGATTAAATGCGGATTAGTTTGACCACCATTAATAGATGTTTGCGTAAAAATTCTTCCTGTTCCGGAAAATTCTTTTCCATCGCCAGCCATAATTATGCCTAATGATTCGATGTTTCCACCATCAAAAAATTCGATGTCGCCATCTACGCGCAAGTTTCCGTTTACCGTAATTTCTCTTTGGTCTTCAATTTCGAAATCTGCTCCTGCGGCCACTACAAAATTATTAACGGCAGCATCATTAATATTAACGGATACTCTGTGGCCTGCCAATATCCGAACGTTATCAAAAGCAGTTGGCACACGGTTGGCCGACCAGGTAGAAGCCTGACTCCAGTTTACGCTGTTACCGGTACTGGTAATTTCGTTAATGATGGTAACAAGTAAGCTAACGGTTGCTGCAGAAACATTGGCACATGGTGTATTGTTTGTGGCTGTAACCTGAATTGTGTAATTACCCGGTGTAGTTCCCCAATCTATGGTGATGGCATTTAGCGAAGCGCCTGCACGGATACTAGGATCTGGAACTGTGCCTGTACCTGTGCCTCCATCGATTAATCCTCCTGTAACGTTCCAACTATACGAATAACCGGGGTTTGGTGTAACGCTATAGGTTGCATCTAATTCTCCCGGGCTTGCTGTGGCATTACCAGTAATAATTGATGTTGGTAATGGATGTATCGTAACGGTGGTTGCAATCGGGCTTCCGGCACCGCAACCAAAAACGGGAGCAAAATTATTATTTTCTGAAACTGTAATTGTTCCTGTACCTCCGGTAGAGCCCCAGCTGACCCTAATCGTTTGGTAACCTACTCCTGAAATAGAAGTACGGGCGCTTACTGGTACATTGCCTGATCCCGAATTAAATCCTACGATCGATCCTCCGGTAACGCTCCAAGTATAGGTAGAACCGGTTAGTCCACCTATGGCTGTATACTCTTCATTATTCGTATTGATACAAACTGAAGTGTTACCTGTAATTGAATTTGTATTCGGCTTGTCGCAATTGTTTACATCTGCAAAAGCAATTTCGGCTGCCACATAACCAATACCATTTCTTTGCGCTAGTGAGCCACTCGATGCTACATGTGTACCGCTCAGCGTCCAAGGTGTTGTACCGCTTGGGCGCGTTACTAATCTGGCAGTAGCCAGAGAATAGCTGGTGAACCCCTGACCATTTAGCTCAACGTTAATATTGTTTGATGTAAGTCCGTTGGCAGGTGTTAATTGCCAATATCCTTCGAAGAATGTATTAAAGAGCGTAGTGCCTGCATCGTCCAGAGGCATTCCTGTGTTCCCCGGATTGTTAGGTAAAAAGGTAAGGGTTAATGAACCATTGACTGTTCCTGCTGTTCCTGTAAAGGTAAGTGTTGCCGTTCTTGCTATTCCATTATTACTAATCGGGAAAGAAAGTGCAGCACTATTATTATTACCAGCTGCATTGCTGATGTATCTCTCTAATCTTCCTTCTATAAATGAGTTTCCGGTAGATGTGATTGTACCTAACTGACCAACTCCGGTTCCAGTACCTACAATTACTTTATTGGTACCAGTAACCATGTTACCTATAGTTAATGTTAGCGCTGCACTTACATTTAAATTTGTATTGGTTAAAATTAAATCGCCAGCGGGTTTATTGATACGAACATTCCGTACCACAACGGTTGTATTACTTGTAATAGTTTGATCGCCCGTTCCATTAAATGTAATTTGCCCTGCTCCTGTTGACGTTAATACGCCTGTATTGGTAAAATTACCAGCTAACTCCAACACTTGTGTGCCAATGGCCAAAGTACTCGATAGTGTAATGTTGTTTTGTACTTTGGTTAATCCTCCTAATGACTTTATACCTGATCCAGCAATAATCAAATTTCCGTATAAATTATTGAGTGATACTTTTAAAGTTTGCGCTGCATTGCCATTATATTCCACGGTGTTGCCACTTTCTTGTGCGTCTAATACACCTGTGAGTAACAACGTTTCTGCCACTCGCAATGTCGAGCCCAATCTGTTCACCCATCGTGATGTAGCTCCCTGACCCACTAAACTCTTGTTGATCGTTACACTACCTAAGTTCGTTACTACTTTGTCGGTTTCTATTCTTACTAAGTTCGTGTAATCGTTATCCCCAAGCCATTCGTCTCTATGTTACCGCCATCTAAAAACTCTACTCTTCCATTAATCTTCAGGTTTCCATTCACCGTTAGTCCGCGCTGGTCATCTATGTTCAGTATCGCTCCGCTCACTACTTCCAGGTTTCTACTTTGCGAATCTACATTCACATTCACAGTATGCCCAGCATTGATTCTTACATTATCAAACTGACCCGGTACGCGTGCCGGACTCCAAGTGCTCGTTTGCGTCCAGTTGCCATTGCCCACGCTTTGTATCACATCGCTAACCGTTACTTGTAAGGTTGATGCCGTAGCGCTAACCCCTGCACAAGGACTATTATTGGTAGCAACAACGCTTATCGTATAAGTTCCGGCTGTCGCTGTGCCCCAGTTTACGGTGATGGCATTACTGCCCTGACCTGTAAAGCTATGACCTGTGCCGCTGATGCTCCACGCATAATCGTAACTGTTGTTGGTTACGCTATACAATACCCCTGTCTCTCCCGCGGCAACTGATGTAATGCCACTGATGCTTGAAGTAGGAACTGGTGCTTTTGTTACGCTTAGTGTTTTAGCTTCGCCTGCTCCGCATCCACCACTCGCTGTATTATTTTCTATTACTTGTATGCTGCCTGCTCCGCCCGTGCTGTTCCAATTAACTGTGATGCTTGTTACATCTACGCCACTTCTTACACTAGGGTTGCCTGTTACACCACTGCCAGTACCGCCTGTAATGGTGCCACCAATCACTTCCCAGCTATAAGTTGAGCCGGCTGTGCCTGTTACACTGTATACCGATGGTGTGTTTATACAAACTGTGTTGCTACCACTTATCGAACTTGTACTCGCTTGCACACATGCACTGTTGCTCGCTAAGGCAAATTCTCCGGG
>JAJTEH010000056.1 GCA_021298355.1 Flammeovirgaceae bacterium
GATGAAACCTGCCCATTGATGATATTTGTGCTAGATTGTGACGAAGTACCCCGCTTTTTAAAACCTTCTATATCAGGAAAGTTATCGTAAGACTTAAGCTGATCGTTTTGTACGGTGACGGAGATAGTCCATAATTGGTTTTCTCCGATTTCATCCGGCCCTAAATTGAGTTGCACTTGTTGCGCAAAAGTTGTGCAAACCGGAAATAAAAGGAAGGCTATAAAAATCTTATGAAATTCTAATTTCTTCATGCACCGAAAATTGTTTTGATTTCGTTATAAGAAAATGCTGACGTAATCGTCATTACTCTTAAACAAGTCCGAAATTTACAATAAGACACGCACATCCACTAAACAATTATAGGTATGGCAACTTTTCTAAAGAAAACCGGGAGAATGTTACGGTATGTGAAGAAGATTTTAGTGAAGGTAAGTTTTGATGCCGCCCTTTTTAAAAAGGAATTACAAAAAGCCATTCGCTTGCTGGTAGATGATGAAGTGAAGAAGTTAAAGAAATGGTGCTACCGTAAATTTGGCGGGCAATACGATCAGGTTTTGGAAGAGTGTTTTGTATTGCCTTCACAGCAAAGTTTCCTTCAGCAAAATCCAGGAACCCATCAATAGCGTGAGCCATCCAAAAGCTTTCCGTAAAACAACACCGGAAATACGATTAGCATACTGATTACCAATAAAAATGCCGAGCACAGCAAGTGCCGAAATGCTCAATAGAAAAATCCAATCGATTTGGTAGGTTAATACATCGCCTAAAAAACCGGAAAGGCTATTAATGGCGATGATGAATAATGAAGTGCCAACGGCCGTTTTAAATTTTAATCCGGTTAAAAAAACCAAAGCAGGAATAATTAAAAATCCACCTCCGGCCCCAACAAAACCGGTTAAAAAACCAATTAATAAACCTTCTATTACTACCCAAAAGGTTCTAAACTTTGTGCTGTTAGATGTTATTTCTCTGCGGCCACGAATCATCGAGAAGGAAGCCAACACCATCAATATGGCAAAAATGCCGAGTATGAGCATGCGTTTGCTTAGCAGAAAATATTCGGTTTGCCAAACAATTTCCGGCACGGCCGGAACGATCCATTTTCGCGTAAAAAAAATGGCGATGATAGAAGGAATACCAAAAATTAAACCTGTGCGTAGGTTGAGTAATTGTTGCTTATACTTCGGCACAGCTCCTACCATAGAGGTTGTACCCACAATAAAAAGAGAATAGGCTGATGCTAAAACGGGCTCTATACCAAATAAATAAACAAGAATAGGAATAGATAAAATAGAACCACCACCCCCTAATAAACCGAGTACAAAACCAACAAAAATGGAAGCGATATATCCCAGTATCTCAAGCATGCCCAAAGAGAATACAAAATACTGAGAAATAAAATTAACCTATGAAGTTGCTAGAGATAACTTAATCTAATAGCCAGACTCTATGTATTTAACTTTAGCGTTTCTACGGAAAAGTACATTCTAAGCAATGCAGAAACATTGTCTTTCATCTGTTTGAGTTGTTGAGTAGATTTTACATTTTAAAGAACCTGTACTTCTGAAAGAGTTAAACAATAATCGAAGCTATTTTCAGAAAGCAATTCACCTGCAGAAGAAACCTAAAACTCAAAATCACGACCACTCAAAAGTTGCCCTTAAATGATGATGGTTATAGCTTTTATAGCATCAAATTGATAACCCGGATTGTTATTGAAGTGAATTTTCATGGACAAGCCTCTAGAATATTATTTGTTAGCCGTGTAAAATCTGAATAACATTTTTGAACTGAATACACGTGAGCCCCAATTGCACCATCTGAAGGTTTTAATAAAAACATTGGCTTATGTGCCTCCATCGACATAGGAGCTAATGAGTGATAATGCTTTAACAAAGCAAGTGAGTTAGTGTCCTGTTCAATATTATTTGAACTTAAGGGAAGTTTATTTACATACTCATTATAATACTGTGGAATTCTATTTGCCCATCGTAAATAAGATTTTACAGGTCTACTTTCTTTTGCTGCTGTGTATTGCATTAATATATAACCAGCCGGGCTGAAATCTTTATTCGGAATTTTAAAGTTTATATCTAAAGGTTTTCTAATAAATCTATCGTTCCAATCTGCTCTCCATGTGTTTAAAGTTGTACCAAGGTTTTTAATTCCCTGTAAAGAAAACAAATCCGAAGCGACAGGCATTATAATATAATCTGAAGCAATTGTTACCGCTCGATTTATTGCTCCAAGATTTGGACCAACATCTATTAGAACTACTTCTGCATTAAATCTATTAGCAGCATCTTCAATTATTGTATTAAAGACGCTCGTAACCTTGAAAGAATATACATCTCCTCCAAGGCACTCTAACCATGCTTTACTTAGCTTATCTTCAAATACGGATAAAGAGAGATTCCCAATTATCAGCCCTAAGTTATCGGTTATCAATTCGATGTGTACCGGTTGGTAAGCATCGCCTGATGTAATGGGTTTGATAGAATTAGTTATAGTGAGTTCACCATTATCTGCATATATTTCTTCAACTCTTTCGATATTTAGAAACATTGAAGTTAAATTTGATTGTGGATCTAAATCTACCGCAATAGTTTTAATGCCCAATTCAGATAACATCCAAGCCACATGGTATACTGTTGTTGTTTTGCCTACCCCACCCTTATTATTAAAAAAAGTAATCGTTCTCATAACCAGTATTTATTTATTGGAATTTTTACTTTGAATTTTGTAGTGAGTGAAAAATCAAATTCTGGTTGGCCGTTGCCATTTTGTTCTAATTCTGCTTTTGCTCGCTTTACTCCATAATTAAATCTATTTACATACCCCAAAACTTTCATAGCTTCTGCTATAACTACATTTCTATAATCACTAGCATTAGGGAAGTTATGTGGTGTTGCTTCGCCATATAGCCCACCTGGATTAACTATTTCTATTCTGTCTTGAAATTCGTACATATAAATGGGTGCATTAGACTCATAACTTCTATGCATAACTGCATTCATTACTAATTCTCTTAATGCCCAATAAGGGTAATTACGTAATATATCTTCTTGAAAGGAGTTTACTTTTACTGGACGTTCTTTTATTATGTTACCTTTTATAAAATCATCTACCAGTCGTAATTCAGTAATGAGTGCTCCAGAAAATTTCTTTTCAAATTCAACATCACTAGTCATTTCTGTTCCAACAAATTTTACATATTGAATAAAACAACCTGGTAAATAGAACTCAGGATTCAAACCAAACAACAGTATACCTGCATTTGTCGGACACCTTTCTTTAGTATCGAAAAAGCGCAAAGATGCAAGTTGCTCCTCCGTTTTTCTTCCATTTTCTTCAAGTGTTTGTTTATCAATCGCAGAAGGTAAATAATTCATTTTGAATAACTCTATGCTTAAATCTTCAAGTGTTGATCCTTGTGCTGGTACTAAGTCATAGGTTTTGGCATTGGAAATTCTTCTTTCTGTTAAAATTCTTTCTTCTTCTTGCGATGCCTTATCTCTTCGTGGGCCTACGCGTATCCAGCATCTACCATCGTACCTAACCGGAGGGAAATTAGATGGCTTAACTTCTACAACAATTACATCTCCACCATTTAACTTAAATACAGGACTTACAATAATTGAAGGTTGAGGAAGTATTTTTCCATTGGTTTTCATGCCTCCGATTTTTTGTAGATCTTCATCTCCCCATGTTTTTCCTGATATCTTGCCATCGTCTTCAACACCCAATAATAAATATCCTGAATGTTTGTGATTAGGAAAATCATTACTAAAGGCACATATGGCAGGACCAAGCTTTTCATCTGCGGTGGAACGTGTTCTTTCTATCCAATCACTTTCCATGTCAGCTATTAGTTCTTTAACTTTTTCTTCGTTTAACATTTTGCTTGTTCTTATATCTTTTTTTTAAAATCTAAACCTACATCTTTCATTTGAAACACCGTGTGGCTCTCAATTGGTAATTGTCTTAGGATAGAAGGTCGAGAGAAATAACTTTTTGTTGCCTCGGCTCAGTTGTGTCAATGTTTACCGATTCTTCCGGTTGAGGATTCAGCGTGGAAGTGGTGGAAAGATGCAAAACTTTGAAAGCATCGCTTTTCCCAACCCAATTGAGAGTATAGCGTTCTTTATTAAAAATAATGTAGTCAGTAAAAGTTGCTTTGAACTTTTTAATATCAATTTTTCCTTCCGTGAGAATTTCAGGAAACTGAACTTGTAATAAAGTAAGCCTGTATTTGAAGGCATTGGGTAATTCAAAGTTTGTGTTCATGCAACATACAATTTAACACATAAAATTGGGATAAGCCTACGACACCTGATGGCAAATAAAGAGAAAACGAAAGGATGTCGGTTGTTAAATTAACTTCACAACCTCCCAAAATCAACAATAAACGCGTCCGGAAATTTTTTCTTTAACTCGTTGCGAAATTGTTCGGCTTTGGGTCTGGTGCTAAACTGCCCTACTATTAATCCATAATATTTTATGCCGTTCAAAACCTTTACCTGCACCGTTACTTTTTTCTGATACGATTTTTTCAGGTTGTCGGTTAAGCGCATCAGGTTTACCAGTTCCTGATACGTTCCGATTTGCACACCAAAACCTTTTGGTACGTTTCTTTCAATTTCAAAATCATAAAATTCTTTTTCTTCTACTTCAACATTTCCGATAGGCTTGGGTTTATCGCTTGTTTTTCCATCGCCAGCATCTATTACTTCTACTGTAACATCGGCCAACCCAAGGTTAACGAATCCTAACTTTTCGGCAGCAGATTTACTTAAATCTACAATGCGCCCATCTACATAAGGCCCGCGATCGTTTACTACAACTTCTACACTTAGGTTATTAGCAATATTGGTTACTTTAATTTTTGTGCCGAAAGGAAGTGTTTTATGGGCCGCAGTTAATTTACTGTGTTTGTATTTTTCGCCACTAGCTGTTGGCCGACCTTCAAATTTATTGGCATAATAAGAGGCTTTACCTGTTTGCACCTGCGCAAACACGGGCATACTACAAGCCAAAATCAAGATTAAAAAGATAGTTTTGTTCATGCCTCAAAATTAATGCGATTAATTTAAGATTAAGAAATGTTTTCGGTTGGGTATTTATGCAAATACCTGTAATTTTGCCCGGCAAATAACCAATCGTAAATTATTTGCCATGGCGCACGATAGCTCCAAATTTATTTTCGAAGCCCTCACCTACGATGATGTGCTTCTTGTTCCGGCTTACTCGGAAATTCTTCCACGCGAAACCACTACGGTAACACAACTCAGCAGAAATATTCAATTGAATATTCCAATCGTTTCGGCTGCGATGGATACCGTTACTGAAGCTGAAATGGCAATTGCTATGGCATTAGAAGGCGGATTAGGTTTCATCCATAAGAACATGAGCATCGAGGCGCAGGCCGAGCAAGTGCGCAAAGTAAAGCGCTCGCAAAGTGGTTTAATTTTCGATCCGATTACTTTATTGATTAATTCTACCGTTCGCGATGCTGAGAAAATCATGCGCGAATACAAAATTGGTGGTATACCAGTAATTGATGACAATGGTAAACTTTTGGGCATTGTTACCAATAGAGATTTACGATTTCAGAAAAACATGAATTTGCCTGTGGAGCAAATCATGACAAAAGAAAATCTCATTACTGCACCCGAAGGCATTACCTTAGAAAAAGCCGAAGGAATTTTACAACAACATAAAATAGAGAAACTACCTGTTATCAATAAAAAAGGAAAGCTTACAGGTTTAGTTACGTATAAAGACATCCTGAAAAAGAAAAACAAACCCAACGCTTGCAAAGATAAATTCGGTCGTTTGCGTGTTGGTGCAGCAGTTGGTGTAACCCCTGATATATTAGATAGAATTGAAGCCTTAAAAAATGCCGGTGTAGATGTGATTAGCATTGATACCGCACATGGCCATTCTAAAGGTGTGATGGATGCTGCCAAACGCGTGAAGAAAAAATACCCTGAATTAGAATTGATTGTTGGCAACATTGCCACAGGCGAAGCCGCTAAAGCTTTGGCAAAAGCAGGAGCAGACGCTGTAAAAGTTGGTGTAGGCCCAGGCAGTATTTGTACAACACGCATTGTAGCCGGTGTGGGTTTGCCACAATTATCGGCCGTGTATGAAGCAGCAAAAGCATTGAAAAACACAGACGTTCCGGTTATTGCAGATGGTGGCATTCGCTTTAGCGGAGATTTAGTAAAAGCAATAGCAGGTGGAGCAAACAGCATTATGATTGGTTCCTTACTTGCCGGTACAGAAGAAGCACCGGGCGAAGTAATTATTTTCGAAGGAAGAAAGTTTAAATCGTACCGCGGTATGGGTTCGTTAGAGGCGATGGAAGATGGCTCGAAAGACAGATACTTCCAAGATGTAGAGGATGATATTAAAAAATTAGTACCCGAAGGAATATCCGGCCGTGTGGCCTACAAAGGTATGGTGGCAGAAGTCTTATATCAGATGGTTGGTGGTTTAAAAGCCGGTATGGGATATTGTGGTGCAAAAGATATAGAATCACTAAAAAATGCTAAATTCGTGAAGATTACATCAGCAGGTTTTACAGAAAGCCATCCGCACGATGTAACCATAACTCGTGAAGCACCTAACTATAGTAGAAAATAATGAAACTGATTCTTCCACTCGTTGTATTTGTTTGTTTGTGTTTTAATTCTGCTGCCCAAGATTTTAGATTAACTGCTGGCCAGTACGAAACTAAAGCTGGTAATAAAGTTTTAGGTCTATTCATTTCAAAAGGAATAGATAAAAATTCAAACTCATATATTTTTAAAGAAAATGAAAAAGGCTCTGATAAAAATCTTACTCCTGATGATGTAAAATCAATAACCTTAAATAACGGAGAGTATTTAATCTCAATCCATGATTCGTTAAAGCAAACAAACTTCTTTGCAACCAGAATACTGTCAGGTTCTTTAAACTTATACGAATTTTATGATGGAGATCAAGCTGCATATTACCTGGAAAAAGGTACGACTAGTTCTATTATAAGAGGTAAAAACAGTAAAACTGGCAAAGCGTCTAATACATACAAAGGAACTCTGAACTACTTTATTAAGGGTTGTGATCAGGCTGAAAATAAAATTGAACGAATGACTTTTAGAGCTTCTGATATCATGCAAGTTGTAGCCTCGTACAATAAATGTGTAGACATAAATTATAAAGTTACCAAGAATAAAAAAAATGTTTTATTAGAACTTAATGTAGGAACAACGATAAACCGCCACTATTTTAAAGCTCAATCCTTTTATTTGAATGAGAAGCAAGATTTTAAAGCAGGACTTGCTTTTGGAATTAAGTATTCCTTGTTTATAAATCCTAAAGTTTCGGCTTACACAGGTTTAAACTATAGAAATTACAAATCCTCAATCAAAAATTTTCAATCTCCATTCTCAGCTGTTCTGTATAATGCAGATTTTACAGTAACATCCGTCAATCTACCTTTAGGCGTTAACTATTACCTTATTAATGATGGTGTCTACAAATTAGCCATAGGCGCTGATTATCAATTTGGCAGATTATTAGACGAAGGATTTACTGAAACAAGTTCTATAAATAGTACTCCGGTTGATAAAAAAACTAAATTAGAAAATATTTCATCCGTTTTCTCTACCGGAGTAAATTTTTCTTATAGAAATTATGTAGCTAATCTGAACTATTATAGAGGAAGTTATATAGTTGGTAATCAACAATCATTAACTACAAGTGGCTTAGAATTTCTGATTGGTTATCGTATTATTGATACTCGTAAATAGTCATGTAGAAAATAACAAATAAGTGGAAGCCCTAAGCTTAGTTCAACAAGTGGCTTTAAATATTTTTTGTTCGCTTCGTTTTTAAAATATCCAAAAGCAAAAATAGATATAGTTGAAGCTAACAAGTAAATACCTGCTTTTTGCCATAACATGAGAGCAACTACAGCTACTGTCGATGATACAATAAGAACAAGATTTTTATACTTAAAAACATCTCCCTCTCTATTAAAAATAGTAATCTGTTTCTCATTATAATCTTCTTCCTTTTCTAAAAAGTTAATTACAAAAATATTAGCTAGTGAAAAAGAAAATACCATGAGAAAAAACATCCAGACTGGAAGTTCAAGAAAATTAAATTCATTAAAATAAATATATGGTGAAAAAACTCCAATGGAATATCCCAAGGCTATAATTACACTATGAGTCCAGCTATATTTTCTGAATATCCATCTACAAAAAATAAAAACCATAGCGAGTACACCATATTGAATTAAAAATTTAATCTCCAATAGAAAAATCAATAAAGGAATAGTGAGAAAAGTAAAAACGATACACCAATAAATAGCCGCCTTATTGTTTATAAAAAAAGAATGTCGCGGTAATAATTTCTGCTTTACTAAATTTGCATCAATGATATGATCTGCTATATAAGTTAACCAAATTACAACTGCAACTGACAATTGATAATCGAAGGAAACTGTATTGGCATGTAAACTGAAATCGATAAAAGCCAGCATGCCCAATGTGCCAAGAAAAACATCTAGAGAGGTAACATCTAAATAATAAAAGAATCTTTTTAAGAATAACTTAATCATGATGGTATCATTTCTCCATTTATCTTTCTAATTTTCTACTTTCAAATCATCATGGCAGAAAAAACGCTTTTCCTTCTCGATGCTTATGCGCTTATTTTCCGCGCGCATTTTGCGTTTGTTAAAACACCGCGTATCAACAGCAAAGGTATCAATACTTCGGTACCTTTTGGCTTTACCAATACTTTACTCGAAGTTTTACAAAAACAAAAACCCACTCATATAGGCGTTGCCTTCGATACACCAGTGGCAACTTTCCGCGATGAAATTTTTGAAGCTTACAAAGCGCACCGACAAGAAACACCCGAAGATATAAAAGCCGGTACACCTACTGTTAAAGAAATAATCCGTGCTTTTAACATTCCTATCATAGAAAAAGATGGTTTTGAAGCGGATGATGTTATCGGCACATTAGCCAAACGAGCAGCAGCCGAAGGTTTTACTGTTTACATGATGACGCCCGATAAAGATTTCGGACAAATTGTAGACGATAATATTTTCTTATACAAGCCAGCATTTGCTGGCAACGGTGTAGATATACTCACTAAAAAGGAAGTTTGCGAAAAGTGGGATATCAGCGATGTTTCGCAAGTAATTGAAATCTTAGGTCTGCAAGGCGATACGGCAGATAATATTCCGGGCATACCGGGTTTCGGGCCAAAAACAGCTGCGGAGTTGATTAAACAATATGGTACTATCGAAAACATTATTGTACATAGCCACGAATTAAAAGGAAAGAAAAAAGAATTAGTTGAAACGTATGGCGAACAAGCTTTGCTCTCTAAAAAGTTAGCCACCATCATTACCGATGTTCCGGTAGAATTTGATGAAGAAGCTTTGCGCTACACCGGGCCGGATGAGCAAAAACTAAAAAGCATTTTCGATTTATTAGAATTTAAAACACTGACGAATCGTGTTTTTGCTGATGCGCAAAATACCAGTGCTCCAAAATCGGAAGCGCCTGCGCAACTCTCTATGTTTGGTGATGCTGCTGCCGCTGTAAACAAATCAAGTTTTGACAGTAGTAAAGTTAAGTACCAAAGCATTAAAACCATTGAAGAAGCAAATACACTTGCACAAAAACTAAATGATAAGAAAATCATCACGCTTGCCTATACATTGGATGACACACCTTGTGTGGCTGTTGCTTGCCAACCCGAAGAAGCGTATAGCATAACGTTAGATTCTTCTTATTCTTTATTGCAACCACTCGCTCAGGTTTTAGCTAACCCGGCTATCCATAAAATAAGTTATAACCTCAAACCTTTTTTACTGACTTTAAAACAGAAAGGATTTACCCTGCATGGAAAAATATTTGATGCTTTACTCGCACACTATTTAATT
>JAJTEH010000057.1 GCA_021298355.1 Flammeovirgaceae bacterium
CAACAATAACATTTCGAGTTTAATCAAGCTGGAGCTTCATGCGCCACCCTATGCATCGCATACACAACATAATACAGTAGAGTGGAACTGCATCAATAAAAAATTAACAGAAAAGTGTTTGGTATACCACAACGACCAGTGGTTTTCTTTCTCTCCTAAAGATGATAAAACCGTATACTTAAACGTTGGCAAACAAGTATGTAAGAATAAATATGGCGTTCAAGTATTGGTGTTAAGGGGTAATCCATGCGAGAAATTAAGTTATGAACTTATCCATTGCGAATCGTTCACGAATCAATCAGACACTTTTATAGCATTAAAAAATTTAAATGTAAATGAAACGTACTTAATTAACATTGATGGTTTTTTAGGTGATCTATGCAGTTTCGAAATAGCAATAAGCGATAAGCCGGAAGGAATTCCTGTTGCTTCGCAATTAAAGAGAATTAATAATGTGATAACAACACACATTCAGGATTCTGTAATAACCATCGATTGGCAATTACCAACTAGCCTAAGCGATTCTGTTTCGTACTTTCATATTTATAGAAAAAAACCAATTGAAAAAAAGTTTAGTCTACTTTCAACAAGATCAGCATTAGGCAATGCCAGAGGAAGCCAACAAGAAAACTATCAACAAACGGATACTTTAAAAGATTTTGGAAACTACACCTATTTTGTTTTGGGTATTTCGGAAGACGAAAAGCAAAAATGGCATATAGGAGAATTAACCTATTATAACAAAGAGAAAATTGTAAGTTATTTGTTAGCTATCGAAAATATTTTTAAAAGAAAAGATGATCTAACACTTACTTTAATTGATGCGCTAACTGGTAAAGTATTAAAGCATACTTATTGCGAAAAGTGCATAGAAGATCACTTTCAAATTAATGTTAAACCCTGGATCGAAATGGGTATTACACGTTTTAAGGTATTGCTCACCAACAACAACAATAAACTAATAAAAGAAAGCCGATATCGGTTTAACGTCTCTACCGGTAAAATCGAAGTTGAGTTGAAACACTAATACATCTGATTTCGAAAATTTGCAAAACCTTTTTGAGCACTAGTAAAGACTGATTTCGAAAAATAAACGTTTCGTGTTCAGTAATTATTCTTACTTACTTTGCATTATTCTTTAAATAAAGAAGATAGCGCTCTGCCTCATTTTTTTCGATTTCAGTAAACTTTATTTCGTCATCACTTATATAAATTTCGAAATACTTAATATAATATGGGCTTGCTTTTATTACCTCGCAATAACTATTTACACATACTTTACTTAAATTCTGATTAGATAAATTAACAGCCAAAACAGAAGAATTCGGTAAGTTACCAACAAACATTCCGTTTACATACGTTTTTAAAGTGTCAGTGTTCTTACTACGCTTTTTAACATAAAACCATGCTGTTGATATTTTACCTAAATTATCATTAGGTTTATACCGCGATAGGTTATATGCTTTAACAATGCGAATAATCTCTTCGTCTTTACCTTTAAAATTTTCGTCCTCTACTTGTTTTACAAGCTCCTGATTATCCTCAATAAACTGTATCAAAAAATCTTTTCTCTTCTCCTTATTACTTTTACCTAAACCATATTTACCCATACCCTGATGCCTGCTTCCTTTTCCCAGATAAAGTTCAGTCCAGCGACTACCCGATATGGCTGGTGTTGAAGAAAAGGAATTTGGAACATGTGCGTAAGATATATGCAATCTTTCATAAACATTTATCTCACCTTCAAGAATTAACTTATCAAATTGGTATTGATTTTCTGTTGCTCCATCGGGTATTCCTTTTTTTAAGTAATAAGTAGTTCCATTTGTGTTATTATAATATCCCGTGATTTCATTGAATTTAAGTTCAAGATTACCTCTATCTTTTGTTACAACCTTTACATCTGTTTCTTTAATTTTAAATCTGTTAAACTCTATTACTTCACCGTTTTTTAACATCATAAATTCCTGTGCAAGGGTATATGTGTTTATTGCCAAGATAAAAAACGAGATAGCTAAGAATTTTTCTAGTGAATAAAATGATTTATAGTTTGTTGTAGATAAGTACACTTGCATATTCAGATTATTTTTTTAATCATTTCTTACAGGATATTCATTATAAGTTTCTGGTACCAATTTATTATTATAGAAATTAAACGTAATAAATTTCCGCCTATTTGAATCTAACAATTTAATGTTAAAAACTTTATTCTCTCTCAATTTAGGAAAATTGTATATGAGTTCACCGCTTTTAAAATAGTACGATTCAGTTAGAAGTGTATCGTGGTAATACGTAGCTTTTCTAAATATCTCGCCCGACTCGTAATAGCTAGTTGATTCATTATGTTTATATCCTCTTACAAGAATAGTTTCTTGAGCCAAAAGCCCATGTTCGAAATATTCCGTTCGTAAAGTTGTTTCTGGCGTTAATTGAGCAAGTGAGGTTACATAGTTGGGTCGAGCACTCAACTCACTGCTTGGCTTTATATTTTTTGGTTTTACACTATTTTGAATAAATGGGAACAAAAACATGATTAACAAAACAAAAAATGCAAAGCCCAGTATCCAATTAAATATTTTGTAATAATGATGTTGTTTATAAATTCTGATGATGGAGAGATTTAATCTCTCATGAACATATTTACGTGTTTCTTCTGTATATACAACTTTTCTGTCTTTTACATCCTCAGCATATTTTTCTTTCGATGTTTTCTTTCTACCCAATAAGTCGCGGTTATACTTTAGCGTTTCATTCATCTGCCTAAGAAAACCACCGCCCATCATCATAGTATATAAAATTAATTACTCTAATCTATTAAAAGAGAATTTACTTTCTCTTCATCAAAATAAAAATTAGCGTAGCCAAGCCCAATAAATACGGATAATATAAATGTTTTAATATATCAAAAGGCGAAATGGCCATACTCGCTGCTGCCATGGCTGCTAATACTTGTGCGCCATAGGGTAAGAACCCTTGTACGAAACAACTGATGGTATCTAAAATACTGGCACTTCGTTTGGGGTCTACTTTGTTTTGGTCGGCAATATTTTTTGCAAGTGGGCCAACAATTAAAATCGTGATGGTATTATTAGCAATGGCAGCATTAACCGATGCGGTTAGTGCAGCTATACCCAACTCTGCTCCTTTAGCCGATTTTATTAATCGGGTTACATGGCTCAACAAATAATCAATTCCTCCATACAATTTAATCAGCCCAACCATACCTCCTATGGCCAAACATGTAATGCTTAACTCAAACATACCTGTCATTCCTCTATTCATGGCTTGTAAAGATTCCCAAAACGTATAACTATCCGTTACAACCCCTATTACCAAGGTAATGATAATGCCTGACACCAAAACCCAAATAACATGTAATCCGGTAAGCGAGGCTACAAGTATAAATAAGTAAGGAAATATTTTGATAAAAGAATACTCTCCTACGGTAGTTGCTGATCCGCTGTTTGGTAAATTCAATGTAAAAGCATATATCAAAACCGTGATTATGGCGGGTATGATGGCGATTTTTATGTTTACTTTAAACTTATCGCGCATGTCTACACCTTGCGTACGGGTGGCGGCAATGGTGGTATCGGATATCATCGATAAATTATCGCCAAACATAGAACCGCCTACTACAGCAGCTAAAGAAAAAGCCAAAGTGCCGGGCACAGATTCATTAAAACCAACTGCAATAGGAGCTAAGGCAACTACTGTACCAACGGATGTACCCAGTGATAAAGAAATAAAACATGCCGTAACAAAAAGTCCGGCAATTAAAAATTCTGGCGAAGTGTAAGACAACCCGAAGTTAACGGTAGCTTGCACAGCGCCCATCGCTTTTCCCAATTCTGCAAATGCACCCGCTAAAAGAAAAATTAAAATCATTAACATAATACCCGAATCGCCCGCACCTTTAGCAAACTCTTCAATTTTATCGTGAAAAGTTTTAGAAGGAAACATTAACAAACCAATTAAAACAGCAAATAGAAAAGCCACCAAAATGGGCATCTTGTAAAAATCCTGTAAAACAATAGATGTTACCAAATACGTGATAATGAAAATAAACAAAGGGAGTAATCCCCAAACCGAACTTGTTGAATTGTTTTTCTGAATCATGTTAACGTGCTTCTATAATATGTATTAAACTATCGTTTTCTTTAAAAAATTCTCCAATACAAACAGCTGGCAAGGTATGCGTCAAACATTGCTTTTCAAATGCTGTCTTTTCATTTTTATCTACAGCCAGTAGTAATCCTCCACTTGTTTGTGGGTCGTTCAACGTAAGAAACGATTCCGATCCAATTCCTTTAATAGCATGTTGGTAACTACTCCAATTGCGCATCGTGTTATCCGGGTAAATCATTTTCTGTATGTAGTGCGATAGGTTGGGTAGTAAAGGAATCTGAGGATAAACCAGGTTTACAGATAAATTACTTCCTTTCGCCATTTCTAAGGTATGTCCTAACAATGCAAATCCTGTTACATCTGTTAACGCATGGATATATGGCAATTCGCTTAACCAAGTTCCGGCATCGTTTAATTGCGTCATCCAGTAGATGGCTTGTTGTACATCTTCTTGCACAAAATCTTTTCGTTTGAGTGCCGTTGTAATAATGCCTGTGCCAATTGGTTTTGTTATGTAAAGTAAATCTCCTTCTTGTGCTGTATTATTTTTTTTGATGTGGTGGGTTGCCACTAATCCGTTTACCGATAAACCAAAAATTGGTTCCTGACTGTCAATCGAGTGACCTCCGGCAATCGGTATGTTAGCTTTATCGCAAACACTGGTTGCTCCGGCTAATACGTGTTGGGCAACTTCAGCAGGTAATTTTTCTACAGGCCAACCTAGTATGGCTAAAGCCATTATGGGTTTTCCGCCCATTGCGTATACATCGCTTAAGGCATTGGTGGCGGCTATAGCGCCAAACGTAAATGCATCGTTTACAATAGGAAGAAAAAAATCTGTAGTGCTGATTAAGCTTTGTCCATTTTGCAAATCCCAAACGGCTGCATCATCGTTGGTTTCATTGCCTACCAATAGGTTAGGAAAAGATAAATTTGATTTTCTTCCACTTAAAATTTTCTCTAATGCCGCAGGTGCAATTTTACAACCACAACCCGCTCCATGAGAATATTCGGTTAATGCTATTTCGCTTTGCATTATTTTATGTTTACTAGATTTTGTGTTGCTGTGGCAGCATCTTGCCAATTCCATTTTACTGCCGCATATAGCTTTCTGCTTTCAATAGATTTATCGTAATACTTATCGTAGTACGTTAAAATGATATCGGCTGCAACAGCTAATTCTTGGTTATCAATCGCCTGGATGGCTGCTTTTGCATGTTGTCCGCCTAATTTTTTTTCAATCTTTTTGATAGCTTCTTTTAAAGCATCAGGCTGCGCCATACCATATTCTTTTACTAGCCTTTCAATTCTTTCTTCTTTATCAACCTCTATTTTTATCAATTTGCTTTCGCGCATGTTTTGCCAAATGGGTAAAGGAATAAACACATTACCAATGCCAATGGCTTCATCTTCTATCCAAATACTTTTATGTTCATCTAATGCAGACAATGCTTCCCCAATGTTGTTTTCAAATTGTTCGGTTGTTGGTTGTTGATTTTGATTGATACCACCAAAGGCAGAACCTTTGTGGTGGGCGAAACTTTCCAAACAAAGCGTTTGCTCGCCTCGTTGGTTTAACCATGCGAGTATTTCTGTTTTACCACTTCCAGTATAACCGGTTAGTAAAATAAAATTAAATTTTCTTTCGAATTGATGCAGTATCCATCTTCTGTATTGCTTATATCCACCCGTTAATGCTGTTACTTTTACACCAGCTTGTTGCATAATCCAACAAAAGTTTTGGGAGCGCATGCCTCCGCGCCAGCAATAAGCTAGTGCTTCTCGCTCGCCCACTGTTTGCTGCACTTGCTCTACCAATTTGTGCAAGCGCGGGCCCGTTAACCGAATGCCTTCTACTACAGCTTGGTTACTTCCTTGCTGTTTATATGTAATTCCAACAATGGTTCTTTCTTCATTATTTAAAATAGGTATGTTGATCGACCCCGGAACATGACCGTTTGCAAATTCTGACTCCGAGCGCACATCAATAACCATTTTCTGATGGCGTTGCTTTAAAAAAGAATCGATGTCGGTCATGCTTGCAAATTACTATACTTTCGGAAGATAGTGTGTTCTTATTGTTTATAAAACCTGGCACTAATCGTATTTTGTTGTTGGTTGTTAGTAGCTCGAAATCAGACAATAAAATTTAAAAGAAAGATGGTAGACATTGTTAACCTTTAATAGAAAGTCTACTTACTAACGTCTCATCAGCCAAAACATAAATGGATAATTATTTCAAATTTGTTTTATATCCTCTTAATACTTTACATTTGCATCGCTTTGGTAAAACAGAGCAAGGGGTGCCTTAATATTTCGGGCTGAGATCATACCCAATGAACCTGATGCCGGTAATGCGGCCGAAGGGATAGGCAATGTTAAACGTATGCAGGGGTACATTCCCCGATGTACCTGCAGGTTTAACCTTTTTAAAACCATGTTAAAATTTTCTTTTTGGGCAGCGTTGTTGCTGTTAACACGTGTTGTGCATGCACAAAACGTAGAAGTACTTGTGCGCGATGCACAAAGTAAAGAACCCTTAGCGGGTGCAACTGTTTCGCTTCTGGAACGAAACAAAGTGTTTATTACCAATGCTAGTGGTGTAGCCAGTATGGATGGTTCAGGCACTGGAAAACAAACGTTACTCGTGCGCTATGTTGGGTACGAAAATAAAAAAGCAGAAATCAGTTTTCCGGTAACATCCACTTTAGTTATTGAATTAACTGAAGGCATTACGCTAACCGATGAGGTCATTATCCGCGCCACACGCGCAGAAGATGATGCCCCTACTACATTTACCAACATCGGTAAGGAACAAATTCAAAAACAAAACTTTGGGCAAGATTTACCCTTTCTGCTCAACTGGTCGCCTTCTTTAGTTACTACTTCGGATGCAGGCAATGGAATAGGGTACACCGGTGTGCGCATTCGCGGGAGCGATGCCACGCGCATTAACGTTACCCTAAATGGCATTCCGTATAACGACAGCGAATCGCAAGGAACTTTTTGGGTAAACTTGCCGGATATTGCTTCATCTACCGAAAGCATACAGGTGCAACGTGGTGTGGGCACTTCTACCAATGGCGGAAGTGCTTTTGGCGCTTCCATTAATTTACAAACCAATACGCTGAACGAAAAGCCGTATGCAGAATTAGTGCAAGCAGCCGGTACGTTTAACACGCGCAGGCATACTATTCGTGTGGGTACTGGTCTGTTGGAAAATAATTTTACTTTCGATGGAAGATTTTCGTATTTACTTTCCGATGGTTTTATCGACCGAGCTTCGTCTGATTTACAATCGTATTATTTCTCGGGAGGTTATTACAAAAACAAAACCATCGTGCGCGCGCTTGTATTTGGAGGCAGAGAGCGCACCTTTCAAAGCTGGGCGGGTGTTCCGCAATCCAGATTAAATAACGATACCGAAGCCATGTTGGTAACGGCAGGCAACGAAGGATGGAGCGATGCACAAATCGATAATTTATTAAATTCTAACAGCCGAACTTTTAATCCCTATCTATATCCCGACCAGGTTGATAACTATCAGCAAAATCACTATCAAGTGCATGTGTCGCAAAGCATTTCTAATTTTTTAACGGCTAATGTTTCGTTGCACTACACAAAAGGAAAAGGCTATTACGAAGAATTTCGGTATAAAAATGATTTAACAGATTACGGTTTACAACCCATCAGCATAGGCGATTCGCTGGTTGAACGTGTAGATTTAGTAAGAAGACGTTGGCTCGATAATGATTTTTACGGATTAACCTTCTCCTTGCAATACGATAATCAACATTTGCAAAACATAACCGGAGGCGGATGGAATACGTATTCGGGCGATCATTTCGGAGAAATTATCTGGGCAGAGGTAATTAATAGACCAACAGGCCATCAATATTATTTTAATGTTGGCGATAAAAAAGATTTTAACATATATAATAAAACTACTTATCGTTTCTCTTCGGCCCTAAGCGCTTTCGTAGATTTACAATACAGACACGTTGGGTATAAAGCCAAGGGTATAGAAAACCGGCAACGCAACATCGCTGTAGATACTGATTTTGCTTTTTTTAATCCGAAAGCCGGTATTAGTTATTTCGGAAACAACTATCAGCTATATGCTTCTTTAGCTGTTGCAAACCGCGAGCCTGTGCGCGATGATTTTGTTGATAACCCTGGCAGAACACCTAAAAGCGAAAACTTAGTTAATTACGAAAGTGGTATGCGTTGGCAAAAAAATAAACTGGGTATTAATGCCAATGTGTATTATATGGATTACAACAATCAGTTGGTGTTAACCGGAGCCTTAAACGATGTGGGCGCACCTGTGCGCACCAATGCGGCCAATAGTTACAGGGCTGGTATTGAAGTAGAAACCAACTGGCAAATCAGCAAGAAAGTAAACTGGCAAGCCAACGCAACGTTCAGCGAAAATAAAATCAGAAATTTTGAAGAAGTAGTGTACGACTACGGTGAAGATTTTTCATTTTCTACACCAACAGAAATACGTACTACTTATACAAACACTGATATTTCTTTTTCGCCATCCATTATTGCAGGTTCTGTGTTGAGTTATCAGTTTGCCACAGGTGCAGAAGTAGCCTGGTTAAGCAAATATGTGGGCGAACAGTTTTTGGATAATACAGCCAACAACAACAGAAAAATAGATGCGTTCTTTGTAAACGATCTGCGCATTAGCTATTCCATACAACCTAAGTTTGTATCCGGAATTGATTTCAGTTTATTGGTAAACAATTTACTTAACGAAGAATACGAATCGAATGGTTATACCTATGGCTTTTTAGCCGGTTCGGCCACCTTCCGCGAAAACTTCTTTTATCCGCAAGCCGGCACACATTTTCTTGCGATGGTAACAATAAAATTATAAGAGAAACTGCTTTCGTCACACCGAGGATGCTATCTTTGAACGATGGCATCCTTTTTTTCTGCAATGTTGCGGCTTACCCGTTTTGGCAATCTGCTCATTATCGGATTTGCACAAACAGCTACAGCATTCTTTTTGGTTGGTTCGCATACCTGGCAAACGTTTTCGCTTTGGTTGTTAAGTAGCTCTACGATCATCATCGCGGCAGCGGGATACATCATCAACGATTATTACGATATCAAAATCGATTATATTAATAAACCCGAACGCGTTGTAATTGGGAAAATAATTCCACGCAGGTTTGCTATTTTATTCCACACTTTATTTTCGGTTGGTGGCATTGCTATTGGCTTTTACTTGTCGTGGCAAATTGGTGTTATCCATTTCTTTTCTGCTTTTATGCTTTGGTTGTATTCCAATAGTTTAAAGCGTTTGCCACTTATTGGCAATGTTGTGATAGCTTTTCTTACAGCACTTTCGGTTTTTATTATCGCAGTATTTTACAAAACAAACATCAACCTAATTTTAATCTATTCTCTATTCGCTTTCTTTATTTCGTTGGTGCGCGAAGTTGTAAAAGATATGGAAGATTTAAAAGGCGACATTACGTTCGGATGTAAAACCTTACCAATTTTGTGGGGCATTAGAAAAAC
>JAJTEH010000058.1 GCA_021298355.1 Flammeovirgaceae bacterium
TTTCTTTTTTAACATTACTCTTTTCCAGGTATCGGTGCGGCCAAATAACGTTACACCTATATAGCCGCGTACATCTAAGGTATTGTCGTCTGTCATGGTAATGGTGCAAGAGTACGTGCTGCCACTTTCCGGATCGTAAATGGTTCCGTTTTCCCACACTTTATCTCCGCTGAACGTAAAATTTTGTAGGAGCTTATACCCCAAAAGTGGTTTACTTCTAAGTGCCTCGTCTGGGTTGTTTTTATCTACTTTAGGTTTTCCTTCTTCGTTGTTGGGTTCGCGCAACCAAACTACTTTTCCGGTATAAATTTCTCCGGCCTTATCTATTTTAACCCGCGCTTTTCCATTGCCGGTTTCCCAAACACCTAATAACAGATCGGCCTCCGTTGGTTTCGCACTTTGGGCAAAAGCACTCATTACAGCAAGCGACAATATTGCCGCGAATATTGATTTCAGCATACGTAGAATGTTTAACTATACATTACAAAAGTAATACTATCGAAAAACCTGCCAATTATCAAAAAGTTCAACAAAAGGGTTCTTATATTCTGTATTGATTAATTGTAGTGCCTAAAATTTAGTATTTAACATAGTTGTGATTAAACAAAATGGGCTATAGGCCACAATGCTTTACCATAGAACTAATCCCTTGCTTTATACTTTTTTTATAAACACCAGATAGAGTATGTACATTGAAAGAAACGCTGCCTCCGTTTTTTCTTTCCTGGCTGTATGCGCCCGCCTCCCCATTTACAATAGCTGTATATATAAACCTCTTAGATTGCAGACTATATAATTGAAATTTCAATTTCAACTTTTTAGATAAATCCGGCTC
This sequence comes from Flammeovirgaceae bacterium, assembly GCA_021298355.1. Lineage (GTDB taxonomy): Bacteria > Bacteroidota > Bacteroidia > Cytophagales > Cyclobacteriaceae > Chryseotalea. The sequence continues at coordinate 836 of JAJTEH010000058.1, forward strand.
GCCTTGCATTTGTCTTTCTTCTTTTGATTGGATCTCTAATTCGTCTGGGTCTCGGACGTCAAGAATATCCACATATAAAAAATAGTATTCACCTTCTCCTAACAAGTTTTTAAACGTGGATGTGTCTTTATAAACAAATCCTTTGGCTCTTAGGTCCCACTCAACTTGCGGAGGATAAACAATTTTAATGTGATTTTTGCTAACGGGCACTATTGTTTTCTCAAAAAGTTCCTCGTTGGCTATTTCAGAATAATTATTCTTCAGATAAATGAGTATGATCCCCTCTTTATCTACCTTTTCGAAATTGGGAGACATAATCTTATTACTCGTACTAATGCAAGAATATACAAGCAATAGCAACGGCAGATATAAAAAAAATCTTATCTTATTTTTCATGCCAACGAGTGGTCTGATCTTTTTAAATGTAAACTGACTTATCTTACCAAACAATTATAAACATTGTTATGAAACTTTTTGCTTTTTTATTCATTCTTCTCTCTGTTACCTTTTCGAACGGATTCTCGCATGAAATTTCGGTTGTAACGTATAACATTCGTTTCAACAATCCGGGAGATGGAATAAACGCCTGGCCAAACCGAAAAGAAAAAGTTACAACCCTTTTACTTGCGCAAGATTTCGATTTCATCGGTATTCAAGAAGCTTTGTACGATCAGATTCTTGATTTAGACCTTGCCCTTAATAATTATCAACGTGTTGGCGGTGGCCGTGATGATGGTAAAAACAAAGGCGAATTCACAGCTATTTATTATAATAAAAACAGGTGGACATTGAAGTATGATTACATCAACTGGCTGTCGGATAATTTTAAAACACCGGGTTCCATTGGTTGGGATGCAGCCCTACCCAGAATTTTTGTGGGTGGAACTTTCGAATCTGTAGAAAATAAAAAAAGTATTGTTGTAACCTGTACACATTTCGATCACGTAGGGGTGCAAGCTAGAGAGAACTCAGCCAACATCATCATGGCTTATTTAAATGGCATTAATGCTAATAGAAATTTTGCCCATGTTTTGATAGGCGATTTTAATGCTCCCATTGGCGATAAACCCTATCAAATCTTTACAGAAAAAGCAAAAAACGTAAAACTGTATTTTAAAGATTGCAGACCTGCCAATAATACAAATGGCACCTATTGCGGCTTCGAAGTAGGAAAACAAGTTTGCACCCCTATCGACCATATTTTTGTTTCCAACCATTGGGAAATTCTTGATTTTAACATTGTTGATGCAAACGATGGTAAGTATTATCCATCCGACCACAAACCAGTTTACGCACGCATTAAGCTGCGTTAAACAGCATCTTGCTGGTTTTCTTGCTTTTGCAATAGCATAAAATCAGTAGTTTTACTTGTTAATACGTAAAACAATACCACCATTCTGTATGTGGAGCCGAATTGCCCATTTTATTATTAAAAGGAAGTTAATCCTGATTATTACTTTATTAGCTATTACTGCTTTTTTTGGCTACCACGCTCAGTTTGCCGAGATGAGTTACGACTTCAGGGGAACCGTGCCGGCTAATGATCCCGAGCAAGTTTATTTTCAAAACTTCAGAAAGCAATTTGGCGAAGATGGCAACATTGTGGCCGTGGGCTTACAAGACAGCTCCATTTTTCAGTATAAAAATTTTGAAAAACTGCGCGAGTTTTGTGTAGCTGTAAAATGGATTGATGGTGTAAACGAAGTAATTTCGCTTCCTCAAATTAAAAAACTCGAGAAAGACACAGTTAATACAAAATTTGTATTAAAAGATGTTTTTCAACAAAAAGTAACGAACCAATATACGCTCGATTCCTTATTAAAAGAGGCATCCAAACAAAGATTTTACATTGGGCAAATTGTTAACGAAAAAAACGGTGCCATTGCAGTTTTAATCTCTATAAAAAAAGAAACGCTAAATTCCGTTAAACGCATTGATGTTACCAACCAAATTGTTGCTTTAGGCGATAAATTTACCAAAGAAACAGGTATTCCATTACACTATGCAGGTTTACCTTTTGTGCGTTCTGTTATTGCCCAACAAGTTGGCGAAGAACTAAAAATTTTCTTAGGCTTATCGGTGCTTATTACGGGCATTATCATGATGCTCTTCTTCCGTTCGTTCCGCGCTACTTTCTTTGCTTTAATTATTATCGGTATTGTAGTGGTGTGGGTGTTGGGTACTATTTCGCTTTTTGGTTTCACCATTACTTTGTTAAGCGGAATGATTCCGCCCATCATTGTTGTAATTGGTATTCCGAACGCGATTTATCTTCTCAATAAATACCATACCGAATATGTTATCCACCGAAATAAAGAACAAGCCATTAACGAAGTAATTAAAAAAGTTGGTTTAGCTACCTTCCTTACCAACTTAACTACAGCTATAGGTTTTCTGGTTTTATTAAGTGCAGATATTACGGTGCTTCGCGAGTTTGGTATAGTGGCCGGTATAAACGTAATGGCCACATTTGTTGTGAGTTTAATTTTGATTCCGAGTGTGTTCTCGTGGATGCCACCCCCCAGCGCCAAGCATTTGCGCCATTTAGAAGTGCAAGGCTTTGGCAATGTATTATCCTTTGTAGATGTGATGGTGCATCGCCACAGAATGTTTATTTATTCCATCGCAGCTTTGGTTGTAACATTTGCTGTTATTGGTATGATGCGTTTGCATTCGGTTTCGTTTATGGTAGATGATTTACCCGAAGAAAGCATTGTTAAAAAAGATTTAAAATTTTTCGAAGCCAATTTCTCCGGTGTAATGCCACTGGAAATTGTAGTAAACACCGGCAAGCGAAGAGGTGTAATTGATGTAAAAAACTTACGCAAAATAAACGAACTCGAAACATTTTTAGATTCAATACCAGCTATTTCAAAACCTATATCTCTGGTTAGTTTTGTTAAAGCCAGTAAACAAGCTTTTTATAACAACAATCCAAATTATTACGAACTACCCGACAGCCGCGAACGCAATTATATTTTACCTTATCTGAAAGGGCAATCTGATAACAGCGGTTTATTTAAATCTTTTGTGGATAGCACCTTGCAAACCATGCGTATTTCTATGCAAGTGGCCGATATTGGCTCCGATAAAATGGGCGATTTGATTAATAACACTATTCAACCACGTATTAATCAAATTTTTGAAGGCACCGATATAGAAGTAAAAGTTACCGGAACTACACCTTTGTTTATCCGCGGCAATTCGTTTTTAATAGATAATTTAAAAGGAAGTTTACTCTTGGCCTTTTTGCTTATCTCACTTACCATGGCCATGTTGTTTGCCAATTTACGCATGATCATCATCGCGCTAATTCCCAACTTTATTCCGATGGCTGTAACGGCCGCACTTATGGGTTATTTTGGCGTGCCGTTAAAACCTAGCACAGTTTTAATCTTCAGCATAACGTTTGGTATTTCTGTCGATTACTCTATTCATTTCTTGGCAAAGTATAGGCAAGAGTTATTCGCTCGTAATTTTTATGTTCCGCTAGCCGTAAGCAATACCATTTTAGAAGTTGGCAAAAGTATGATTTACACTTCCATCGTTTTGTTTGCAGGTTTCATCATTTTTGCGTTTAGTTCTTTTGGCGGAACGGTTGCTTTAGGTTTGTTAACAAGCACAACTCTTTTACTTTCGATGATTACCAATTTGGTTTTATTACCAACTTTAATTTTAACTTTTGATACTGGTAAGTATAAAAGAAAAGACGCGCCCATCATCGAACAACTCGAACCAGAGTTTTATACCGAAAGCGAAGACGAAGAAATTGATTTGAATAAAATCAAAATTCATAATCGGCATTCATCTGCCGAATAAGTTTTTTTACTGATATACTCAGATGGACTTAGGCTAGTGCACTTGTTCAACTACAGATTATAATCTGTTTTTAACAAAAGAAATAATTGCTAAAAAAGTCCATATCAAGCTCATAACGGCAAAGTGCTTTAGCCATTTTTTTATGGTAAAGTTCTTTGTAAAAATCCACGATATTCCGGATGTAAGTAAACCCAGTATCGTAAAAATAAATATTCCTAAAATAATGAAAAGCAAAATATCGGGTATGGCAGAAAACCCGACTGTATTTACATTAAAACTGGTTATACAAGACCCGATAAAAATGGTTATTAAAATTCCTACACAAAAACCGGTATGTTCATTCTGTTTAATATTCATTGTTTACTCGTATGTAGTTTTATAGCTGAAGTAAATAGTATTTGTTTTACGATCAAAATTTCTAACCGAAGGTACACACATAAAAAAAGCGGAGCATGTACTCCGCTTTTTCTTTAGGCTGCCATTGCCATCTTCATTTGTTTTTCAGGTTTCTTACCTAACATTTTTAATTGGCGGGCATGTGCTTTTATAGCATCCCAAAATGTTTCTTTTGTTTTATAAGGTAAACCAAATTCTTTAGCGGTTTGCTCTACAATCTCCGAGAGTTTTCTATAATGTACGTGGCAAATGTTCGGAAATAAATGATGTTCTACCTGGTAATTTAAACCGCCCACATACCACGAAAACAATTTGTGTTTATGGCCAAAGTTTGTGGTTGTATGCAATTGGTGAATAGCCCAATTGTTTTCAAGGTTTAGATTTTCATCTGCCACCGGATATTCCGTTCCTTCCACAACGTGCGCAGGCTGAAAGATAATGGCTAAAATAAATCCTGCGATGTAATGCATTAGTAAAAAGCCACCGAACACGGGCCAGAAAGAAAGATTCAAAACCTGCATGGGCACAACAATAACGTAGGTAAAGTATACCACTTTGGTTGCAACCATAATCAATACTTCTTTCAATAAGGATGTCTTTTGTTTTTTTAATAAACCCGTTTGGTGGTACTTCATAATGCGAAAAACATCTTTGGTAAATATCCAAACTAACGTCATTAAACCATACAAAAACCAGGCGTACAAATGTTGGAATCTGTGAATGCTTTTCCACTGCGATTCTGGCGCTAACCGCAACACGCCACGCGGGCTTATATCTTCATCTACATCGTGTACATTCGTGTAGGTATGGTGCAACACATTGTGTTGTACTTTCCAATTGGTGGCATGGCCACCCACTAAATTTAACGAATAGCCCAACAAATTATTAACCCACGCTTTTTTAGAATACGAACCGTGGTTGGCATCGTGCATAATAGAAAGGCCAATGCCGGCAACACCAAAACCCATAATGGCCCAAAACAACGTGAGCAAAAACGGATTAGTGGTTACGCCACTGATCATCACAAAATAAGGAATGAGGTATAACGAAAACATGAAAACAGTTTTGAAAATCATTTCACTATTCGCAGTTTTCTCAATTTGGTTTTGCTTGAAATACGAATTAACCCGCTGGCTTAACGTAGCAAAAAATTCAGGATTACTCTTTGAAAAATGGAGGTTGGGTATGCTTATCATAATAGTATTAAAAAGCTGAAAACGTAGCTTCGCTTAAAGATAAGACATAAAATTTTCAGAACGCGCGTTAGGAGTAGGTAATTATTGGTTTTGCTTAGTAATCGGCAACTTTCATCCATAAATGGAGTACGTAAAACTGACAAAAATCAATTTGTTTAACTTTTACAATCTACATAGTGGGCAAACTAAAATAAATCAACACCTCTTCTTAAACGGTATTTGCTTTGTGTTAAACCACAAAACGTTTTTGAAAGAATACCCATCCCCTATTTGTTGTGTACTATCGCGGTTGTTCGCAGGTTGTATTGCCAATGCACGCTGCACTATTTTACTTTTTGGCAACAAACTGTTTATACAATAACTACTTCTAAAGTTTTGAAGGTAGAAAATAGTTAGCCCAACCACCACAAGGGCAAATGCTAGTAAATATTTCCTTCTCTTTTCCATACCTACCTGTAAAATAAGCTGAAAAAGAAAAGATGTGTTGTTAACAAAAACCTTTCACTTGTTAACGATTGTTAAGTTTAGTTAATACAAAATCATTAGTTTTAATTTTACAAGATGAAAACTTCGAGTTTACGCGTAATTGTACTGCTCGCCACCATTAGTATACTAGGCATAACCATTACCCAAGTGTATTGGGTACGCAAAGCTTTTGATATTGTACAAGACGATTTCGACAGGCAAGTAAACGCTGCTCTATTAAGTGTTGCCCAACAATTTTTTAAAATTAATAATTCTCCTACGCCATCTACCAACCCCGTTACTCAGGTTTCATCTAATTATTATACGGTAACGTTAAACAGCGACATTCAACCACAGGTGTTAGAATATTTATTGCGCACAGAATTGGAGAGCCGCAACATCATGTCGGAGTTTGAATATGGCATTTACGATTGCTCGCAAGCCTGCATGTTGTATGGTAATGCAGTTGCCACGGGTTCTAAAAGCAAACATGTTGAGTTTACCAACATGCCCGAAATACCCAATGCCAGTTATTACTTTGGTGTTCGCTTTCCGGATAAAGAAATTCAATTAGCCAATAAAATGGGAATATGGACTTTCTCTTCTGTTGTGTTATTAATCGTGATTATCTTTTTTGGCTATGCCCTACTGGTAATTTTTAAACAAAAACGATTGTCGGAAATACAAAAAGATTTTATCAATAACATGACGCACGAATTTCGCACGCCACTTTCTACCATTGCCTTAAGTGCCGAAGTTTTACGCCAACAAGCCGAACAAATACAACCCGAGCGAACACGCAATTATACCACCATTATAGAGCAAGAAACCAAACGCATGCGTCAACATTTAGAACGCATGTTGCAAATCGCAAGAACCGATAAAGCAGATTTACAATTAAAACTAACCGAACAAAACATTCATCTTCTCATTGAGGAAACTGTAAACAATTTAAAACCTTTGTTTGACGAAAAACAAGCACAAGTAAACTTGCAATTACAAGCCATTCGCTTTACTTGTTTGGCAGATAAACATCATCTTACTAATGCTTTATTTAATTTAATTGATAATGCATTAAAATATGTAAACCAACTACCTGTTATTACTGTATCAACCTTTAATCAAGACAAACACATCATCATCAGCATACAAGACAACGGCATTGGTATAGAGAAAGACCAACAAAAAAGAATCTTTCAAAAATTTTATCGTGTGCCAACAGGCAATGTACACAATGTAAAAGGTTTTGGTTTAGGCTTGAGTTATGTTAAACAAGTGGTAGAAGCACACAAAGGAAAAATAAGCGTTAACAGCGCAAAAGACTTAGGTTCTACTTTTCAAATTATTTTATCAGCATTATGATGCCCACACATTGCAAAATTTTATTGGTAGAAGACGATACCAACTTAGGATTTGTGATTAAAGATAATCTTTCCATGAAAGGGTACGAAGTACATCTGTGTACAAATGGTAAAGAAGCTAAACAACAGTTTAAAACGGGTGCCTACCAACTTTGTTTATTAGATGTAATGCTCCCTTATGCAGATGGTTTCGAGGTTGCGCGCCACATCCGCAGTAGCGACAAAGAAGTGCCGATTATTTTTCTTACGGCTAAATCCATGACGGAAGATAAACTAGAAGGATTTAAAACCGGAGCTGATGATTACATCGTGAAACCTTTTTCGTTCGAAGAATTATTTTATCGTATGGAGGTATTCTTACGCAGAAGAAAACCTTTGGCCGATACACGTTCGGGGGTTGTTAAGCTAGGTAAGTATACCTTCGATGCCGATAAATATTTTTTACAATGCGAACAAGAAGAACGCATTTTAACCCAACGCGAATCAACCATTTTAGAATTACTATACCGCCACCAAAACAATACTCTAAAACGAGAAGAAATTTTACATCAGGTTTGGGGCGATGACGATTATTTTATGGGACGAAGTTTAGATGTTTTTATCTCGAAACTTAGAAAATACCTTCGCCACGACAGCTCCGTTCAAATTCAAAATCAACATGGCATAGGGTTTTCTTTAAAAATAGAATCTTAAAAGCAACCCTTTGCAAAATATTTGCGTCTTTTAAAAAAAATCTTTTTCTATGAGATGCAGCAAAAAAATTATTCTCTCTTGCCTTTTCTTGTTCTTAACCATTTTCGTTGCCCAAGCACAAACCGCTTTGCAAAAAGGAAAAACAGCTTACGAAAACAATAAAAAAGCAGAAGCCAAAAAATTACTGACCACTATCGATAACGACCAAACCGATTATGCCGAAGCACAATATATTTTAGGAAGAATTGCTTTTGATGAACAAGATTACGAGAGTGCAGCCGATTTTTTTGAAGAAGCCAGTGATGCAAATCCGAAAAATCCGGACTATCACAATTGGTATGGCAACGCATTAGGCACGATTGCCCGAGATGCCAATCCGTTAAGACAAGGCATACTTGCACCAAAAATGAAAGCAGCCTGGGAGAAAGCCATTGAGTTAGATGCAAAAAACCTGGATGCCCGCCAATCGCTTATTGAATACTACACCCAAGCTCCGGGCTTTATGGGTGGAAGTTACGAGAAAGCGCACCAGATGGCCAATCAAATAAAAAAGATAGATTTAGCAGAGGGCCATCGCGCGGCCGGTAATATTTACTATCGCGAGAAAAAAGTAGCTGAAGCAGAGAAAGAATTTATCGCGATGGTTAAAGCAGATCCTAAAAAAATATCTGCTCTAGCTAGTTTTTATGCACAACAAAAACAATTCGAAAAAGCATTTGCTATTTATGAAGACGAACTGAAAAAAGACAACAGCAACATGCTTGTTGTGTATCAATTAGGAAGATTGAGTGC
>JAJTEH010000021.1 GCA_021298355.1 Flammeovirgaceae bacterium
ATCATAGTCATAATATTTTTCGTACGAAGCAAGCGTATGAATATCTTCTATGCTTCCATCGATAGATAAATAATTGCCAGACTTTCTTCCTTTTAATTTAAATGCATCGTCTTCTGTGTGGTTATTGATGTTTACATTCCCTTCTATTTTTACTTCAGTTTTATTCCAAGTTTTTAACATAACCAACTGCGGATAATCGAAAGTGATTTCGATTTTGTTTACACCTTGTGCTTCGAAACTTCTGCTATAATTTTCTTGGGCAAAAGTTGAGCTTGCTGCTAATAAAAGCAGTGATAAAATGTTTTTCATAAGATTAGATTTAAAAAAAGTCTTTGCGATAGACATAGACTTTTTGATGGATGAACTTATTTTTTGCGTAGGTAAACTTTACCGTAATCGGAGCGAAGATCTAAAGCGAATCCACCACCATTTAATTTACCTTCTACTTTATCGCCCCACTGTTGCATGCCATCTTTTATTACAATCTCCCATGGAAACCCAGATGCCATGAATAATTCTCCATAAGAAGTTAACATTTTTAAGTTGGCTTTAACCGTTTGTGGCAACGTGATATCGATGTGGCTGTAAACAGAAACCATCGAGATGGGGCCTTTTACATTGTTGCCAAATACGGCATCGATAGAGCCATATAAAGTTTTAGCAGTTAAAGGGCCGGTGATGTTTTCTAAAACGATATTATTGTATTGGCATGAAATTTCAATTTCATTTTCCATGTTTCTGAAGATTGCATCACCCCCATATTTCGAATCGTGTTTAAAGGAAACAACAATTCCTTTCGGAACTAATATTTTAAGATCAGGGTGGTTTAGTTTTTTTAACTGATACACCTCAATGATGTTATCTTTCACAGCTACATGAATACCTACACCAGTGTTATCCTCTAAACCAGAACCGTTTACAGAACGCAAACCTGCTGCGCGTGAATCTGTTTCGCTTTTGCCACTTTTAGAAGTAAAAACAATTTCATTTCCAGCGTAACCTTCTACGGTTACTTTGCCAACATACAGTTCTAATCTTCCTGAACTTTTGGCTACTTTATATTCTTGTGCCTGAAGTGTAGCTGCTACTAACACGAGGGCAATCATCATTAACTTTTTCATCATTGTTTACTTTTGTGTTTATCTATTTTCTTTCATGAAAGTCTTAGTAAGGCTGAGTGTGCCGCGTCTCGAACTGCTTTTTCTGTTCCTTCTTTTTGAATCAACTCTTCGAGGGTTGGCTTTATCGCTTGGTTGTTGTCTTGTGTAAGTAATTTGATTAACGCTACTTGTACAACAGGATCTTGTTGTTTTTCCAAAGAGATTAGCAATTGTTCTTTAATTTCTTTTGTATTGTATCTGGCTAAAGCTTCTAAGGCAGCCAAGCGTACATTCGAGTTTGGATCTTCATTCAATAATCTGAACATACTTTTAATGATGTCTTGATCAAGCGATGAGAAATCCGCAGCCTGGCTAACGCCCACCATGCGTTGGCTGGCACTCATCGGGTTTTTCATCATGCTTAGTAATAATGCTTTCGTTTCTTGCATTTCTTTTTGCAAGGCTGCATATTCTTTTCGCTCTTGCACTAACGTGTTTACCCAAAAGCCTGCGGCAACAGATGTTGCAATCACTAAAAAAGCAGCAGCAACTTTATAAAACACTTTCATATTAAATGAATTTGTTGCTTGAGTTGGCTTTAACTCATTCGCTAACGAAAGTAAAAAGGTTTGCCGCAGGCTTTCGCTTGGTTGCAGCGTTGGTTCGTTCTCCAACTTTTTCAATAGCAATTCTGTTTGTTTAAAAATTACGCGGGCTTCTTCATCTTCCTGCACTAGTTTTTCTACCATTTGCTTTTCAGATTCATCGCATGCTTGCAACAAATACTTGTTAATCAGTATTTCTTTTTCTTCCTTATTCATACGCCTCTGTTTCAAAATAAATTTCTCTTAGTTTATGAATAGCTCTGTGTACTTTTATTTTAATGTTGGCCACAGTTGTTTCCATAATGTCGGCTACTTCTTCGTATTTCATTTGCTGAAAGCGCGTAAGCACCAACAATTCGCGCTGCTCTTCATTTAGTTTTTGTAAAGAAAGATGCAAGCGATTTTCCATTTCAACCTGCCGGGCATCATCGTGCTCGGGCAGTAATTCAGCCAAACTTTCGATTGGTGTTTGGCTGCGCATGGTTTTTTTCATGGATTGATAATGATCTGCAAATACATTGCGTGCCATTTGGTAAATCCACGATTGAAACCGCGCTTGTTCTTTGTAAGTATGCTTATACTTCAGCATTCTTAAAAAAACATTTTGGGTTAAATCTTCTCCTACCTCTTTATTTAGGGCAAGGCGAGAGAGATAATTAAAAATGCGAACATGATACCGATCGAATAAGATAGCAGCCTTTTCGATGGCTCCGTTTTTTACGGCTACCATCAGTTCTTCATCTGTATGTTTCGAGAGTAGTTGCATGTTCTGGTGGTATTACCGACCGCTGGCCAAATGGTTACAAGCTTTTTAAAAAATAATCAGAATAACTGTAACTGCTGTTGATTTTTTGGTGAAACAGGCTGAAAAACAGGTTCTGCGAAATTAGAAACGGATAATCCTAACAAGCGAATTTTATCGCCAGTCTCAAAAACCTGATCGATGGTATCTGAAGCAAACTGCGCGATGGTTGGTAAATCGTGAATGTTTTCGGTGAAAGATTTACTGCGTGTGATTTGTTTAAAATCGTGGTATTTAACTTTTAAGGTAAGTGTTCGTCCGCTGAGTTGATATTGATTGAGTCTTTTGACCACCTGAGCTGCAATTCTATTTAATTCATGTTTCAAATCATCTAGTTGGGTAAGGTCGTGCAGAAAAGTATCTTCAGCTCCTACAGATTTTGTTTCGCGGTTGGGTTCTACCGGTCGGTTGTCTTCGCCTCTTACGATAGAAAAATAGAAACGCCCGGTTTTGCCGAAATGTTGAACTAATTCTGATTCTGATAATGCTTTTAAATCTTTGCCTGTAAATAAATTCATACTTTTCATTTTGGCTGCCGTTACTTTGCCTACGCCAAAAAATTTTTCTACCGGCAATTGTTCTATAAAAGAGGAAACGCGAGATGGACCGATAAAAGTTAAACCATTAGGTTTATGTAAATCGCTTGCAATTTTAGCAACAAACTTATTGATAGATACACCGGCAGATGCAGTTAAATGTAAATCATCATAAATCTGTTGTTTAATTCTTTTAGCAATTTCTATTGCTGAGCCTATGCCTAACTTATCGGATGTTACATCTAAGTATGCTTCATCTAATGATAAAGGTTCTACCAAATCGGTGTATTGGTAAAATATCTCTCGAATTTGTTTGGATACTTGTTTGTATGCTTCAAAACGTGGATAAACAAAAATAACATGCGGACAAAGTTGCTGTGCGCGTTTGGATGTCATGGCAGAGCGAACACCAAAGGCACGTGCTTCGTAACTGGCAGTAGCCACCACACCACCACGCCCGGTAGGCGGCCCGCCAACCACAATGGGTTTGCCCCGATATTGAATATTATCGCGTTGTTCAATGGATGCGTAGAAAGCATCCATATCTATGTGAATGATTTTACGGATAGGATGTGAGTTCAACTCACGAATATAAAAACCCTCAGTGACAAAGGCATGTCAGCTACCAATACTCTTGCAAAAATAGCTGTTGATTTTTTCATTAATTCGCTACTTTATGGTAAGCAAATAGTATTATACTAATTATGTACCTTGAGCAAAAAAAGTAGACCTATGGAACACTATCAACTCAACAACCACAAACGAACGCTTGGCATTTTATATATTGTGTCTGGTACATTAACCATATTGGGTGCGCTGGCAATTAACATTTTACTTTCGTTTATTTTATCGTTTGCTTTCTCAGAAGTTGATCCTGAAGAACAACGTGTGCTTGAATTTGTACAAACCATTCTTTCTTTTTTACCAGCCTTTCTGATTCTCTTTTTCGCTTTGCCAACTTTAATAGCTGCATTTGGTTTATTAACGAAAAAAAGTTGGGGCGTAACTTTTGCGTTAATTGTTGGTTGTATCAAACTGTTTTCGTTTCCTATTGGTACGGCACTAGGTATTTATTCCATCTGGATTTACTCTGAAGATGTTCGGCTAAGTAAACAATTACCTACAAATGGTTGATGTGTCTGAAAAAGTAGTTTGGATAACCGGTGCCTCCTCCGGTATTGGCGAAGCGTTAGCTTATGCGCTGGCCGAAAAAAAATGCAGACTAATACTTTCTGCCAGACGCGAAGCAGAATTAAACCGTGTTAAAGCTAGTTGTCGATTTCCGGATCTTGTACGCGTTTTACCACTCGATCTGGCCAACCAACAAGAAGTAGAGCACGCTGCAAGTAAAGCAATACCCTTATTTGGCCATGTTGATGTGTTAGTAAACAATGGAGGAATTTCGCAACGCGGTTTGGTAAAAGAAAGTGTGTCGGAAGTTTACAGACATTTAATGGAGGTAGATTATTTCGGAACTATTTTTCTTACTAAAAGTTTGATTCCGCATTTTTTAGAACGACAACAAGGACACTTTGTAACCGTTACCAGCATTACTGGTATTGCCAGCACGCCTTACCGCAGTGGTTATGCTGCTGCTAAACATGCACTACATGGTTTTTTTAATGCCCTTCGGGCAGAATTATGGAAAGATTGTAAGCATATAAAAGTAACGTTAGTTTGCCCCGGCTGGACAAACACCAACCTTAGCCTTACTGCCTTAACTGCCGATGGTTCGGCACAAAATAAAAAAGACGAAACTCATGCAAAAGGCTTGCCTGCAGCGCGCGTGGCTGCCGTACTTGTTAAAGCCATAGAAAAACAAAAGCGAGAAGTGTATGTAGGTGGTTTTAAAGAAGTAGCTGCCGCTTATCTGCAACGTTATTTGCCAGGTTTATTTGCACGCATTGTGCGGGTAGCCAAAGTAAAATAGCATTAAGGCAAAGGAACGTACACTACTTTCTTTGTTTCGAAAAAAGATTCCTGAAAGTAATCCGACAGGTTATACACTTGTAATGGCCGTTTTAATTCGTTCAACTCTTCGTCTAAATCTCCTCCTTTTAAATATAATATTCCGTTTTCGCGTTGGTGCCGGTTTTGCTTTTTGGTTTTGCGGTGTATCCAGCCGTAAAATTCTTTTAACCGGGTTACGGCTCGGCTCACAATAAAATCGTATTCGCCTTTAATTTGCTCGGCTCTTATGTGCTCTGCCTTTACATTTCGTAAACCAAGCCCTTTGCTTACTTCTGTAACTACTGTAATTTTCTTACCGATACTATCTACCAAATGAAATTGTACTTCCGGAAATAAAATTGCTAACGGTATACCCGGAAAACCCCCACCTGTGCCCACATCTAAAATACTACTGCCCGGTAAAAATGTTTGCACTTTAGCTATGCCTAACGAGTGCAGCACGTGGTTTACATATAAGTTGTCTATATCTTTTCTGGAAATAACATTGATCTTCGCGTTCCACTCTACATACAGCGCATACAATTTTTCGAATTGCTTTTTTTGATTGGCCGTTAAATCGGGAAAATAGTGGGAGATGATGGACGACATACTAGTAAAAAATTATAGCCAAACTCGCTTAACAGAATGAAAAAGGTTAAAGCTTATGTACTAAAACTAGAACCGTTGTTTTTAAAAACTAAATATGATCGCGTTTGTTGCGCACCATTTCGTACATAAGTTCGCGTGCACGATGCAATTGTGCCTTAACCGTTCCTAACGGTGCCTGTATACGTTCTGCTATTTCTTCGTACGATAATTCTTCGTAATACCGTAAGCGCACCAGTTGCTGGTATTTGGCCGGAAGTTTGTCTACAAAAATCAACAACAATTCAGCTTTCTGTGCTTTTATAGTTTCTTCCTGCGGATTATTGTTTTCATCTTCTACATCGATGGATATAGAATTGCCTTCGTCATCGGTAAAGGAGTTGTCGATGCTGAGGGTATTTAATTTTTTCTTTCGGATCTGGTCTATCGTATTATTGGTGGCGATGCGGAATAACCACGTACTAAACGTGTAATCTTTTTTAAACCGATGCAAACTACGAAATGCTTTTGCGAAAGATTCGATGGTTAAGTCTTCGGCATCGTCTATATTCCGAACCATTTTTAAAATCATGTGATACACCGGGCGTTTGTACCGTTGTAAAAGCTTGGCATAGGCCGCTTCGTCTCCGGCCACAGCCCTATCGATCAACTGAAAATCTTCCAGTGCTTTCGATGAAAACCGCGACTCGTCTAATTCTTCCATTTTATTTTTTTAGTTACTAACGCTGCTGCGCCCGTTGTAAGATAGTAAATGGGGTATAAAAAATCTAACATGGGTACAGCCCAAATCTCAAATCGTTGCCCCCAACGTTTTGTGGCCAGGTGTACCGAAATAAGTGCTGTTGCCCACGCCAACAAAACTGCTAATGCAGGCCATACAAACCAGGTTGCAAAAAAACATGCGATTATAGCCGGATAAAAGAGCAGCCACGAGGCAATGTCTATACCTAAAACAAACCTATGGGCTTTTTTATATTTCTTACCGGCAGCCAGGTGGCGTATTTTCTGATGCAGAAAACTACGGGTTGATGTAGCCGGCACAGAGTACACTAAACTTTCGGGGTGCATACACACACGTGTATTTTGTGCTGTTGCATTGGTGTTAACAAACAGATCATCATCTCCGCCAATAACCCCCAGTATATGTGTAAAGCCTTTGGTTTCCATAAACAAAGATTTACGGTAAGCAAGATTTCGGCCAACTCCCATATAGGGCATACCATTACTTGCGAAGCCTGTATATCTTAACGCTGTAATTAAGGCTTCGTAACGGATAAATAAGTTTAGAAAACCTCCCGTTTTCTGGTAAGGCGAAATACCCACCACTATGCTTGTATCGGCATTCATTTCTTTTGCCATACTTGCCAGCCAATTTTTACTTGTAGGGCGGCAGTCGGCATCAGTAAACACAAGCCATTCGTTAGCAGCTGCGCGAATGCCCAGGGTTAATCCATACTTCTTACCATTAATGTGTGCAGGTGTGTGGTTAATTTGTACCACTTTTACCTGCGGATGCAACTCGGCTTGCTTCAGTAACCAATCGTACGTTTCATCGTTGCTGCGGTCGTTTACCAATACAATTTCGAAGTTTGGATAATCCTGCTCTAGTAGTAAAGGCAAAAGCTGCGTAAGGTTATGGTATTCATCGTGCGCACACACGATTATCGATAACGGAGGTTGAGTTGTTTCCGCCTTTTTTGCTTTACGCAAAAATGCTGCACTAAAGTAAACGTGAAAAAATAGCCGGATGGTTAAAACAAAAAGTAAGGGTATGGCGATGTAGAGCAAAACGCAAAATTTTGCCGAAAGATAAGGACACCAATCTTTACTTTTTTAAGACCCGGATAATTTTCGAAAAACAATTGCAAACGAGTAGGTTAGTTTAAATGAAACTTAAGATTAAGTTCTCCTTCCTGCATGTTTTGCACCGGATTTCTCCTTAGCGAGATAATTCTTTCGCGCTCTGCCTTTGGCGTAGTATGAAGTGTTTGTGTGTTTAATTCTACTACGGTAGAGCGGTACCGATTATCAGGATATAAGAAGGAACCATTCTCGCCCAACACATCAACAGCTATAAAGCCATACTTAGACATAATGGGTTTTGTATGCTGATGTGGGAAACCAAAAATGTAGTTTATTCCTAATTCTGTAGAAATACTTACACCCGCTCTTAGCAAAATACCTGGTAAACCTTTACCTGCGTATCCTTCTTTTACCCACCAGCCACAGCCTTCTGCCAAGCCAAGGGGTTTAAGGGTGTTTACTAAATCGCAAAATTCTGCTGATATAGGTGTGAGTGCTTCTGCCATAGGTATTGGCTTTGAGTCGCTTTCTCTGTCTAACCTCATACCGGCAACCATTTGTTGGGTTTCTGTATCGATGGCAATAAACATATACGTATTCGGATCACTCTGCCAGGCTTGCTTGGCCGAAGTAATACCGTTTACACCAAATAGGCGCAAAACTTCTTGCTGTTCGCGCGCAAATTGCATGGCCACTTCAGGATGATCTACCGAACGCAGCATGCGGATTTCAAATTCATTTCTATTCATAGTTTTGGTTTTAATCACACAAAGCTATGAAAATCAACAAATAAGGAGCTTACTGCTAAAGTATCAATTTAGTTTAAATACTTGCCTGGGTTAAGAATGTGGGCAGGATCGATCATTTGTTTAAGTCTGCTAAGTAGTTTTTTATTCTCATCCTTTTGGTGCTTCAACAAATACATCGATTGTATGCCTAATCTGTACGGTGTAAATCCCTTTTTAGTAAGTAATTCTACTATTTCGTTATGGCATTTTTGAGCTTTTTCATCTTCTCCGGCAATGGCGCGATCGTAGCATATAGCTCCCGTTACATCTAGTGTTCTGGCATTGATAAACAGGAAGCCGAGATTTAATTCAAATCCATACTTTTTACTGATGCGTCTGCATATGGCTACAGTTTGTTTTACTGCATTTCCCGTAAACGGAATTGCGGGGCAATACCATTGCACACCACATTGATCTTTATGTAAATCTCCAATAGGAATATTTTCAGGTTTTCGCCAATACACCATGTTTAAACCAGCTTCGGATACATTACCTCTAAGCAACGATCGGTTTACCATAAAATCCATAGTTTGTTTTTCTTGCGAAGTAGCCTTCTCGTAATGCGTTTTCACGTAATCATCATCAAAAAATTGCAGATTTTCTACGTGGTTTTTTAAAATTTCTTCTAGAAATTTTTTGTCGGCTTGTGCATGTTCTTTGCTTACAGCATATAGCCCACCGATACCCATCCATCTTCCTATATTTCTTTCCGCACACATTTTCTCAAGCGTAGCTTCGGATAATGGTTTTTTCTCTTGTGCCGGAAAGCGACCTGCAAAAGAAAGCATTCTGGTTTCATTAAAAATACGCAACGACATAGGGAAACCTTGCAAACTTACTGTGCGAAGTTTATCCATTAATTCGGGCAGTGGCTTATCGCCCGGTAAGTGAAAAATGAACGATTGAAAAAATGGTGTTTTGGGTTTAAGCCAAATAGTAAGTTGAGTTACAACACCAAGTGCAGACTGCGTAAATAAGCCATCTAAATAAGGGCCTAACCCCCATTTTGCTAACGGCCCAAGCGCAGAGTTTTCCCATCCTTCGAAACCGGTATTTATTATTTCACCGGTAGGTAAAACTACCTGCATGCCACAAATAAAATTAAACCTATCGGCATAGAGCGCCATGCCGTGGCCACGCTCGCATGTGTTTCCTACAATGCTGGCATCGGGTGTACTACCTAGCGTATCCAACATTAAAGTAGATTTCTTCTTTTCTAAAAAAGTTACTGCTTGCCTAAAGGTAACACCGGCTTGTACGGTAAGATAAGCCATGTTTTCGTTGTATCCCGTTATTTTATTCATTTCAGATAAATCGAGTAAAACGGCATCCTTAGCCGGAACAGCAGAACCAAGACCCCAATTTTTTCCACCACTCACCGGTGCTATTCGTATGGCATATTTAGTTGCTATTTTTAAAACAGCACTCACTTCTTTGGCAGAACGTGGCTTTATTATCAACATAACCTTTTGTTTTGTTCTGAAGGTTGCTGTTGAAACTCGTTTAAGCGAACTGGTTTCGAAAACAAGCTGATTTTTCTCTTTTACAACTTTTTGCCAGGCTATCACAGCCTGTTTCAAATTCTTCATGTATATGTTTTTAATTTGATTTGCACAGTAACGGGTACGAACCTAATCAGGTTTTTACACAACTAATAACATAACCAAATATTTTGTACCTTGTTTATCCCTTGCATGGTAACCCAATCAAAATCTGATTTAAATCTGATTTCATTATCAGATCTTTCGGATGAGTTTCAACTCATCCTTGATTTGAATATGGAATTGCACTTCGCCAATTTCAATTTCAAAACGATTTTTCCCAGTATTTTTCCATGGAAGAATTCTTCTGCACGTTTACTCGGTTTTCATCCGGATCGGATTGCAGAAATTCAAACACAACAAGGTGGTGTTTACCAATTCTCTGCCGATATTTCTATACAAGGAGCTTTGCACCATGTACGGTGGCGTGCACAAATTACAAATGGCCATATATACCTGAGTGGTACGCATTTCAGCAATCAGCATTTAACAGAAGGAGAAAAATTTGCACAAGCGCTAAACGATGGTGGTTATAGCGAAGACCATGCAGACTACACAGGCCGGTTAACAGAAATACAACGTGTACTCGCCAACGAAGTAGATAAGTTTAAATTAATTTCTGAAAATGTAAGCGATATTGTTTGCCTGCACGAACCACGCGAAGCACGCTACGTATATGTGAGCCCATCGTGCAAAGAAGTTACAGGGTATACGCCTGCCGAAATGGAAGGTCGTTCGCCTTACGATTTTTTTCATCCGGAAATGATAAAGGCTTTGGAAGAAGATCATCGTAAACGCGAAGCAGGAGAATTACCTGCCGATGCCCCCACAGGGCCCCCACCAAAAATGACGTATCTGTTTAAAACAAAAGATAAAGGTTTTAGATGGATGGAATCTCACTCTCGCCCGGTTTTTGATAAACGCGGAAATGTGGTGTTGATTCTAAGTACATCCAGAGATGTACACGAAAGAATTATAGCTGAACGTGAAAAGGAAGAATACATAAACTACTACCGCATTTTAGGAAACAACATCCCGAATGGTGCCGTGTTTATGATCGACCGCAATTACAATTACTTAATTGCCGAAGGCGAAGAATTTGAAAAGCTAGGCAGAACAAGCGACTACTATGTTGGCAAAAACGCTCGCGATATTTACTCCGAAGATCGTTACAAAAAACTTAGTTATTATTTCGAAAAATTATTTGCAGGAGAAAGTGTTTCGTTCGAGTGGGACTTTAACAATCAACATTATATTTTTCTGGGTAAACCCTGCTTCGAGAAAAACGGCACGATTAAAAATGCTATTTTACTTACACAAAATATAACGGAGAGTAAACTACAATCGTTAAAATTAAACAAAACCCTGGCTGAGTTAGAAGCTAAAAATTTTGAACTCGATAGTTTCGTTTACCGTACTTCGCACGATTTACGTTCACCGCTAGCATCCATTTTAGGTTTAGCCGATCTTATTTTAATGGAAAAAGAATTACCGGCAATTTACCAATGCACCACTCTGATACGCGAAAGCGTTAAAAAACTGGATACCACCATTAACTCAATTTTGGAGTATTCGCGTAATGATAATCTGGATGTACAAAAAACAGAAACAAATCTCGAAACTTTATGGAGGCAAAGTGTGGAGTTTCACCAAAATATGCCAGGAGCGCAACGTATAACTTTCATAAACGAAGGAGATGTTCAGGAATTATTTTTTATAGATCCCTTTAGAATTCAAATTATTTTTAACAACCTGGTTTCTAATTCTATAAAATACCACGATCCGGCTAAGGAAAATCAGTTTATAAAACTTACTATTCGTAAAAGCATTAACGGCTTGCAATTAACCATAGCCGATAACGGTTTGGGTATTAGCAAAGAGCATATTCCACGCGTGTTTAATATGTTTTACCGAGGTAACAAACTTTCGCAAGGGGCTGGTTTAGGTTTATACATAGTTAAACAAGCTGTTGATAAATTAGGAGGAGTGCTCATGCTTGATAGCGAAGAAGGAATAGGAACTACGTTTTCCATTACCATTCCTTTGCAAAATCAATTTTGATTTAAAATTTTATCCTTTTAAGTAATCTTACTAACGTAATCTGTTTTAGAAAGGCTTGCTGCGGAGAAATGGTTTGAGCCATCGTACCTTAATCATACCAAATTCCAATCTCGCGCTTGTCGTATCGGGGTTTGCGTGGTTTTTCTTTTACAGCATCTGGCTGTGTTTGGTTTTTCCTAAACCACTTAGCCCATAGCAATCGAAGGTTTGTAAAAAATCCGCGCTCTTCTTTTACATTGTTTTTATTGTTTTTCACAAAGAAGGCATCCGGATGGTAGTTCGGATTTTTAAGAAAATCGAACTTCTTCATTTTAATATTTCCCTGATAATTAGAAGCCTTAACAAAGGCCTTCCCTGGTTCACGCACGCGCAAGGCTTCGCGTGCACTACTTGGGTTTGATTTGTATGAATATGCCTTGATCTTGCCATATATTTTACCGGTAGCAAAAACACTAATGCTTGGGTCTCTTTTTAGCAAGGCATCTTCGTGTGCGTTTTTATTTCTTGCCCAACCGGGTTGTTTTACCCGCGTTGTAATGCCACCAGCTTTATACACCAACCCCGATGGTTTTCTTTTTACTATGGCATCTTCTGCTGCATTTTTGTTGCGCATATAGCCCGGAGACTGTACCCGTATTTGTAACCCCTCCGGAGCAAACACCGATGATCCGGGATCGCGTTTTAACAGCGCCTTTTCGTGTGCATTTTTATTTCTTGCCCAACCGGGTTGCTTTAATCTTATAGGAATACCGTTGGCAGAAAAATAGTTTGCTTTCTCTTGTTTAACTATGGCCTTATTGTGTTGGTAAGGAGAGCGGCTGTACTTTCCGCGTTTTAAAAATCCGGTAAACTCTTCTCCCTGGTTGCTCATAGAAGGGTAAATCTCAAATTTCTTATTGCTTCCTTTATACGTTGCCATTTTTGCTGCCTGGCCTGGCGGGGTGCGTACAGGTATAGGTGTATTGTTGTTGTTCCAAAGTTTTCCACTTACACTGCCTCCGCCTTTTAATGTTTTTCTTGTTTTAATAAACCCTGAATAATCGATCCCTATAATTCCTATTCCTGGTGTTCTTGGGTTTATCGGTTGTTGGTTGTTGTTCCAGAGTTTGCCGCTTACACTACCTCCTCCTTTTATGGGTTTACCTGTTTTAATGTTTCCGGCATAATTAATTCCTTTGATGCCAATACCCGGTGCGCGTGGGCTAAGTGGTTGGTTGTTGTTATTTCGGTTACGGCCACTTATGCTTCCTCCGCCCTTTAAAGGTTTACTTGCTTTAGCGAAACCAGAAAAATTTTCGCCCTGGTTACTCATTGCGGGCTTTAATGCAAAGCGTTTTACATTACCCGCAAAAACAGATGCTCTGGCAGAATTACCTAATGGGCGGCCTGGCAACGGCTGGCCATTGTTGTTCCATCTTTTTCCGCTTACACTTCCTCCACCTTTAAGTGGTTTTCGTAATTTAATGGTGCCAGAAAAATCTGCTCCTCTGCTACCAATACCTGGCGTTCGGGGTGCTAGTGGCTGGCCATTGTTATTCCATTGTCCGCTTCTGGAGCCTCCGCCAACACTTGGTTTTCTTGATTTGTAATTGCCCGCGTAATTAATGCCTAGTATGCCTATGCCTGGAAGTCGTGGACTTACCGGGCGAGCTTTATTGTTCCAAAGTTTACCACTAACACTTCCTCCTCCTTTTAGAGGTCTTCCTGCTTTACGATTTCCAGCGAATAAATTTCCTCGCGAACCAGCTCCACCTTGCCGTACAACTATAGGCTGACCGTTGTTGTTCCAGCCTTGTTTAGATTTTTTACTTAACGCCCCAATTGGTTTTCTTCCTGTAATTTTTTGCTGGAACCTGGCTAATAATCCAGCTTTCGCTCCCGGCCCTTTAGTTGGTATTGGTTTACCAACTAGTCCTGTTTGTGTTCTCGAACCATTAAAGCCAAAACCGTAATTGAATTTTCTTTTATCGCCAATACTTGGCCGCCCTGTGCGAGGAAAAGGTATAGATGAACCTGTGTTAACCTTACTTTGGTAATTTCTTCCGCGAATTTTTCTGCCGGCAATATCTCCCTGCCAGGCTTTAGGCTTTGTTTGTGTAGCGCTTTTGGCATACCCGTTTATTGGTCCTTTCGTATAGGCTCTTTCGCCTCGGTTTCTTTTGCGCCCTTGGTACGGGTCTTTCTCTACTTCTACTAAACCAATTGGTGGTGTGCTAAAATTTTTTGTTCTAAGTGTTCGGCCTGCAATGTCTTTATCGGTTGCTTGTTCGCCTTTTTGTTTTATTCTAAAGAACCCGGCATACGGATTAATGCTTTTATTTCTGATAAAATTTTGGGAGGCCGAACGAGGCACAACTGTAACTTTTTTGCGGCTTTGATATGGTGTTTTACTGCGTGCATTTTGTAAACGCTTTATTGTTTGCCTGTTCGATACAGGTTTTTGTACAACCGGAGACCTGTAGTTTTTGAAACTACCTCCATTAGGATATTCGTTTTTTTGCCTACTGACTTTAGCGGTGGCACTGCGTGTGTACACCTTACGTCTATATGTTTTAGCTTTAAAAAGTCGCTCAGACGATTTAGGAGGCTGCCTACGGTAGTTGCTAACAAATGGATTACTTCTTGTACTGTAAACGTTATTGCGTTGTTGTTTGGCTGTTGCCGAGCGCACAACTACTCTTCTACGGCCAGGCTTATCAGCACGAATTCTATCGGTGTTGGATGGCCTTCTGCTATACACCGGCCTTATTGGTTTGCCGGCCTTTTCGCCAGAAATTCTTGAGGCGGGTTTTCGGCCTGAGGTAAAAAGTTTTAGCTTTTTATTCTTTTTTGAAGTAACACGCGATTCGCGCGCGGGCCTGTCGCCTTTTGTATTTTGTGCGTGTGCGAAATTAGCCAGACATAACATTAGCATGAGCAGGCAAATGATGCAAGCAAGCGATGCGGAGATATGACGATGTGCGCGCAGCAAAAAAATAGCTTGTGAAAAGCGAAGGTAAGGAAAATTATGCAATGAGATTAGTGCCTGATTTTATAAACCTACAGGAAAAGTAACAGGCCAAAATTTAACATCACTTTTGGATATGGTTGTTTCTTGGTGTATACGTTTACAAAATCTATATGAACAAAGCTTACTTTAGATTTACAGCACCACGTAGGGTTACTAAACCACTAAACGAGGTAAAAAATAGTACGTAAAATGCAATCGGTTATAAAACCAGTTAAAGTTTAGAAAACAAATCTTCGGTATCGATCCGGATATCATCTTCGCCTACATCATCAAACGGGTTTTCTAAATGATCCTGAATGTTATCTAAACTAACTAAAATGAAACTATACAGAATTGGCATTACATACTCTAGTTGTGCAGAAAAGTCGTGAAAGGAGCTTGCAAAATAAGGCCCATAAATAATTGGGAAGATATAAATGAATACTTTGCTATAGGCGCGTAAGGTTACAGGAGTGCGGTAGTTGTGAATGATTTTCATGTTATCGAAAGCAATTATCATTTTGCTAACGTATTGGCTCACTCTGGAAATTTCGCCACTTTGTACACCTACTTCGCGCAGGCGCATGGTTAGTATAGATAGCTCCGAAAATTTTTCATACATCTTTTGTTCATTTTTTTTCCAGTCCTCATCGTGGCTTGTTTTAAACATGTTTTTCATCAGTTCAACAATATCCATCATCAGGTTTTTACATTCTTTCGAAAGATTGTGCGCGGTATTTCCAGGCCAGTCGCGGGTGGCAAAATAAATGGCGATGGCGTGGCCTTTAAAATCCGACAATCTTTGTAAAGCCGTTTCTCTTCTGTTGTAGGCCGAGCCAATAGAAAAAACTACAGGAAAAACAATGGCAACACCAACGAGCATATCCGGAAATTTCGCTGTTAGCTGGTACTCTATACAAAAGTAGGTGCAAACAACCGAAAGGGTAGTTACGATCAAGGTTTTGTAATTGATGATGAGCAAGAAACTTCTTAGAATTTTTTTCATAGGTTACTTGGTGGGCAGAATTAACCAATATTACCAAATTGTTAACATATAGACTAAAACAACCCAGAAATTGAGACTTGATTTTTGCCTGCCGGATACGGTACGCTTTGTAAATCAACAATGCTTACCGTTCAGCCAATAAATTTTGCTTCTTTTGTTAGCTTTGCGCACTTTTAACACTTGTGAACCGAGCCATCGTAATTATACCAACCTACAAAGAGCGCGAAAACATTAAAGCGATTATCGAGGCTGTTTTTACCCAGCCCATGGAGTTTGATGTGCTTATAGTAGACGATAACTCGCCCGATGGCACTGCAGAAATTGTAGAAGGGCTTCAGAATTATTATAACCATAACCACACCCGCCTCCATCTTTTAAAAAGACCGGGTAAACAAGGTTTGGGCACAGCCTATATAGCTGGTTTTAAATATGCATTGGCGCAAGGGTATGAATATCTTTTAGAAATGGATGCCGATTTTTCGCACGACCCAAAAGATTTAGTGCACCTTTACAATGACTGCGAAAACGGTGGTGCCGATTTATCTATTGGCTCTCGGTATGCCACCGGTGTAAACGTGGTAAATTGGCCTATGGGCCGTGTGTTGCTTTCATATTTTGCTTCGATGTATGTTCGGCTAATTACCTCTATGCCCATTGCCGATACTACAGCTGGTTTTGTGTGTTACTCAAGAAAGGTGTTACAAACCATTCCGCTCGATAAAATTAAATTTGTGGGCTATGCCTTTCAAATAGAAATGAAATTTGTAGCGTGGAAGTACGGATTTAAATTAGTTGAAGTGCCTATTATTTTTACCGAAAGGGTTAGGGGAGAGTCTAAGCTATCGCCAGGAATTTTTAAAGAAGCGTTTTTCGGTGTAATACAAATGACGGTTACCAGTTGGTTTAAAAAATACATACCTGCACAACCCCCTGTATCGCGCGGGCGCTAATCAAACTTAATCGCTTTTATCGGATTTACTTTTGCTATAACCAAAGTAGGTACAAGTAAAACCAATGTAACTAAAACTAAAATAAGCAAATTCAACAGCACGATTACCTCCCAATGCCAGCTTATAGGTACATAAGCAATGTAATAGCTTTGAGGGTTAAGGGGAATAAGTTTAAAATAATATTGTAAAGCGCATAAACCTATACCCACAACGTTACCCCACAGTAATCCGCGCCCAATCAGCGAAACACCTAATTGCAAAAACACTTTTCTTATTAAATTATCGCCACTGCCCAACGCTTTTAACAGGCCAATCATGGCGGTACGTTCCATCACCATAATCAAGATTACGGATATCATGTTTACGCTGATAACCACCAGAATAATGGCCAGCAAAATGCGCACTTGCCGCGCCAGTAAATCCAGCCATTGAAAAATATTTTGAAATTTATCGCGCGTGGTAATTACCATCTGATCGTAATCTATGTAGTTCGATATGGTTGCAGCAGCATCTTCGGCCTGTTCGGGGTTTTTGATAAAAACCTCAATGCCTCCTGCCAATGTATCGGCCCAGTCATTTAATTTTCTTACCTGTTGTATATCGGTTAATATTACTTTATCATCGAAGTATTCGGATAAATGTGTTTGGTAAATACCCACTACTGTGAGGCGTCTTAAGCGAGGCGGATTCTGAAAAAAATGAACTGTTATTTTTTCTCCTACATGAATCTTCAATTTAGAAGCTATGTTTTTACTTATCAAAACTTCGTTGCTAGCGGTTGAGTCGTTAAAAGATAAAAATCTACCGGCCACCAGGTTACCAGCAAATGTTAGGGTATCAAATCGTGCACTTACTCCTTTTACTAAAACACCCAAAATTTCATCCTCTGTTTTTATCAGTCCGGCTTTGTTGGCATACTCTTGTGCGTGTAAAACAAAACCAAATTTTTGTGGAGAGGTAAAAATTTCGTTGTTTAAACTAAGTGGTGTTTCTTCCAGCGAGTTGTTTAACGACTGTTGCACAATAACCATGTGCCCGCTAAAACTGTACATGCGCGCTTTTATCGCCTCTTCGAAACCAAACATGATAGAGAATGCCACAATAGATGCCGCCAGGCCCAGGCCTATGCTTACTAATGCAATGCGGTAAATCGAAGACGAAAACCCTTTTTGCTGTTGGTCGATAATACGTTTAGAAATGAAATAGGAAAGGTTCACGCGATCCGATTACTTTTGTACGGCAAAATACATATTAGAATGATTCGAATACTACTTTCGGCCATACTCTTTGCTGCGTGCCAATCGGCCAGTTCGCAAAAAAATACAGCAGAGGGGCCCAAGCCTGCAAAAATTGTAAAGGTTGGTGCCGAACAACTCGATGTTGTTTTACCAAAATTAAAAAACAAACGAGTGGCCTTAGTGGTAAATCACACTTCGCTCGTAGGCCATACGCATCTGGTAGATACGCTTTTGGCATCGGGTATTCATGTAGTAAAAGTATTTGGCCCCGAACATGGTTTTAGAGGAAATGCCGCAGATGGGCAAACCATAACCGACAGCCTCGATACCAAAACCAAATTACCCGTATTATCGCTCTATGGAAAAACCAAAAAACCTACACCTAATCATTTAAAAAATATAGACCTCGTTATTTTCGATATACAAGATGTAGGCACGCGGTTTTATACCTACATCAGCACCATGCATTATGTGCTAGAAGCTTGTGCAGAACAAGGTGTAAAAGTTTTAGTGCTAGACCGCCCCAACCCGAACGATTTTATCGATGGCCCCTTTAACCGAAAGCCGCTGCAATCTTTTGTGGCCATGCACGCTATACCGGCAGTACATGGCCTAACCGTTGGCGAATTAGCCACCATGATAAACGAAGAAAAATGGTTAGCAAACGGTGTGCGTTGCGATGTAGAAATTATAAAAGTAAAGGGCTGGCAACATGGGCAACCGTATGTTTTACCTGTTAAACCATCGCCTAATTTATCCAACCAACAAGCTGTAAACTTATATCCTTCGTTATGTTTTTTCGAAGGCACTGTAATTAGCATTGGCAGAGGAACGCCATTTCCATTTCAGGTTGCAGGAAATCCTTTACTTACCACCTATTCTTTTTCTTTTGTGCCCAACACCATTGCAGGAGTAGCTGTTAAACCGCCTCACGAAAATAAAACGTGTTATGGTTTAGATTTACGCACTGCTAAGGCAGAACGAAGAATAAATCTGAAGTATCTGTTAGAACTATTTAAAGCTTACCCGGAAAAAGAAAAGTTTTTTACTGATTACATAAACTTGTTAGCGGGTAATCCGGAATTTAAAAACGATGTTTTAGCAGGAAAAACAGAAGAAGAAATACGGGCCACGTGGCAAAAAGAACTGGATGTCTACAAAACCTTACGGAAAAAATACGTGTTATATCCGGAAGCAAACCACTAGCATGCGAACAAAAGCCGAAAAAGTTAAAGATATATTAAGTATACTCGACCGTTATTATCCTACGGTAGAAGTGCCTCTTCACCACAAAGATGCTTACACTTTATTAATTGCCGTTTTGCTTTCGGCCCAATGCACCGATGAGCGCGTAAACAAAATAACTCCATTACTTTTTAAACGGGCCGATAATCCTTTTGATATGATAAAACTATCGGTAGAGGAAATCCGCGACATCATAAAACCCTGCGGATTATCCCCCATGAAATCGAAAGGTATTTACGGATTATCTAAAATTTTAGTAGAACAATACAACGGAGAAGTGCCAAATACCTTCGAAGCCCTCGAAGCATTACCTGCAGTTGGGCACAAAACTGCATCGGTTGTGCTTACACAATGGTTTGGTATACCTGCCTTTCCGGTAGATACGCACATTCACCGCCTGGCTTACCGATGGGCTTTAACCACCGGAAAAAATGTAGAACAAACCGAACACGATTTAAAGCGGTTGATTCCCGAAGAGAAATGGAACAAAGCCCATCTGCAAATAATTTATTTCGGTAGAGCCTATTGCCCCGCACGTGGGCACGTTTGGCAAGATTGCCCCATCTGTAAAAAATACATGCGAAAAGAATTACGCGATTAACATTCTTTACGGTTTATTTGTGTGCCCTAAACACATGCACACTTAAGAAATGGAAAAACTGCGAATTATTTTTATGGGTACACCAGAGTTTGCCGTTGCCAGCCTGGAAAATTTACTGGCTAATGGCGTACAGGTTGTTGCTGTTGTTACAGCTCCTGATAAACCCCAGGGGCGCGGACAAAAACTAGATTACTCGCCTGTTAAAAGTTGCGCACTTAAACACAACTTACCCGTATTACAACCCACTAATTTAAAACATCCTCACTTTTTAGAAACGCTAAAAAGTTATCGGGCCGATCTGCAAATTGTTGTAGCCTTTCGCATGTTGCCCGAAGTAGTTTGGAATATGCCACGCTATGGTACATTTAATTTACATGCTTCTTTATTGCCACAATACAGAGGAGCGGCCCCTATCAATTGGGCTATTATTAACGGAGAAAAAGAAACCGGTGTAACTACATTTTTTCTGCAACACGAAATAGATACCGGAAAAATTATTTTTCAGGAAAAAGAAACCATACACGATACCGATACTGTAGGCAATTTGTATGAGCGACTAATGAAAAAAGGAGCCGACTTAGTTGTAAAAACAACGTTAGCCATACAGGCAGGAAACTATCCGCAAACAGAACAAAGCGAAACATCAACCTTAAAAAGTGCGCCAAAAATTTTTAAAGAAACCTGCGAGCTAAACTGGAACAAACCCGCACAAGAGCTGGTAAATTTTGTACGCGGGCTAAACCCCTACCCGGCTGCGTGGGTAAGGCTTGCTGGTAAAGCATTTAAAATATACCAGTTAAAAATTGTAGAACAAAGCAAAAAACTTTCTGTTGGCGAAATCAATACCGATCAGAAAAATTATCTTCATGTAGGAACAGCCAACGGAATAATTTCGATAGAAGAATTACAACCCGAAGGAAAACGAAGAATGAGCATTCAAGAGTTTTTCAGAGGAAATAAAATGGAATAAAATGGAACTATCACTAATTGCTGCCCTAAGTAAAAACAATGTAATAGGAAAAAATAACGACCTGCCCTGGCATTTACCTAACGACATGAAATACTTTATGCAAACCACAAAAGGGCATTGTGTATTAATGGGCAGAAAAAATTACGAATCGTTGCCAGAAAAATTTAGGCCGCTGCCAAACCGAACAAATATTCTTGTAACCAGGCAAGCTAATTTTCATGCCCCAGGCTGCGAAGTTTTTAATACGATAGAAAAAGGAATTGCCTACGCAAAAGATATAGGCGAAACAGAATTATTTATAATTGGCGGAGCAGAAATTTATAGCGCTACTTTACCATTGGCCGATACATTATACTTAACTGAAATAAATGCAATTATAGATGGCGATACATTTTTTCCGAAGGTAGACAAAACGAAATGGAAAGAAACCTCGCGCCAGGTAAACAACAGAGACGATAAACATAAATTCGATTTCGACTTTGTTGTGTATGAAAAGATACGGTGATTAAATTTTGAAACTGTTCGAAACCAATTTTGTTACAACCCAAGCGTCTTTAAAAAACTATAATCTCTTCGGTTAATTTTTAAAACAAGATCTTCATTTTCCTGCTTTTGTGTTTCTACCATTCTCCATTTTCTGTTTTCTTCGATATACTTAATAACAAATACTCCTGTATATTTTTCTTTTTTGTGCTGGTGCATAAAATACACCATGCTTGCTGTTGTGCCTTTAAATATTGTTTTAAAATATTTAAAACTACTTAAAGATGGTAACTCCATTCTGCTTTGAAAAAAATCTTGCGGGTATTTTTTGCCGCTTGCTTTTAGTGTGTCTTTTAATGCTTGTAACGTTGAGCTGGCTATACTGGCTTCGATAAGTCGAATGTCTTTTTTTACATAACCATGATAGGCTTCTTCATACACTTTTAACAACTGATGATGGTGCGGGTGATCTTGTGCAAACAATGGTTTTGCAATAACCAGGATGATAAATACCAGTAAACGTGTCATATCTTTTTTTCATCGAAAGTATTGAGGTTGTTTCTCTTACCATGTCAGAAAAAGTTCAATGTATATCACGATTAAATTTTTTATTGCAATTGATACTTCTCTTGGATTCTGTACCTTATTCATTGTGTATGGTAACGGCCCTATTCACTTGCCTATACGAAACAAGTCTATATGTATACCTAACCTATTTTTACCAAAACATCGTATTCCTATTTTCCAAGATTTAGGTTGGTAAACAGCTAAAAGGCAGGTTAATAAACGCTGCATCTGGCAGTATGAGATTATTGTAAACTATAGTTTGATTGTTTTAACACTCTTTTTATTTAATGAAGAAAAGCTACTCGTTTAGCTGATAATTATCATTCTTTACCAGCAAAAGCATGTTGATATTCGGCTATGGTTGTAACACAATACATAGCAGGCTTACCAGAAAAACAAAAACAGATCATGACAATTCTACGATCGTTAATCTTAGATGTTAGTCGTGATGTAAAGGAATCCATGCACGAAGAATGGCAAGAACCGGTGTTTTATCTGCACGGTGCATTATGTTACCTTTCGATAGACGACTCGGGTGTTGCCATTAATTTTTACCATGGTAAACACCTTACCAAAAAATTCGAGTTACTAGAATTACACGACCGCAAGCAAATTGCCTCTTATACCTTTTATGGTGTTACTGCTTTGCAAGAACACGAAGAGGAAGTACGCCAATGGCTTACAACAGCAGCAACTATAGTGAGAAAAAAAGACAATCACGCATAATTTAATTCTTGTATGGCCATCCAAGCCATTAAGCCACTGCTAATGGAAAGGGCCTCCTCATCAATATCAAAAGTGGGTGTGTGTACATACGATGTAATTCCTTTCGCTTCATTTTTTGTACCCAACCGATAAAAAGATGCCGGAATTACTTGGGAATAATAAGAGAAATCTTCTGCGCCCAAACTAATATCTATATCTACAACGTTATCTGCGCCCACATAGGCTTTAGCCGCTTCTTTAATTCTTTGTGTAACACTCGGGTCGTTTTTTAAGAACGGATATCCTCTCGAAATTTCAACATCACATGTTCCCCCCATGCTTTCCGCTAATCCTTCTGCAATTCTCTTAATTTTCTTCAGCGCTTCTTCACGCCAACCTTCATCCATTGCTCTAAAGGTGCCGGTAAGTTTTACTTCGTTTGGTATAATGTTCGTGGCTGTTCCTCCTTCTATTTTTCCAATGGTTAATACGGTAGGTTGTTTTGGGCTTGCATTTCGGCTTATTACTTGTTGTAAGGCAATTACTATATGCGAGGCAATCAGTACGGGATCTACCGTTAGCTCCGGTGCAGCCCCATGCCCTCCTTTGCCTTTAACGGTTAGGTATAACTCATCGCAACTGGCCATGTACATTCCTTCGCGAAAACCAATTTTCCCCACCGGTAAAAGTGGAAATACATGCTGCCCGATAATGGAGGCTGGTTCAGGGTTTTGCAATGCTCCATCGCGTATCATGTACGAGGCCCCGCCAGGGTTTTTCTCCTCTCCCGGTTGAAAGATAAGCCTTATCGTTCCTTCAAAATGTTCTTTTAATTGTGTTAATATTTTTGCTGTACCCAATAAAGAAGCTGTATGTACATCGTGCCCACAGGCATGCATTACTCCTTTATTCTTTGAAGCATATGGTACAGCGTTAGCTTCAGTAATAGGCAGGGCATCCATATCGGCACGTAGGGCTACTGTTTTTAAAGTAGGGTTGTTTCCTTTTATTTCGGCAACAAGCCCGGTGGTTGCAAGCGTATGTACAGATAAGCCAAAACTTTCTAAAGCATTTTTTACATATTTAGCTGTTTCATATTCCTGATACGAGAGTTCGGGGTTAGCATGTAAATGCCTACGCCAATGTATTACTTCCGGTGTTATCTGCCTGGCAATTGTTTTAACTTGATGTACTAGATCATTCATATTCCTCTGTTTTTAATGGAGAGTATGGCTTGCGTAAAATTGTGCAGTATACTTCCCTGATAAACATGTTTTTGTTCTTTTACTACCCATGTACCCTTTACGATTGTTCCGGCCAGATGGCTGGCATCGGTAGCATATACCAGAGTTGGCCATAGTTTTTCTTTTCCGGTACATTGCAAAAGTGGTGAGTTTCTATTGTATACAACAACGTTAAAAGGCTCTTTAACGGCTAAAGGTTCTGTTGGTAAACCCATGGCTGCCCTTCCGTTTAAAAGTGCGGTTGTATACATTTGTTCTGCCCCATCACCATCAAATGTATTTCTCAGATGCGATAACAATCTTTGTCTATAATCAATCATTCTAAACTCAGCCAACGGATTTAAACCAATGTGCGAATCGGTACCGATACTCCAATTACCATTTTGCGCCAGATAATCGCGCATACGAAAAATACCATCGCCTAAATTACCTTCGGTGGAAGGGCACAAAACTACGTTAGCTTTAGTTTTCGCTATTCCCTTTACTTCATCATCATTTAAATGTGTAGCGTGTACCAAATGAAAGTTACGGTTTACCGGTAAGTTGTTTAACAACCACGAAACCGGCCTTTGCTTTGTTGAATGCAGGCAATCTTCTACTTCTTTTAGTTGTTCTGCCACATGGATATGGAAAGGATAACGGTTTCCTATAGTATTATATGTTTCTTTAATGTCTTCGGTTTTTACTGCACGCAACGAATGCACCGAATACCCTAAGCGAGCGTTTGAATAATGGCTAACGCTTTCTTTGGTTGCGTCTAAAAGTTTCAAATAATCTTCGCATGTTCGCGAAATAAATCTTTTTTGCCGAGGCTGAGGTGCTGTATTAAATCCTCCTTGCTGATAAAACACCGGAATTAATGTAATACCAATGCCAGACGTTTTTGCAGCTTCGAGATGGCGTAATCCTAATTCGGCTAAATGGGCATAAGGCTTTCCGTTTTTATCGTGGTGTAGGTAATGAAACTCTGCCACATGCGTGTAGCCATGCCGTAGCATTTCGGTATACAACATGGTAGCAATAGCTTGTAAAGAATCAGGATCTACACTAAGCGCACATTGATACATGGCTTCGCGCCATGTCCAGAAATCGTCTTGCACACCTGCAGGATGTGTTTCGGCCAAACCTGCCATTGCATATTGAAACGCGTGCGAATGCGCATTTTGAAAACCCGGCACTGCTATACCTGCCACATACTCTGCTGCTAAAGCACTTGTTGGCGCTGTTTCGCTTATAGAAAGTATATGCCCATCGGAATGTAAGCCAACGTATGCAGGCGACAACCACTGTTGGTTGTGCCATAAATAGTCGAACTTAAAAAGTTTAGCGATTGTCATGGTTGGGTTTGTGCTAGCCGAAGCAGCGTTTCTTGTAATAGAGATTGAACTTCCGTTGCTCTTTCGACATGCCATTCGGTTTGGTTATCGTTCAGGTATAGGTCTTTACACATTTCGAGTTGTAAAGCATGAATACCTTCGTGTGGTTTTCCATATTGTCGGGTTATATATCCGCCTTTAAATGGATTGTTATGGTTTACCTGCCATTGGCTTTCTGTAAGAGCTGAAAGCGCTTGTTGTATAAGTATTGGCGATGCAGAAGTTTCATCGGCAGTGCCTAGTATTAAATCTGGAAAACGAGTTGGCCATATTGCCGAAACACGAGAACGAATGGAGTGGCAATCCCATAAGATGGCATATCCAAATTGCGCTTTTGTTTCGCTTAATAAACTTTGTAGGTGTTGATGGTACGGAGTGTAATATAAGGCCAGTCGCTTGTTTACTTCTTCTGGCACTACACTATTTCGTTTGTCTTTGTACACTGCATTTCCCATAAAATCTGTTGCAGGACATAGGGCGGTTATCACGCGCCCATCTGTATAAAGGGGTTTACTTTGCGGATCGCGATTTAAATCGATTACCCATCTACTATAGTTTGCTTTTATTAGTGGCATACCAAGTGAGGGTGCAAAACTGTAAAGCTTATCTACAAACCAATCGGTATCATCTAACTTTTTAAATTGCTCTGTTTCAAACTCATTTTTTAAATTATCCGGAAATAACGTACCACTATGGGGTACACTTATTACCACGGGTAGTGTTTGTGTGTGTGGCTGAATTATCGTGCAGATTTCTGCTTCCATTGAGATCGACTTAATGTTGCTTCCATAACTTTTTCTTGTTGATTCAATAATTCTTGCAGATGGGTAGATCTGTAATTTTCCATCTCTAGTCTTTTCTCTAATTCCTTAATTCTATTTTCTTTTTCGATAGATTTCTCCATCAATTCAATTTGTTTTGCTTGAAGTATATCCACTTCTGCTTTTAGTATAAAGCTATACATTGTAAACCATACACTAACTACTACAAAAAATGAAAATAAAAACGGAAATACGTAGGGTTTAATTTTACTCATTTGGCTATTGTTTTACTTTTTTACTTTTCTTCTTTTTCTCTTTCGTTATGGTTTGCTCTTCTGTTTTTGTTTGCTGTTTTGTTGCTTCCTTAGCCGAGCGTTTCATTTGTTCTATGGCAATTTTCTCGTTTTCTTCTGCTCGTATTCTTTGTACTTGTGCCATCGCAATCCAATAAGATTTAGGTTGATTGATACTGCTCTTCCACGCCATAATGCGTTGAAAAGATTGGTTAATTCGTTGTTCAGAAATTTTACCAGACTTAACGAGTTGAGTTATTATTTGATGGATGTTGTCTACTTTACGTTCTTCGCTTCCGGGCACATTGTTACAAAACAGTAAAACATCTATACCAGCGTTAATGGCTAGTTCTATTGTTTGTTCCAGCGTATAATGTTTGGTTATTGCTTCCATCTGCAGATCGTCTGAAAATACCAGGCCAGTATAGCCTAGTTTATTTCTCAAAATACCGGTTAAAATCGAATCTGATAATGTACCGGGTAACCCTCGCGCATCTAACTTTTTATTTACAATGTGTGCCGACATAACCGCATCAATACTATTGTTGGCTAAAAGATTTTTATAGGGAGTTAATTCATTTTCTGTCCATGTATAGGTTACATCAGCAATGCCTTTGTGCGAATCTGCCAGAGAACTTCCGTGCCCGGGAAAATGCTTTAACACAGTTATAATTCCATGTTCGCGATGGGCAGCAATTACTTCTTTAGCCATTATGGCAACGGTATCTGCATGTGCAGAAAAAGAACGTTCGGTTTTTACAATAACCGGATTAAGTGGGTTAACCGCAACATCTACCACCGGAGCAAAGTTTACATTAAAGCCTAAACCGGCTAATGTTGTGGCTGTGCTAGTTGAATAAAATTTCACAGAATCGATTGCGGCATCTTTTCCCATTTGCTTTGCCGTAATGCTTCGCGGAAAACCGTATTTCTCTTTAAGCCTGTTTACCAAACCACCTTCCTGATCGATTGCTATAAACAACGGAACAGGTGCAGCCTGCTGATAGGTATACAACATTTTTTTTAGGTTGTGATATGAGTTTGTTTTTGGCACATTTTTCTCGAACAGTATAATAGATCCTACTTTTCCTTCCTTCACAACTTTTAATACGTTGTCGTCTACTTTTGGCCCCGGAAAACCGATTAATATCATTTGCCCGATTTTAAAGGAGAGGCTATCTCTTTGTGCGCTTGTATATAAGGAGGATAGAAGTAAGAGAAAAAGTAATGAAACGGCTTTCATAATGTGCTAATATTTGTTGCGAAGGTATTCAAAAATTTGTTGCATTTGTTTTCTCACTTGTGTGGCCGTTCCAGGATAATGTGAATTCATATACGAGAACACTAGCATTTTTCCGCTTTTTGTAAAAAGCAAACCACTTAAACTGTGGTTGTTGGCAAGTGTTCCGGTTTTACCAAAAATGTATGGCGTATCGGCTTTGTACCAATTGGCTATGGTTCCGTTTTTTCCACCGGTTGCAAGAAGAGGCAATAAGGTTGGTATACTTCGTTTGGCTACTATTTTTTTCCAAACGTTAACCATGCTTCGCGGTGTTACCAGATTATACCGCGAAAGCCCACTGCCATCTTTCCAAATTAATGCATCGGGTATATCGGCAAAATAGTTACGCTGCATAAAACGTATAGCGGCATCTTCTGTAAGCGAGTCGGTTAGTATTAGTGCACATTGTAATAAAAGTTGTTCGGCTAAAAAGTTATCGCTTTCCTGCATCATTACTTTTAGTACACTATCGGTAGGTGTGCTAAACAATACTTTATCCGAACGAGAAAGGGAATAAGCAACCGGTGTAATTTTCCTAAGCAATGTGTCTTGCAATAGTTGATGTATGGTGGTGTCGTTTACAATAAATGGAATTTCTGTTTGAGATTTCAACCCATTTGATGGGGCGTGTACTGTAAACCGATTTATGGTTTCGCTTCGGTTAGCTTCGAGGTATTTTTTGTTTTCGCCTATGGTAACGAATGGTGTAAACGAAGGAGGAATAATGGTAAACACATTATTACTAAAGCGTACTGTTACCAAATTACTGTAGAGCGGAAAGGCACTGCGTTCGGGTTGGTAATTGCCGGGGTAGTCGTCCCAGGCCCAACCTGTACCATAGCGTTGTGGTTGTGTAGCGGAGGTAGCAAAGTACAATGGCTTTTCGTGATTTTTTAAAAAGTTAAACACGTTAGCATTTGTATACACAAATGGATTCAGGAAAGAAGGATCGGCCATGCCTTGAAAAATAAGCGAATCGTTATTCTCGCGATACCGAATTGCGGGTAGCGAATCGCCCAACACTTGCAAGCAAGTGTAAAACGTTAACACTTTTGTGTTAGATGCCGGTGTAAAATACTTATCGGCTTTCCACTCGAAAACAGTTTTACCTGTAGCAGGCTCGGTTATATATATACCTATGTGATGCTGCAATTCTTGTTCTGCTTGCTTTACTTGTTTGGTTAATTGTTTTTGCAAACCGGGCGAACAAGACAATAAAAAACAAAACGATAGCAGAAATATATTCTTCATGTTCTAAAATATCTTTCTTCTAAAACTTTTCGATGATGGGTTTCGTGACCTGCAATACAATAGCCCAGCGTTACTACAGACAATACATTGCCATTTACTTTTCCACTTCTTTGCATCATATGGGGTGCAAAACTATTGAAAAGATCTAACGTGCTTTGGCGCAAGTGCCAGGCTTCTTGCAATAAACCTTGTAAGGTTCTGTTTTCTGCGTTGGCCTCGGGCGCGTAAAGGTTTTCATCGAACGATGAAAGTTCTGTTGCATCGTTGCGTGCAAAGCGTAAGGCTCTATAACAAAAAATTCTTTCGGCATCTATCATGTGGCATAGTAACTCGGCCACGCTCCATTTTTCGGGTGCATACCGGTATGTACTAACCGCTTCGCTTTTTTCTTTACATAAACTTTGCAGTTGGTGGTGGCTATTGGTTAACGCGCTTATTACGGATACGTGCATAACCTCTTTAACATACCCTCTATAAAACAACGGAACGGTGTTAATATCCAATTCATTCATACATTTTGTAGTTGTGGTATTTCCAGTGTAATGGTTGTTCCTTTACCATACTCGCTTTGTAATTCTATTTTACCTTTTAGTTTATCTACGGCTTGTTTCACTATATACATGCCTAAACCCGAGCCTTCTGATTTTTCGGTGGCACGAAAAAACATATCGAATATTTTATCGAGATATTCTTTGTGTATTCCTATACCATTATCTGCAAATTCAAATAATACGGTATGGGTGTTTCGTGTTATGGTTATGTTGAGGTAACTTTCTACACGGGGGTTATAATACTTAAATGCATTTGAAACTATATTGGCTAATATTAAACGAAGCGTAGTTGCATCGGTATGAATGGAAGATTTATCGGGGCAATTTACTTTTACTTGTATCTGCCTAAAGTTTTCCAGATACTCTAAATTCGCGCAGGCAGTTGTTTACTAATTCTTCGGGGTATACGTATGTATTGGTTACTTCTGAACGGCTAACACGTGCATAGTTTAGCATGGATTTTACAAATTCATCCAGCTTTCTAATTCGCCCTTCTATTTTTAACAAGTAATCGGCCAATCTGTTTTTGTCGTCATCTGCCTTAGCCAAATTTACCAAACCTAAAACAGAGCTGAGTGGCGAACGTAAATCGTGCGAAGTTTTATACATAAACTGATCGAGTTCAAAATTTCGTTCAGATAATTCTTCTAATGCAAGTTTTAGTTCTTCTTCGCGGGCTTCAAGTTTCCAATTTTGGTTGATGAGTTCATCGTTTAGTAATTTAATTTTTTGCTCGTTGCGTTTACGAATACTTACATCTCTAATAAACACTGCTACACCAATGGTTTCGCCATCGGTATTTAGTACAGGGTTAAAGCTAACTTCGTTGATGATGTTTTTAGGGAAGGTTATTTCAGTTGTAAATTGGTTCGACAATAAAGCCTGATTTAACTGTTGATAAAAAAAGGTGTATTCTTCCGGAGGGAAAGCAAGTTGTAAGGCATCGCCTTCTTTTATCTCAAGGCCGGTAGCTGCTTTCACCTGCCTTTTGTGTTCGTGGTTAAAAATCAGATACTGTAAATTTCTATCTACTGAAAAAACGCTGTCGCGGGTACTGTCTATCAGGGCGCTTAGGTTGTTTAAAAGTTTATCGGCTTGTGCCCGAATTTTCTTTTGCATGGTAACGTCTACCACAAACATAGCCGCACCATATACCTGATCGTTATTATTTACAATGGGATTAAAGGTAATCCGGATGTCGCGCTCTGGATATCGTTCATAATCTACATGGTAATCTTTTACGATTCGTGCCCCATCTAATGCTTTTTGGATTTCGGCCGGAAACCACTCTTCGTCTACACTATGCTTAATGTAATTTTTAAAATTGCCTCCTATTTCTATTTCGGCACCATACAGCAATTTCATTATCTCTGCGTGGTTCTTGTTAAACGCCATATAGCAAAAGTTTTTATCGAGTGCATAAATAGACTCGCGTGTGCTTTCCATAATGGCACTTAAATTTTGGTTGAGGCGTATAATTTCTTCCTCTCTTTTTTTTAATTGGGTGATATCGCGTATCACACCATCCATTAATATTTCGCCATCTTCTTGCCTGAAAATTGTGCTGTATAAAGATCCGATAAAAATAGTACCATCCTTTCTTCTGTATTGTACTTCGGCATTGGTTATTATGCCGTCTTTGGTTTCTTGTTTAATTAGTTTTTCTCTTTCTTCCGGGTTTTTGTAAAAGTTATGTGCCGGGGCTTTTAATACTTCTTCTACTGAGGCATATCCGAATATTCTGGCAAAAGATGCGTTAGCGTATACAAGGCCGTGTTTAGGTGAGCTTCTGTAAAAACCTTCTTGTATATTATTAGAAATAGAAGATAGTAATTGTTGGTTTTCGCGAATTAACTGCTCAGATTTTTTCTTCTCTGTAATATCTTGTACAGTTCCTATGTATTGGTTTTCTCTGCCAGGTGCTTTTATAAATCCGATGGTTAGTTTTGTCCATACAATGGTTTTATCTTTTTTATAAAAAGCAACTTCCATATTTTTCACAACCCTTCCTTGCGCCATCATGGTTAATATTTCTAGGCGCTTTTGGTCGCTTACATATAAATCGCGAGGTTGTATTTTTTTAAGGTCTTCTACAGAATCGTATCCGGATATTGTAAGAAATGCATCGTTAGCGAATAAGAATTTCTCGCCCAGCATGCCTACAAAAATTCCGTCTTGTACATTTTGTGTAATTACTTCCAGCAGTTTAGCGGTATCGGCTTCGCGGTTTGCGTTTTCTCTGCTTAGGTGTACATCTTTAAAGTTTATTATATAAGCGCCTACACTCTTTTCAGATAATTTGTTCGTAATGGTGGCTTCGAGCCAATGCGCATCGCCTTTTTTTGTTTTTACTTTTATAGATAGTATAATGGATTTACCTGCTTTTAAATTATCCAATGTAAACTTCCATAGCTCGCGGTCTTGTTCAAAAAAAATTGTATTGATGTTTTTGCCTATTAAAGATGATTTTTTATAGCCTGAAATTTTTATGAACGCATTGTTTACGTATACGATTTTTCCGGAGGAGTGGTAACATACAATACCTTCGTGGGCATTTTCCATTAAATGCTGAAAGGCTTTGGTTTTGAGAGAGGAATTTATACCGGCAGCCATGTTTATAATTCTTTAAAGGTATAATCGGGTAACGATAAATAGGCTGTGGTTTGCCAGGGTCCGTTTCCTGCTTTGTTGTTCGACCATATTTTTAAACTTCCTATGGTTGCATATGCGTTAACTGTAAATACTTTTTCGGTAGTGTTTTGTTGGTTGATTACCTTTATGAGCCGAACCAGATTTTCTTTTTTATCTATGTACATTTTATAAGATACCGGTACTAATTTTTGGCCAACGCTATCGGTTCGCATTACTACATTGCAAGAACCATAACCTTTTACATTTTCCTGGCCCATATATGTAAGCGTTGTGCCGGTGGTTTTTAGTAAAAAGGGCAAGGTTAGTAAGGTTGT
Organism: Flammeovirgaceae bacterium; assembly: GCA_021298355.1. Classification (GTDB taxonomy): domain Bacteria; phylum Bacteroidota; class Bacteroidia; order Cytophagales; family Cyclobacteriaceae; genus Chryseotalea. The sequence goes on from JAJTEH010000021.1 coordinate 32,271, forward strand.
TTCATACTTACCGTATAGTATAAGCTCCTCAATCTTTTGCTTACTTTTGGCATTATCAGTTATTTCTTTTCCTTTACTGGAGTATCTGCCTTTTTTTGTTTTCAAATTTAAAATAGCAATACCACTATCGGCATCGAACTCTATCCGCATAAGAGAATCTTGCTTGTTCCAGAACAACCTGGCTTCGTTATTTCGCCAGGCTAAGCATTGTATTGTTCGAAAGGTTTTGTTTACTCCTGTTGCCTTGTTTACACTATCTGCTAACTCAATGGCTGCCGGATCGGATTGGTCGGCATTAAATCCAGCAACGTTTACATTTGTTTGCCCTGCGGTAACTGTTTCTGCTTGTTTGGTAGAACAAGCTACAGATGCGATCGATAGTAGGCCGATAACAAATTGGTTACGCATTTTTCTGTGTGTTGTTAATTATGGATTTTAATTTTTCGGCAGCTACATCAGAGGCCATGAGTTTACGTAAGTATAATTCTATAGGTAATACCAGCAATGCAATACCTACCTGAATACAAAAATCTATTACAGGGCTGCTTGTTGATAAATAGGTTGAGAAAACTGTTTGTATAAATGTAATGAGCAAAACAATAGTGAGTACCGAAAGAAGTTGTGCAAATATTTTATATCTCCTGTTCATTTTTAAACGTATCGATACCAGCACCAATAGCCCAAACAATACAAATTGCGAAGCATAAAACCAGGGTGTTTTCCACAGAGGTGGTTTAACTATTATTTCGAAAATTTCATCGATCGATTGTTCATGCAATGCATCGCGTGTCTGCACGTGTAGTTTATATTTGCCTAATGGTAAAAATGTAAAATTGATTACGCTGTTTGCCGACCACGCACTAAAATCACTGCCTTCTAAACCTTCTAACCAATAACGGTATTCTACATCTTTAGCGTTTGCAAAAAACGGGCGACTTACATCCATGTTAAATAATTGTTCGCTTTGTATAAACTCGAATTTGCGAATGGTTTGTGGTAAATAATTCTTATTATGAATTACAGATTTAACAAGCAATGGATACTGTACGCTTGTGTTTTTAGTATTTTGTAATTTTAATGAGTATAGTTCGTTGTTTACAGAAACCACCCAAATGGTGTTTGTGTTTTTTTCTACTATTAACTTTCTGATTTCGGGCACAAGGTTCAAATAGTTTAATGTGTTTGCCTGGTTGTGGCCTACCATACTCCATTGATTTTCGCGTTTTGTTACCATTATGTTTGCCGATGCAAAAAATAAATTGGCTTTTGCGAGAGAATCTATAACACGAACTGCCCTGTTGTTAAACAAAAAATAGCCATCAGCATTACACATAACCGGCACATCGTTAAGGCTGATGATTGCAGTTGCATCGTTTTGTGTGTTGCTGAATTTATACGTTTTTATTTTAAAGTCTGCATCGAGATGGTAAAGTGTTTTTATACCGACCAACCATACACCCGCATTATTTTCGGTGGCTGATTGTATACTTTCGGCAGTAGAAAACAAGATTTGTGTTTTGCCATTTGGATTGCACAAAAAAACAGTGCCACTTTCGTTTTGCAATATCAATTGATTATTGGCAAGTGTACTAGCAAATTCTATAGGATCTGAAAAAATTAAACGTGGCTTTTGCGAACTGGTAATCTGATACAAACCTGCAGGGCCTGCTGCAAATAACTGATTGGGTTGTGCCAGTAAAAAAGAAATTTTAGTTTGTATACTTTCTTCTTTCTTGTATTCGAATCCATCGGCCTGCTCTATGGTTCTTTTAACATAAATTATTTTTTCCTGGTTAGGCAATGGTTGTTCTGTAGTTGCATTTTGCTTTTGTGTTGCTTTTTCTTCTTTCTTTCTTTTTAGAAAAGAAAAGAATCCCTTTTTTTTGGAAGTTGGTTCTGTTGGCTGAGTTGTAGCAGTTTGCTCAGTCTTACTTTTATCTGTTTTGTTTGGTACACGCACGGGTTCTAACCACTCTAATGTTGTTTTGCGTGGCTGTAGTTTATACAAACCTGTTGATGTGCCCACGTATAAAGTACTCCCTATAAAAGCAGTTGTTTGCACATTACCTTGCAAGCCCGGGTAATGACTAAAAGTTTGCAAGGGTATGTGAGTAGATATTTGAGTGAAGCCCAATTCGTGTGCTGCCCATATGTTATTTTCCTGGTCTTTTGTTAAACAAAATATTTCGTTATCGGGCAGGCCTGTTCCGTAGTGTATGTGCTCTTCGGTTTTTCCCGACTTTGTGTTTACCAGGTATATTCCATTATGCACAGTACCTATGGCAATTACTTCTGCACTTACTTGTATAAGTGTTACCGGTATGCTTTGTAAAATTGTGCCCAAATCAGCCAACGAAACTACACTCCATTTATCGGGTGTGCCAACATAAAATTGGTTGTTGCCGCGCAGCGCAAACCAGTTGTTGTTTAGGGCGGTTATTAGTTTAACCGATTCAAATTTTTCGGGTGCCGCTATTAAAGATGTTTGCTTTATCTGATAGCTCGTACTATCGGTTATAACGGTAGGTATATACGTTTTACCTGCCGGCATTACGGTAAGAATAGTTTCGTTTGGCGCTACTTTTAACTTTGTGGTTTTTAAAGTTTTTCGGTGTGTTTGCCAAAACTCATTTTCGGCAATAAAATAAATAAATTGTTCATCGCTTTTTATAGCAGTAAAAGCCGTTTCACTTTGTGTGCCTGTTTTTTTCAATGTAAACCCTGGCTTACCAATTTGTTTTGTTAAGTATCCTGCAAATCCATCTCCGGCAACCCATATTCTATCTGCTTCGGGCAACAGGGTGTATATGCTTTCCTTTACTTCTATGCGTTGCCAGTTTCGGCCATCAAACTGAAATACTCCTTCGCGGCAAGCGGAATAAAACAATCCGTTTGGTGCTTGTTTAAAATCGAAACACAAAACATTATTCTTTCCGGTTGGGCTAAAATGGCTTAAGAACGGATGGCCTTGCTGAGCAAAGCTATGTGTTGCAATAAAAATTAGTAACAGTAATAATCGGGCCATGGGAGTATCAATAAGGCAAAATACAAATAAAACCTTTATGCTTTGCTGTGCAAAAAAGTAGCCCATTGGCAATGCTTAAATAGAGAATTGTTGGTAAAAAAGAATTGTGTTTTAAGGTGCCTGCAACTCTTTGCGAAGATTGTTTATAAAATTTTCTAACGCTTTTGGCCAATAAGGGTCGGCATCCCAGCTACGGCCCAAGTAGTAAATTTCGTTTTCTAATTTCTTGGCGTAGAATTTATATACTATACCTGTGTTCCTTTGGTTGTCTTTGCTTTCGCTTTGCGGATATCCAAGTTTCGATTTTATCAGATTTTCGTTTGCGGCTACAGCGTTTAAAACATACCAAAAACCTTTTTGCCGAAGTTGCACATCGGTTAGGCTATCGGCAACAAACTCAATTTTAAACGGATATGCTTTACAGATTTCCTGTAACAGGTTATCTTCTTCTTTTCTTCCGGATAACCTTACGGCCATACGGTCTACCCGTAAATCAGCTGTAAAAGATTCTACACGCCCCCCGCTGATGATAGAATTTTCTGGTGCTTGTTCGGGGCTATCGTTTATCAGTAAGTTTTGTTTTTTTAAACTGTTTAATGCTTCGCGGTTTACTTGCAGCAATAACTCGTACAAACTTGAGCCGGAAATTTGCCAAACAGGCGAGAGCAAAATTAACCGAGCCGAGCCGGCATATGTAGCTAACGTTATTGTATATGTTTCTAAATATTTTTGTACAAAAGCCAGCACATGTATTTCACGTTTGCTAAACTGCGAAAGGGTATGCGAGGCTACATCGTATCCGCCAAGCAAGTGTTGTATGTCTATGGCAAATACGGCATCTATGCCTGTTTGCAAAAATTGGTTTTGCACGAGTTGCAAATCTTTATCGGTTACCCCTGGGGTGTATACCAATACCGTTCGGCCACTAAGTAGTTTTTCGGGAAATTGATTGGTGGGTTTTATGTTACTAAAAAACAATGCCGGGGTTAATGGTATTGTTTGAGCTTTTGCATTGGCTTTACAAACACATATAAAAGCTACAAAAAGTATAAAACGATACATATCTGCAAAGAACGTAAAATACCAGATAACATTGCTTGTTGTTACCATAACAGGTAAAGCCCATCTTCTTTTTTTTCGGTTTGCCAGGTTTGCAAATCTGCCGAGCGGCCTGCACATTCTCTTCCGGTTTTAAGGTTAAACCGGTATTCGTGCCAAGGGCATATTATTTCTTCGAAAGCATTTAATTTACCCTGGCTTAACGAGGCTTTGTTGTGCGTGCAT
>JAJTEH010000059.1 GCA_021298355.1 Flammeovirgaceae bacterium
GATTCTCGTACCTCGCTGGAAGATTCTCGCACCTCGCTGGAAGATTCTCGCACCTCGCTGGAAGATTCTCGTACCTCGCTGGAAGATTCTCGCACCTCGCTGGAAGATTCTCGTACCTCGCTGGAAGATTCTCGCACCTCGCTAGAAGATTCTCGCACCTTGCTGGAAGATTCTCGTACCTCGCTGGAAGATTCTCGCACCTCGCTGGAAGATTCTCGTACCTCGCTGGAAGATTCTCATACCTCGCTGGAAGATTCTCGCACCTCGGCTCTTACTTTTAGTATCTCACAGCTTAATACTGCCAAGTTTCAGTATACAACTTGAGTCCTTCCAATTGAAGCGTGTTTTATTTCCTCAAAAAAAACAGCCCACGATTACAATCGCAGGCCGTCATTCAAAATAAATAAAATCTAACTTCTAAATTCTCCTTCGGTTAACCAACAACGATTAACTAAAAGCGAAAGCTACTTCACCAACTTCTTATACTTAATTCTATGCGGTATATCATCGCCCAGGCGTTTGCGTTTGTTCTCTTCGTATTCGCTGTATGTGCCTTCAAACCATACTACTTGCGAGTCGCCTTCGAAGGCTAGAATGTGTGTACACACTCTGTCTAAAAACCAACGGTCGTGCGAGATGATAACGGCACACCCGCCAAAGTTTTCCAACGCTTCTTCTAAGGCACGCAGCGTGTTTACATCCAAATCGTTAGTAGGTTCATCTAACAACAACAAATTGCCTCCTTGTTTTAAAGCAATGGCCAGGTGTACGCGGTTGCGCATACCGCCTGATAGTTCCTTTATTTTTTTCTGCTGGTCGTTACCACCAAAATTAAACTTGCCCACATAGGCACGGGCATTCATTTCTTTACCACCGATGTTTATTAAATCATTGCCACCGGTTATGGCTGTAAATACGGTGTCTTCGGGTTTGAGGTCGTCATGCTCCTGATCTACGTAGACAATTTTTACTGTTTCGCCTACTTTAAAGCTACCGGCATTGGGTTGCTCTTTGCCCGTAATCATTTTAAACAATGTTGTTTTACCGGCACCGTTTGGCCCGATAATCCCCACAATGCCAGCAGGAGGAAGAGCAAAGTTTAAATTCTCGTACAATAACTTATCGCCATAGGCTTTTGCTACTCCGGTTGCCTCTATTACTACGTTACCTAAACGCGGCCCCGGTGGTATGTATAGTTCTAATTTCTCTTCGCGCTCTTTTACTTCTTGCGAGAGTAGTTTTTCGTAGTTGTTTAAGCGTGCCTTTCCTTTGGCGTGGCGGCCTTTGGGGCTCATTCGTACCCACTCTAATTCTCTTTCTAAGGCTTTCTGGCGTTTGCTTTCTGTTTTTTCTTCTTGCACTAAGCGCTTCTGCTTTTGTTCTAACCACGATGAGTAGTTGCCCTTCCACGGAATACCCTCTCCGCGATCTAATTCCAAAATCCAACCTGCTACATTATCCAGGAAGTAGCGATCGTGCGTTACGGCAATTACAGTTCCTTTATACTGTTGCAAATGTTGCTCTAACCAAAACACCGATTCTGCATCGAGGTGGTTGGTGGGTTCATCTAACAACAAAACATCTGGCTCTTGTAACAGAAGGCGGCACAAAGCCACGCGTCTTTTCTCCCCTCCCGAAAGGTGTTCTACATTGGCATCCGGTGGCGGACAACGCAGGGCATCCATGGCGCGCTCTAGTTTATTGTCTAACTCCCAGGCGCCTACGGCATCTAACTTTTCTTGTACTTCGCCTTGGCGGGTAATGAGTTTATCCATGGCATCGGGGTTTTCCATAATGGCCGGATCAGCAAATTTCTCGTTAATGGCTTCGAATTCTTTTAGCAGATCTACAATTGGTTTTACCCCTTCTTCTACAATTTCTTTTACTGTTTTATTCTTATCGAGTTGAGGCTCTTGCTCCAGCAAGCCAACCGAGAAGCTTAAATCGCTTACCACTTCGCCCTGAAACTCTTTATCGATGCCGGCAATAATTCTGAGCAAAGAAGATTTACCCGAACCGTTTAAACCCAAAACACCAATTTTGGCACCGTAGAAAAACGATAAATAGATATTTTTTAAGACTTGCTTTTGAGGCGGATAAATCTTGTTTACGCCCGCCATTGAGAAGATTATTTTTTCGTCTGCCATAGATAAGAAATGGTAAGGGCGCAAATATCAGAAAAAAGCGGTCAAATTTTTTCGCTGGCAAGCCATGGAATGGTTAAATATTTAAGGTTGTTTGAAACCATTGCCCATGAAAAGCAGTTCTAAGGGCAAAAACAAAGCTTTTAAAAATCGAAAGAATAAACTCAGATATACCGGATACTTGCTTTGTTTGTATGAATTAAATTTTATTTTTGCGGAAAATTAAAAGGATACACTATGTACTGGACACTCGAACTTGCCTCCTATCTGGAAGATGCGCCTTGGCCGGCTACAAAAGAAGAGTTAATTGATTACGCCATCCGAACAGGTGCCCCGTTGGAAGTGGTGGAGAACTTGCAAGAGTTAGAAGACGATGGTCAGCCTTTTGAAAGTATAGAAGAAATCTGGCCTGATTACCCAACCAAAGAAGATTTCTTCTTTAACGAAGACGAATATTGAAAAACTCAACACCAAAAACCCTGCATCCGCAGGGTTTTTACTTTTAACGTAAGGCTATACTATTTGCAGTTTTTAATAAGCTTACCCCAACAACAAAACAGATTGGGCTGGTAAGCATACCCGAACGTGTTGTGCACTCCCTTAGATACCTCCTTTATAGAAACATCGATACGGTTATAGTAAAACGTAATAGGTTTACTATGTACGGGTATTCGAGCGAAACTCATTCTTGTAAAGTTTTAAAAGATTGTTTAATAAAGTACGCATACCTAATGTGTTAAGGCGAGCACGACCGCTACCCAAACATTTACGTTTGCATAGCCTACAACAAACTGCATACTGGCAAACTACATTAGGCAATTTTTAAATTAGGCTGTAAGTTTGTTTTATGGTAATTACTTGTTTGCTGGTAGATGACGAAAACCCCGACCGCGAATTACTCGCAAACTTACTTCATACGTATTGCAGTTCTATACAAGTAAAAGCAAACGCTGGCAGCGTAAGCGAGGCTATTCGCCTACTACCTAAAGTAAAACCCGATGTGGTTTTTTTGGATATTAACATGCCCACACAAAATGGTTTTGATTTATTAAAACAAATACCCGACAGAAATTTTTTAACAGTAATAACCACAGGGCACAATCAGTACGGAATACAGGCAGTAAAAGCAGGTGCATTCGATTATTTGCTAAAACCAATTGATGTAGACGAACTGATTGAAACTGAAAACAAACTAATAAAAGCGCTGAGTAAAAAAAATAATACTGCCGATAAAACAATTTCTGTTTACAACCAGGGCGAACAGGTATTGATTAAAGTAAAAGATATACTGTACCTGAAAGCAGAAGGCAGTTATACTTTAATTTATACACGCACGAATAAAGAAATTTTAACTTCTAAAAATCTGCAACAATTAGTAGAAGAGATAAACGATAATACAGTACAAAGAATTCATAAATCATTTGCCGTAAACGTATCGTGCATTAGTGCCTACACGCCACTAGGCAACGAGGGTATAGTAACGTTACACAATCAGGTAAAATTAAAGGTTGGCCGAAAGTACAAACAAGAGTTAAAAGAAATTTTACCATGAGAATAGTCTGTTTGTTTTTACTGGCTGTTGGTGCCTACGCACAAGATCTTCCTGTAATTAAATACACCACGCAGCAAGGCTTAGGCCATGCAGTAGTGTATAGAATTTACGAAGATAAAAAAGGCTTTCTTTGGTTTTCTACCGACAACGGGCTTACACGTTTTGATGGCGAGAACTTCAAAAATTTTACAGAAGCAGATGGGCTTCGCTCTTCTTTCATATTTGGTCTTACCGAAAATGATACCACCACAATACTGTCGACATTCGGAGGAGGCCTACAATGTACAGATGGCTACACCATAGACACGGTAAAAAGCTTGGCTCCCAACATTAAGTTTCCGGTTTCTGTTTTGCAGCATAAAAATGCAATATGGGTAGTAGACCGAAACTTAATGCTGAGTAAAATAACAGCAGATACCACTAAAAGCTATAACCAGGATATTGCGTATTCAACAAAAAAAGTTATTTCGATTTTTTCTTTCAACGATGAACTATATGCTTGCTCGTACGGCATTTATAAATACAACACGGCCAAAGATAAATTTGAATCCGTTAACTTCAACTGGGAAACAGACTATGGTTTTGCCTTTACTAATTATGCCATACCGCTGGATGAAGAAAACATTTTGATAAACTCCCAGTCCATTCTTATCGGTAATTTTAAAACAAAAGAGTTAAAATCTATTTTATCCGGAAATTTCAGTTTTTCTTCGCGAAACATGCTTAAGCTAAACGATGGCAGCGTGCTTATAGCAGAAGGAAATGGAAAACTCTGGCATTTACCTCCCACGCTCGATGCCGCCAAGGTAATACTCGAAGGGCCAGTGTTAAACGATATGTTTCAGGATAAACAAGGTGGAATATGGCTTGCCACATATGGCCAAGGAGTTTGGTATTTGCCGGGTTTACAAATTAAAACCTTTGCTATTACAGGCTTAATCAGCCCGCATCTTAACACAATAAATGATACTAACGTAAGTGTTTTTAGCACAAGCAAACGTGCCATACACATACACCCAAATGCCAGCGAAAGTTTCGAAGACAAATCAACTAAAATTGAATTTAATGCAGGCGTTAGGTATTTACAAAAAAATAAGCTCACGAACGAAACAATAATAGGCAATCTGGCAACCATCACAAGAATTCGCGGCAACATGATTGATACACTTAGGTTTGTATCCACACAGTCAACGTTCTTAACAGATTCCAAAGGAAATTATTGGGCAGGTATGCGCATGGGTTTAGTTAAGGTAGATGCTTCCTTTACAATGGCACAACCCATAAAACAATTTAAAGACGATATCATCCGAAGTTTAAGCGATGGCTTTAACGAAACCATTTTAGTTGGAACACATAGAGGTTTGTTCCTCTACAATCAAGAACAACAACACCAACTTAAACCAATAATCGAAGAAGCAATAAACGATATCGTTCGGGATTACCGAAGAAATTTATTCTGGATAGCAACGAATAATGGTTTGTTTACACTAAACGGTAACAACCAAGTAAAAAAAGTTTTTCCAGATTTGCGTTTTAATGCAATTACTGCCGACAAATACGGTAATCTTTGGGGAGCAACCCCCGAAGGACTATTGCTTTACCGCGAAAAACACTTCAGTATTTTAAACAGATACTCTGGTATACCAAACGATTTATTTGACATTACCTACACCGAAAATAACGATAAGCTATATGTTTTGTCGTCTACGGATGTATCTGTTTTCGAAGTAGGCTCCTGGATGGCAGCCTATCGCCCCTTTCCGTTAAAAATTATTGTAAGCGAACAACTGGCCGATGGTAAGCCAATTAAATCAGAGAATGGTATTCGTACATTACCGGCCAACACTCAATCTGTTGTTTTGCAATGTTCGGCAGGGTATGGCTACAGCAACCACGAAGTAAGCATGTGGTATAGCATTAACGATGGCAAGTGGGTAAATGCCGGGAAGTCCAGAAGGTTATCGTTTTTACAATTACCCTATGGACAATTTACCATAAAACTAAAATTGCAAGACACAATCAATAACATTTCATCCTCTACCGAGACAGTAACTTTTTTTATTGCAAAACCAATTTACCTGCAAGTGTGGGCAATACTACTGGGAAGTGTTGTGTTACTGATTGTTTTATCCTTTGCAATTATTCTTATTTATAAAGCAATAATGCGCGCAAAGTTTAAAAAGTTTACCGAAGAGCAAAGACGAAAAGAGTTAGAGCATAAAGTGTTACGCAATATGCTTAATCCACATTTTTTAAATAATGCAATTAACTCTATTCAACTTTTTGTTACGCGTAACGATCAACGAAAAACGCTTGGGTATTTATCTAAATTTGCGCGCCTGATGCAAGTAAATTTAGAGCTGCTGGAAAGTAGCCGCATATCGTTAGAAAAAGAGTTAAAAAATATAGAGCTCTATTTAGAGTTCGAAAAATTACGGTTCGAAGGCCGCCTTCAATACACCATTACCTATGCAAACGAACTTTCTCTTACACAATGGAAAGTACCTTCGCTTGTTTTACAACCCTTTGTAGAAAATGCCATCTGGCATGGCATATTACCAAAAGAAAAGGGAGGAACAGTTTCTATTTTTCTTCAAGAAGAAGATGATATTTTAAAAATTACTATAGAAGATGATGGCATCGGTTTAGAAACATCCAGAGCCAACAAACAAACACTGCCGGGTAAAACATCGCGTGGTACTTTTATTATAGCCGAAAGATTTGAATTACTAAACCATACTAAACCAGGCCATGCCTTGTTGGTAATAGATAGAAAGTATGATAAAATTCCTACCAACGGAACTAAGGTTATCGTAACTATTCCTAAATAAATCTACCCCGAAAGTTAAGGGGCATACAAAAATGCTGCTTACCTTTTTATTCTTCTACTTTAAACCCGGCTTTATCAAAAGCCTGTTTAATTTTTTCGAAAGAAATATCTGCATTAACAAGTACATACTTAATAGGTTGATGTAAATCAACCGACCAATTCCCCTCTCCGCTTATTTCGTTTAAAAAAGGAGTTACCTTTGCCACACACCCCGAACATTTTAAGTTTGTTTTATAATGTATTGTTTTCATAGCTAAACAAGTAAGTACTACTCAATGCAAAGGTAAGATTCTGTATAGATTGTAGTTTTACATTTTAATCAGAAATGTTTTCTTTATTATCAAACTTCATCTAAAGGTTTTCGCAACAGGTTCGGCTTCTCAGCTTTCTTTACTTGCGAGGGGCTCATACCTGTTACTTTTTTAAACTGTGCCGATAAGTGAGCCACACTACTGTAGCCTAATCGATCGGATATCTCACTTAGTGTTAAATCATCGTATAGAAGTAATTCTTTAGCTTTCTCAATTCGTAACCGAATAACATATTGTTCAATAGGTATACCCTCAACGGAAGAAAACAAAGTGCTAAGATAAGTGTACTCAAAGGGTAAAACTGATGTTAAAATCTCGGACCAATTTTGTTTATCAAGTTGTGTAGTGCGGTTGTCTAGGTGTTGGATAAGCGTACTCTTTATAGCATTAACGATCTTTGCTTTTCTAGTGTCAACCACTTCAAAACCATTTTCTCTTAGCATCCTATTTACTTCATCGTGTTTTCCCGCAGGTAACGGTTCAGCTAAAATAACTTGTCCTAAAGTTACTTCGCTGTAAGCCACCTTTGCTTGCACTAAAACATCCTTCACTGCCTTAATACAACGGTCGCAAACCATATTTTTAATACTTAAGGATTCCATCTTGTAAAGGTAAGTCTACTACTCCCAACAAAACCAGCAAAAGAAAGATTCCACTTAATGTTTGGTATAGAAAGGTGTGAGGTGTGAGGTGTGAGGTACATGCCTTATCACTAATTATTTGATAAGAAATACACCAATCACATTACGTTCATGCTCCATATCAGGTCACAAAAGCTAACGCTTGCAAAAAAAGGCAAAACACAGAAACCAAAAACAGAATCAGCAAAAGGTTAAAAGCATCTACAACCGGGCATTAAAATGCAAACAGAAATACATGTCTAAATCAACTGTGTTTTGCTGCTGCACATCAAGGGGTATACATCATCTTTACCAAAAAAATATGCAGTAAACCACCCAATCATGTTATCTAATGCATAAAAGAGTAAGTGATAAAGAACCACAAGAGTGCTTAGATGGCAACAATGGAATATCAAACAAAATAAAGCAATGCTTACAAAACCTGTGGCATCCTAAGGCAGGCCTATAGGCTAACCAACAGACTTGCCTTCACCTACATACATTTCTTGATTTAAGTTCAGATTAGGGTATTTCGAATAGCCTATCAGCATTTCAACGCCTTAAAAATTAATGTTCTGCTTTTTGTTAAAAAGCGGTAAATTCGGTTCGAAAAACCAAAGAAAATGAAATCCTCCCTACGCTTCATTCTTTTGTGGTTGTGCATCTTTTTTGTTTATCAAGCACAAGCCCAAGTTGGAATCGGAACTGAAACCCCCAACCCACGATCAGTTTTAGATTTAAGATCACCCTCAGGAAACCAAGGTCTGTTAGTACCTCGCTTAAGTACTGCGCAGAGAACCGCACCAGCTTTTGTAAATTCTTTATCAGCGGCAGAAAAAGGCTTGCTTGTTTTTGATACAGACATAAACAAGTTTTGTTTTTGGACGGGCACCGTGTGGATCGTTATTGAAGACAGTACCGGTACAGATTCCCAAACCTTAGGATTTAACCCATCTACAGGTACCCTAACCATTAGCGGTGGCAATGCCATTTCTATAAATGGAGCTTTGCCCGGAGGTAGTGCCGGTGGAGATTTAACAGGTGTTTATCCTAACCCCACTTTAAATAACAGTGTAGTAACTTCAGCTAAAATCGCTGACGGAACCGTAGCCACAGCTGATGTTTCGGATGCGGCCATTACCAATGCTAAAATTGCCAATGGAGTAGCCGTTAACAAACTAACATCCGGAACCAACGGTCAGATACTAGCTACAAACGCTGGTGTACCCACCTGGACAACACCGGCCTTCGGCACAGTAACAAACATTGCTACAGGCACAGGTTTATCGGGTGGCCCAATAAGCAACACCGGCACAATAAGCCTGGCCAACACAGCTGTAACAGCCGGCACATATGGTACGGCCACGCAAGTGCCTAGTTTTACGGTAGATGCACAAGGAAGAATAACCAACGCAGGTAACTTAGCCATTTCGGGAGTTGCACCCGGTGGCGCAGCAGCAGGAGATTTAGCAGGCACTTATCCAAACCCTACCATAGCCACAACATCGGGTAACAACATTGCAGCGGCCATC
>JAJTEH010000022.1 GCA_021298355.1 Flammeovirgaceae bacterium
CAATTCGCAAAGCGTTTATTCCGCGCAGTTCCGATTATTTAATTTTATCGGCCGACTACTCGCAAATTGAATTGCGCATTGCGGCTGCATTCGCCAAAGATGCTACCATGATCGAAGCCTTTAAAAACAAACGCGATATACATGCTACCACAGCCGCAAAAGTTTTTAAAGTTGATTTAGAAAACGTAACGCCCGATATGCGCAGAAAAGCTAAAGAAGTAAACTTTGGCATTTTATATGGAAGTACAGCGTTTGGTTTATCGCAAAACCTGGGTATAAGCAGAACAGAAGCTTCAGAAATTATTGAGGCGTACTTTAAGGAATTCGCAGGCATCAAACGATACATGGATGATTCCATCAACCACGCCCGCGAAACAGAATATGTAGAAACTATTTTAGGAAGAAGAAGATATTTACGCGACATCAATTCTAAAAATGTAACCACACGAGGATTTGCAGAACGCAATGCCATTAACGCTCCTATACAAGGCAGTGCAGCTGACATTATCAAAGTAGCGATGATTACTATTCAAGAATGGTTGAAACGTGAAAAACTGCAAACCAAAATGATTATGCAAGTGCATGATGAATTGGTTTTTGATGTGCATAAGCAAGAAGTAGACTATGTAAAAGAAAAAGTGATACGCCTGATGAAATATGCCATTCAGTTAGAAGTACCTATGGAAGTAGAGGCAGGAGTAGGTAACAATTGGTTAGAAGCACATTAAGTTTATAAAAAGCGAATGCCTACTTTTGCACCAAACCAACCTTGGTAATTATACCTATCATTTAATTCTCCTTTTGTTATTACTGTAGGTTTTGCATAAGTAAATAAATCAGCATGGTTTTGGAAAGCTGAATCAAAAATTCGCAAGTTATAAGTTGCTCCTGCTGTGAGCGAAAGATTTTTAGTCAAATGAAAATCAAACCCCACATACAACCTATTAATTAAATTTAGTTTTTCAACATTTCCTTTAACCAATTGATTGGCTGTTGCATCGATATTTAACGAAAGCCATTTTGTTATTTTAGGTGCTGTTCCTAAACCATAACCAAACATCCACGTTACGGTATCGGCTGAACTTGGTCTTACACCTGCTGTAAAAATGTTATACAATTTATGTACTCCAGTGCGAAATGAAATATGAACTGGCATAATCTCATCCGCTGCTATTTCAATTTTATGATACCCTTTGCCAACAAAACTCAACAAACCAAAAGGAACCCCCGAAACAGAATCGGCAATGTTTAGTAAACCAACTTGCGAACCCTTTATTTTATTTCCAACATTAAGTAAACCGGAAACTTGCGAACCATATAGCCTACCGGTATTGATGTTTATTAATCCTGCAACTTGTGCTCCACGGTGTTTTTTTGTAGAAAAGTTAATGAGGCCTGCAACCTGTGCTCCTTCATACCCTTTCATGGCGGTATTGATTAATCCGGCTAACTGTGCGCCCGAACTATTCTCAGCATTCATGTTGACTAAACCGGCCAACTGTATAGCATTTGTTGCGTCAACATTTACATTGAATAAACCAGCCGATTGAAAATCTTTAGTTGGGCCGAGATTAACATTGAAGAGTCCGGCAAATTGCGCGCCTTGTGTTGTACCACCATTTAAGTTAAATAAACCCGCAAACTGTCCGTATTGAACATCACCCCTGTCTATATTAAATAAACCACCAAACTCTGCTCCTGTTGTTCCCGCAGAATAGCCACCTAAAATATTGAGCGAAAGATCATTCACTACGTTGCCACTTAATTTGTGATTAGTGCCTACAAAAGGAACAAAAGAAACCTGCCAACTTCTGTGCAAGGTGTCTCTGATGTTGGTAAGGTTTATATTACCAACAGAAGTTTTCGTTAGTTTCCAGAATCGGTTTACCTTACTATCTACACTATCGGTAAATTTTTTCCATTTCACTTTGTCTACACCCAATGAAACGGAATTGAAAGAAGATTTTTTTCCGGATACTTTTAAAGTTGATGTTTCGTATTGACTTTTTTGTACTGCAATTTCTAGTTGTTCTTTGCTCTTCTCTTTATCAATACTTAATTGAAAATATCCATACTCATCGGTAATAGCAGAACGCAAAGAAACAGGATCGTAAACACTTACTGCTTTTAATCTTTCTCCGGTTTTATTATCAGTTATATATCCGCTTACTACAATTTCTTTGTCAGCCGCTTTGCTTAAAATGATATAGTTTTTTTTCTGTTTGTATTGAATTGATCCATCAAATAACAGCTCTAAAGTTTCGCGAACAGATTTTTGTTGAACGGATATACTTTTTACTTCTTTGGATTGAAAAGCTTTTGATGAATATGAAAATGTAAAACCTCCCGTTTGTCCTATGGATTTTAAAATATCTGCAATTTTTTGATCTTTTGCTTCTATAGAAATAATTCTTTCCAATGGAGGAAGGGCACCTTGTGCCAACACAATGGTGCTAAAAACAAAAAGTACAAACAAAGTAACAATCCCATTTTTCATGTTATTGGCATGCATTTCCTTTTAATAAAACGGAATCTCCTTTGTCCTCAAAAGTTAACCCTAACGTTTCTGCTATAATTTCAGCGATGGTTTCTATCTCTTCTCCTTCAAATGTTACGGTTACTTTACAATTTTTAATGGCATCATCTACCTTAATTGGCTTTTCATAAATCGCGTTTAATGCCTGTACTACTTCGGCTAAACTAGTTTCTTCAAAAACAAAATTTCTATTGGCATAGGCTACCACATTCGTATCTGGTTTATCTATTGCAAAAGATTTTAAGTTTTTGTTATATAAACCTTTCATGCCGGCTTTAAGTGTAATTCCTTTTTGGTCGGCCGTGTAAAACATTACTTCTCCATCCAACACGGTAACCTCAATTGTGTTTTGTTCAGGATAAGCCTTTACATTAAAAACTGTTCCAATATCTTTGATAAAAGTTTCTCCGGCCTGCACAATCAGTTCATCCGATTTTTCATTGCTAACGATAAACTTTGCTTCGCCATTTAGTTTCAACAATTTTTTACTTCCTCCTCTTTTCAATTCAATTGCCAACGCAGATTGTTTGTTCAGAACTACCGTTGTGCCATCGGGTAAAGTATCTTTCACAATAGCATTTTCAGCAGTTACATTTAATCTTTCTACTTTAATAAATTGTTGATACAACAACCAACCCGAAATAAACAAAACACTAATCGCTGCAGCATATCTTAAAAACTGTGTTGGGAATAAAGTGCGTGTTTTCTTTTGATCTATATGTTGCGCTACTTTTTGCCAGGCTGCATCGGTATTATAAACACGGTCTGATTTTACTTGCGCAGCACGCTCAAAAATTGTTTTAAGTTGATTAAAATATTTTTCGTTTGCCTCATTTTCTTTACGCCATTGCAATAACCACTCAGCCTCTTGCAAAGTAGTTTCGGCATGTAAGTATTTGCCGATGAGTTCGTCAATATCGTAAGGCAGTTTACTCAATCTAAAAGTCCTTTAAACAATAATAAAATAACGGGAAGATAATCGCTTAATTCTTCTCGCATAATTTTCAATGCTTTGCCAATTTGGTTTTCTACCGTTTTAACTGAAATCTGTAATTGGTCGGCAATCTCTTGGTATTTTAATTCTTCGAATCTGCTCATCGTAAAAACCAGTCGGCACTGTTCGGGTAATTTTTGCATGGCTTCGCCAATTTTCAATTCTAATTCATCGGCCAATATTTTTGATGACGTGCCCTCGTAGCCTTCTTTGTTTACCCACAAAGTATGGTTGGCGTGTTCTTGTTTTACTTTTTCGTGTTTGATAATGTTTAAGCAACGGTTACGAATAGTTTGGTAGAGATACGATTTTAAAGAAACGGTAATAGATAACTCTGTTCGTTTGTCCCAGATACCTGTAAAAGAAGCTTGTACAACCTCCTCAGCCTCGTCATGGTCGGCCAAAAAAGTATAGGCATAGCGGCACAAAGCTTGGTAATATTCTCGAAAAACCATTTCAAAAGCAGTTTCATCGCCTTGTCGTATGGCATCCAATTGTTGAGAAGGGAAAACTTGCACTGCTTTGTTGGTTACAATGCAACATACGAAAATAAGCGGTTTCGGTTATGACAACCTTAAGCGGGTTTACCCCTATGGCAATGGTTTATTTAATAAGATAAAAAGGATTATTTAGCCTTTGGCTTTTTCCTTATGGAGTTCTATCGTTTGTTTTTTTGCTTTTTAGTTTTGCCTGCCTGTTGCTTTCCTTCTTGCCCGGCTTTTTTCATGTTGGTAGTTACCCTTCGGTAAACTAAAAAAAAGAATAAGATGGTAGAAATCATTACTGCCCAATACCCGTTGGCAAAACCGTAGGTCATAATCTGATGCAAACCCATGATAAAAAACGCAGCAGAAGCTGCAAGTAAGAGTGCGTCTGTTAACTTCATTGGTCTTCTTTTACTTCAAAATCTCCGGTTACAGTTTGCATTTCGAAATCGCTAAGGTCTTGCTTGGCGTTCATGCCTTGTCCGTAGATTACATCTCTTTGTTGCCTGATCGTTACAAATTTTTCAGTGAAAATCTTTTTGTCAATTGGTTTCCAAAACAATTCTTCGGTGTTTAGTTGTTCGTCTTTTAAAAGATTTTTTACAATTACATCGCCTCTGCCACGCCATTGATTTTCTTTTTTAAAGAAATAAGCGTGATTAGCTTTTAGAGTAGACTCTAACCGGCCCGTTACATCGTAAAATTCCATATAAATACCTTTCGGAAATTCCCTGTCGCCATCCATAAACTCATAAACCATAGCGGCTTTCATTTTTACTTTTACAAGGTTTTCTTCTGTGTAAAATAATTCCATGTTTTCCACCTCGCGTAACGGTCCTTTATACTCTTGTGGCTCCTTGTTTTCTACAGGGGCACAAGCGTATGTACAGATTGCAAATACTGGAATAAGAATTCTTTTCATATCGAAGATTTCGTGGTGGCGGTTAACCCCTTGAGTAATCTTTTATTTAAAAAAATTACCTAAAACAAAAAAGCCATCCTCCTAAGGATGGCTTTGCTTGTTTGGTATTGTTTAATCTCTTGTGCGAACAGTAGTAGACTCGCCAATCCAGCAGCCTACGCTTATAGACTGTCCTTGTTGGTAGTTCACTAAGAAGATATCTTCTTTAGAAGGGAAGGCTGATCTGGCTGCGCTCATTTTCTGAGTTGCTCCAGCTTTCGCGAAATAATCATACGCTAATAAATATACTGCGCGGTCGTCTGCCTGGTTTTCGCGTTTAGCACATTCGTTAAAGCTATTGTAGTACAAATCGCCAATTTTTTCGTACCCATCTTTATTAGCAGGATCTGTTTCAACTGCCTGGCGGAACAATCTTCTGGCTTCGGCTTTGCTGCCGCGTTTTCCTGCTATACTTCCTTGTAGCAATAGAACTTCTGCTTTGTCTTGATTACTTTTAGCTAAGGTAAATGCTTCTCCTAAATAAAATTCTGCCTTTTCGAAATTTTCTAAACTGGTGTAGCGCATACCTAAATTTTTTGCCAAACCATAATCTTGCTCAACTTTATGAATGGCCTCTCCTGCCTCTAACCAAAGCGGATCATCAGTACACTTGTCTTTTAACATGAAGGCAAAAATCTTCTTTGCTAATACAACATCGGTTGGGTTAGCTTTAAATTTAGGTGCTAAATTTTTTCTAACAAAGTTACAATCCACTTTTACCAACGTTATTAAGATGGCGTCTACATCATCTTTATACTTAAGAAGTTTATCTGTTGGTTTTTGATCGGCAATAGCTTTTTTAATTTTTGCGTCAATTACGGCAGAAACTTTATCGTAACGAGCCAGTATTTGTTCTTCGTTTAAGTTTTTCAGTTTTAATGCGCCTACACGAACGGCTTGCATGTAAGGTACTAGCAATCCATCGCTTACGTTATTTCCATTTAATTCAAATGCTTTATCCATTAACGGCAAAACTTCGCCTGCTTTGGCACCATTTAAATTGAACTTGTAGAACGACAATGCTTTTCTGTTTATTACGCTTGCTTCTTCTCCACAATTTTGAATGCGCATATCGTAAACGATCATTAGCGAGTCTGCATATACTTGCTTTTTAGCAGGATCTTTTTCCTGATCTGCTAACTTATCAAACAATTCTGCACCTTGAATGTAAATGCTTGTGTTTAAGTTGGGTGCATTTTGCAATAACCACTGGTGTGGTGCAATTGCTTGCTTATAATGACCATTCTTTACAGCGTCTGAATACAACACATTGCACTCCTCTGCCTTAGCTTTATTTTCGGGCCATTTCCATTCCTTACACTGCGCGTGTGCTTGCTCTACTGCAAAAAAACTTGCGGCTACGAAGGCAAGACTTAAAACATTGTTTCTCATTTTCATTTAGGTTTCTAGTCAAATTTTCTTTTAATAAACCACTGGTCGTTCAGGCTTAGGCCCAGGTAAAGTTTCCAATACTGCTCGCTTAACTGGTTGTCGCTTACATTTCCTCTTCTTCCTGTTCTAAGCCCGAGATCGATGCTTGATCTGCCGGCTGGTATGGAGAGTCCAAAATTAATGCCAAAATCAGATACGTTATTGCCGTTCACCAAAAAGGGAAGTTGTTCATAACTAAATCCGGCTCGGTAAGTTATTCGTTTTAACAAATTTGTTGAGATGATATCTGGTATAATCTCTGCTCCTGCGGCTATCCTCCACGAGTTAGTCAAACTTTTTTCTTCATCTTTATTTACCGATCTGAAATTGCGCCAATCTTGTAGTGTAATATCAATACCTGCGTTCCATTTTCTATCTCTCCCATACGATATACCAAACCCTACTGTGGCTGGTAATGTTATGTTCCCGTTTAAAACACTTAATCGTTGGGTTAAAACAGTGTCGCCAGAAAGGGCATTGATCGTGTATAAATCCGTTGTAAAATCGGTATTAAGCGAAGCCCTTACTTTGTACACAAAACCTACATTAAATCTGTGGTTTTTCTTGGTTAAAGAATCAATTGTATAGGCAAGGCCTATTCCTCCTTGAAATCCTTTTGCATAGGTGTCTTCCTTAATGCCCACGCGAAATCCTATTTGCTGATTTTCTGCTCGCGCCTGGCCATCATAAGACTCAACAATATTGCCAAATAAGTACGATGCACTAACACCAACACTGAAATTTTGCGTGATAAGGAAACCGTTGTTCCAATACAACTCAGTAATTCCCCCGGTTCCTTCTTCTGATACCGGCACAGTTTGATTAGAATTTTCGATGGGTTCTGTATACGAAAAACTATAATTAACTTTTGAATATGGCCTGATGCCTATAGCTGTAGAAGCTTTTCTGAATTTAAGTGGAAATGCGAGCGCCAGATAATTGAGGTTTCCTCCTCTGGACTTACCGCTGGTGGTGCCGTTGGAAAGCGTAACATCTTCTGCAATTATACCTGCCTGAAAAACCGAAAATACATTGTAAGGAAGAAGTGCCGGATTCTGGTTATTTAAAAACAATACCTGCGGCTGGCTATACCCAACACCGCCCATACCCTGGTTGTGTGCCATCGAACTACCAAATACATCGCCAATGCCAAAGGTTGTAAAAGGACTTTTAACAGCTTGTGCCGAAACCAAATTGTATGTCAGTACAACCAGTGCTGTGCAAAAAATTACTTTAAAATTGACCGACATTATGCTGTAAAATGCTGTTTAAACCTCTTAATACCATATTTTGGACCGCAAATATGGCCCCTTTCAGTTGTTTTTCAAAAAATTGCGTATCGCCACCGCATAATATCACCTTCATTTTGCCAAATTTTTCTCTATAACGCTCTATAATGCCTTCTATTTCAGTTAGAGTGCCGTAAGCAACTCCACTTTGCATACACGTTATCGTGCTCTCGCCTACTAGTTCTGCATTCGGGTTAAACTCAACAACGGGTAATTTTGCAGTAAATTGATGCATAGCTTTTAATCGCATCAAAATGCCTGGCGAAATTCCACCACCAAAGTAAATGCCATCGGCAGAAACAAAATCGTAAGTGATGCAAGTTCCGGCATCAATAACCAAACAAGCATCCGCAGGAAACATTTGTTTGGCACCGCATACTGCTGCCAACCTATCCATGCCTAAAGTATGGGGTGTTGCATAGTTATTTTGTATCGGAACAGGTAATGTACTGGTGAGTTGAAAAACATTTCCTTTACCCTGCAAAGCTTCCATCCATGCCTCAGGGTTTGCGCGAACGGTGCTGTAAATGGCGTGTGTAAATTGTATAGATTGAAGAAATGAAATCAAGTTTCCTTCGTGAACAAACGTTTGTTCCTTTATGAGTTCGTGTTGATTGAAAATTCCTACCTTCGCGACCGAATTGCCAATATCTAATACGAGTTGTTGTACGTGCTGCATGAATAAAAATACTCTTGTATTGGCTCTTGGTTGAACACGCAAGGTAAAGGAAAAATTAAAGAGTTAAATCGCTCAATATGAAAGACCTGTTATTAAAATTTGAAAACAAAAAACCTGAAATCGTTTTTGAATGGAAAGACCCTGAAACAGATGCTGTTGGTTGGGTAGTTATTAATTCATTGCGTGGTGGTGCAGCAGGTGGAGGAACGCGTATGCGTGCTGGGTTAGATAAACGCGAAGTAGAATCGCTGGCCAAAACCATGGAAGTAAAATTTACGGTTTCCGGTCCGCCAATTGGGGGTGCAAAATCCGGTATCAATTTCGATCCTAATGATCCGCGCAAAACTGGTGTGTTGCAACGTTGGTATGCTGCCGTAATGCCTCTGCTTAAATATTATTACGGAACAGGTGGCGATTTAAACGTAGATGAAATACATGAAGTAATTCCGATTACAGAAGACAGTGGCATCTGGCATCCGCAGGAAGGTGTATTTACCGGGCACTACAAACCAACTGAAGCACAAAAAGTAAACCGCATTGGGCAGTTAAGACAAGGTGTGGTTAAAGTAATTGAAGAAGCCAACTATGTGCCTGACCTTACTAAAAAATATACTATTGCCGATATGTGCACCGGGTATGGTGTTGCAGAAGCAGTTAAACACTATTACGAAATTTGGGGAGGACAAGCCGCAGGTAAAAGAGCTGTTGTGCAAGGTTGGGGAAATGTAGGCGCAGCCGCAGGATTTTATTTAGCAAAGATGGGCGTAAAAGTAATTGGCATTTTAACCAAAGAAGGTGGTTTGTTAAAACCCGAAGGTTTTTCGCAAGAAGAAATTAACGAGTTAGTGGTAAATCGCGATGGCAATAAATTAGTATCATCAGATCTATTGCCTTTCGAAGTTGTGAATGAAAAACTGTGGAAACAATCTTTCGAAATATTTATTCCGGCAGCTGCCAGTAGATTGGTTACGCGCAATCAAATCGATAGCATGATTCAATCAGGCTTAGAAGTAATTTCGAGTGGAGCCAACGTTCCGTTTGCCGATCCTGAAATATTTTTTGGTTCAACCGGATTACATGCCGATCAGCAAATTTCTGTTATCCCCGATTTTATAGCGAACTGTGGCATGGCACGCGTGTTTGCTTATTTTATGGAACGCGAAGTAAGCATGAAAGATGAGGCCATCTTTACCGACATCTCCCAAACCATTCGCAAAGCTTTAGTAAAAACATTTAAAGCAAGTCCAAACAAAACCAATATTGCGCAAACTTCTTTCGAAATTGCATTGAGGCAACTGGTTTAAATTTTTATCCTATCTAAAATCCAACCCGTAATGCTTAAACGCTCGCGCGTGGCAGGCAATACTTCGTGCTCTAATGCATCGCTCCGAAAGCAAACCAAGCGACCGGCCAGCGGAAGAATATCAAAGGATTGATCATTTGTATAGATTCTTAGTTGTCCACCATTTTCTTCCTTCCAGTTTTTATTCAGATACAGAATAACGGAAAGTTTTCTTGCATCATCTTTTTTAAACTGATCGAGATGGCGTTTGTAATAACTACCTATAGGATAAACAGTTTGATGCACCTCAGCATCTTTTAAACTGAGAAACAAAGCTCTGTTAAGAAATTGAATCAAGTTTTGCAATCGAGAAAGATAAACTTGAGTTGAAGGCAATGCAGTTTGCGGATCAATCCACGAAATAAAATCTCCGCGAATGGCTTCGTTAATTTGTGCATTAGCTTGTTTGCCAATGCCGGCTTTTTTAAAATGCTGCTGATAATGCTGAAAGTGATCTTCCTTTAAAATAGCATCAACTTCTTCTTCCTTTAAAAAATTATCTACAATGGCATATTGTTTGTCGGCCAATCCATCGGCAATTGCATCAAAAACTTGTTCCATGTAACAAAATTACGATTTACTTGTCTATACTTACGTTCGAATAACAATGAAAGAAATGAAAATGAAAATACTTTATACTGGGTTCGTATTCCTTTTTATTATGCTGATGGTAGCAGCCTGCGCACCCAAACAAAGTGTGGAGTTCAGAGGCATCAGAAATATGCGGGCCGAGGTAGATGATAAACCAGTTATCAAATCGGATGTTGTATTTTATAATCCGAATAAACAAAAAGGAGAATTAAAGAAAATAGATGCAGTGATTTATGTATCCGGAAAAAAATCTGCAGCTGTAAACCAGGAATTTTCTGTACCTGTTAAAGGCGAATCAGAGTTTATTGTGCCTTTAGAAATTAACGTTGATTTGAAGGAAGAAGGCGTGCTCAACAATTTATTAGGTTTACTTGGTGCTAAAAAAGTAAAAGTAAAATATGTTGGCACAGCCACCGTAAAATACAAAGGCATTCGCGTAAAAGTACCCTTCGATAAAGAAGAAGAAATAAA
Organism: Flammeovirgaceae bacterium; assembly: GCA_021298355.1. Lineage (GTDB taxonomy): Bacteria > Bacteroidota > Bacteroidia > Cytophagales > Cyclobacteriaceae > Chryseotalea. Next base: position 10,780 of record JAJTEH010000022.1, read on the forward strand.
ACTAAAATGGTAATGCTATTGTAGCAGAGTTATTGTTCATTTGGAACTGTTAAGAAACTCCGTTAACTTCAAGTTCGCCTTAACACTTTACCCATGCCTAAATCATTTTCTCTTTTACTACTCGCTGTTCTGTTTGCTTGTTGTAAACAAAACGAATCCGTTAATTTTTCAATAACCTATAGCCAAGCGTTAACTGATCAGGCGCAAGATGGTCGTTTGCTTCTCTTGCTTTCAACCGATAGCACAGCAGAACCGCGCTTTCAAATAACAGACGATTTAAAAACGCAATTGGTTTTTGGTATAGATGTGGAAAACTGGGCCAGCGGAAGCCAAAAAATTATCCGCAACAATGCATTTGGTTACCCTATACAGCATTTAAAAGAAATTCCGGCTGGTGATTATTATATGCAGGCCTTGCTAAATCGTTACGAAACCTTTACACTTAAAAATGGAAAAACAGTAAAACTTCCTCCCGATAAAGGCGAAGGCCAGCAATGGAATCGAAAGCCAGGTAATTTTTATTCTAAACCAACCAAAGTTTCCATTCATAAAACAGGCGAAACCATTTCGATTGAACTAACGGAAAGCATTCCGCCAATAGAAGAACCTAAAGACACCAAGTATGTTAAACACATTAAATTCCAAAGTAAACTGTTAACAGAATTTTGGGGTAAACCCATGTACTTAGGTGCGCACGTTTTAGTGCCCGAAGGTTTTGACCAACATCCAGAAGCTCGCTATCCTTTAATGATTTATCATGGTCATTTCCCGGCCGATTTTGGTGGCTTTAGTGAAACACCACCTCCTGCTGATATGGACACGAGCGATTACAGCAGCAGATTTGGTATTTATGGCTATAAAAAATTTCAAGCGCAAGAAGCTTATAATATTTATAAGCAGTGGACTTCCAAAAATTTTCCGCGCTTTCTCGTGATAGAAATTCAACATGCCAATCCGTATTATGATGATTCGTATGCCGTAAACTCGGCTAACGTTGGGCCATATGGCGATGCCATCATGCAAGAATTAATACCTGAAATTGAAAAACAATTTAGAGGAATTGGTGAAGGATGGGCGCGCTTTACCTATGGAGGTTCTACCGGAGGTTGGGAAGCCTTAGCGGTACAAATGTTTTATCCGGATGAATTTAACGGATGCTTTGCTGCTTGCCCCGACCCGATTGATTTTCGTGCTTATTGTTTAGTTGATATTTATAAAGATAAAAATGCGTATTGGTACGATAGCGAGTTTAAAAAATTACCGATTCCATCTCATCGCAATTATTTAGGGCAGATACAATCTACTATGCAACATAGTAATTATTATGAGTTAGCCTTGGGCACAAAATCGCGTAGCGGGCAACAATGGGATATTTGGGAAGCTGTTTACTCGCCACAAGGAGAAGATGGTTATCCAAAAAGAATATTCAATAAAGAAACCGGAGAAATTGATAAAGAAGTAGCTGCCTACTGGAAAGAAAATTACGACTTACGCCATATACTTGAACGTGATTGGGCAACACTCGGCCCCAAACTAAAAGGAAAAATCCATATCTATTGTGGCGATATGGATAACTATTATTTAAACAACGCAGTGTACCTGATGGAAGATTTCTTACAGAAAACCAACAATCCGTTTTATGGAGGCGAAGTAGCCTATGGCGACAGAGCAGAACATTGCTGGAATGGAGATCCGGTTAATCCGAATTATGTTTCTCGCTTGCGTTATAATACAATGTATCTGCCTAAAATTTTAAAACGCATAGAAGAAAGCGCACCGAAAGGAGCAGACTTAAAAAGTTGGAGGTACTAACTATCAATAGAAATGCTATCGCATAAGCTATTGAACTATTATTTATTTCTTAAGCGTTTACTGTACTTTAATTGTGACTGGTAAAAGTAAATAAATCCATCACTATCCTAAATCATAAAATGTTGAATTGACTGATTGGCTTAACATACTAAATACACATAAGGTAAGTTAACAAGCCATCTTACCAAATAAGCAAAGGTTGCTACAGATGTGGCAACCTTTTTTACTTTTCACACAATCTATTTTCTTACCCACCAAATAATTTAATACTTTTATACACTGTCCAAACTCAATAACGTGAATAAACAACTCCATCAGGCTTTCGAAAAACTACTTCAAAAGCGCAATAGCTTACTAGATAGTGCTAAAGCATTACCAGCCGAAAAAATTAACCAAAGGCTTAATCCTAACCAATGGTCGGTTCTCGAAATTCTCAACCATTTATATACAGCTGAAAAATTATCGCTTCAATACATTAAAAAGAAATCGCAAGGTATCGACAGCTTAGGAAAAGCTGGAGTTAAACATACTTTGATGATGTTGGTCTTAAAGATTTCTCAACGCCTTCCCATCCGATACAAAGCTCCCACAACCGTTCTTCAAAATACAGTTGACGTAGTAACCCTTTCTGATTTAATTGCTCAATGGGACTTATTATATCTCGAACTTAAATCTATTCTAGTGAATACACCGGAAAAGCATGTCCATAAATTAGTATATAAACATGTGGTAGCTGGTCGATTAAGTATGGTTCAAGCCCTAATTTTTTTTAGAGAACACATGATCCACCATACACCGCAAATTCTTAAACAAGTTAAATCGTAACCTTATGTTTTTTCGATCAGCCGTTTTATTTCTTTTTATTTCCATCAGTCATATTTCATTCGCACAAACAATTAAAAGTCCGGATGAATTTTTAGGCTTTAACCGTGGTGATCGTTTTACCCGCCACCACGAAATGGTGGATTACTTTAACTATGTTGATGCTCAACTCAGCAACGTTCAAGTATATGAATATGGCAAAACATACGAAGACCGACCTTTGCTTTACACCATTATTGCATCCGAAGAAAATTTTAAAAAGCTTGAAGAGATAAGAAAAGATAACTTAATCCGTGCTGGCGTATTGCAGGGAACTCCATCTTCTAGCAAAATTGCTATCGTTTGGATGAGTTACAACGTGCATGGCAACGAAGCCAGTGCTATGGAAGCAGCCATTACTACTTTGTATGAATTGTGTACGTCTGCAAAAGCCAAAGAATGGTTAAAAAATACAGTAGTCATCATCGACCCATGCATCAACCCCGATGGCCGCGATCGTTATGCTAACTTCAACAATGCTTTTTCTAATACTACCCCTAATACAAATGGCGAAGCAGCAGAACACCGCGAACCTTGGCCGGGCGGAAGACCAAACCACTATTGGTTCGACCTTAACCGCGATTGGGCCTGGATGCAGCAAAAAGAATCTGCCGCGCGAATTCCAGTGTATAACCAATGGTTACCTCATGTGCATGTTGATTTTCACGAACAAGGTTATAACAGTCCATACTATTTCGCACCCGCTGCAGAACCCTATCATCCAGTCATCAGCAAATGGCAAAGAGAATTTCAACATACTATCGGAAAAAACAATGCCAAGTATTTTGATAGCAACGGTTGGCTATACTTTACAAAAGAAGTTTTCGATTTATATTATCCGTCCTATGGCGATACTTACCCAACATATAGCGGAGCCATTGGCATGACGTACGAACAGGCTGGAAGTGGCTATGCCGGATTGAGCATCCAAACTGAAGAAGGAGATCCTTTAATGTTAGAGCAACGTATCAAACATCATCATACTACAGGGCTCAGCACGGTTGAAATTACTGCACAACATGCAACTAAAGTTGTTGATGAATTCGAGAAGTACCACAAAGAAAATATTAACAATCCTTTCGGAACTTATAAAACATACGTTATCAAAGGAAATAACAATCCTGATAAACTGAATCGCTTAGCCAAATGGTTGCAACAACACGATATCCAATTTGGTATAGCTGGAAACAATAAAGCAACGAAAGGCTTTATTTATCAAAACCAAAGTATAGGTAATGTAACAATAGAAAGTAATGATATCGTAGTTAATACCTATCAACCCAAGTCGAGATTCATTACCACTGTATTTGAACCTCAATACAAAGTGCCCGATTCTTTAACATACGATATTACGGCATGGAATTTAATTTATGCGTACGATTTACAAGCTTATGCATTAACAGAGAGAATCAATCCAACAAAAAAGTTTGAAAGCATTCAATCCAAGCAACAAATAGGTGAACAAGTTTATGCCTATCTTTTCCGATACGAAACAATTGAAGATGTACGCTTCGTGGCTGCTTTACAGAAGAAAAATGTTAAAGTAAGAACAGCAGCCAGACCCTTCACAGTAAATGGAAATTCTTTCAAAGCCGGAACAATCATCATCACGCAAACCAACAACAAACACATTGGTAATTTTGATGCCACGATTAAAACCTTAGCCAATAATTACAATCGCTCTATTTTTACTACTCCAACAGGATTGGTAGATACAGGTAAAGATTTTGGTTCGTACGATGTTGTGTATTTACCTGCACCCAAGGTAGCCATGTTAATGGGTGATGATGTAGAATCTCTGAATGCCGGAGAGGTATGGCATTTTTTCGAACAACAAATTGATTATCCTATTACACAAATCAGAACAACTTACTTTAAACGCGTTAACCTTAATCAATACACAGTTTTAATTGTGCCCGAAGGTTATTACAGTTTGTTTGATGAAGCACAACTCGATCGCTTGTCACAATGGGTGCAAACGGGTGGTAAATTGATTGTCATTGGGGATGCTTTAAATAGTTTTATAGATAAAAAAGGATTTTCGATTAAGCAATTCGCCTCTGAAGAAATAGAAAAATCTATAGAGAAAACAGAAGATGAAATAGAGAAGAAAAGTGGTATAACGCCATACGATGCAACCGAAAGAAAAGAATTATCGAATTACATATATGGCGCCATCTATAAAGCTAAAGTAGATAACACGCATCCCTTAGCGTATGGATTAAATGATACGTATTACTCCTTAAAAACAAGCAACTTGCGTGTCGATCATTTAGAAGATGGTTGGAACGTTGCTTCACTTGGAAAGGATGTTAAACCCTTAATTGGCTTTGCCGGATATAAATCGAATAAAAAGCAAAGCAATACACTCACATTCGGTGTGGAAGAAAAAGGACAAGGTAAAATTATTTACTTTGTAGATAACCCGCTCTTCCGTTGCTTTTGGGAACAAGGCAAGTTTGTGTTTGGCAATGCAGTATTTATTGTGAGATAAAATTCACACGAACAAAATCAAAAAGACTGGCTAACAACTGGTCTTTTTTTTAACATTTATTTGCCAGTCTTGTTACATGCATGTGGAAGCTTTACAAATCATATGGTTTAAAAGAGATTTGCGTTTGCAAGATCATGCTTGCCTACAAGCAGCTTGTAATGGTGTACCCACTTTGTTGATTTACATTCTTGAACCTTCTTTATTTCAACAACCCATTTATAGCAAAAGGCACAAACATTTCATTTTACAATCGCTGCAGGATATAAATAAACAATTAAAGCCTTATCAAACACATATTCATTTTTTTGAAGATGAAGCCGAAACTGTTTTCATTCAATTGATAAAACAATATCGTATTCATCAAGTATTGAGTTATGAAGAAACAGGCATACGGCACACTTACGAGCGTGATAAAAAAGTTAAAAAACTATTTGATGTAAACCGCATTTCATGGATAGAATTTCCTACAAGTGGCATTATCAGAAAATTAAGAGATAGGAAAGATTGGGTTGACAATTGGTATGAAACAATGGAGCAACCCTTGATTATATTTCAGCCTGATAAAATTAACTTTTTCACTTTACCGAAACATGTTTCGTTTCTTGAATTTCCTCAGAATAAAAACTTTCAACCGGGAGGTGAATCTAACGCTCAGCTATATTTAAATTCATTTTTAACGCAAAGAGCTTTCGCGTACAATCAATCTATTTCTAAACCTTTGGCTTCCCGAACTGGTTGTAGCCGACTTTCTCCTTATTTAGCCTGGGGTAATCTTTCTGTAAGGCAAGTGTATCAACAAACAGAAAAAGCCAGAAAAGAGAACAAAAGTTTAAGTTGGAACTTGCAAAATTTTGCCTCTCGCTTGCGGTGGCGCGATCATTTCATACAAAAATTTGAAACGGAAGATCGCATCGAATTCGAAAATTTTAATGCCGAATACAACACCCTTAGAAACGAAAGCAACCCTGAACTATATAAAGCCTGGGCCGAAGGTAAAACAGGTTATCCGTTAGTTGACGCTTGCATGCGTTGTTTAAAAGAAACTGGTTATATCAATTTTAGAATGCGCGCCATGTTAGTTTCTTTTCTAACGCATCATCTTTGGCAAGATTGGAAAGAAGGTGCCACGTTATTGGGAAGTTACTTTTTAGATTTTGAGCCTGGCATCCATTATCCACAGTTTCACATGCAAGCTGGTGTAACGGGTATTCATACCATACGCATTTATAATCCTGTTAAACAAAGTATAGAACAAGATGCTGATGCAGCTTTTATTAAACAATGGCTTCCGGAACTAGCACATCTTCCATTGCCTTTACAACACGAACCCTGGAAAATAACAGGCATAGAATCCGGTTTGTATCAATTTGAATTAGGGAGAGATTATCCGAAACCGATTGTTAACATGGAAGAAACGTACAAAAAAGCTTCGGCTATTCTTCATCAACATCTTAAGCGTGCCGATGTACAAAAAGAAGCGGGAAAAATTTTAAAGAAACATACTAACCGCGACAGGCAAGTTTAATATTATCGCAATCTCTTCGAAACTTTATTAGATGATATGGCGCGTTGGCGAGTGCATTTAAAACGGTCAACTTCTTCCGCTCTTAAGTTTCTATGTTTGGTTTTTCTTCCCTGCACGCGCGCTCTCCAACGTTTCCAACTGGCCTGTGTAAGGTTGTTGCGCATCAATTCAATTACTTCTTTTTCTGATAAACCAAACTGCGCTTTGATGGCATCGAATGGCGTTCGGTCCTCCCAGGCCATTTCAATTACGCGATCAATTTCTTCTTGCAACATGCTTGTAAAACAATCGCTTGTAAAAAAAGTTAAATCGGTAAAACAAAAAACCCGGCTGTTCACCGGGCTTTTCAAAATAATTTCTAAGATGATTACGCTGATTTCAACGCTTCAGCTCCTGCCACAATTTCCAAAATTTCTTTTGTAATTGCAGCTTGTCTCGTTCTGTTGTAAGTCAACTTTAATTCTTTTAATAACTCGCCAGCGTTTTCAGTTGCTTTATCCATGGCTGTCATTCTCGCACCGTTTTCTGCTGCATTTGAATCTAACAACGCCTTAAACAACTGAACTTTCAAAGACTTAGGAATCAAACCTGTAATGATTTCTTCTTTATCAGGTTGGTAAATATAATCTACTTCAGAAGTTGATTGTTCCTTCGCAACAGGCATTACAGGTAAGAATTGTTCAGTACGTAAAATTTGTGTAGCTACGTTTTTAAATTCGTTATAAACAATTTCAATTTTATCGTAGTTACCCTTTTTAAATTCTTCCATTAAAAAATCTCCGGCTTCGGCTACTCCGGTAAAATTCAAATTCTGAATTAAACCAGCAAACTGACCTACTACATTTCCTTTTCTTTTGCTGAAAAATTCAAACGCTTTTTTACCAATCGGTAAGATGGTAACATTTCCAGCCTGTGCCTGCTCTTGATAACGCTCAGCTAAAAGTTTTAACACACCTTTAAAAACATTCGAATTAAAGGAACCACACAAACCTCTATCAGAACTTACTGCTACAATTAAAACTTTCTTTACTTCGCGTTGTGCGCTATACCACGCATCGGCATTTTGTTCTTGCGAAGCAGAAAGATTTTGAAGGATAGCCGTTAGTTTCTGCGCAAAGGGTCTCATTTGTGTAATTCTGTCTTGAGACCTACGCAACTTAGCTGCCGCAACCATTTTCATGGCTTTGGTAATCTGTTGGGTAGAGATAACAGAATTAATTCGTCCTTTTACTTCTTTTAAATTCGGCATCTTAATTATCTTTTTATCAGCTCAACTTTTAGTCAAGCTCTATTTCCAATTAATATTTAGAAGCTAAATCAGTTGCTACTTGCTTTACTATAGCAACATCGGCATCTTCAAACTTACCCGCTCTGAAATTGTCTAACACGTTTCTGTGGTTAGCTTCCATCAGTATAGCAAATTCTTTTTCGAATTGTCTTACTTTATTTACAGGCACTTTATCAATAAAGCCACGAGTTGAAGCGGTGATAATCGCCACTTGTTGCTCAACCGTTACCGGTGCGTATTGATCTTGCTTTAAGATTTCCTGGTTTCTTCTACCACGTTCAATAGTCAACTTAGTGGCAGCATCCAAATCGGAACCAAATTTTGCAAAGGCTTCCAATTCGCGGAATTGCGCCTGGTCTAACTTTAACGTTCCGGCAACTTTCTTCATCGACTTAATCTGTGCAGAACCACCCACACGCGATACAGAAATACCCACGTTAATAGCAGGACGAATACCTGAGTTGAATAAGTTGGTCTCCAAGAATATCTGTCCGTCTGTAATAGAAATTACGTTCGTAGGAATATAAGCAGATACGTCACCTGCTTGTGTTTCGATAATCGGCAATGCAGTAAGTGAACCTCCACCTTTTACCAAATGCTTGATAGATGCTGGAAGGTCGTTCATGTTTTTAGCAATCTCATCGTTGTTGATGATTTTCGCAGCTCTTTCTAATAAGCGTGAGTGCAAGTAGAAAACATCCCCCGGATAAGCTTCGCGTCCAGGAGGTCTTCTTAATAACAAAGAAACTTCTCGGTACGAAACAGCTTGCTTAGATAAATCATCATAAATAACAAGAGCTGGTCTTCCGGTGTCGCGGAAAAATTCACCAATGGCTGCACCTGTAAACGGTGCGAAGAATTGCATCGGTGCTGGGTCTGATGCAGTAGCTGAAACAATTACTGTGTAAGGAAGAGCGCCTGCTTTCTCTAATGCTGCTGCCACGCTGGCAACTGTAGAACCTTTCTGGCCTACGGCAACATAGATACAAAATACAGGTTGTCCTTTTTCGTAAAATTCTTTTTGGTTAATGATGGTGTCAATCGCAACAGCGGTTTTACCAGTCTGGCGGTCACCAATAATTAACTCGCGCTGTCCACGGCCTACAGGAATCATGGCATCAATTGCTTTAATACCTGTTTGCAAAGGCTCATTTACGGGCTGGCGAAAAATTACGCCAGGCGCTTTACGCTCTAACGGCATATCGTATAACTGGCCGTTAATCGGGCCTTTGCCATCGATTGGATTTCCGAGTGTATCTACCACGCGGCCTAACATACCATCGCCAACTTTTACAGAAGCGATTTGGCCTGTGCGCTTTACTGTATCACCTTCGTGTATGTCTTTGGAATCGCCCAATAATACAGCTCCAACGTTATCTTCTTCTAAGTTTAATACAAGTGCTTTTAGGCCATTTTCGAACACAAGCAATTCACCTGCCTGGGCTTGTGTTAAACCATATATGCGGGCAACGCCATCGCCTACGGTTAAAACAGTTCCTACTTCTTGTAATTGAGCATCAGTTTTTGAGCCCGCCAATTGTTCGCGGAGTATTGCTGATATTTCTTCTGGTTTAATCTCTGCCATAACGGTCAAGTATATAATTTAAGTTTGCGGCTAGCCGCTTAAATTTCTTTGATATAAGGATTATAACTAAAGTTTACTTTTAGTGCGTTTAGTTTACTTTTAATGCTTGCATCAATTTGTTGGTCTTCTACATTTAAAATGAAGCCACCAATTAATTCAGCGTCAACTTTTTCTATTAGCTCTACTTGCTTTTTGTTGCTTAGTTGTTTCACTATTTCTTCGAAGCGTTTGCGCAAGTTGGCATCAATAGGCGCAGCTGTTTCTAGTGTTGCTTTACCAATTCCTTTTTGCTTGTTGTAAGCATTGTGGAATTCAAGAGCTATGTCTGCCAAAACTGCTTCGCGATTTTTCTTTGTAATGATATCAAAAATTGCCAAAGTAAGTGCATGCACTTTGCCTTTGAAAATCTTTGTTAATATGTCGCGCTTTTTATCGTGTTTGATGATAGGATTTTTCAACATCAAAGCAAAAGCTCTGTTTTCTTCTACCACTTTACTGAACAAAAGCATATCTTCATGCACAGCTTCTAAAGCATTTTGTTCAACTGCTAAATCCAGCAGAGACTTTACATATCGCGATGCAACTCGATATCCGGCCATTGCTTAATTTAATTTTAGTTCTTTGATGTAGCCTTCTACTAACTCTTTCTGTTCCTTATCTCCGGAAAGATTCTTCTTCATTAACTTTTCAGCTACTTCTAAAGAGAACAAAGCTACCTGTGTTTTCACTTCTTTTAATGCTGCTTGCTTTTCGATGTTGATTGCCTGACGCGCATCTTCGATAATTTTATCTGCGGCTTTCTTTGCTTCTGCCTTAGCTTCGTCTTGCATACGGTTAGCTGCTTCGCGTGCTTCCTTCAACATTTTATCGCGTTCTTCACGCGCTTCTTTTAACAATTTTTCGTTGTCGGATTTTAAAGTAGCAATTTCTAATCTAGCTTTTTCGGCAGTACCTAATGCTTCGGTTATTGAAGTTTCTCTTTCTTTTAATGAAGCCAAAATCGGTTTCCACGCCAAGAAGTACAACAGCACCACAAGCGGAAAGAAAATGATGGTTTGCCAAATAATAAGGCCTGATTCTGGTGTTAGTAATTCCATAATTTTTCTACTGTTACGTTGTTTGTAAAAACGAGTCCTGCCAAGTGCAGGACTACGTTTTATTTTTTAACCTAATGAGATTAACAAGCAAATTACCAAGCCGAAAAGCGCGGCAACTTCGATAAGGGCAGCGATAACCAGCATAGCTCCCTGAATTTTTCCAGAGGCTTCTGGCTGACGTGCCATACCTTCCATAGCGGCAGCACCGATTTTACCAATGCCAAGGCCCGCGCCAATTGCAACAAGACCGGCACCGATTCCAGCGCCCATAACTGCAAGACTCATGTCTGCTAAAAGTGCTAACAACATAAACTATTTAATTAAAGTGAAACAAATAAAGCCTTTAGTGGTGGTCATCGTGATGGTGTTCGGCTACTGCCATTCCAATGTACAATGACGAAAACAATGTGAATACATACGCCTGAATACCCGCAACCAATAACTCAATCAGGTTTATGAACATAACAATTAGAGATGAGCCTATGCCAACGTACACACTTCCGAAAACAAACACGAGGCAAATCAAACTTAACAATACAATGTGGCCCGCAGTAATGGCAACAAACAAACGCACTGCTAATGAAATGGGCTTGGTGAAAATTCCTAATATCTCTACCGGCAAAATGATTATTCTTAAAGGAAGTGGTACGCCTGGTGTCCAGAAAATATGACCCCAATAACTTGCATTGCCACTTAAATTGGTAATTAAAAATGTGCCTATCGCCAATGTTGCAGTTACTGCAATGTTACCGGTTAGGTTGGATGCTCCGGGTAATAATCCTAATAAATTACCAAAAAGAATAAAGAAGAAAAGCGTTAATAAATAAGGAAGAAACTTCTCGTACTTAGGGCCAACGTTGGGCTTTACAACCTCATCGCGAACAAACACAATAATAGGTTCGATAAGTGCCTGTATGCCTTTAGGTGCTTTGCCTGCATTTTTCTTATACCCACGCGCTACAGCAGTAAATACCAAAAGAAGAATAATGGCATTTATAAAAAGCGTAGCAACATTTTTGGTGATGGATAAATCTAACACTTGCTCGCCCGTTGCTTCGAGGTAAATATGATTATGCTCTAATTTATAGCCGTTGTAGGGTACAACTTCGTGGTTTTCGTTGTAAAAATGATGAGATGAAAAACTCTCTAACCCTCTTTCTTTTGTGTAAACAATAATGGGCAAATACCATGTGCCATAGTGGCCATCAAAGAAATGCCAGATATGATCATCCAACACGTGATGTAAAATTACCTCACTGGCATTAAATGCTTTTGTTGAGTCGGCACCTTCGGCCGCTTGCGCGGATTGAACCAAGCCCGATGTGGTCATCAGGGCTATAACCAGTAAAATCAGCTTAATCCTCTTATAAACAGCGCTCATGGTTGGCGAAAAAGGGGGTTAAAAACGACCGCAAAGGTATGAATTAAACCCGCTGGAAAAAATCTTTTAAAAAATATTCTGGCTAAACTAGTTTACCCCTTTCTCTAAAGAGAGAAAATGTTTGTAATCCGATGAAAATCAATGTATTAATGATAAAAATAAGCGTGTTTTCCTTTCTGGCTGATTCATCTAAAAAAAGAATGGTAGCGAGATAGCCAATCCAAGCCAACATTTGCAAAACGATAGCTCCTAAATAGGCTATTGTAAATGCATGAACATCTTTAATACCCTTTAATTTCTGAAATGCTAGAAAAGTACTTAATGCCAGTAATAGAATAGTAAAAACCGGATAGGGCAAAGTTTGAATAACTCCATTCTGTTGGCAGAAAAAGAGAACCATTACTTCTGCTACTGAAATGGCTAACCAGAATAGCGTATACTTCATGTTATTTGCCGATTTCTCTGTAAATCTGAAACAACATGCCTCCAAAGAAACTCAGCCCAAAAACAATCATGAGTATAGGAATTTTGAAACCAAAATACTGGTCTATTTGATACCCTACCCAACCGGTAAAAGCCATGCCAAGAAACAACTGCAAAGCCAGGTTGCTATACTTTAAGTAAGCGTTAGATGGTTTTCGCTTGTTGTCCGAATCCATTTTCGGATGCGATTTTAATTTCTTTCACAGTTGCACCCATTTTACAACTACCATTAAACACAGCCCCGGGTTCTACAACCAACTTTCCGGTGTTTATATCGCCATGCACTACTGCGGTAGCTTTTAATACTAAGGTTTCGGCAATGTCTAATTTACCTTTTACTTCACCTTCTATGTCGGCATTTTGTGCCGTAATATTTCCTTCTATATGCGATGAATTCCCTAAGGCGACTTTCGATTTAGATTTTACATCTCCGCGTATTCTTCCTTCTATTCTGATGTTTCCGTAAGTCTCAATATTTCCCTCTAAAAAAGTGCCTTTTCCGATGGTGTTGCTCGAGCTGCTTAATTCTTCGGCTGCGCGCTTTTGTTCCTTGGTGTTTAGCATGGGCTTGGTGTTAAAGTTTAAAAAGTTACAAATTCTTCGGGGTTAAGCGAAGTGCCGTTGTACCATAACTCGAAGTGCAAATGCGGACCGTTAGTTAATTCTCCGCTATTGCCAACAATCGCGATGATGTCTCCGGCATTTACAAAAGTACCAACTTTTTTATATACATAAGAGTTATGCTTATAAACAGAGATAAGGTTAGCCTGGTGTTGTATCATCACTACATGCCCTCCATCGCGTGTTAGTTCAGAAAAAATCACCATTCCATCAGCAATGCTTTTCACAGGCTCATTCGATTTAGCGACAATATCAACACCCAGATGTCCTTTTTTGGCATCGTATCGGTCCGATACAAAGCCGGTAATGGGTGTAAAGAAATACAATTGCTTCAACTCGGCATATTTTGAATTGCCTTCTGCTGCGATCAGCGCCAAATCCGATTGTTCGAAATTTTTTCTGAAAACTGAATCCTTCAGCGTTAACTTCAATTGTTCAGGATTTACACTCAAAGGTTTTTCCTGGTTTTTCAACGCCTCAGCCGGATCATCAAACGTAGCAGTATCGCCACTTAGCACACGCTGAAAGTTAGCAATGAACTGGTCTTTCCGTTCTACTTCTACCGAGAGCGAATCTACCTTGCGCGATAAAACAAATAAAGCACGATTTGCTTCTGCAGTGGCATATTCGGGGTCGAACCATCTTGCTAAAATAGTTTTGCTTAAAAAAAGGCATAAAGCCAGCATGCCCACAAACAAAATAGCAGAAAACAAAATGGCTTTAGAGCCGGTGATATTAATAGAATGTTGCTCAGCTAAACTTTCTTCGTTTCTCAGAATAAGTTTAAATCGAGTTGCCAATCTGCTGGAAAGTGTCTTTTTTGGTTTCAACTTCTGTATTTTTGACAAAATTAGTTAATCCTGCCGATCTATATACTTAGGAAACTGCTTATGCGTTTTATTCTTCACTTACCTTTTACCTGCCAACGTGTGAGTAAACCAGTATGCATATTTTTTATGGCATTGTTATTTGGCTGTTCGTCTCAGAAAGATGCCGTTATGAACCGTGCTTTTCACAATCTGGCAGCCCATTACAACGGTTATTACTACGCAAACGAAGAAGTTACCAAAGTTGAAAAAGCCTATCAGAAGGCAATGAAAGACGACTATAACCGTATTCTTCGCCTCTACCCAAAATTAGATTCTGCACAGGCAAAGGGTTTCGAAAAAGAATTACAAGAAGCTATTAAGATGGCCTCTCTTGCTATTCAATATCATCAAAATTCTAAATGGGTAGATGATAGCTACATTCTCGTTGGTCGTGCGCGATTGTATCAACTCGATTGGGGCAATGCCATTCAAACCTTAAAATTTGTAAACACTAAAACCAAAGATCCCGAAGCCAGGCACGAAGCCATTATTTGGTTGATCAGAACTTTTACTGAACACCAGGAATACAACAACGCGCAAGCAGCTATCGATTTTTTACAGAAACAAAAACTATCGGAACAACATTATAAAATGATGTTGCTAGAAAAAGCATATCTGGCTCAAGTGCAAAACAATTTAGACGATCTGGTAAAAAGTTTATCACTTTCAGTTCCTCTGCTAAGAAAAAAATCTGACAGACCTGGCAGAATCTATTTTATACTAGGCCAGGTATATCAAAAACTTGGCTTCGAAGCGGAAGCTTATAACTATTACAAAAAATGCTTGAACACACATCCCGAATACGAAGTAGACTTTTATGCAAGATTGTACCAGGCCCAGGTGGCCGAAATTTCTAAAAGTAAAAGTGTAGCCAATGCACGCAAATCTTATACCCGACTGTTAAAAGACAGTAAGAATAAAGATTTTCAGGATAAGATCTATTACGAAATGGGAGTTTTTGAACTCAAACAAAAAAACGAAACCGAAGCCATCGCCTACTTTAACAAAGCAATACGATTAGGAAGTAACGCTCAGGTAGATGGAGAGGCCCACCTGAAACTAGGCGAACACTATTATCAGAAAAGAGTTTTCGAAAACGCTAAAAGCCACTACGATAGTGCTGTAAGTTCCTTACCTAAAGATTACGATAATGTAGCTGCAATTATCAAACGAAAAAATATTCTTGACGAATTCGTAAAACACATCAACACCGTTCGTTTGCAAGATAGCCTTCTTGCAATGGTTCGTTTAGATACTGCATCTATCCGTAAAAAAATAGAAGCCGATTGGGCACTGAAACAAAAACCACTTACAACAAGTAAGAAAAAGAAACGCACCCGCATAGAAATTGCCGCCAACGATAATCCCATTTTTACTTCATTAGATAACGAACAACCCGAGGGAGCTTCGTGGTATTTTGGTAGTGCATCAGCTGTTGCCAATGGCCAAACCGAATTTGTGAGAGTATGGGGAGAAATTGCCCTAGATGATAACTGGAGGCGCTCTCAACGAACTGCTAACCGAACTTCAACACCTGTAGTTACAGAAACCGTAACCACACCAACCAATGAAACTCCACCAGCTGCACAAGTTGATAATCCTGTTGCTACAAAATTAAAAGAGTTGCTCGGTATACTCCCCGATACAAAGGAAAAAGAAAACGAAGCATTAAAGAAGATTGAAGATGCTTTGTACCATTTGGGCGACATCTATTCCTTGCAACTTAACGAGCCTGATAATGCATTAGCTGAGTATGAAAACCTCTTAATGCGTTTTCCGGAAACAGAATACGCAGCAGAGGTGCTCTACAGAGTTTCGCTTTTAACGCGCGAATCTAACAAAACGAAATCCGAAAGTGCTGCAACTCAATTGCTACAAAAATATCCGGAATCTCCCTGGGCAAAACTAGTGCTAAATCCGGAATACCTGAATGAAGCAGGCAAAGCAGTAGTGCAACAAAAAAAACTATACGAGAAAGCTTATCAAGTATGGCAAGCTAATCTGCCCGATTCTGCAGAACAACTTTTAACGAAAGCTTTTCTGCTCGGAGAAACAAACTTTACGCCTAACCTCGAACTTTTAGGTGCACTACTGTTAGGCAGCAAAAAACAAACTGATGCTTACACAAAAGCACTCGAAACATTTATAACAAAACACCCCAACCACGCATTAACCCCATATGCTAAAACTTTACTCGATAAAGCTAAGAACAACAAACAAAATCAGGAACAGGCAAACAATTTACCTACGTTTATAAAAAACGAAAAGGCACCTCATTATTTTGTTATCTATTTCGATAACGAACCCAACTTAGATACTGCCATTAAACAAACTATACCAAGTTTTAATACTAACAACTTTCCTGGCGAAGCCTTCGACTTGCGGATTTTCCCCATAAATACTACTCAAACCATTGCAGTAGTTGGCGTATTTTCTAACAAGGAAAAAGTAATGCGCTACCTCAACTTGTTTAACGACAAGTTAGCGGCCATGACAACTTTAAAAAGATTTAATTTCAGTAATTTTGTAATTACAGAAGAAAATCTGGAAACATTAACCCGCATACAAAAACTGAATGAATACCTCGTCTTCTACACGCGATACTATCAAACAGAAAATCCGTAGATTTCTGCAAACCGAACGCAAGTGGTTTAGAAAAGCAGTTATCTATTTCTGGATTTTTTTTATTTCGTGTTGTGTTTTGTTTCCGCTGTACATTTACTCAGTTAGCATAAACTTATTCGGTTTGTTTGGCGGCATGCCTAGTTATGTTGCTATAGAAAATCCTGAAAACGATTTATCGTCAGAAATAATCTCTGCTGATGGCGTTTCTCTAGGCCGATACTTCCGCTATAACCGTAGCCAGGTAAATTACAATGAACTCAGTCCTGATTTAATCAACACCTTAATCTATTCCGAAGATCATCGGTTCTATCAACACAGCGGCATGGATTTTATCGCCTACCTACGGGTGGCTTATGGTGTACTTACACTTAACCCTCAGGGTGGCGGAAGCACCATAACGCAACAATTAGCTAAAAATTTGTATACCCAAAATCCGGAGTTAGCATTAGACGGTACACTTTCTAAATTGGGTAGATATCCGCGTAGATTAATTCAAAAAACGAAAGAATGGATTATCTCCTATCACCTTGAAAAAAATTTTACCAAAGAAGAAATTTTAGCTATGTATCTAAACACGGCCGAATTTGGTAGTAATGCATACGGAATTAAAATTGCATCAGAAACATATTTTGGTAAAACACCGGATAGTTTAAATGTGCAAGAATCGGCAGTATTGGTTGGTATGTTGCAAGCCATCACAAAATTTAATCCGGTGTTTAATCCGGAAAACTCGCTATCAAAACGAAACGAAGTGTTAGGTAAACTGTTTAAACATGGCTACATAAAATCAAAACAAGAATACGATTCCATTAAAGCTTTACCTATAGCTCTACGTTATAAAGTGCAAAATCAAAACGAAGGATTGGCCACTTACTTTAGAACGGTAATCCGAAACGATCTGATGAAATGGTGCGAAGAAAACGGATACGACCTCTGGGAAAGCGGACTTAAAATATATACCACCATCGATAGCCGCATGCAACACTATGCCGAAGAAGCATTAACTAATCACATGCGAAATTTGCAAAAAGATTTTAGAAACAGTTGGAATGGTCGCGACCCCTGGATGGACGAAAACTTTAACACTTTAAAAGGTTTCTTAGAATCAAGAATTAAACAAACTGATGTATATCGATATCTGGTTGCTAAGTACGGTGCAAATTCAGATTCTGTAAAAATCATGTTGAACATTAAAAAGCCAATGCGGATTTTTACTTGGGACGGAGAGCGCGATACCCTTTTCAGTTCTATGGATTCTCTTAATTACTATAAAAGATTTTTACAAGCAGGATTTATGTCGATGGATGCCCACACCGGAGAAGTTAAAGCCTGGGTGGGTGGGATCAATCATAAATATTTTAAATACGATCACGTAAAGCAAGGAACCCGCCAGCCAGGTTCAACCTTTAAGCCCTTTACCTATGGCACGGCTATCGAGAATGGTTTTAGTCCTTGTTTAAAATTACCAGACATATCTCCTAGTTTTGATTTACCAAGCGGCACATGGCGTCCGCCAAATTCCGAAGGTGGATATGGCAATGGCGAAAAATACACACTTCGCCAGGCAATGGCTCGCTCGTTAAATTCCATTACTGCACAACTCATACAAAAAGTTAAGCCCGAAAACGTTGTAAATTTTGCGAAACGTGCCGGCATTGAAAGTCCGCTAGATGCAGTACCCTCTTTATGCCTTGGCGTTAGCGATGTTAGCTTATTCGAATTGGTTGGCGCATACTCTACTTTTGTTAATGAAGGCATATACACACAACCCTATTATATAAGTAGAATCGAAGATAAGAATGGAAATATACTCGAAGTATTTACACCGAAAACTCGGCAAGCCATGAATGAGCAAACTGCCTTTAAAATGGTGTACATGTTAAAAGGTGGTGTAGAAGAAGAAGGAGGAACATCGAGAGGTTTGCCCGCTGAGTTAAAAATAGAAAATGAAATTGGCGGCAAAACAGGAACAACCAACAATGCATCCGATGGTTGGTATATGGGCATTACACCAAATCTTGTTTCAGGTGCATGGGTAGGTGGCGATGAAAGAAGTATTCACTATCGGTCATGGGACAAAGGCCAAGGCTCTAAAACAGCACGACCAATTTGGGCACAATACATGTTAAAAGTTTATGCCGATACAACGTTGCCCTATAAGAAAGCATTCTTTAAACTCCCAGCTACAGGTTTAGATGCCACCCTGGATTGCGACCGATACGAACAAAGCAATACAGATAATCCGGATGAAAATTGGAATCCGGATGATAGTAGATAAACGCACATGCAAGAAGAAGAACGTAAAGAACAACTAAACAACTTGCCAGAAAGCCCGGGGGTTTATCGATATTACAACGATAAACAAGTTCTCATCTATGTTGGAAAAGCTAAAAACATAAAGAAAAGAGTAGCCTCGTACTTTAACATTAGTAACAACCACAATCGTAAAACAAAAAAACTTGTTTCAGAAATACATCGTATCGAATACACCGTTTCCAATACAGAATTCGATGCATTACTTCTTGAGAATAATCTGATAAAAGAAAACCAGCCGAAGTATAATATCTTATTGAAGGATGACAAAACGTTTCCGTACCTCTGTATCCTAAAAGAAAGATTTCCTCGAATAATCTCTACAAGAAAATTTATAGCCGGTCAGGGAGAATACTTCGGCCCTTTTTCGAGCGTGGGAGCTATGAAAAACGTTTTAGAACTTGTACGAAAACTATACACCATACGCACATGCACATTCAACTTATCTCAGGAAAACATAGCAGAAAAAAAATTTAAAGTATGTTTAGAATATCACCTCGGAAACTGTAAAGGCCCATGCGAGAATTTGCAAACAGAAGAAAACTATCTGGATGATATTAAACAAGCAAGACATATTTTAAAAGGCAACCTGGCAATAGTGCAAAACTATTTTGAAACACAAATGAATGTTTTTGCAAATAACCTTGATTATGAAAAAGCCCAGTTGCATAAAGACAGGCTTACTCTTCTGGAAAAATTTAAAACGAAATCTTTAGTAGTAAATAAAGCACTAACCAATATCGATGTAGTAACACTTGTTGCTGGAGAAGCCAACGCCTACGTTAACTACTTACAAATCATAGAAGGAAGCATCGTTTATTCAAAAACAATTGCCATTCAAAATTTAGGAAACGAAACAGCGGAAGAGATAATTAGCACAGCCGCACAACAACTTCGCGAAGCCGTTAAAAGTGAAAACAAATTACTACTATCTAACATACCGTTAGCCTATACCGAACCTGCGGTTGAAAATATTATTCCTGAAATTGGTGATAAAAAGAAATTGGTTGCTCTATCAGCCAAAAATGCCCTCGAGTTAAAGAAGGAAAAAGAAATGAGTAAACTAGCGCGTAAGTCGCGCAACTTCGAAGTATTAGATATCCTTCAAAAAGATTTACTGCTCAAAACATTACCAGTTGTTATCGAGTGTTTTGACAATTCAAATTTACAAGGTAGCAGTCCGGTTGCATCTATGGTTCGTTTTGTAGATGCAAAGCCTGATAAAAATGGATACAGACATTTTAATATAAAAACTGTTGAAGGCCCAAATGACTTTGCCTCGATGAAGGAAATCGTAACAAGACGATACAGAAGATTGATTGACGAGAACAAACAACTACCCGATTTAATAGTGATTGATGGTGGTAAGGGCCAACTAAGTTCAGCTGTAGAGGCTATGCAGGAAATTGGTATCTATGGAAGAATTCCGGTGATTGGGATTGCGAAAAGGTTAGAAGAAATCTTTACACCAGGAGATACCTTACCTCTTCTCATCAACAAAAAATCAGTTGGCTTAAGATTACTGCAGCAAATTCGCGATGAAGCACATCGATTTGCTATTACTTTTCACAGACTTAAAAGGTCGAAGAAAAATACAGTTTCAACATTAGAAGAAATAGAAGGTGTTGGGTCTACAACTGCCGAAAAGCTACTGAAACACTTTAAGTCTATCAAAAAAATTAAAGAAGCATCTATTGAAGAGATTGCCACGGTTGTATCTGCGCCAATAGCAGAGCGTATAAAAAACTGGCTAACAAAAATGGAATAAAAAAAGCCATCCAGAGGATGGCTTTATACTTGAATTTTCTGAGATTAATATTCCCACAAATTATGCTCTTTCTCCATCAATAAGTTTTCTTGACGATAAACTTCATTTACACCGTCTATTCTTCTGAATTTATCACCCATGCTGCTGCTAATCATTGTAATAATATCTAAATCGTCCGGGTTTTCGGTTTTAATGATGTACCCATGGAATAACCTTAACATAAACGCATCTGCAAAATTCTTATTCTGCGCTGTGTTTTGTCTGTTAAACCAAACTGCTTTAGCAGGATATTGGCGAAATTTCACCTCTAAGTCTTTGTATCTTACAATGCCTACAGGCTTAAATAAATTCTGCAAATCATCGAACACATACATTTGTATAGATTGTATATCAAAATACAAACGAGATCTTCTTTTATCGAAAATACGATCTTCTTTGATTACCAGACGCACAACATCTCTAGGGCCAAATGTTAACGCCTTACCTTGTTGTGTTACAGCCCACTCTCCACCCGGAGATTCCTCTGGGTTGATCCCTGTGTTATCAGATTGAGCTTCATAATTCTTTCCTTTAAAAGCAATTATATCTCCTTGATAATATGAATTACCTGGAGCCCATTCCGGATATTGAACTTCCTCGGAACGCACTAGCGCGGCCGCAGCTTCTTCTTTTGTGGATTTTGAAGTCAGCGAATCGTTCTTGTATACATCTATTTCGCCAGACTGAATAAGATCCAAAATGAACTTAGTCAACTCGCCATTTACAGCGTAAAATCCTTTGTTCTGTTTCTCGGTCAAATCCATTTGCATCCACAAACGCACCCTATAGTGTTGCTCATACAAAGCGATAGGATCAATAGAATTACCATTGTATTGATCTACTTCAGTCTGAGCTAATGCTACACCAAAAAAGCTAAAGGCAATAAGGGAAAAAACTATTTTTTTCATTCTACTAATTATTTAACAGGTATCAGGATAAAATCCTGGGCGGTAGTAGGTACAGATTCATCTGTGCCTTTATATGTTTTGCGCACTACCTGACGCAATTCTACTATTATAACATCGCCCGCACGTAACTGCCCTAAACCTTTAAGATCAACAATTTCTGAGGTATAGTTAGAAAGTGTAGCTACTGCATTTCCTCCACGATTCAACAAAATATTCATTTGTCGAATACGGAAATTTGCATCTTTTGGAACTTCGTCTTTAAAGTTTGCTTCAGCTTCAGCATTTACCTTTATCTGAGGTGAATTCGCGCGAATACCTTGTTTGGGATCAATGTCGCGACCAGTTGCATCTTTCGCGATAAATCTAGGACGAGGAATTGGTTTAGCTTCGAAATTTACAGATCCAAGATTCGCTCCACCATTTGCAACAGATACTGCAAATTTTCTTTGAGAAGGAATTATGGTTGTTACTCCTGCTTTATCTCCTTTTTGAACTTCAGCACCATTGCTGCTAAAGCTAGGGTTAAAAGCTGGGCCTAAACCACTTACTTCAAAAGTTACTGCGTTACCGCAATTTAGGTATAGACGTGGAGCATTACCTGTTGTTACCTTAATAACAGGTTCAGCCACGAAATAATCGATGTTTCTGGAAAATGTTGTATCAGCTAATTTTATTTCTGCTTTGAAAGATTTTTTAGCTAAACCAGTGGCTTTGTCATAGGCACCACCGCTTGCTACAAACTCTACTTTACCAATCGGAATACCTGCATCGGATGTTGCGTTTAGCAGTTTAGAACCATCTCTGTAAAATTCTGGAGTAACAGCAGAAGCTGCTCCAGAAATAAACATTTCTGCTTCATATTTAGTGCCAGCTACAACAACCTGAGATTTAGGCAACACCATAGGCACAAACTTGTCGAAACGGATTGTTCCTACATTGGCGTCTTCTGAAAGTTTAGCTAATGCCTTGCTTTCGTATTCTAAAACTTCTGTTTGAATCTGCGTAACGGATGCCAAAGCAGCAATTGGAGGAGTGTTCTCGAACATGAAAGTTCTGAAATTCTTATTTGCATGTTTATCGTTGCCTTTAAACATTTCAATTTCTTCAGGAGATTTCGTCAGCTTTTCGAATTTAATTCCTGACAGATCCGATACCTGCTTGACATAATCATTAAGAAGTTTTTCAAAGCCTACTCCATGTGGTGATCTAGGATCAATCATCATGGTAGCAACTTTCGAACTGTGGTCGTTAATAAACTTGTCATCGATTTTATCTGTACCCGAAGTTTCCATCATTGCTTTTTTCAATGACTCTATACCTGCTAAAGTAGATTTAGTTGCCTCACGAACCTTACCTGCATTTACCTTTGCCTTCAAAACTTTCGGGTTCTGGTTTTTACCAGCCTCCTCAATTAAATGGTCTAACGTTGCCTGATTTTTCGTATTTCCATCAGCAATTAGGCCGTCTAGGGTTGCGTGTATGATGGCAAATTTTTCGAGAACGGCACTACTTACCTGAAGGGCTAACAAAGCTGTTAGCACAAGGTACATCATGCCTATGAGTTTTTGTCTGGGTGTTTCCTTACCACCTGCCATATAAAATTATTAGGTTGGTTTCTTTATATAAACAATGAGCTATTCAAATTATTGTCCGCCTTTCAT
>JAJTEH010000023.1 GCA_021298355.1 Flammeovirgaceae bacterium
TTGGCTTAAAACCATTCTTTCAAATGCTGATCGAAGATACCGAACTGAAATAAAAAGAGGTAAACCCAAATACTCCGATGTCTTAACAAATCTCTTAGCTTGACGGCTATGCTCCAAAGGAGGGGAAGATAAAGCAAGTTTCGGAAAACAAATTTTAAGAAAAGGTTTATACACTAAACACCAACAAAAAAGACCACGTTTTCGCGTGGTCTTTTCTTTTTTTACTATTGATAATCTTATCCTCCGAAATCGTCAAAGCGAATGTTTTCTTTCGGAATACCCATATCATCTAACATCTTTAATACGGCTGCGTTCATCAATGGAGGTCCGCACAAATAGAATTCTACATCTTCTGGCGATTCGTGTTTGCTTAGGTAATTGTCGTACAAACATTTGTGTATGAAACCAACATATCCATCAGCTTCTCTATCGTCTAAACTTTTCTTTACCTTCCAATTGTCTTCCGGTAAGGGTTCACTTAACCCAATGTTAAATTGGAAGTTCGGAAACTCCTGTTCGATTTTTCTGAAGTGATCTACATAGAATAATTCTTTCTTCGAACGGCCACCATACCAATATGACACTTTACGCTTTGTTTTCTCGGTATGGAATAAGTGGAAGATTTGCGCACGCAACGGAGCCATACCTGCACCACCACCAATGTAAATCATCTCGCGTTGTGTTTTGTTGATGTGGAACTCACCATACGGCCCTGAGATGGTTACTTTATCGCCAGGCTTTCTGGAGAACACATAAGAAGAACAAATACCAGGATTTACATCCATCCATTTGTTGTTCGCTCTATCCCATGGTGGCGTTGCAATACGAATATTCAACATGATGATGTTTCCTTCTGCAGGGTGGTTAGCCATTGAGTAAGCACGGAAGATGGGCTCATCATTCTTCATCTTTAAATCCCATAACTTAAACTTATCCCAGTCTGGTTTAAATACGTCTTTGCTTGAGTGGCCTAACTCCGGATGTGGCGTTATGTCCATATCCTTAAAATTAGTTTGCAATGCAGGCACATCTATTTGAATGTATCCACCGGCTTCAAAGTTTAACGTTTCTCCCGGAGGAAGTTTCACCACAAATTCTTTAATGAAAGTAGATACGTTGTAGTTAGACACTACTTCGCATTCCCACTTTTTAATACCAAAGATTTCATCCGGAATGCGGATGTTCATGTCTTGTTTTACTTTTACCTGGCAACCTAAACGCACGTTGCTTAATTTTTCGGCACGATTTAAGTGACCCATTTCAGTTGGCAATACATCGCCACCGCCTGATTCTACCACGCACTTGCACATGGCGCACGTTCCGCCACCACCACAGGCAGAAGGCAAAAATATTTTCTCATTGGCAAGCGTTGTTAAAAGTGAACTGCCGGCAGAAACTGTAATAGTTTTTTCGCCATTAATTACCACTTTAACAGGCCCGGATTGCACCAGCTTAGCCTGGGCGAAAATTAAGAGCGCCACCAACAAAAGAATAACCAAGGTGAACGCTACAATGGAAGATGTAATAACCATATTCAGGTAAAATTTAAGTCCACAAATATAAGAGAGCGAACTATTCGAGATACGACCGATGCCCGAAATTTTACGACTTTAAGTATCTTATAATCAAGTTCTTAAATTTTACCTACTCCGAAACCAAACGAAGTTGATTTAAAGGTTAATTTGTTTAAGTTTTTTACCCTTACAAGCGGCAAAACTTAGTCAAATAATGGCCTCTGCTTCTTGTTTAATTTTGATCGGATTTAAACGAGCATCTGGTGCCAATAAAATGCTGATACCGGGTTGTTTGGATATTGCGGCAAGTTTTTCTAAGGCAATAAACCCGCGCAAAATTTCTTGTCCTTGCCAGGCGTATCCTTCCTGAAAATGTTCGAAGCTATCTTTGGTAATGCCTTTGCCTTTTTCGAAAGATACTAAGGCCTCAACTTGCAAAGCATTTGAAAACTCGGGCACTGCGCCTTGCGTACGTTTTTTGTATTCGTACTGATAATGATAGTTGAGCGCAGAAATATCGGATAACACCGCACTGGCCGTTGGAAAACTGCCCGCTCCTTTTCCTACAAACAATTGCTTTTCGGCAAATGCACCTTCTACTTGCACAGCGTTAAACTCGTTACGCACACTGAACAAAGTATGTTGCTGACTTACCAATTGTGGTGCAACAAAACCGTAGATTTTTCCGCCTTGTTTAAACGCTCTAGCTATAAGTTTAATGGTAAATCCATTTTCGCGCGCAAAGCGAACATCTGTATCAGTAATGTTAGCAATGCCGAGGTTGATGACGTGTTCGGGCTTTACAAATATTCCGAACGTGTGTGCAATGGCAATGATCAATTTAAACTTCGGATCAAAGCCTAACACATCTAAATCTGGGTTTGATTCTGCAAAACCTAATTCTTGCGCTTTGGCTAAAGCACTGGCATAACTTTTTTTCTCTTCAAAAATTTTGGTGAGGATGTAATTGGTTGATCCATTAAAAATACCTTCGATAGAGGTGATTAAGTCGTTATCATAATATTCTTCCAAATTGCGGATGATGGGTATACTGCCACACACGGAACCTTCGTATAAAACAGATTTACCTGTTATCTTTTGTAGTTCGTAAATCTCTTGCAAGTTTTCTGCCAGCATTTTTTTATTGGCGGTAACCACATCCTTTCCATTTTTAAGGGCCTGTTTTACAATGGTAAATGCCGCCTGCGCATCGTCTATTAATTCTACAATTACATTGATGTCTGGATCGTATAGTACATCGTTAGCCTCTGTTGTAAAATGTTGTTTGGGCAATGTTCTGTTTTTATCAGCATGTTTGATAACAATTTTTTTTATGCTTGCTTTTATGCCCTTGGTTTGGCTGATAACCTGGTGTAAACCCTGCCCTACTACTCCAAAACCAAATAATCCTATGGTTAATTCTTTTTTCATGATTTATAAAAATGATACTGCTGCCGATTGATAAAATTTTCTAAAAATGTGTTGAAGTTTTTTTACTTCTGTTAAAAAGCCATCGTGCCCATATAAGGATTGAATAATCTCGATGTCGGCATGAGGTATATTTTCAGCTAATAAAATTTGTTCATTAATTGGAAATAATATGTCGGATTCAATACCAACCACCAATGTTTTGGATTTTATTTGCTTTAATGTTTCTTCAATGCCTCCTCGCCCTCTACTTATATTATGACTATCCATCATTTTGCTCAACGTCCAATACGAGAAAGCATTAAAGCGTCTGGCTAGTTTTTCTCCTTGGTAGTTTTGGTACGTAGATGCCCTATAGGTATCCGTTGTTTCTGTACTCTTTTCTGCTTGTGTAACAGCAAAGGTTTCATACGAACGATAGGATAACATACCGATGGCGCGCGCGGCTTTCAATCCTTCATGCCCTGCTGTTACTTCTTTATTTTTCCAGGTTGGATCGGCCGCTATGGCCATGCGCTGGGCTTCGTTAAAAGCAATACCCCAGGGCGAGTGTTGCGCATTGGTTGCCAATAAAAGTACATGTTCGAATAAATCGGGTTCGGTAATGGTCCATTCTAAAGCTTGTTGCCCCCCCAGCGAACCCCCCATTAATGTATGCACCGATTGAATACCCAAAGCTTTTCTGAGTAAATCGAAAGCACGCACAACATCGCGGTTGGTTACAACAGGAAAATCGTGATAATATACCTTACCGTTATCTGAATTTATGGATAGCGGACCTGTTGAACCATAACAACTACCCAACATATTTGCACAAACAATAAAATGTTCGCGTGTATTGATTGGACTATCAGCATGAAATAAATCGCCCCACCATGTTGTTACATCTGCATTGCCTGTTAAAGCATGACAAACCCAAACCACATTGTCGCGTGTTGCATTTAACTTGCCTAAGGTTACATACTTTAATTGGAAGCCGGGTAGTTGCCCACCCAGCTCCAACTCAAATGGCTGATTGAAATAAAAAACAGATTCGTGCTTCAACATATTTTATTCATTATTCAACCAGCTCGCCCTCAAACACTTTCGCAAAAGCTTGTTGGAAGTCGGCTTTAATATCTTCTATATGTTCCATTCCTACAGACACACGCAATAGATTTGGTAACACACCTGATGAGATTTGCTCTTCTTCGCTGAGTTGCTGGTGGGTAGTAGCAGAAGGCTGGATGATCAATGTTTTGGCATCGCCAACATTAGCTAAATGACTCACCAGTTTTAAATTATCTACGAACGAGGTTGTATTCTTCTTACTTCCTTTTACGGTGAAAGAAAGCACAGCACCAAAACCATTGCGCAAATATTTCTTAGCTAACTTATGGTACGTGCTGCTCTCTAAGCCCGGATAGTTGACACTTTCTACTTGCGGATGTTGTTCTAACCATTGCGCCAATGCCAAGGCATTATCAACTGCACGTTGCACGCGTAACGAAAGTGTTTCTACACCTTGAATGAATAAGAAAGAATTAAAAGGACTAACAGCAGGACCAAAATCACGCAAACCCTCCACACGTGCCCGAATAATAAAAGCAATGTTGGGTAAACCCAATGGATTGTTTACTCCAAACACATCCGCAAATTTTAAACCGTGATACCCTTCAGCAGGCTCTGTGAATTGCGGGAATTTTCCATTTCCCCAATTGTAATTTCCACTGTCGATAATAACACCACCGATAGAAGTTCCATGCCCACCAATCCATTTTGTTGCAGATGCAACAACAACACTCGCACCGTGTTCAATCGGGCGGAAGAGATAACCTGCTGCACCAAAAGTATTGTCTACAATTAATGGCAAATCATATTTTTTAGCTAGTGCTGATATCGCATCAAAATCAGGAATGTTGAACCCCGGGTTACCAATGGTTTCCAGGTAGATGGCTTTTGTTTTCGAATCAATTAACTTTTCGAACGCTTCGGGTTTATCGCCTTCTGCAAAGCGTACATCAATGCCTAATCTTTTGAAGGCTACTTTAAACTGGTTGTAGGTTCCGCCATATAAAAAGGATGTACTTACGAAGTTATCTCCTGCTTGTAAAATGTTATTCAACGCAATAAACTGTGCCGCTTGTCCGCTGCTTACGGCTAATGCTGCTACACCACCTTCTAATGCAGCAATTCTTTTTTCGAATACATCGGTGGTGGGGTTCATCAAACGGGTATAAATATTTCCGAATTCTTTTAGCGCGAAAAGATTAGCACCATGTTCAGAATTTTTGAATGTGTAAGAGGTAGTTTGGTAGAGTGGAACAGCACGCGAACCTGTTGCGTCTATCTCGTGACCTGCATGTAACTGAAGCGTTTCAAAACGTAATTGTGACATAAAATAATTGGTTATGGTTAAATTTTGATTAAACAAATGATAGATGATCGAACCTGTAGTAGAGCGTTACTCAGGCCGATTAAGAAAGTGTTGTAAACTTAGATTAACAACAACAGCGCTGAGTAGCCGGCATGCAACACATTTGCATACGCATGGGCGTACAACAACTAATTAATTGAGAAAAGATAAATTGGATGGTGTCGAAAATGGTTGACAGGTTTTGCTGTCTGTTTGTTTGAAGAAGGATAAAAAATGTTTTCATTTTTAAATCGGTTTATAGTTCTCCTCAACACCCGTTGGGAGCAGGATTTAGCACCTTCTTCCTTATTAGGATTGGTTGCTAGCGATTCATTGAGCCTGTTCTCTCTTCGCTT
Organism: Flammeovirgaceae bacterium; assembly: GCA_021298355.1. Classification (GTDB taxonomy): domain Bacteria; phylum Bacteroidota; class Bacteroidia; order Cytophagales; family Cyclobacteriaceae; genus Chryseotalea. The sequence goes on from JAJTEH010000023.1 coordinate 5,694, forward strand.
CTTTATAAATCGATTGGGCGATTTGCCTTTTCGACTATGGTGTTACAAACGTATACTAGTTTAGTAGAGTTTCCAAATTTTTGTTAAATATTTTTTTTAATCAGCGTTTAAAAGTTTATACTTTACGTTTGCTCTTAATACAGTTGATAACCCTTGGCTATACCATACAGTAAGTTGAAAATTTCTTTTATTGTAACTATTAAACTCGCAAACAAAACCTGTAAGTAGGGAAAATGAATTTCTATTGGCTACAGTGTATTTCATTGTTCCATAAAATATCTTCCTAACTTCATCTTCTTCAGAATGTTTTACCAAATGGTTATAACTAAATCCTCCTAAGGCTTTTACGTTAAAATTAAAAAGATAGAAGAATTCATTTTGGATATTGACTTGTTTAATATTGGATAGTTTCTCTCTTTTTTTAGATTTGAACCAATTTCCTCTTATCAAACTCTTTTGAACTTGAATGTTCGATTGAATGGTATTAATTCCTGTAACTGATCTTGCTTCTGATAAATCGCGTTTTGCATTTCCATATTTAAATACAATTCCTGATGTATGACCAACATGTACGCCACCGTTAAAACATAACCCTTTACTCGTAATAAAACCCAAGCTTAAACCCGCAGTTGGGCTAATATTTAAAGCATTAATTGTAAAAAACTCATTATCAGATTGAAAAGACGATGAAAGAGGGTTTGCAATGCCAAGTTTAGGTGCAATAAAATAATTTACTTGGGAAAATGTAAATTGTAGAGAAGAAATTATAAGCAATAATGTAAATCGGCATCTCATAAAAAATTTTAAGAATTAAAATTTACTTCTTTAAACAAGTGTTCGAATAATTGCCAATAAAAGTAGTTACTGAGAAAATTTCTAATCAATCAAAAAACATAAACATCCGTTCTGATTTTGATCATACTAATGGACAGAATAAAAATCGAAATACTGATTTTTTAGAATTGTTGTTTATTCAACAAGGTAGCGACACCGTAAACAACGAGTCTTCGTGTAACACACTTTTTAATTCGATGATACCATTTAATCTTTTTACAGCACGCTTTAAAATATTTAAACCAAGACTGGAAACTTGTACACGATCGTTAGCGCGATAAAACATATCGAATACGGTATGCTGATAGTTTTCGGGGATTCCATGTCCATTATCTAATACAACAATATCGATATGTAGGTTAATTTGAAAAAAAGCTGTGATGCAAAACGTTGTCTATTTTTTTACTTTCATTTTCCATAAAAAAACCCCGTTGCCGGGGTTGATTATTTTAGGTTAACATTCCTCCATCTACTTGTATAACTTGCCCTGTAATGTAGGTCGACATTTCGCTTGCTAAAAACACGCAAGCATCGGCCACATCGTTGGGTTGGCCTCCTCTTTTTAAAGGAATAGCATCGCGCCAGCTTTGTACTGTTTTTTCATCTAGTTTGCCCGTCATTTCCGTTTCAATAAAACCTGGAGCAATGGCATTGCTGCGAATACCTCTTGATCCTAATTCTAGTGCAACTGATTTTGTGAAACCAATAATACCCGCTTTAGAGGCCGCATAATTTGCTTGACCTGCGTTTCCTTTTAACCCTACAACGGATGTCATGTTAATGATGGAACCACTTTTTTGTTTCATCATTTGTTTTGTAGCAGCCTTAACGGTGTTGAAGCACGATTTTAAGTTTACATTAATTACTTTATCCCAGGCTTCTTCTGTTAAGCGAAGCAATAAATTATCATTCGTAATACCTGCGTTGTTTACTAAAATATCGAGCGAGCCAAAATCTGCAATCACATCGTTAATTAATTTATCTGCTTGTGTAAAATCAGACGCATCGGAACGATACCCTTTTGCTTTTACGCCTTTTGCAGCCAGTTCAGCTTCTAAAGCCTGGCCTTGTTCTACACTAGATAAATAGGTGAATGCAACATTTGCACCTTGTTCTGCAAAACGAAGGGCGATGGCTCTTCCAATGCCTTTGGAAGCACCGGTAACAAGCGCGGTTTTATTCTGAAGTAGTTTCATTATTGGATTTTAAGTGTTTAAAAAAAGCGTAAGAAAAATAAATCAAAACCCCTACGCCTGCATATTTCATGAGGCTGCCATAGAGAGGTTCCGATTTTTGCCAATTCATACCGGCCACAAATAACCCGGCACCGATAAGTAAAGAAAGAGCATGCAAAGGTTTCATGCGCCAAAAGTAATGAAAAGCTATAAATCGATATCAATTTCGGTTTTGAAAGCCGTGTTTAGCCAGTATCTTTGGCGGCAATTAAAAAAAAGAATTATGTCGAAATACGATCTATTGGTAATTGGTAGCGGACCCGGTGGTTATGTAGCCGCCATTCGCGCCTCTCAACTGGGTATGAAAGTGGGCGTAGTAGAAAAAGCCGAATTAGGCGGTATCTGCCTTAACTGGGGGTGCATACCTACAAAAGCCTTGTTGAAAAGTGCCAATGTTTACGAATACATTAAACACGCTAAAGAGTATGGAATAACCATAGGCGAAGCGAAAGCTGATATGCGGGATATGGTAAAGCGCAGCCGCGATGTGGCCGCAGGCATGAGCAAAGGCGTGCAGTTTTTATTTAAGAAAAATAAGATTGAACAAATTGCCGGTTTTGGTAAACTGAAAAAAGGAGGCAAAGTAGAAGTGACTGATGCCACCGGAAAGAAAACAGATTACGAAGCGAAACACATTATTGTAGCTACTGGTGGCCGCTCGCGCGAATTGCCAAGCATGAAAATAGATGGCAAAAAAATTATTGGCTATCGCGAAGCGATGGTATTAGATGAGCAACCTAAGAAATTATTAGTGGTAGGTTCTGGAGCAATTGGTGTTGAGTTTGCGTACTTCTATAATACAATAGGCACAGAAGTAACAATCGTAGAATTTATGCCTCGCATTGTTCCGGTAGAAGATGAAGAAGTATCGAAGCAATTAGAGAAGTCGTTTAAGAAATCGGGCATGACGATCCACACCAATTCTGAAGTAACAAAAGTGGATACCTCAGGTAAAGGTTGTGTGGCAACTGTTAAAACGCCTACTGGAGAAATTAAAATTGAAGCTGACGTTGTATTATCAGCAGCAGGTGTTGTAACCAATTTAGAAGGAATTGGATTAGAAGAAGTAGGCGTAAAAACCGATAAAGGAAAAATTTTGGTAGACGATTATTATAAGACCAACGTTGAAGGAGTTTACGCCATTGGTGATGTTGTACGTGGCCCTGCGCTTGCGCACGTTGCATCGGCAGAAGGTATTATTTGTGTTGAAAAAATTGCCGGACAACATCCACATCCTTTAAATTATAATAACATTCCGGGTTGTACGTATTGCTCACCAGAAATTGCCAGTGTGGGCTATACAGAAGAAGCTGCCAAGAAAGCAGGATATGAAGTTAAAGTGGGTAAGTTTCCTTTTACAGCATCGGGCAAAGCGAAAGCAGCCGGTGCATCGGATGGTTTTGTAAAAGTAATTTTCGATGCTAAGTATGGCGAATGGTTAGGCGCACACATGATTGGTGCCAACGTAACCGAAATGATTGCCGAAGTTGTAACTGCGCGTAACTTAGAAACAACAGGGCATGAAATTATAAAATCTGTACACCCGCACCCTACCATGAGCGAAGCGATTATGGAAGCCGCTGCTGCTGCGTATGGCGAGGTAATTCATTTGTAGTTTCTCCCTTATAACAACTACAAATAAAAGCTGCCTGATGAGGGCAGCTTTTTTGTTATACAAATTTGTGTTTTTTTCTCAGCAAGTTTACTAGTTTTTTGTTTGCAGGGTATTTGTGAATAACTCCCTTAGGGAGATTGCCTTGCAAAATGATTTAAATTCGAAAATTTATTTTAATTGTTTTGGTAGGCGAAGAAACGAGAGAAGAAAAAAGACAGAATAGCTAAAAATTTCTAGCCTTCTTTATTTCTACTAAAAAGTCTTTTACTGCTTTAAGGTTTTCATCTGTTAAAGAATGTAAACTAATGGTATGTTGTTCTCCCTCGTTTGTGGTTAACAAAACTTCGAAAAGTTTTATATCGATGTTTTTAATGGTATCCCATTTGTATATGTGAGGGGTTACAAAAATTCCTCCTGAGCTTTTTTCTATTTGCTGCTGATCGATTTTTAAAACCGGTGAATTCGTAGTAAACAATCTTTTCTTTCCTAAACCATACAATATTGCCTCTACACAGCTGGGTAAAAAAAACAACCAAAGGAGGTAGTTGTGAAAGCCTATCTCATCTAAAAGAAAAGAAGATAAAATTATATAGAGTAAACCTATTATACCCAGTACTAAAAAGAACTTTCTCATTTTACCTGCATCCTGCTCAGCAATAGGTATAGTAATGCTATTTTGTTCCATTCGTAATTTATTAGTGTTTTGTTCTACAAAAATTAATTACTTCCCATTAATTTACAAAAATCATTTTTTTCAATAAACTCTATTCAAAAAAAAATTAGTTAGTCTACTATATCGGCCAAACCTCTGAACAGATTTAATGGATATTCTGCCCAACGATTGCACACATACAAATACCATTCTTTGCCATAAACCACATACATTCTGCAAGCGTACTTGTTGTTTTTGTAAATTTCAAATTCTTCGTTGCATATTCCTAACAACCTTTCTAATACATACTTTGTTGGTTTATACTTATCAATAAGTTTAATGGCTTCTTTATGTATCTTTTCATCATGAGAGGCAATTGCGCATGGATGATCTGATGATAAAAGTTGTTCAGTGTAATTCAAGTAAATTTCATCAAGTTTGTTTCCACGAGGTATGGATAATCCCTCTGGCGTATCGTAAGCTCCTTTTACCAGTCGAATACTTCCTTTACATTTTTTTATCTCTTCAAAATCGTTTTGCGTACGGTGTAAATAAGCTTGTAGGGTTATCCCTACATTAGAATGAACGTTTAGTGCTTCTTTGTACACATCAAGAATCTGGTCGGTTCTATCTGTTCCTTCCATACTAATAATAACCTCTTGATTTGATCGGGCTGCTTCTTCACAAATTTTATACAGGTTATTTATCACTAACTCTTTAGATACAAGTAAACCAATATGGGATAAATCTAAAGATATAGATGAATTCAGTTTTTCGGAATAAATTTTCTTTGCTAAGCTTATAAATTCTAACGTTGCCTTGTTGGCTTCACTTTCTGTGCGAATGCTCTCACCCATAAAATCAGTTGTAACACTAAAGCCTCTGTTGTTTAGGTTTTTAATGGTATCAACCGATTCCTCTAAGGTTTCGCCACCTATGTAACGATTGGCAGCACGTTTAAATAATTGAAATATTTTTTCATTTTGTAGAACAAATTGCTTTGCTTCTTCATGTAAAGCAGCCTTTTTTAATGCGTTACTCCCTAGTTTTATTAGATCTAATTCCATAAACAAGTATCATCTTTAAGTTTTACTGTTTTGATTGAATTGCATAAAATGATTTTGCAAAAAACTTTACATAAAGTAAATAACCCTATGGTATAATCGATTACAGGTATAAATTGGATATGTTAAAGACATTCGATCTATCTCTATTTTATTTGTTGTAGATATTATTCATTCCTGACCTCCATACCCGAACTTTATCAGCGCCATTACAGAATCTAATTCCCAATTACTTTCCGAAATTTTAAATTTCATTTGGCCATCGTGGTTAACGATAACTAAAGATGGAAACGCTGTAGCTTCGTATTTCTTGCTAAACTCTTCATACTTTTTATTGATAGAAGAATTTTCTTTCAGCAATTGAGATTTGGGGATATCGATTTCGTAAACAATAAACTTAGCATCGGCATACTCTTTAAACTTAGGGTTTTGTAAAACATTTTTCTCGAGTATTTTGCAAGGTGCGCACCATTCTTTTCCTGTTAAAACGATAAGAATATCTTTGTTTTCTTTCTTTGCCAGTTCTACAGCCTGTTCCCATTTTTTATACTTTTTAACTTGAGCTGGCGCTACACTACTGCACAGAAGCAAAAGAAAAATTAGTTTTAGCTTTATAGTCATACCCTTGATAATTTTAATTAAAATTTAAGTTTAAAGTATTCATCATTCTTTAAAGTGAAATAATTTGCCTTAACCATAATATTACGATCTGATCTTAATCCTGTATTAATCGTTATGCTTACTCCATGTTTTTAATAAATTAAAAGTTTGCTTATCTCCCGGACGTGGAGCGTCTGACATAACAATCTCACCTACCTTATTCACAAGTAAATACCGTGGTATTGTGGTAAGTTTTATATTCTCAAGTAGTACAGAATTATTTCTATTACGCACAATAAAAGAGTTTGAATTATCTAATTGATGTTTTACATGTGCCTTCTTCCACAGATCTGTTTCATCATCAATAGAAAGATATATAAATTGTACTTCGTCTTTCTTTAATTTACTATACAGACTTTTTGAACTAGGAAATTCTCTTATGCATGGTGCACACCAACTTGCCCAAAAGTCTATATAAACTACTTTGCCTTTATTCTTTTTTAGTATACTGAATAAAGTTGTTTTTTCACCTTTTATGTTTTCTAATTCCAGATCGTTGGTGAGCTGATCTTTTAATTGGTATTTCTGTATAACATAAGAAACTAAAGATGTGTCCTGTAAATCATTCCTGAACTTATCCAGATGAACATTTATTTCAGTAGCATAACTATTTCTTACAATTAGTTCCGTAGTTTCAACCAATAACAATTCTTTAGACTTCTTGCTAAATAGGGGGCTTCTTAAAATCGAGTCATAAACATGATTATAATTTGGCAAGTTAGAATTTGATGTTAAAATACGCTTTACTTTACGCTCATAAAATGAAGATTGGGTAAATGTAATAAGTTGCCTGTAAGCATGATATTGTAAAAGGGAATCATTATTACCTGACAGATAGTTTAATGCATCAACTTTATTTACTTCATTTAAAAAGATTTTTTCTTGCCACCTTTTCCAGTCAAGGTTTGCCAGTAGCCAATTGTACTTTTGTTGCGACAATAATTTTACCTGATATAAAGAATCGATCCAGTGTTTTTCTTTTTCAATTTCTGTTTTAGAGTCTAATCGTGCTTCAGAAATTACTTTGCTTATTTGACCGGCTAAACCAGAGGCATGTTCTTCTTTTCCTACATACACAACGTTGTATCGTATAAACATAAATGGATGCACTATTTTTATAAGCGCAGGAAAACTATCTTTACAAAGATTACTTCTTAAAAGTTTATCGTAATTAATTTCGAAGTCCGATGCTTTTCTATTAAGTACTGCTGCATTCGGAATATTGTTTTGATAAGAAAACAAGACTGTATCTCCCTTTTCAAAAATAAAATCAAAATGATCTACTGCATTTACACTATGTCGAAATTCCATTTGATTGCGATCACATGGTATGACAAGTGTATCTGTTGATGAATATCTTGGGGTAATAGTTTCTTGCAATAGCTTATCGTTGAAATAAGACAGCGAAGGCTTGGCCATAATATAGGCCCTTTGTTTTGCATCCAGCAATTGAATTTTATATGGCTCAGGGAAATCTTTAAAGATTAATACAATATGCCTACGTTCAGGTTTACTTTTATCTTCACGCTGTTTATTATTGCTAAAGCAAGCCATTGTAACAACGGGAAACAGAAATAGAATAAGAAATCTTATTCTATTTGAAATGGGATATGCTAATCTATTCCGTATGGTATACTCGTTTATCAAAATTACTTTTGATGAATTAAAAGTTAAAAAAAATAATCATTTTAAATGATTGAATCAAAATCAGTTTATATTAAAATACTACTTTTTTTGGTTTACCGAAATTACTAATACGGATTTTTAACTAAAGGTATGCCGGTCGGTAATTCGAAAATCGCTTTATCTATTTGCATAGGCATAATTTCAATACTTGTGTACGTCATTATAAATTGTTGATTTTCTACAATCGCTTTTAGTGGTAATGACTTTGTTCGCGAAACAACTTCGTTCCAGTTTCCATATTTATGGTTCTCGAATAATTTCCAATCTATTTGCAAGGAAGTATTGAAATAATATTTTTGAACTCCGTTTGTGCAGGTTAATATGAGTTCGTCACACATTTGCCCCATTACGTCAAGTGCATTTTTATTTATTTCTGCTTTTACTACGTTATCTGCATTAACTGCACCATCATTCCAAAATATGCTTTCTACATTATTCATTTTAAAATATAGTTTGTTCTCTTCGGGGTTATACATTTGCCATAAAGCCAAGGTTCCGTTTGTTACAGATTTGTAATAACCTCCTTTTAAAAAATACTCTTGTGTGTTGCCCATCAAAATAGCAAACTGATCACTAGAAAGATTTTCTACCTTGTTTTTGTATTCGTTCTTGTAAATTATTTTACCTTCGAATAGTTGAGCTTTTGCTGAACCCAAACTTGTTATGATGATGAATAAACTATAGGCAATTTTCATGTTCATTAATTTGCATTAGTTACGATACTGATTTATATGCACAACTGGTGCAGAACTTTAATTAAAGATATTTAAACAGTTTGAAAGCCTCAAATTTTATACAAAAAGGTTTCGAATAAAATTTATTCAAGGATTTTTACTTTTTTTCTGCTTTTATTGCCTCGTACTCCATTGAAAATATAACGCTTGAAATTTTCCACTGGTCCTTTACCTTTATCATTCCCCAACTTTCTTTTCCCCAATTAAGCTTTTTTCTATCTTGCCAAAAACTATAGTCGAAGGTTACAGAGGCTATGTATCCGTCTTCTACAATAACGGTATTGTAAAACTTTTCTTCGGCATTTATAGGTAGTAAGCTTCTAAAAAAAGATGTATAGTTATCCGTTATTACTGGGTTAAAATTTTTATCTTGTTTCTGCACATATTCCGTTGTTTTACTTCCGAATACGCCTATCCATACTACAGGATCTTGGTGAAACAAACTATAAAAAGTTGTGCTGTCTTTATTGCTAATACAACGCATAAACGTGTTGAGGACCTGTTGTATTTTTTGTTTATTGTCTTGCTCTACTTGCGCTGCTGCGGTAAGTGATAAAAAAGAAAAGATAAGGGTAAGGATTGTTTTCATACTTTTATTTCTTGAATTTGTTTGTATTAGTATGAACAACTACTCTACCGTTACATATATAAAAGAATAATTTTGGTGATGCATTCTAACACATACAGCATGCACTACCTGTAGCGTTACATTTATATTCTGCCTATGTGTTTTAGCAATTTAGTATTTCTGATTTCGGGCACTCATACTTTTAAACATGGTTTTATCGGTTCAAAAAAAGGCAAACACTATATGGTTTTTCTTTTACCACCAGGTTTTAAAGTTTAGAAAATTATAGAAGTAAATTATTGTATAAAAAGTTAATGCACCAATAGACTTGTTAAGTTTATTGATAAAACCAGGTTTTCTTATTTCTTTCTTTAGTAGAAACTTTATCTGACTTCTAAAGTAACAACTTTTTCGCTACTGGTAGGTTTGCCGTCAAGTTTTGCAGGTGTCCACGTATTCATGGTTTCTAAAACTCGAATTAAGTTAAACTCATTTCCAGTATTTGATAAAGGATCAAATTTTATCATTTTACCTTTTTCATCTATTGTAACTCTTATTCGCATTATACCTTTAGATCCTTCAGGGTTTCTTATTCTTAACCTGTTTTTTATCTCTCTATAAAACGCAGCCGAACCACCAGGGTATTTAGGTTCTTCCCATTTGCTTATTTTGTTAAAATAACAAGGACTTAAAATGAAACTCTCCGCTGTTATAAATCTTGGTTGTTGTTCTAGTTTACAATATACGGTATCTGTATACGATTCTCTTCCTCCCATCATCGACACAAACTTGCCACTCAAAAGTTTTCCATCTTTATATTTTTCAATGTTAACATCAAATCCATTACTTTCTATTTGTCTCTTCCATGTTCCATTCTTTTTTCCGTTAACAATTTCTCCGTTTATTTTAAAAGATCCTTCACCAGAATCATAGTCGAACCATTTACCATTACCCGAAACAACCAAATATTCTCCATCTTCACTCCAAAAATCCTTTACCAGAATATCATCTCCTTGAAAATCCAAAACTTGTTTTTTATTTCCATTCTTATAAAAATATTCCCAAATACCACTCTTCTTATCATTTATATAATATCCGGTTTGCGATAGCTGGCCATTTGCAAAATAAACTTTAAAAAGGCCTTCTTTTTTTCCGTTATAAAAATTACCCTCTACTGCTTTTGTGGTATCAGCCAAATAATAATCTGTAAAGCCTCCGGTAAACGTTGCTAACTTTTCATCTATTTTAGATAATCTGCAAATAGTTGCACAAATGGGTCTTACTAATTGCCAACTGTCGTTATAATAAAATACGATTGTATCAGCGCCTAATTGCCCGATTACTTCTTCGATTTTTTTTGGTGCCGGACTAAAATCAAGTGGGTCTTTGTTCTGAGCATGACTGGTAAAAAATACTACAGAAGCGAATAAAGCTAAGGCTATTCTTTTATAAATGTTCATTGCAATAAATTTGCTGCCAACTTTTGAAAGGATTGATACAAATTTATAAAAATTTATAAAATCTGAACACTTTAATTAATTTCTCATTTGTATAAATAATGTTAGGTATGAAAGTAGTTTTTTCTTTTATTCTTACTTTATTGATTGAAACGATTTACCATCTACATAATGAAATTCTATTAATAAAACGTGTGCATATACCTTCTTTTACTTATCAACATTTCTTATCTCTTTTAGTATATTTTCAAATGTATCAGGCTGTGTTTTAACGCTGTAGGCAGATAATTCTCCTATTTTGATTATTTGATTCGCCCACCTGTGTTTACCTTTTATTTTATCAAGTATAATGAGTTGTGCCGTATAGGCTTTGGGTAAACCTTGTAGGGTTGCCTTTCCGTTTTTGTTAAACAAAACAGGCATTACAGAATTTATATTTTTAAATACTAAATACCCTAACGGTTGACTATACTCTTCAATAATAATAGTACAGTCTATCTTCTCCGAAATTTCGGCAAATCTGTCGCAGTTAATCCAGCCTAATTGGGTAATGTTAAACTCGTAGCTTTCTATACTATAGCTTGAAGTATCATACGAACTATCTCCTTCTGGTATAAAATTGCGTTTTACAAGTAAAATTGTATCTGAAATAAACTCTTTATATCCGTTTTTATATCTGTATGTAGTTCTATTTATTTTTTCCTTTCCGTTTGAAAGCGGAACTTTGGTTTCTTCAAAACGAATTGTGTCACGGGTGGTGCCGGCATAGTTCCAATTTATGGTTTGCCCTACTTGTGCTCCATAAAATAATTCACCATCGTGTTTACCAATTGTATTAGGTATAGAAATGGTAATTGCTTCGCCTTTTTTGATTTTTAGATTTTTTCCATTCGCTGTTGCTTGTATGTACATCATCCCAAAAGTTTCGAGAAGGTGGCCATCAGAAACAGTTGAGAGTGTGTTTAAAATCATTTCCGATTTTTTAAAAACATCTTTTATTTCTAGTTGAAAAGGTTCTTCAGGTTTTTCTCCGTTTTCTAACACAAATAGGTTAGGTGGTAGATAAAGTTTTATTCCGCCTTTGGTTGTTATAGTTGTAGCTGTGTTTTGCTTTATTGTATACACCTGTGGCGGGGTACTGGCATTTTTTAGTTGAACAGCGAGAGATTGGTTTTCTTTTTCAGTACAGGTAGTAAATAAACCTATGGTAGCAAGTACGAATAATAGGGATCGCATGTTTTTTATTTTCTTAATACACAGGCTTTGATAAAGTCACAGGTTAGGATGCAATCTTTACATTTTATTCCATACTATGTGCTTGGCTAAAATCTAAAATGAAGCAGATGAAGTACATCCCTCCAACTTTGTGATTAGGTTAGATGACCTGAAGGTTTGTGACAAAGAAATGAGAAAAAGAAAAAATATAGGTATTGCCTATCAGCTTATGTTAACGTTACTTCTTTCAATTATTTTTTACCTGTATGCTTAGGATATTCTCTCCATGTATAACTCTTATGAATAATTTTCCATGAGCCTTCGTACCTAAGTAATAAAAAGTAATCGGTGAAAATTCGCCAATCAGGAATTACTATTTCTGCTTTGGCTATAGCAGCATCGTTTTCAAAATCGATTGAGATTATCCGACCTATTCTCTTGGATTTTTCTCCTTGTTTTATTTTTGATATATACTCTTTGCCAGAACGTTTCAGCAAGCTGTCTTGCTCTGTAACGGTGTATAAATTAAAATCCGGATGAAATGCTTTCCTTACCCTTTCGGGTTCACCATTTGCTGTTCCTTCTATGTAATGCTGTAATGTTTCGGTTATCTTCTCTATCTCCGATTGGCTGTTTTCTGTTTGCGCATTTACTCGAATTTGAGTTGCTAAGACAAACATGAGCGACAAAAAAAAATGCTTCTTCATACTTGATTATCGTAAAAAAATGTATGACTTAACAACCATTTTTATTGTATGGTTTCGTAAAAATTACCTTGTTGTTTAATTCTACATAGTTGCCTGATAAAATAGGATAAGCATATTTAGGTGCGTAAGAAATATACTTACTTTTAATAGTAATGGTATCGTTTACGGAAAGGCTGCGCAGGTGCTGAAATTCATCGGGCCTTAATGCACCAAAACTTAAAATGTAGCTGTTACTGTTTATACTAACCAGTATACCATACCCTAAACGCGAACCCGGAGGAAGCGTAAGTGAAGTAACAATTGCATGCATAGCAGAAGAATCTTTCACATGTTTTGCAATACTTGCTGCAGCAGCGAGCACGTTTTTACCTTCTGAAGAATTTTGCCATTTTCTAAAGTCTATTGCTTCGGGTGTTGCTTCCCAATTTTGAAATGCTGTGGTGGTTGCTGCTGTTGCAAGTGCTTTAGAAGTTACCTTTTCAGTATTCTTATTTTCGTTTTGGCGTTTAGCCAGTACAATTCCGCTAATAACAACTAACGCAAGCAGTAGTATATATATTGATTTTTTCATATTGAAATGGGGGTTAATTGATGCAAACAAATCTACCTGTTATTATCTGCTTTTTTAGTTAAGCAAATGTTAATATACATTAATAAGTGTTAATGGAAGGAAATTTGGGGTATCATATTAGGTTGAAGAGAAAATGTGTTAATACAATTGTTGCTACGGTATATAGGTAAAGTATTTTTGCCATTGAAATTATCTTGTTTTTACGTGACTTATAGCGTTAGTTGATTGCTTTACGTGTACATTTTGGATTGAATAGCTTATACGTTTATTTGATTATTAATCTTGAATGTCCATAAAAATTAAATCGATACAGATAGCTACAGACGCAAATAATTTTTGTTTAAAAAAATCATCGGATAATGTTTCGGAAAAATGGATAATATATAATGAACTAAATCTACTACCATTGTGTGTAAGCCTTGCACGTGTTTCTATTACCTCTTGTGAGTTGCTTATAACTTTTGCCAACACGTTATCGTCTTCGTCTGTTATCATGTAGTTAAACGAATACAAATCAAACTTTATGGTATAGAATAAATTTCGTTCGTTTGTTTGCAAAATGTACTTTGCATTATCCGGCCTGAAAAATCTTCTTTTTAAAAATGCAATGTTGGTAGTATCGGCATCGGTGAAAGTTGTTCGGGATGCTAACAATGTAAAACTTTTATAAAAAGAAAAAAGTACAGTATTGTTCATGGAAAACATTTTAAAACCAAAGGAGGTTTCTGAAATATCCAACAGTCTGAGAATTTTTTGAACGAAGGTTAGTTTATTTTCCTTCACTACAAATAAGATATTTTGTGTTTGTAAATCGGTTACAAAAAACTCTCGTTGGAATTTTAAAAAATTTAATTTCCGGATTATGGCAAAAGATTGCATAAGTAAGCTTGAGTTACGAACTAAATAAAGGTAGTGAGAAGTATCGAAATTCTACTTCTTGAGTATTGTAAGGTATACTTTGTACGTGGAGATCTCTGACTTATGTTTCTACTATTTTTTTATGGTTGTTACACCTTTTGAAGTAGATTTCAGTAACAAATATTATCCTGCATGGAAAATCAGGGGGGAAATTAATTGAATCTGGTATTTATCAATGAAGTTCTGGATGTTCTTGTTTGATCAGTTGAAAAACCTATTGAATACGATTGTATAGATTTGAAACCTCTTTGATCTATTTTTAGTGCTACAAAAAAAGTGTGGTTTGTGTTGTGCTTGTTGTGTGTTTTAGTTTGTATAAGGTTATATTATTTTCCTTTACAACTTCGATAAAATTTAACTTCTTAATATAACTATTCAATTTCTGTGTCGACCAAGTGAGATTTAGTTTTATAAGCAGTTCTTTAGCACTAATTGGTTTTCTGTTACAGGCAGAACGGATTTTTTCTTCGAGCGATTCATAACCTGGAGATTCTTGAACAATTGATATTTGTTTCGTTTCCTTTTCGATTAAGTTTACGGGTAATTCTAGCCCGGCAGAGTCTACAGCAATAGCACCTTTTTGAATTAAAATATTATTTGCATTTTTTTCATTTGGCTCTGGCTTTCTCACAAATATTTTTCTTCCTTTTCTTAAACCATCTACAACGCCAGACCACGTTCCACCTTTTTCTGCTGACTCAGCCACATAAATTTCGTTTGAAAGGCCATAAATTATTGGGTTGCGTGCCATTGCTAATTCTGCTTTCCAGGGAGCTTGCGGAAAGAAGGTACTTAGTACTAAAACATCTCCACTTATAATTTGCTTGTAGTAGTTTTTAAAGCCAGAACTAAAGGTCATTATACCTTGAGGTAGCACAATTATACTTTGTCCGTTATAATGTATAGCCGAATCTAACGCTTGTTTATCTACACCTTTGGCAAAGCCACTTACTACTACTTTAAATTCTTTACTCGCAAGTTTTGCAATGTTATCGGTAAACTTTAAGGCTGGTTCTGATGCATCTCTTGAACCTACAATGGCGATTGATTTTTCTTCAAGTATTTTTTTGTTTCCTTTTACATATAAAACTGCAGGGGCGTGGGTAGTTTTTAAGTTAGCTTTTAGTGTTTTTGAATATTCTGGAGACGTAATTGGGATAATTTCATAACCTTGGCTAAAAAAAGATTCGGCCAAAAATGCATTGCTTGCCAATTCGGACTTGGCTTGCAATAAATCTGAAATTTGTCTTTCATCTAATTGATATTGCTCTTTCCAATTGGCTACGGTTAACTGAAAAAATTCATCAACTGAAAGTTTGTTTTCGTGGAAAAACTTTATAATGAGATTGTTTATTTTCGAATATCCCCAGCGTGGCAGGTGTGCCAATGCTATCCAATATGTTGCTTCTTCTTTTTTCATTCTATACTATGTCGCCACCCACAGTTTTTGCAATTACTACAGGCACAATTTTTATTGCTCCAAATTTAGTTAATAATCTTCCTACTTCTTTAATTGTTGCTCCACTATCAAAAATATCGTCAATGAGCAAAATGGTTTTTCCTTGTATAATAGCGGGATTTGTAAAACCAAAAGCACCCTTTACGTTATCCGTTTTAAGATACATATTCTCAAATACTTTTTGTTCTTTGGTTGGTCTTACTTTTATAAGAGTATGATTAATCGGAACCTTAACTACTTGTGATAGTTTAACAGCAAAGTTTTTTACTAAATCACCAGATGAAGTAGACGGAATATATAGCATAAAATCGAATGTTTCATGACCAAATTTTTTTCGGAATGCTTTTGCTGTTAACGAGAGTAGAAAATCCGGAAAGTTGCAGCCTTGCTCGTATTTTGATCGGTGCAAGGCCGCACCCACATTCGATACGCCATAATAAGAGGCAGCTACACCGTTTACTATGTTAGAACCTTTTGCTTCTACTTTTAATTCTGGAAAATAATCTTCTCTGAAGTGTTGCAGCTTTTCTTTCCATTCTGGTTTTACCGATACAGTAAGCTTTTTTTCTCCGGTGTTATCGCAATTGTTGAATGTGTACTTTGTTTTATCTCCTAAATAATCGCAAAGAAATTCCATTCTGGATCCATTCGTTTCTGCGTAAGCAATCATGCTATCCAGATCGGCCAATTTTGCATTTCTTAAATCTTCGAATGTTTTAGTGTTTAGTGGTTTGGAATTAGGAATGTATTCAATTTTTTTATTTTGTTCATTCATGATTTCACGCACAATTCCTTGTTCTATTAAATCGGCTTTGATAATTCTAATTTGGTTTTGCTTTAGGTTTGTTTGCTTCATTAAATCCTTCTCCCCTAATAATTCAGATTTTATAGCATGTATAACCTTTTCATATTTTTTCAAAGATGGCCTTGCGCTTTCGATAAATGCCTGTGGTAATTTTTTGTCTTCAGGGTTATAAAATAAAATGATGTTTGCAGGCTGTCCGTCTCTTCCTGCTCTTCCAATTTCTTGATAATAATGAATAGGAGATTGTGGAATTTGGGTATGAATGATGAACCGAATATCAGGTTTGTCGATGCCCATTCCCAATGCATTTGTTGATATAATGCATTTCCATTTACTGTTGATAAGTCCGTTTTCAATTTCGATTCTTGATTCTGTATCTAAACCGGCATTGTAAAAAGTAGAAGAGATTTGTAAATTCTCAAACCATCTGGAATAAATTTCAGTATCTACTCTTGTTCCTGCGTAAAGAATTCCTGTACCCGGGAGTTTAGTTATGTTCTCGCCAAGCCATATAAACTTTTCATCTTCTGTAGTAACTTTAATTACAAATAACTTAAAATTATTACGCATTAAGTTACCTCGGATGGTGGATATTCCACTGCCGATTTGCTGTGCTACATCTAGTTCAACTCTTTTTGTAGCTGTTGCAGTAGTTGCTAAAACAGGCAGGCCTTTGGGTAGCAACTGCACAAGATTTATCATTCGTTTAAATGCAGGACGGAAATCGTGACCCCAGACGGAAATACAATGTGCTTCATCAATAACTACCATCGAAAGGTTTATTTGCTGGGTTGCTTCAATCCAATCGGTGTTCTCTTGTCGTTCGGGGGCTACGTATAAAATTTTTATTTTGCCTTGTTTAGCTTCGCTTAAAATCTGTTTATTTTCTTCTGGGGTTTGCTCACTATTGATACACTTTGCGGCTATACCAAGTGCTGTTAACTTTTTTACCTGATCACGCATTAAAGCAATCAAAGGAGAAAATATTACTGTAGTGCCGTTAAAAATAATTGCCGGAAATTGGAAACACAATGATTTACCAAAGCCTGTTTTTTCAATTAGCAAAACCTTTTCGCCTTTTAAGACTTTTTCTATGGTTTGCCATTGTTCTGTATAGAAGTTAGGGAGCTTAAATGTGTCTTGCAAAATTACTTCTGCTTCTTGCCTTGTCATTTATTATTCATTTTTAAAGAAATTTATTTTTGCACTATTACTAAAGACTTTCTGCCAACGCTTAGTAAAGAAGTATTGTCTTACTACCTTGTTAGGAAAAATATTTGAGCACTAGCGCTCATAAAAGTTTTGGGAGAGTGTTCTGTGCTGACTATTAATTTATTCCATTATCAATTTTCCTATTTGCTAAGTAAAGATACGTAAATTACTTGTAGCTAATACTTCTACTACCTTTACGTAAAGGTGTTTTATCCTATATTCGGCTTTTCGGTATGCCGATAATTTACTATTAGCTATTATTTAGTATACTTAGAACGTGATACTATATTTTGAATGATAAATATGTTTTAATAAAGGATTTTAAATCGATTTAAGACTGCGCAATAGCAAGTATGTTGAATTTGCTACGATGGTAGATATTTTATTAATCTGTTTTATTTGTTGTACGCTTATTTTTTATAAAAAGATAAACAACAGAATTAGTAATTATCTGAAAAGCCGTTATTGTGTTTTTGCTAGATAGGTATACCCATATAGAAATTTTTAACCTTGTGGTTAGAACAGCTATATTCTTTATCACCAAAATTCTCACTTATTGAAATAACATACCTAAATCTACTCGCCAACCGTGCCAGAATTTTCGA
The DNA here is from genome assembly GCA_021298355.1 of Flammeovirgaceae bacterium. GTDB lineage: Bacteria > Bacteroidota > Bacteroidia > Cytophagales > Cyclobacteriaceae > Chryseotalea. The sequence goes on from JAJTEH010000023.1 coordinate 23,691, forward strand.
ATACTTCTTGGCTTTAGCAAGTACCTGTTTAGAAAAACGAATGATTGCCTGGTTAATACGTGATAAGCCCACAAGAAAAGTGCAACCTGTTGAATGTAAAAAGGAAATTAGTTGTGTACGGATTTAACGAAAATAATAATACAACTTAGGTTGATTTTCTATTCGTTTAGTTTTCGTTCTTTTATTATGTCTTCTAAATCTTTATTCTTGTTAGGTGATGTGAGCAGTTTGTATATGAAAATTACGGGGATTAGCATAGGAAACAAAAATGCCGGATGTTTTGAAGAAAGGAGACTCCACGAAACAACTCCAAATATGAATATACCGGCTAGAAAACCAATAGACATTGCGTGGAAGAGTTTTGATTTGTTTAGCTTCTTTTTCGCAGCTAATAGTTCTTCGTTAGATAGTTTAGCGAGGTCTTTCTTTTCCATGATCTTATACTTATAATTTAAATTTTCTATGTGTTTATGTAGTACTACAAATTTATTCTTTTTTATCTCACGTTAATAGATTGCAAAATTGTTTGGCTTTACTTCGTGTTTCTCGGGTGTTGTGCCCACTTTTTCGATTGATCGTGTTTTAAGGTTGTGGCGAAGTTTTTAACAGTGAACAATACATTTTTGCCTTCAAAATTTAGTTCGTTACCCCAACGGATAATCCTGCCTTTTCATTGAAACTCTATGATATTCTGTAGTACTTTACAAAGTATTTACTTTTTAATGATTCTCATAGTGTGTTGTTTCCGTGGTAATCCGGATTGCTTACGCTTTTGTTACACGAAGTAAGGTAAGACAGTTTGCTTGAATTTTTTAAAGTAGATTCTTCTTAGAACTATGTATAATGTTTACTCTACAGACTGTGGCATTTCTTGGCTAAAGTGCTAACCCGATTCTTGAAATAAATAGAATTGCTATTGCCTTATCTTATAGCCTTTTTGCCTTTGTTTTGTTTGTTGTTGTTTGCATACTTGATATTCTTAGTAACCTGGTAATTGTTGGTTGTAAAGAAAACAGGTTAAGCTTTTTCTCAATCCTTTAGCAATTGGGTAATGTCGAACAGTTCTGAAAACCCAAAGAGCAGTAGTACAATTCCTGCAATAATCAACAAACGCGGAAGTATTTTAAGTTGAAAAGCTGAGTTTATCTGTATGCTCTGTGGATCGTTGGGATCGTATATTATTTCTAATTTAGTGCCTTCTTATTTGGCGGGGCTGTACCCAGTATTTAATTCTTGTGTTATCCACTCTTGTTTGTCGGTTAAAAATCTTACTACAGGATAGTACAAATCTTTATCGCCAGATGTTTCTGTTCTGAAATTATTTTTAAATACTACTGCTGTTGCTTTTTTACCATTTTTAAGCAGATGATTTCCTTTTTGCCAAAATTGAATTCCAATAGCTATGTTTATAATTGAAATTACGAATACTACTATTTCTGCAGGCATATGGTTCGTTTACTGTTTAACAAATTACACAGTTAGATGGATCTGTTTATAATGCTAGTTTACTACTTTGAGAACAAACTTTATTAACAACCCAACCATTTTTTTTATGGCATACGTGCTTATATAAATTTATAAAATGAAATGGTAAACATTTACACTTCACCCAGGCTGCTATGTTTTTTATGTGTATCACTTTTTTAAAGATAAAATTCTTTTATTCAACTTTTAGCACTTCGAAATAGTAGCCTGCCCTGTTTCGATATAAGCATGATGCAAAAGTAAATAAAAGGGGCGAACGCACAAGCCTGTACGTTTGCCCCTTTAAATAAAACGTATACTAAAGCGTTGGTACTTTTCTGTTCTTTGTTAGTAAAACTTTGTTATAGTCGAGGCAAATTTTTAGTATGTAGTCTAAATCCTTTCTGTGTTTAAATCCTTCCGGATTTATACAACAGTATCCTTTGTATTCTTTACCTTTCATTAACATTGTTTCGTATCCACTCCACTCCTACATTTTTTCTGGAGTTGAGGGGCAAACCGTACCATCAACTTTTCTCCGCTAACACTCACACAGGTTTTACCATTAACCATAAAGTTGAGTGCTGAGAACATTTTCTTTTCTTCCGTCTCACTATCTGGAATTTCAGACAGACACCCGCGCACGCTGGCTGCAAGGGCTATGCTGTACGGCATAAACTTTCGTTACTTTCGCGAGTGTAATCCTATTGTATTTCCTTCAGTATCTAAGAAAATAGAGATATACCCAAACTCGCCAATATGCATTTTAGGTTGTAGTATCTTTCCTCCATGTTGTTCTATTCTTCTTTCTTCGGCCACACAATCTTCTGTTTCAAAATACACAACTGTATTGTTTGCACCGGGTTGTATATCTTTCTTTTCTACTAAAGCGCCAGAAATATTGGGAGCCTCCGGGTTAAATGAAAACAGCGCTTGTTTACCCCACTCAATAGGAAGGTCTACCAGTTTAACCTGAAAAACTTTTTCGTAAAAGGTTTTTGCTCTTTCGAAGTTGGCAACATTAATATCGAACCAACCTACCGGATTTGACTTGTTCATAACTTTCTTTTTTAGGTTTTTGCAAAATTGCGATGCAAGGTTACCTCAACCCTGAAAGTTAAAATTGTAAAAATGGGACAAGTCTATTTTTTACGGTCAAAAATCAAAGACATTTTAAGGTCGTCTCCGTAAAATTCTTTGGGGGTAAGTCCTGTAAATTCCTTAAAGTCTTTTATAAAATGCGCCTGATCAAAATACTCGTTTTCATACGCCAAATCAGTAAAGCTTGTAGGGTCTTCATTCAGCAATGTTTTTAAAATTCTTTGTATTCTTATTGTTTTGGCAAGTTGCTTTGGACTTAACCCAATAGCAGAAGAAAATTTACGCGCTAATTGTCTGCGGTTAATGTTATAGCTTTTTGAAAATTCATTTACAGAAAACTGTCCGTTTGCCTGAAAGATTGTTTCAACAGTAGCTTTTACAAGGGTATCTATTGTTTTCTTAGTAGCTAATTCTTTAAAAAGAAAAGCTTCTATGATTTTAATTCTTTCATTTGTAGAAGCGGCATTCAGTATTTGTTCACCTAGTTGTTTTCCATCTTTCTTAAACACTTTGTTTAACGGTACAGCGGTGTTCTCCATTTCTTTAATTGGCATTGAAGCGAAGGGAAGAAAACCATTTGGTTTAAACTGAACAACAAAACTGCCTGTTATCCCAACAGGTTCTATTACATATGGCTTTGTTAACTGGCCAATTAAAAAGCATTTTGGTAAGATTGTTATCGCGCCACTATGTGCATGGTGTTTGTATGTTTCTCCGTAATGAAAAATTAATTTCATTGTTCCATCTGGTACAATTGTGTTTCTTAATGGTATATTTTCCTTTTCACCATCCAACGTCCAATATCGTTTTACAAACTCTGCCAGTTCGGTATGTGGTTCGTATACTTTCGGATTTAATTGCATAACTGATACTAGTTGAGTGTTTAAAATTATACAAAAAGTACAAGTTTGTTTCTACATAAAATTAAATTACAGCCAATGGATGAACTATTTACGCACCGTTACTCGAAACGAAAGATCTAAACTAAATGTATGTTCGTAATAAAACTCTGGCCTGCTATTTAGTCTAAAAAGAGATGGCCTATAAATAAAACCTACGTAAAATTCTTTGGTGAATTGATAGTGCATATTCATTGTTACACCTAAAGCGAAATTTCTTTTTGATTCCAACACACTGGCAATTGGTTTTACAGAAAAATCTATTACTCGCCAACTATTTCTCATATAAGAAAGGCCATAACCCAGGTGTACACGATTTAGCTTATGATTATTTGTAAAGTCTATGGCAGTAGAAATATATCGTTCGTGTATCCCTGTATAATCGGTAGCAACAGGTAATGGCTCATCCATATTAACCATTGCACTTAAGCTAATGTTGAAATACTTTTCGTTTGTATAGTAATAATTTAATCCTGTTGAAATTCCAAAAAAACCCGTTGCACTTTTTGTTGGCTGCTGAATGGGTTTAAAATTAAAATTATTGATATAAGGGATAGCTACCACGAAATCAATTTCGCCATTGTTTCTATCAAATTTTCTGACATTTAGAGACTCGAGCTTGGTTCTAATTCTTGGCGTTATTACTTGCGATTTATTGAGACGGTTTATATAGATAGCTCTTTCGTAATAATATTTTTTCTGTGTTCTAGTATCTATTAAATATGCGAATGGGCTTACCTGTAACCAAATCAAATTTCCATACAAGAATTCCGGATTCAGTGAAGATTTAACAACGTAATCAAGTTCAGCACTATCTGTTTGTAGCGTAAATAATAAATCATTTTTAGATCGTTGAACATTAATTTTTGCTGGTAAGGTATATACTTTGTTTTCGAATTTAACCTTATCGCCAGCGCGCGATGACGATATGCTTAGGTTATAGCGTTCTCTGTTTATAATAGTTGCGCACGAGGACAAAGTTAGTAGAATGATTAGAAAAAGTAACTTCATACTATATTCTTGCAAGCAACTGAGAGGGTACTAAATGTACTTATTTTAGTTTATGAAGATAGAACTTTTTTAGGTTCGTTTACTAAAGGCTACTCTAATTCCCAAACCAATAACTGTTAATCCACAAATTTTATTAATCAAATTAGAAAGAGCATTATTCTTTTTAAGTTTACTAAATATGGAAGAAGCGAAAACTGCTAAGACAAAACACCAGATCGTTCCTGTAGTTATAAACGTTACTCCTAGAATAATAAAGGGAAGTACTGTATTGCTAACGGATGTATCTATAAATTGAGGTAAAAAAGCAATATAAAAAAGAGCAACTTTAGGGTTTAATATATTGGTGAAAATACCATCTCTGTAAATTTTCCAGTACTCTTTTAAGCTTGGATTATGCATTGTATATGTGGTAATTTCAGACTTACTGATTAGCATCTTAAAACCTATGTAAAATAGGTAAATCACTCCAACATACTTTATTACATTAAAAAGTAGTAAAGATTTTGCAATGATGGCCGAAAGCCCAAATGCAGCAAAAAGTGTGTGCACAATATTTCCAGTTCCAATACCTAAGGCCGAAATAATTCCAGCTTTTTTTCCTTGACTTATACTTTTTGTTAAGATAAAGATAGTATCGTTTCCTGGGGTAATATTTAACAAAATACCAGTTAAAAGAAATGTTTCAAAATGGATGATACCTGACATATTATTTTATATTAAATAAGTTTTACCAACGTTTTATATACGTGCTTATGTTTTTTTTATAAAGTTAAATTATTTTAAAATGATGAAGAGAATATTTATTACTATGGAGATTCAATTTCTATTTCAATTCATTCTCAATCAGAATACTTTATTCTCGCTTTTAATTCGGTTATAATTCCATTATGTGTTGGCCTATGAAAAACTGATCTGGTCATTTCTCCTTGGTCGGAATAATAAAATACTTTAAACAAAGAATCCTTTACTACTGAACATTTCGAATAAATGCTCTTTCAATTTTCTCATACAAAAAATGAGTGTGTAGTATAATGGTACGTTATAAATACTTTAAGTTGGTAGACCACCTATACGATATTGTGAATAGGTACATAAACTTAATTTGTTAACAATACCCGTATAGCTAATTTATCGAATTTATCAGCATACATTTTTTGCTTGATGTTTTTATTTTTATCATCTCTTTGCCAATTACCATTTTTGTATATCCAACTATCTTCATTTGTTTCGGCAGGTACTACTCCTACGGATGGCGCATAAACTACTTTGGTTACTTTAACGGTATCTGGCGGTATGGTGTAACGGATGGTAAATTCGTTCTGCTTTACAATTAGGTATTCAAAAGCCAAAAGCAATCCTGAAACCGGAAATTCAATTAGCTTGTCTGTTAAATTTATACTTGTTATGTTTCTCCCTTTCTTTACCGCTACGATAATGTTATCCGCATAAATTGATTTACCCGGATTTCCGAATTTATCCAGGGTGTATAGTCTTAGATTGAACGTGGCGTTTTCTATTGTACTATTTGTTACTATATCCACTTTTGATAGATAAGGGGTTTTGGCATATTCTTCTTTGTACGGAAAAAATCTTGCTTTCATGTATGGCATTCCATCACAAAAGAAAAAAAGCCGAATGTCTGATGCTTTTAGTTTTTCTGATATAAACCTTGTTTTCTCTTTACTGCTTTTGATAACTACTTCTTTAAGGTGTAGAATTTCGGGTTTAAGAAGTATGGTTTGAGCATTTTTGGTAAAGACGATACTCTTTTTCTTATACCCGATTGACGAGAGAATAACTCTTTTACCTATAACATCTGCATTAAAAATAAAGTTACCTTTTTCATCAGATGTTGTACCTATTAATTCTCCATCGATCCACATGTTTACATATGGTATGGGCTCATTTGTTGTGCTGTCTCTTACAACACCTAACGATTGACTTTTTGTTTCAAAACAAGACAAAAACAGACATGCCAATAATAGAATAAACATTTGTGCTAAATTCATAAGAATTGTTTTTAGTTTAGTTTAGATACACTTTGCTTTTGGTAAGCAACAGCGAATTATTTATACCTACGCACTAGTTAATTTTTCTTTTTTAAGTAGTGGCCAAGTTTGTTGAGTTTTTTGTTCCAGAATTTCTCATATTTTTTCAGCCAACTGTTTACTTCTTCTAATGTATCAAGCGCTAGGTAACAATACTTTTCACGTCCGTTTTTTTCTATATTCACAAGTCCGCTGTCTTCAAGATATTTGAGTTGCTTTGTTACAGCTTGTCTGGAAACCGTGTTGAAATGATCGGCTATCTGATTAATGTTTAACTCTTGTTGAGCCAATAGGTCAATAATTGCCCTTCTTGTTGGATCCGCAATGGCAGCAAATGGGTCTCTGTTCATTTATCTAAATACATTTTGATTTTCTTAACTAACAAGTCTTTCCAACCACTTCCTAAAATAAATCTAACTATGTATTGATTGATAAAACCTTCGAAACCGCTATGCTTAAAGGTAAGAATTGTTCCGTTATTTGTTGATTTCAGTTTAAAGGTAACTGTTGTTGGTTTTTTTAATGGCCCCCCTTGCCAGGTGAAGGATAGCCTTGTTGGAATTTCAAAGTCAATTACTTTACATCTTACTATGCCATCAAAACCGGGTTGAGGTTTTGTTTTAAAAGTAAACTCATGTCCGATTTCTAGTTTAAAGTTGTTTGGCATCAACCACTCACTTAATGCATCAGATGTGGAGATGGCATTCCAAACTTTTTCAATTGGGTAAGGATAAACCTTTTCTATGTTAATTTCTTTTGCCATTAGTTTTTTACGTATGCTTCTCGAATATATTTTTTTACTTGATTTATATTGTTACTATTAACTAGTATCATTTTGTTAATTCGATCGGAACCACCCAATTTCTCAGCATCCAATAATTCAGGAAAATTAGAAGTTGTTAGGTTTAATCCTAGTATGAGTTCGCCTTTTTTCTCAGTAAGTATGGCGAATTGATTTTTCCTATAAAACGGAATATAGGTTTTGCATGGTCTTACAGAAATAGCGCTGTTCATTTCTACTATCTGCTTTTTCAATTTTTTATATACATGAAACGTTTTCTTAAAAATGTTTTCTTCATAACCTGTTGTTTCTACATAGGGCTTTTCATCTTTCATACGCCAAACTATTGTTTGCGCTTGTACATGACCTAGGTTATAATCTGATTTCAGTTTTTTCAGAATCTCACTTTTTCTTGAGAAGTTAAATTTTTTGGCAATACTAATCCACTTCTGAAGTGATTTGCCTGTTTTTGCCGCAAGGTTATGTATTATAGCCTCCTGCATTTGTGCTGCTGAAAGTGCCATACCATTATTTGATTTTAAAGATGTAACGATTTTGAATAAAAGCAATAAAGGCCCAGCCTCCTAGTGTTTTAACAATAACACCGCTCGTATAGTAAAATGAAAAGCCCCACCAGTTTAAATACGGTATATGAATGGCCAAGCAAGCTATGCTAGCGAAACTAATTGTTAGTAACAATCTTTCTTTTAAACTATGATGTTTAATTTTCGCAAAAAGTATTGCCAATACTGTGGCTATTGCAAAGGCTGAGAAAAACTCTATGGCAAAAAATTTAGGTAGATTGTAAAAGTCGGCTGGCCTTGTGGCTACAAAGCTTACGGTTTCGTTGGTAGTAATGTATGCCATTTGGTTTGTTAATTCATTAAATTTTGGTGTAGTCAGTTCATTGCTTTCTATACGTTCTACTGCTCTTACTCCAAAGTTTGGTATAGCCTGAAAGGCTCCATCAAACAGAAATAACACCATTGCACCCGCTAAAGATGCGATAATGATTTGTTTTATACTCATATCTATATGCAACTATTTGGTTGCAAATATAGTTAAGCAACCTTTTGGTTGCAATTAAAATTAAGTTTTTTTTGCCTTTAGGTATTTTTACAGGGCTGGTTAAGTTTCAGCGTAGGCAGTATGGTTTGGGCTAAATATTATTTAGTTAGATGGATACTGCAAATACACGGTATAACTGGTTGTACTCCCCCGTTGTATTTAATTATTATACCGATTGAATATTTTGTTTACTATCTTCTTCATTCCTTTTAGGCATTAATGTGTACGAAAATCTGATGTTGCTGCTAGTAAACTAAAATATAAACTAGTTTATCATTGGTTCAACTACTTTATAGCTCTTTTACGTTTAATCAATAAACAATATTTTTCTCCATTCTTTGTAAGTAGTTTTTACTAATACCGTTTACCTTTTGGCTGTTTATGCGTACGTGTAATAAAATTTAAAAGGTAGAGAATGCGTACGTTCCGCTCCGAATTAGACTTGTTGCTAAATAAAAGCAAAAGATAACTTCTGCTTGCTGCACTGTACTACTTTTTTGAAATACATTTTGATATACCCCTTTTGCGAGTGTTGATCATTACCACATACTTTCTTTCTGGTTTTGTACATACTTATAAACTAAGTATTCTTTTACAGAATTGAGTCCAGCTTTCGTTACTCGGGTGAGAATAAAGCACAGGGTTTTTACCGTAGTATGTACTATTCTCAACGCCAACAGCATCAGCTCTTTGTTTTAATTCTCTTGCATGAAAAGCATGATGAGAGGATATATCTGGTGCAGCATACGGATGTACTACATCTCTGAGTGTATTATCAATCCAAATGGCAGGGTCGTCAGCGGTTAGTAGCGCCAACATGTCTACTTCTGCTCTATAGGTATCAATTTCGGCTGATTCATATTCTGCGTTTGACGACACCCCGTATATTTTTGAAATGTTACCGGTTTCGTTAGCTAATATTTCTGCCCACGTTAGGTTATAGTCTACAAATACATCATTTACCCAACGGTCTTCTATATTATAACTTGATTGTGTTTCTCTTGCCACAACACCTTTTACTCTTGTAGACTCGCGTAAAACCGGGTCGTTGTTTTTAAGGTCTGCCAATTCGTTATTGAATGCTATCCAAAGTGAAGTACCCGCACCGGCAGAATTACCGGCAAGAATAATTTTATTTTTGTCGATGTTAAAATTACTTGCATGATGCCTGATATATTGCAATGCCCTTTTAACATCGTTCATTGGTTTTTTAATACCATCCTTTTCTCCTGTTGGGTTTAATAGTGTATAACGAATGGTAGCAAAGGCAATATTGTTTTGTAATAAAAATCTTATGTCGGAAGGGAAGTCCCAAGCTCCACCTTGTTGAGCGGAATACACAAAGTCTTTATCACCACTTGTGAATCCGCCACCATGCGTGTAAATCACCAACGCTGTTGGTTTGTTTGAATCTGGCAACCAAATGTCGAACTGGGTACGCTGCTTGGTATCGTAGGCAATATCCTTTGAAAATTTAGCTGGTATTCCATTTAATGGAAATGGAGATTCGGAAAAAACTAAATCGATTGTGTTATCCACCGAATCATCTTTGTTGCAAGCTGTGTTTAGCAGAGAAAGCAGAAAAAATAAAATCAACCGAATTTTCATATCAAAATATTTTATTTTAATCGTCATAAAATAATCTTCTCAAAAGTTAGAAGGCCTCATTATACTTTCCTGTGGCTTTTTAGTTTTTAATTGGTATACTTAATTAACAACGTGTTAGCCTTTTCTTACCATGCCCTATTGTTTGAAAAGATTGGCTACCCTACATCCTGTAGGTGTTGTAGCTTTTATAGTTTATAAAGTTAAAACAATTTAACAATTCAGATCGAATATATCTTGTTGCCACCTGTTCTCTGTGTTCCTGAATTATTCTTGTTAACAAAAGAAATTTCTGACGTTAGAACGAACTTTATAAATAAGATTGTTATCTATTCTTATACTCCTCTCTAACCGGACTAAAGACATCCATAATCTTACAATTAGTAAGGGCTACTCCACCATGTACAACATTAGAAGGAATAACAGCCACTAATCCGTTCTCATATATTTTAGTTTCTCCATCTATAGTCAACTCAAACTTTCCTTCTACCACCTGCGTAATTTGTTCGTGTATATGTGCATGTAAAGGTATGGATGCACCTTTCTCTACTTCCCAAAAAGCTAGTGTTGTATTTTCGGTGTGTATGAATTTCCCTTTAAAACCTTTTATAATTTCTTTGGGCTCCATTTTTGAAAGATCTACGGTTGCCATGTGGGTAGTTTACTAGAGTTGTTCTTCAATTGATTTACTAATAGCAGATTTTACCTTGCCGGTATGTTCGGTGGTTTTCGGTTCAATCAGCATAATCTGGCATTCCTCTTTTGAAGAAACACGGTGGTTTGTTCCTTTCTTCACAACAAACAGGTCGCCTTTTTTCATCGTAAATGCCAGTCGATTCTCCATTTCCATCAGAAGTTGCCCCTCAATGATATAGAATAACTCATCTTCATTCTCATGATTATGCCAAGGCACTTCTTGCCCTTTTATTTTTACAACTTTAATATAATGGTCATTTACTTCGCCAACAATCTTTGGAGAAAAATAGTTGTTAAGAACTAAAAACGCATCGCTTACATTCATCTGTTAAACAGTTTACTTTTTACAATTTTACCTTCTTTTTTTGCACGGTAATAGAGAACTATTCCAATAAGCAATAAAAAAGTTGCTGTAAAAATGGAATCCTCAATTCCAACGGCACCGCCCGTCAATATTTCGGAGCCAGTAAATTTTGATTGAATGATACTGCCCATATCACTTGTTCCGGTGAGATTTGAGCCATAAAAAGGCTGGGCAAAATTCCAACCGATATGGAAAAAATACGGTAGCCATATTCTTTTCGTATAGATAAACAACATGGCCATCGTAAACCCCCAAATCAAATAATAAAAAAAGCTAAACAGGTTAGAATTGGGATTATAAACGTGTTGAAGTTCTACTACCATAGCAATAACAAGGGTTGGGTGAGTACCTAACCAATTTTCACAAACCCTTACGATTAATCCGCGGTGAAATAAGTCTTCAACGATGCCCGCAAATAATAATATCGTGAAAAATTTTACGGAGTAGTGAGTGGTTGAGAAACTTATCACTTCATAATTCCCTAATACGTATAAAATGAAAATGGATAATGAGATGGTAAAAAAGCCAAAGGAAAATCCGCCAAACATTTCTTTGAATATATATTTTGTAGATAACTCGGTTATTTCTCTCTTATCGTATAAACGAAATAGATAGTAATAGCTAACCAGTAACACTAGTAATGAAATACAATGAATAATTGGATTAGCAATATTTTTATTGTGAATGATGCTATAAAAAATTGGTTTTAATACAAAGTTTTGAATGACTACGAATAGAGAAAAAGGAAGGACAATGCCTACGATAATTTTAGTAATTGGAAAGAACAGTACTTTTTTGATGAATGCATTCATACTTTTTTGATTCATGTTTTCTGTGAACTGGAAATGGCTGATCGTGTTACACAGAATCTCCAGCATGTAATGTTTCTTGTAAAGAGAAGTATATAATATCTTTACAACAAGTACATACAAGAATGTACCCTACATACCAGAACTATACTATTGTTGATTATCAACTCTTTAAAAATTTCAATACAATGAAAAAAAAATCGAACAAAGCCTATTGCGCAGTGGATTATGCCTTTCAACGAATTGGAGGAAAATATAAAGGAAGAATTTTGTGGGTATTGAAAGATGGTGTTTTACGTTATGGCGAATTGAAAAGAGCTGTGGTGGGCATAACACCAAAAATGCTTACGCAAACTCTAAAAGAGTTGGAAAGTGACGATCTGATTACAAGAAAAGTCTATCTGGAAGTTCCGCCACGCGTGGAGTATGCACTTACGGCTACCGGCAAGGAGTTGATTCCTGTGATTAAGCAAATGCGCGCCTGGGGTGAACGGCAAATGTCTTTAAAGTGAAGGGATTTAAACTCTTTTTCTTTCATTAGTGTCTGGGTGGATTTGTGTGGTAAGCAGATGTGCCAATTTTCGTTATTACTAGTTCTCTGTGCGGTAATAACGTTCTATATGTATGCTTTTTTCTTTCTTATAGAATTACTTTTTTAGCCAAAGGGCATTTAACATTTTAGCGCAAGGCTATTTCATGATTTTTTAAATACAAGTATTTTGTTTGTCGATGTAAGAATTAGCTTGCCGTTTTCTATTTTGTAATTTTTAATTCCCATTAAATCCAATGCAAAGTTGTTGGGCTCTAATTTGTATTTCTCTTTTGTCCATACAATTTTTTCAATCGGTCGAGTATGAAAAGTTATGGAAGAGTCCTTTACAATATACCACAAATTGTCGCCAACAAAATCTAATTCGTTCCACTTAAATGTAAATCTGCCTTTCGAATAAAAGTCCATTGTTACGTTGCTATCAGGTGTTTTTCCGTCCCATAACTCGAGTGTCCAATTAGTATTAAGTAGTTGTGCGGGAATTATTTGTTGCTTTGTTTCCCTTATATATTGTCTTCTTGGTGGCATTAAACCACAAGCAATTAAAATACAAGTTGAAAGAAGAATGCTTACAAACAGAACGCTTTTCATATTGTTTTTAACTCCTTATGACTTTGCATATAACTGTTGGTGTATATGGTTTTGTTATGGAAATTTCGAAATGTTATCTTGAACAAATTCATAAAGTTTATCTATAATTAATTTTCTTTGTTCTCTAAATTTTGACTCGGCTTCTACAAACTCTTTGTTTTTCATTAATTCGTTTGTTGCTTCCACATACTTGTTGCTATCGTCAACTTCTAGTTTATCATAAACCTGCACTACTACATCCTCAGCCTTTCGTAGCGAGTTTGATATTTCAAACAGACTTAGTTTTAAATCGATTTGTTCAGTAAATTTTTGGATGTTAAATAATAAAGCACTTTGGTAATTCTCCCAACTCTCGAAGTTAAGCCACTCCATAATTACAATAAAGCCATAAATTTCTGTAGGTAACTGTTTTAAATCTTCGGGGCTGATCCAAAACTTCTTCTTTATGTTATACTTATTAATAACTTCTAAAAATATTTCGTCTAATGCTTTTTCTTTTTTAGCGCTATACTTTCTTGTAATACGTTCAGTAGAAGTATAAACATTCTCATTTATACTTTCAATGGTTAATCTAATATCAAAGTTACAATCAATTAAATGCTTTAGTGCTATTTCTGATTTTACTCCCGTTTTTGTGCATACTTGTGCAACACTCTCTTCTACATAATTTTTTTCAGCTTCTTCTAAATCTCCTTTTACTTTTTCAAGTTATCTCTCTCCTTGCTTATGACTAACGGGTATGCGCTGCATTAATATTTCGAGTTTTATATCTTTCGGCTTACTCATTATTTATTACTTAAAATGATACATAACGTTAATATATAAGTTTATTCAGATTAATACCACCAGAAAATGGAGTTTTATTGTAGTATTTGAGGGTACCAAGTCGACTTTGTTCTGTGTAACCTTGCCTGACCCGACTATACAATTTAGAATTAGTAGCAAAATCGTCTATGGGTTTTAGCCCGTGTGGTTGCCAGTTGGGTTTCGTCCAAATCGTAAGTCCTTCAATTTGATACTCGATGCTTGTTGCTTATCTGTGAAGCTCAAATGGGCAAGTATAAAAAAGATTAAGGTATACGTTTAATTTTTAGGTTTTTAATACGAATCGTACTAATTTTGATACGAATCGATCTATTGCATGAAAAAACCCATTTTCCGCCTTACAACATTAGATTTTTCTATTTTAGGATTACTTATGCAAAAACCAATGACAGGTTATGGTATCCGAATGATGTTTGAGAAAACAGCCTTGGCAAGCTATAGTAGTAGTCCTGGAACTATCTACCCTGCGCTTAGCCGCATGAAAGGGCTAGGCATGGTTGAAAAAAAGAAGCAAGCTAGTAGCAATCAGGAATTATTCACGATTACTAAAAGGGGCATCTCTCTTTTAACAAGATGGGTAACACAGACTGTTACAAGAAATGATGTAATAAGAAATTCTGAAATTCTCCTTTTACGATTTGCCTTTATGGATATTCTAGCTAGCAAAGCTGAGAAGCGTAAATTTTTAAATTCTTTTCTTGATGTTGTAAATCAGTATATAAAAGAACTTGAAGCGTATCACTTGGCCGAATCATCTGTTATGCCCGCGAGTGGCCGTCAAGCGTTTGAACATGGCCTCGAATTAAACAGGGCAACTTGCCGTTGGATTAAGAACCTTTTGAACAATCTTTAACTATTAAATTAATTCTTTATGAATAAGCAGTTCTGGTTCCGGAGTTTCATCGCTGCATCCGTTCTACTGGTTGTTGACTTAATCTTTTCACCTACAGAACCCAATGGTTATTCATTGGAAAATGCATTTTGGGAAACAGGTACTCTAATGGTATGTAGTAACGTTAACCACCTTTTATCACTATTCGTAATAAATTCTTTTCCTTTTGAAGTGAAAGAAAAAATAATTACAAATGCAAGCCCTAATGG
>JAJTEH010000009.1 GCA_021298355.1 Flammeovirgaceae bacterium
CCGAAGTTTGGAATGTAGCCTATGATGTTGTTTTCTTCGAGCGCTTTTAATGCTGTACCGCTACTGTAACCTGTGTCGGCTAATACTTGTTCTACGATAATTCCTTGTGGTGATAAATTTTCTTTTAAGCCTTTTATGATGTCTGGCAAACATTGGCTGTCTTTCTTATCGGCATGAAAAGCGTTGATGTGTGTAATAACATGGTGCTGGGTATCCACACTGGTTTGTGCCAGGTAATTTAATTGTCGTGGCTTACCTGGTTTAACAGCAATGCGAGCATCGGCATCAGTTGTAGAATAGTGCGTATGGTTGCTTAAAAACTTAGCACGCTTATCGGTATTGTTAGTTTGATTCTGGTCACCTGTGTTGGCTCTGCTACCGGGCTGCCCTTGATAGGCTTTTTGTTTCCATTGATGATGTTGTTCAACTCGTTTCTTTTTGTAAGCGTTTACTTTTTTAGGTTTATCATCATCATGGGAAGCGAGTTCATCGGCAAACAGATCAGCATCATCCATGATTTCTTTTTCGATGAGGCTATCCATAGAAGCATTAGCTTTGATAAGGGCACTGTCAACGGCTTGTCTTCGGCCACAGACCATTCCTTTATCAATACAAGTAAATCCTATATTTTTGTCTGGAAAGGCTGGCGCGGATAGAATTCAGAATTGAGTGAGTATGCGAAACCCAGCGGTATTGGAACAACATACAAAAGAAGTTGGTTTACAAAATATTCTATTTATTAAAGAATTTTTAGTTTAGTTATCCTGTAGGACTAACGAATTTTCAAAACAAACTAGTATTAGTTTATGCTTTCACAATGGATGGAAATTTTATTATGCTTAATAATTTCTTTCTAAGTTTACATTACCAAAACAAGTTTATTTGAGACTTAGATTTAGCATCGCATTGTAATTATTTAGTGTTACAGATAGAAGGTTTTTTTTCCTAGTGTAAGCTGCTCATTTCTGACTTGAAATGTAGTATTCAAAAAAGGCTTTCAATAAAATTCTATCTATCTATATAAATTCAAATACAATCACTACCAGAACTCGAATAAAGGCATTAATCACTTGATAGCTAATATATTTTTTTTCATTTCACTCTTACCAATTAGTGTCAAAACTCCAGCCAACTAGTATGATTTCTAGTTAACTAATGTAATTCACAAGTTTAGTTCTGTCTTGTCCAATATTCTAATGTATTACCACATTCTCCCACCATTCTTTTTGCTTTCAAAACCCTAAATGTGGGGTTTTCGGCCTTTTTTTATTCAAAATCTGATCAATTTTATCTCAAAATGTAAAAAAGTGGCATAAAGTGGTAGAAAGTGGAAAAACTTTCTTATGTTTGCTTAGGAGTAAAAGACAACCACTACGTCTCATGACCTTCTTTACCAGTGAATATGAAGTGAAACTTGATGCCAAAGGCAGGCTTGTACTGCCTGCGCGGATCAAAGCCCAGCTGCCCGATGCGGACAGTCAGGAATTGATTATTCGCAAAGGCCTCGAGCAACACCTTATCATTTATCCAATGGTAGAGTTCAACAAGGTGTTCTCAAAAATTTCCGGTCTCAACGAATTCAACCCCGAAAACCGTTCACTCCAACGGAGCTTCATGGCTGGAATCGTAACAGTAGAAATGGACAACAACGGTCGCATTCTCATTCCCAAAAACATGCTCAATTACGCCCAACTCGATAAAGATCTCGTGTTGGTTGGCGTTGGCAACCGGGTAGAAGTTTGGAATCCCAAACTATACGAACAACACCTCATCCAAGACCCAAGTGAATTGTCGAAACTGGCAGAGAAACATTTGATTGAATAACAATCATCTTCTACTGTTAGCTATTTATAAATGTGTTGATGAAAAAGTAGAACTACACCTTCATCCACTTTTATAAAAACTAACACTAGCTATTTTTAAATGAATGTGTTTAAAACCATTCATTTATAAAGCAAGAAGAGAAATGTTATATCAATCAAACACAGCATTAAAATTTCTTATGCCAAAACATTAAGTAGCATACTGAAACACAAGAAGAAAGCAATAGAAAAGCAGTAGAAAACGAAAGATGGTAAAACAGCATGGTAAAAAAAGTAAACTAAAAACTGATCAAGATCAGACAAAGGTTGAAAACCATACTGTGAAAGGTGAAAACAAGATTGAAACCGAATACAATTACCATCTACCGGTTATGCTTACCGAGTGTTTAGAAGCTTTGCAACTACATAACGATGGCATATATGTAGATGCAACATTTGGAGGAGGAGGACACAGTAAAGCCATCTTAGAAAAAGTAGATAAAGGAAAGCTTATTGTATTTGATCAGGATGCTGATGCAAAACAAGAAGCCGAAAAAATAAAAAGCAGTTCTTTAACATTTTGTCAGGCCAATTTTAAGTATCTCAAAAAATACTTGCGATTAAATGGCATCACCAAGGTAGATGGCATTCTTGCCGATTTAGGTATTTCTTCACACCAAATCGATGCACCCGAACGTGGGTTTTCAACACGTTTCGATGGGCCGCTGGATATGCGCATGGATACTCATCAAAGTTTAACAGCAGCGGATGTTGTTAATACCTATGCTGAAGAAGAATTGCATAAAATTTTAGGCATATATGGTGAATTGAAAAACGCCAAAACAGCTGCTCGAATGATTGCCGCTTATCGCGTTCAAAAACCATTTAACCGTACAGAAGATTTAAAAAATGCCTTAACTAGT
This sequence comes from Flammeovirgaceae bacterium, assembly GCA_021298355.1. Classification (GTDB taxonomy): domain Bacteria; phylum Bacteroidota; class Bacteroidia; order Cytophagales; family Cyclobacteriaceae; genus Chryseotalea. Next base: position 2,726 of record JAJTEH010000009.1, read on the forward strand.
ATAGCTCCCCGTGGTAAGGAGTTTAAATATTTCGCCCAGGTGTTTCAGGCCTTGCGCATCGAAGTAAATAGCGAAATGCAAGCACTGGAAGATTTTTTGCACCAATGTGGCGAAGTACTAAAACCCGGAGGAAGATTGGTAATCATGAGTTACCACTCACTGGAAGATAGAATGGTGAAGAACTATATGAACAAAGGCAAAATACACGGAGAAGTGGAGAAGGATTTTTTCGGAAATGAAATCAAACCTTTTCACCAACTAACCCGCAAACCAATTGAGCCGACAGAAGAAGAAATAAAAATGAATAAGCGCGCACGCAGTGCCAAACTGCGCATCGCTGAAAAAATATAAATAAACTTCTTTGCCCCTCTTCTTTGGAGAGGGGCAGGGGTGAGGCAAAATTAAAAGTTAAACCATGTTCCCCCTCTCCTTTGGAGAGGGGGACTGGGGGTAAGGCTCGATGGAAAACAAATTTAAAATAGAACCAAAAGCAAACGCTGCTAAACCAACCAAACCAGGAAAAGGAAGCAGTGTGTTCTCCGGTATAGAAAAGGGCTTAAACCTTGAAAGCTATTTCGAAGAAGGTTTCCCCATCCAATACTTACCAAAAATTTTGTTTGTGTTGTTTTTGTGTTTGGTCTATATAGGCAATACACACTATGCTGAAAAAACCATCAGACTCATCAACCACATACAAGCAGAAGTAGAAGACTTGCGTGCCGATTATACCACATTAAAGTCTGATCTCATGTTTGCTTCTAAACAAAGCGAAGTAGCAAAGAAAGTAAATAACCTTGGTCTAAAAGAAAGCTTAACTCCACCAACCAAAGTTGTAGTTGATTAATGAACATTAAAAAGTCCATATTACTCCGTGTACGCATCGCATTTTTGTTTGTGTCTCTTTTTGCCATTGCAGTTGTGGTAAAAACTGGTCACGTACAATTTGTTGAAGGCGAAAAGTGGGCAGCTATGGGCGAAAAAATATCGTTCGACTATAAGACAGTTAAGGCCACTCGCGGCAATATCTATTCTGATAATGGAAGTTTGTTAGCGACTTCATTGCCATTTTATAAAATTGCTTTTGATCCTACTCAACCCAAAGATGAAGTTTTTAAAGCCGATGTTGATTCTTTAGCTTGGCATTTATACAATTTCTTTCAGGATAAATCTGAAAGAGATTACAAAGAAATGCTTTTAGATGCTCGCGCAGCAGGAAAACAATACGTTGTGTTAAGCAGAAAGAAAATTGATTATCAGGATAAAAAAAGAATGATGACGTGGCCCATCTTTCGTGAAGGTCGCCTGAAAGGAGGAGCCATTTTTGAAAAGATTGATGAACGTCATAGGCCCTTCTCTAATTTAAGCAGAAGAACAATTGGTTTCGTTAATGAGGACGACAAAGGTGCCGGTCTTGAGTATAGTTTTAACAAATTTTTAGGTGGGCAGGATGGCTATGCTTATTATCAAAAAATAGCAGGTGGAGCATGGAAGCCTGTGTTCGATGCCAATAATGTTAAAGCCATTGATGGTTTCGATTTGCAAACAACATTAGACATCAATTTACAAGATGTAACCGAAACTGCTTTACACAAAGCCATGGTGCAACACAATGCTGATGATGGCTTAGTTGTAGTGATGGAGGTAGCAACGGGTGAAATCAAAGCTATTTCTAATTTGAGCAGTGATGGAAAGGGAAATTTCTATGAGCGTTTCAACTTTGCTACTGCCGGACTTTTCGAACCTGGCTCTACGTTTAAGTTGGTAACCATGATTGCTCTTTTGGAAGATAGCAACGTTGAGCTACAAGACAGTATTGATACGGGTAACGGTGAAGCAATTTTCTATAATAAGAAAGTACGCGACCACGAAGAAAAAGGATTAGGAAGAATTACCGTACAAGAAGCATTCGAACATTCTTCTAACGTGGCAATGGCCAAACTCATCGATAAACAATTCGGTAAGAAACCTGAAAAGTTTGTGGATTATATTGATAGATTAAGATTGTCGCAGCCATTGGGTATTCAAATAACCGGAGAGCCTCAGCCTAAAATCCACAGGCCAGGCGAAAAAGGTTGGAGTGGAATTTCTCTCCCTTGGATGGCCTATGGGTACGGTTTTGAAATCACACCGCTACACACCTTAACCTTATACAATGCCGTTGCCAACGAAGGTAAAATGATCAAGCCTGTCTTCGTAAAAAATATTTCTAAAGCAGACGAGGTTGAAGAAGACTTCGAAACCGAAGTGTTGAATGATAAAATTTGTTCTAAGAAAACCTTAACAAAATTAAAATTGATGCTCGAAGGTGTAGTAGAAAGAGGAACAGCTAAAAATATTAAAGGCACACACTATCGCATTGCCGGTAAAACAGGTACAGCACAAATTTTAGATAACGGTCGCTATACGCAGAAATACGTTACTTCTTTTGTGGGCTACTTTCCGGCACATCAACCTAAATATTCTGCTATAGTGTTAATTAAAAATCCACGCGGCTGGCAGCAATATGGCAATAGCGTGGCAGCACCTGTGTTTAAAGAAATTGCTGATAACATTTATGCGAGAGATATTGCCTTGCACATGCCGATGGAGAAAAAAGTAATTATTGAAGAAGGCGTTTTACCGCTTATCAAAGGAGGTAATCAGGAAGAATTAACGATGCTTTGCAACGAACTCGGTATAGCTACTCATTCACAAACTGAAGAAGAGTGGGTGAAATCTTCTAGAAACGGAACTTCTGTAAACTGGAAAAAAGCCATTGCAGGAAAAGGATTAGTACCCGATGTAACGGGTATGACTTTCCGCGATGCACTTTATTTGTTAGAAAAATCTGGTTTGCGTGTTTTTTATGATGGTAAAGGAAGAGTGGTAACGCAATCCATTACACCTGGTGCAAGAATCAACCAAGGAGATAGAATCTTTTTAAAATTGGGTTAATGAAAGAATTGAGAGACATATTGTATAGAGTACCGTTAACTTCTACCTATGGAAACATGCAGGTAGAGGTTAGTGGTTTGTCCTTCGATTCTAGAAAAGTGAAAAAGGGTGATGTTTTCATTGCCGTTAACGGTCACGCATCAGATGGCCATCAGTTTATAGATAAAGCCATTGATTCTGGTGCTGGCATTATTGTATGCGAAACATTACCTGAACAAATAAAGGAAACTGTTACATACATCACCGTTAAAGATTCAGCTTTTGCCTTGGGCATCATGGCTTCTAATTTCTATGATAATCCTTCTGCTAAAGTTAAATTAGTTGGCGTAACAGGCACCAATGGCAAAACAACAACAGCAACACTTTTATTCCAACTATTCAGTCGCTTAGGGTATCGCTGTGGTATGTTATCCACAGTTGTGAATAAAATTGTGGATAAAGAAGTTCCCACAACGCACACGACACCTGATCCTATTCAGCTTAACGCTTTGCTACAAGAAATGGTGAAGGCAAACTGTACGCATGTTTTTATGGAAGTGAGTTCGCATGCAGTAGATCAACAACGCATTGCAGGTTTACAATTTGCCGGAGCTGTTTTCAGTAACATCACGCACGATCACCTCGACTACCACCAAACTTTCGAAAATTATATCAAAGCAAAAAAGAAATTCTTTGATGATTTATCTGCAGATGCTTTTGCATTAGTAAATGCTGATGATAAGCGTGGTATGGTGATGTTGCAAAATACCAAGGCGAAAAAGCATTCTTTCGGCTTGAAGAAGATGGTAGATTTCAAAGGAAAAATTCTTTCCAACACCATCGAAGGTTTAGAATTAGAAGTAAACGATAAAACAGTTTGGTTCAGATTGATTGGCGATTTTAATGCCTATAATTTATTAGGTGTTTACGGAACTGCTGTATTACTGGGAGAACAACCTGAAGAAGTGTTGACGCAATTATCAGAATTAACAGGAGCACCCGGAAGATTTGAATTAGTGGAGCGTGGCGCCAAAGTAACAGCCATTGTTGATTACGCACACACACCTGATGCATTAAAAAATGTATTGGATACGATTGCTCAATTCAGAACAGGCACAGAACAAGTTATTAGTGTAGTTGGATGTGGAGGTAATAGAGATAAAACAAAGCGTCCTTTGATGGCATCTATTGCGTGTCGCTTGAGCGATAAAGTAATTCTTACTTCTGATAATCCGCGTGATGAAGAACCGATGGACATCATTCGCGATATGCAAACCGGTATTATGCCAACAGAGTTGAAGAAAACATTGGTGATTGCAGATAGAGAAGAGGCAATTAAAACAGCGATTATGATGGCCAAACCAAAAGACATCATTTTAGTTGCAGGCAAAGGCCATGAAAATTACCAGGAGATAAAAGGAGTGAAACATCCTTTCGATGATAAGGAAGTAGTAAGCAGAATGATAAAACTAATTAGCTGATAAACGCATGTTGTATTATTTATTTGATTACTTAGATAAACAATTTGACCTGATCGGGGCGGGTGTATTCAAATACATCTCTTTCCGTGCCGGCATGGCTGCGTTTATTTCTTTATTGATTACGATTTTCTTTGGCAAAGCGTTAATCAATTATTTAAGAAAGAAACAAGTTGGTGAAGATATCCGCGACTTAGGTTTGCAAGGTCAGTTGGAGAAGAAAGGAACACCAACTATGGGTGGTATCATCATCATCCTAGCGATTTTAGTCCCTACTTTATTGTTTGCACGTTTAGATAACGTTTACGTTATACTGTTAATTGTTTCAACCATTTGGTTAGGATTAATCGGATTTCTAGATGATTACATCAAAGTATTTAAAAAAGACAAAAAAGGATTAGCGGGTCGATTTAAAATTATCGGACAAATTGGTTTGGGTCTGATAGTAGGACTAACCTTGTCCTTTAATGATAATGTTGTTGTACGCGAAGTGAAAACTTCTCCTGCGCAAATCGCCAGTTTACAGAATGAAAATTTTCAAATTGTAGAAGATAAGATTGAATACAAAGATGTTCCTTCCACCAAAACTACTGTTCCCTTCTTAAAAAATAATGAATTAGATTATAGCCAGATTTTTCCATTTGTTCCGGCAGAATACACTTGGGTTGTTTATACCCTCATCGTTATTATAATCATAACAGCAGTTTCAAATGGCGCAAACATCACCGATGGTATCGATGGTTTAGCCGCAGGAACTTCTGGTATTATAGCCATAACGTTAGGCATTTTCGCTTATCTCTCTGGCCGTATCGACTTTAGTTCTTATTTGAACATCATGTATATACCTAACCTAAGTGAGTTGGTAATTTTCTGTACAGCATTGGTAGGTGCATGCCTTGGTTTTCTTTGGTACAATGCTTACCCGGCACAAGTTTTTATGGGCGATACAGGAAGTTTAACCTTAGGGGGTGTAATTGCTGTAATTGCATTGGCAGTAAGAAAAGAATTATTGATTCCTATTTTGTGTGGTATATTTTTTATAGAGAGCCTATCTGTTATCATTCAGGTTTCGTATTTCAAATACACGAAGAAAAAATATGGAGAAGGTAGAAGAATTTTCCTCATGTCTCCCTTGCATCATCACTATCAAAAATTAAATATTCCTGAAGCGAAGATTGTTACACGCTTTTGGATAGTAGGTATTTTATTAGCCATCCTCACATTAGCTACTTTAAAATTAAGATGAAAGAAAAGCTAGTCATATTAGGAGCTGGAGAAAGCGGAACAGGAGCAGCCTTGCTTGCAAAAGCAAAGGGATATGATGTTTTTGTGTCGGATGCACAAATCATAAAAGAAAATTTCAAACAAGAATTGATGGACAATCAAATTCCGTTTGAAGAAGGGCAACACACCGTTGATTTAATAAAGAATGCGAAGTTGGTTGTAAAGAGTCCTGGTATTCCGGATAAAGCACCTATTGTTAAAGAAATTAAGGCAAATCGAATTGAGATAATAGACGAATTAGAATTTGCTTTCAGGTATTATACAGGTAAAGTTATTGCCATTACCGGTACAAACGGAAAAACGACAACCACACTTTTAACGTATCACATTCTTAAAGAAGCAGGTTACTCAGTTGGCTTAGCAGGAAATGTGGGCAAGAGCATGGCTCGCCAATTACTTACGCAACAAGTAGATTGGTATGTAGTAGAAATCAGCAGTTTTCAATTGGATGGTACACAATCTTTTCAACCTGAGATTGCCATTTTATTGAACATCACACCCGATCATTTAGATCGATACGAATATGAAATGAAGAATTATATTGATTCTAAATTTCGAATTACTAGAAATATGCAATCATCACAGACATTTATTTATTATGCAGATGATGCCATCCTCGCTAAAGAAGTTTCTTCACGCGCAATTGCCTCCCAAATCATTCCGGTTTCACTGACACAACAAAATTTCCCTGTTCATTATGATGGAAGTGAAATGGTTTTTGGATTGCATGCTGCTTTTAAAATCAAACAAACTGATACAACCTTAAAAGGCCCGCATAATCTTATCAATACCATGGCAGCAATAAGTGCGGCAACTATTGCAGGTGTTAAAGAAGAAGATATCAGAAAAGCATTATCCAGTTTTGTAAATGCACCGCACAGGTTGGAGAGAGTAGCTACCATTAACGGAGTAGAATTTGTAAACGATAGCAAAGCAACCAATGTCGATTCTGTTGTGTATGCTTTAGGCAGTTACGCTGGGAATTTGATTTGGGTTGCGGGTGGAATTGATAAAGGAAACGACTATTCGTTAATCGAGAAGGATGTAAAAGCTAAAGTTCATACGCTGATTTGTTTAGGTAAAGACAATAGTAAACTAAAGAATTTCTTTGGCGATAAAGTAAAGAACATTCTCGAAACGCAAGATGTAAAAGAACTGGTTCGCATGGCATTCCAAGCAAGTAAAGTTGGTGATGTGGTATTATTATCTCCTGCGTGTGCGAGTTTCGATTTGTTTAAAAATTATGAAGACAGAGGTACGCAATTTCGAAATGCTGTTTTGGAATTGAAACGTGAAGTAGAACATAAAAAAGATTTGGAATTATCAACTAAAACACCTCAAGCATGACTAGCATAAAATCTTGGGCTGATGAAAATCTGAAAGGCGACAAAGTCATCTGGGCAGTTGTATTTGCTTTGTCGATGATTAGCATTCTGGTAGTGTATAGTTCCATCGGCACATTGGCTTTTAAAAGATCGGTAAGTCCTGAAAAGATGTTGCTGAAACATACTTTTCATGTATTTGTAGGTTTAGCTGCCATGTGGTTTGCCCATCGTGTAGACTACCGTTATTATTCCCGATTATCCAAAATTGCGTTATGGATTTCCATACCTTTATTGATTTACACTTTTACAAATGGAACAACCATTAACGATGCCGCCCGTTGGATTGCTATTCCTATCATTGGTACAACGTTCCAACCATCTGATTTCGCAAGCTTAGCGCTGATTGTAAATCTTGCCAGTATGTTGGCGAAGCGGCAACAGAATATAGATGATATAAAAGAATCATTAATTCCGATTTTATTTTGGTGTGGTATGATTTGCGGTTTAATCGCACTAACCAACCTATCAACTGCTATTTTATTATTGATCACGTGTATGCTGATTATGTTTATTGGTCGTGTGCCAACTAAATATTTAGCCATGTTGGTTTTTGTTGGCTTGTTATTCGGAGCGTTAGCCGTTGCTTTTGGTGTTCGCGGTGAAACGGCTAAAAATCGCATCAAGAATTTCATCAATGGAACTGAACTTCCTTTCCAAGCTAAACATGCACGCATTGCCATTGCAACCGGAGGCATTACAGGAAAAGGTCCTGGTAACAGCGACCAAAGAAATATCCTTCCTCATCCTTACTCCGACTTCGTATATGCCATCGTTATCGAAGAGTATGGAATGGTTGGCGGTATAGTTGTCTTGATTTTATATCTCATTCTTTTACACAGAGGAATGAAGGCAGCCTACAATAGTGAGCGAGCGTTCGGAGGATTGTTATCGGCTGGTTTGAGTTTCGATTTAGTTTGTCAAGCCATGGTAAACATGGGCGTTGTAGTAGGCTTGGGTCCGATTACAGGTCAACCTTTACCACTCATTTCAATGGGAGGAACTTCGATGGTGTTTACAGGATTAGCGTTGGGAATTGTATTGAGTGTGAGCAGAGGCGAACAGCCAGATGAAGTGTGGGATGGTAAAAAACAAGCAGAAGAATCAACAGATAAAAACATAGAAGCAAAAGCGGCATAATGAATTAAAATAGTTTGAACAAACAAAAACCATATCGAATCATTATTAGCGGGGGAGGCACAGGAGGTCATATTTTCCCGGCACTAGCCATAGCGAATGAGTTCCGCGAAAGACATCCTGATGCCCAGATCCTTTTTATTGGAGCAAAAGGTAAAATGGAAATGACACGCGTGCCCGATGCCGGTTATAGAATAATTGGTTTATGGATAAGTGGTTTGCAACGAAAGCTTACACTTAGCAATTTGTTATTCCCTATTAAATTATTAGTGAGCTATGCTAGGGCTTGGTTCATTGCAAAAAGATTTAAACCCGATGCTGTGGTAGGAACAGGTGGTTATGCCAGCGGACCTATTATGCTGGCAGCTACGAAGATGAAAATTCCTACGATTATTCAGGAGCAAAACTCTTTTGCAGGTTTAGCCAATAAACAAGTTGCAGCTAAGGCAAGCGTTATTTGCGTGGCTTACGAGGGTATGGAGAAATATTTTCCTGCAAACAAAATTAAACTAACAGGCAATCCGGTTAGAAAAGATATTTTATCTGCAATGGATAAGCGAAAAGAAGCTTTGGCTTATTTCGGTTTTTCGGATATACAAAAAACTGTTTTGGTAATTGGTGGAAGCTTAGGTGCGCGTACCATCAACGAAAGCATCATGCAAGGTTTGGATAAGCTATTAGAAAATAATATTCAAATCATTTGGCAAACGGGTAAATCTAATTATCATACCTATAGCCAAGCGTTAGCTGAAATGGATAGCAGAAAAGTAAGAGCTTACGATTTCATCAAACAAATGGATTTAGCGTATGCGGCAGCTGATGTTGTGGTTTCCCGTTCGGGTGCTTTAGCTGTTTCTGAATTATGCATTGCCGGCAAGCCTGCAATTTTGGTTCCTTCTCCTAACGTGGCAGAAGATCACCAAACCAAAAATGCAATGGCATTGGTAAATAAATCTGCTGCTAGAATCGTAAAAGATGCTGACGCTGCTACTCGCTTAGTAAATGAAATTTTAAAGTTGCTGTTCGATGAACAAGCTTGTCATCAACTCTCAACTTCAATCAAAGCATTGGCTAAACCCAATGCAACAAAAGAAATTGTAAATGAATTAGAGCTTTTAGTCAAGTGAAATTAGATCAATACGATATCGTTTATTTTTTAGGAATTGGTGGCATAGGCATGAGCGCACAAGCCCGATGGTTTATCAAGAAAGGTTTGCGTGTATATGGGTATGATAAAACTAAAACAACATTAACAGAAGCATTAGAACAGGAAGGAATGAAAATTCACTACGATGATGCTATAGCGAATATTCCGAACGATGTTATTGAGAACAAAAGCAAAACATTGGTAGTGTTTACTCCAGCCATTCCGAAAGATCATCAGGAACATCAATATTTAAAAGATCAAGAGTACACCATCATCAAACGTTCAGAAGTTTTAGGACTACTAACGAAGAACTATAAAACCATAGCAGTTGCAGGAACGCATGGTAAGACTACTACTTCATCGATGGTGGCCCATATTTTAAAATCAGCCGAAAAAAATATGGTTGCGTTTTTAGGTGGCATAACGGCCAACTATAATTCTAACCTGGTAATGGAAGGCGAAGTAAATACCGAAACTTGGGTAGTAGCCGAAGCTGATGAATTCGATCGATCCTTTCTTCGCTTGTTTCCGCATCTGGCCATTATAACATCAGCTGATCCGGATCACCTTGATATTTATGGTGACCATCAGGCAATGATTGTTTCTTTCAAAGATTTTATCAACCAAGTAGATAAAGATGGTTTGTTGGTAATTCATGAATCAGTTGCTGATTTATTACTAAACAATGAAACTACCATCAAGACAAATACCTATAGCATTAGCAGAGGAGAGTATTATGCTGAAAACATTGTAGCTAAAAATGGTTTCTTCGAATTCGATTTGCATGGCTTTAAACAAAAGGAACATGTTGAATTAGGTGTACCAGGTTTTCATAATGTAGAGAATGCCATCGCAGCAGCAGTAGTTACGCATCGTGCAGGCATCAGTTTGGTAGAAATTAAAAAAGCGTTGGCATCTTTTACGGGTGTAAAAAGAAGATTTGAGTTTATCATCCGCACAGATAAAGTTGTATTTGTTGATGACTACGCCCATCACCCCACAGAAATAGACGCTTTCTTGAAATCATTAAAGTCGATGTATCCGCGCAGAAAATTGACGGTTATTTTTCAACCTCATTTATATACGCGCACCAGAGATTTCATGGATGGATTCGCGAAAAGTTTGAGCATAGCTGATGAATTATTGCTGATGGATATTTATCCAGCGCGTGAATTACCATTGCCCGGTATTACAAGCGAAGTAATTTTTGAAAAGGTAACAACAAAGAATAAAACTTTGTGTACAAAAGCTACACTCATTTCTTTACTAAACAATAGAGAATTGGATTTAGTAGCAACAGTTGGTGCCGGAGATATTGATACGTTTGTTCAACCGATTAAAGAAATGTTGGAAGCAAGATGAAGTGGAGATTACCTATAAAACGTGAAATTAAATTCTTCCTCGCCCTGATGGTGTTGTTGGTGTTGATTGCCTTTGCAGAGCGCGAGCAACATGAAACTATGGTGAAGCAAATTGGTATCACAATAGAAAATTTCGAGGAGAATCATTTCATTGATGAACAAGATGTACGCAAGCTCATGCAGTTTAAAGATGAAAACCTGATTGGCGCAACGTATGGCAGCATCAACTTAAAAGAGATTGAAGCAAAAATTAAACAGGATAAATTTATAGAAGATGCTGAGCTCTATTCAGATCTGAAAGGAAATTTGTTAGTAAAAGTAGAATTGAGGAGACCCATCGCACGCATTGTGCGAAACGATGCGCCAGATGCCTACATAGGAGAAGATGGTGTGATTATGCCAGTATCAGAAAAATATACAGCACGTGTTCCATTAATTAGCGGAGCATTTACCAGACAGTTATTATCGATGAAGAATTTATTGCAACACGAAGAAGGAAAAAAGATAATGGAGTTACTGGCTTTTATAGCGGAGGATGAATTTTGGGAAGCACAAATAGCTCAATTAGATATGAACGCAAAGGGCAAAATAACTTTCTATACACAAGTTGGAGGAGAACAAGTTGAATTTGGGTATGCCGAAAACATTGAGAATAAGTTTAATAAACTAATGATTTACTATAAAGATATTTTACCGGCAAAAGGTTGGAACACGTACAAACGAGTAAACCTCGAATACGAAAACCAAATTGTTGCAGAATAATAAACCTAAACAAACAACCACTAACAATAAAAAAATGGAAAGCGAAAAAATAGTAGTAGGACTTGATATTGGAACAACCAAAATCTGTGCTATCGTTGGCCGTAAAAATGAATTCGGTAAATTAGAAGTGCTTGGCATGGGCAAAGCAGAAAGTGAAGGTGTTGTTAAAGGCATCGTCTTCAACATTGATAAAACTGTTTTTGCTATTGAAAAAGCAATAAAGGAAGCAGGCGACCAAGCCGGTGTAGATATTAAAAGAGTAAATGTTGGTATTGCAGGACAACACATCCGAAGTTTTGTTCAGCATGGTGGCATTACGCGCACATCAAAAGAAGATGAAATCACTATTGATGATGTTGAGCGTTTAACGCAAGATATGTACCGCATGGTGGTTCCGCCCGGAAGCCAAATTATCCATGTGATGCCACAAGATTACATGGTGGATTACGAAGAAGGTATAAAAGAACCTGTAGGCATGTCGGGTATTCGATTGGAAGCTGATTTCCACGTGATTACTGCACAAACCAATGCTATTAACAACATTCATAAATGTGTTAGAAAAGCAGGATTAGAAATTGATGATCTTATATTAGAACCGCTGGCATCGAGTTTAGCTGTGTTAAGCGATGAAGAAAAAGAAGCTGGGGTTTGCTTGATTGATATTGGTGGAGGTACAACAGACATCGCTATTTTCTACGACAACATCATTCGTCATTCTGCGGTTATTCCTTTTGGTGGCAATATTGTAACAAACGACATCAAGCAAGGTTTGATGGTATTGCAACAACAAGCAGAAAGATTGAAAACATCGTTCGGAAGAGCCATTGCAGAAGAAGCCAGTACAAATGAGATTGTTGCCATTCCGGGTATCCGCAACCGCGATACAAAAGAAATTTCTGTGAAAAATTTGGCGAATATCATTCAAGCCAGAATGGAAGAAATTATAGAGATGGCACACACTGAAATTATCGCTTCAGGTTTTGAAAACAGATTAGCCGGTGGTATTGTCATTACCGGTGGTGGTGCACAGTTAGCTAACTTAAAACAATTGGTTGAGTACATGACAGGCATGGATACTCGAATCGGTTATCCGAACGAACACCTAGGCAAAGGAAAAATCGAAGTGATTAAAAGCCCGATGTATGCAACCGCTGTTGGTCTTGTGTTATCAGGTTTCCGTTCGCTAGATGAACGCGAAGATAAATACAGAGAAGCCAAAGAAGTAGTACGTGCTGTAAAACAAAAGAAACAAACACCGGTAAGCACATCATCTAAAAATTTCTTTAATGATATTCTTACTAAGACTAAGAGTTTGTTGATAGATGATTTAAATGATAAAGATGAATACTAAACAGACTTAAGATTCTAGTAGTAAGACTTAAGTTATACCTCGGAATAGTCTTATATCTTACTACTTACATCTTACGTCTGAAAAAATTAAACAACCACAAACCCAAAATATATGTTCGACTCAGGATATAAATTTGAAATACCGAAGCATCACAAATCAATCATAAAAGTGATTGGTGTTGGTGGCGGTGGCTCTAATGCGGTGAACCACATGTTTCGCCAAGGCATTAAGGATGTTGAGTTTGTTGTGTGCAATACCGATGCACAAGCACTCAACAGCAGTCCTGTTCCTTACAAATTACAAATCGGAACAAACCTTACAGAAGGTTTAGGATGCGGAGCAAATCCTGACGTTGGCCGGGCTGCTGCTATTGAAAGTCGCGAGCAAATCCGCGATATGCTCAACGGCACAAAAATGGTTTTTGTAACAGCCGGTATGGGTGGAGGAACAGGAACAGGAGCTGCGCCCATCATTGCTAAAATTGCTAAGGAGATGGATATTCTTACCGTTGGTATAGTTACAGTGCCATTTGGTTGGGAAGGAAAAAAGAAATATGCACAAGCATCCATTGGTATAGAAGAGTTACGCAGCAATTGCGATACAGTGTTGATGATTTTGAACGATAAGTTGCGCGAAATTTTTGGCAACCTCGCTATTGGTCAAGCATTCGCGCAAGCAGATAATGTGTTAACAACAGCTGCTAAGGGAATTGCAGAAATCATTACCCTTACTGGCCACGTTAACGTTGACTTCCAAGATGTGCGCACTGTAATGTTAAACGCTGGTGCTGCCGTAATGGGAACATCAGAAACACGTGGCGATAATCGTGCGCGCAAAGCAGCAGAGTCGGCATTGGCTTCTCCCTTGTTAGATAACAGAGATATCATGGGAGCAAAGAGAATTTTGCTTTCGATTTTCTCAGGAACAGAAGTGGAGTTATCGATGGATGAGTTAAGTGAGATTACCGATTACATTCAAACACAAGCAGGGCAAGAAGCAGAAATGATTTTCGGTCATGGTGTAGATGAAACGTTAGGAGATAGAATCCGCGTAACAGTTATTGCAACAGGTTTTGATGCCGAAGCAAAAAAGCAAATTAAGAAAGAAGACAATAAGAAAGTTCACGACTTAAATAAAAGTCAGGGTTGGTTGTTTGAAGCCAAAGATGCTCCAATGGCTGGTAAAATAGAACCTGAGTTGAGAACGAAACCATCTTTTAAAGAAGAGGAAGAAGAAAAGGAAAATACCAGAGAGTTTGTATTTACTCCGGAAAATAAAACTGAAAAACAAAACTTTGATTTTGCTGAAGAAGAAGATGATGATTTTGGCGATGAAAGTCTATTTGGTATGGAAGATGAATTTGATACCAAGCAAAATGAATTTGGCGATCAGGTAATCAATGACGAAGGCATGATGGAGTTGCGCACAACAAAAGAAAGACTTCGCCAGCAAGCTGAATTGAGAAAAGCAAAATTGAAAGAAGCAAAGAAACCAGAAATGACAAAAGAAGAGTTCAGCGAAAAGTGGACGTTACCTGCTTATTTACGCAGAGGCATGAAAATGCAAGATGTTCCGCATTCATCTGAACCGTTTATTTCAAAGTATAATTTAAACGATGATAACAACATTTTAGGAAACAATAAGTTTCTCCACGACAATGTAGATTGATCGTGCCCACATTGGCATAACCGGCACGACAGGTACTTTACTCCATTCGTAGTGGTTGTTGGAAGTAAATATTTTTAGCCGGTGCCGGTATGCCTTTATTTTTTGTGTTGCAGGTCTCATGTGCCTGACCATTTTTTCAACACCCGAAAAGCCCCCCATAGCAGGGGCTTTTTGTTTATAGACTATTGACGATTTTAGTATCTTGCTGATAATTCTTTATGTAAGAACAAAATCAATTTTTTATTACACTAAGTTTATACAACATACTTAATCATGAAGAAAAGATATTGGTGGCTTAGTTCCCTGTTTTTCTTTGCTGCATTTTATCTCGCAGGCCCGAAGCCGAAAGAACCAGCGTATAATTCATTGGCTATTGCTGTGTTACCCACTATTTCAGGTGATGCATTAGAAAAGGATGTTGCACGAAAAGAGAGTAATTACAAAATAAAACCAGGCAACGAAGCAAGAATTATTTGGGCAAATGATTCATTGAAAAACAAAACCAAGTTTTCTGTTATTTATCTACATGGTTTTTCTGCCTCTCATGAAGAAGGGAATCCCATTCACTATCGTTTTGCAGAAAAGTATAAAATGAATTTGTATTTAGCTCGATTAGCTGATCATGGCATAGATACAACTGAAGCTTTACTGAATTGTACTGTTGACAGGTTATGGAATACTGCTAAAGAAGCTTTGCAAATAGGATTAAGTTTAGGAGAGAAAGTAATCATTCTAAGTACATCTACAGGAAGTACATTAGCGATGAAATTAGCAGCTACTTATCCTGATCAAATAGAAGCGTTGATTCAAATGTCGCCCAATGTTGCTATTAACAATGATGCAGCATTTTTATTAAATGATCATTGGGGATTACACATTGCCAGAATGGTGCAAGGAGGTAAATACAACATTACCAATATCGATACTACCTCTATTCGTGCACAATTTTGGAATGCGAAATATCGGCTTGAAGCTTTAACAGAGTTGCAACAACTTTTAGAAACAAGTATGACAGATGAAGTCTTCTCGAAAATACAGCAACCTGTTTTAAATCTTTATTATTATAAGAATGAAGAAGAGCAAGACCCACAAGTAAAAGTAAGCGCTATGTTGGCCATGCACGAAAAATTAGCAACAGCAAAAGATAAAAAGAAAGCCGTAGCCATACCCACTGCCGGAGCGCACGTTATCGGAAGTAAATGGGCATCTAAAGATGTTGAAGCCGTTTGGAAAGAAATTGTGTTGTTTAGTGATGAAATACTTAAACTGAATCAACTATGAATGTGCAACCACTCCTCGATCAATATGGTTATTTAGCTTTATTAGTAGGAACTTTTTTCGAAGGAGAAACTGCCATTTTGTTAGCCTCTTCCTTAATTCCACAGCAAATATTTTCTTTTCCTTTAACTATTTTATTTGCGTTTGCAGGTTCATTTTTAAGTGATTGGTTATATTATTTTATAGGAAGAATTAATGGAAAAGTTTTTATTGCCAAGCGACCTAAGTTGTTACACCTCATGCAATCCATTAACGAAGTATTCGATCGCTATCAAATTCAGATTTTATTAAGTTACCGTTTTTTGTATGGTTTTAGAGTTGTTATACCTGTTATGATAGGCATGAGTGGTTTTAAACCAAAAGCTTATTTATTTTACACCATCGTAAGCGGTTTGTTATGGGCAACTGTTGTAACAAGTATTGGTTACCTTATAGGCTCAACGTTAAAACTAAGCCTTAAAGACATAGAAGAAAACATCATTTTTGTTGCTTTGGGTTTTTCTTCCTTTGGTTTGTTACTGAGTTTAACCGTTCGGTATTTTTTAGGCAAACAGATCAAATAGATTATAAATTCTTTTTATACTTTAGTAAAGTAGCTCGGATTAATTGGCCGCGTGTGTATTTAGATTTACTTCCAAAAATTCCGAGAAAACCTCTTCTTCTGCCTACACCTGCTGCTGCGCCACCGGTTGTGTTGCCGGTTGTGCTTAACGATATTTCATCAAACAATATAACATCAGCTCCATTTTCGCTGGCGCGTTTTACTAATCTTGATTGTACTTTTTCTGATTTTCTTTTGGCTGAAACTTCGTAGGTTAATTTGCCCATTACTTCAAAATCTTCTTTTACATCTACTTCTCTGAAATATAAATCAGTTTTAGAAACAGGGGCATAGGTTCTCCCATAGTAAATAATCTTGTTTCCGCACGATGTTAGCACGAAAAATGAAAGTGTAAGTAGTGTTATAACAATGGAGTTTTTCATGGTTACTATTTTCTATGGTAAATTTAAGTAGCTTTTAGCAATATAATAAATTGATGTTGGAGGAACTGTTTTTACTTCAATTTGTTATCTAATCTTCAAATAGATTTCTAAATTTAGAAGAATTTTATAGAGAATTCATTCAATTAATAAATTTGAACAATGGAATACAGACGATTAGGTAAATCAGGTTTACAAGTTAGCGCACTCTCCTTTGGTTCGTGGCTAACATTTGGCAAACAAATCGAGAATAATACTGCCGATGAATTAATGACAGTTGCATACGATAATGGCGTAAACTTTTTTGATAATGCCGAAATTTATGCACGTGGCAAATCTGAAATAGTGATGGGAGAAATATTGAAAAAGAAAGGTTGGTCGCGCGATAGTTACATTGTTTCATCAAAAGTATTTTTCGGATTAGGAGGAAAAGATTTAAAACCCACGCAAAAAGGGTTGCATCGTAAACACGTTGTGGAAGCCTGCGAGCAAGCGTTGAAAAGATTTCAGTTAGATTACCTCGATCTATATTTCTGTCATCGCCCTGACAAGCAAACTCCGATAGAAGAAACCGTGTGGACGATGCACAACCTTATTCAGCAAGGAAAAATTTTGTATTGGGGAACAAGCGAGTGGAGTGCGCAAGAAATTATGGAAGCGCACATGGTGGCACAACGTTATTCTTTAATTGGCCCAACAATGGAACAACCACAATACAACATGCTGGAACGTACCAAAGTAGAATTAGAATACGCTCAGATATACAAGACAGTTGGTTTGGGCACAACCATTTGGTCGCCATTGGCAAGTGGTGTTTTAACAGGTAAATACAACGAAGGATTTCCAGATGGAACACGTTTAGGTATGGAAGGTTTAGATTGGTTGCGTGATAGCGCTTTAGTAGATGCCAATCTGAAAAAAGTAAAAGCCTTAACGCGGCTTGCTTTAGATTTAAGCATGAGCATGCCCATATTGGCATTATCGTGGTGTTTAAAAAATGAAAATGTAAGCACAGTAATTTTAGGTGCATCTAAAACGAATCAGTTAACAGAGAACTTTAAAGCCTTAGAAGGAAAAGAAAGATTAACACCGGAAGTAATGGAACAAATCGAGAAGATTTTAAACAATAAGCCACCACAACCAATGTTTTAAGGTTGAAAAGGAAAAAGTCTAAATGGAGTGCAGAGTTTTGGCTCGCTTTTTTTGCTTTAGTAGTAGGCGTATGCACTATGATGGTTTACATTTACCAGGCAACCATTATGAGCAAGCAATTGAGCGCTTCGGTTAGACCTTTTCTTATTGCTATTTACTCCAATCAGGAAGATGTTGTTAGTTGGGGAGAAGAAAACAAAGGAGTTGGCCCGGCCTTTATAAAAGAAACCAGGCTATGGATTAACGGTGAGATGTATGCTGAAGAATACCATGAAGCATTTTTAGAAAGTTTGTTTAATAAGAAAGTACAGTATAATTATGCTAATTTAAACGGTAGGGTAATAAGCGCAGGCGAACGAATTAAACTTTTCGAGTTTGAAGATAGTCGAGATGTAACTTTTATCGATAGTGTTTTTCAGGCGAATAACATAGGAATAGATGTTTGCTATTGTTCGGTGCAAGACGAGTGTTGGTCGATACAGTCAAATCAAGCAAAAGATAAGGATATTAAAATTTGCAAGTGAGTAAATAATAAAGTTTGTATTAATACAATCCTACTTAAATTAAGTTTATAGTATACACGGTTTGTTGATAGAATATTTCAGTATTTAACAAAGTTTCCCATCAAATGGTTGTTCTATTCTATTTAAGATTCAAGTGTTAAAATTCGACAAAAATCGACCTAAGATTATTTTACCTAATGAGTACCTTTTTTAAGAGAAGAAAGAAGAACCACATTTTTAGTAAAAGACTTATTCAGATATTAAATAGCGCTATGTAAGAATAATTAGAAATGAAAAAAGGCTTCTCGAGTGAGAAGCCTTTTAAGGTTTAATCTGGATATTTCAAACTGTTATTGAGTAGCAGATTTGCATGAAGCAAGACTATTTTGGATTTTCAATAATAGGAGTACTGCTAGTTGGCGAGTTGAAATCTAATTCATTTAAAGGCACATCAAAATAATTCATGTACTTATAATCGAATGTAGCGTTAGTGTTTAAAACTCCTGTTGCACTTATTACTACGCAACCAGTTCTACCACCACCACTCGCAACCGGATCGATAACACCCCATCTACGTGCATCGTAAAAAGAAAGTCCTTTTAACAACAATCCAATTCTTCTTTCTCTTCTTAATTCTTCTAGTGCTTGTGGAAGCGTTAAGCCGGTATTGGCTACAGCTGCTAACTGTGCATTCTGATCGTCTCTAACACCATCAATTAATGCAAGTGCTTGATCAATATTTCCACCTGAGCGTAAGGTTGCTTCCGCTTTGATCAATTCATTTTCTGTATAAGTTCCAGCAAAAGTCTGATCCAATGCAAGATTATCTATTGAACAATAATCGCCACCTGCTACAAAATTATAGCGTGTGCCATATTGTATTCCTCTTTGTCTGTTGTTAACAATCCAAGTACCTCTTAAAGCGAAATTACGGGTAAAGCGATTGTCGCCTGGTTTAAAGTCTTGGATTAGTCTTTCGCTAGCAAAATGCCAACCTACTGTAGGTGCAACACGATATTGCAATAAAGTAGTAGTTACGAAATTGTTACCATCTTGTCTGATTACGAATTCGAAGTCGCCATCTTGCAGACCGTTATTAGCAAGTTGTAGAATGGCAGTCCATTCTGCTGTAGTCATTTGTGAAACCTTTTTATTAACCATAAGGTTTCTGGCGCGCATAGTGTTTATATTTCTTACCCATTCATCAGGAGCAGGCACATCGTTATTACCATCATATAAGTGTGAAGGTACAATTCTAGATAAGAAAGAAATAAAGGTTTCTTCTTCACTTTCTGAAACAGAATTTAGAATAGTGATGGCAAGATTAAAATGTTCTTCTGCTTCAGCTAAGATCTGTTCATTATCAACAAAGTTGCCATTTGTTTTTCCTGATTCATCTAATATAAGGCCTGAAACGTACATAGAACCAATTCGTGAATAAGCAAAACCTTTCCACCAGTGAGCCCACGCAGTAATTACTTTTCTTTTTGTTTCTGCATTGTCAGAAAATTGAACGTTTCCGGATTCTACAGTTTCAAGTAAAACGTTGGCAGCATTGTTTACAAAGTACATGGTTACCCATTCATGTGCGAATAAGTTATCGCTACCTTGTTCGCGAGAATTTCGATTTTTTAAGGATATTGCCTGGTCCCCTTCTTGAGGAGGTCTTACCACAGTGCCGTTGTCTAAAGTAATAGAAGATGGCTGATTGGCCCATCGCCAACCGAAATTTCCGAAAGGAATAAACAAGGCATCTCCCATAATTTCATGTGCTGCGTTGGTTACCCAGAAGAAATCGAAGTTATTCGGAAAGTTTAGGTAATTATAAATTCCAGTGGAGAAGTTGATAATACCGGTTTCTGAATTAAGCGCATCCAAACTTGGTTCGTTTGGGTTTTTCACATCTAGTTGATCTTTGCATGCAAAGGCAACCAGAACGAAGAGTAATGTTAATATTTTTTTCATAGTTAAAAAATTATAGTCCAATGTCTAATCTAAAACCTAAGCTTTTAAAGTTTGGAAAGGCGTATTGGTCTAAACCTCTTGTTACAGCATTATTTAATCCTGCTGCAGCTTCTGGATCTAATCCAGAATATTTTGTTTTAGTGAATAAGTTGTTTCCGGTAACGGTTAGTCTAAATGTTTTGGTGAATTTTAAAACATCTTTTAGATCATACGATACAGAAATATTACGTAAACGAACAAATGATCCATCTTCTACGAAATGGCTAACTTGGTTATTGGTTCTATACAAACTCTGATAGAAGTTTAACCAAGCACCGCTTTGTCCATTAATGGTAACAGGCACAGTTTGGTCGGGGTGTACATTATCACGATACATCCATTGTTTAGTTTGGTTGTAAATATCAAATCCGTAAACCCAATCAATTTGTGCAGAAACAGTTAATCTTTTAAAGATTGTAAACTCATTTATGAAAGACATGTTAAAATCAGGTGTAGGATCTCCTATTATTTGTTTTCCTTCATCGGCAAAAACAACCTGGCGTGTAGTCTTATTTACCACATAGCCATAAGGTCCCACTTCAAAATTTTGTTCATTGGCAGCATCGATATAACGAGTTCCGTTAGAGCGTGTTTGCGATAAAATGTTTAAAGGTACAAAACCGAAAAACGATCCAACGCGCGTACCTTCTTTTATTACGTGATTGTTACCTAAGGTAATATCTTTATCGTTAGAAATATCTACAACCTTGTTTACAGATTTACTGTAGTTAATTGTAGAATTCCATTTGAAATTTTCAAGATCAATGGCTGTAATGTTTAAACCAGCCTGCCATCCGTTAGAAGCAAAAGATAAGGCATTGGTTAAAAACTGGCCGCTACCTGTTGATGGAGCCACATCTATTGCACGGATAACACCTGTAGAACTTCTATCCCAATAGGTTAAGTTTAATGTTGCTGATGGTAAATAGACACCATTATTTAAACCAAAAGTTATATCTGTACCAATTTCAAACTCTTTAGATACTTCTACATTTAAACCAGGGTTGTTAAGAGTGGGTTGTACAATTAAACCAGCATTTTGATCTATAGAAAGTGTTCCGAAAGTTGGGAATCTGTCGAAAGCATTTGGTTGGATACCAGCTTCGCCATAGGCAGTACGTATTTTAAATTCGTTAACTACATTTTTTAAAGGAGAAAAGAATTCAAATTCTGAAAGACGAACAAATGCATCACCTCTTGGGAAGATAAATGCTTTTGATCCCTCACCGAATGCAGAGGAGTAGTCTGCTCTAAACCCACCCGATAATCCTACTTTGGCATCGTACTCTACTTTTGTATTTACCAAATAGCCATAAGTAATAAACTCTTCTGTAAACTGATCGATCTCAGCATTAGCAGTTTGAGATAAAGTTATGTTATCAGTAAAGGTAGGCACATCGTTTCCAATTGCTTCGATTTGATCTAGATAATTGCTGCGCCAATCGAATGCAATTTGGGTATTCCAGGTAATAGGCAAACGTGAGTTAAAATCTCTTTTTGCATCTACATTAAAAAATGCACTCGCTAAAAAGTTTTGAGTGCGGCCTCTATCTTGTTGTACTTCTAATTGCCCATTTAAGTTACCCAAACCATTAGAGAGCATTTCGGATTGGTTACGCGTATATTGGCGGTAGTAATATTGATAAGAGTCTATACCGTATTTTGCATTAAGAGTAAGAAATTTGTTTACTTCATAGTTAAGATCGAAGTTTTGAATTCCGCGAAGTACATCAGCAGAATATTTTCTATTATCGAATGTAAAAAACGGGTTGATAGAGTTATCGCCAGTTGGGTTTGCAACGAAATTGTTTATGGCATCTCTCCTTGTTAAATCTATATATGGATAAATGTTGATCGCGTTGCTCAATGGGCTAGCTACATTGTTCGCACCTGTTATACCACCAGTAGTATTAGTGCTGGATACAAGTACTGTGCGAGAGCTAAGAGAAAGTTTGTTGCTTAACTTTGCATCAAGATTTAAGCGAAGATTAATACGTTCTAACTTTCCGTTTATGATAGATTCTTGTTCAAGAAACGATGCAGAAGTTAAATATTGAAGTTTTTCCGATCCACCTGATAATGTTACGCTACTATTGGATGTGCGAGCATTATTCTTAAATATGGCATCTATATTATCGAATAATTCGTTAACGTAAGGCTTATCTATTTTAGTATCGGCAGTAACGTTAGCTATAGGATCTGGCCAAATACCAGTTTGTGCATCTGGTTCAAGAAGAACATCGCCAGTTCCAGCTAATCGGCCATCGGCTCGCGTATTAAAATAATGTAATCTTGCAGGTTCTAAATCACCAATGTTTAGATAATTATCGAAAGTGGAAGAATGACTAACATCAATTCTGGTTTTTCCGGCCTGTCCTTTCTTTGTAAATATCTGAATTACACCATTTGCACCTTGTGCACCGTAAATAGTGGCGGCAGCAGCACCTTGCACTACTTCTACCCGTTCGATATTGGAAAGATCTAAGTCGGCCAAGCGGCTGCTAAAGTTAGTAGCTGAACCGTTGTTGTTGTTATCAGTATTAATCTGTACTCCATCTACCATAATCATGGGTTGTGTACCGGTAAGTGAGTTAATACCACGCAACAAAATGTTTTGTTGCTGGCCAGGTTGGCCTGATACCGACTGAATTAATGCACCCGGAACTTTTCCGATAAGTGCCTGCGAAAGATCTGCTGAAGGTGAGGATTTAATTATGTCTGATGACTTAATTGTTTCTACAGCTAAACCTATTCGTTTTTTATCGGTTGCTACACCAACACCAGTAACTACTACTTCGCTTAATTGGGTAACGTCTAGCGAAAGCGAGATATCAATAACGTTTCTATTTCCCACTACCACTTCTTCGGAACGCAATCCGATGAAACTAAACACAAGGGCCGCATCGCTACCAGGCACTGAGATTTTGTAAAAGCCATTTGCATCGGTTACTGTTCCTGTTGATGTTCCTTTAACAACAACGTTAACACCGGGTAAAGCACTGCCATCTTCAGTTGCAGTTACTTTGCCGGATACTTGTCTTTCTTGTCCATAAAGTTGATAAACAAATGAAAGACTAAAGAGTAAGAGTAAACATTTTCTTATCATAGGTTTGTTTTTTAAGTGTCAACAAATGTTTGCAAAACCGATAAGAATGTTTTCATACAATAATTACCAATTATGAGGCTTTAACTACTACTTTATAGCCTATATGAAATGAAGTATTTTTCGTAGGTGGATTTTTAATTGATGCTATTCCTTTTCTTCGCTGAAATGGAAATTGAAAGGGAGGTAGTGTTTACAACATAAAGGAAAGAAAAAATCTGTTTTTGTTAACGAATTACTCCAGTATGAAGTATAGCTGATTGTTATTTTACTATCATTTTTGGTAATACAATTTACACTACGAAAAGCATATGAAAACTGACATCATAACCAATAACCATGCAATTCCTGTTACCTTAATCCCATGTTTACACGAGCAAACTGAAATTCAAATTCACAATATTTATCATACTTTACCTGATGCACTTACAAAATTCAGAAAACAACTTCCTGAATTACTTATCATATACTCTACACACGACAAATTGGAAATAGAGCAAATTAAGAATTTAAAACTATTTTCTCCTGCCACTAAAGTTCTGGTAATAATTAGTGAGAAGGATAGAGATTTTACTTTTAAGTTATTAAAATCTGGGGCTGATGGTATTTTGCAAAACGATATGCCACTTGAAGAAATAGTAAGTAAGCTAAAAAGAATACCACAAGGTGGCATTGCTTTATCAGAAGAAATTATAAAATGGATTATTGAGAAAAACCGAAATATTTATTATTCTTTTTTAACTATGCGCGAAAACGAGATCTTAAATTTGTTGGTTGAAGGAAAAACAAATGGACAGATTTCTTCTGAACTCTATATTTCTCCATTTACAATTAAAACGCACATAAGCAACATCTATACAAAAATTGGGTGTAATAAAAAATCTGAGTTATTAGAAAAAGTGCGTAGCAGAAAAAATCAGTTGCAAACAACTTAAATGTACTTTTCGTTTTTTGCCAAAGCAATGGCATCTGCCTTGGTATTTACTTCTAGTTTTGTATAAATATTTCGCATATGCGTTCTAATTGTTTCTTTGCTTAAAAACAGTTCGTCAGCAATTCGCGCATGACTTTTACCTGTTGAAAGCATTTCTAAAATTTCGGTTTCTCTTTTGATTAAGGGTGTTTGTTGATTTTTGTTAAACGATTTTACAACCATTCTGGCTATTTGTGTGCTCATAGGAGCACCACCTCGTATCACTTCGTGAATTGCTTTTATAATCGATTCATTATCTGCTATTTTTGTAATATAACCCGATGCACCTGAACATAACGCTTCAAATACTGTTTCGTTATTATTATGTACAGATATAACAAGGATTTCTAGTTTTGCTAGTATCTTTTTACTCTCTTTAATTGCCTTAATGCCCGACACACCAGGTAATCCGATATCCATCAATACTATATCCGGCTTGTCTTTATTTAAATTAGCTAAATATTTTTCTGCTGCATTATAGCTTGCAACCCATTCGAATTCAGGTGTGTTGTTTATCAATTCAGTAAATGTACTGTTGATATCTTCATTATCTTCTACAATAACAACACGTGTTTTAGTTGTTCCAATCATTGTAATTTTCTTTAAATAAAATAATTTTTACGCCAGGGTTATTGTTTTCAATAGTTAGGGTAGCTTCAATTTTAGAGGCACGTTCGCGCATGTTATTTATACCAAAGCCGTTGGTATCTGAAATTCCTTCAGTAAATCCAATTCCATTATCTTCTAAAATTATATATATCGATACATTTTTTCGATAAAATGAAAACTTAACTTTTTCTGCCCGACTATGTTTTAATGCGTTTGTCATAGCCTCTTTAAAAATCAGAATAATGTTTCTGGAATAAACTGATTTAATTGGACGTGATTTTAGCCATGGATGTAGTGGCAGCGAATCAAAATAAATATCTGAATTACCAAAAAGTTCGTCTCCAAAATCTTTTATGTAGGATAATACCCAGTCTAGCGATTCATGTTCCGGATCAATAGCTGCAATAAAATCTTTGGTTCCAAAAAATAAGTTAGATGCATGTTTTTCAAGACTATTGAATCTTGTTTTTAAATTATCAGGAAGGGTATTTTCATTTATTTTCAAATACTGCATATTAGAAATGATAGAGGCAAGGTGGTTACCTAATTCATCATGAAAATCTTTAGCGAGTTCTTTTCTCATGGCTCTCTGATTGTCGTTTATTTTTTGTTGAGAGATCATAAAGTAGTTGATTCTGTATTTTATAATCAGGTAAACTGAATAAATGAATAGTAGTAAAGCAAGAATTAAAAAAGTGTGTGTTAGCCACCAAGGTTTTTCTATTGTAAATGCGTAATGAAGTGTAACAATTTGTGGTTCGTCTACATGATTGGTTCGTATTTCTAGCTTATAATTTCCAGGAGAGAGTTCCGGAAAACTTAATGAATTTGTTTTACCGAGGTCAGTCCAATCATCCATTAGTCCTGTTAATCTATATGAATAAACAAATTCATCTGCACTTCGTAACGACACAGTTTTAAAAGCAATGCGAATATCCTTTACGTTATATGGCCATACTATTTCAGTAGGCACATTAAACCAATTGTTGTTTGCTGTAGGTAAATTCTTTCCTTCAATTGATGTGATTTTTAAAATAGGTTTAGAAAGATCGAATTTAATTGCACTTTCATCTAACTGGTACAAACCATTAACAGAACCAATTAGAAGCCCCATTGTAGGATGAAATGCAAAATTATAGTCGACTGTTTCAATTCCTGTAAAACCGTTTTTGTTTCCTAAATGTATTTTACTTTTAACTTTTCCTTCAGTGGTTACTTCCATAACCGATACACCTACTTGTGTGCCTACGTAGAAATATTTGCCTTTTGTAATAAAGGTTATTCTTCCATTTGTATACGAACGGTCAATAACTTTTAACGAATCGTTTTTAACTTTTGCCGACCATAAACCCAACCCTTCTGTGCCTATCAAAACAATAGAATCGTTAATTGCGTACATCATTGTAATTTGGGCATTGTCTAAGGTAGTTTTGGTAATGCACTTTTTTAATCCATTACCTTTCTTTACTACTATTCCATTTTCAGTACCAAAAAAATCTTTCTTGCCTGCTTTTACAAAACAATAAGCATTGTTAAAAGTAGCGTAGAGTTTCAATTCATTTTTTTTCAATGTGTAAATTTCTTTAAAATTTGATATCAGTAAACTGTCCTTAAATCTTTCGATGATGTAGGAAGGAGATTTTAGTTTACTTAGAAATTCCGGGTTAGGAATTATTTTATTTTGGTGGATTAAAACAATTTCGTTTCTAGGTGTAATAAAAACTAACGTGTCGCCAAGATTTCCGTAGTTAACGGCATAGCTGGGTAATACATCAATCTTCTTAACAGTATTGTCATCAATCAAAAAGTTTCCTTTTCTGTATTCTGAAATTAGTAGTTGATTGTTTTTAAGTTTTAGAATATCAACTATCAATCCATTAAATTCTTTACCATTAATATTTACTTTACGAATGGGCTCGGTGGTAAATTTAAACAAGCCATTTTGGTTTGTTCCTACCCATCCTGTTCCTTCTTTGTCTTCAAAAAAAAAAGTAGCAGATATTTCTCTCTGATTTAAATTCGTTTTTAGGGGTTGAAAGGTTTTATCTTTTAAGAAAAAGAAACCTTTATCCGTAAACAAAAAATACTGATTGTTAAAGCTGAATATTTTTCTGGCGATGGTAACCGAATCGGGGATAGGGATAATTTTTTTTGATTTAAATTTTAAATCGGTTTGATATACTGTATTTCTATCGCACACCAATAGCGAATCATTTTTTGTTTTGATTAACGATAAAAGTATTCTTCCTGAAATCTTCTTAATGGTAAAGGAATCGTAATTTACCTTTATTATATAGTTCAGGTGGGTGAGAAACCAATGTTCTTTTTTTACATCCA
The DNA here is from genome assembly GCA_021298355.1 of Flammeovirgaceae bacterium. Taxonomy (GTDB): domain Bacteria; phylum Bacteroidota; class Bacteroidia; order Cytophagales; family Cyclobacteriaceae; genus Chryseotalea. The sequence continues at coordinate 30,149 of JAJTEH010000009.1, forward strand.
CTAAATCTACAACTACTCCATACTTTTTGGGCATAGAATACAAGTGAACATACTGGTTATTTGGTAATCTTTTCCAAAATTCATCATTTGAAAGCAGAATATATAATTCATTCTCTGTCGCAATTAATCTTTTGGTTACTGTATTCGAAATGGTTTTAGGTAAACGAATTTTTTCGAATGATTTCCCATTAAACCTGCACAACCCTTTGTTGGTGCTTACCCAAAGTTGATTTTGATATACAATGATATCGTTTACAAACAAGGATGGTAAGCCATCGTCAATTCCGAAATTTTTAAAATGTAAGCCATCGAACCTCGATAAACCACCGGCCGCAGTTCCTACCCAAAGATAGCCGTTAGGATCTTGCTTTATAGAAGTAACAAATGCTTGTGGTAAGCCTTCTGATAAATTAAACTGTTGACTAAAAAACGTTTGAGAAAACGCATTAGTAAACGAAAGCAACCACAAAAAAATAAATCGATACACGCTAATTATCTTAAGCTAGCGAAAGGTATTACTTATTTAGCACGCGTTTAACTAATGTCGGTATAAGCTTAGTTTTCGGCATAAAAATTACTGCAAATTGTAGTATACATCCAACTATCCTTGGCTGTTTTACCTTACCGTGTAGCCGAATGATTTTTGTATAGTGCGGTTTTTATTACCGCATTGTATCGCTAAAAAGATCAGCAGAAGGGTGTCCGAAATAGGACAAGCCTTTTCATAAGCGAACGAGTTTACCTCGTATAAAAGCCATTTTTATGTAAATAATAAGCTTTTTGGCTTGGCATTAAATTAGCCAATGCATACCCACATTTAGCTGAAATACATGATTCAATTAAAGGATATCGATAAATATGTAGACTCGCGCTTTCAGCGCACCTTCATTTTAAAGGGAGTAAACCTAACTATTCAACCGGGGGAGTTTGTAACCATTATGGGGCCTAGTGGCGCAGGTAAATCATCTTTAATGAACATCATCGGTATGTTAGATGAACCATCAGCCGGAGAATATTTTTTCTTCGACCAAGCCGTGCATAAGCTAAAAGAAAAACAGAAAAGCGAAATGCATAAACACTATATCGGTTTCATTTTTCAGGCCTATCATTTAATAGATGAATTAACCGTTTACGAAAACATCGAAACTCCACTTTTATACAAAGGTGTTGGTTCCAGCCAACGCAAAAGCATGGTTGCAGAATTGCTCGATCGTTTCAATATGGTAGCTAAAAAAGATTTGTTTCCAGAACAACTATCGGGAGGCCAACAGCAATTAGTAGGAATTGCACGCGCTATTGTTGGGCAACCAAAGTTATTATTGGCCGATGAACCAACCGGTAATTTGCATAGCGACCAAGGCAAGCAAATCATGGAGATTTTTAAAAAATTAAATGAAGAAGGTATTACCATCATACAAGTAACGCACTCAGAAGAAAATGCGAAGTACGGCAAACGCATTGTGCGAGTGGCAGATGGTGCTATTGTAAGTGACGAACAAGTTAATGCATAAAGAAATGAAAAAGTTATTCATCTTACTCATTGTAATTACAGATTTTTCGTTTGCCCAAACAACCGATAAGTTATCATTAAAAGAAGCTATAAGTATTGGCTTGCAAAATAATGTGGCATTGGGTCAAGCAAAGAATAATTTAGTAGCTACAAATTTTAGTAAAACAAACTCTCTATTACAATTGACACCTTCCTTTAACATTCAAGGAAGTGCAGGACGAAACGATGGAAACACATTTATTCCTCAAGAGGGTAGAGTTGTAAATGGTGTAGTAGATTTTGTTAACGCTACCTTAAATGCAGAGATGCCACTTTTTAACGGATTTAATAACGTTAATACTTATTTACAAAATGATAAAAGGAATGATGCACAAATCAATTTGGTATTGCGAACAGAACAAGATGTAATCCGAAATGTTTCTAATCAATATTTGCAATGTTTAGTAGATCAACAATTGTTAACAATTCAACAAAAAACGTTAGAAACACAAATTCAAACATATAATCAAATCAAAGAGCAAGTGGTAGCCGGCTCTCGAGCAGAAGTTGATTTATATAATCAGGAATTTCAAGTTAAGAATAATGAAGTATTACTTATTAGAGCTAAAAATAGATTAACGAATAGCAAGATTTTATTGGCTGCACAACTTCAAATAGATCCTACGATTAATTTTGAATTAGAAGAGCCAGCTTGGGATATTAATTTAAAGGATGCAGAATTGTCAGATATAGAAGCACTGAAAGCAATTGCAATTGAAAGTAGAAAAGATTTGGCGCAAGCTAAAGCGAATGAGCGAGCTTCAGAATTAGGCTATAAAGCAGCAAGAGGAACTTATTTTCCTAACATTGTTTTGTTTGCTAATTATGGTTCACGTTATAATTATGATTTAGGTTCGTCAGTGAATAGAAGTTTTGATAATCAGTTTTTGAAAGATAATACTCAGCTTACTTATGGTGCCTCCTTTAATATTCCAATTTTTGGAGGATTTAGAACTCGGTCTACTACCGTTAGAAACAAAATGGATTACGAAAATGCTAAACTAACAAGTAAGGCGAATTTAAACACAGTAAAAAGTGATGTGTTACAAGCCTACCAAAACTATTTAGATGCAAAGAGTAATTTCGAAGCAACACAAGCTCAACTTAAATCTGGTGAGTTAACCTATTTATTAGAAAAGGATAGATACGAGCTTGGTGCCTCTGATATTGTAGCTCTAACATTGGCAACACAAAATTATATAAGAGCTCAGAATGAAGCTGCCAACGCTCGCTACACGCTTATGTTTCAACACATATTATTAAATTATGCAACTGGCACTTTAAAATTCGAAGACATTCCGTAAAACCAACCAAACCGATTGCGAAGTCTCTTGCCATAAGCAAGAGACTTTTTCTGTTTAAAAGATCAATAACTATTGTTAAAGTGTTAGCAAGTATTGCATAGGAGGTTTTCATTTTTCTTTTGCAGATATGTTAATCTGTTACTATGAAAATTACCTTCCTACTGGCAATTCAATTGTTAATCTATACGGCCGTTGTAGCACAAACAATTCAATCTGTACAAAATGGAAACTGGCATGTTGCCTCTACCTGGCAAGGCGGGGTAATACCCACTGCAACACATGATATTGTTATTCGGCATGCTGTTACTTTCGATGGTTTGGCACCTAATACTACAGCCTTTGCCAAATCCATTACTATAAATAATGGATTAAATGTAACAGCAGAATTACTAATAACTGGGGGTACGGTAACAGTTGGTACAGGCGGTGTTACCATTTCTGGGTTGCCTGCAACAGGCAACAACGTGCAATTTAGAATGCAAGGCACATCGAGTTTAACTACTACCTCTTTCTTTTCTGTAACTAACCAGATGCCGGGTAATTTTGTGCCTAAAGTAATTTTAGAAGGCAATGCTCAATTAACAGTTAATACATTTTCGTATTCGTATACACCAACGGATAATGTAGCAGAAACACAAGACGAAGTAACACTTGCTGACAACGCTAAGTTAAAAGTAAATTTCAATGTTAACTTCATCTATAGTACTAATACAAAAAAGTCGCAACTGGAGTTTTATGCAGATGATGCCAGCAGTATTGATGTAGTAAACAACTTTAGTACAACTATTGATTTTATTGAAACTTCTACCGCAGATGGAATTCGTTTTGCTTTAGGTACTCAGTCTGTTGGAAGTACGGCAACCCTTAAAATTGGAAATTTCTTTTATCTAACTACAAATGGAGGAGAAGATCCTGAAATAGCAAATACTAAGAATTCTTTTACAATGTCTGATTTTACAACGGCAGAAATAGGAAATATACAATTATTTTATATTGGAGAGTTTGAAGTTCCTTCTATTAATCAGCTAAGGGTTATGGCTTCATCTTACTTATTAATAAAAACAAGTTTGAGTTGTATTAATCAATCTGCTTTTTCTGAATACAATAATTCTTTTTACATGACCGGTACAAGCACGGTAGAACTGCAAGGCACAGCCGGTGGTTTTGGAGTAGGAGGTGCCGGTGTACTTGATATAAACACCGATTCAGATATTACAACTTTTATGTATGCAGGAAATGTAGAACAACAACTTGTTACTCCATTAGAATGGTACGAGAACCTTACTATTAACAATACCTCTGGCACTCCACTTACTTTAGCCGGAGAAATTTCTGTTCAAAGACAATTGACCATGCAAAACGGAATACTTGAAACCGGAGGGTATGATAACTTTATTATGCGGATGACGGCCTCGGCAAACGAAGGAAATGCACAAAGTTATATTACGGGTGGGCTTGTAAAACGGGGTGCTACCAATTCTTTTTTTCCCATTGGGAATAACAATGTTTGGGCACCTATACACATCAATACTAACGGAAATGGAAATGCCAACACACGTTTCGAAATCGATTACACGCATACGCCACATCCTACAACGTTAACCGATGGAAGTGTAAATCATATTTCGGAAGTTGAATATTGGACATTACGATTAGTACCCCATAACGGAGCGTTATCAGTACCTAACAACGCAACACCAACATTTTATTATAAAAATGCCTGTACGTCAGATATTACCAATACCAATACTACACCTTCACAAGATCTGATTATCGCACGTAAAGGAACAAGTTTAACTACTTGGAGCGGCATACAGGCTTCGACAATAAACACCGGCTCAGAACCATGTGGCGTGGGGGCAGCACAAGGAAGTTTGTCGGTTTCAGTAAACAACAATGTGCAACAATATGGCGAGTTTACTTTCGGGTTTTTAGATACGCCCATGCCCGTAACCTGGGTAGATTTTGCAGCTAACCTAAAAAACAACTTTGTAGAATTGAAATGGCAAACAGCAACAGAAGTAAATGCCGATTATTTCGAAATACAAAAATCGGCTGATGGAAATAAGTGGCAAACTATCGGGCAAGTAAAGGCCACCGGGTTTTCTAACACGTTACAAACTTATTTTTTTATTGATCATGAGGTATGCCAAAAATGTTACTATCGTTTAGTACAGACTGATACAAACGGTGAATTTTCTTACTCTTCGGTAGTTAAAATTTTACAGGGAGATGATGCAGGGTATTATATCGCACCCAATCCATTGTGCATAAGCAAGCAAAGAATTATACAAGTAAACCCATCACTCAATATAAGGGAATTACAATTTTTAGATATTTCCGGTAAAATTATTTTTACAAAGAAAGTAGAGAATAACAATTTAATTGTAATGGAGGAAATCTTACCAAAAGGAATTTATAACGTTAAGCTATATGGAGAAAACGGGTTGATTGTAAACGTGATTCGCTTATTAGTAGTAGATTGATTAGAATAAAAAATCCGTACATCTATCGGAATTTAATAGGTATCGCCTTAACAAGGCGGGAATCTCCAGATTGATGATTTTTAAAACTCTATTGCCTTAGTCCTGTGCAAAGCAATATCTTATTTCTTTTTGAATATGGTAAGATTGTAAAAAAAATAGTCCATGATTTAAATCGTGGACTATTTTCAGGAAAAAGTAAAGCTTATTTTTTTTAGTGTTTGTAAAGTTTAAATCTAGTTTGGAAGAATGGTATTACTATCTCGTGCTTTCGAATGTAAGTAGAATGTAAGATCAATGAAAACGATTCTTATATGAATTACGATAAAACTTTAATTAATTCTTCTGCTGTTTTGTAGGTATGTTGATGACTTCCTTCAGAAGTATGCAATAAAATCCCTGTTTCTTTATTTAATACAATTATATCTGAAAATTGTTCTATCACTACTTCTCCATCTTCTACATAAACGCCATCACAAGCAACAACCACATAATCTTTAAAGTTGATTAAATTTCCTTGATCGTCTTCTGATCCCTCCATATTATCTTTTAACTCTTCAATAAATTCACTTTCACTTCCTCTATCTGATGGCCTTAAAAAATAAAAATCTACACCATCTAATTCCTTTACTTTGCCAAAATAGGGTTTGAATTTTTTTAGTTCTTCTTTGTAATCAATCATAATTTTAAAATTTTAGCTGTAATTGTAATAACATAAAAAAATTAAAACAAGACTAATAACGTTAAGCTATAATAATAGAATTTATTTTAATACAAATATTTTTTGAATGATTAAAAACGGAGATAGATTAACATTTATTTTGTTTTACAAGCATGTACACGAATAAAAAAGGCTGGAATAACCAGCCTTTCATATTTATCTCAAGTTCAATCAAAATTCTTCGAATTCTCGCATCTCAATGCTGAAATCATCGCCATCTAAGTAGGCAGGAAATTTATCACGGAAAGCGAGCAAAGCATTTGCACTTAACTCAATGGTTTTTACTTGTTCCACACCATCTACAGAAAAAATAGTATCTCCTTTCGGGCCAATTACGGCTGAGTTGCCACTGTACTCCATGCCATCAGGGTCGTTACCAATTCTGTTTACGCCTACCACATAACTTAAATTTTCTATCGCGCGTGCGCGTAATAAAGTTTCCCAAGCGTTGGCACGTATTTGCGGCCAGTTAGCCACATACAACAACACATCGTAGTTCAAACGTTGTGTTTCATAATCATATCGGTTGCGGCTCCACACCGGAAAACGCAAGTCGTAACAAATCTGCGGACAAATTCTCCAACCTTTCCAAGTTGCTACCAGTGTGCTTTCTCCGGCTGCATACACTTTATGCTCGTTGGCCATTCTAAATAAATGTCGCTTATCGTATGTTTTAAATTGTCCGTTAGGCTCCATCCATAATAAACGATTGTAATACCTATCGTGTACGTTGCAAATGTAACTTCCTAAAATTAATGCACCTGTTTGTTCAGCCATTTGGCGCATCCATTTGAACGTGCGCATGTTCATCATCTCGGCCATGCGCACGGCATTCATGGTAAAACCGGTGGTAAACATTTCAGGTAAAACGATAACATCGGTGGGGCCGGAAATCCGCCAGATTTTTTCCTCAAACATGGCCAGATTCGAGCCTATATCCTCCCAATTGATGTCCGACTGAATGAGTGTTATCTTTAAATCTTGCATAATTATTGATTTTTTGCCGCTCTAATCCGCAAAGAAACGAAAGTAAAAGCACAAAGTCTAACCAATTTAGCCCAATCAGGCGAAGAGTTCTAATTCGCGGATTTCGAAGTCTGCACCTTTTCCATACCGCACCAAATCGAGCAAACGATAGCGCTCTAAGGTGTGTAAATCTTTTACTTCGAAATCGCCATTGGCTAAAATATTTTCGATGATGAAATCGTGTTTCTCTCCGAAATTAATTAAGCGGTATTTTTTACCTGCACGCAAAACATCTAAACTTAAACCTTTCATTACAATGCTTCTTCTCTTTCTAACAGTAAGATAGAGGCCTGTGGAACGATGAAATATTTTTCATCTTCATACATTACTTCTATCGCTCCTTTTTGTAAAAAAATAGCCAGGTCGCCTTCTTGTGCTTGCAACGGTAAATATTTTACTTGATCTTCTTTTCCCTTCCATAAATCGTCTTCATCTGTTGGGATAGGCAAAGGATAACCCGGCCCAACTTTGATGATGTATCCACTTTGGATTTTTTCTTTTTCCTGCACACCCGGAGGAAGATACAAACCAGATACTGTGCGGTCGGTATTTTGTGTTGGCTTGATTAATACCCGATCGCCAACTACGATTAACTTTTTAAATTTTATGTCAGGTGTTAATTTCATATTGATAGTAAAACAAATTTTATCCAAAAAGTTCTTTTTTAATCATCTGCTCTATCTAAAAAACGCTGATCGAGTTGCTTGGTTGTTTTAGCACCTAACTCGCGTAAACGTTCTGTTTTACGAATGAGATTGTCTTTGCCTTCGAAGAGTTTGTTCATCGAATCTTTGTATTGTTGCTGCGTGCTTCCTAAGCTTTTGCCCACTTTGGTTAGGTCTTCAATTAAAGCATGAAATTTATCGTAAAGCGAACCTGCTTGTCGTGCAATTTCTAAGGCGTTTTTATTTTGCAAATCTTGTTTCCAAATGGCACTGATGGTTCTTAACGTAGCCAATAGAGTAGAGGTAGAAACCAATACAATGTTGCGCGACAATGCTTTTTCAAAAATGGAATTATCTTCTCGTAAGGCTAACGTAAAGGCAGGCTCGTTGGCCATAAACATCATTACATAATCGGGCTGGTTGATGTCGTAAAGATTTTGATAATTTTTTTCGCTTAATAATTTGATATGCGATTGCACACTTTCGATGTGTTGTTTTAAAAATTTCTTTTGTTCAATTTCTTCTTCGGCATTTATATATTGAGCGAAAGCAGTTAACGAAACTTTAGAATCCAACACTAAGTATTTATCATCCGGTAGTTTAATAATATAGTCTAACCGTTGGTTTTCGCCTTCTTCGTTTTTATAATTTTTTTCTTTGAAGTAATGAATATCTTTTTGCAGTCCTGCTGTTTCTAAAATAGCTTCCAATTGCATTTCGCCCCAGTTTCCTTGTGTTTTGCTATCGCCTTTTAGGGCGCGTGTTAAATTGCTGGCTTCTTTCGTAATCTGTTGGTTTAGTTCTTTTAAGTTTACCAATTGCTGATGCAAAGCAGCGTTATTCTTTACACTATCGATGTTGGTTTGTTCTACCTTCTTCTCGAACTCAGTAATTTTTTCTTTTAAGGGATTAAGGATATCCTGAATGTTTGATTTATTCTGATCGGTGAATTTTTTGCTTTTCTCTTCAAAAATATCGTTCGCTAAATTTTTAAATTGAACAGAGAATTGATTTTGTAATTCTTCTAACTCTTTTTTTCTTTCTTTTAATTTCTCTTCGAGATTGCGATAATCCGCTTCGGTAGCAGCTAAGTTTTTGTTTAACTCATTAGCTCGGTTTCGTTCTTGTTCTAATTCGCGTTTGCGTTCTTCTGCCAATACGTTTAACTGTTTATTTTTTTCGATTTCGGCCGAAATTTGTGCGCTTAATTGCTGGGTTGTTCCGGTATGTTGATTTCTGATTAACAACCAAACGATTACAGCACCAAAGGCAAGTCCGATAATTAAATAAATAAAATCCATAGGTAATTTGTAAAAATGCAAATAGTCAATTTAAGCAGACAAATGCTGTCGCAAGATACAAGGTTGCCGCCATTAAAAATTGGGCTTACCATTTTAATTTGATACATTTGCAACGTTTGCATAATTAAACGAATAACAAAATTTTATGGTAGAAAGCATAACAGCCAGCCGCGATGCTATTTTATTGGAAGACAAGTATGGAGCGCACAACTACCATCCTTTACCGGTGGTATTGAGCAAAGGCGAAGGCGTTTTTTTGTGGGATGTAGAAGGCAAACGTTATTATGATTTTTTATCGGCATACAGTGCAGTAAATCAAGGTCATTGTCACCCACGCATTATTCAGGCGTTGGTAGACCAAGCGAAACAACTTACACTAACATCGCGCGCTTTTTATAACGATAAATTGGGCTTAGCAGAAAAATACATTTGCGAAACATTTGGTTACGACAAAGCTTTATTTATGAACAGTGGCGCAGAAGCTAATGAAACTGCTATAAAACTTGCGCGTAAGTGGGGTTATCTGCATAAAAATATTCCAGATAACGAAGCTGTACTTGTTGCCGTGAAAAAGAATTTTCATGGTAGAACAACAACGATTATTTCTGCTTCTACCGATCCATCGTCTCGTAAAGGTTTTGGTCCGTTTATGCCGGGTTTTGAAATTGTAGATTACGATAATGTAGATGCTTTAGAAAAAGCCTTGAGTAATCCGAATGTGTGCGGTTTATGGATAGAACCCATACAAGGCGAAGCGGGTGTGTATGTACCGGCCGAAGGGTATCTGAAAGCAGCTGAAACATTGTGTAAAAAATACAATGTGTTGCTGATGATGGATGAAATACAAACCGGTATTGCCCGCACAGGTAAATGGTTAGCCAGCGACCACGAAGGTGTGAAACCCGATATGTTGATTTTAGGAAAAGCATTGTCAGGTGGTGTGTTGCCAATCTCTGTTGTATTAGCAAACGATTCTATTATGTTGGTGATAAAACCTGGCGAACACGGCTCTACTTTTGGCGGTAACCCGTTAGCAGCTGTTGTTTGTATGGAAGCTTTGCAAGTTGTGAAAGACGAAAAATTAGCTGAGAATGCCGAACGCTTAGGAAAGATTTTCAGAGCGCGCATGCAAGACTTTATGAAGCGTACGGACAAGATAACATTAGTACGGGGCAAAGGATTGCTAAACGCTATCGTAATTAACGATACACCACAAAGCGAAACCGCCTGGAACATTTGTATGAAGTTTGCAGAAAATGGATTATTGGCAAAACCAACACATGGCAACATTATTCGTTTAGCACCACCGTTGGTAATAACAGAAGAACAACTGCACGAGTGTTGCGATATTATTGAGAAAAGTGTGTTGGCAGTTTAAGTGGTTATTCGATATTGGTTGTTGGTTTTTCGTTGAGTCTATTATCAATCAACTTTTTATTGATTATCTTATTCAGCCTATATTCTAACTTCCAAAACAATTTCTACTTTCGATTAACAAACAACGAACAACGAACAACAAATTTAATTTTATCTAAAACAAACTTCCCTGGCTTTCTTCTAATTCTGCATAGCGATAAGGCATGAGTGCTTCCGGTTGGTTGCCGACCGATTCCTTACCGGATAACCTGCGTACGGTAAATGTTTCGAGCCATTCGTCTTTGCAAGGTTGTGCCAGTTGTAAAACACTATTTTTATTTTCTTCTGTTAACCATGCCTTTTCTGTTTCTTTTGTAAGTAGAATAGGCATGCGTGGTCCGTTTTCTGCATTAGGATTATTATGAATTTTAGAAAGCGTTTTATTAGCTTTTGTAGTAACAACGCTATACGTACGCTTAATTAATCCTGAAGCAGCATCTTGCCATTCGTCCCAAATTCCGGCAAGTGTTATGGGTTCATCGTTTATTAATTTAATTAAGTATGGAAATGTTTTTTTATGCTGATGAAAATGTTCGAAGAAACCATCAATCAAGATCAAACATCTTTTATTTCGCGCAGCCTCTGCAAATGCTTTTTTCTCGAACATTGTTTCTAAGCGTACATTTATAGTTTGATTCGAGATTTTTACAGCATCAGCAGGTGTTTTTATCCAATGCGGAATTAAACCCCATTGTAACAATTCTATTTTTCTTGTTGTGTTTAAAATAACGGGCACTTCCGGATGGCTAAAGCCAGAAGCGTGATACGTTGGTTCAACTTTGATAGCCTCAAGTTGTTTTCTAATAGCGGCTTCATCGCCAAAATCGCCATAGCGAACGGCATATTGCAATTGTTTTTTAGTTAGATAAAATTTATTGTAACACACAAAAGAAAGGATTAAAACTAATGTAGTAGAAATTTCTCTTATCTGAATTAAAAATTATTTTTGCAAAGATATTTTATGACAGATAGGGAAGTAATCAAATTAGAAGCAAACATTCGCGCCAAAATGGAAGGAATAAAAACCGGTAAATTTTCCGTGAAAGATTCCGGAATAGGCGTGTTAATTAATAATCTGAAAAAAGCAGATGAAGCAGCCTATGAAAAAATGATGGTCGCTTATAAAGCATTGTTGCAGCAAATGAAATAGTAGTTTATTACTTGATTAAATAAAAAAATTAAGTTGAGCTTTTTAAACACCCGTATAATTAAACGGACTAATCTTTTTTAACTTTTCCTTTAATGCTGCGCTTATTTCTAATTCATCAATAAATTGATGAATAGTTTGCTCAGTAATTTTTTCGTTTTTCCTGGTTAATGCTTTTAAGGCTTCGTAAGGATTAGGGTAATTTTCTTTTCTCAACACGGTTTGAATTGCCTCAGCTACCACTGCCCAGTTATCTTGTAAGTCGGCATCAATAGCAGCTTTATTTAATTCTAATTTATCAATGCCTTTTAATAAGGAACGAAGCCCAATGAAAGTATGCGCCAACGGTACTCCTATATTGCGTAATACGGTAGAATCGGTTAAATCTCTTTGCAAACGCGATACGGGTAACTTTGCAGCTAAATGTTCGAATAGGGCGTTGGCTATACCTAAATTTCCTTCCGCATTTTCAAAATCGATTGGGTTTACTTTATGCGGCATGGCAGACGAACCCACTTCACCGGCTTTTATTTTCTGTTTGAAATAATTCATCGAAACATATTGCCAAACATCTCTGCTGAAATCAATTAAAATGGTATTGATTCTTTTCAAAGCATCAAATTGCGCGGCTAAGTAATCGTAATGTTCGATTTGCGTTGTGGGATAACTTCTTGTTAAGCCTAAACGCTCTTCAACAAATTCTCCGGCAAATTTATTCCAGTTGATGGATGGATAAGCAATATGATGCGCATTAAAATTACCGGTTGCTCCACCAAACTTAGCTGCGTGCGGAACATTTTTTAAAGACTGAAATTGTTTGTTTAACCGAACAACAAATACATCCATCTCTTTTCCTAATCGGGTAGGAGAGGCAGGTTGTCCGTGTGTGCGGGCTAACATGGCTACATCGCGCCACTCGATGGCTTTCTGCGATAGGTTGCCAATTAGAATATCGAAGGCAGGATAAAATTCTTTTTCTAAAAATTCTTTTAACGAAAGCGGAATAGCTGTGTTGTTTATGTCTTGCGAGGTTAAACCAAAATGAATAAACTCTTTGTAGGTTGACCAACCGTTTTCATCAAATTTTCTTTTGATGAAATATTCAACAGCTTTTACATCGTGATTAGTAGTAGCTTCAATTTCTTTGATGGCCAGTGCATCGGCTTCCGTAAAATGTCTGTGTATGCTTCTGAGTTTATCTAACTCACGCGCTGGAAAATCTTCTAATTCGGGTAAGCAAGTTGTGAGCGCAATAAAGTATTCAATCTCAACCAACACACGATAGCGAATCAGCCCAAATTCTGAAAAATAGGCTTGTAAAGGTTTTACTGCGGCAGCATAGCGGCCATCAATAGGCGAAATTGCATGAATAGATTGTAACGACACAGGCAGGCTGTTAAAGCACAAAGTTATAAAATGTTAAGCATTCACCACGATATATTGCGTTTGGTTTCGTCATTATATCCTACATCAATTGTTTCACTTTCGGGCAACTTTTGCTATTTTTGTAATAATGGGCAATCATAACAAAGTCAGATCCCTTTACTTCTATAAAGATTATTTTGAAGTTTTTTTTGTTAAACAAAATCAAAAAGTAAAAGATAAAATCATTTGGACTTTCGAATTGGTTCAAACTCAAGTTAGGTTATCTGAGAATTATTTTAAGGTGATAGAACAAAATGAGGGTATTTATGAGATTAGAGTTCAATTGGGAAACAACAACATTCGTATCTTCTGTTTTTTTGATAGAGGAAAACTTATCGTAGTCGCAAATGCATTTTATAAGAAAACACAGAAAACTCCCAAGCAGGAAATAATTAAAGCCATTTCAATCAAGAAAGAATATGAAAGCGAGAAAGAATAATTTGATGAGTCTGGAACAGTTCAAAGACAAGCATTATGGCAAAAAAGGTGCAACTAAACGCAGTAAATTAGAAGCCGGTTTTGTTGATTTTAAAATCGGATTTTTGTTGCAAGAAGCTAGAGTAAAAAAAGGACTAACGCAAGAAGCATTGGCATTGAAGGTGGGAACAACTAAATCATATATTTCTAAAATCGAAAATGATGTAAAAGAAGTTCGACTTTCTACACTCAAAAAAATTGTAGAATCGGGCTTAGGGGGCAACTTAGAATTATCTATTCAGGTTTAAGATATTAGTCTATCTGATTAGTATAAATCCAACTGTAAAGGTTTAAACTTATTCTTCTCTTTTCTGTTTTCAATCTCAAGAAAATAAGCGCTCAATTACTAAATCTGTTTTCCTATTTTTGTAAAAATTATCTCACATGGCCTTTAATTTTTTTAAGAAATCCGAACCGAAAAAGGAAGAAGCTACATCTAACTCTCGTTACATCGATTTAAAGGTGAAACGCATTGTGCAAGAAACAAAGGATGCTATCTCCATTTGGTTCGAACAGCCTACAACGAAAATCAAGTATAAATCCGGTCAATTTTTAACACTTATCGCCACCATTAACGGCAAAGAAACGCGTAGGGCTTACTCTTTGTGTTCTTCTCCTTTTACGGATGATGATTTAGGTGTAGCCGTAAAAAGAGTAGATAAAGGCTTGATGAGCAACTGGCTTCCGGATAATTTAAAAGAAGGCCAAACCATTAAAATAATGGAACCGATGGGCGTGTTCACTACAGAATATGCAACAACGAATAAAAGACACTTAGTTATGTTTGCCGGTGGTTCGGGCATTACACCGATGATATCCATCATCAAAAGTTTACTAACACAAGAACCGGAAAGCATGGTTTCACTCGTGTATGCTAACCGCGATATCGAAAGCATTATTTTTAAAGATCAGCTTGCCGCTTTAGAAACTTCTTATCAGGGAAGATTACACCTCATCCATATCTTAGACAACGCGCCCATGAATTGGCAAGGTTATTCGGGTTTGCTAAACCACGATATGCTCACTAAATTATTCGAGCGCATGCCAGATTGGGGAATCGATAAAACCACTTACTTAATGTGCGGCCCCGAAGGCATGATGAAGAATGTGGAAAGTTTACTGGCAGCTAGAAATATTCCAAAAGAAAAAATGTTTAAAGAAAGTTTTGTTCAGGGAACTATCGATAAAGAACAGAAGCAAACAGCAGCTGTTTCAACGGATGAGAAAAAATCCAGAGAGGTAACCATTCGTTACGATGGACAAGAATATAAAATCAACGTAGCACCTGATAAAACAATTTTAGAAACCGCATTAGACCAAGGTATTGATTTGCCTTATTCTTGTCAGAGTGGTTTGTGCACAGCATGTCGGGGTAAGGCATTAAGCGGAGAAGTAAAATTAGATGAAGAAGAAGGCTTATCGCAAAGCGAACGTGCCGAAGGATACGTGCTTACGTGTGTTGGGCATCCACTTACAGATGATGTGGTAATTGAAATCGGATAAATTAATGGGGTAAGCGATCGCGTAGCAAACCGTATAAAAATGTTCCGCTCAAAGCTGCCAACAATAAAATAAAAGCTCCGGCATAACCCATTCCTGCTTGTAAAAAAATAGGACCGGGGCAAGCACCTGTTATGCCCCAACCCAATCCAAAAATTAATCCACCCGGAATAATTCCTTTGTGAAATTTCTTTTCTGCAACATGAATTGATGCTGATTGCTTTCTGCGTTTGAAAAGATTGATAATGTAAGTGGATACAATACCGGTAACAACTGCCGAACCGATAACACCATACATGTGAAAAGATTGAAAGCGAAACATTTCCTGAATACGATACCAGGAAAATACTTCAGCCTTTACCAACACAAAACCGAAAAAGAAACCACACGCAAAAAACAGAAAAATATTTTTTAAGGAAGTTTTTTGGTTTGCAGATTCAGTTTGCACTTCACCATCGATATTCGGTAGATTCTTCATAGTGCAAGTAAATAAGGTAAGATAAAATTAGCGCTGATGATGCCACCCACCATAAAAGTAATAGTAGCAACTAACGATGGCCATTGTAAACCAGATAAACCCGCAATAGCATGGCCACTCGTACAACCTCCGGCATACCGCGTTCCAAATCCAACCAGTAAACCGCCCACTATCAACAATACCCAGGTTGTAAAAGAAGAAAGTGCCGAAGTGCTGAAAATAAAGTCAGGCATGGCTTTAGCTTGTAGCTGAACGTTATATTGCGCTAATTCTTTTTGTAAATCAGGATGAATGTCAAAGTTGTATTCCATTAAACCAGAGACATTTACAAAAACACCTGCGAACACAATCCCTAATGCGAAAAATAAATTCCATTGATGGTCTTTCCAATTGTATTGAAAGAAGGTTGGCTTAGAAGGAAGCAAGGCAGCGCAGATATGCCTTAAGTTGGCCGAAATACCTAACGTTTTGTTTTCAATAAGCAAAAGCAAAGGAACGGTTAAACCTATCAGCGGACCAACAACATACCAGGGCCAGGGTTTAAAAATTACATCATGAATCAATTGCATATAGAGAGTAAAGGCAAAAAAGCTTTATTGTTTATATAACCACCGGTAGTAGGTTTCTTCCACACTATCGAGTGTAGAAACCATTAACACCACCAATAAACTAACACCTAAAAATCCGAAACTTTGTTGTTCGAAAGCAATTAAACTACACACTAACAACGCCCGCACTACTTCTACAGCATATACCCATTGTTGTTGTTCTAACAAAGCGCCACAATTGATTAACGTAATTAATAACAAACTCGCACCTAACCATTTTTCTGCCACCGACCACTCATTAAAATATAATGTAAAGAAAAATAAACCACCTAATGCCACGATAACTTGTAAGGTAATGTACCAGCGAAAACGGCTTGTCATGTGGAATGATCTTTTCTCTGCTAATAATGATTTTTCTATATCAGCTCTGATGTGTTGGTCCAGTTGTTCTGGTTTTCCGAAAATTATTTTAAAGGATTGTACAATACTTCCACTTCTGCGACATGCCTCTGCTAATTCGAAATAATAATGAAAGTGTTGCCACAAGAAGCTGTGGCTTTTTAACGGATGGGTTAATCCATAAATGGGTTTCTCTTCTTCTTTTTGAAAAGTGCCAAATAACTTATCCCAAAACACAAATATATCTCCGTAGTTCTTATTCAAATATTTTTCGTTAGAAGCATGGTGTACACCATGGTGCGAGGGCGTAATGAAAATTTTTTCTATCCAACCTAGTTTACCTATTACTTGTGTGTGCGTAAAAAAGGAATAAGCACCATGCACTACTAAAATGGTAATCACCATCAACGGATCGAAACCAACAATCGGTAAAATACACCAGAATAAATTTCTTACTACAGCTTGAATAGTTGTAATGCGCGCTGAAACTGTATAATTAAATTCTTCACTTTGATGGTGTACAATGTGCGCGCCCCATAACAAATTAATTTCATGCCCTAAACGATGATACCAATACCAAACAAAATCGGTAGCTAATAACAACAGCACCCATATAGACCAATGGTTAGGAATAGAAAAGAGTGCGAAATGTTTATGCAGATAAACATACAAAGCATAAAAACTTCCGGTAATAAATAAATTCAGCAATCGTTCGGCAATGCCTATCGAAATATTGCTTACAGATGAAGCATAATTAAAAAGATTTGCCTTCCCCGATTTTTTCGCTAACCAATATTCTAAGCCTACAAACAATAAGAAAGCCGGCACAATAAAAGCCACCAGCCAGGTATTTTCTTGCATAGTTTTTTCTGCAAAGGTAATGTCTTTTTTATAAACCCTATAAAATCTATAGACAATTAGATTTACATGTTTATACTTGATATTCAATCGATTGCAATTCGATTAAGGTCTAATAGAACTCATCTTTTGGTTTAGATAAAATATGATAAAACCGATAACAATAAGGGTTAATCCAATTAGCGATTCCTTTGGTTTATCAATCAAAACAAAAATCGTTATCCAGGTATTGGCTAATAAAAACAACGCTGGCGTATACGGATATCCCCAAGTTTTATAAGGTCGGGGTAAATCGGGTTGTTTATAACGCAAAACAAAAACACCGGCAACGGTAACACTTGTTAACAAAGCCAAAGTAAAACCGGCATAAATCATCACTTCTTCAAAGGTAGATGTGTAGATAAACAATAAAGTTATAATCGTTTGAAAAATAATGGAATTAACGGGTGTATCGTTTTTACTTTTCTTAGCCAAAAATTGAAACACCGGATAATCTTCGCCCATTACTTGTGTAATGCGGGCGCCAACAAAAACCATTGCACTTACGGTCGATAGCATCAACACGGCAATCATAATCGATAATAAATTGGCAGTTTGCAATTGAAATAGTTTTGTTCCGGCTAAAAACCCAACTTCAATTTTTCCGACCAATTCCTGCATAGGCACGGTTAACAGAAAAACATAATTAATAAGCGTATAGAGAACCGTTACCAAAACGGTGCTTACCAATAAAGCAAGTGGTAAATTGCGGGAAGGATTTTTTAATTCTCCCACTACATAAATGGCTGCGTTCCATCCGGTAAAAGCATACGATACATATACAAGTGAAACAGCAAAACCAGCCGTTGCCATGTACGACCAAGCTTGTGCATCGGGCATAACGCTAATGTTTTGCGGATGCTCTGTTAACAATCCGGCAACAATAAAAAATAAAACAACTCCAATTTTAATGATGGTAAAGAATACTTGAAAGAAACTACCAACACCCACACTAACCATGTGAATGATAGCAAACAATACTACAACACCAGCCGCGATATGGTCAACAGGTAAACCGGGATAAACTACCACCAAATATTTTCCGAGGGCTACAGCAGCTAAAGCGGTTGGAGCTGCAAAACCAATGGTGGCAGAAATCCAACCGGATAAGAAACCCATAGCCGGGTGATATACTTTGCTAAGCAAATGATATTCACCACCGGAACGTGGTAAGGCTGTGCCTAATTCGCCATACGAAACAGCACCACAAAAAGCGATTACGCCACCACATACCCATAACATTAATAAAGCAAATACAGATGGAATATCTACAACCTGAAATCCTAAACTGGTAAATACACCTGTGCCAATCATGTTGGCAACAACAATGGAGGATGCAGTAAGCAAACCTATTTTGGCAGCGCTAAGATTTTTCATGATGATGTTTCTGATCGCTCACAATGTTTTTCAAATTCCAGGTAACGCGTTTTTCGAAGGGATGTTGGCGGGCAGCGCAATTACCTTTGTTGCAAATCTTACAAGAGAAATCCAGGCATCCATCAGAATGCACAAATAACTCTAACGAATCGCCAAATTCTTTTTTTACTAATGCGGAAAGCGAATATATTTCCTGATGGGCTTCGTGAACATTTAAATACCATGGAACTGTTAAGTGACAATCCATGTGCAACACGCTGCCATATTTTATAATGCGCATGTTGTGTAAGTCAACCCAGTTTTCTTTTCTGTTCTTTTCTAAAATAACAACTAATTTTTGTAGCAAGGCTTCGTCTGCTTCATCCATAATGCCTGCCACAGATTTTCGAAGTATAACAAAACCTGTATATAGAATTATGGTACTGAATAAAAGCGCAACAGCACTATCTAACCATTGGTAGTTGGTAACGAGTAATAGAATCAATCCGATTAATAATCCAGCGGTTGAGTAAGCATCGCTTTGCAAATGTTTACCACTGGCAATTAAGGCAAGTGAATTATTTTTCTTTCCTGTTTTAACACAAATAAATCCTGCAAAAAAATTAATAATGCCTGTTGCTGCGATTAACCAAATGCCAACGTCTAACGAGCGAATAGGTTCTGGATTAAACAAGGCTAATAAAGCTTTGTAAAAAATAGCTGCGCCTGCTAAAAAAATCATTCCGCCTTCTATGCCTGCCGATATAAATTCTATTTTACCATGACCATAAGGATGGTCGGCATCTTTTGGCTTGGCTGAAATCATTAAACTATACAAGCCAATAAATCCGGCAGTAACATTTACAATGCCTTCTAAAGCATCGGTAAGAATAGCGATAGAGTGCGTTAAAAAATAAGCAATGGTTTTAACGATCAACAAAGAAATGGAAACAAGCGTAATCCATTTTTGAACTCTGATGTTTTGTTGTGCACTCATGATTACTTAAGTTCGATGCCAAGCAAGTATTTTTCTGCTGTAATGTAAAGATAATTTTCTTTAGCATGTAGCGCACAGTTAGCAGCGGGTACAGGCAATACAATTCGTCCTAAAACTTTTCCTTGGTTATTAAAAATCCACACACCGCCCGGTCCGGTTGCAAAAACAATTCCTTTAGTATTAATTTTTAATCCATCGGGTAAACCCGGTTCGGTTGCAGTTTTATCAGTTGCATCCAACCAGATTTTTTCTTTTACTATTGAATCATTTTTGATGGTTAATAATTTCCAATAAGCTTGGGTAGGATCAGAGTTGGCCACTAACAAAAGCGAATCGCCCGGAAACAAAGCTAAGCCATTCGGTCGGGTAAATTGAGTGGATAAAAGTTTAAGCGAATCTGTTTTTGTAAATAGGTATAATCCTGAGAATGAAATTTCTTTTAAAGAATCCTGATCATCGTTTTTCAATCCATAAGGTGGATCAGTAAAATAGAGGTTTTCCTTTTCATCATATACGGCATCGTTAGGGCTGTTGAATCTTTTATTTTCCCATTTACTTACGATTGTTGAAAAATTTGCTGATGGATAATTAAGATCACTTTGCATCCATGCCATTCTTCTGTCGCCATGTTGGCATAATACTAATTTATTGTTTGCATTCAACAGTAAACCATTTGCTCCTTCACCAGCATTACCAACTTCTTCAAGTGTATAGCCCGATGGTTGTAAGTAGGTTTGTAAACCATTTTTTTCATCCCAACTCCAGATAATGTTTTTTGGCACATCTGTAAAAATCAGTTTATTTTCTTTTTCTAACCACAAAGGTCCTTCGCTCCAAACAAATCCATCTGCTAAAACAGTGGTAGAAAGTGTTGTGTCAATCACCGTGGAGAGTTCCTGATCCCACACTTCTATTTTTCCTATTTGTTTTTTTGTAGAACACGAAATCCAAACTAAGGATATTGTAAAAATCAATAGTAATCTCATTTTATTTTTCTCATTAATTTAATCAAAGCAGGAAGTGCAATAATTACCCATACTATATTTAAGAACATGCTGGCGTAGGCATCTTTATAGAATGTGTAAACAATTAGAAATAAACCACCGAACAGGTTGAGCAGAAGAAAAACATACGAATCAGATTTCAATTTCTGGTAACTGTTTAAACCATACGCGATCACTACTTGTAAAGAACCTAACCAACCTATTACTTCTAACCAATTAAATGTTATCATTTCGTCATTTCATTTATCAACAATACCAAACCAATTATACCTGTAAAAACCAATACTATCTTTTTAAATGTTTCTTGGTTGATGTACACCAAAATCTTTTTACCCAGATAACTTCCCATCCATGCTGCGATCATCAGTAAAGGGGTATACCAAATCATTTCTTTCGGAAGAAAATTAAATTCTAAATATAAGATGGTTCGGCTTACATCCACACCAAAGTCGATTGCGGCTGATGTTCCAACAAATAAATTTTTCTCTAAATTAAATGCCGTAAGTACTAAACCACGGATCGCTCCACCCGTTCCTATAAATCCGGCCAGAAATCCTGCTACACTTCCTCCTGTAATTGCATTTTTAGCTGTTGCTTCTATCTGGAAAGTAGGCCGTAATAAGTATACTGTGCTAACAACAAGTAAAAATATTCCAAGTATCCATTTAGCGTAAGTTAACGATATATATTGTGTAAGTATTGCACCAACAATAGCAAACAAAACGCTGGAAACACCTAACCAAAGACTTAATTTTTTGTCGATAGTTTTTCTAAAGAACCAAAGCTTAGCAACGTTGCTGAAGATATGGAGCAAACCTGTTAACGCTAACACAGTTGGGAAATCGAAAAAAAATTGCCCGATAGAAACAAAAAGCAACGAAGAACCAAATCCGCCAATTGTTCCAAGAATTTCTGCTAATAAGGTTAGAAAAAAGAATAGGATAAAATTCACACGCAGTTAAATTTGTGATAATTTAATTGAAAGGTACTACACTCATGGAAACATTGCTAACGATTAAAAGACCAAATAGACATTTTTTACCTGAAGAATTTAAGGTAACAACCTGGAAGGAAGTAGAACCTTTTTTTCTACAACTCTTGCAAAAAGAATTAAACACGTTAGATGATTTAAAAAAATGGTTCAACGATAAAAGTGAATTAGAATCTGTGATTGGCGAAGATTTGGCATGGCGCTACATACGCATGACATGTTTTACCGATCGCGAAGACTACAGCAAAGAGTATCAATTTTTTGTAACGGAGATTCAACCTCAGATTGCGCCTGTTGCCGACCAACTCAATAAAAAAGCTGCAGCGTCATCTTTTCTAAATCAATTAGAAAATACAACCGGTTTTGATATTTTGATTCGAAACCTTAAAAAAGAAATTGAATTATTCAGAGAAGAAAGTATTCCTCTCTTTACAGAAATCAATACACTCACACAAAAATATGCGCAACTATCAGGCGCGATGTCGGTAATGTGGCAAGATAAAGAACTTACATTGCAACAAGCATCGGTTTGGTTGATGAAGGAAGATAGAAATATTCGTGAGCAAGTTTACCAGCTCATTGCCAACAGAAGATTACAAGACAAACAAAACCTGGATGATTTATTCAGCGAATTAATTTCGCTTCGCCATCGGGTTGCGCAACAGGCTGATTTTACCAACTTTAGAGATTACATGTTTAAGGCATTGGGAAGATTTGATTATCAACCTGCCGATTGTTTTGCGTTTCATCAGGCTATTGAAACAGAAGTAGTACCACTGCTACAAGTTTTTACAGAAGAAAGAAAAAAAGATTTACGGGTAGATACACTCAAACCTTGGGATAAAGCAGTTGATCCACAAAATCGCGCACCACTTAAAGCCTTTAATAATGGTCATGAGTTAACAGAGAAAACCATTTTAGTTTTTTCTAAACTAGATCCTTTTCTTGGTCAATGTTTAACGATTATGAAAAACATGGGCCATCTCGATTTAGAATCGAGAAAAGGAAAAGCTCCGGGTGGATATAATTATCCGTTGGCAGAAGTAGGTGTTCCGTTTATTTTCATGAATGCCACTTCTACATTGCGCGATATGGTTACCATTATGCACGAAGGTGGGCACGCCATTCATAATTTTTTAACGAGAGAGTTAGAGTTGAATGATTTTAAATCAACACCATCGGAAGTTGCCGAGCTTGCTTCCATGTCTATGGAATTAATTTCTATGGAACATTGGAATGTATTTTTCAGCGATGCGGAAGAATTGAAACGCGCTAAGAAAGAACACTTAGAAGATATTATTGAAACATTACCATGGGTAGCTACAATTGATAGTTTCCAACATTGGATGTATGAAAATCCTACTCACACACAAGCTGAAAGAAAACAAAAGTGGAATGAGATTTTCCATCGTTTTACCGATACACTAACAGATTGGCAAGGACAAGAAGAAACGAAAAACTATTTGTGGCAAAAGCAATTGCATCTTTACGAAGTTCCATTTTATTACATAGAATATGGAATGGCACAATTAGGTGCAATAGCCGTTTGGCGCAATTATAAGCGCGATAAACAGAAAGGATTAGAAGGCTACATGAATGCTTTAAGACTGGGAAATTTAAAATCTATTCCGGAAGTATATAAGGCGGCAGATATTGAGTTTAATTTCTCTCAAACGTATATCCGAGAGTTAGTAGATTTTGTAAAGCAAGAGTTAAAAGCTTTGGATTAACCGCGCGATAAATCAAGCAATCGACTTAATTCTTTTGCCTGATCATTTGTTAGAGATAAAATGTTTTCATCTACAGATTCATCCATGTTTGCCAGTAAAGAAAGTCCTTCTTTCGTAATAAAAACATTAAAGGCGCGTCTGTCTTCCGGACAGGTTTGTTTGGCTACTAAATTTTTGGCTGTGAGTCGATCGAGTAAACGCGATACATCCGAATTTTTATCTAACATGCGCGATTTAATCTCGGTAGCGGAAATGCTGTTAGGTTGTTGTCCGCGCAAAATGCGAAGTATATTAAATTGTGTTGGCGTAATGCCATACGTTTTAAAGTAAGCAACTTGTTTATTTTGCAACCAATTGGCTGTGTAAATAATATTAAGTAAAGCCTTTTGCACAGGCGACTTAAATTTATGCTGCTGTATTTCTTCTTCCAGTTTCATAGTAAAAAGTGGCAGTACCAAAGCACTGCCACATTTTAAAATTAATTATGATTGTTTGTTCAACTCGATTTTGCAGTTGATGGTAACTTCATCACCTACTACTAATCCACCTGTTTCAATGGTTTTGCTCCAGGTTAAACCATACTCCTGACGGTTAACTTTTCCGCTTAATTTAAAACCAGCTACATCTTTTCCCCACGCTTTAACTGTGCCACCGTATGTAACATCAAACGTAACAGGTTTGGTTACGCCTTTCATGGTTAAGTTTCCTTTTAAAACATATTTACCACCTTCTTTAGATAATTTTCCTTTGAATGATAGTTCAGGATATTTAGCGGCATCAAAGAATTCAGCTGATACTAAGTGGATATCACGTTTTTCGTTTTCGGTGTTGATAGAAGCAGCTTTAGCAGTAAATTCTACATCTGCACCGTTAAAATCTGCAGCGTTAGAAACAACTTTAATGCTGTAATCTTTAAAGTTTCCTTCTTGCTCGCTTACTACCATGTGCGCTACAGAGAAACCGATGTTTGAGTGTGAGTTATCTACCACCCATGTACCTTGTGCTTTGGCAGACACTGTTAACACAAGTGCTGCAACTAATACGAATAATTTTTTCATAAATGTTTTCTTGTTTAGTGACACAAATAACGCATGTTTAAACATATATGTTGCAACAAATATGTTAATTATTTGTTAAGATACTGATAATCAGTATGAAATATTTTAAAGATTGAGCCAATAGGTGAGTTTAAACACGATGGCGCGCTGCCGGGGCTGCCATCTTTCGAAAAATTGTTGGGTATTTGGATTGGTAAAATTGCTCGTAAAATAGTTATCGGTATACACCAAAAAGAAATCAGACACTGGGGCAAAACGCCATTGCAAACGAGAGTTAATATTTAGGTTATCATTTTGCGAGTTAAACTGAACGAAGGTAGTCCAGAATAAATTTTTAGTAAAAGTTAAATCAATGCGTGGGCTTACCAGAATTAAGTCTGTGCTCTTATAAGGTTTCGGTAAATTGATGTTGTTGTATTGAAAATCTAAGGAAACGAAACCGTATGGCTGAAAGCGATAAGATAAAGATCCTTCTAGGTTTAACAATTTTCCATTAAAATATTCTCCGTATCTGCCGTTAAGAATGTAAAACAATTTGCTTCGTTGATCCGACAAATATTCCCAGTTAAAAGAAATGTTTCTATACCCCGTACCTGCTGCCAGTTCCAAACCATTATCTCCACTTGGGTCGAATGAATCAAATAAAAATGTATAATCAAACCGGATAGGAGAAATTTCGAATCGCGCGGTAGATTTCCACGCAATGCGGTAGCGCAAACTAAGATCCCAATCTAGCGTGCCAAACCTTTCATTACTTATGTAGCTACCATCTATACCCGGCCCATGATTTCGGATATCTCCATAAACCGGATAAAAGTTATGCCTAACCTCTCCACCAAATTCTTTAATATCTCGCCTTCTCACAAATCCTACTGCGGGGTTGTAGTTAGCACCTGTTGCTCTGCCATATATTTCGGCTTCCCATTCTTGTGTTGTGTAACTTAAAAATGCACCTGTTGTAAAGGCAGAATCGGGCTTGTTTTGTTGAAATGATCGGTGATAAAAAGCTTTACCAAACCAAACATTGTTTTTCGATTGCAAATTATAATCAATACCGACTACCCGATTATAAACATTGGGATTGAGGGTAAAATCTCCACCGATAGAATCTTGTTGTGCCTGCTTGTTAACGAAAATCAAACCAATATTCGAACGACTGAATACTTTATATTGAAGGGTAGCAGCGGTGTAATTAGTAGTAGGTAATTCTTGTGCTTTGTCTTCTCCGGTTTGCATGGTTAAAAATCCAACGCGTACATTGTTATTGATTTTTCCACTCAAACGAGCTCCCGCATAAATAGTATTCTGAAAATTTTGCCCAGTATTTTTATTAACCGAAACGCCAATTCTTCTGGAGAAAAAAGGTGTGGCATCACCAAAACCAAAGTTGGCAAACAGATCTGCATTCTCTAAAAAAAATTGCCTTCGTTCCGGAAAGAAAATTTCGAAACGATCGAGGTTGGTTACTTGCTGATCAACTTCTACTTGCGAAAAATCCGGATTTACGGTTAAGTCTAAATTGAGCGCTGGCCCGATAGCAATTTTTGCATCGCCACCAATGTTAAAATCAGTTACTTGCTTTTTACCTGCTTCAAAATCTTTTGATGTTAACCCTGCCACATATGGAATGATGGAGATATTAGTGCCCGGGTGTTCTAGTGGCTTATCCCAAACTAATTCTTTACTAAATGCAAGGCTTACAATATCGAAGTTTAACGGAATAGGAGACCACGTTGAGCGTTCGGCATTTTCAGAATCAATGCGGTAAAAGTTTACATACCACGAATCTAATCCTTCTTTAAAACGAAGTGTTGTAAAAGGTATAGCCGCTTCCATTGCCCAATATCCGTCAAATTGTTCGGCATGCGAATACCATTTGTTATCCCAATCCAAAGAGAAATCATCTCCACCATTTGATACCAACCCTTCGCGCTGTACACCAAACGGATTTACACCAAAAATAAATCCATTTGTTCGGTCTTTAAATGTATCGAACACAAAAGTAATTCCATCATTTCCTTCGCCTCTAAAATCTCTGCGTAGAGAGGGGGTAACATATTCGCGTGTGTTTTTCAGGTTATACATTTTTGCGCTGATGTAGATGAACTGATCATCGTATGTCATGCGCACTTCAGTTTTCGATTTTGCTTTTGCCGTATCTGTAGGAAAATATTGTTGGAAGTTGTCGGCCACTTCAGCACTTTGCCAGTCAGGTTCATCGATTAGCGCATCTAACTTTATTTTGCCAATTGCTTTTTTAATATGTATAGATTGTGCCGAAACTATTGAGGCCGATAAAAAAACAAAGGAAACACTAAGGAGGTAAACAATCTTTTTCAAATGTGTTGGTTTATAGAAGTTGTACTCAATACGAATAATAGATAGTTAAAGGTTATTCCTGAGATAGAAATCTTTTGTTAACATTTGGTAATCCAAACTCCATAGTTCATCTCTTTCATATAAAACCAACTCTTTTTCTTCTGTTTCTTTAGTATTGATTTTTTCAAATTCCAGTAATAAGCGTTCAATGGGTTTAGATGATCTGGATTTAAAAACAGTTTTTCGGCTTGCATACCAGGCTTTTCCTTCTGCCAATTCACAAAACATTTCTCCTTCAACTTCTGGTAAAATCACACTTAACCTTCCTTGCGTTGTACTTAACCGATATGCATGCGTTAACAAATCTTCGAAAGATAATAAAGTGGTATGTCTCGGCACTACTCTTTCTTGTTTGGGTGGTTTAAAACTGTTTTGAAAGTACGGAGGGTTGCTAACAATTAAATCGAAGCCATCTGGTATACCCTTATAATTTTGTACAGATTGATGGATTACTTCCAGTTTATCGGGCCATGGCGATTGTAAAAAATTTTCTCTGGCTTGGTTTACATCTTTCTCCGAAACATCAATGGCTTTAATCGTAACATCATCGGGTGTTCTTTGCGCCAACATCAAGGCAATTAAACCACTTCCGGTGCCAACATCTAAAATGTTTTTCTTTTGATGGATGTTAGCCCACGCGCCCAAAAGCGTTCCATCTGTTCCTACCTTGTGTGCGCAATCTTTGTCTTCAATTGCAAATTGCTTAAAACGAAACATGTTATTTGGGCAATGCTTGAATAACAGCGTTTACTAATTTTTCGATATCATAACCAGCGTGACTTACCCCTAATCTCACAACCACTAATTCATGTTCTGGTAGTATCATCACATATTGTCCTTCGAAACCTTCGGCAGAAAACAGTTGAGTTGATAAAGCAGGATACGTTCTATTGGCATCATTATTTTTTTCTCCCGCATTAAGCCACCATTGCGCGCCATATTCTCCTTTAGGTGCAGCATCTGCAGGCGTAGAAGCAAAACGAACCCAATCTTTTGGTAAAATATTTTCATTCATCCAGTTACCATTTTGCTGATACAATAAACCAAAGCGTGCCCAATCGCGCGCAGTAGCAAAACCATACGATGAGCCAACTATAGTTCCGGATGCATCCTGCTCGAGTGTGGTATTGTACATACCAATTTTGTAAAGGAGAGAGTCATACACGAACGATAAGTAACGATCATCGCCACATTGTTGCCGTACCATGCGCATTAAAATATTAGATGTACCACTTGAATATTGAAAGAAAGTACCAGACGAATGTTTTAACGTTTTGCTTGCAGCATAACCACCTTTATCATCTTTATAAATAAACATTTGATGGAAATCTTCTATCGGATTAAAATAAGTTTCTGACCAATCTAAACCACTGCTCGCTTGCAACAATTGCGTGAGTGTAATGTTTTTTCTTTCGTCTTGTTGCCATTCCGAAACTGGCGCAGGGCCTGAAAGGTTTAATTTCCCTTCTTTCACCAACATACCAATTAACGTTCCGGTAATGCTTTTTGTCATCGACCAACCCATTAAAGGTGTTTGAGGTGAAATGCCTGAAGCGTAACGTTCAGCTACAATTTTACCTTTATGTACGATTACAATAGCTGATGTATTGGCCGGTTGCTCAGGATTTTTTTCTTTGATTGCTTCGTTTAAAACCCTTTGCAATGGCGCATAAGCAGAATCGATGGTGTAAAGATTACCCATTGGCCAAGCAACCGTATCTTGGTTAACCAATGGGGCAGTCGGTCTTTTCCAATTTTGTTTGCGAATCTCTGCTTCGCTTCGTTCGCTTAGCAATACACAACCTAAACCATTTCTGTAAATGGCTTTTTTTGTGTTGAATAAAATACTGGCAGTAACGGTTTGTGCTTGTTCATCTATTTCAATTGTAGCCTGATCCAAGCCGGGAAAAACTTGTAGCTCTTTGTCTTTAATGTTTTGTAAACTTCTTCCGCTAACGAAATAGCAAGAGCAAACTGTTTTTGCTGCCATACCCGACATAACAGGCGGAAAAGTTATCCAAACGCCAACTAAACCCGTTAACAGCAACAATAGGAGTGTCCACAAAAAAATGCGCAAAAACTTCTTCATATTTAGTATTCTTTAAATCGATGAAAGGAATTTCAGGTGTATTAGTTGTTTTTATTTCATTCGCACAACTTATTGCGCAAGTAAAACCTATTCAAATTAAACCACAAAACAGCGGAAATAAAATCAGTTTTGTTGCAGATAACAGCAGTTTTTTTCCCTACACGGTAACCATCGATTTTCCTGTATTCGAAAACATGAGAAGTACTACTACTTTACCCACTACGGTTATACTTCCTGCCCAGGCGAAACAATTAATCATCTTAGAAATTTTTAAAAACTCCAATGCAAACAGTTGGAAATACAACGTACGGTATCAATTCGAGAGGGGAGATGCCCTGAACGCTTTTCACGATAGCACCACAGTTTATCTTTTACCCTATCAATCGAACCGTAAACATATTTTAATGCAAGGATATTTCGGTTCTTTTTCTCATGCTAATGTGCATGCCTTAGATTTTGAAATGCCCGAAGGAACAACGCTGGTTGCAGCACGCGATGGTGTTGTAGTAGAAGCGAAAGAAGATTTTGCTGAAGGCGGAACCGATCCTTATTACAAAGACAAAGGCAATTATGTTTTGATTCTCCATAACGATGGTTCGTGGGCTGGCTATTTTCATTTGAAAAAGGATGGTGTTTTAGTAGAGGTCGGACAAAAAGTAAACCGTGGAGAACGCATTGCTTTAAGTGGAAATACAGGTTGGAGCAGCGCACCTCATTTACACTTTGAAGTATCTTTGCCTACGCAAAAAGGTAGAATAACCGTACCCACAAAATTTGAAACAGATCAACTCAAAGCCACGTACCTCGAAGAAGGGAAATCTTACTGAAGAAATAAAAGCATTACTCGATGAAAGAGTAGAACGCTACAATACACTATCTTTTATCGAAAACGATCCGGTACGTATTCCGCATTTGTTTACCAAAAAACAAGACATCGAAATTGCCGGATTGATTGCGGCTACTTTAGCCTGGGGACAAAGAATTACGGTGATCAATAAATCAAAAGATTGGTTGCAACGTATGGATTATGCGCCACACGATTTTATCATCAACAGCAGCAAAAAAGATTTATCAGTTTTTAAAAATTTTAAACACCGCACGTTCAACGAAACAGATGCTTTGGTATTTCTCAACTTTTTAAAAAGTGTTTATCAAAAACATGCATCATTAGAAAAATTATTTGTGGTTGATGAAGAAGAATTAACTATTGAACAAGGACTTATTCGCTTCGCTGATAAATTTTATAGCCATGAAAATTTTCAGAAGCGCACAGCGAAACACATTCCATCGCCTGCCAAAAAAGCAACGTGCAAACGACTCAGCATGTATTTACGTTGGATGGTGCGCAAAGACAATAAGGGTGTTGATTTTGGAATTTGGCAAAATATAAAAATGAGTCAACTTACATGCCCTCTTGATGTACATGTAGAACGCGTTGCACGAAAATTAAAATTACTGAAAAGAAATACGCTCGATTGGCAAGCTGTGTTGGAGCTAACAGAACAACTAAGAAAACTGGATGCCTCCGATCCGGTTAAATATGATTTTGCCTTATTCGGTTTAGGAATAGAAGAAGGATGGCGGTAATTAATTGTTGATTTTTAAAACACCATTTTCCACATACCAATACTCATCAGCAGAGATTGTCCAGTTTACTAAGGAAAAAGTATTTATTCCTTCAACAGTTCCATTTAAAACATTCACTGATAATGCTTGTTGATTAGTAAACCACTGCAATGGTTGATTAGGCAAACAAACTTCGGGAGTTGAGAGCGTTTTTATAAAATAGGATTTGTTGGTTCCCAACACTTTTGCCAACCCATTTTCGTCAATACAAACTGCAGTTTTTTCATCTACACCAATACCGTAAAAGTTCTCTTCCGGATTTTCCTTTTTCAGGCGAGCCAGAAAAGCAGCTTGTCTTCCTTGTCGGTTTCGTTGAGCGTAATGTTGATCTGCCAAGGTATTGTCTAAAAAAGGAATACTCAAAAAATTATTCGTAAACGAAATTTTAGAATTGAATGGATTAGCCAAGGCTTCGTCTGAAACAACGGAACCGTTTTTGGCATCGTAAATCCAGTGCGATAAAACAGCACATCCGGCACTGGTTCCGCCAATGGGAATTTTCTTTTCACTTATTAAATATTGTAACGCACGCGATACTTCAGTATCACTCCAAAAGTTGATGTAATTTGCTTGATCGCCTCCGGCAATAAACACAGCTTCTGCTTCGCGAATGCGTTTGCCTACGGCTTCCGATTGCGCTTTGCTTTTAGAATCAATTAATAGAGTTTCTACCGAATTAAGTTCGCCCAAATTGTAGAGATAACTATTGTACCCCACTGAACCACTCGCTCTTAAAATTAGAAAATCTCCACCACCGCTTTTTTCAATCATCCATTCCATGGCTTCATCTACATCGGTGCTGCCGCCCATTAATACAATACCAAAACTTGTAGCAGTTGTTACATCATTTTTATCTCCTAATAAACCTATGCTATACGTTTGGTTGGTGTTGGGGACGATACTTTCTGTTGGCTTATCCTGGCATCCACCGTTGTGAAACAGAATAAAAGGCAACCAAAACAAAAAATAAATTTTGTGAAAATAAGGCCGTGCGTTACACAACGTATCAAGAGTATTCATAAGCTCAAACAAGGTTGGTAAGGTATAGCCGATTAAACTGATAGACAAACCTTAATTGTAAATAAATGATCAGAATCATCACCAAGAATTTTGTTGATAACTTACTACAATTTAAAACCATTCTAAATTAAAAATTTATCTCTATGTAAACTCGTTCGTGATTAGTTTTAAACCCTGAAAAAACGATTGAATTCTTTACTTCTAATCAATCTAAAGGCTCAAATAAATTTGAAAAAATGACATTGGATAGTAGATTTGCGCTTCTTGCACCAAAAACGGACGCTAGACCTGACATGACAAAACTCAATTTGATCGCGGCATCGAAACTCGGACTCCTGTCGCTCCTATTATCACTAGTTTGTTCAATCGCTGTAGCACAAGATATTCCCACCGATGCAGCTTCCATTTCTGCAGGTGAGGCATTATTTACAGCCAACTGTAAAACTTGTCACAAAGTTCACCAGAAATTGGTTGGGCCAGCATTGGCTGATGTGTACAACCGTGCACCATCTATCGATTGGATCAAATCATTTATCAAAAACTCACAAGCTGTAATTGCCAGTGGCGATGCTTACGCAGTGAAGTTGTACAACGAATACAACAAAACACAAATGACTGCCTTCACATCTTTTAAAGATGAGCAGATCATGCAACTTCTGGCTTACATCAAAGCTGAAACAGATAAAGGTCCTGAGGTAGCTGCTGTTCCCGTTGCAGGCGCTCCTGCTGCAGGTGGTGATTCAACAGGAATACCTTCTTCTTATTTAAATGCCATTGTAATCGGCTTAGTTCTAATCCTAGTATTGCTTGTTGTGATATTAGGTTTCTTGGTTTCAGCTTTAAAGCGTTTCCTCGATACAAAAGAGTTATCGGACGATGATCGCGAACAAGTAGATTCTCCTATTACTTTAAATTCTATTGTCAAAAGCAGTGGTTTTACTTTCATTGTTGTATTCTTAGTTGGAGCTATCGGATTTAAAGCTTTGATTAATGGATTATACTCTATCGGTGTGCAGCAAGGCTATGCGCCTAAACAGCCTATTGCTTTCTCTCACAAAATTCACGCAGGCCAATACGAAATAGAATGTAAATATTGCCATACTGGTGTACTAAAAGGAAAGAGTGCAACAATTCCTTCCGTTAACATTTGTATGAACTGCCACAATCAAATTAAAGAAGGTGCGCTTTATGGTACAGCTGAATTAAGCAAAATCACCGAAGCCTACGAAAAAAACATCCCTGTTCAATGGGTGCGTATCCACAACTTGCCCGACTTGGCTTATTTCAACCACGCACAACACGTAAATGTAGGTGGCATCGAATGTCAAACTTGCCACGGACCTATTCAAGAAATGGAAGTGGTACAACAATATTCTCTGTTAACAATGGGCTGGTGTATTGACTGTCACCGCAAAACAGATGTTAACGCAAAAGGAAATGCTTATTACGATAAGTTGGTAGAGTTACACAACAAGTCTAGCAAGTCAGCTATGAAAGTAGAAGACATTGGCGGACTAGAATGTGCTAAGTGCCACTATTAATTAATGTAAAATTTGTACAGATCGCGAAACTGAACGTATGAAAGAAAATACGAAAATATATTGGAAAGGCTTAGAGCAACTTACAAACGCTCCGGAGTTTGTAAAAAATGCAGGCAACGAATTTGGAGCACCCCCTCCTGAAGAAAACGTTGAGCACTCCAGAAGAGATTTCTTGAAAATGATGGGTTTTGGTATGTCGGCAGTTGCGTTAGCAGCTTGCGAGGCACCTATCAGAAAAGCCATTCCATATGTTAATAAACCAGAAGAAATTGACCCAAGCATTGCTAACTACTATGCTTCAACTTATATCAATGGTGGCGATTATTGTTCAATTGTAGTTAAAACAAGAGAAGGTCGCCCAATCAAGGTAGATGGTAATCCATTATCTGGCGTAACGAAAGGTGGAACAAGCGCACAAGTAGAAGCTTCTGTATTGTCTTTGTACGATAACGACAGATTAAGAGCGCCAAAAGCATCGGGTAAAAATACAAAGTGGGAAGATCTGGATCAGGCAGTGATTGCTAAGTTAAATGAAATCAATGCTGCGGGTGGTCAGATCAGAATTGTAAGCAATTCAATTATCAGTCCTAGTACGGTTGCTGTTTTAGAGAAATTCAAAGCGAAATATCCAACAACACAGCACATACAATACGATCAAAATTCGCATTACGGAATTTTAAAAGCAAACGAAGAATCCTTTGGCACTGCCATGATTCCTTCTTATGATTTCAGCAAAGCCAAGACTATTGTTAGCATTGCAGCTGATTTCTTGAATTCTTGGGTATCACCAATTGAATTCACTAAACAATATGCTTTGGTAAGAGATGCGGGTGAAGGTCAAAAAGAAATCGCAAGACATTATCAATTCGAATCAAACCTTTCTTTAACGGGTGCCAATGCAGATTATCGCGCACAGATTAAACCTTCTGAAGAAGGCGCTGTGGTTGTAATGTTGTATAACCTCATCGCAGGTATAGCAGGTAAACCCACCACAGAAGGTGGAAAAGATGTAAAATACCTGAAGGCAGCAGCGGAGGAACTTTGGAAGAACAGAGGTAATGCTCTAGTAGTTGCTGGTTCGAACGATAAATCCGTTCAAACTTTAGTAAATGGTATCAATGATATGTTAGGTAGCTATGGCACAACCATTTTACCTGGCTCAACATTAAACTACAGACAAGGTAACGATGAAAAAATGAATGCCTTTGTAGAAGAGTTGGCTGCTGGAAAAGTAGCTGGCGTTATATTCTACAACTGTAATCCGGTTTACGATCATCCTGCAGGCGATAAAATTGCTGCAGCCTTAAAGAATGTTTCGTTAACGCTTTCTACTTCTTACAAAGAAGACGAAACTGCAACATTAACTTCATTTTTAGCTCCTGATCATCATTACTTAGAATCTTGGAATGATGCTGAACCTAAAAAGAATTCCTTCTCTTTAGGTCAACCAGCCATTACACCCATATTTAAAACACGTTCTGCACAGGAATCATTCTTAAAGTGGGCAGGCGAAAGCAACACTGATTATTTCGAATTCTTGAAAGCTAATTGGAGAGCGCGCTTCTTCAAAGGTGGAAACTTCCAGCAATTCTGGGATAAGTGTTTATATGATGGCGTTTATGAATTACCATCAGAAAGCGCATCAGTTACCTTTAAAGGTGATATTAACGCTGCTGTAAATGCAGTTGCTTCATCTTACAAATCAGGCAGTGGTTACGAATTAGTAATTTATGAAAACGGAACAGTAGGAAATGGATCTCAAGCCAACAATCCTTTGTTACAAGAATTACCTGAACCTATTACGAAAGCTGTTTGGGATCATTATGTTTTGATTTCCCAAAAAGATGCTGCTAAAGAAGGTATCACCAATCCTGAAAGTAAAACGAAGTTAGCTACCCTTACAGTCAACGGTAAGTCAGTAAAAGTTCCTGTTTTGATTCAACCAGGTTTAGCGCAAGGCGTTTTAGCTATTGCCATTGGTTATGGTAGAACAAAAGCTGGTAAAGTGGCCGATGGAATTGGTGCAAACGTATATCCATTCGTTAGCACAGTAAATGGTTCTTTGAGCTATCAGGCAGCAAGTGTTAGCTTTAAAATTGAAGAAGAGGCTTACCAAATTGCACAAACACAGACGCACCATACATATATGGGTCGTCAAACAGTAATCAGAGAATACACAACAGAAGATTTAAAAACTGATCCTTCTTTATTAACAGATAGATTTAGCCCACAGGTTGCTACGTGGTTAGATGAAGAACACAAAGTGAAGCCAGGTGAGCTTTCTTTATGGAAAGGACATGATTACAAAAATCACCACTGGGGTATGGCCATTGACCTGAACACGTGTACAGGTTGTGCAGCTTGTGTGGTAGCATGTAATGTAGAGAACAACGTAGCTTTAGTAGGTAGAGAAGAAGTAATCAACAGAAGAGAAATGCATTGGTTACGCATCGACCGTTACTACAGCAGCGATGCTCCAGTAGACGATTGGAAAGGTTTAGAAGAAGCTTCAGACAATCCTGAAGTTGTATTCCAACCGATGTTATGTCAACATTGTAATAATGCTCCTTGCGAAACAGTTTGTCCTGTTGCAGCAACAACACACAGCACAGAAGGTTTAAACCAAATGACGTACAACCGTTGTATCGGTACACGTTATTGCGCAAACAACTGTCCATATAAAGTAAGAAGATTCAACTGGTTTAAATACCATGATAACAAGCAATTCCAAACTTCGAATGTGGCTCAAACCAGCGACATTGGTAAGATGGTGTTGAATCCTGATGTAACGGTTCGTTCACGTGGTGTAATGGAAAAATGTTCTTTCTGCGTACAGCGCATACAGAACGGAAAACTACAAGCCAAAAAAGAAAGAAGAGAATTACAAGATGGTGAAGTAGTAACGGCTTGTCAAACAGCTTGTTCAACCGGAGCGATTACGTTTGGTGATATGAACGATCCGAACAGCAAGATTTCAAAATTATTGAAGTTGCGTCCGGCTAATCCAGACAGACCATATAGCATCGATAAAATAGCAGGTAATCCGAGAGCCTATACTGTGCTTGAAGAAATTGGTGTGAAACCAAACATCTTCTACTTATCAAAAATTAGAAATAAAGAATCAGCAAAAGCATAAACACTAAACGAAAAGATAAATCACTATGCAGGTAGTTTCAGGCGTACGCGATCCACTAGTAACCGGTGGTAAAACCGTACACGATGTTTCTCACGATATCTCCCGCCATGTGGAAAATCCACCGGCTAAATCGTGGTATTTAGCGATGGCTGTTTCATTGGCCTTACTCGTATTCGGATTGTATTGCGTATTCATGGTATTGTGGAATGGTATCGGGATGTGGGGATTAAATAAAACAGTAGGTTGGGCATGGGATATCACAAACTTCGTTTGGTGGGTTGGTATCGGTCACGCTGGTACTTTGATTTCCGCTATCTTATTGTTGTTCCGTCAGAAATGGAGAATGTCCATTAACCGTGCTGCTGAAGCGATGACGATATTTGCCGTTATTTGCGCTGCTACATTCCCGCTCATTCACATGGGTAGATTGTGGTTAGGTTTCTATTGGGCACTTCCATTACCTAACACTTTTGGTTCGTTATGGGCAAACTTCAACTCACCACTTTTGTGGGATGTGTTCGCGATTTCAACTTACTTTACTGTGTCGTTGGTTTTCTGGTACATAGGCTTGATCCCAGATTTCGCAGTTATCCGCGACAGAGCCCTTACACAAGGCAAACAATTAAGAGCAACTATTTACAATGCCCTTAGCTTCGGCTGGGAAGGTGGTGCAAAAACATGGATGCGTTACGAGTCGGTAGCTTTAATTTTAGCTGGTCTTTCTACACCGCTTGTATTGTCAGTACATACAATCGTATCCTTCGACTTTGCTACATCAGTAATTCCAGGATGGCATACAACAATCTTCCCTCCATACTTTGTCGCTGGTGCAATCTTTTCTGGCTTCGCGATGGTACTAACACTCTTATTGATTACCAGAAAAGTATTTAAGCTAGAAGACTATATCACCATCTATCACATTGAATTGATGAATATCATTATCATCGTTACGGGTTCTATTGTGGGGATAGCCTATATCACAGAGTTATTTATCTCTTGGTACTCTGGCGTTGAATATGAAGGATACGCATTCTTCAATCGCGTTCAAGGTCCTTACGCCTGGGCATATTGGTCGATGATGACTTGTAACGTAATTTCTCCTCAGTTATTCTGGTTCAAGAAAATCAGAACAAGCCTAGTAGCCACTTTCGTATTGTCAATTATTGTAAATATTGGAATGTGGTTCGAGCGCTTTGTAATCATTGTTACATCTATTCATAGAGACTACATTCCTTCAAGCTGGACGATGTTCCATCCAACTATGTATGACATTGGTGAATACCTATTCACATTCGGTTTGTTCTTCACAGCCTTCTTCCTATTCGCTAAATTCTTCCCCGTTATCAACATGGCAGAAGTGAAAAGCATAGTGAAACACAATTCTGAAAAAGTTGAAAATAAAAAAGTAGCAGAGTCAACCCACGCTTAATCATAAATCATGGAGACAAATAAAAACTTCATAGTAGGCATATTCGATGATGAAGACATCTTATTAGAAGGTGTTGAAAAAGTTAGGGACAAAGGAGTTAAAATTCACGAAGTTTATACGCCTTTTCCTGTACACGGTTTAGATGAAGCACTTGGGTACAAAAGGAGTAGACTACCAATAGCAGCCTTCTTGTTCGGTTTAACTGGAACAAGCTTAGCTTTAACCATGCAAATCTGGATGTTGGGTATTGATTGGCCCATGATTATTGGCGGTAAAAACTTTGTTTCCTTGCCTCCTTTCATTCCGGTAACATTTGAATTGACGGTGTTATTAGCAGCCTTGGGTATGGTAGCCACCTTCATGATTGTATCTGATTTAAAACCATACAAGTGGCCCAGACAATTTGATTTACGCAGTACCGATGATAAGCATGTTATGGCAATTGATTTAGCAATCAACGCTAATTTATCATCAGATGATATCAAGAGAATTTTGAAAGAAGCAGGAGCTTCGGAAGCTAACGATAAAAATTTCGAATAAGGCACTATGAAATTACTAAGACATATATTTTTATTCGGTTCTTTAGGTACACTAGCTATGGCATGCGGTGCCGGTGGAGATGATCAAGGCACAGAATATGCCCCAAACATGTATCACTCCGTGGCTTACGAACCCTACACACAAATCACTGATCCCGAAGCTGGAGCCTGGTTAACTTCAATCGAATATTCAGAAAGTGAAATGCCAGGTCATGCGGAATTCTATAACAGTAACACGCTCAATGCTGCTGTAATGAATGTAAACATGAACATGCGCACACCTCCGGCTAATACTGTTCCTCGCAACAAACAAGGATGGTTACCCTACAGATTGCCAAAAGACAGCCTTGAGATTGGTGCTAAAAGAAAAAGTCCATTAGATTCGACAGCTCAAGTTTTGGCTGATGGTAAAGTTTTATATGAATCTTATTGCCAACACTGCCACGGAGCAAAAGGAGCAGGCGATGGTAAAGTAGCAGATAAGTACGCAGGTATTGCCAACTTAAAAGGTGATGCATACAAAAACATTACAGAAGGCCACATTTTCCACGTCATTACACATGGAAAGGGTCTAATGTGGGCGCACGGTTCGCAAATTTCACCTGAAGACAGATGGAAGATTGCGAAATATGTAAAAGCCTTGCAGAAATAATTTTTAACGACAACTCTCATTTACAATGGGTCATCATATAACAGTAGAATCGGAACAATACATCTTTAAAGCTGAAACCAAGAAGAAGTTATTTATTCTTATTGCAGCAGGTTTAGTTCTTTTTGCAATTGGTGTTTTCATGGCGATGACTTCGGATCACGGAGGCCATGAAGGACATGCAGCAATAAGCAAAACTGAAATGTTAGCAAATGCAGAACCGGCACAAGTCGGACATGCAGAGGGCGAGCACCATGGTTCGGCTAACTGGGTAAAAAGAATTTACACATCGCTTTGGATGAACAATATATACTTCGTAGGATTAGGAATTGTTGGTTTGTTCTTCGTTTGTATTCAATATGCTGCGCAGGCAGGCTGGTCATCAGGTTTAAAGAGAGTTCCTCTGGCGATGGGTAGATGGATTCCAATTGCTGCACTATTAACTATTGGGCTATGGTTCTTAGTTAAAGGTGACCTTTTTCATTGGACACACCACGATGTTTACGAAGGTGCAACAGCAGATAAAATCTTAACAAAGAAATCACCCTATTTCTTTTGGCCGTTACATGCCGGATCATTTCCATTATTCTACTTTGTTAGAATGGTTTTATTCTTCGGTTTATGGTATTGGTTTTTCTTAGCCATTAAAAAGAAGATGGAAGCTGAAGATCTGGATGGTAGCACAATACATTGGTACAAGAGCAGAAGTTTGTCTGCGTGGTTTTTGGTGTTCTTTGGTGTTAGCTCATCTATAGCGGCTTGGGATTGGGTGATGAGCATCGATGCACATTGGTTCTCTACTATGTTTGGTTGGTATGTATTTGCTAGCTGGTGGGTATCGGGTTTAGCATTTATTGTTTACGTTGTTGTGAAACTGAAAGAGGCTGGTTATTTGAAAATAGTAAATTCAAATCACTTGCATGATTTAGGAAAATTCTGTTTTGCATTCTCAGTTTTCTGGACTTACATCTGGTTCAGTCAGTTTTTGTTGATCTATTATGCGAATATTCCTGAGGAAACTGTGTACTTTATTGAACGCATGCGCGTAGCTCCTTACAATTGGATATTTTATTTAAATCTCTTCTTAAACTTTGTATTTCCTTTCTTGTTATTGATGACGAGAGATGCAAAAAGACACATGTCTATGTTGAAGGTAGTGGCGCCAATAATTATGATCGGTCACTGGTTTGATTTCTATAACATGATCACGCCAGGTGTTATGCAGTACGGAGGAGGTTTCGGTTTATTAGAAATCGGATTGTTTATGATTTTCTTAGGAGCTTTCGTTTATGTTGTTCTTAACGGCTTAAGCAAATTGCCTCTTGTCGGCAAAAACCATCCTATGTTACAAGAAAGTTTACATCACCACATTTAATAGAATAAGTATATGATGAGTTTGATAATTGGTATTGGTGCAGTTCTGGTTCTCACAATCTTCTACCTTATTTTTAAGGTTGGAAAGCTTGTAAGCATCGCTAAAGGAAAGCAGGCTTATGATGTAAGCAAAAGCAATGGTATACATGCAACTTTGTTTATTGTTTTCTTGATTACAGGTTTAGGATTATTCTTTTGGTACTCTTGGACTTATTTTGATAAATATACTTTACCAGTAGCATCTGAACATGGTGCCGTAACAGATACATTATTCTGGATTTCGATGGTAGTGGTAGTAGCTGCTTTTGTTATTATCTCTATCATTATGTTTGTGTTTTTATATCAATATCAATACAGAGAAGATAGAAAAGCGAAATTTTATCCTGATAACCACTACTTAGAATTAGCATGGACAGTCGTTCCTGCAATTGTATTAGCTGTGTTAATTTTTACTGGTTTGAGTGCATGGCAAGATATAACTTCTCCAGCTTCTAAAGATGCTGAAGTAGTTGAGTTAGTAGCACAACAATTCGCTTGGACTGCCAGATACCCTGGCGTGAAAGATGAGGCTCTAGGAAATTATAATTTCCAATTGATAGATCCTATCAACGAGTTCGGTTTAGATCTAACAGACAAAAATTCATTTGATGATTTCAAGTCATTAGAATTGCACATACCTGCCGGAAAAGAAATTCTATTGAAAATTAGAGCGAAAGATGTATTGCATAGCGTATTCCTTCCACATTTCAGAGTGAAAATGGATGCAGTTCCAGGTATGCCAACTCAATTTAAGTTTACAGCAACGCACACAACAAAACAGATGCGTGAGAAATTAGGTAATCCTAACTTTAATTACGAAATGGCTTGTACTGAAATTTGTGGAAGAGGTCACTTTTCTATGAAGATGCCGGTAGTTGTTCACTCACCGGAAGAGTTTGAAGAATGGAAAAAGGCTCAAGAGGCTTGGTTAAAACAAAATCCTTCGTATTTAGATAAAGTTCCTGCCGGATTACGCGAAGCAGCCATGATTAGCGCAGGAATACCTTTAGAAAATGCGATTGCTTCAGGTGTAGTAGGTTCTCAGTCAGTAAGTGTGAAATAAGAAAATAAACGAAATGGCAACAACAGATATTCACGTAAACACAGCGACACACGCGCATGATGATCACAGCCACGATCATGGACACGAGCATCATGGAAATTTTTGGACGAATTATATTTTTTCAGAAGATCATAAAGTAATCGCGAAGCAGTTCCTGATTACAGGTATTTTTTGGGCGCTTATAGGCGGAACGTTATCCGTTATATTCCGCTTGCAATTAGGTTTTCCTGACATGAACCTAGAATGGTTGAGACCTGTTTTAGGCGGTTGGATTACACCCGAAGGAAAACTTGATCCTGAGTTTTATTTAGCGCTTGTTACCATGCATGGAACCATTATGGTGTTCTTTGTATTAACAGCAGGTTTGAGCGGAACATTCTCTAACTTTTTGATTCCATTGCAAATTGGTGCTAGAGATATGGCATCAGGATTCATGAACATGTTGTCTTACTGGTTCTTCTTTGTATCCAGTGTAATCATGTTCGTTTCATTATTCTTGCAAGACGGACCCGCAGGTGGAGGTTGGACAATTTATCCGCCATTGAGCGCATTGCCGCAAGCTATTAAAGGCTCTGGATTAGGAATGACATTATGGTTAGTATCGATGGCGTTGTTTATCGCTAGCTCATTGTTAGGCGGTATAAATTACATCTCAACAATCATTAACATTCGAACAAAAGGTATGTCATTCACCAGAATGCCATTAACAGTTTGGGCGTTTTTCTTTACGGCTATCATTGGTTTACTTTCCTTCCCGGTTTTATTTTCTGCAGCATTGTTATTGATTTTTGACAGAAGTTTCGGAACAAGTTTCTTCCTATCGGATATTTACATTGGGGGTGAAGCATTGCCGAATGTAGGTGGAAGCCCAATTCTTTTCCAACACTTATTCTGGTTCTTAGGTCACCCTGAAGTGTACATCGTTTTGTTACCAGCATTGGGATTATCATCAGAGATTATTGCTACGAATGCACGCAAACCTATTTTCGGTTACAAGGCCATGATTGGTTCTATGTTATTCATTGGTATCCTTTCTTTCATTGTGTGGGCACACCACATGTTCGTAACAGGTATGAATCCTTTCCTTGGATCGGTATTTATGTTACTAACACTCATTATCGCTGTGCCTTCAGCTGTTAAAATTTTTAACTACGTAACAACACTTTGGCAAGGTAACATCAAGTTTACGCCAGCTATGTTGTTCTCTATCGGTTTGGTTTCTTTCTTCTTAACAGGAGGTATCACAGGTATCTTCTTAGGAAACTCAGCTATCGATATACAATTACACGACACATATTTTGTGGTGGCTCATTTCCACTTGGTAATGGGTTCTGCCTCTTTCTTTGGTATGATGGCAGGTGTTTACCATTGGTTTCCGAAAATGTTCGGTAGAATGATGGATAACCGTTTAGGTTATATCCACTTCTGGCTAACTTTTGTAGGTGTGTATTTGGTATTCTTCCCAATGCATTACATTGGTATCGCAGGTTTCCCAAGAAGATATTACTCATGGACGAACTTCGAAACTTTCTCAGGCTTTGCAGATTTGAATATGTTGGTAAGTGGTGCTGCAGTGATTACCTTAACTGCACAGTTAATTTTCATCTTCAACTTCTTCTATAGCATGTGGAGAGGAAGAGTAGCAAATGCCAACCCATGGAAGTCAAACACATTAGAGTGGACTACACCTGTAAATCCGGGACACGGAAATTGGCCTGGTGAAATTCCAAACGTATACCGTTGGCCTTACGATTACAGCAAGCCTGGTGCTAAAGAAGATTACATTCCGCAGCATATTCCTTATTCAGAAACTCCTGAATCTAACTTACCGCATGAAAACGAATTGATTAAGTTAGAAAGCAGCGGTAATGACCCGATTGTTGTAGCGAAACATTAATCACACTAAAACAATATGAAAAGGTTCAGCGTTTCCGTTGAACCTTTTTTTTTCAGATGAAGACATTTCATAAACTGGCA
This sequence comes from Flammeovirgaceae bacterium, assembly GCA_021298355.1. Classification (GTDB taxonomy): domain Bacteria; phylum Bacteroidota; class Bacteroidia; order Cytophagales; family Cyclobacteriaceae; genus Chryseotalea. The sequence continues at coordinate 73,482 of JAJTEH010000009.1, forward strand.
AAAGCAACTTTGTACGCTGTGTACCTCCTTATTTTAGTAGGTGGCATTGTACGCAGTACAGGTTCGGGCATGGGTTGTCCGGATTGGCCCACTTGTTTCGGTCAGTGGATTCCACCAACAACTGTAACAGAGTTGCCTGCCGATTATAAAGAACAGTATGCTGAGTATCGGAATAAAAAGAACATTCGTTTTGCAAAATATCTCTCAGCTATAGGTTTTGAAAAAGAAGCTACAGCTATTTTGAGCGATCCGGAAGTGTTAGTAGAAGAAGATTTTAATGCTGTAAAAACCTGGGTTGAATATGTTAATCGTTTGGTTGGCGTAATCATTGGTTTGTTAATTTTCGCAGTAATGGTTTATTCATTCCGTTTTAGAAAATGGCATCCTGTGATTACGGTAGTTGGCATCTTAACTTTCTTATTAGTAGGTTTTCAAGGTTGGATTGGTTCGTTTGTGGTGAGTACGAATTTAACACCTTGGACTATTACCGTACACATGTTATTGGCATTGGTAATTGTTTGTTTGCTTGTTTATTTAGTTTCGGCTTCATCTGATCATTTTGAAATCAACATTTCGTGGAAACCCTTGAACGCATTATTAGTCTTCGCTCTGGTATTGTTGTTGATTCAAATTACTATTGGCACACAAGTACGAGAAGCCATTGATGTTGTTGCCTCTTCTTTCGCAAGAAGTCAATGGGTTGAAAATTTGGGACTTGTATTTTTGATTCATCGTTCATTTTCCTGGTTATTGGTGATCACTTTCGGTTTAATGGGATACAAAGTTTGGAAAGAAAGAAAAGCCTTGAAGAGTTTCGCTTATGTTGTTCCCATTTTTCTTTTGCTAACTATTTTCAGTGGAATAGGAATGGCCTATGCTGGGGTTCCTCCTTTTTTACAGCCTTTACATTTAACAACTGCCACCATAACATTTGGAACAGTTTTTTTACTTTTGCTGCGCTCAAACAGAAACAAGTCGAAAGCGTTTAATTAATAGAAAGTGGAGAAAGCAATACCATACAACCGATTTAGTTTTAAGGCAAAAGCGTATTTTGAATTGCTGAAATTCAGATTATCTGCTCTGGTTGCTTTTTCGTGTGCTTTTGGTTTTGTATTGGCCTCACAAGAACCGAATTGGAGCAAATTGGCTATGGTTTTTCTTGGAGGATTTTTGTTGTCGGGCGCATCTGTAACCATCAATCAAATCTGGGAGAAAGATTTAGATAAGTTGATGTCGCGAACAAAATTAAGACCGCTACCAACGGAAAGAATTAGTCCAACAGAAGCATGGATTTTTGCTTTTGCATGTTTGGCAATAGGAGTAACGTTGTTGATAATTTACACCAACTGGTTAACAGTTGGCTTGTCGTTGGTATCGATGGTGTTATACAGTTTTGTTTACACACCTTTGAAAAGAGTTGGCCCTATAGCTGTTTTTATTGGTGCAATTCCTGGTGCATTACCGCCTTTGTTGGGCTGGACAGCTGTTACGGGTACTATCGGTTACGAAGCAGCCATCATTTTTGGTATTCAATTCATTTGGCAGTTCCCGCATTTTTGGGCCATCGCTTGGGTATCGGATGAAGATTATAAAAAAGCCGGATTCAAGTTATTGCCGGGTGGTGGACAGCGAGACTTTAATACTGCTATTCAAATCATCATTTATACATTATTTCTTATACCATTGGGTTTGTTACCGGCAAAGTTTGGTATTACCGGAATCAATTCTGCAATTATTGCTACAGTATGTGGTGTATTATTTTTGGCACAAACCTTTACCTTATTAAAATCGGATGATAAGAAGGCAGGGCTGCCTATTATGTTCGGTTCTTTTTTGTATTTACCAATTGTTCAAATCGCTTATTTAATAGATAAAATTTAAGTTTTATGGCTGAGATTAAGATTATTGAAGAGGCTAAGAAGCCATTAGCAATGAACCCACGCAAATTTGCGTTGTGGTTATTTATTGTAAGTGTATGTATGATTTTCGCATCGCTTACCAGTGCTTACATCGTAAGACAAGCCGAGGGAAATTGGTTTGTGTTTCAATTACCAGGCTTGTTTACAACTACTACTGTTATGATTTTGCTAAGTAGTTTCACCATGCATTGGGCTTATGTATCAGCAAAAAAGAATAATGTAGAAATGGTAAAAACGGCCTTGGTAATTACAGCTATTTTAGGTTTTGGCTTTTTAGTAGGACAGTTTTTAGCGTGGGGTAAACTCGTAGAGCAAAACGTGCATTTTGTGGGTAATCCGTCCGGATCATTTGTATACGTTCTTTCCGGATTGCATGGCTTACACATTGTGAGCGGTGTAGTTGTTTTGATAGTTGCCTTGGTAGCGGCATTCCGCATGCAGATTCATTCTAAAAACATGAATTTAATAGAAATGTGTGCAACATATTGGCACTTTTTGGACGTTCTTTGGCTATATTTGTTCTTATTTATGCTATTTAACCGATAGATAATTTAAACGCTAAACGATTAATCTTTTACAATGGCAAACACTTCTACAACCACCATTTCCTGGGATGGCGGCTCATCTCCGATGAATGCCAGTTATGGTAAACTGATGATGTGGTTTTTCCTCTTATCAGATGCCTTTACCTTTTCTGCATTATTAATTACATACGGCTTAGTTCGTTCAGCACATCCTGCTTTTGATGGACTAATCAACGAATTTACTTTCTCTCAAACTTACTGGCCCGTACCAGAAAAAGTTTTCGAAGCTGTGCCTTTTCTTCATGGATGGGAGTTGCCTCTTGTGTTTGTGGGTATCATGACCTTCATTCTAATCATGAGTTCTGTAACTATGGTGTTGGCTGTTGAAGCCGGACATAGAATGGATAGAGCAGCAGTAGAAAAATGGATGTTGTGGACCATCGTAGGTGGTTTAACTTTCTTAGGTTGCCAGGCATGGGAGTGGAGTCACTTTATTCATGGAACTGATGCCGGAGGTTTGTTGAAAGACGGAACCAAATTTTTTGGAGCTAATCTTTCACTCAATCAATATGGTCCTCCGGATTTCGCTGCTTTCTTTTTCTTTATTACTGGGTTCCACGGTTTCCACGTATTCAGTGGTGTGTTGTTAAACTTTTTGGTTTACTACAATACCGTAACCGGTGTTTATGAAAGAAGAGGCCACTACGAAATGGTAGAAAAAGTAGGTTTATACTGGCACTTCGTGGATTTAGTTTGGGTATTTGTATTCACATTCTTTTACTTGGTTTAATTAATCAGATTATACATGGCACATCATCAAGAAACAACCGTTAAAGTTATCCCTCCAGATACAGCGAAAATTAAAAAGCTGTGGATGACAGCTTTAATTTTGTTAGTAATCACAGTATTTGAATTTATTGTAGCCTTTACAATTCCACACGAATACAAAGATTTACGTGTTTGGATTTTCATTGGCATGACAATCGTAAAAGCTGCCTATATAGTTGGCGAATTCATGCACTTGCGTTACGAAACCAAATTTTTGCTTTGGTCTATTTTGATTCCAACCATCTTTATTGTTTGGATGTTAGTAGCCTTTATTTACGAAGGTTCTGCTATTAGCGAAGCAAGATTTTAATGAAAATAAAATATAAGTTGAAGGGCTTAGGTAGAACAACCTAAGCCTTTTTTATGTTGACAAAGTGATGAAGAAAGCATTATTAATGGCGGTAGCCATGTTTCTACCTATCAGCATTTTTTTATTCTTGAAATTTTTCGGCAAGAATGAGTTTGTTGTTGAGCCCTTGTTTCAACAAAATGATTCTACCTCTGTGCTATTGTGTAATAAACCTATAACTTATCCTTATAAGATTGCTATTCAACAATTGGATACTCTATTGGAAAATAATAAAGCAACGTTAACTGCACTATCATTTAGTGATGATGAAGATAGATTAAAAGATTTTGCAGAAAGAGTTCAAGAGAAATTTACAAAGAGTGAAATCAGTTTGTATCAAGTAAAATCAGATTCTTTAATCCCTAACCGTACCAGTAAATTTGAAATCATTAGGTTAGATAAGGCTCGAATAGAAGAAGTAAAGAGTTGTGTTTTCTTGTTATCAGGTTTAAACAATTTGGTTTTAGTAGATCGTGAAGGAAACATAAGAGGACAATATCAATTAGGTAACTTAGACGAAGAAGACAGATTATTGGTAGAGACAACCATCATTCTTAAAAAGTATTAATATGAAAAGAGAAACAGCAAATAAATTAATTTGGGTGGTATCCATTGTGGTGCCGCTGGTAGTGGCTATTCTGTTTAAAGTTCAAATTGCAGGTTACGATTTTAGTTTCCTACCACCAATTTACGCGGGTATCAATGCATTAACAGCTATATTATTGGTTTCAGCTTTAGTAGCTATTAAGAACAAGAATAGAAAGCTACATGAATCCTTGATTAAAGTTTGTATAGGATTGTCGTTGATTTTTTTAGTCATGTATATTCTATATCATATGACGAGCGAGCCAACACTATTCGGTGGCACGGGAGCTAGTCGAATATTTTACTATTTTATTTTAATAAGCCATATTATACTTTCTGTATTGGTAATTCCTTTCGTATTAATTACATATACACGGGCGGCCTTTGGTGAGTTTGAGCAACACAAGAAAATTGCAAAAGTTACTTTTCCGCTTTGGTTATATGTAGCTGTAACTGGCGTAATTGTTTACTTGATGATTAGTCCTTATTACAAATGATATGAAAAAATTCGTGCTTTTGTTTTTTGCTTTTCTATTGTTGCAGAGTGTTTCTTTTGCACAATGTGCCATGTGTCGCACGCAATTAGAAAACAATGTAAGCAATGGAGACCCGGGTATCGCAGCAGGAATTAACACGGGTATATTGTATCTTTTAGTGATGCCATACCTAGCAATTGCTACCCTGGCTTATTTTTGGTATAAATCAAGTAAAAAGAATGAAAGTAAGTTTGGCCAAGGCATTGCTTAATCAACGTTGCCCTACATGCAGAGAGGGGAAAATGTTTAAAACCTCATCTTTCAATTTGCATTTTATGGAGATGAATGAGAAATGCCCACATTGCCAGGTAATGTTAGAACCCGAACCTGGGTTTTACCAGGGAGCGATGTACGTTGGTTATGCTTTTAGCGTAGCTATTGTTGTGGCTGTAAGTCTGCTGGTTAAGATAGTTGATATAAATTCACCATGGATTTCCATCGGTATTGTTTCAGTTATTACTTTACTTTTAGTTCCTTTTAATTTCAGATACTCGCGCGTGTTGTTTTTATACATGTTTGGTGGTTTACAGGGTAAAGCACGAACATGAAATGGCTTAAAGCCCCATATGCATTTGTTTTTCTGGCCTTTGTAGCCATCAGTTTTCTTTGGTTTGCGCAGCGAACTACCACTTTGCAAGATATTGCCAATCAGGTTTCTGAAAATTTAAATAATGAAATAGAAACACTGCAAAAAAAATTAGAGAGTGTTTCTACATCACCAGAAAATTTAGCCGACAAAACTGCCTTATTTAAATTTAAGAACGATACGTTAGTTTATTGGACTAACCACACTATTCCTGTTTCTTACAATTTAATTGAAAATGCAGTGCAGTGGAAGTTAATTCGTAATAAAGGGTTTTCTTATTTGGCAAAATCTTTACAAACGGGCGATTCAACTTTTACACGTGTGATAGTATTACAACGTGATTATCCTGTCCAGAATAAATACCTAAAAACCGAATGGAATAATGCCATTTTCCCAACACGTAATTATACTCTTTTAGATGCTAATGCTACTATTGGCGTGCCTGTTTACTATAGTAATCAAATTGTTTTCAGAATATCAACGCAAGACTATTCATTACCTGCTAAACATAAACTAATTACCCTTGGGTTTATTTTGTTGTTGGTGAGTTTAAGCCTCTTAGCATTTTCGTTAAAAGCAAAGATTAAAACAGATATATCGCCTGGCTATATGGTGGTAATACTTTGTACGTTAGTTGTGCTTAGAATGGGATTGTACTTTTTTTTAGCAGAAGCAAATTTTACAGATCACATCTTGTTTTCTCCCGAAACTTTCGCCTCTTCTACTATCAATCCATCTTTAGCTGATTTACTTCTGAATCTCTTTTTCCTATTCTTCTTAACATTATTTTTTTCATCAGTTGATTTTTCTTTTCTCTCTCCAAAAGCAAAATACAAGTATACGGGATTAGATTTTTTGTACGGCTTTGTTTTGGCTACACTTTTATTTGTACTGTTTTATTTTCCGGTTGCTTTGTTGCAAACCATCACACATAATTCTGCTGAGGATTTTTCATTTTCAACTTCTATACGTTTAAGTACTGTACGTTTACTTGCGCTTTTTGCCTGGCTTGCAAGCGCTTTTATAGCATTATTATGGTTTATAAAGGTTTGGAAAATTTTCAAAACATTTTTTTTACATAAACAAAGATTGCTATTAGCAGGAGCCATTACGTTTTCTCTGATTAACTACAGCAATGGAGAATCCTACTTAAATTGTGTGGTTCCTGCCTGGATATTTTTGTTTTTACTAGATTGGAAAAAACTAGAATTCAATAGAGAACGTTTTGATTTTAGTCAGTTTATATTTTTGTTTTTATTTATCGTTGTTTTATCTGTTTCATCTTCTTTTGCAATTCAAAATCTTGAGAATGAAAAAATTGAAAAGGAAGTAGATTCTTATGTTGATGAATTAAAGAATGATCGGGATATTTTTACTGAATATTTATTACAGAATGTAGTAAACGAAATACAACAAGATGTTTACATACAAACACGTTTAAACAGCCCTTTGTTAAGTAAAGAACCCATTGTTTCAAAAATAGATCAAGCTTATTTGTCGGGGTATCTCAGTCGGTATAAAAAAGAAATAAACTTATTTGCTGCAGATGGCAGTTCTTATACACAATCATTACCAATGCCAATTATGTTTGCTCGCTACGATTCGGCTAAAAATGGAATATCCAAAGAAAATTATTATTTGCGTAAATCTGGTAGCTTGGTAAATGGTTTAGAGTATGCTTTGTTAATTCCTATTTTTAGAAATCAATCTATAAGCGGGTATGTTTCCGTTTTTCTGTCAAGTTTAACAACTGCGGCAAATACCAGTTACCCAGAAATTTGGATTGATGAACGATGGAGTTCGCTTTCGCTTAGCAGGAATGTAGCTTACGCAATCGTTAAAAACAAACACTTTGTAACTACGGTTGGAGATTTTAAGAAAGATGTATTTTCCGAAAATACACAAAGTTCTTTGGCTGCCTCTTATTCTTATTTCTCGTTTCCATGGCGTAACAGCGAGCTTTTGGTTTTTCAAGTTACAACTGGCGGTTTTTATACTGTGTTTATGGACGCCTGCTATTTAATTGTTGCAGCTTTATTATTGGTAATCGCCTATTTTACGTTCACATACTTGTTTAGAAAAGAAGTAAGAGATTCAATTTCGTATAGTTCAGCAATTCAGTTTATTATTAACCTCGCTTTCTTTATTCCATTGTTATGTATTTCTCTTTATTTGCTGTTTATTCTTGATAAAAATTCTAAAGAACGTTTTGAAAAAGAAAACGAATCTCGTTTACAAGTATTAACCGAAAAGTTAAGAGGAATAAAAAGAGATTCTCTTTTAACCTCGCAACAAAATTTGTTAGGTGAAACAGACCGTGTAAACGAGTATTTTGATTTATATTCTGAGAAAGGTGTTTTGTTATTTTCTAACAAGCCTTTGTTGCGCAATAATTTATTACCGTGGCCACTCGTTGCTCAGGTACAGTATACGAATACTACTTTAGCTTATTCCGAAAGGTTAGGGCGATTTTCATTTCAGGAATTGTTTACGCATATACCTGAAAGTGATATGGTTATTAGTTCGCCCGTGTATCACTCTTCTACAGCAGTTTTAGGTTTACAAAGCCAGGTGCTTAATAGTGTTTTGTTGGTTTTCTTTATTTTGTTTTGTCTGTTGTTGTGGATTTCTAAGTTGGTTTCGGATTGGTTAATCCGGCCATTTTCAATGTTGCAAAAGTCTTTTGCAAACACAACCTTAAGTTCACTTAATAAAAGTTTAGTATGGACAAAGAACGATGAAGTAGCATTAGTTGTACATGCATTCAATAGTATGTTGCAAAAGCTTGAAGAGAATAAAATAAGTTTAGAACATTTAAAACGAGAAGAAACCTGGCGTGAAGTTGCACAGCAAGTAGCGCATGAAATTAAAAATCCGTTAACACCAATGAAGTTGAATTTACAGCGAATGTTGAGAAACACAAAAGATGAAGCTTCAAAAAAAACATTGGAAATGCTAGTAGAGCAAGTAGAAGTACTAGATGCTATAGCTTCTTCTTTTAGCAACTATGCCAAAATGCCAAAAGCAACTATTCTAGCTACAAACTTAAATGAGTTATTAGAGAAACAAATTGCTCTGTTCGATGAGCAGATTCAGTATAAAATTACACAGCAAGATCAATTTATAGTATTGGCTGATGAGAAAATGTTAAAAGCTGTAATGAATAACTTGCTTTTAAATTCTTTGCAGGCTACTCCTGATTCTGTAGAAACAAGAATACAAATTGATATTTGGGTGAAAGATCTGAAAGTGAGGGTTCGAATTACCGACAATGGCAAAGGAATACCACCCGAATTACAGAATAAACTGTTTTTACCGCACTTTACAACAAAAAGTACTGGGTCTGGTCTTGGACTTGCCTTTGCCCATAAAATGATGGAAGCTATGCAGGGCAAAATTATGCTAGAACATTCTGATTCGCAGGGCACATCTTTTATTCTTGAATTTTTACTTTATCGCGATGAACAGGAAGTTAAATCTTAAACATACCCCGATTTTGTTATTTGATTTAGGTGGAGTAATTCTAGATCTTTCTTTTGAGAAAACCTTTAAGGCTTTTGCTGAAATCAGTAACAGAAGTTTAAGTCAACTTGAAACAGCATTTACTACTATCGATTTCTTTAAACAATTTGAAACTGGTAAAATTACTGAGCAAGAATTCCGGGTATCTGTTAACCGTTATTTGCAAACTAACCTTTCTGATCAGAAACTAGATGCTGCCTGGAACGCTATGTTATTGACATTGCCTCCATCGCGGTTAGCTGTGCTAAAAGCGCTAAAATTAAAGTATCAACTATATTTATTCAGTAATACAAATAGTATACACATACGTTATTTCGATGAACTTGTAAATAAGGTAAGTCTTACACCATTTGAATCTTATTTTAATGCTACCTACTACTCGCATATTGTTGGAATGAGAAAGCCAGATGTTAGTACGTATCATTGGATATGCCAACAGCATACTTTAAAACCGGAACATATATTATTTTTTGATGATAACTTGGGTAATTTGCAAGGTGCAGCCAAAGCAGGAATTAACACATACCACGTAACGCATGCCGATGAACTTTTTAAAGAATTGGAATTTCAGGTATAAAGAAGAGATTAGGTACGTTTTTCAGGCGTTACTTTTTATTCTCACCTTTCTGTTTACAACTATTGCCGGTGCCTGGTGGAGTTTCGGACATGACATCTATAATGAAGATATTCCCTACACGTGGGAAATGTTTAAAAGTGGTTTACCTTTTTCAATTTCTTTTTTATCAATTTTAACTATACACGAGTTTGGTCATTACTTTGTGGCGAAGCTAAATAAAGTTAAAACTTCTTTACCTTACTATATTCCTCTGCCGCCATTTCCGTTTAGTTTGGGAACTATGGGAGCAGTAATACGCATCAGACAAAGAGTATACACTAATGTACAAAATTTTGATATTGGCATTGCCGGACCGTTAGCAGGTTTTGTAGCTGCAATATTTGTTCTTTGGTATGGCTTTACACATTTACCTGAGCCCGAATATATTTTTAACATACATCCTGAGTATGCTATACATGGGCTTAATTATGCTGATTATGTGTATCAGGAAGAAAATTTAGGGAAGGTTACTTTAGGAGATAATCTCATCTTTTTATTTTTTAAAAAGTTTGTTGCTGATCCTGAAAGATTACCTCATGCAAACGAAATAATGCATTATCCATTTTTATTTGCAGGCTTTTTAGCTTTGGTATTTACAAGCTTAAATCTAATGCCTATTGGCCAACTAGATGGCGGACATATTTTGTATGGTCTTGTTGGGTATACGTATCATAGATGGTTTGCTTCTGTATTTTATGTAGGATTTTTGTTTTACGCAGGCCTTGGATTAGTAACAATACAAATGCCTTTTTCTGAATTGATATGGTACGTTCCTATTTATGTTTACTTTTTATACCTCTGTTTGCAAGGTTTAAAAAGAGATAAACAAACAACCGTTATGTTGGCTTTCTTGTTGTTTGCTTTTCAATTTACAGCCAGCTATTTATTTGTGGGTATTTCTGGTTATAGCGGTTGGTTGTTGTTTGCATTTTTTGTTGGCCGTATGGGTGTAGCACATCCACCTGCATTGGTGGAACTTCCTTTAAGTACAGGTCGTAAAATTATTGGATGGTTAGCCTTACTTATTTTTATAGGAAGTTTTACACCTGCACCTCTTTAACGAAATATTATTTTTTGCGTGTATACATTTTTTCCTACTTTATACGAGAGAATGGCAAGGCCTTGATAGGATTGTGCAAGTGTAAGTAACATTTCGGATTCTGTTTGCTTGGTTGTATAGCCAAGCGTTACTCCGTGTGGAGTAAGTAAGTTTACGATTATAGTTGATCGAGGTAAGTGCAACGTTCCGTTTGTTGTAGGATTAGGGTAACCCAGCGGTTGAACTTCTTGTTCTGGTATTGAAGTTACAAAATCTGCTTTTTCAAAGGCCGGACGGATCATGATTGCACCGGAAATTCCTGTAACAGGTTGCCAACTTCCATTTGTATTTTCGAATAGTATGTTTTCTGTTGTAGCGCTTTTATCTAAGCCAAGTGCCACTGTACCATTTTGCGGTTCGCGCCAACCGATATAAAAGACAGGATCAACTAAAACACCAGTTCCAAGTTTAATTTTCTGAAAACGATTTAAACCAGTTCTGTTAATTAAAATTGTGAATTGTTGAAGTGGAGTGGTAGCCGGCACATTACCGGCCTGATTCCAGATAGATAATTCAACCAGATTGCTTAGTGTACCTGCTAAGGTAGGAAAATAAATATAGACAGACGTTAGGGTATCTTCTTTGTTGTTGAGGGTAGTAAATTTTTGTGCGGCAAGGTAGTTATCCTGATCAAGGCTAACGGCATATTCAGCCTCGCCATCATCGTAAGCATAAAAACTTCTGATGTTGTATTGAAGAGAGGTAGTATCGTTCCAGCGGAAATCAATTGGTGCATAAATGGCTGGATCGTAATCGGCAAACGGATCGGTGCCAATGGGTATGTTATCTCCCGATCCTAGCGTATAACTAAGCGTTATATCCAGCGAATCGTAACTGGTAGGAAAAATATCTGTATTGTTTTCGTCTGGTAAGCTTAACAACGTTATAGTTTTACGTTGGAAATTAATAAACTCTTCTATGTTTCTGTTGTTTTCTAAAGTTACTTCAGGAAGAGTTGTGACAGATCCATTTAGAAAATATGTACTGTAGACTTTCGTAGTTAATTCTAATACAGTAAAACCTGCATTATTTGATTGTACCTCAATTTCAGGTCCGATAAGGGTAATGTTGTTTTTAAAATGAGAAGCCGGAACAGCTCTGTATTCAGAAAAAAAACTGGTTGGTTGGCTGCCTAGTGAGCGATCGGGGAAGGATCTATCCGTGGCAGATCGGTTTTTATTCAGGTACACATAATCTATTAACCAGGTATCGAAGGCTCCTGAGCGTCTTCCATAGTTTCTGATTCTGAATTGAAAGTTGTTATGAAAAAAAATTTCGGATTGAATGGGAATTAACTCGGTAGTAAATTGAAGTTCGCTCGGGTTGCCAATTGCGTTTATTACTTTTACAGATTGCCAGGTATTGGTGTTATCTAAGAAATCTATCTGCAAATAGTCGCCAGCATCTGGTGCTTCGCCTTTTCCTTTCCATTGCCAGCTAACGCTGAGGTATACTTTGTTAGCGCGTTCTGTCTCCGGTATTTCTTGTAAACGTAGTGGCCTCGAAATCAGCAAATCGTTAAAGCCAGAAGAAATTAAATCGTCAGTTACATATGGCGAACCCAAAGCGTTTAATCCATCGAAAACAGCTACGCCAATAGATGGCATTCTGTTTCCCATATCTTTCATTATTCGTACAGACGATTTCTCCGTCCACAAGGTATCTGCCGGTAGGCCATCAAAAGAAAAATCGTCCCAGAAGGGAAGCGACATGGGCGATGTAACTTGTTTGATTCGGGTAGTTTTTTTCGCAGGTATACCGTGCATTTTCCATTGTGCGAGTAGTATATCGGCACGTAACATCCCCATTATAAAAAGAATAGGGAATATAATGTTCAGGTTAAAAGATGAGGCTTTGGTTGTCAAATTTTTATTCGTTGTTTTTTTCTTCGGCTAAGGTTGTGCCGGGTTTGCCAACCCAAATTTTTACAACATCACCTGCACGCATTATGGTTCTGGGTTGTGGGTCTTGTTGTAAAATAACGTTAGGGGGTAAGCCTGTAGTGTCGCCTATAGGTATTATTTCTCCAAATTGAAGATTTAGGCCTAACAACAACTCTTCGGCCTCATCTAGTTCTTGGCCTTGTATGTTTGGTAATTCAAATTCATTGTTACCGCCATCTTCAACATATAAATCAATAAAGGAACCTTTTGGTACGCGGGTGCCTGCGGTAATTTTAATGTTATTTACTCTCATTTCGCGGATAACAGAAAATGGCCCAGGTACATAAATTATTTTCCCTCTTTTTAAACCGCTTCCTTTTAACACAGCTTCGGCATTAATGAGGGAGCCATCTACCAGATCGGGCACAGGCACGGTTGGTGGTTTTAAACTATTTTTGGTTAAATAAACAACACGGTTTTCTTTTACTTTGGCACCTGCTAATGGAAATTGTTTTAGTATGGTATTGGGTTCTTTGTCTTCTGTGTAGGTGCTATCGTTTATCTCATAGCGTAAGTTGCGGGCAGTAAGAAACTCTTCGAGTTCTTCAATATTCATTCCGCTTACATCGGGTACAGTAATGGTTTCGCCATGGTTGGTTGATGAGGGTAAATAAATATAAAAATAACTTACCCCTATAAGCATAAACAACAGAATGCCTGTTCCTACGGATAGCAATAAGCCACCTACTGTTTCTGCTTTGTATTTTTTAAACGGATTCTGCATGGTGTATCAGAACTTGAGGTTAGACTGAAAACTTCTTTCTATTCTCTTGTTTTCTTCGAACCGAAGCAAAGCAATTTCGATAAGCCTCGAAATTAAGTCGGTGAAGGAAATACCACGCTCTTTCCACATCATGGGGTACATGCTGGAATTGGTAAAACCCGGTATGGTATTGATTTCGTTTACATAAACTTTGTTTCCGGCTAAGAATAAATCTACCCGCGCAAAGTCGTTACAGCGTAATGCCTCAAAAGCTTTAACCGAAAGGCTTCTTATTTTTTCAGCGGTTACTTTCGGTAATTTTGCTGGTACCTGAATGGTTACCGCATGTGGATCTACATACTTGGCATCGAAGGTGTAGAAATCGTATTTTTTGCTAATGATGATCTCGCCCGGTAAGGATGCTTCAGGAGGATTATTGCCCAATATGGCGCATTCTACTTCGCGGGCTTTTATAAATTCCTCAATCAGAATTTCTTGATCGTATCGGAAGGCTTCTTCTAATGCCGGAATAAAATCGGCTTGCTTTTTTACTTTTGATACACCAACAGATGAACCTAGATTAGCTGCTTTAATCATGAAAGGCATGCCCAACTTTTTCTTTATTTCAGCGAATTTTATTTTTTCTTTTTCGCGGAAATGAAACACCATGTATTTTGCTACCGGTAGTTTGGCTGCCTCGAGCACGCGTTTGGCTGCTATTTTATTCATCGATAATGCCGATCCTAAAACCGAGGATCCTACCATGGGGATATCTAAAGTTTTTATCAAACCTTGTATGCTTCCGTCTTCGCCATCGGTTCCATGCAATACAGGAAAAACAACATCGAGTTTAAATCTTTGATCGCTTGCTTTTAAAACGAAGCCTTGCTTAACAGGGTCGAGTAAAACTCCTAATTCTTTGCCTAGTTCAATTTCTTTGCTTACGCCATTGGTTAAAAACCATTGGCCGGTTTTACTTATACCAATAGGTATGGGCTCGTTGATGTCTTTGTTAATGTATTCTAAAATATTGCGGGCAGAGTTAATAGAAACACCATGTTCTACAGATCGGCCACCATAAATTATACCTATTCTTTTTTTAGCACACATAAGGTTTATTGAGGCTGTAAGATACGAATTTCATCTTGGGTTTAGTAAAACACGTTGTGTGTAGAACTGCCCGTTTGTTTCGATTCGGATAACATAAACTCCGAAGGTGTAAGCTTGTGTTTGCAGTATTACGGTTTGGTTTACTGCGTTGGGTATCTGAGCGGATGCAATGCTTTTGCCAAGCAAATCGTACACAGTTATGGAAGCCGGATTTTTTTCTGGCAGATTAAGCGTAATGTTTAGTGTATTGTTATTGCCAGGGTAGGCCAGAAATACTTGTTCGGGTTGTAAGCGTATACCACTTAGGTTTTCGTATAGCTGAATGTTATCTACATAAAAAGTATTTGCGTTTCCACCTTTAAATACAAATGCTATTCGTGCGTTAGCTTCGCCTGTTAATTCAGGCAAGGGTATCAGATTATCTTGCCAATGAATTGGCGAGTTGGGCAATGTGGTAATTCGCGAGTTTTCGAGTTCAATAGGTATGGTTGTATACGATTGGCCGCAGTCGGCAGAATAGAGTAAGAAGAATTGCTCTTCTACATTTGTATTTTCGAGGAATGAATATTGAAAACGAATAGAGGCTTCGTTTGCCTGGGTGAAATCTATTGTTGGGCTTACCAACCAACTTTCCAGTTTAGCGTTGGCACCACTGGTAGCAAGTGAAGCAGAGTTTTGGTAATTGGTTTTGCTTGTTTGCCATGTTATTTCTCCGAATGGGTTTATACTGGTAAAATTACTTTGTGCAATGGAAATATCGAATCGTTCCTGAATAGGGGCACTGGTTGTTTGGTTGTTAACCCTAAATTTTTTGATGATGGTATTATTGGATGGTGCGTTATCGGGTTGTGAATTGGGCAAATCAACGCTTACTTCTATTTGGTGTTCGGCAACAGTTTGGTTCGGTATCTGAAGTGTAACATTGGTAAATTCGCTTACGGGCACAGGTTGAGTTAAGTTTACAATTTGTTGGGTTGTTGGTTGATTATCGAGCCTGATCGATACACGTAGCGAGTTAAGCGGATCTATTCCTCTGTTTTGAATTTTGATGGTTAATTGATTGGCTAAGCATGTAACGGCTGTAGGCGCAAGTATTTCTCTTAGGGCAACATCGTTGGTAAAACCAGGTGGAAACTCCAAACCGGGCGAGTTTAGTAGTGTGCTTCTGCGTGGTATGGTTGGGTCGTCTAAGATAAGTTGCATGCGTTGTACTTGGCCGGCAGTAAACAAATTCATGCAAATGTCATCGGTGTAATCCATGTAGTTCTGAAACATTTTTACTCCTCCGCATGAGCTGGTTGGATGTGTAGGGCAACCGTTTGTGTCCGATCCTTGATTGGGCGTATCGGCTACATAGTCACTTTCGGTACAACCATCATCATCTCCCCAGATATGGCGTAAGCCAAAGAAGTGCCCTACTTCGTGCGTAACGGTTCTGCCTTTGTTAAACTGTGGGTCGAGAAAAAATGGTCCATCATCATCAGACCCGAAAACTTCGTAGTCGATAACCACGCCATCTGTTGCTGCAATGTTAGGTTCTCCTTCCAAACCAGGTAGTGTTGTAAACGGAAATTGCGCATAGCCCAATAAAGTGCCACTTAGGTTGGTTACCCAAATGTTCAGGTAATCTTCTGATGGCCAAAAACTTTCGGCTTTTAAGTCTGCCTCGCTGGAGAAACTCCATATTGATCGCGATCCTTTTTTACGAACGATCCCGTCTGATAAGATGCCATCCGGATCTTGCCGGGCTAAAATAAATTCAATACCCATACCAGCGGCAACCGGTTGAAATAACGTTGGGGTATTGGTTGCATCTGTATTTTCTCTTCTGAAATCTTTATTTAAAACATTTATCTGCGAAATTATTTGTTCGTCTGATATGTTAACACCCGTTCCAATAGGCTCGCCATTGTGAATAACATGTACGACCACAGGAATTTTATAAGTGCTGTTTTGTTTTTGGTTGTTTTGTGTGCTTAGCGTTTGTTTTCTTTTTTCGAGCCATTTTTCAACCTGTAATGGATCTACTGCGTGTTTTTTATACAGGTGTTGCATGTAGGGCACTGTACCGCACTTATCTTGTGCTTGCGAAATTGTAATAGAACTTGTTAAACAAGAACAACATAAGAAGAGGCAAACAAAAAACCTTTGCATACAGAATGGTAACAATCCTTTATAAAGATAACGGATTAGAACGAAAACTACCTGTTTACAGGTGTTAGGTTGATAACTTCTATTTTGGTTACCTCGGGCACTGATTTTCGAATGGCTTCTTCTACTCCGGCTTTAAAAGTCATGGTGCTCATGGGGCAAGAGCTACAGGCACCTACAAATTCTAATTTAACTACATTTTCTTCTGTAACTTCTGCAATGCGTACGTTGCCACCATCGGCCTCTAAATAAGGGCGAATGCTGTTTAATGAGTTTTCTACTTTAGTTGTTATTTCGGCTATGCTCATACAATTACTTCTACTCGTTTGGTTTGGTTTTGGCTTGCATTACGTATGGCTATATGGCGTGCTAATGTTTCGGCCAGTTCCTGAAATGCCTGAGCGGTGGCACCTTCTTTCAGTACAGCGGGTAAGCCACTGTCGCCACTTTCGCGAATGCTTTGTACTAATGGAATTTGCCCTAAAAACGGAACATCGAATTTAGCTGCTAGCGAAGAGCCACCATCTTTGCCAAAGATATAATATTTATTGTCTGGTAATTCTTCGGGTGTAAAATAGGCCATGTTTTCTATTACGCCCAATACAGGAACGTTAATTTGAGGTTGTTTAAACATGGCTAAGCCTTTTTGGGCATCGGCCAAAGCTACTTTTTGCGGAGTGGTAACGATTACTGCACCTGTTACGGGCACGGTTTGTACCAGCGTAAGGTGTATATCGCTTGTGCCAGGCGGTAAATCAATCAACAGATAATCTAACTCGCCCCACTCGGCATCGCTTATAAACTGTTTTAAAGCCGAGCTGGCCATTGGGCCTCGCCACACCACAGCAGAGTCGGGCGGTGTTAAAAAGCCTATGGACATAATTTTAACTCCGTACTGCTCGATGGGTTCGATAATATTTTTTCCATTTACATTTTTTACGTTGGGCTGCTCGAATTCACAATTGAACATCACCGGCATAGAGGGGCCGTAAATATCGGCATCTATTAGCCCTACTTTAGCACCCGCTTTGGCTAAGGCCACCGCTAAATTGCTTGTAACGGTAGATTTACCCACACCACCTTTACCGGAGGCAATGGCAATTATATTTTTAACGCCCGGTAATAAAGGGGCATTGTCGCGCAAGGTGGTAACGGAGGATGTCATGGTGATGTTGATTTCAACCTCTTTTCCTACTACATTTTCTACTGCATCGCGGCAATCTTTTTCTATTTTGGCTTTAAGGGGGCAAGCAGGCGTGGTAAGCACCACTGTAAAAGCTACTTGTGTATTGTAAACCTTTACGTCTTTAATCATGCCCAGCGATACTAAATCGCGCTGTATGTCGGGGTCGTTTACGGTGCTTAGAGCTTTTAGTATGTCTTTTTCACTGAAATTCATGATGCAAATTACCGTTGTTGGATGTAAGATGGAAATAGTCTGAATAAAAACCCCGAAAAAGGTGTTTTGGTTGTGGCGTTTTATTAAAGTTGGATACTAGTTTGTTAAACTTGGTGCCTAGTTTGACAATGTTGGGAACCTTTGAAATTACCTAAATTATTGATTTTTGGACTTTAAATATTCTTTTATCTCTTTTTTATAGGGAAAAATTTATAGGGAAAAAGTTTTTTAAGACCATTAATATGATTGCCTACTTTCCAGAGATTTTGCCAGATGAATCACTTTATAGTTTGGTTTGTCGATACAAGAAATACAATTTTCCATTGAACCATCATCATGTTACCCAACAACTATTCGGGAAAACACATATTGCTGTTCGCCCAGATTTAACTGTACGGTTAAAAGAATTTTCAGATAGAACTTTTCACATATTAAAATTAGATGTAAGTGATGTGATTTATAAGCTCACAATTTGGCCTTTCTATTTTCATTTTCTTTTGCCAAATAGAAAAGGCCTTCTTTTGGATAAGTTGAAAAAAGAGACACAAAAAAATTTTTTACAGACTAGCGGCTTATTGAATAAATACTTCTTTGGAAGCACCTTACCAAAATACTGCCCTGTTTGTATGGCAGACGCTTATAAATACTATGGTATTTTTTATTGGAAAAAAGTGCATCAAATTCCAAGTATACTTGTTTGTCCAATCCATAATTGTTTTCTTAAAACAGCTAAAGTAAATGAAAAAGAAGTTACAAGTTTTTATCAACTTGTAGATGCCTCACAAGAATCTTGTGACTTAAATGACGTTGGTATACAACAATAACAAGAGGCACCTATTTAGGTCAAAGTTTATCCTATACAACGCCCTCTCTTACTTCAACCACAACTTATTATATAACAACCGTTAATACAACAACCGGTGCTGAAAGTAGCCCGAGGGTTGCAATTACAGCTACCATAAGTCCTGTTGTAAGTAATGCAACTTCACTTGTTAACGCAACTAGGTGTGGAGCGGGTGTAGCCACTATTTCTGCTACAGTTGGCGCTAACGGAAATACCTTACGGTGGTATGCTGCTTCAACAGGAGGTTCGCCATTAGCTACTGGTCTTACTTATCAACCAAACGTAACAACCACAACTAGTTATTTTGTAAGTACCTTTAACACAGGTACGGGTTGCGAAAGCGCAAGGCTTTCAGTAACGGTTACTGTAAATGCTTTACCAGCCAATCCTACCGTTACTACTCCACCGGCAAGATGTGGAGCAGGCAATGTTACATTACAAGCTACGCCAATAACTGGAACAATAAGATGGTATAACCAGGCTTCGGGTGGAAGTGTTATGGCAACAGGTAATACCTACACTCCGTCAGTCTCTAGCACATCAACCTTTTATGCCTCTGCTTTTAACAGTACAACTTCGTGTGAATCTGCCCGCGTTCCTGTTGTTGCAGCAATCAATCCTTTACCTCAACTTCCTGTTTCAACACAAGCCTATTACGGGCGTTTTGGTTTTGGAACAGTAACCTTTTCCATTCAACCTATAACAGATCCATCTACTTCCATTCAATGGCTAACGCAAAGCGATGTTGTTATTGCCAACGAGAATAAACCAGTTTATACAACTGATTTTTCTAGCACTTCCGTTGTAAAGGTTAAAACCATACATACTAACGGCTGCCAAAGTAATTCCCTTTCTTTAACAGCTAATGTATTAACGCCACCGTCAATACAAATTACAGGCAATACCTACCTTGCCAATGGACAAAGTGTTACACTATCCTTACCTTCAACGTATCCTAACTTTCAATGGAAGAGAGATGGAGTCAATTTAGTTGGCTCAACCAGTAATTCTATTAGTGTATCTCAGCCAGGGCGCTATACTTGCTCAATAACATTAAGTAATGGAGTTACAGATGAATCTGAGCATATTTACGTTACTACATTAACTAATGAGCCGGTTGCTGTTCCAGCGCCTACTTACGCTAGCGATGCACCCCCTTTAGTTACAAACACAGAACGTAAAAATTATATTAGAAAGTACATTGCCAAAAAACCTGCATTAACTCCTGCTGACTTTGTTTTCAATAATCCGGATATGACGGAAATTGGAATTGAAACCCAATACCTTGATGGGCTGGGTATGCCAATACAAAAAGTTCAAAAAAACGCATCTCCTACTGGTAAAGATATTGTAGTACCCGCTGTATACGATCAGTGGGCAAGAGAAGCAAAAGTGTTTCTTCCTTACACATCGAACTCAACAGATATAGATGTTGATGGATTTCGGAAAAATGCAATCTTAGAACAGTTCAATTTTTATAGAAATGCACCTGCGGAAATTGCTAAGACTGGCGTGGCTTTTTCTGAAACTGAATTTGAAGCTTCTCCTCTAAACAGAATTGTTAAAAAATCTAGTCCTGGAGAAACCTTTAAATTAGGAAGTGGACGTGAGCTGAAATCCAATACATGGTCGCTTAGTAGCGAAGATTTACCAGTTAGGGTATTTACGGTAAGTGAAGCCGGTGCACTTTTACAAACAGGAAATTTTTATAGCATGCGCGATTTATTGGTTAGCGAGATTACAGACCAAAACAACGAACGAGCAAGAGAATATAAAGATAAAGAGGGCAGAGTGATCTTAAAACGTGTTAAGTCTGATGGTAACGAGTGGCTGAACACGTACTATGTATATGATGGCATTGGAAACTTAGCTTATGTTTTGCCACCGCTACTGCACAAAAGAAGCTTTCCATATGCCGCAGCTTCGGTTGATAGTATAGCTTTTCAATATCGGTACGATGCCAGGCAAAGATTAATTGAAAAGCGAGTACCAGGTTCTGGTTGGACTTATATAATTTACGATGCATTGGATCGTGTTGTTTTAGTACAAAACCCTGCACAGCGAACAAGTAACAGATGGCTCTTTACTAAATACGATGTCTTCGACAGACCGATTATGACGGGTGAAACAGTGAACGCAACAAGTTACGCAACATTAAGGTCTACGATAAGCCAGCAGGCAGGGTTCGAAACAAAAGACAGTAATAATAACTACACGTTAAACAACTCTACACCAGCGGTACTAAGTGCTGAAGTGCATACTCAGACTTTTTATGATAATTATAATCTACCAACTCCTTTTCAAATTAGTACCACGCATAGCTTTGTAATGGAGTCAACACTTATCGAAGGAAGAGGCCATCCAGACACTTTTTTCAAAAGAGTAAAAGGGCAAGTTACGGCTACACTTGTCCGAAATTTGGATACGCAAGCCTGGTTAGAATCTGTAAATTATTACAACGACAGGCAGCAAATTATTCAAACCATAAGCAGAAATAGCAGAAATGGAATGGATAGAATTTCTATTGCCTATGAGAACGGAGTGAGTAAAAGTATTATAAAGACGATCACTCGCCATAACGTTGGGGCTCAAGAATTAGCTATAATCGATAGAGTAGAGTATGATAACGAAGACAGACCAATAACCAAATACCACAAAACAGGAAACATGGCCGAAATAAGAACCGCTAACCATGTGTATAATGAAATAGGTCAGTTAGTTGAAAAAAACTTACATAGTACCACAGGCCAAAGATGGATGCAATCTGAAGATTACAGGTATGCCATATCTGGTGCGTTAAAATCAATTAATGAATTGTCAACCGGAGTTTCTGATGCGAATGATCTGTTTAGCATGGAACTTTTTTTTGAAGAAGGATATGCACTAAAACAATTTAATGGCAACATAACAGGTATGAGGTGGCGCTCTGCACGAACCGGGCAGGAACAAAGCTACGGTTATGTATACGATCCGTTAAACAGATTGCGAGTGGCTGAATACAAGAGAAAAGATGGCGCAGCTAACACGTGGACATTAGACCTGGATAGATACAAAGAAGTAGTAACCGGTTACGATGCCAACGGTAACATACGTGGCATTCAACGAAACGGACAACTGGCTAACCAAACCTTTGGGCAAATAGATAATTTGGTTTATTCCTACAATGGAAATACTTTATTGAAAGTACGCGATATGGCGGGCGATGCAGCTGGTTTTAAAGACGATGGAACAACTACCTCTGATCCGGTAAACGATTACCAGTACGATGCCAACGGAAGTTTAGTTAAGGACGACAACAAACAAATACAAACCATTGAATACAATTATTTTAATCTACCAAGAAGGGTAGTAAAAAGCAACAACGAGTATATCAAATACATTTACAATGCCCTGGGGCAAAAAATGAGGCAAGAAGTATACTCCAGCACCAATGTTTTGCAGAAAGCAACAGACTACTGCGGAAATTTTGTTTACGAAAACAATAACCTCCAATTTTTTAGCCATGCCGATGGCAGAGTAGTAAACAAAGGTAGTGGCCAATGGCAATACCAGTATTTCGCTAAAGACCATTTAGGCAATAACCGCATAACGTATGCCAGCGAGTTTACTACCTATACAGCAGATATGGAGACTGCTACCAATCCTGCCTTTACAAACTATACCCGAACAGAACAAGATTTATTCGACCATACCGATGCTGGTACAGTGTATAAGTTTGCACATCGGTTAACCGGTGCCAGCAATAGCCAGGTTGGTTTGGCTAAAAGTTTGCAAGTACAGGCTGGTGATACTGTAAAGGTAGAAGTATGGGCAAAATACTTTGGTACAACATCCGGTAGCAGTGGGCTAAGTACTTTCGCAAACTCATTATTAACAGCATTTGGATTACAAGCACCTGTTGCAGGAGAAAACGGTACGCCAGCAGCAGCTTTAAATGGGTACGGCAATTTTGTTGCAGGTGGTGGTTACAGCGGAACCAACACAGGCCCACGCGGATTTTTAAATATTCTATTCTTCGATAAGAATTATGTTTTAAAAGATGTGGCCTTTCAAAAATTAGATGAAAGTTACGTACAACCCGTTGGCAGCTTGGTAAAGCAACCCCACCAAAAACTGCAACGCCAGATTGTAGCGGATGAACCAGGCTTTGTATATATTTATGTAAGCAACGAAGGGTACCAGATACAAGATATTTATTTCGATGACATGGTAATTAAACACAGCTATACGCAAGTTCATCAGGAAGAAAATTACTATCCGTTTGGGTTAACATTTAACTCGTATCAATCGCAAAACTTTTTAGAACAAAAGTTTACGTACAACGGTAAAGAAAAACAAGACGAACTTAATGTAGATTGGTTAGACTATGGTGCAAGAATGTACATGCCCGAATTAGGAAGATGGGGCGTTATAGATCCGTTAACTGAAAAATACTTTGGTGAATCGAGTTATTCCTATACATTCAATAACCCTGTATTTTTCAATGACCCTACAGGCATGGAGGGAAATGTTTATGGAGTGCCCTCTAGTCAATTTAGTGCAGGTGGAAGTGTAGAAACAGTTTATGACGCTAATTCAAATGGGCTCAGTTTCAACTATGGTGGAAAAAGCTATTCTAGCATGGATGCAGTTTTTGAGGCTAATCCCAACCTAACATCAGTTGGAGTGTTTCAATACGGCAAAAAAATTAGTGATGCTATTAACCCCGCTAAAATAGAACAAATAACAACTTTAGCTGTAAACGCAATTAAGGCAGCCTCATCAAGTTTAGTTAATCCAGATCCGCAAGTTGCTACAAGCTGTACGACATGTGATTCTCCAAAGCAAACACAGGGAAGTGGGCCTTCGCCTTGGGAAGTTGGTTGGGAGTGGTTAACAGGTACAGGGCCACGACATAGAGACTTTACAAATGGTGACCAGTTCACTGAAATGTTACGCCAACATGATCACGTTGAAGCCACTCGTGGGATAATTAGGAATAATATTATAAACGGAGGACAATTGACAGGTAAAAATCCTTATGGCCTTGGAGGTATTGAAGGTGTGGGAAAATATTTGAAGGACTATTCTACACTACTCACGGGAGGGCTTACAGGAAATCTTGCAGTAACTTATCTTGGTTCGTACGGATTGAATTGGCAAGTTACAGCTGTTAACGGCAACCTTGCTACGATAATGTTCACGGTAAATAATTCATCAACTATTCAATCAGCTTTTAGGCCGCCAGTGCTTGGGTATACTGACGCATGGCAAAGCACGGTTGGCTCATGGTTAAACAGCCAGTTTTCAAGTGGCCCTATGTCTACAACTTCACAGACCATTAGATGGACAGAAACGATAAAAATTAAATGAGAACTGAGTTTAAATATATTGCAATCATGCTATCCCTATTTTTTCAAAGTTGTAGTAGTCCCGAAAAAAAAGAACAGGATTTTGTTGGAGCATGGAAATCGAATGACGGTGCGGTAATTGAGTTAGGAGCGGATGGAAATTACACGGCCACGCAAATAGATTATTACAACGTTTATCTTGAGAAAGAACACAAAGGTAAAAAGTTTGATTTTGCTGGTAAGTGGGAAATTATCAGTGAGGGTAAAAAATCAAAGATAGAATTACATACTGACGCGACTTTTAAGGATGTCGGTATTGATAAGACGTACACCTACAACGGAGATGTTCGCAGTCACAAGCTTGGATTAACTTTTGAAATCTCAGGTGAGGGTCTACTGGGGGATACACCACCTTGGCATTTGTTTGTATGGATAGGTGACCCTGACGATGTGAATAAATACAAGTTTGTAAGACAGTAATCCATCGGGTGCGAGGGCAAATAAATATCAATCTGGTGATTTATGAAATTAAAATATTTTAGGACAATTGTTTTCTTTCTCTTGCTATTTTCACTTAGTAATAGGGGCTATTCTCAGTCTTTGGACACAATACATGCGATTGTCTTTAAGGCACAGCTAATGACTTTGTCCAGATTTGGTTTAACAACTGAAGACAAAATTCTATCGACATTAAGTGGCCAATCAACCCGGATCATCTGCAACTATAAGGGTGTAACGTTAATATGGATTAAGTGCAGCAATACTTTTTGGCAGGGTGTATCATCGTCTGTGGAAAGGCTGGATAGCTGTAGCTTTATCATTGGATATAATAAGCGGAACTTTACTTTTTATAGACTACAAGGCTTTAATTGCACTGATGCAGCAGACTTTTTTGAAGACTTAGATTCTCAGGATTTTATAAGCCTATTGGAGGATAAATCAATAACTGAAATTGATTTGCTCGAACTCAATACATGGGCTTCTAAGAAAAAGAATCGTCGCAAGCAATGCCAGTTTAAGTCGTGCGATGATAGCATAGAAACCTTGCTATCAACTTATTGATCACCTCCCCACTCGCCCTCGTTTGCAACGAGGGTGTGAGAGAACTGCGATTGTATCGCCACCACTGGCGCGGATGTAGTGTCTAGGCACGTAAACTGCCAAAGAGTGGGATTATTAACAAGCTAAAAGCAATAAGAAGTGAAACGTTACATATTTTTTTTAATAGCGATATTCAGTTCTGTTTTATCAAACGGACAGGTTAGGAAAGTCACAGGAACAGTCATTGATGAGAATGAGTTAAAACCAATACCAGGCGTCAAAATTTATAGCCCAGACAAAAAAAAGGAATTTGGTGTGACAGACATGAAAGGGAATTTTGAAATCGAATGTGACAAAAGTGAGGATGAATTATTATTCATTTTTCTTGGCATGGAGCGTACTGATATTAAATTATCTTCGGACTGTGGCAACTTGGAAGTTATTATGATGTTTGACGTTATTTATGACTACATAACAAGCAACAAAATAAATCGTAAGCGTTGCAAGAGGTTTAAGGGGTTAACTCAAAAACAACATCAAGCTCATGAGAAGGGAATTTTTACTTCCGACACACCATGCTTTAGTTATGTCTTCCACAAGTACTGAAATGTTGAAAGAGAACGGAAGCCCAGCCATCGCGCTGGGTTTTTTATTTAAGCTTGGTTGGCTTTTGGTTCAAGCGCATAAGAGAATCAGCACGCTAATAACTTTTTTTGAAGCTGTTGTTAGAGCTGGTCAGTTCCTGAAATAAATCGTCATCAATAACAATCGGTCTGTTCCTGTCAGTCCCGCCACTGGCGCGGATGTTGTGTGTAGGCATGTGCGCAGTTCATCCGTGCCCAAGTGTAATTGATTTAATTGTAATTAATGTTACCCCAACTCGCCCTCGTTTGTAACGAGGGTGAGAGAGAACTGCGATTGTATCGCCATCATTATATAGTTGTAAGTTAATAAATAATCTCGAGCTTTTAGCTCCTACCATTAATAGCTAACAATCAAAACAGTCCCCCAACTCGCCCTCATTTGTAACGAGGGTGAGGGAGAGCTGCGATTGTATCCCCCCCTGGTCGTAGCGTCTCGCTACGACCCTTGAAAAGGACATTTCAATTTGACATTTTTTCATATCTTGTGATAAGGTAAAATGGATGAGTAGGAAATATTCATTTCGAGACAATCGGCAACTTTATTTTGTAACATTTACTGTTGTACATTGGATTGATGTATTTATTCGCGAAGAATACAGAAAAGTCTTGTATGATAGCATTAAGTATTGTCAGGCCAACAAA
>JAJTEH010000060.1 GCA_021298355.1 Flammeovirgaceae bacterium
GGTGGAGAGGCTCGAATGCTGACGCTTCGGTCAGCATTTAGACATTCACTCTGTGAATCGTCTGAACTTCCAGCCACCCGGCTAGTTTACTCTGCACAGGTGGAGAGGCTCGAACTCCCAGCCTGCGGTTTTGGAGACCGCTGCTCTACCAATTGAGCTACACCTGTAATTATTGGCTTCGCAGTGGCAAGGTTTTACATCCACAGGGAAACCTTAACCCCTTGAAAAACACATGCTTATACACTAAGCGAAATTCAAAAGGACTGCAAAGGTATAAATACTACCTTAAAATGCAAAAGCGTTTCGGAATTTTAAATCCGAAACGCTTTTTATAATCGGAACCTATTGGTTTTTTAGTCTAAGATCTCAGTAACCTGACCAGAACCTACGGTACGGCCACCTTCGCGGATAGCGAAACGAAGACCTTTTTCCATAGCGATTTTGTTGATCAAAGTAACTTCGATTGAAACGTTATCACCAGGCATAACCATTTCTACACCAGCAGGCAACATGATTTCGCCTGTTACGTCTGTAGTACGGAAATAGAATTGTGGGCGATATTTGTTAAAGAATGGAGTGTGACGACCACCTTCTTCTTTCGACAATACGTAAACTTCAGCCTTAAATTTAGCGTGAGGAGTTACTGTACCTGGCTTGCAAATTACCATACCACGAGTAATTTGTTCTTTTTCGATACCACGTAACAATAAACCTACGTTGTCACCAGCTTCACCTCTGTCAAGGATTTTGCGGAACATTTCTACCCCTGTGATGGTAGATTCAAGGTTTTCTGCACCCATACCTAAGATTTGAACCTTGTCGCCAGAGTTGATAATACCACGCTCGATACGACCAGTAGCTACAGTACCACGACCAGTGATCGAGAATACATCTTCTACAGGCATCAAGAAATCTTTGTCGATCAAACGAACTGGAAGTGGAATGAATGTATCAACCGCCTTCATCAATTCTTCGATTTTTTCTACCCACTTAGGCTCGCCATTTAGGCCACCTAATGCAGAACCACGGATTACAGGAGTGGTATCGCCAGGGAATTTGTATGAAGAAAGTAATTCGCGTACTTCCATTTCAACAAGGTCTAACAATTCTGCATCGTCTACCAAGTCTACTTTGTTCATGAATACTACAAGAGCAGGTACACCTACCTGACGAGCCAAAAGGATGTGCTCGCGAGTTTGAGGCATTGGACCGTCTGTTGCAGCAACTACAAGAATTGCACCGTCCATCTGGGCAGCACCTGTAACCATGTTTTTTACATAGTCAGCGTGACCAGGGCAATCTACGTGAGCGTAGTGACGGTTTTCTGTTTGATATTCTACGTGAGAGGTGTTGATAGTGATACCTCTTTCTTTTTCTTCAGGGGCGTTGTCGATAGAAGAGAAGTCGCGCACTGCTGCAAGACCTTTCTTTGCCAACACCTGAGTAATTGCAGCAGTAAGTGTAGTTTTACCGTGGTCAACGTGACCGATGGTTCCTACGTTTACGTGCGGTTTGGAGCGATCGAATGTTTCCTTAGCCATTTTTGAAAATCCCAGTTAAGTTTAAAAGTGTATAATTAAGTTAATAAGTTACTATTTGTGCTTCTCCTTCTAAGAAGCTATACACCCCAAACATGATATGCCTGTCGAATAAGGGTAATTCGATGAAATTCCCAGATTACTTTCGTGATGGTCGCTACGCATCAGTAATAAGAGAAATTCAAAATTTCCAATTTCAAATTATCAAGACTGCCTCGTTTGGCAAGTCTGCTTTTTTAATCTCAAATCTGAAACTTCAAATTTGAAATTAGTTTAGAGCTGTTGAAGAGAATTGAACTCTCGACCTCTTCCTTACCAAGGAAGTGCTCTACCCCTGAGCTACAACAGCAATATTGCCGTTGTTCGTTTATCGTTATTTGTTGTTCGCAGTACGAACAACAAATAACGATAAACGAACAACGAATAACGACTTCGAGCGGGAGACGAGGCTCGAACCCGCGACCTATAGCTTGGAAGGCTATCGCTCTACCAACTGAGCTACTCCCGCAAATAAATTCCACATTTAAAATTTCAAATTCCTGATTTTAAGCAATCTGGAATTTAAAATCTTGCATTTGAAATTTCTGGTGGGGGAAATAGGATTCGAACCTATGAAGTCATAAGACAACAGATTTACAGTCTGTCCCAGTTGGCCGCTTTGGTATTCCCCCGTATGTAAAAGAACGCGCGCTGTTAACGCTCCTAAAAAATAGGAGTGCAAAATTATACGCTTTTATACTTTTTCAAAACAATGGGTGAGGAAATATTGGCTTTTTCTTGAGTTTTTACTTTTTAAGCCAAAGTTTAATGCGGTTTATGCATCGTTTTAAAAGGAAACGACTGAAATGACTTATAATATGAAGATGTCTTTAACAGCTTCGGGGCCAAATTCTTTGCTGAATACTTCGAGAACTTTGGATTTATAAAAGGAGAAATCGCTTTTGATGGCGGCTGAGTCGAATTCTACAAAGAGTATTGCGTTTTTGATCCAGATTCTTTTGGTTTTTTTTGCGATTACTTTGCCTACTACCCGCTCCCATGAGGCTAGTACTTGTTTTTCGTCAAATCGGTCTTTCATGCCGGATTTGTGTAAAAACTGTTGGAAGGCACTACCAAAGGTTTGGAAATCGTCTTGCTTACTCATGTGCAAGCAAGTTACCATCTTCTACGTGGAAAACTTTAGCGGAAAGTCCTACTTGTTGAAATAAAGGTAGGGTTCTGTCGGGGCGGGCATCGCTGATAAAGATTTGTGTGTTTTTGGGGAGGTTTTGTAATAGTTTTTCGATGCGGTGGTTATCGAGTTTATCGAACACATCATCCAGTAATAAAAGAGGAAAGAAACCTTTTGCGTTTTGCAACCAGTTGGCTTGTGCGAGTTTTAGTGCTAAGACGAAGGATTTTTTCTGGCCTTGCGAGCCGAGTTTTTTTAAATCTCCATCGCCTAGTTTGAAGTGGTAATCATCGCGGTGGATGCCGAAGGATGTGCGTTGTAAAAGTAAGTCTTTATTAAAGTTAGCTTTTAGTTGATTTAGGTATTCGGCTTCGGTGGTAACGGTGGTGGTATAGTGTAATTCTACTTTTTCGTGTAGTACTAGGTTTTGATATGATTCTATGAAGTAGGACTCGAATTGCTGAATAAAAGATTTTCTCTTTATATAGAGTTGGAACCCGAGTGGTGCGAGCATGGCATTGTATGTGTCTACTAATACAGGATCGGTTTTGCCGGACTCGGCCATGTTTTTTAAAAAGCTGTTGCGCTGTTTAAGGATGTTGCCGTAACGGATGAGGTTTTCGAGATAGGATGAGTCTTGCTGGGATATAAAGGAATCGAAAAATTTTCTGCGTAGTTCGGAGCCTTCGCGCACGAGGTCGACATCATCGGGGAGAATGATGACCAAAGGAATGCGGCCGATGTGTTGGCTTAGCTTGGGGTAATCTTGCTGGTTTACCTTGAAGATTTTTTTTTGTCCGGTTTGTATGGCGCTTGCTATTTCAACTTCTTCGTTGTTGAATTGAAAAAGCCCGCGAACGACAGCTTGAGTTTCGGTTTCTTTTATATAGTCGGCATCGGTTGATGAAACTGCGCCTTTGGTTAGCGCCAGAAAATGGATGGCATCTAAGAGGTTGGTTTTACCGCTTCCGTTTTTCCCTATTAATAGGTTGATGTTTTGGCCTGGTTGAAAGGTTAAGGTTGAATAGTTGCGGAAGTTGGTGAGTTGTAAGGAATACAGGCGTAACATGGGGTGGCAAGTTAGCTAATTGTGGTTGTTTGTTTTTAGTTTATCGCTGTTAGACTCGCAGTTGGTGTGGCTCGGTATTTTTTGATATTTGGAATTGTTTTTTGATCCATTGTGGGTTTCGTGGTGGCGCATGCCAACTTCGTGCTTACGCATGCGAACTTCGTACATGCGCATGCCAACTTCGTACTTGTGCATGCGAACTTCGTACTTGCGCATGCCAACTTCGTACTTGCGTATGCCAACTTCGTACTTGCGCATGCCAACTTCGTACTTGCGCATGCCAACTTCGTACTTGCGCATGCCAACTTCGTACTTGCGCATGCCAACTTCGTACTTACGCATGCGAACTTCGTACTTGCGCATGCGAACTTCGTACTTGCGCATGCGAACTTCGTACTTGCGCATGCGAACTTCGTACTTGTGTATGGGAACTTCAATATTGACAACGCGAGTTTCGGGAATGACAACGCGGGGATCGGGAATGACATCGCGGGTTTAGGGGTGGTGGGTGTGAACTTCGTGGTGTAGATTTATGTATGGATGGTTGGGGTGTTACTATTTAATGATTAGGTAGTTTTTACCTGACTATTTGACTATGTACTTTTTGCTCCCGCCAAGGCGGGATGTACTACTTAATGCAAAAAGTACGAATCCCGAAGGGATCCCTTTGGGAAAACATCAAGGCCCAAAAATGCTTCCATGCGCTTGCCTAAGCACATCCCGCTTTAGAGAAAAACCACACCCCCTGCCCCTCTCCGAAGTAGAGGGGGCTAGTTTAAAAGTGAATTGTTCTGTTTTATTGGTAATCGGAGATTGTTGTTTGAATTGCCCACGATTAAAATCGTGGGCTTTAAAATGGTTGCTACCTAAAACAACGTGAGAACCTCATCCACAACCTCTAACCGAAGGAGACATAACCTCACACCCAACCCCTCTCCGAAGTAGAGGGGGGTTAGTTTAAAAGTGAATTGCTCTGTTTTATTGGTAATCGGAGATTGTTGTTTGAATAGCCCACGATTAAAATCGTGGGCTTTAAAATGGTTGCTACCTAAAACAACATGAGAACCTCAGCCACAACCTCTATCCGAAGGAGACATAACCTCACCCCAACCCCTCTCCGAGGGAGAGGGGCTATAGGAGTGTTTATTGATTTTACGTGTAGTAGTTAAATAAACAGTCCACGATTGAAATCGTGGACTGGTGTTGTGCAGGTTGGTTATAAAACCTCACCCACAACCTCTATCCGAAGGAGACATAACCTCACCCCAACCCCTATCCGAAGGAAAGGGGCTATAGGAGTGTTTATTGATTACGTGTAGTAGTTAAATAAACAGTCCACGATTGAAATCGTGGACTGTAATGCATTAAACTAATTCAATTCTTGTTGGTGTTTATAACAACAATCAAATCTATTGAGGCTTTTGAATTACAACCGCGGAAGAACAGTGTTAACCCAACCCCTATCCGAAGGAAAGGGGGTTAATTTAGGCGTTAGGTGTGGTGTTTTTTGCGGCAGGGATGGTAGGGGTGCGAAGCAGCCTAGCCTTACGACTTACTACTTCTTAACTAACTATACACTTAGGCTAGGCCGTAATCTAGCCGTACGGCTAGAGAGCCCCGAACAGCCCGGCTGCCGCCCATTGCATGTAGTAGTTCGTTATTGGTTATTGGTTGTTCGGGGTATGCGTTGGGAACGCATACCAGTGGGTTTCAAATTCTTGATTTCAAATTCAAGATTTCAAATTTTGAATTTTGAATTTGAGTTTTGAATTGTAATACTCCAGGGAATTGGTTCGTGGGGACACGAACCAAGGCAGGGGTTCGTGGGAACACGAACCAAGGCAGGGGTAATACTCTGAGTATTGGTTCGTGGGGACACGAACCAAGGCAGGGAGGGACAGGAACCAAGGCAGGGGGAACCAAGGCGTGGATGTTGTTTGGTAGTCAAATAATTGGTTTTGTATTGCTATTTCGGCTTAGGGGCGTATTTTCGCAGTTCAATTTTGGTTTATGGCTACATCTAAGGCGGCTTCGGCTGCAAAAGCAACGAAACAGGAGTTTTCGAAGGATACGTATCTTTTTTGGTATGAAAGCATGCAGTTGATGCGCAAGTTTGAGGAGAAGGCGGGGCAATTGTATGGTATGCAGAAGATTAAGGGTTTTTGTCATTTATATATAGGACAGGAGGCTTGCGCGGCTGGCTCGGTTTCGGCTTTGGAAAGGGGCGATAAGTATATTACGGCTTACCGCGACCATGCACATCCGCTTGCGTTGGGTACCAGCCCGGGTGCTGTGATGGCTGAACTGTATGGTAAGGAAACGGGGGTTTCGAAGGGGAAGGGTGGCTCGATGCACATTTTCGATGTGGCGAATAATTTTTATGGTGGGCATGGTATTGTGGGCGGACAGGTGCCGCTGGGTGCAGGGCTAGCTTTTGCTGAAATGTATAACAACACGGGTAAGCTTTGTATTTGTTATATGGGGGATGGTGCGGTTCGGCAAGGTGCCTTCCACGAGGCTTTGAATATGGCGATGTTGTGGAAGATACCTGTGATTTTTGTGATTGAAAATAATGGGTATGCGATGGGTACTGCGGTGAAGCGCTCGTCTAACGTAACGGAGTTGTATACTTTGGGGGAGTCGTACGATATGCCATCGGAGGCGGTGGATGCGATGCGTGTTGAAGATGTACACAACGCGGTTGCGCGGGCGGCTGCACGCGCACGTGCGGGTGAGGGCCCTACGTTGCTGGAGTTTAGGACGTATCGGTACAAGGGGCACTCGATGAGTGACCCGCAGAAATACAGAACCAAGGAGGAGGTTGAAGAATACAAAAGACAAGACCCTATTGAATTGGTGAGAACCACTATACTGAGTAAGAAGTTTGCGTCTGAGGCTGAATTGGAGGCGATTGATGCTAAGGTGATGAAACAGGTTGAGGAGGCTGTGCAGTTTGCGGAGGAATCGAAGTTTCCGGATGTGGCTGAGGCTTTGACGGATGTTTATGAGCAAAAGGATTATCCGTTTATTTTCGATTGATAACACCGTTTGTTTAACAACAAGGAATTAGTAGTTTTGCGCCCCTGCTTGGCAGGTTTATAGTTTTTTAGACAAATCATGGCAAAGAAAGAAGAAAATAAAAACGTACTCGAAAACCAGGAAGCTTTACAAGAAAAGGTTGTTGGTTTCGAGCATTGGATTGAAAGCAACTCTAAGGTTGTTTTTGGACTTGTTGGTGTAGCTGTTTTGGCTGTAGCCGGTTATTTTGGTTTCTCTTATTACAAGGATAACCAAAACGATATTGCACAGAAGGAGATGTTTCAGGCGATTCGTTATTTTGAGGCTGATAGTTTGAGTTTGGCTTTGAATGGTGATGGCAATAACCTGGGATTTGTTGCCATTATTGATGATTATAGCATGACTGATGCTGCCAACCTTGCGAATTATTACGCTGGTGTTTGCTACTTGAAACAAGGTGAGTTTGAAACGGCTATTCTTTATTTGAAGGATTTTTCGAGTAACGATTTGTTGGTGCAACCGCGTGCGTATAGTTTATTGGGCGATGCGCATATGGAGTTGGATCGTTTTGAAGAAGCGGCTTCTTATTACAGCAAGGCTTCGAACTATATGCCGAACAAGTATTTTACACCGGCTTATTTAATGAAAGAGGCGTTGGCTTATGAGAAGCTAAACCAAAACGAAAAGGCTATTGCTGCGTACGACAGAATTATTACTGAATTTTTTGATTCGCCTGAATTTACGAATGCTAAGAAGTATAAGGCGAGGCTTCAAAAGAATTAAAGTAGAATAGATTTATATGAAGAAGGGGTTGGTTGTGCCATCCCCTTTTTTTATTGCTAGTTTTAAATGAAAAGTTGGGGATGGCATTAACCTCACCCCCGGCCCCGCTCTACTGAAGAGGAATGTTGAAAAAATATTTCGCTTTTAACATAAAAACGCATTCGGTAATTGGCACGGATGAACTGCCCACATTCCAACACACAACATCCGCGCCAGTGTGG
>JAJTEH010000061.1 GCA_021298355.1 Flammeovirgaceae bacterium
TGCATCTGCCATAGCAGAAACTGCCTTCATGGCTACGCTGTAAGAAGCGTTCATATCGGTTAAAGACTTACTAGCAGTTTGCACATTCTTGGCATATTCATTTGTAGCTACTGCAGCATTAGCCAAATTAGACATTTGAGAAGCAGAAGAAGCTAAGTTAGTTAAGCCTTTACCTAAATTGTCTAATAAGTTTTGATCAACTTTTGCTGTTTTCAGCATTTCATCAATTTTGAGCAGAGCAGATTCATTACCACCGGTTGCACCTGTTTTTCTAACTGTAGGGGTAGCCACAGGGCCTTCGAAATCTTCAGCTAGTTCAGGGTAAACTTTTGACCAGTCGATTTCTTTGTGTGCTGGTTCGAATGCACTTAAAAAGAATATAATGGCTTCGGTTATCAAACCAATCATCAACATTTCATCAGCACCTTCTAAGTGTAGAATTTTAAAGAGGGCACCAACAATTACGATGGCTGCACCAATACCATAGACTTTTGGCATGATGGTTTTAAACATTAGCTCAACAAATCCGCCTTTTTTCTTGCTCATTGTAGTATGGGTTTAGTTCTGCGTTTTTTTAGTAGGTTAAATATAGAGAGACTTTGTAGGTTCTGGTTCCTGTTTCGAGGTAATAGGCTACATCTTTCCAAGAGCCACCGCGAATCACTTTCTTAGGAACAATTTTGGAGTTATATTTTTTGCTTTCAGGGTTGGTTCTTTCATCAATGTATTGAGGGTTTAAATCCCAAACTGTAGGAACTGAAGCTGCATAAAAATCATCTAGGCACCATTCAGAAACATTTCCTGCCATATCGAATAAGCCATAATCGTTAGGGAAGTACGAACTTACTGGAGCTGCGTAGGCGAAACCATCATCGTAGAAGTTACCTCTGCCTGGTTTAAAATTTGCCAGCATACATCCTTTGGCATTTCTAATGTACGGATTACCCCATGGATATTTTGCTAAATCGCGGCCACCGCGCGCTGCATATTCCCACTCTGCCTCCGAAGGAAGACGGAATGCAGGCATTGGAGGTTCGCCATTGGATTTTCTAAACTCATTCCAATAGGCAGTTCTCCATTTGCTAAAGTATGAAGCCGCTTCCCAATTTATGCCTACTACAGGAAAATCGTCATATCCAGGGTGCCAATAATAATAGTCTTGTATAGGATCTCCCATGTGATGTGAAAAATCTTTAACCCAAACAGTTGTATCGGGATAAAATTTTTGACGGAAATCCTCAACGGAAGGAGCTTCGAAGCCCTCGATTGCACCATTTTCATATAAGTGCCAATTGGTAAACTGACGATACTCGTTGTTTGTGATTTCGGTATCGTCCATAAAGAAAGGACCAATCGTTACTTGTTTGTTGTAGTTAATCTGGGTTGAAGCAGGATCTTCATCAGCCTGCCCCATGTGGAAAGTTCCAGCAGGGATCGGTACCATTCCTAATGGAATTACCATTGTCCAGCCTTCGCGACCGGCAACACCGATTACCTGTCCTTCGTCTCCCCCACTTTTTCCGAGACCTAAAAGCCCGCAGGCCCCGGCAACAAAACCAGTAAGAATGAGTGCTATTCTTCCGAGGGTTAATTTATTCATAATCCAAAATTTGATAACAATAATAACACGTTTAAAAAAAGTCCTCCAAATTCAGTAAAAAGTAACGAAAAGCAAAATTAATTAAAATCGTTAGTGCCTATATCTTGGCGTTCGAACGATTTTTTTGCCACTTCCGGGGTTAACCGGAAGTTCGTAACTAATCATAAATTCGTGAGAAGTTGGTTGCTTGGCGTCTTGCGCTTTAACAATGTAATCCATGGAATAACCAAAGCGTAATGATCTGTCTTTCAAGAAACTGTAGCCTAAAAGTACGGAGGCTGCTTCTGATTGTCTGAAGCCTAAACCTCCCCACATTTTGCTCTTGTAAAAGGCGATTGCACTTAAATCAACTGAAGTCTTATTTAAATCGGTTTTAACTAATGTAGAAAACTGAAAATTGAGATCGAAACTCATTTCATAGAAATAACCCGCAGTAAAATTCACATGATTTTCAAGTGCATTGCGTACATCATTGGCACCAAAATCGAATTGAGAACGAAGCAGGTGGTTGAAACCAATACCTGCATAATATTTTTCCGAACGATAAAATAAACCAAAACCAAGATCTGGTTTTACCTGAGACTCTTTACCGGTTATAATTGAATTATCATTTTGATCGATAAATTTATACTCCGCCCCGTTTATAGATTGTGAAAATGCACCCACTTTTACACCTATACTTAATTTATTGTCTTTAATACCTAAATGATAGGCATACATGGCCTGAATGGTGAGATTGTTTTGCGGACCTAAATCATCGTTTAAAACATATGCGCCAAAACCACTTCTTAATTTATATATAGGAGTATTAAAACTAACCATTTGTGTTATGGGAGCTCCTCCTGCTCCACCAAA
The DNA here is from genome assembly GCA_021298355.1 of Flammeovirgaceae bacterium. Classification (GTDB taxonomy): domain Bacteria; phylum Bacteroidota; class Bacteroidia; order Cytophagales; family Cyclobacteriaceae; genus Chryseotalea. The sequence goes on from JAJTEH010000061.1 coordinate 2,456, forward strand.
AGCCTGGTAGCCTGTCCATTGATTGCGATAAAATGCGGTTAAGCGGGTTACACCATCTACACCGGCAAAAGCTGGAGTAACATACAGATTATTAAACATATAGTTTGTGAACAGAGGGTCTTGTTGTGCAAAAACCTCCGAAGCCGCAAAAAATAATAACGCGCAAGCGATAAAAAACGACTTAACAGACATGTATCTTTTAATAAGAGATGTTAAAGTAAATGTTTTTTCCTGACACCACCAAGACTGTACCTTTAAAGTGTAATAAAAAACACTATATTCTAAATTACCGATAATGAATTAGTTATCGAATTCCGTTTGCCTTCTTTATGTAAAGTTCCAAAGCTCCTGTCATTGAAGGGGCATTGGGTAAAGGGGCTTCGATATCCAAAATTAAGCCGGCATCGCGGGCAGCCTTTGCTGTTGTAGGACCAAACGCGGCAATACGGGTATTATTTTGTTTAAATTCCGGAAAGTTCTGAAACAAAGAGGTGATTCCTGAGGGGCTAAAAAAAGCGAGTATATCGTAGAATACTTCCTTAAGATCTGAAAGGTCAGACGCCACAGTATGATAAATAATAGCCTCTGTATATGTATATCCGTTGTTTTTAAGGAAATCTGGTATATCGTTTTTGCGTATATCAGAACAAGGGAAAAGATATTTTTCGTTTTTGTGTTTCTTGAGTAGCTCCAGTAAGTCTTGGGCGGTTTTTAACCCTGTAAATATTTTTCTTTTCCTAATTACAATGTATTTCTGCAGATAATTTGATGTTTGCTCCGATACACAGAAATACTTCATATCTGGCGGCATTTCTATTTTTAACTCAGCACAAATGGTGAAGAAGTGATCTACAGCGTTTCGGCTCGTAAAAATGATGGCTGTATGTTGCAGAATATCAATCTTCTGTTTCCGGAATTCTTTAACAGGAACTGGCTCGACCTGAATAAACGGACGAAAATCAATCTTTAAATTAAACTTTTCTGCTAGTTTAAGATAAGGTGAGTTTGGATCTGATGGGGCTTCTTGGGTGACAAGAATGCTCTTTACTTTTCGCATTCTTTCCGTTTGGGTTTCACTCATATCAACACAGGTCGGACTAGTAATACAGAATTTTAAAAATGATTATGGAGGGTATTATTTCTGTTACCCAAAGGTAAGAAAATAAATGAAACAGCCCGAGATGAACTTTATTAGCTACTTTAAAAGCGATCGGGAAATTCCACAAAAGGATGCCTATCAAAAGTAAACTTAACCAGAAATTGATCCAGCCGGGCAATGGTGTGTACACTACCATACTCACGCTTACGCAAAGTAAACATAAACCTGAAAGTAAGAACAGGGCGCGTATCCAATTAAAAAACTGAAGGCCTGCCACTTCTTTAACATCGAATAGCCACGCCCAAAAATAAGTAAGGATCATTTTTGCAAACACGATACTCAAAAGCAAAGCCGTAGTATTTACCCAGTATAAAATATATCCGTTAAAACTGATAGAATCCGTAATTTTATCGGCAACAAAGGGTTTACTAAGTGTTAAAACCAAAGCAATTGTAAGTGCCGAAAAACCAAAAAATAAAAAATTAGAACTTCCCGCTATTCGGTTATATACCTGACTTTCTTCGCGTTCCCGCACTGATATGAGTTTTGTTACGGAAAAATAGTCGGATGCGAGTTTTGAGTTGAGAATAATTATCGCCAATAAAAGTACTGTAATTAACAAAACACTTACGATCACAAAATCTTTAGAAACTGAAGTACTTTTAATCCTTTGGGTTTTACCATCGGCAATCAGGTTTGGTGTAAGTAATACCGAACTTAGTTTTGCGACCTTTAAATTTTTATGGTATACACTTATTTGTAAGGCTGAAGTGCCGAGTAAGGTACGTAGGCTGTCTATCGAAGTGTTAATTCGTTTTTTTGAACCATATAACAATGTATTGTTAACTAAAATTGTTATTGGTTCTGTGTAAGATATTTTTAAAATACCACCTGTACCTTCTGTTGCTTGTATGGTAAAGTGTATAGCCTGAAATTTTTTATCTGTTTTGTTTACCGGAACAAAACGGTTATGATCAAAAACAAACCAACGCTTGCTTAAATCGGTTTCCTGATGTTGTGCCCTGAGGTTAAGAACACTAAACAACAACAGGAAAAAAGATAACAATCGCATAGATGGCAAAATTACCATAGTTTGGTAAGTACCAAAACTTTTACTTTGCACAATGGCAGGTATTTATATTCATATTCCTTTTTGTAAACAAGCATGCCACTATTGCGACTTTCATTTTTCAACTCAAACGGATTACCGCCAAAACTTATTTAACCAACTTTTGCAGGAACTACATTTTCAAAAAGAATACCTGGGCAACCAACCGATAGATAGTGTTTACCTTGGTGGCGGTACTCCTTCGTTACTACATCATCTGGAAATTAATTTATTGCTGGAAACGATCGCCAAGATCTTTACGCTATCCGAAAATGCCGAGATAACCTTAGAGGCTAATCCGGATGATCTTTCTTTTCAATATTTGAAGAACATAAAGTTGGCCGGCATTAACAGGCTGAGCATCGGCATACAAACTTTTGATGCTGATTTCTTAAAAAAATTAAATCGGGCACATAGCAGTGAAACAGCAATTCAGATTCTGCCTTTAGCCAGAGAAGCAGGTTTTACCAATATCAGCATTGATTTAATGTATGCTTTACCCAACCAAAGCATGGAACAATGGCAGCAGGATTTAAGCAAAGCTATTCAACTAAAACCAGAACATATTTCAGCCTATACATTAACAATTGAACCCAAAACAGTTTTCGGGGTACAAAAAGCAAAAGGAAAACTTGCCACACCGGATGAAGACACAGCGGCTAGTTACTTTGAAAATTTGCAAGAGGAACTTTTTAAAAATGGATACATACAATATGAAGTTTCTAATTTCTGTTTACCGCACCATTATTCGAGGCATAACAGTAGCTATTGGTTGCAGAAACACTATTTGGGAATAGGCCCAAGTGCACATTCTTATAATGGAGATAGCCGGCAATACAACATTGCAAACAACCATTTGTACATGAAAGCAATTGCTGATGGGCATGTGCCCGCTACACTAGAACCACTTACTAATAAGGAGAAAATCAATGATCTTTTGCTAACAGGTTTAAGAACGATATGGGGTGTATCTTTACTAGAACTTAAAGAAAACCTGAATTACGATGTTATAAAAATCCACGAGAACAAACTAACTACCCTAATCGAAAAACAACTTGCATACATTAATAATGAACATTTGTACCTTACACGAAGGGGTTTGTTAGTGGCCGATAAAATTGCTTCCGATTTATTCATATGATTATCCAATTAGCGTTCAACAATAAACTATATAAGGCAGACCTTCAAAATGGGGTGGATATTAGTTTACCTATTCAAGAAGGAGCACAAAATGTAAATTGCTATTATGCCGAACCGGTTGTTTTTCAAACTATTGAAATGGGAAGTTTTGTTGGTAGTGTACAAAGAGGTGGTTCTGTTAATTATCAAAAATTAAGCATAACACCGCACGGAAATGGAACCCATACCGAATGCTATGGTCACCTTGAGGCCACATCCATTACCATAAATCAATGTTTAAAAAAATTTCATTTCATAGCACAATTGGTAACCGTAATACCAGATAAACAAAACAACGGTGACAACATCATCAAACTCGAATCCTTTAAAGAAAAAATAAAAAACGAAAATTTACCTGAGGCAATTATTATAAGAACACTACCCAACGATGATGCAAAAACAACCCTACATTATTCGGGTACAAACCCATCTTATTTAGAACCTGCTTTACCTAAATGGTTGGCCGAAAAAAATGTAAAGCAACTTTTACTTGATCTGCCCAGCGTAGATAAAGAAATAGATGGTGGTTTACTAGCCGCGCATCGAGCATTTTGGAATTTACCATACCAACCCCGAACTGATGCCTGCATAACGGAACTTGTATTTGTACCCAATTTTATACAAGACGGACTCTATCTATTGAATTTGCAAATTATTTCTTTAGAAATGGATGCTTCGCCTTCCAAACCCATTTTATATCCACTTGATTTGTTATAACTTGTAACCATTCGCTCGTTTAACCATGGCAATGTCTTCCCAAGAAAAAAGAGTTTATCTGTTATTGAAAGCCGTTATCTTTCATTATCACGGTTTGGATGATCTTGAAAAAAGAGATCTAGACAGAACCGCAGAAGATTTACAAGCCCCGGATGAATACCAATGGGCATTGGACTTTATATCTAAAGATTTTATTACGGCTTTCGATCGGGCACGCGATTACCTCAACGATATTATTGCAGATTATCCGAAAGAAAAGCGAGTTGAATTAATCAATATGGTTTGGCAAGCTAACAACTTAAAAGGGTATGTAACCGAAATGGAGGCGACAGCTATGCTTAAACTAGCTAAAGATTGGAATGTGCAGAAAGAGTTAGTTGAGTTAGTTCTTAGGTAACTACAAACTCATCATATCTTTAAACTTTGCGGCTTGCCTACGGCTTACTTCTACTTTGTCTCCTCCACGCAAGCGAACCATTAGCCCACCGTTAAACCAAGGTTCAATTCCTTCTACCCAACTTAAGTTAACAATGTGTTTTCTGGATGCGCGAAAGAATGCACGTTCATCTAATTTCTCATCTAACGCATTAAGCGATTTATGAATCATCGGTTTGTTGGTATCGAAATATACTTTAATGTAATTACCGTCCGATTCGAACATGCGTACATTCGATAAACTCACGAACCAACACTTATCTCCATCTTTTACAAATACCTGATCGTTTAATCCCAATTTCTTTTCGCCACTGGCTTGTTGCTCTTTCTTAGCTTTTTCTTTTTGCATCACTTTGCCAATAGCTTCTGCTAAACGTTCGGGCTGTATGGGTTTGAGCAGATAATCCATCGCGCTTACATTAAATGCCTGAAGCGCATATTCATCGTAAGCCGTTGTAAAAATAACGAGCGGAACAGCATCGAGCATTTCCAACAATTGAAAACCCGTTTTGCCAGGCATTTGAATATCCAGAAAAAGCAAATCAGGATTTAAGTTTTCAATCATCTCGAAAGCTTCGTCTGCATTTTGAGCTTCGCCAATAACCTCTATACCAGAATGGTCTTCCAGTAATTTCATTAATTCTTTTCTGGCTAAGCGTTCGTCATCTACGATTAGTGCTTTCATGAGATTGCGGGATTATAATTTCAGTAAGCACAAATGTATCGGATTCGTTTACAATTTTAAAAGAAGCATTTTCACCATAGAGCAATTTAAGGCGTTGAGCGGTATTTTTAAGCCCTAAGCCTCCTTTTCGCTTGATGCCATTGATGTGGTACTCTTGATATTGCCCGGAGTTACGAATGCGAATTTGCAAACGACTATTTATAATGTTAGTCTGCAATGTGATGATACCCCCTTCTGTAAGTTTAGAGATTCCATGTTTAAT
>JAJTEH010000024.1 GCA_021298355.1 Flammeovirgaceae bacterium
CTCGGGGTAGCCAAAAACTTCCGAACTTATATCATATCCGTTTTGGCGCACATTAAACTCCCACGAACGGTTGGGGCTTAATCCGCGGGTAGATACACTGGTTTGAATGCCCGAGCCATCGTTTTCCCAAACCATTACACCAGGTATTCGCGCAAATATTTGTCTGGAGTTATTAATAGATAAATCGGCATTTAAACTTTCTACACTTATAATTTCATTTTTTTTGCCAGAAAATATCTGTGTTCCTTCCACTTCCGGCATTCGGCCTAGCGGATAGGAACTTTTCTTACCAAATACTTTTACCTCGGCTAACTCGTAGGTCTTTAGTGTGTCTGGGTTTTGATTTTGGGCATACAGGTTATTACATCCTGCAAAAAATAGCACCAGTGCGTATAATCTCTTCATTTTATTTAGACTTAATTCAAATAATGACGCAAACCTAAGACTGAACCATTAGCTTGTCAAGTGTTATTTGAAATAATTCTAAATAATTTTAAGAAACATAAAGAACGAGTCCTTTCAGGTACTCTCCTTCGGGGTGAAAAATTGAAACCGGATGATCTGCCGGTTGTCTTAAATGGTGCAAAACGCGCACTTCGCGCCCAACTTGTATGGCTGCTGCTGTTACAGCGCCATAAAACAAATCGCGGTCTACCACCTGTGAACAAGAAAAAGTAAACAGTAACCCACCTGATTTTACTTTTTCTAATGCTGCTGCATTTAAACGCTGATATCCTTTAAGTGCCTTATGTTTTGCATCTCTATGTTTGGCGAAAGCCGGAGGGTCTATTATAACAATATCGTATTGTTGTTGGCTGTCTTTTAGAAACTGAAAAGTATCGATGGCAAAACAGCCATGCTCCGTTTCCGAAAAACCATTGGCTTTAATATTCTGGCGGGTAAGTTCTATAGCTTTAGCCGAAGCATCTACTGAATGCACCAACTTTGCGCCATTAGTAAGGGCATAAACAGAAAAGCCTCCAGAATAACAGAAGGTGTTGAGCACAGTTTTACCATTGGCATACTGTCCTAACAATTTACGATTATCTCGCTGGTCTAGGAAAAAACCAGTTTTTTGGCCCGTTTCCCAGTCAACTAAAAAATGATTTCCATTTTCTATTACCCCATGTGGCTGAGCGGCCATTCCAAACAAATATTCATCGGAAATAGTGTTTTTACCATTTCCAACCGTTGTTTGGCTTTTATAATATACTGCCTTTATCTCCTCTTTCAATAGCTTTTGCAGGGCAGATGAGATGAGGTGTCTATCGGCATGCATTCCCCAGGAATGTGCCTGTACCACAGCCACCCCATTGTACCAGTCTATTATCAAGCCTGGTAAGCCATCGCCTTCGCCATGTATCAACCTATAGCAATTCGTATTATGATCATTTAAAAATAACGTTCTACGCAACGAAAAGGCATTTTTAAACTTAGGTAAATAAAAATTTTCATCGCTTGGCATTTCGCCAAATTGTAAAATGCGTACACTAATGGTTGCTTGTTGATAATGCCCATACCCAATAAGTCTGTTTTCGGCTTCATAAACCGCAACCCAATTACCATCTTGTAAACTTGCGGTAGCCTGATGAATGGCCCCAGAAAAAATCCACGGATGAAATCTTCTGGCCGATTGTTCTTTGCCTCTTTTGAGTGTGATTTTCCCTTTAATTTCTACCATCATTCCTCAAAGGTATTAAATGAAGCCTAATCCAAAACCTTCGTATTTCTGGCGAATTCGAACAGAAAATATTCGTGGCTATGAGGCCAATTTTCGTTGGCTATTTTATTTGCGTAGCCTCCATAAAATAACATTGGCTGAAACCATCTGTATACTATTTTAACCAAGCTAAAAAACAGCGAAACTACTACACGCCCGATGCGTATGTAAAACCGAAAAAGTCAGCAGGCCTGACAAATTTTCATCTTGTTACAAATTGCCTGCTTTTTGCAAGCAAAATTTTAAACCATTTTTTATGAAACAGATAGGATCACTCATTTTAGCTGCTGTATTAGGAAGCATTTTTACTTTGGTTGCCTACAATTGGTTACATAATGAAAGAACTTTTAATGGATTAACCTCAAATCAGCCCCCGGTAACGCAAGTTGCTTATATCGTTAACGATAAGGGAGAAACTGTTCCGTTAGATTTTACCACTACTGCCGAAAAAGTTACCAAAGCTGTGGTACACATTAAATCCACACAAAAGGAATCGGCCCGAAACGATCAATACCTATACCTCGACCCTTTTCGTGAGTTTTTTGGTGGGCCACAGCGCCCTTCTACACCAAACCGACCATCGCAGGCTACAGGCTCTGGTGTTATCATTAATAAAGATGGCTACATCGTAACCAATAACCACGTGGTAAGCAATGCAGATATAGTAGAGGTAACGTTATTTGATAATCGATCTTTTAAAGCCGAAGTTATCGGAACCGATCCGGACACAGATTTGGCTGTTTTAAAAATTAAGGAAGTAAACTTGCCATTTTTATCGTTCGTAGATTCTGATAAGGCAAGAGTGGGCGAATGGGTTTTGGCAGTTGGTAATCCGTTTAACTTAAATTCTACTGTTACTGCGGGTATCATTAGTGCCAAAGGCAGAAACATTGGCATTTTAAATTCCGAAAACAGAAACAATGAATTTGGTTCAACAGCTATCGAATCTTTTATACAAACCGATGCAGCCATTAACCCGGGCAACAGTGGTGGTGCTTTGGTAGATTTAAATGGGGGGTTACTCGGAATCAATACAGCCATTGCCAGCCCTACCGGGGCCTATTCAGGGTATGGATTTGCAGTGCCTTCTGATATCGTAAAAAAAATAGTTGAAGATTTAATTGAATATGGTGTTGTGCAACGCGGTTGGCTTGGTGTTAGTATAGTAAGTGTAAATAACGATGTGGCAAAAGAATATGAATTAACCGTTTTAGAGGGCGCCTACATTTCTGCTTTTGCCAAAAAATCATCGGCAAAAGAAGCTGGTTTAAAAGAAGGAGATGTTGTGGTAAAAATTGATGAAACCAATATAAAATCCAGCACTTCTTTAATTGAATATATTGGAAGAAAACGACCTGGCGACAAAGTAAATGTAACCGTAAACAGAAAAGGAAAAGAAGTTACCTATACTGTTTTACTAAACGCTAGAGATGGTAAATCTTCTGTGGTAAAAGCCGAAGAAGTAGGAGGGTATGCCTCTTTAGGTTTAGAAGTAGAAGATATTGAAGCAAAACTTTTAAAGAAATTAGAAATAGCCCAAGGTGTTAGAATAAGCAAATTAGGAAATGGCCGTTTAGCACGCGATACTGATATACGCGAAGGCTTTATCATTACACACGTGAACGATGTGCCTGTAAAATCCGTTAAAGAGTTTAATGAGATCATGAAAAAGAAAAAGAGCGGAGAATTAGTTACGCTCAGCGGTGTGTATGAAGATTTTCCAAGGGAATTTATTTATGCCATTCGATTATAGGTAATGCTTGTGCTTATCTTGTTTTTCCGAAAATGATTTGTACATTTAAAAAGCACTAAACTCGTTTTTTGTTATTATGAGGAGATTGTTCAGAAAAGGCGAACGTGTTCGCAATAAGTTAGACGGAAAAGTGATGGAAGTTTTACGGTACATCAAAAGTAATGTGGTAGAAGTTAAGTGGTTCGATTTAGACGCTAAAGAAGTTCGAACCAATACTGTTAAAGAAGACAAATTGTCGAAGGCCGCTTAAGGCTAAGCGTAATATCAATGAATGCACCTTCAGAATTTTTTCTGGCAGGTGCATTTTGTTTTTTTATAGCTGAGCGTTATTCTCTGGGAAAAGCGATAGTAACAAACTACCCTCTGTTATAAAACTTCCAATAATATAAACAGTATACTATTTACATTTTCATTAGTTGATCTACTATAGCATCCACCGTAATCCCATCTGCCTCTGCTTTAAAATTGCGCACCAAACGGTGGCGTAGCACAGGTTTAGCAACAGCCTGTACATCTTCTATATCAGGTGAATATCTACCACTAAACAGAGCGTGGCATTTGGCACCAATTATCAAAAATTGTGAAGCCCTTGGGCCGGCTCCCCATTCCAGAAATTCAGTTGCCTGACTTGCAGCATTTGGTGTACCCGGTCTGGTTTTAGCAGCAAGCTTTACTGCGTATTCTATTACGTTGTCGGCAACAGGCACACGTCTGACAAGTTGCTGAAAGGCCACAATTTCATCCGCTCCCAGCACACTTTTAATTTCTGGTTTACTGTCGGAGGTTGTGTTTTTTACAACGGCTACCTCTTCGCTAAACGATGGGTAATTAAGTTGTAAATTAAACATAAACCTGTCGAGCTGTGCTTCAGGTAATGGATATGTACCTTCTTGTTCAATTGGATTTTGTGTAGCTAAAACAAAGAAAGGGTCGGGCAAGGTATGGCGCATACCGCCAATTGTTACTTTATATTCTTGCATTGCTTCTAACAATGCCGCTTGTGTTTTGGGTGGTGTTCGGTTTATTTCATCCGCCAGAATAATGTTGGCGAATACGGGGCCTTTCACAAATTTCAAATTTCGCTCTTTATCCAGCGTTTCTGCTCCAACAATATCCGAAGGCATTAAATCCGGAGTGAATTGAATCCGTTTAAATTCTAAATCGAGTGCAGAGGCAATGGTTTGCACGAGCAGTGTTTTGGCTAACCCAGGAACACCTACTAGCAAGGTATGTCCTTTACAAAATATTGCCGTTAATACAAGATTTACGACTTCTTGCTGGCCAACTATTACTTTACCAATTTCGGCTTGTAGTTTTTTACTTGCTTCGGCTAATGCTTGTGCGGCCTCCACATCGTTTGTGTATTCTTTCATACTATTCTAATAACCTGCAATAATCGTATGTAGGATCTATGCTAATAAAAACATCTTGTCTTGCTTTTTCAAACCATTTAAACAAAATGCGGTTCTTTTTTTCGTTTAATGTATAGTTGGCAATTTTGTTCCAATCGTCTGTAAGATTTGCTTCGTGAGGTGGCGTTCTTTTCTTGTAATAAAAAATACGCATGGCATCTTTCTGTTGGTCTGTTCTATACACTACTGGTTTAGAGATGTTCCCGATTTTCATAGTGTCTATAGTAAAAAACACTGCCGGATCGAGTTCATCAACAGAAATTAATGTCCCTCCTTCCTGATCGGTAAAATATCCTCCTCCGCTTTTCGAGTTTACATCGTCAGAAAATTTCTTAGCTGCTTTTTCAAAGGTAATTGAGTCTTTCAGCACAAGTAAGCGTATGCTGTCCAGAAATTCAGCAGCATCGCGCAGGTCGCTTTCCGATGGGCTGGGCGACATGAGTATATGCCTCGAATTGTATTCGTTTCCACGCCTTTCAATTAACTGTATGATGTGAAATCCAAATGGGCTTTCAACAGGCATAGAAATTTCTCCGGGCTTTAGTTTAAAACACATGGCCTCATATTCCGGCACCATAGCCCCACGCCCTACAAAACCCATATTACCACCGTTGGCTACTACACTTGGGTCTGCAGAATAGGCTTTGGCTAGGTCTTCGAATTTTTCGCCTCTTAGAATTCTATCGCGTAAAGTAATAAGCTGTTGTTTGGTTTCATTTATTTGTGCTTCGCTTACTTTTGCTGTGCGCACAATCTGGGCTACTTCTACTTCTGCTGAAAGGAATGGAAGTGAGTCTTTCGGTATTTTATAAAAAAATCGCTTTACTTCTGCCGGAGTTACGCTTATATCTTTCGTTATTTCTTCCTGCATTTTTTGAACTACAAGTTGCTCTTTTACCTGATCGCGGATATCCGATTTAATTTCTTCAAGAGATTTACCATATGCTGCTTCTATTTGTTGCTGCGAACCTCCGTATTGCGACATGATGAGTTCGAAACGTCTTGCGAGGTTGTTGTCTACCTGATCTTCCGTTACAACTACAGAATCTATCTCGGCTTTGGCCACCATTAATTTATTACGAATTAGAATAGCAAGGTATTGGCAACGTGCTTCTTGCGAAGGCGAGCCTCCATTGGTTAGGTAATCCTGATAGGCCCTTTCTAATTCTGATTTCAATACTATGTAGTTATCTACTTTTGCTATGATTTTATCCACTGTAAAACCTTGTGGTGTGCTTTGTGCCCACGCTACTAGTGAGGCACAATAAAATATACATAACAGCCAGGTTCTAGTTCCCATATATTTCAAATTCTTCGTTTTCTTTTGCTTTGTTAAACACTTCTTCATCTAATTGTTTGGCCAGTGCCACTTTTCTTTTATTCAAAATTATATTGATAATCTCTTCGCGTACAAATTCTAATGGAGAAACCGAATCGGAGATTCGGTATTCTTCTACGTTTACCATATAAAGATGCGTGTCGTCTGATGTTTCGTAATACGGTGTACGTTTTAAAAATTGTAATTTATCGGGTATATCGGTTAAGGGCGAGTCTTTTACTAAATCATCAAACTGCATCCAGGTAGAATCGGCCAGGTGGTAGGCCGATGCAAAACTGAGGCAATATGATTTTAATTCGGCTTTATCTTTCTCTTTAGTAGAAATGATCAGGTCTTTTATTTTTTTGATTTTAGGGGCTGTTAGAGGAACCTTCAGATACGTTGCTCTCACTATATTTTGCTTAAGTACAAAATTAGAGTTGTATTGTTTGTAGTAAGCTTCTATTTCTTGTGCGGTTACTACCGTATCGAGATGTTGTTTGATATACGCTGTTTGGTATTCGTAGGCGATAAGGCTGTAGCGGTAATCTAAAAGTTTTCGTTCTACTTCGGCTTTGTTAATGTTTATTTGCCTGCCGGCTTGTCTAATTAGTAATTGTTTGTGTACCCAAGAATTTATGTAGGCTTGAATTCTGTCAGTGCTGTCATCTTTATTGGTTTCGGGAGGTACAATTCCTATTAGTTCATCGCGGTACAAAAATGTTTGGTCTACACGGGCTACTGCTTCGCGGTCATCGTTTTCATTAACATTACTTTTACGTTTTATAAAATCGCAGCCCGTTAGTGTTACCTGTATTAGCATGGTTAGGCCAACCAAAAAACGTTGTTTGTTATTATTTGCGAACAAGTGTTGCCAGAACATACTTTTTTGCTTTTGCATTTACTTTAACCGGATATTTCTCTTCCAGTGTTTTTACCCACTGATTTTCTAACTCAGTTTGGTAATCGCCTATTACTTTTCCACGTATTTCTTCTAACGGCAAAATTCCTTCTGGGCGTATATCCAACAACCGCACAAGGTAATGATTTCCGTCTAAAGCCAGAGTATGTATTCCTTTTTGCCAGGGTATTTGTTGCAGGTATGCACGTTCTGCTTTTTGAAATATCCCTTCTTCTTTTTTTATGTTATTCTTTTTTAGAAAGTCGACCTTCACTTCTTCCCCCGTGTTTATTTGTTCTAGTAGGGCATCGAGGTTTGCTTGCTGAGGTGCTTGATAAACTTCTATAACTGCACGCTCAGCGCCTGTATAGTTTGCTTTATTTTGTTGGTAAAAATTATCGAGGCCAATGGTATCTGATGCAGCCTTTGCCCACACTTCTTTTTCCATTATTTCGAAAAGCAAAATGCCTTCGTAGTATTCTTTGCTTAAATATCGGTAATCGGCATTTGTTTGTACCAAATCTTCTTCTAATGATGCTTCGAGTTGTTGCTGCACAAAACTTTCATATAGCTGCTGCATATAAGTAGCAGGTTGTTGCTTATTCGGCTTTTGTTGTTTTTTTACATAGTTAAAAAATACCTGTGCTTTTACTGCTTTGTTTCTTATCGAAAAAATTACCTGATCTGCTAAGCCATTTTTATCGGGATTCCATTTTGCTTGTTGCAGGGTGGTGTCGGCTAATGCAAAAATGCTTTCTTTTGTTTTAGCCATTTCCGTAAACTGAAATCTCTTTTGTAAAGATTGTTGTACTCTTTTTCTGGCAACTTGCATGCGTTCGTCACGGCCTACTCTGTTTTTTAATTGTGGAGCGAGTTCGGCATATTCGGCAAGCGGAATTTTGCGCTCTAGCTTTACGATGTGCCATCCGTATGCTGTAGAAAACGGTGGTGTATATGTTCCGGGTTCTGTTAAGCCAAATGCTGCGGTTTCAAATTCAGGAACTGAGGCAAATGCACCGGTTCCAAAAGGCCGCAATTTTCCGCCATTGTCTTTAGAATTAGCATCTTCTGAGTATGTTCGGCAAAGCTCGTTCCAGGCCATTCCTCCGGTTAGTCTGTCGTATATTTCAAATGCAATTGTTTTTGCCTGCTCGTTGGTTCTCTCTTTACCATATCTAACCATAATGTGTGAAACTTCCACTTCACCTTTAGCAGGGCGTTTATCCCACACTTTAACAATATGGTATCCAAAACGGGTACGTACTATTGGGCTTACTTCGCCAATAGCTGTTTCGTATGCACCCGTTTCGAAAGGGTAAACCATTTGAAAGGCTGTAAAGTATCCGAGGTTTCCTTCGTTGGCTTTGGCCGATGGATCTTCTGAATATTGCAAGGCTAACGTGGCAAAATCTTCTCCGCTTTTAATTTTATCTTTTAAAGCGTTTATCTTATCCCAAGCTGCCAGTGTATCGGCAGGGCTTGGGTTTTCGGCCAACCGAATTAAGATATGAGATGCCTTAACTTCGTATTGCATGCGTGTGTATGCTATACGAGCAAGGCTATCGGCCAGGTTGTTATCGGGTAAATAAGGTTTACGAAGGGCTTCTTGATAGCCGGCTAGTTCTGTTTTAAATTTTGTGGTGGTATCGTACCCGCGTTGGCGTGCTTCTTTTACTTTTAATTTGAAACGCTTGAAAAGGGTTACGTATTCTTCGATGTTAGTTGCTTTGTATTCTTCTGGTTTTGCTTTGTGGTTTTTCTCGAATAAGTAAATAAATTCTTCGGTTAGGATGGGTTCGTTGCCGAGGGTTAATAATACTTTTTCTTTCTTACCGGGTTGTTGTGCAAAACCTATAGTTGACGTGAGGAGGAATAACAGATTAAAAAATTTTGATTTCATGCCCATAAAAATTTGCCGACAATTTAAAACTGAATAGATAAAAGTTTCAACCGTTTTTCAGGATGTGAGGGTAACTGTTTTTTGTAAGCGACAAATATTTCTACCGCTTTGGTGGGTATACTCTATTTTATCCATGATGGATTTTACCAGACGGATACCTAAGCCACCTTTTCTTTTATCATGAATGAGATTGTTTAGTTCAGGTTCTGAAAATTGATTGATATCAAACAAGGTTCCATCGTCTATTATTTCGAAAATCAATGGCGTGCCGGGTGCTATAACGATGTTGATTTCAAGAAAATCTTTTGGATTGCAATGGTGGGCATGGATCATTAGGTTAGAGCACATTTCGTCTAATGCCAATACAATTTCGCTAACCTGTACTTCGGTAACTCCATGTTTGCCCAGGCTTTCGCGGATAAAGGCACGAAGGTCTTTTAAGTTTTCTAATTTACATCCTATAGAAAAGCTGTACTTCATATCACAGTTTTTGCTTAGCCTCGGCTTTCGTTGCGGTTATTTGTAACAATTCATTCAAGCCAAGAATTTCAAATGTGTTAGCCACATTTTTATTCATACCGAATAGCACCATGCTGATGTTTTTTTCTTTACACTCTTCTATGTATGACATAAACACGCCCAAGCCGGCAGAGGAAATATATTCTAATGCGCTGCAGTCTATCAGGATTTTGGTAAACCCTTCTCCTACACTTCTGGCGATAGCCAAATCCAAATCGATGGAAGAACTTGCATCTATCTCTCCGACCAACGCCAGCACATCTGCCCCATCTTCTTGTAATCGTTTTATGTGTATCATGGTTTAACGGTGTTTGCTGTATTTAGTTTAATTTTTAAATCGAACGATAAGTGTGGTGTAATCATCGTCTATATTATCGGTACCAGAAAACTCATACAACCGGCTGATTAGGCGCTCTTGTATTTTTCTGGGCGATTCGGTTTTTACATCGTATAAAACTTCTGCTAGTCTGTCGTTGCCAAATTGTTCGTTGCGCTGGTTTTTTGCTTCGGTTATACCATCGGTAAACATAAGCATTACATCTCCTGGTTTGTAAGTAAACTCTTTTTGCTGGATAAAGTCTTGATAACTTTTATTGCGTACCATGCCCAATGCTACCCCTTTATCTTTCAAGTAGAATGCCCGATCTTCTGTTTTGTTATAGTACAGAATAGGGCAATGGCCTGCCCTTGCATATTTTACTAGCTTTTGCTGCGAGTCTATTAAAAAAAATATTGCGCTTATAAACGAACCTCGTTCCAGGCAATGTATTAAAGCCTGGTTGGCTCTTAACATAAATTCATTAGGGTCTATACACCCTTGCGCCAGGCTGTGAAATATTCCTTTCATTTGAGACATATGAAAGGCTGCTGTTGTGCCTTTGCCCGAAACGTCTGCAATGATTAGTGCGGTTTGGTGGTCGTTAATTTTTAGTGTATCGTAATAATCGCCTCCTACTTCATCGGCCGACTCCGAAAATGCCGCTACTTCAAAATCTTGCCCTTGTTCCAAAACCTGGGGCAACAAACTTTTTTGTACAGTTTTGGCAATCTTTAGCTCTTCTTTATAACGTTCGTTTTGCAGGGCTTCTTCCATAAGCCTGAAATTCTCTATTGAAATACCGGCCTGGTTAGCGAAGGTGGAAACAATTTTATTCATCTCCTTATTGAATCCTTCGGGTAATTCTTTCAGCAAAGCTAAGGTGCCGATGTTCTCGCCCTTAACATAAATAGGATATGCCAAAATACTGCGAAAGCGAGATCCTTTTAAGGTTGCTAAATGCTTGCTTAAGTTTCGGGTTTTGTCTTGGTTTTGTTCTAACAAACCTCGCACATTACGTTTAGCTAAATGCTCGATAATATCGCTGGCTTCTTTATCGGTTATCTCGTAGGTGTATACGCGATGTTGCTCACGGTCTCCGGTTATTTCCAACCAGCCAGCATCTGCAAATACTGTGCTTACCGATGTTTCCAGCAAAATGTTGTACACACTTTCTTCGTTTTGTTCGGTTTGTATCGACTGGCTAATGCGTTGGAAGTTTACCACCTCTTCTAACTTCTGCTCGAATACTGATGTAGTAGGCAGGTTGAACAGAATTACGAGAAAAGAAAAGATTGAGTAGATAGAAACGAATATCATTAAAGATAGAATGAATATATGGTAGGTATGATCTATGCCTACCGTGTGTTGATCTCCTAAACTGTTTATGATGC
Source organism: Flammeovirgaceae bacterium (assembly GCA_021298355.1). Taxonomy (GTDB): domain Bacteria; phylum Bacteroidota; class Bacteroidia; order Cytophagales; family Cyclobacteriaceae; genus Chryseotalea. Next base: position 11,234 of record JAJTEH010000024.1, read on the forward strand.
TTCCGGAAGTAAGAAAGATGTAGAAGAGATAAAAAATGGTTAACAATAATAAAAGTAAGCCTGTCCATTTCTGGCGAAAGTTCAGGTAAGCAACCCATTTCATGTTGCCCGATAATACAAGACCAACCAATACGAATGCCCCTAAAATAAATTCGTAATACCGGGCTACAAACGGAAACGAAAAACTGTTGTAGATAAGCGATATCATCATGCCATACTCAAACGCAATCCATAACCTGATTAACCATTTTGATTTTTGATATAGAATCAATCGCTTCCACGCCATAAATGCGCAAAGCAACACGCTAACCATCAGCCCCAGGTTAATTAAATAGGTAAATTCCTGGTATAAAAAATGGCTGGTAAGCTTGGTGCCGCCAATCAAATACTCTAAAAAGCGGATAACTAACGATAGAACGGTGGCAATAAGCCCGGTGGCAAAAACGCGCCAAAGCAAATCAATAAAGTTTAGCGACTCGTCTCGCTCAATCTTAAAACGGTAATAATAAAATAAAAGAACTATGTAGATGTTTAAAATTACCTTGGGCACCCAGGTAGCTATTTCGGGCCGTAAACCATTTGAAATACTAAAGGATATGGAAAGATCGGTAAACACCAATGCCAACCACATTAATATGGCAAGCGTAAATAAAAGACGGGTAATGGCCTTGGTGCGCATAGATCTAGTACAAACCAAAGGCTTTTTACCAATGGCTTGCAATGATACAAAATTAGCTTGAGGGGTTAAAACCTCGTATCCATCTGGTTTTACAGGATACCCATTAAATTGAAAAAATTAGTTTTTGACCGCAGAACAAGATTATTTCTGCTAGGTTAAACATTATGTTATGAAAGTTTGCTTGTTTTATCGTTACAGAAAATTATATTTCGGACAGTTAACCCCTGACCATCTCGATTTTTTAAACTAAAACCATTTATCTTCCATGCTGGAGCTGTTCAGGTCCTTACCCGTAGTAATTTACGAATACGTTATCGAGCCAGGTGGAACGCGTTACTTTAGTTTTGTTAGCGAAACATCTTCCACAATTTTAGGTATACAGCCCGAAGCTCTATTAGCCGATGTAACCTTGTTCGACAGCCTTTTTACAACCGAAGATTTAATTAAACTCCGAGAAAGCGCAACAGAAAGCCACGCCAAAGGCGGAGATTGGTTTTGGAGTGGCCCTGCTACCATTAAGCAACAATTACGTTGGCTCGAAATACGATCTAACCACCATGTTACGCCCGATGGCCAAATTGTAAGACGCGGAATAATAGAAGACATTACCGAGCGCCTACAGCACCGTGTTGAGTCTGAAAGTAAATACCAAACATTAATCGAAAAACTTCCGGTAGGCATAGTTATACATGCAGGGGGAAAATTGGTATTTGCTAACGCTCAGGCATATACATCGCTAGGAGCCAAACACCCTAAAGAGTTACTGGGAAGCGATGTGTTACGCTTTGTACACCCGGATTTCCACCAGCTTGCTGCCGAACGCATGGCGCTTGTGGCTAAAGGTGAAACACTTCCGATGGTGGAACAAAAGTTTCTGCGCATGAATGGCACCGAAATGTTTGTTGAAACCATTGCTACACCGGTTATCTATAAAGGCAACCCCGCTACACAGGTAATTTTCCGAGACATAACCGATAAAAAACACGCAGAGCTACAAATGCGCAAAAACGAAATGTTGTTTACGCAACTTTTCGAAAGTGCACCTATGGCCGTTGTTATGCTAGACGAACGAGGCCGCGTACACCTGGTTAATAATGGGTTTACCGAAATGTTTGGGTTCGATAAAGAAACTCTGCAAGGCCGAAACTTAAATGATTTTATCGTACCCGAAGATTTAAAAAACGAAGGCATAGATTTAAACAATCTCATTACCTCGCACCGCGTTGTTAGCATCGAAACTATTCGCAAACACAAAACCGGAAGGTTAATTAACGTTATTCTATACGGTGTACCCGTAACACTCGAAAACCAAACAATTGGTATTTACGGTGTGTATGTCGACATCACCGACAGAAAAAGTGTGGAAGAAGAATTAAAAACCAGAAACACCGAACTCGATAATTTTGTATACAAAGTATCGCACGATTTGCGCGCCCCACTGTCTTCTATCTTAGGATTGGTAAACCTTGCCCGCCTACCGGGTAATACAGACAATCCGATGGATTATATTAATCTGATTGGAGAGAAAGTAGATCGGTTAGATCATTTTATCAGCGATGTTTTAAGTCATTCAAAAAATTTAAAGTTAGATGTAGCCGTTGCTAAAGTAGATTTACGCGAAGTAATTGCCCATACCTTCAGCGATTTAAGTTATTTACACGGAGCCAGCGAAATAAAACAAAACGTTAGCATAGAAGGCATAGACTTTTATAACGACCCCTGGCGCGTTGCCGAAATTCTTCGAAACCTGATTTCGAATTCCATTAAATACAGAAATTTAGATCACCGTATACAATCAGAAATAAACATCAAAATCAGAATAGATCATTTGCGTGCCGACATCAGCTTTACGGATAATGGAATTGGTATCGATCCTGATAGCCTTGATAGAATATTCGAAATGTTTTTCAGAGCATCCGAGCAAAGCGATGGTTCCGGTATTGGTTTATACATTGTAAAAAATGCGGTAGATAAATTAGGCGGACAAATTTCTGTGCAAAGCAAAGTTGGCATTGGTACACGCTTTCATATTATCTTGCCGAACAGAATTAACAGCGCCATGATAAAAATGCCGCATTACCAGCGCAATTAATGGCGAAAAACCTGCCTTCGCATGAAAATAATTGAGGTAAACCATCCTAATCTGGTCAGACAATTTCTCGACTTCCCACTGGTCTTATATAAAAACCTACCCAACTGGATTCGCCCATTGGATAATGATATTGAAGCAGTATTCGACTCTAAGAAGAACAAAGCCTTCCAAGACGGAACATGTACTCGCTGGATTTTGGTTGATGAGAAAAACAAAACCATCGGAAGAATAGCAGCATTTGTTAACAACAGAACCAAATTGAAGGGAAACAAACAACCAACAGGAGGCCTTGGCTTTTTCGAATGTATTGAAAATAAAGAAGCCGCATTTCTACTTTTTGATGCTGCCAAAAACTGGTTGCAAGAAAAAGGAATGGAAGCCATGGATGGCCCTATCAATTTTGGTAACCGCGATAAGTGGTGGGGTTTGCTGGTAGAAGGGTATGACCGTCAACCCAATTATCAATGCAATTATAATCCACCGTATTACAAAACTTTTTTTGAAGCCTATGGCTTTCAGGTGTATTTCTACCAATACACGTTTGGTAGAAATATTATGGGCCCATTACACCCCAGGCTGCAAGAAAAAGCGGATGTTGTAGCAAAAAATCCGGACTATACGTTCAGCTATATGGAGCCACTCGATTTAAAAAAACTGGCCAACCAAATACGAACAGTTTATAATAAAGCGTGGGCCAATCGCGGGGAAATACCTGAGCTTACAGAAGCACAAGCCAACCATTTGGTAAAACAAATGAAACCCATTATCGATCCTAAATTGTTGTGGTTTGGGTATTACAAAGATGAACCCGTTGCTTTCTTTTTATCCTTGCCTGAAGTAAACCAAATTTTTAAACATGTAAACGGAAACATGAATTGGTTAGGCAAATTGAAGTTTGTTTACCACCGTTGGCGTAAAACAAATAAAAAGGCTTTTGGTGTTCTATTCGGTGTTGTTCCCGAACACCAAGGCAAAGGTTTAGACGGTGGCATTATTATGGCCTTTAGAAAAGTTGTGCAGGAAGATTATCTGCGATACGAACTTTATGAACTCAATTGGATAGGAGATTTTAACACAAAAATGATACGCGTGGCAGAACAGGTAACTCCGGATATTGTTAAAAAACATGCAACTTACAGGCTGCTTTTTGATAGTAGCAAACCCTTCGAACGTTACCCTATTATGAAAGGATAAAATGGAACAGCAAGAATCCAAGTCAAGCTTTTTAATTAAAAATCTCATCCGAGGTTTGTTGTGGTTTGCTGTTATCATTACTGCCTACCTGTTGGTACAAAGCGAGCTTGAATTATACGAAGAGCAGATTAACAAAGTAGGAGACAACATGCCTCTTTTACTTAGCATATTTACAGTTAGTGAAATAGTATTTGGTATTCTACCACCCGAAATATTTATGCTGATTTGGCAAACCAAAGGAGTGCTATCTGAATATGTAATCAACTTAAGTATTCTTACCATTATATCGTATGGTGCTGGTGTAATCGGGTATTTTATCGGATACTATTTTTCTAAAACGCCATCCTTCAAAAAAATCTATGATCGTTATTTAAAACCGCAAGAAGCCAACTTTAAAAAATATGGAGGTTTTCTTGTTATCGTTGGCGCAGTAACACCAGTTCCCTATTCGGCAACATGTATGCTGGCCGGATCCATCAAATTTCCATTCAAATTATTTTTATTTATCTCTATCACACGCGTCCTTCGATTTATAGTTTATGGTTGGATGGTGTGGAGTTTTCCTAATTGGTTTTAACTTTTCGGAACTCTTTACCTCTATTTTGGTTATTTGATTATTCTTTAAATGTATGACTGCTAAAACCGGTGTTTTACTTGTAAACCTTGGCACGCCCGATAGTCCTTCTGTTTCGGATGTGCGTTCTTATCTTTCTCAATTTCTAAACGATCCTCGTGTAATAGATATTCCTTGGTTACTTCGCAAAATTTTGGTGAATGGTATAATCGTTCCTTTTCGCGCGCCAAAGTCAGCCAAAGTGTATAAAGAGTTATGGACAGAAAATGGCTCGCCATTATTGTTTCATTCCAACAATGTAAAAGATTTATTGCAGAAAGAATTGGCAGGAGAATACGAAGTATTCTTGGCTATGCGCTACAAAAATCCATCGATTCCCCATGTGTTAGAAGAAATGCGTTGGAAGAATTTTGATAAGATTATTGTTGTGCCCATGTTTCCGCAGTATGCTTCTGCATCTACAGGTTCTGCTTTAGAAGAAGTGATGCGCGAGCTTTGTAAATGGTGGGTGATCCCGGAAATACGCATGATCAGTCAATATTATAACCATCCGTTATACATTGATGCTTTTGTAGAAAGAGGAAAGCAATACAACCTTTCTGAATACGATCATATCTTGTTCTCGTATCATGGTTTACCCGAACGACAAGTAGATAAAGTGTATAAAGATGATTTATGCAAAGACCACGACTGCGAACATGAAATTACAGAAGAAAACAAATTGTGTTACAAAGCAACCTGTTATGCAACTACACGCTTGTTGGCAGATAAATTAAACATACCGCAAGAAAAATATACAGTATGTTTTCAATCTCGCTTAGATAAAAAATGGCTCGAACCTTTTAGCGATAAAGTAGTAGAAGAATGCGCCAAAAAAGGCATGAAGAAAATTTTAGTTTTCTCTCCTGCATTTACGGCCGACTGTTTAGAAACAACCATCGAAATAGGAGAAGAATACCAAGAATTGTTTGAAGAACATGGCGGAGAAAAAGTACAACTGGTAGAAAGTTTAAACAGCCATCCGTTATGGATCCAATGCCTCAAATCATTGATAACTGAAAGATAAAATGAAGAGAAGCCTTGGCTTCTCTTTTTATTTAATCCGAACCTTGAATGCATTCAATTTTATAGTAAATTCCATTTTCATACTATGGTTTACGACTACATCATTATTGGAGCAGGCTCAGCAGGATGCGTGTTAGCCAATCGCCTTACCGAAAATCCCAATACAACAGTTTTACTTTTAGAAGCCGGAGGAAAAGATACTTTCCCACTTATTCATTTACCCGGAGGATACATGATGTTGCATCACAGCAAAGTAGATTGGAACTGTTATTACACCACACCTCAACCTTATTTAAAAAACAGAAGAATTTATCATCCACGCGGTAAAGTGTTGGGAGGTTCCAGTTCAACCAATGCCATGGCCTACATTCGAGGACAGAAAGAAGATTACGATCATTGGCATTCGTTGGGAAATAAAGGTTGGAGTTATGCCGATGTTTTGCCTTACTTTAAAAAATCTGAAAACAATGAACAATACGAAAACGATTTTCACTCCAAAGGCGGACCTTTACACGTAACCCAAGCCAATTGGTATCATACAAAAGTAGGCGAAGCATTTATTGAAGCTTGTGTGCAAAAAGGTTTGCCTTTAAATCATGATGTTAATGGAGCATCACAATTAGGTGCAGGTTGGTTCCAGTACACAATGAAAAATGCGAAAAGACAAAGCACGGCTCGTGCATTTCTTTTGCCCGTATTAAACAGACCTAACTTAAGCGTTGTAACCGGAGCTTTGTGTACAGCGTTGTTGTTTCAACACACAAGAGTTGTAGGTGTAAACTTTCAAACGAAATGGAGCAAAACACTTTCTGCCAAAGCTAAAAAAGAAGTTATTGTAAGTGCAGGAGCTTTCGAATCGCCAAAAATTTTAATGTTAGCCGGAATTGGAGACGAAGAAGAACTAAAGACACACACTATAGCTAAGCGTTATCATTTGCCCGGAGTTGGTAAAAATTTACACGACCATTTGTTTTATGCCGTAAGCAGTTTATCCAACATCAAAACAAACAATCATTATATACCCAAATGGAGGCAAGCTTTAGCACTCGGTCAATATCTACTCACAAAATCAGGTCCTTTATCTATCGGCCCGTTAGAAGCTGTTGCCTTTCTAAAATCAGACGCAACACAAGCAACACCCGACATTCAATTTCAGTTTACGCCCACTCAACCCGGAGAAAATTATCAATATGATATTTTCAATCTGGATACTTTTCCGAGTGAAAGCGGTTATACCATTCTGCCCACCCAAGTGCGGCCACTTAGCAGAGGAAGCGTAAGTTTAGCAGGAAAAGATCCGGCACAAACTCCCATTATCGATCCACAGTATTTATCGCACGAAACAGATAGAAAGGTAATGGTTGCCGCCTGCAAACACGCTATCGAAACCTTAGAACAAAATGCATTCGATGCGTATCGCATTCGCAATCATGTTCCTACTAATAAAATTTCGGATGAAGCCTTGCTCGATCACATTGCGCAAAGTGCAGAATGTGTTTACCATCCGGTGGGTACATGTAAAATGGGAAATGATGAAATGGCCGTAGTAGATGCTGAGTTAAAAGTATATGGAACAGAGAATTTACGCGTGGTAGATGCATCTGTTATGCCGGTTATCTCTAGCGGAAATACCAACGCGCCAGTAATTATGATAGCAGAAAAAGCAGCCGATCTGATAAAAGCAGCCAACTAATCTGTAACATTTTATCGATCGTGCCGACTTAACACAGTAAACAGGTGCAGATGCTTAAAACTTTTCTTACTTCCTTTTCTCAGGCTATTGTAAACATTCGGGCAAATTTTTTTCATACCCTTTTATCTGTATTAGGCATTGTAATTGGTGTAGCTTCATTAGTGGCCATTTTGTCTTTAATTGATGGCATGGAAAATTTTGCAAAAAGGCAAATAGAAGAAACCACATCCATAAAAGCCATCGCTGTTAATTCCAGAACGCTGCAAACTATTAACGATGTAAGAGTAAAATTAGATACCATTAAAATTTTAACACCTGAAAAGCTAAGCAATAAAACATGGAGCAAACCCGCTAACACCTATTGGAATATAGAGCAGAATGTAAGCATTAAAAAAGATACGAGTATACTTGCCTTTCGCTTAATTGCCAGCAGCCCATCTGCAACTACAAAAGATACGTTATTGTTTGGAAGAAACATGGAACAACAAGAAAGTAAAACCTTGCGACCCATTTGGTGCAATGAACAATTGGTTTCTCAACTCAATCCAAAAAAGAAAAATAGTACAGGTGATACCTTAACCATTAACGGTAAACTATATGTTATTGCAGGCATTTGGAAACAAGGTAAAAATAAAATGCCGATAGCGGTAACTTCTATTACCAGTTTTACAGATGCAGAACTTCAGGCAAATCCTCCTACTTATGTTGTAGATGCACACAACGTAGAAGATGTGGGCGCATTAAAAGCAGAAATTACAACGTGGCTGAAAACTAATTTTTACGATGCTGAAAAATATTTTGCTGTGCAAAGCAACGAAATGCGTGTAGAACAAGCCACTAAAGGATTTTTGTTATTCAGAATTATCATGGGTTTAATTGTGGGCATTTCGGTTTTAGTGGGCGGTATTGGCGTAATGAATGTGTTGCTCATTTCGGTTACAGAACGCACAGCAGAAATTGGAATAAGAAAAGCTTTGGGTGCAAATAAATCTGCGATCTTATTTCAATTCTTATCAGAGTCGGTTGCTATTTCAGCTTTTGGTTGCACAATGGGTTTAATACTAGGTGTTGCCGGTACAATGCTTTTTATTCCTATCATTCGATCATTAACAGAAATGCCATTCGAAGCTGCCTTTACGGCTAATACACTCATCATTATTTCTATAGTAGCGTTAATGGTCGGTATCATTTTTGGAACTTACCCCGCCATGCGTGCTGCTAAACTCGATCCGGTAGAAGCTATCAGAAAAGAATAGTTAACTTTTTAATGTAGATAAAAAGGTATCTGCACGCTTTAAATATGCACTCAGTTTTTTCTTATCCATTTTGTTTACCAAATTAATCATCATGCTCATGCGTGGGTTTTTAATAAAGGCTTCGCGGTTTACATATAAAAATCTCCAATACAAAGCATCCCAAATTTCGCACCACTCGCCTTTGGTAAAATCACTCATTTTTAAAATGTAATTCGACCCTGAAACATAGGGTTTGGTTGTCATTAAACCACCATCGGCATATTGGCTCATGCCATACACGTTGGGCACCATCACCCAATCGTAAGCATCTACAAACATTTCCATAAACCAACGATACACCTCATCAGGATCAAACTCGCACAACAACATAAAATTTCCTAATACCATTAATCGTTCTATGTGGTGGCAATAACCCAATCTATTTATTTTTTTAATTACATGGTCGATTGGTTCAATGCCTGTAGTGCCTTCCCAAAATGAATAAGGAATTTTTCTGGTAAAGTTGAAATGGTTTTTAGTGCGTTGCGTTACGCCAATCTCTTGGTAAACACCGCGCATAAATTCGCGCCAGCCCAATACTTGTCGCACAAATCCTTCTGTATTATTTAATCCGATTTTATTTTTTTCAGCAGTTTTTAAAATGTTTTTTACAATTTGTTTCGGGCTGATTAACCCTATGTTTAAGGCAGGTGTAATACCTGCGTGGTAAACATAGTCGCTCGATGTGCTGATGGCATCTTCATAATCGCCAAATAAATGAAAACGATGTTTTAAAAAATCATCGAAACATTGATCGGCTTCTTCGAATGTTACCGGATAGTGAAAACCCTCTGCATGCCCTGTTGTGTTTTTAAATTTGCTTACGTATTGTTTGGCTTCTAATACATATTCATTTTGTTTGGTTTTTTTGATGGGAGGAGGAATTACATTTTTAGGAAGTTTCTTTCTGTTGTCGCCATCAAAACTCCACTGCCCACCAACAGGACTTAAATCTTTTTCTACTAATACTTTAAACTTTTTTCGTTGCTTTTGATAGAAAGAAGCCATGAATAATTTTTTGCCTTTATCGAGTTGTTGAACAAACTCATCTTGTTGCAAAAAGAAATTAGGGCTGGGTAATTTTTGTGTGGATACATTATTTTCAGTTGCGTATCTTTTTATTCTTCTCTCTAATAAATAATCTGCCGTATCAAAATATTGAATGACTTGAAATTGCTTGGCTAATTTTTTGAAAAACTTTTTTGAGCTTTCTATTTCTTTAGCCTCGAGATAATTAACTTTTACGCCTTGCGATTTTAAATAATCAGCGTAAAACTTCATGGAAGCTCGGTGTAAAATCAGCTTCTGCACATGAAAGGTTTGTTCGGTAAAATAAAGTGGATCTTCTACTAAAAAAACAACATCGTTTTTAGCGTGAGTAGCTTCGCGATACAACTGATGAGGAAAAACAAGAAAAGCCTTTTTCATGCTTGCTAAACAGCGAAGCCAGCACAAGGTTTAGCCAAACAAACTATTCACTTCTAAATCTATTTTATTAACGATGAACGAAAAATCTTCTGTGTTATTTACAAAGTCTAGTGGGTTAACATCTATGATCAGAAGTTTTCCGGCTTTGTATTGGGCAATCCAGTTTTCGTAATGTTCGTTCAGGTTTTTAAGGTAATCCAATCTTATGGCATTTTCATAATCTCTTCCGCGCTTTTGTATTTGCTCTACCAGTTTGGGTATATCGGCTTTGAGGTAAATCAACAGATCAGGAGCTTTTACAAAGCCAACCATCGAGTGAAAAATATCCAAATAACTTTGGTAATCGCGCTCGTTGATGTGTCCGCTTTTATAAAGATTGGCCGCAAAGATGTAAGCATCTTCGTAAATGGTGCGGTCTTGTACAGTTGGTCTTGCTGCTTGCTGGATATCATTTACTTGTTTAAACCGGCTGTTTAAAAAATAGATTTGAAGATGAAAAGCCCAGCGTTTCATATCTTCATAAAAATCGCGCAGGTACGGGTTGTTATCTACCGATTCGTACAAAACCTGCCATCCATAATGTTTGCCTAATTTACCGGCTAAGGTTGTTTTTCCGGAACCAATATTACCGGCTATCGCGATGTGTTTTAACATAGGTCGCGAAGGTAGAAACTCTGTGTTTCCTGAAAAAATTTTTTGAGATAGATAGAAACAAAAAAGGCTGCCTTGCGACAGCCTTTGACATTTTAATTTTTACTCTGCGAGCGAAGCCGAACATTGGCATCATCGGCACGGATGTTAACTTTAGCTGTGCCATTTCCTAAGGCTAATTCTGTAAAATGTTCGCTTTCTTGTTTGCTGCTAAAACTACCTTCTGCGCTAATGCGGGCATCGTCATGGCGAATGCTAAATTGTCCGCTTCCAGAGAGCACATCAAAAACCACTAAACCATCTTCCGAACGAATGGCATAATTGCCATTATCCGAAAGTGAACTTTGAATAATTAGTTTTCCATCATCTACATCGGCATCAATAGAAGAGAAGGAAGCGTTTTCAAAAGTAAGATCAGCATCGTTGGCATCAATAGATAAACTTCCTTTTCCTCCACTCATTTTTAAATCGCCATCATCTAGATTGAATGTAAATTTATTGCCCTTGCAATTGGTTAATTCTGCATCGCCATCATCAATATCTAAACTGATGGCGCCATCGATATTTTTAATCCAATAATCTCCGTCATCTCCTTTAATTTGTAAACTAACACCCTCAGGTACTTCCAATTTAATTGTATATTCTTCGCTTATATATCCAAACAATACTGTGGCTTGGTTCGATTGTCGCTCACGAATTACCAAATTGCCATTGTTTGCTTCAACATCAACAGTAAAAAAACCTTTGCTTGCAGACCATCCTTTGGTTACAACTGTTCTATCAATTTTTACATGTGCAAGAGCTGTGCGGTCTGTTCCGGTTATGAACACATTAGCATCGGATGAACGCAAATCTATGGTTCCGTTTTTGGCGATGGCATATTCCTGATCGAGGTGGAAATCTTTTACTTGTGCGAAGTGCAGGGAGGTGCTGCAAAGTACAGCCAAAAGGGTAAGTGTAATTTTCATTTTTTTAAATTTTAGGGTAAGACGCAAAACTTTTACAGATGGTTGCTTTTGCTTGATCTGACTTTTAGTTTTTATTTCCTTCTTTTTCTTTCGTTTAGCATAAAATTTAACGGTGTTTGTGCAAAAAGCATTTACCCTAAAGACTTTTACCCAGTATGTTCAGATTAACACAACGTAACATATTTGTAAATACCCTTAAAAAAATTAAGATAAACACGATTAACGTTTTAAGGTATTCTCGTATGTTGTCGTAATCAGTTTAACTATAACATGAACCTTTACGATAACTTTCTCGCTAATTAACTTTTTAAAATAGGGGGTAGATAAAAAGAGTGTACTGTAAAAAAATGTTCCCCACAACAACAAAGTAAAGGGGTCGTCTCCCGAAAGTATTTGGTTTATAATTCCAGCTAACGCACCTGTAATTAGAAATAAAAAAATTCTGATGAGTGTAAATATCCCAACATGAATTAATTCTTTTTTTAGCGACTCATTAAAACTGATGGTGAAGCGGTGGTACAACAACCAAAAATAATTGAGCATAAAAAACCACGCGTTTAAACCAATTGCAATAAGTACGATAAACACGAGATAAAATAGATTTACAACGGTTTGTCTGTTTTTATATACTTCTTGATTAGGCGAAGAAATAGCGGCTACTATGCTGATGAAATTGGCATGCAGAATAACAAATTCCAGCATGAGCGAATCGCCAGTTGTTATTGATATTTTATTAGGGAATAATAAATAAACAATAAGATTGATAATGAAAACGATACCCACCAGTAACTCCGGATTTAGAAAACGACTCAGGTAACGAAAAAAATAGCCTTGTGCCAGGCCTTTTATTAGCGAAACAAAAAACATCATACGACTTGTTAAAAAATAAAACATGGGGCTTAAGCATGGCTTAACCCTTTCAAGTCATAGAAGGAAAGAGAGTTAAAGTATAAGGTTAAAAAAAGTAAAACGAATTTAAAAACATTTTTACCAAGAGCCGCTGCTTCCGCCACCGCCAAAGCTTCCGCCACCACCGGAAAAACCGCCACCACCTGATGACCAACCGCCACCACTTCCGCCTCCGCCAATAAACCAACCACCGCCTGAAGACCAACCGCCACCGCGGCCCCCACTGTTACCGCTATTCTTTAATTTCTCTGATATTTTTTTTCCCCATTCTGTTTTAGGTAAAATCATTTTTAAGAAAGGGGTAGCTAATGCATAAATTGCCAAAGCCAGTATACCACCGTTAGCGCCTAATACAACCATCGGAAAAACCGCATAGAAAGGAATTAAAAATGCGTATAAACCCCACCCTGCACATCCGGGTGTAAACAAAGCAAAGAAAGAAAACACACCCAGTATACCGAATATAAAAAAGCCAACAAGTAATTTATCTTTCAGAGTTAGTTCTGTGCCTTCTAAACGTACACCTTCCTCGGCCTGATACTCTCCTTGGCTCGTGCGCAATATGGCGTCAATGCCTGCTTGAATGCCCGCCTCGTAATCTTGCCTGCGAAAAGCAGGCGCTATTTCGTTTCTGATAATGCGACTTGTAGCTGCATCGGTAAGAATTCCTTCTAAACCCTTGCCTACTTCAATCCGGATTTTTCTGTCTTGTATAACGATGAGCAACAAAACACCATTGTCGTTTTTTGCTGTTCCTAATTCCCATTTTTCAGCAACCTGTATGCCATAGCTTTCTAGCGGATAACCATCAAGAGTTTGTATTACCAATACAGCTACCTGGTTTGTAGTAGAATCTTCGAATGTTTTAAGTTGATTTTCCAACTGGCTGATAAATCCAGTGCTTAACACTTTGGCCTCATCGTGTACACGCATGCCCCATAGTTCCGGAATGGCCGGTTGACTTTGTGCCTGAGCAAAACCAGTAAGAAAAAGAAATGCAAAAAATAAATTTCTGTGAAGGTGCAGTTGTGAGGAGATCATCTTTAGTCTTTATTGAATTCTCAAGTCGTCTTTTAATTCGTTGGTATCATCGGCAGTAATGGTAAATTCTTTTTCGAGCAGAAGTTGTCCGCATCGCGCAATACAAGCTTCTAAGCCGCCTATGGCATCGCCTGTTTTTATTTTATCAATTAAAGTTTTTACTATTCCATCCCATTCTTTTTGCTCTACTACTTTGCTAATTCCTTTATCGGCCATAACAATTACTTCGTGCTCAAAAAAAGAAATGAATAGTAATATACCTGTACGTTGTTTTGTGTTAAAAACTTCTTCTTGTAAAAATGCTGCTTCGGCTTTTTGTTTGGTAACTCTGTCGAAATGTTCCTGGCTGATAAACACTCTTTGCAGTACATCTATTTTTGCGGTAAGCCAGGCGCCTAGTATTCCTCCGGCCAAAACAATTAAAAAGATGAAAATAGGATCGTAAACTTCAAAATCCGGAATGTATCGATCGATAAAAATGTATCGATCGATAAAAATGATACCGAGAAAAAAAATGGCTGCACTTAAAACTGCAGCGCGATAAGTAGCTATTGTATAAGCATCACTTTTTTCTACAATGAACGGAACAATTTCTCCTGAAATTTTACTTTCTGCTTGTTGTACTGCTTGTTTTATTCGGGCAAGATCTTGCTCAGTAAATCTATTTTTAAGACTCATGGGTACATGCTTTAAGCAATAAAGTTACAAAAACCACTATACTTTAAGTTGTCTTAAATATACCTGTATGGTATTTTCTAAACCAAGATATAAAGCATCGCACACCACTGCATGCCCAATGCTTACCTCATCCAGATGCGGAATGTTTTGAGCGAAATAATGTAAATTTTCTAAGCTTAAATCGTGTCCGGCATTTATGCCCAAGCCAAGGCGGTGTGCTGTAAAAGCGGTTTCTATATATGGTTTTATAGCAATTTCTTTGTTGAGCTTAAACTCGCGGGCGTATGGTTCGGTGTATAATTCTATTCTGTCTGCACCTATTGCTGCTGCACCTTCGGCCATTTGTGGAGACGGATCGATAAAAATCGATACCCTCGCTCCAGATTTTTTTAAGGTAGAAATTATTTCTTGCAGAAAAGTTTTGTGTTGGATGGTGTTCCATCCTGCGTTAGAGGTAATAACATCGGGGCCATCGGGCACTAAAGTAGCCTGAGCCGGCTTCACCCTTTCAATCAATTTTAAATACCTATCATCCGGGTAGCCCTCTATGTTAAATTCTGTTTTTACAACATCCTTAAGTTTTAAAACATCATCATAACGGATGTGCCGCTCATCGGGCCTGGGGTGCACGGTTATACCCTGAGCGCCAAAACGCTCGCAATTGATGGCCGCCTCTATCACATCCGGATTGTTGCCGCCCCGGGCATTTCTAAGTGTGGCGAATTTATTAATATTGACGCTGAATCTAATCACAACTCTAAAACAGTTTGTTTTGTGGTTCGTTCAAAATTAACCTATAAAATGATATGAGTTTAAAAGCACAAATCGATCAGGACATAAAAAAAGCCATGCTTGCCAAAAACAAAGAAGAGTTAGATGCTTTACGCAGCATTAAATCTCTTATCCTTTTAGCTGAAACAGAAAAAGGCAGTGCAGGCGAAGTGGCTGCCGATGTAGAAATACGTTTGTTAACCAAAGCTGCGAAACAACGGAAAGAGTCTGCCGATATTTTTACCCAACAAAACCGGGCAGATTTGGCCGAGAAAGAATTAAACCAACTTGAGGTTATCAATCGATATTTACCTAAACAACTTTCTGAAGCTGAATTAACCGTAGAGCTGAAAAAAATAATTGAAACCGTGGGTGCAAAATCTCCGGCAGAAATGGGCAAGGTTATGGGCGCAGCTACAAAACAACTGGCCGGCAAAGCCGATGGTAAACTTATTTCGGAACTGGTTAAAAAATTATTGTCTTGAGTTACATTGATATTGGCTTAGTTTTTTTCCTGATCGTTGGCGCCATTATGGGGTACAAAGAAGGTTTTCTTATGGAGGTGGTGGCCTTAGTGGCAATTATTTTGGGGGTTTTAAGCGGATTTAAATTAATGGGCCAGGCCATGATTTTGCTTGAGCAAAAATGGAATATAAACGAGCACGTTTTGCCTTATGTAGCCTTTGGGGTTGTTTTTGTTATCGTAGTTGTATTAGTTACCCTGTTAGGACGAGCCTTAAAAGCCAAAGTAGATAAATCTTTTTTAGGCAGGGTTGATCAGGCAGCAGGCGCAGCTTTGGGTTTTTTTAGAACAGCCTTTATGGTAAGTGTTATTTTATGGCTGGTTCATTCTCTTAACTATTCATTTCCGGAAAAATGGACGGCCAACGCATGGCTATATCCAAAATTAAGCGAATTAGCACCAACCGTTACCGAATGGATAAGCAGCTACATACCCTTGTTCGAAGATGTTTTTTAACGCCCACATTTTTAACTAGATTACACTCTACTTAAAGCACTATTTTTACAAACTATACTTATAATACTTAGCATGGCACTGGTTGTAAAACAACATGGAGAATTTAAATATGTAGATGAAGGAAGCGGTCCGGTAATCTTATTGCTGCACGGTTTGTTTGGTGCATTAAGCAATTGGGAAGGTGTAACCAATCGATTTTCTGGAAAATACAGAGTAGTTATTCCTATGCTACCCATTTACGAAATGCCTGTAAAAGAGGCTGGAATAGATGGCCTCAGAAAATTTGTAGAAGAGTTTGTACAGGCTATGAGCTTAAAAGATCTGGTAATAATGGGCAATAGTTTAGGTGGGCATATTGCTTTGGCTTACACTTTAAAAAATCCGGATAAAGTAAAAAAACTAATCTTAACCGGCAGCTCCGGATTGTTTGAAGATTCCATGGGAGGTTCATATCCTAAACGTGGTAATTACGACTATATAAAAGAACGCGTTGCCTACACCTTTTACGATCCTTCGGTAGCAACCAAAGAGTTGGTCGATGAAGTTTTTGAAACTACTAACTCCATACCCAAATGCATGCGCATTGTTGCCATAGCAAAATCGGCCCAACGCCATAATATGGCTACTGATATACCCAATATTAAAATTCCCACATTTTTAGTTTGGGGATTAAACGATACAATTACACCACCTATGGTAGCACACGAGTTTAACCGGCTTATTCCCAACTCTACACTCAGGTTTATCGATAAATGCTGCCACGCTCCAATGATGGAACACCCGGAAACTTTTAATGAACTAGTAGAAGATTTTCTTGTTACCCCTTAAAAAATTTCTATGCTGGCTAAAGACCTTATCAACTACATGGTGCCTCCACTAAAAACCACAGACGATGCCCACAAAGCAATCGTTTGGATGGAAGAATTTCGGTGTGCCTTTCTGCCCGTTGTTGATGAAGGAAAGTTATTGGGATTTATATCCGAAGAAATTATACTTGAAGCCAACGATATCGATAAAGAAGTGAAAGATTTCGAGCTAACCGGACAAAAAAGTTTTGTTACCACCGAAACCCACTTTTACGATATTCTAAAAATAGCTGCCGAAAATAAAGTGCAAATGGTAGCTGTTTTAAACGAAGATCAAACCTACGCAGGTGTAATAACGGTGCAAGATACACTCGCCTCCTTTGCACAAGCTGCTGCCGTACAAATGCCCGGAAGTGTATTGGTTTTATCCATGCGCTTCACCGACTATTCTCTAGCAACCATTAGCCGGCTAATAGAAGAAAACAACACCAAAGTATTAAGCAGTTTAATCAATGAAGATCCACTCGATAGCGGAAAAATAAAACTAACCTTAAAATTAAACCAGGAAGATCTATCGCGTATAGTAGCCACGTTAGAACGGTTTGGTTATCGCGTAATTGGTCGTTATCAGGAAAGTAAACAAGCACCTCCAGAAAAAGAACGCCTCGATATGCTATTACGCTATTTAGATATTTAATATTCCCATCTGTAACAATCCAATTACATTATCACATGGCCGTACAGCAAGTTGGCATACATGGAAAAGAACTAAGCACAAAAAATTTGCCTGTGCTCGATCGGGTGGTAGAATTAATTCACGACCACCAAGCCACACCTGTATTATCCGAACCCTTAGCCATTCAGTATAAAAAAGCAGGATTTAAAAACAAATTTTCAGTATTTACACCAGGCGATTCTTTGCAGCCTTTATCGTGTGTTCTCAGTTTAGGTGGCGATGGTACATTATTGGAAACCATTAGTTATGTGGGGCCTTCCATGGTGCCTGTTTTAGGTATAAACCTTGGGCGGCTTGGCTTTTTGGCCACCATTAATCAAGAAGAAGTATCTCTCGCTATCAATAAACTATTTGAAGGAGCCTACCAGTTAGATGAAAGAGCTTTACTAAAACTCGAAACAAACTTTCAGCTTTTTGGCCAAACCAATTTTGCGTTAAACGATCTTACCATCATGAAAAAAGATTCGGCCGCCATGATTACTGTACACGCTTTTATCGATGGTGCTTTCTTAAACTCTTATTGGGCAGATGGTTTAATTGTTTCAACCCCAACTGGCAGTACTGGATACAATCTAAGTTGTGGCGGACCTTTGGTTTTGCCCCGTTCGGGTAGTTTTGTGTTAACCCCTGTTAGCCCACATAATTTAACCACCAGGCCAATCGTAGTACCCGATAGTTCAATTATTAAACTTGAGGTAGAAAGCAGAAACAAAAATTATTTGCTAACACTTGATAGCCGCGTGGCCACTGCCAACTCCGGAATCGAAATCGTAGTAAAAAAAGAAAACTTCAAAGCCAGACTCATACAACTCGAGGGTCAGCATTACTTCAAAACACTCCGACAAAAGCTTAACTGGGGTTTTGACATAAGAAATTAATTTTTTACTATTTTTGTAATCTTAGGTAAAGTGAAACTTTAATTGTTATGCGAAAGATACTCTGGTTTTTATTGATTCCCGCTTTTCTGTGTTTAGGTAATGATGCGCAAGCGCAATTGAGCCGAAAAAACATCAAGAAAAACAACAGAAGTATTGCCCATTACAAAGGCAGAAAAAGGGGTTTCGATCCTGCTAAAAAATACAATGCCCTTGGTATAAGCCTTAACGCCATGAATTACTATGGCGATATTGCACCCCTTCCGCGCAAAGCCAGTACAGATATTTCGTTTACACGGCCTGCCATCGGGTTTTCTTTTACACACCGTTTTGGCCCTTTTTATCAATTAACCGGAGCTTTCACATACGGAACATTAGCCGCTTCTGATGCTGAGTCTGCAGACCCGAACGGAGACAACGCCTACCGCTACGTAAGAAACCTAAGCTTCAGAAACCGCATAAAAGAACTTTCAGTTGTTGGTACTTTTGATCTATTCCCCAATCAGGGTACCTACATAAGTCGCGTAAAATGGACACCTTACGCATTTTTAGGGTTAGCTGTTTTTCATCATAACCCACAAGCTAAAGGTACAGATGGAAAATGGGTAGACTTGCAACCACTTGGAACCGAAGGGCAATTTGCTAACCTTCCTTCGGATGCAGCAAATGCAGGTATCAAACCTTACAACAGAATTCAATTTGCCATTCCATTCGGTATCGGTGCCCGTTTCCGCATTAATGAAGTGATGGATATTTCAGGTGAGTTCGGTTTTCGCTACTTATTTACAGATTACATAGATGATGTTTCGAGAAATTATGTGGATTTAACATAACAAACGCGGTAACAAAAATGACCGCGACACCTACACAATTACCACCATTCGCCTGACGTATATACTTGGGAAAACCTTTCATAGGGCCAAGTTCAGATGATACGATTACTTGTTGGAACACTATTTATTTTACATTCCATTACAGTTCTTAGCCAGAACTCCGAAATAGGTTTTGGTATTGGCGCTTGGAATTATACCGGAGAGTTATCAAAAACATACGATATACTCGAATTAAAACCTGCCGGCACTGTACTATACAGATCCAACCGTGGCAGGGCCATTAGTTTTAAAGCATCATTAACTGCGGGCAAAATTGGCGCAAGCGATAGCCGCACCACCGATGCACTTGCTAATGCGCGAAATGCATCTTTCAACCTTTTCTTATACGAAGCACTTGTTGGCGGAGAATATCATTTTTTAGATTGGCGTAGTGCCAAACGTCCCTTACGTTTTACACCCTATGTTTCGGCAGGCCTCGGCTTATTCGGTATAGCAGGAGTACCAGATAAATCCGCAGAATACAGTTCTGTGCAACCATCTGTACAACTTGGTATGGGCGTTAAATATGTGATTAATCCACTCTGGTATATCGGAGTAGATTTTGGTATGCGTAAAACCTTTTTCGATTATCTGGATAATACCTCCGAAGCTTCTACCAGAACCAAAGCTCCATTTCGCTTCGGAAATCCGAACGATTACGATAACTACTTCTTTACCGGAATAACCATTACCCGTACTTTTTATACAATTCCTTGCCCGGGTAGCCCATACAAATAATAACAACAAGCATAAACTTTACCTCCTAAACCATTAAATCCTTATTTTTGCCCACTTGTGGCTTCATACAGAGAACATATTGTACCCGAACGCATACCGCAGCATATTGCCGTTATAATGGATGGCAACGGCCGATGGGCGAAAAAGAAAGGCGCTTTGCGCATTTTTGGACATCGTAATGCAGTGCAATCTGTAAAAGATGTAACAGAAGCCTGTGGCGAATTAGGAGTAAAATACCTTACCCTCTACGCTTTTTCAACAGAAAATTGGGCCAGACCAAAAGACGAGGTAGACGGCCTAATGGAACTCTTGGTAAACACCTTAAAAAAAGAAATAAAAACTTTAATGGATAATCAGGTAAAGCTTAAAACCATAGGCGATACCCAACATTTGCCGTTAGATTGTCAAAAAAACCTACAGTGGGCCATTCAGGAAACAAGCCAAAATGATGGGCTCACGTTAATTCTTGCCCTTAGTTACTCAGGACGTTGGGAAATAACAAAAGCATTAAAACAAATAGCTTCAGACATTCATCAAGGAAAAACTAACCCCGAAGCTATTACAGAAAATTTTATTCAAAACTATTTAGAAACTGCTGGCATCCCAGATCCGGAGTTGCTAATCAGAACCAGTGGCGAAATGCGGGTAAGTAATTTTTTGTTATGGCAAATTGCCTACTCAGAATTATATATAACGCCAACACTCTGGCCTGATTTCCGCAAAGAAAACCTTTTCGAAGCTGTTTGGGCATACCAACAGCGCGAAAGAAGATTTGGAAAAACCAGTGAGCAATTGAATCCGGTTGGAACATGAAAAAATTTATTTTACTAACACTATTACTTGTAACAACCTTTTGTGCCGAAGCACAATTCAGGAGAAGCAGAGAACGCGCCAACAACAGCGGCCTCGACCAAAACCTGAACTATGCAAACCCGGGCGAGTATACTATTGCCGGTATAGAAGTTACTGGCTTACAAGTATTAGATAAAAATTCTATGATAGCCTTAACCGGCTTAAAAGTTGGCGACAAAATTAAAATACCGGGAGATGCCATATCAGGAGCCATCCGTAAATTATGGAACCATGGTTTAGTTGGCGATGTAACCATTAACGTAGATAAAATAGAGGGTAGTACTGTATACTTGATGATCGTACTAGCTGAAAGACCACGCCTTACATCGTTTAAATTTACAGGCATATCTAAAGGGCAAGAAACAGCGCTGAAAGAAGATCTCAATCTGATCCGTGGAAAAATTGTGAACGATGCCCTTATCCGAAATACCGAAAATGCAGTTCGTAAACACTTCGTTAAAAAAGGATATTTAAACACAGAAGTAAAAATTATTCAGCAACGCGATACCGTTATACGCGATGGTATAAAACTAAACATAGAAGTTAGGCCATATTCAAAAGTAAAAATCAACAGAGTATACTTTACCGGTAACGATTCGTTTTACGAAGGAAAACTCGAAAAGAAATTAAAATCTACCAAAGAACACCCACGCTTTACCTTGCATAGAGCCTTAGCCAAAGGCCTCTTTACCACACCCCTCTGGAAAACCGGAGATAGCATAGGATGGAGAGAGGTTAAAAAGTTCTTAAATGATAACGTTAAACTCAATGTTTTTTCAACTTCCAAATTCATTAAAACAGATTACGAAGAGGACAAACGCAAACTCCTATCCTTCTATAACTCTAAAGGATACCGCGATGCCGAAATTATTACCGATACAGTTTATGCCCATAATAAGCGTACAGTAGATGTTCGCTTAAATCTTTTCGAAGGTCCTAAATACCATATCCGAAATATTTATTGGAAAGGAAATTACATACACACTAACCAAACCCTCAACACAATATTGGGTATTTCGAAAGGCGATGTATACGATCGCGAATTAATAGATCGTAAAATTTCTTTCGATCAAAAAACAGGTATGGACATAAGCGGTTTGTACATGGATGATGGCTATTTGTTTTTCCGTGTAACACCTTACGAAACCGTAGTTGCCGGAGACTCCATCGATATAGAAATGCGCATTTATGAAGGCGAGCAGGCAACTATAAATGAAGTAACCTTTTCGGGTAACGAGCGCACATCCGACCACGTAATTCGCAGAGAACTAAGCACAGTTCCTGGACAAAAATTTAGCCGATCCGATATAATTCGTACGCAACAGCGCCTTGGGCAATTAGGCTACTTTGATCCGGCTAAAATTGGACAGAACATAGTACCAAACCCCGCAAACGGAACAGTAGATATCGACTGGACACTCGAAGAACAATCTAACGACCAGATACAACTCTCTGGAGGCTGGGGCGGTCGTTTTGGCTTTGTAGGTACTTTAGGACTAACCTTCAACAACTTCTCTATCCGGAATATTCCACGCATACGCGAGTGGAGACCTTTACCAGTAGGCGATGGCCAACGCTTATCTATACAAGCACAAGCCAATGGCCGAAACTTCCAGAACTATAGTTTCTCCTTTACAGAACCCTGGTTAGGTGGCCGTAAACCACACTCATTAACGATATCCTATTCAAAATCATTTTCACGCTCTGCCGGAATAGGCGCCATTAGTTTTAACGATTTAAACTCCTTACTAAAACTGGATAACATTTCTGTTGGTATAGGTCGTTTTCTCGAATGGCCCGATAATTACTTTACTTTAAATAACACCCTATCATTCTCTGCCTTTCAGCTACGCAACATAAATTTTGGATTGGGTTGTACAACGTGTAGTTCTTACGCTATTTCGCTTATCACTTCCTTGTCGCGAAGCAGCATAGATGACCCTCGCTACCCTTCCAGCGGCTCGCAAGTAACCCTAACGGCAACGCTTACACCTCCATACTCTTATTTTAATAACAAAGATTACAACGAAATAAGCGCAGAAGAGAGAAACCGCTTTCAGGAATACCATAAATGGATGTTCGATGCCCGCTATTACTTGCCGTTAGACAAGAAAAAGAAATTAGTTCTGGAAGCCCGCGCTCACTTTGGGTTTTTAGGAGCTTACAACAAAGCTAAAACCGGTATAGGACCTTTCGAAAGGTTTTATGTAGGTGGCGATGGCTTAGCCGGTGGGTTTAACTCGTTTGTTTTAGGCCAGGAAGTAGTGGGGTTACGAGGTTACGAAAATAATGTGCTTACTCCTCCGGATTTTGCCGGTACAATTAACACAGAAAGCACCGTACGAGGTGGTATTGTGTATGATAAATTCGTTCTCGAAATGCGATATCCGGTAACAACCGGTAATACAGCCACCATTTATGGCTTTACCTTTGTTGAAGGAGGTAACAACTGGAACAATTACCGAGACTTTAATCCGTTTAAGATGTACCGTTCTGCCGGATTTGGTGCAAGAATTTTCATGCCTGCATTTGGCTTAATTGGTTTGAATTGGGCTTACGGATTTGATCCTGTTCCTTTGGGTAGCAGAAGAGATATCTCTGGCTCGCAGTTCCATTTTACCATCGGACAACAAATTCGATAGCATGAAAATTGCAACCACATTTGCCTTTGTATTGATAACCGCCACTTGCTTTTCGCAACGCTTTGGTTATATCGATACAGATTATATTCTGAAAAAAATGCCGGAATTTAAAAAAGCAGATGATGAGATAAACCAGTTGTCGCAAGCGTGGGAAGCCGAAGTACGCGAAATGAGTAAAATAATTGATGGCATGCTAGCCAATTTAAAGGCAGAGCAGGTTTTGTTAACCGATGACATGAAACGCGAACGTGAGCTGGCCATTCAAAAAAAAGAAAACGAATTGAAAGAATACCAGAAAAAACTTTTTGGGGTTGAAGGTTTATATTTTTTGAAAAAACAAGAATTAATAAAACCCATACTGGATAAAATTTGGGATGCAACCGATAAAGTGGCCAAACAAAACAACTTGGCCATAGTATTTGATAAGGCCGGGCAACTCGTAATGATTTATACCGACCCCCGATACGATTATACAGAATTTGTTTTAGAAGCTCTCGGTTTAGGTGATCCCAACGATACTGTGAAAAATTAATTGCAAATTGGCACGATTTTAACTTAAACTAAACAAAGGAATTGCAAATAAAGATTGTTCCTGTGTATTTTGAACCCGTTATGAATATGAAAAACCTACTAGTAATTTTTGTTTTCGGAATCTTGGCTTTTAGTGCCAACGCCCAAAACGCCTCTAAAGTTGGCTATGCCGATGTAGAATACATTTTTAGCCAGATGCCCGAGTTTAAGCAAATTGATGCAGACTTAAACACGCTTCAAAACCAATTGAAGAAAAATCTGGAAACAAAAAGTGCAGAGTTTCAAAGAAAGGTAACAGAATACCAACAGAACTACGATAAAATGCTAGATGCTGTGCGCCAAAACACAGAGCGCGAGTTAAAACAACTTCAGGACAATCTTCAAAAGCTTCAAGAAGATGCACAAGCAGAAATTCAGAAAAAACAAAACGCCTTAATGGAACCCGTGTATACCAAAGTGGGTAAAACCATCGAAGAGGTAGCGAAAGAAAATGGTTACACTTTCATTTTAAACCAGCAACTAGGTGGCTTAGATGTTATTCTTTATGGCGATCCTGCCAATAACATCTCAGATCTAGTTCTTAAAAAAATGGGTGTAACACCCGCGCCAGCAACGGCTACTAATCCTAAATAATTTTGCTTATTATCAATCAAAAGCTCTTCGGCAAACCGAAGGGCTTTTTTTTTACACTTACCTTTATACATGAATAAAACTCCAGGGCAATTACACCAAGGCGATGTTGTTAGCCTGGTGGCCACAGCGCGCAAAGTAAACGAACCAGAAATGGAGTTTGCCAAACAGTTGCTAACCTCGTGGGGATTAATCGTAAAAGAAGGTAAACATTTATACAGCGATACCGGTGGCTATTTTTCAGCCACAGATGCTTTACGCCTTCAAGATTTGCAACAAGCCCTTAACGATACTGAAATAAAGGCCATTTTATGTGCACGAGGTGGATATGGCACAACACGCATTCTCGACTCTCTGAATTTTTCAAAATTTCACCAACACCCAAAATGGATTATTGGCTTTAGTGACATTACATCTCTACATATTGCTGTCTGTAATGAACATGTAATGAGCATACATGGCAATATGCCTATCTCTATGCACCATCAAAAAGCAGAGCAAGCAAACGTAGCTCTTCAAAACTTGTTGTTTTCTGGTCGTCCAAATCCCATTTTGTGGAATACCCAAACGAAAGGAAAACAAGGTAGTGCAGAAGGTGTTTTAGCAGGTGGTAACTTAAGTTTGCTGGTAGATTCTATAGGTACTAAAACCGAAGTTAACACCAACAATTGCGTATTGATTTTGGAAGAAATAGATGAATACCATTACAAGATAGATCGTATGCTTAATCAATTAAAAAGAGCAGGCAAGTTAGATAAGCTAGCCGCTTTGCTGATTGGCTATTTTACTGATTGTAAGCAAGGAAGTTTTCCATTTCATAACTCTATTGAAGAGATTATAAAAGACTATACAAAAGAATACAATTACCCTGTTGGATTTAATTTTCCTTCGGGCCACGAACAACCCAACATGCCATGGATACACGGAGCAAAGGTTAAGGTTGATGTTGCAATGGGGCTATCAACTTTGCAGTATGTATAAAACCAAACTATATATACCTAAAACGATAAGCACAACACCCGGAATAAATTGTATAAATTTATTTCTATGCAACTTACTTCCTAACCATGCCGATAAACGAGCGGCTAAAACAAGCAAAGTAAAAGTTCCGACAACTATCCCGATTAAATAAGCATGTACACTAAGTTGATCTGGTAACTGTAACATGCCCGAAGTTTTTAAGCCTGTAGTTACACCTAACCAATATGGCATAGCCATAGGATTAAGAATAGCGAGCAATAAGCCTTTCGTGAACCCGTAGTTTGCCGTATTTATTGTTGCAGATTGGTTCGCCTTTTTTACATCGCGTAAGGTTATAAACCCCAAAACTAACATCACAACTGCACCAATCCATTTTAAGTGCATGGCTACATCTGGATTTGATGTAATAAACTCGCCAAAGCCAACGGCAATCCAGGCATAAGGATATTCCATAACAGAAGCCGCTAAAGAAAAGTAAACAGCTGTTTTAAATTTGTTTTCTATGCCCAGTTGTATGGCAATCATGTTTATACTTCCCGGAGGTATGGAGCCAATGAAACTGAAAAAAAAGCCAATAAAAAATACAATTAATACACTCATACTTTCATTGCTTTTCTAAACTTTAAGTAATAGGCAAAGGCTTGTTTTCGCTTATAGTAGGCTACACCTTTTTCTTTGTTTTGTTTGGCAATTATATAAATAGATTTCCAATGGGCTATAATTTCTATAACTGCCTTCCATAGTGGATATCCCGGCTGGTAGATGTGCGCTGGCTCTGCCCCACACCCGTTAAGTTCCATTACTTTAATTTGCGCATTTTCCAGATCAGCTATCGATTGGCAGCGTAAGTCAAAACGACCATAATAAAATCCGGGAATACTTTTAGCCAGCACATCGAAACTATGGTTTAGTTTTGCGTTAATCAGATAATTGCAGTTGGTAAATTGTGTTCCGAGAGAATGATTACCAATTTTATTTAATATTATTTTTTCGCCAGTTTTTGGAATGTAATTCCATTTATCGCTCCACACGATTTTCAGTTTATTCCATTGTAGTTTGGCTCTGTCTTTCTTCAAAATTAAATCCTGCAAGGTGTCCTTTCCATTTCCTGTAACCTCTAAAAACGCTTTACCCGTAATAGAAAAAACATGCCCATGTGTTTCGGTGGGATATCGTTTATAAAATACACCAAATTCTAATGGCAACTCAATACATTCCTGAATGATAAAATCGTGAGGGAATTCTTGCATGTATTGCCTGGCTTCTTCTGCATTGTTAATCCTTCTAACAAAAAATCCTCGTTCCCCCAGATCTGGTTTACATATTATCGGAAACGTAAACTTCTCAGATTCTAGTATGGACTGTAGTTTATCCGCATGAATAGGTCTGCGGATCAACTTACTTTTAGCTTTATAGTGGTCGGTTATAGCTTTTAAAATTTCGCTTTTAGACTCTCCTAACAAGCCTCCCATTTCTATTGATGGGTTAGAAGCTGTAAAGAAAAAAAACGATCGGGCCTTTATTGAAAGCCAGAAGTAATACACAATGGCTGGCATTTGAATTATTCCAAATGGCCAATACTCCCAATGCCTAAGCCTGATGATAAAATTACTTCGCCTGATTGTTGTCAATAAAGACATATCAGGAGGTAGTTACAGCCGCTTCTTGGTTGTATCGTATTGTAGACGATGCCACACCAAAATCTTCAGGAAGCTTTACCTGCGGAGCTACTTGGTTTAAGCCTATTTTAAAAATGGCCATGTGGTGTATGGCATGTTCTATGTTATACATGAGCTCGCGTGTATAATTTGTTTGAACTACCTCATTGTTGATTTCTTGTATGCCATAGGTTACTTCTAATTTTAATGGCACGTTGTGGGTTTGTTTGATTATGTTTTTTTGTAATTCTTCTAAAACTGCAACCGCCATACTTTTGTTGTTTTCAAGTAAAGTGTTGTGCTCGCGATTGTCGTAGTTTACTGTGCCTGTTTTGCATCCGGCTTGCAGGCATAAAAAAAACTCTATGGTGTGGCGCAGATGCTTTGCTAAACTTGCATTTCCTAATGCCGTAATGGGTTGCACAAATTGTGTTTCGGTAAGTTGATCGGTAATTTCTTTTAACTGCTGCAATACAGCAATCGCGGTTTTTTGGGCGGTCATGTTCTTTGGTTTCGAGAGTAAGTTAAGAATGCCTATACATACGACAAAAAACAAAGATCTAGTTTACATTTCGTGTAATTTGTCGGCTGGTTTCCTTTACTGGCGTTTATCTGGTATAAGTTGCTTTATTTCTTGCCAAACCTGCTCTGGTTCATACCCTTTCGCAATGGTGTATTTGGCAACTTTGTCTCTTAAAACAAAAATGTTGTTTTCAGTTTGTTGGGTTGCTTTTTTTAAGATAAGCTGGTGCAAAGTGGTTTTGTAATCGGTATCTGTTATTTCAGATAAACCTGCTTTTATACAATAGGCCGAAACATTTCTGGATTCTAACTCGCGGGTTATCCTTACTTTTCCCCATTGCTTTAATCTAAATTTACCCGAGGCAAAAGTACGTGCAAATCGCTCTTCGTTTAAAAATCCTTCTGCTATTAAGTGCCCTATTA
Source organism: Flammeovirgaceae bacterium (assembly GCA_021298355.1). Taxonomy (GTDB): domain Bacteria; phylum Bacteroidota; class Bacteroidia; order Cytophagales; family Cyclobacteriaceae; genus Chryseotalea. Next base: position 39,517 of record JAJTEH010000024.1, read on the forward strand.
TTTCTTCTATAATATCTGAGTCTAATGCAAACTCAGCTAACTTTTGCTTAACCTCATGGTGGCAACGTTCTTGATATGCGCAATACCGGTATATCTTTTGTTTTGCCTGCCCGATAGTCATGCGCGATTACTATTTTACAAGGCCTTTGGTTTTAAGTACAGAAGCAACAAATTTTCTTTCGTTATCGGTATTGAAAATTTTGAAGGGCAGGTAAATAAGTTGGGCTTTGTTTACCACCAACATAAAATAATCTTTTCCAACTTTTGCACTTTTTATCATGTCCCATTTCATTGGCATTCCTTCACGTGGGTTAAGCTTCATCACAATTTGTTGGCTGCTTATTTCGTACGAAAATTTCTCGAATAACATTTTGCCTTGTTCTAATTGGGTTACTCCATAAAATTGTATCCACCAGAATAACACATACAAAGCCAAACCAAATACAGCCCCAATAAACCACCACATGCTGGGTGCCCACAATGTGTTTAAGCATATAGCTACAGCCGCTACTAGGGCTATCCATCCTTGTTTACGTAATACATTGGTTAAAGCTAATTTTATGTATGCTTTCTTGTCGAGTTTGTAGTTTTTAGTTTTTACTATCATGGTTAAAATAATTCACTTGTACTAAAATGCTTTTAAACTTAAGTCTAAACTTTGGTACGAATGGGTTAACGCACCTACCGAAATAAAATCTACACCACAACGCGCTATCTCGCGTATGTTGTGTTCGGTAATACCACCACTTGCTTCTGTTTGGCATTGTTTGTTAATCAGTTGTACGGCCTCTTTCATAGTGGTAATGTCCATATTGTCTAACATTATAATGTCCACTCCACCGGCAAGTAATGCTTCTTTTACTTCGTTTAAATTTCTTGTTTCAACTTCTATTTTCAACTTTTTGTTTGTGGCGCGAAGATACTCTTTTGTGCGATGGATCGCCTGCTGAATTCCTCCTGCCATATCGCAGTGGTTATCTTTCAGCATGATTAAGTCGTATAACCCCATTCTGTGGTTGTTTCCTCCTCCTATATAAACGCCCCATTTTTCGAATATCCTAAATCCGGGTGTAGTTTTTCGTGTATCTAATATTTTAGCAGGTGTGCCTGCTAAGGCTTGAGTATATTGTGCTGTTTTAGTAGCAATACCACTCATGCGTTGCATGCAGTTTAGCACTACTCTTTCGGTTGTTAAAATAGAACGTGCCGAGCCACTTACGATAAAGGCGATATCTCCTCTTTTAACTGTATCTCCATCATTAAAAAATTTTTCTATTGTTAAAGTTGGATCAAACTCTTTAAATATAAACTCTGCCAGATACATACCTGCCAGAATTCCATTCCCTTTAACCAACAATCTGGCTTTACTTTGCCTGTTTTGCTCAATAGCAGCTAACGTACTATGGTCGCCCTCGCCAACATCTTCTTGCAGGGCATGAGTAACAAACGTTTTTAAAACTTCGGGTGTAATGTAAGGAGGCAACACGAGTGCAATTTATAGACAATTAATGAGGCTAAAAAAATTACTCTTTGCTGAATGAAATTTCGTGAATTTGTTGTGCGGCTCCCACTACTTTAAACTTTATGAAAACCCTATAATTCGATGCCCCTGACTTATACTGGCCAATGGCGTAAGGCTGGCCACTTTTAGAAGAACCTTTATGTAAAAATGAAAAATCGGTAACCGGATTTGCTTTAAAAAAATCGCGCAATACAAATTCTGCCTGTGCCTTGCTGTACGTAGTTTGGTTATTGTTCAGGTTAAGGTCTACGCTTTCATTAAAAAATTTGGCTAATTCTTTTGCGCTTCCTGCCTTCATGGCAGCCTTTACACTTTCCAGTTGTTCATCGTTTTGTGCCCACGCGGCACCAATAAGTTGAAAACCAATAAAAACTGTTACAAGTAACCTCTTCATACCTTTTGGTTTAGCTAAAAGTGTGCCACAAGATACACTTAAATGTTAATCTTTATAAGCTGCCAAATGTCACCTCCTGCGGGGCTAAATAAGTTATATTTGCAGCTGTTTTTTTTACAAGTAGAAGGATTTTCAAGCCTTTCGTTATGTTATTAAAATATGAATAAGAAAGTATTACTCATGATTTTAGATGGCTGGGGCATAGCCACAAATAAAAAAGTTTCAGCCATAGATCAGGCCAGAACGCCTTTTGTTAGCTCTTTATATGCCAAATATACAAACAGCAAACTACAGGCAAGTGGCTTAGCGGTAGGCTTACCCAATGGCCAAATGGGTAACTCTGAAGTTGGGCATATGAACATTGGTGCAGGCAGAGTGGTGTACCAGGATTTGGTGCGCATCAACAAAGCAGTGGAAGAAAATGAATTGAAGAACAATGAAGTGTTAGCTGAAGCTTTTGCTTTGGCGAAAAAAGAAAATAAAACCGTTCACCTCATCGGGTTGGTTTCTGATGGAGGCGTGCACGCACACATCAATCATTTAAAAGGCTTACTAACTTTTGCACACGAACAAAAATTATCTAACATTTTCGTACATGCTTTTACAGATGGCCGCGATACCGACCCTAAAGGTGGAAAAGCTTACGTAGAAGAATTATTACAACACATGCAAAAAACTACAGGCAAGCTAGCTAGTATAGTAGGCCGTTATTTTGCGATGGACCGCGATAAAAGATGGGAGCGCGTTAAGCTTGCATACGATTTATTAGTGCATGGAAAAGGCGAACACACCACACAGCCTATACAAGCACTCGAAGCATCTTACCAAAACAATGTTACAGATGAATTTGTGAAACCCATTGTAGTGTGCAATGCGAATGACCAGCCTTTAACTACTATTAAACCTCATGATATTGTAATCTGCTTTAATTTTAGAACAGACCGTGGCAGACAAATTACACAAGCTTTAACACAAGAAGATTTTCCTGAACAAGGCATGAAAAAATTGCCTTTGTATTACGTAACGCTAACCAATTACGATGATACTTTTAAAGATGTAAAAGTGATGTTTGATAAGGATAACTTACATAATACACTAGGTGAAACTTTATCAAGAGCAGGAAAAAAACAAATCAGAATTGCCGAAACAGAAAAGTATCCGCACGTAACGTTTTTCTTTTCCGGAGGTAGAGAAGAAGCATTTGAAGGTGAATCGCGCATTTTATGTCCTTCGCCTAAAGTAGCTACATACGATTTAAAACCGGAAATGAGTGCAGCAGATATCCGCGATGCCATTATTCCTGAGTTGAATAAGAAAGAAGCCGACTTCATCTGCCTAAACTTTGCTAACCCCGACATGGTTGGACATACCGGAGTTTTTGAAGCCGTTGTTAAAGCCGTAGAAACCGTTGATGCTTGTGCGCAAGCCGTAACAGAAGCTGCTTTAGCAAATGGATATGCTACCATTATAATTGCAGATCATGGCAATGCAGATTTCATGATTAATGAAGATGGAAGCCCGAACACAGCACACACCACTAACTTGGTTCCATGCATTTTAGTTGATAATACCTACACTGGAAAATTAAAAGATGGCAAGCTAGGCGATTTAGCACCCACTATTTTAGCGTTAATGGGTGTGGCTACTCCCAAAGAAATGACAGGAGAAAACTTATTGATTCATGCGTAAAAACTTTTTTGCATTTACCTATTTATTGTTCAGCGTAACATTAGCAACGTTGCTTCTATCCTGCCAACGAGGCGAGCCAAGGTTATCAAACACCATTAAACCTGACTTAGATAGTTTATGGTTAACTCAGGTTGCTTTGTTGATGAAAAGCAATGCCAATTTGCAAAAAGAAGTTACCATGAATGATACTAGCGAAGTAAATGTTTCGCAACCTAAAGATTCTTTAGCATGGGCAAAAGAGTTAGAAATTTTACGCGCTATCCGAAATTTACAATTGGCCAGCAACTTTCCTTTATACACAAAAACAACTTATAAAGACTCAACCAGTAACTTAATGGTAACTGCCTTTCAAGCAACTAAAGCTTTACCATTAAAATCCCTTAAACTTTTTAAAACGCAGAAGCATGAGTTAAAAAAGATTGAAGCTGAGTTTGCTGAACAAAACTCTTTGTTAGATAATCAAAAGAAAATCATCTTATTTTTCTCAGAAGTAAACAATAAAAACAGGCTTACATCCTACTCTGTAAAAGGATATCAACACATGGTATTAAGCGATACCTTACAATTCGAATTAAAAGCAAACATCATCATTCTATAATATTATTCTAAAAATGGCGAAACACCGCAGGGAAGAAGTAAAAGAAGAAGATAAGAAACCGGTAACACGCGAATCGTTGCGTAGGTTATTGGGTATTTTCAGATTCATTATGCCCTACCGATGGGTTTTTGCAACGGGCTTAGTTGCACTGATGTTATCGAGCGTAATGTTGATGGCCTTTCCATTTTTTGCAGGTAAACTTTTAGATGTAGCCAGCGGTAAATCTGTACCTTATTTTACCAGCATCAACAGCATTGCTTTGTTGCTCATGGGCATATTGGTGATACAAAGTATATTTTCATTTACCAGGGTGTATACGTTTGCCATTGTAAGCGAAAAATCACTGGCAGATATAAGACAAGCTGTTTACAAAAAAATCATCTGGCTTCCCCTTTCATTTTTTGATAACCGAAGAGTGGGAGAGTTAACAAGCCGCATTACGTCTGATGTATCTACTTTGCACGATACATTTACTGTAACCTTTGCGGAGATGATTCGCCAGGTTTTAACATTGGTTATTGGCATAGGAATTATTTTTTATTTCGCTCCTAAGCTTACTTTATTCATGTTGCTTACGTTTCCTGCCATTGTATTAATGGCACTTTTCTTTGGTAAAGCCATCAGAAAATTTTCTAAGCAAGTACAAGATAAGTTAGCAGAGGCCAACGTAGTGGTAGAAGAATCGCTGCAAGCCATAGCGGTTGTTAAATCATTTACCAACGAAGCATTTGAAACGAAGCGTTATACCACTACCCTACAATCTGTAATTCAAGTTGCGTTACAGGCATCCCGATACAGAGGATTGTTTATTTCTTTTGTTGTGTTTGCTTTATTTGGTGGAATTGTTGCGGTTGTTTGGTACGGTGCAACCCTTGTGCAAGCAGGTGAAATTTCTATTGGAGATTTGTTGTCGTTTGTTTTGTATACAACATTTATCGGAGGTTCAATAGCAGGTCTGGGCGATATTTATGCTCAAATTCAAAGATCGGTTGGTGCCTCAGAAAGAATTTTGGAAATATTGGATCAGCCTGATGAACGCGAAGATGAAACGCAAAAACTTAAACTCAGCGGTAAACTCAGTTTCAACCAAGTTGATTTTTCTTATCCTACTCGCCCAGAGTATGCTGTTTTAACTGATTTCAATTTATCCATTCGGGCCGGAGAGAAAATTGCTTTGGTAGGGCCGAGTGGTTCGGGTAAATCAACCATTATCAACCTTTTATTGCGTTTCTATCCGCTTAATAACGGAGTTATATATGCAGATGATAAACCCATCCATCAGCTTAGTTTACATGCGTATCGCAAAAATTTAGGTGTAGTTCCACAAGAAGTTATGTTATTTGGCGGAACCATTGCCGAAAACATTGCTTACGGAAAACCAGAAGCTACTGAAACAGAAATAATAGAGGCCGCCAAGAAGGCCAATGCGTGGGAGTTTATCCATCGCTTTCCGGAAGGATTAGCCACAAAAGTTGGAGAAAGAGGTGTAAAACTTTCAGGTGGACAAAGACAAAGGTTGGCTATTGCAAGAGCGATTTTAAAAGATCCGGCTATTTTAATTTTAGATGAGGCCACAAGTTCTCTAGATGCCGAAAGCGAAGTATTGGTACAAGAAGCCTTAGAGAAATTGATGGAGAACCGAACTACGCTTATTATTGCGCATCGATTAAGCACCATTAGAAATGCTGATAAAATAGCCGTGATTAAGGACGGAAAATTAGCAGAAACCGGAACACATAACGAACTATTGCTAAACGAAAACGGTATTTATAGTAACTTGCTAAAGTTGCAGGTATATGAGCAAGCTTGAAAATTTACTCAGAGAATTTGATTTGCGCGCAACACCCGGCAGGCAAGAGGTGTTGCAAATTTTTTTAAACTATGATTTTGCCCTTTCGCATAGCGATATTGAAAAAGATATGCCCAAAGAGGCAGACAGGGTAACACTTTATCGAACTTTAAAAACCTTTTTAGATAAAGGTATCATTCATAAAGTATTAGACGACCAGGGAGGATTAAAATACGCCCTATGTAGCCATTCTTGCAATCATGAGCAACACAACCACAACCACGTTCATTTTAAATGTAATAATTGCGGGCAAACTACTTGCCTAGATGTTCACATTCCACCCGTAAAATTGCCCAAAGGATTTAACATCTCAGAAACAAACCTCTTAATGCAAGGGATTTGTGGAAACTGTAACCGGAGTTAAGGTTACTTTTTGAACTCCAAAGTATAAATCTCGCACGTATGTTTTTACCTTAAAAATATATTTGTAATTTGGCATTATTGTCTGTTTTCGGGCGAAGCCAAAAACAGGAATTTGGTTTAATCAAAGAATACACTTTGCAGTCTATAGTAGGAACATTTTTGTTTTCCATGTTTGGTGATCGTAGTGGGCACGAAACCATTCTTTTTGGCGTTTTTGGCGCTATTATCATTGTTTTTTTGGCGTTAGACCTCGGCCTTTTTAATAAAAAAGCGCACAAAATCTCCACAAAATCAGCTTTATATCAATCCATTTTTTGGGTATGCATTGCAACGTTATTTGGTATTTTTATTTACCTCTACGATGATTCGGGTGCGCAGGGAATGATGGAGTATTTTTCTGCGTATTTAACTGAGTATGCCCTATCTGTTGATAACATTTTCGTCATTCTTCTTATCCTAAAGTATTTTCAGGTTAAGGAAGAATATTTCCACAAGGTTTTATTTTGGGGCATTTTAGGTGCGGTTGTTTTCCGTGCTATCTTCATTTTTGTTGGTGCTTTGCTTATTCACCAATTTCATTGGATACTCTACATTTTCGGAGTTTTTCTAATTTATTCCGGTATCCGAATTTATTTTGAAGATGAGGATGAAAAAATTGAACCTGAAAAAAATCCAATCTTAAAACTTTGCAAGAAATACTTACCCATGGCCAAATACGAACATGGCGATAAGTTTATGGTAAAAGAAAACGGAAAAACTGTTTTCACCTCTTTGTTTCTGGTTATCGTTTTAATTGAAACTACCGACTTAATTTTTGCCGTAGACTCTATCCCTGCGGCATTTGCCATTTCGCAAAACGAATTTATTATTTACACCTCCAACATATTTGCAGTTATGGGACTGCGCGCTATGTTTTTCTTGCTATCCGGTGTGATTGATAAATTTTATCTTTTGCAAAAAGGTTTATCGATTATCCTATTCTTTATTGGTGCTAAAATGCTTTTAGAGATCGGTAAAGATTATGACTTTATGCCGAAGGTGCTAACCGATATGCCGCCTCTGCTTTCTTTTGCTGTTATTATAATTACGTTAACGCTTTCTATTGTATTCTCAATAATTATTCCTCGTGCCCGCGAAGCTAAGGAAGAAAAAGAAAAAGCTGAATAAACCTTATCCTTTGCCTTTTTCGAATACAGACTTTGGCAACACCTTCAGTAACATGGGTAATGTAAGAAACTTTTGAGGTAAAGAAATTATCACCAAGGTTGGAACTGTTTTTAACAATTCTATTAAATGCCTGCGCATTTGCTCTTTTTCTTCGTCTGTTAATTCATTTGTTTTCGATTTATTTAGCAATTGGCTTAGTTCTCCGCTCTCCTGAATTTCGCGTTGTAATCTGCCCTGATTTTTCTCTGCTATTTTAGCAATGCGTTTAAGAAAATGATCGCTTACCAATTGGTAATCCTGCTTGTTTTGCAAATACTCCAGTTGTTCCCAATGCTCCAACACAAATCCTTCGATGGCGATTAAACTGTTCTCTAAATCATCTTCATTAAAACCCAGGTGTTTACTTAATTGCGCCAGAAAATCTTCTTCTGCTTTTTCTACACGCCTGTCGGCCCAGGTTGTGAGAATTGCCATTTCTAAAAAATATTTTTTTAGTATCCAGGAATTTTCTGCGGGCAAGTTTATTTCATTAATGGCGATACCCTTCTGAAAAATTTCGTAGGCTTCTTTTCTTTTTGCCGAAGATAGTTCCGTGCTTTGGATAAATATTTCTAACAGCCTTTTTTCTTCGTACTCAATAGATTTACTGGCATGTGCAGCAGCAGCCATTACCTTTATAACAGAAAAACGCAACTCATCGCGTTCGTATCGAAAGAAATCTGCCACTACTTTATCGGTATTGGTGTGCATCCATTGTCCAAAGATGAAAACATCCAGAAAAAGTAAACTGTTATGAAAAAAGTGTGCCCAGAAATTGCCTTTTGTATCTCCTGCTCTATCAATTCTTTTCTCAAGGATTTTTTCTGCTAATTCGAGAGGAGATTTTCTTTTACCGAAAAGTGTTTTTGCCGGAGTAGATAGCTCCGGAAAAATATTATTGTAGAAATTGCTGATGTTTTGAAGAGTTTTAACAATAGCAGCAGAAAACTCTTCTTCTGTAGCTACTGGTTTTTCTGAGTATAAGAGCGCGCTATCATCTTATCTTTTTCATCGAGTTTTTCTGTTTCTTCAGAGAAACTGTAACCATACATTAAACCAGTAGGCTGTAAAATTCGATACAGCGAGTGCTCAGGGTGTGCAGATTTACCTTTTAGTTTATCTGCGTTCTGTTTAAGCAAATCCTGTCTGAACTTCAGGTAATTTTCTAGCCAGCCTTTTTCTAATTTATTCATGAGGGTTGTTCTGAAGAACTAAGTTAAACATTTCTCCAACCTTTTGATTGCAGTTCAGCTGCATCTTTCTCAACCTTTAGCTTTAAATCGTTTTTATAATCATCTAGTTTTTTTGCTAATGTTTGGTTAGTTGTTCCTAGAATTTGCGCTGCTAATAATCCAGCGTTTTTAGCACCATTTAGAGCAACCGTTGCTACCGGCACACCACCGGGCATTTGTAAAATAGAAAGAATGGAATCCCATCCATCAATAGAGTTTGATGATTTAACAGGTACACCAATTACGGGTAATGAAGTTAAGCTTGCAACCATTCCGGGTAAATGTGCAGCTCCTCCTGCACCGGCTATTATTACTTTAATGCCCCGAGCGCGTGCATTCGTTGCATACTCTACCATTCGTAGGGGTGTACGGTGTGCGGATACTACCGTTACTTCGCATGCAATGTTCAATTCTTCTAATATTTTGGCGGCTTCTTGCATTACAACCAGATCAGACTGGCTGCCCATTATGATGCCTACTTCAAAATTTTTCATGCTATAACTTTTAAAGTTTCTTTAACAAATTCTGTTTTCTCTTTTAAGGCTTGTAGATTAATGTCGGTTATGGTAACGTGTCCCATCTTTCTAAAAGGTTTGGTTAGCTTTTTGCCGTATAGGTGAACGTGAACACCCGGTAAAGCTGTTACCTGATCTAAGCCTTTGTATTTTGCCTTTCCTTCGAAACCCTCTTCACCTAATACATTAACCATAGCTGCTGGCAATACTGTTGCTCCACTGCCTAATGGCAAACCAACAATAGCACGTAAGTGTTGTTCGTATTGCGAAGTAATGTTGGCTTCAATGGTATGGTGCCCGCTGTTGTGTGGTCTTGGCGCTACTTCATTTACCAACACATTACCTTCTTTGGTAACAAACATTTCTACCGCCAATAATCCAACCATTTGTAAAGATTTAATGACTTTGCGGGCTATTCGATCTGCTTCCTGCAATACACTACCCGATAATTGTGCTGGTGCAAAAAGATACTCGACCAGATTTTTTTCCGGATGAAAAACCATTTCTACTGCCGGATAGGAAACAATATCGCCTGCTTCGTTTCTGGCTACGAGAATCGCAATTTCTTTTTCGAAATCAATTAGTTTTTCCAGCAAGCCCGGGGCATCAAAAGCTTTAGCGATATCTTCTTTATTTTTTAAGATTTGTACACCACGCCCATCATATCCTTCTTTACCTAACTTGTTAACGGCCGGTAAGAAATCAGTTTGTGCCTCCACATCGTGTTTATTCTCTACTAAAACAAAATCGGCAGTTGGTATTCGGTATTCCAGATAAAATTGTTTTTGTTTTCTTTTATCTTGAATTAACTCGATGATGTGCGGCTGCGGAAAAACCTTTACTCCTTGTTGCTCGATATACTTTAAAGCCTCAACATTAACGTGTTCAATTTCTATGGTTACAACCTGATGCTGTAAGCCAAAGTTTTTAACTGTTTCAAAATCTTTTAAACTTCCGCTTTCAAAACTTTTTAAAAACGAACATGGCGCTTGTGCATCTGGGTCGAGGAAGGAAACATCCACATTAAAATCTAATGCAGCTTGATAAAACATTCTGCCGAGTTGCCCTCCTCCTAATACCCCTACTTTTTGCGCTAAAGAGTTGTCTGCCATGCGTTAAGATTATCCTGTAAAAATAGGTTAATCTTTCTTTACTTCAGCAGGCTTAGTGTAATCTTACCCGGATGATGTAGTCGCCCATTTCGAGTTGATCTACAACTTCTTGTCCTTCGATAACATTACCAAAAACGGAGTAACGACCTTCAAGGTGTGGCGTTGGGCTGTGTGTAATAAACCATTGTGTTCCTTCTGTGTCTTTACCGGCAGAGGCCATGCCGATAGCACCTGTTTGGTAGCGTCTGGGAGTAAACTCAGAGCGGATGGCATAATCTTCACTGCCAAAACCATCGCCACGGTTACACCCTGTTTGCATAACGAAATTTGGAACTACACGATGAATGGGTTTGTCATCGAAATATAATTTAAGTGCTAAATCCACAAAGTTGCCTACACTGCCCGGAGCCTCGTTAGTATAGAGTTCTATTTTAAACTTTCCTTTATTAGTAAACACTGTTGCTTGCTGTTCGCCTGGTAGAGCTTTAACCAAATCCCACATGATAGGGTGAGAATATGGATTTGCGGGTGGTGTATACGTGTTACCGTTTAAGTGAGCCAATGCTTGTTGAATGCTTTGTAAACTTTCGTTATCGCGAGGAAGTTTAGCTTCTTTAAGTGTTTTTTGCAAAAACGAATAATCCTGAATAATTTTCTTATAGCCGAGCGTGGTATCGGCAATGGCATTAGCTACAATGCTCATTAGAGGTACATCTTTCTTCGTTGCAAAATCTTTAAAGTAGATGGCATATAATTGCTTTAATGAATCCGGAAAATCTGTCAAATAATGCGTTTCAACCAATGCTTGTGCAGCGGCCATCTGAACGGGATTATCGAATGAGAACATAACCTCGCGTGCTAAAAATTTATGCTCGCTGCTTGTGTATGCTAACGCAGCAAGCAACATGGCTTTGTGATAGGGATCAACCGATGATCTATAAATTTTCTTGATGGATTGAATTGTTTTTGCATCAACCTTTATAGCCATTGCTGTTTGATAAAGCAGCGCTTGTGTTCTAAAATGCTTAGCTTTTGAAGCGTTTTGCAAAACTGAATCTAACTGTTGAGGAGATCGTATAGCCAATAAAACTTCAGCGGCAGCAACTTGCACTTGTTTGTTTGAATCACGCAAGGCAAGCAACAAAGGTTCAGTATTTTTATCTACAGTTTGGTTTCGCATGGCGCGTAACGCGTTAATGCGCACACGGAAATCCTCGTCTTTACTTAAAGTTTTTAAATGTTGGAATGATTCTTCTGATGAAATGTTTCTGAAGGCCATTGCAACGGCCATTCTTATTTCAGGATTTTTGTGTTGAACGAGTTGTGCTAAATATTTTTTATCGTCTGCAAACTTGACGTTACGTGCTCTCGCTAAAGTATGCGCAGCCATGAGTTTGGTTTGATTAGACGGATGTTGAAGTAAATGATAGGCTTGGCGTATGGTTAATGAGTCTGCCAGATTTCTGGTAACAATATTATACAAGGCATAAGATTTACCGGTAGCAATGATAGAATCGGATTCATCAATCTTATAAATAAATTCAAGCGAAGATGCAGGAAAAGTTTTCCCCATGGCTTCAATTAAAAATGATTTTACATGATTGTTACCTTCTTTCTGATAAGCATATAGTAAAGCGTTGGCAGAGCCGGGGGTTTGTCCTAACGCAAAAGCTGCATTTTTGCGTAGATTAATTGTTGCTTGATTATTCTCCCAAATTTTTTGTAGTGCAGGAATGGCCAATGTGTCTTGCACAGATGCGAGTACATACGCAGCGCGTGCTTGTAAAACAGTATCGGTTGATTGTAAATAATAAATCAAACTATCTGTTTTTCGTTTATCGGCAAGGTTATGGATATCGATTAACTTTGCATTCGATTTAAAAATATTTGGCGAGTTCTTTGTACACGAAGATAAAATCAAGATGATTAGTATACACGATACAGTGTTTGCTTTCATATTTACATAATTTATAAAATACTTATTAAGAAAATATCTGAAATACAATAAAGGCTGATACGTATGCCAACGTTGTCATATACGCTAACTGAATCATCGGCCATTTCCAGCCTTTGGTTTCTCTATATACCACAGCAATGGTGCTCATGCATTGCATAGCAAACGTATAAAACACAAGTAAGGATAATCCAACGGCTGGTGTAAAGCGCGGTTCTCCGGTTTCGGCATTTATTTCGCTTTGCATTCTGCTTTTAATGGTTTGCTGATCTTCAGCATCAACGCTTCCAATGCTGTAAATGGTGGCCATTGTACCAACAAATACTTCGCGTGCAGCAAAAGAAGTAAGTAGCGCGATGCCTATTTTCCAATCGTAACCCAAGGGTTCTATAACAGGTTCAATTGCTTTACCAATTACACCTGCGTACGAATTTTCTAATTTGTATGCTGCAATGCGATCTTGTAAGCCTTGTTCTGTTAAGCGCATGTTGGCGGTTTGCTGCATCACATATTCTTCTGCTTTTTCTACTTTATCGCCAGGGCCATAGCTGGCCAATACCCATAACACAACAGAAATAGCGAGAATTATTTTACCTGCTTCTAATACAAACGATTTTGTTTTTTCTACAATGGTTAACCCCACGTTACTTACTTTAGGTAAACGATAGGTGGGCAGTTCCATCATTAAAAAAGATCGCTCTTGTACGCGAATAATTTTTTTCATGATGTAAGCTGATACCAATGCCGCAATAAAACCCAACACGTACAAACCCATTAAAGCTAAACCTTGTAAATTAAAAAAGTAAAGCGCGGTTGTATCGGGAACAATTAATGCAATTAAAATAGTAAAAATGGGAATACGCGCAGAACAACTCATTAAAGGTGTTACCAATATTGTGATGGTTCTTTCTTTCCAATTATCAATGGTGCGAGTTGCCATAATAGCCGGAATGGCACACGCCATGCCCGATAAAAGCGGTACAACACTTTTTCCGTTTAAGCCAAACTTGCGCATGATTTTGTCCATCAAAAAAACCACACGTGCCATGTAGCCGCTTTCTTCTAAAATGGAAATGAAAGCAAACAAAATGGCAATCTGCGGAACAAACATTACTATACCTCCAAGGCCTGGCACAATTCCTTCTGCTAATAATTTGGTTAATGCACCATCGGGTAAAGTTGCCGACAACCAATTGCCGAAATCAGCAAATAAACCATCGATAAAATCCATTGGGTACGAAGCCCAGGCAAACACCGCCTGAAACACTAAAAACAACACCAAAAAAAAGATGAGATAACCCCACACTTTGTGTGTTAAAATTCGATCGAGTTTAAACGAAGATTTTTTCCAGGCATCGTCTGCCGTTTTTAATGTGGCACTTTGTAATAAATCCTGAATGTAACTATAACGCAATATGGTTTCTGCGCCCTGAAACTTACCGGAATGTATACCTGAACGTTGTCTTACTTCATCTAACCATTTTTGGTTTTCTTTCGAAAGAAAATCTAATGATTTTGGTTGTTGTAAAAACTGATACGCTTCGTAACTGTTATCTAACCCTAAATGTTTACGAACTTCAACAATAGGTTCGTTGGCTTCTTGTGGAAGCTGGTAAACCGTTTGATTTTTTTTGGTATTGCAAATTGCGATGGCTTTTTTTAGTTGCTCTATGCCTTCGCCTTTGCGCGCATTGATAGGTATAACATCAACGCCTAGTTTTTGAGATAGCTTTATAAAATCATAACTGATGCCTGCCTTGGCGGCTAAGTCCATCATGTTAATGGCCAACACTGTTGGCAAACCCAAATCAATAATTTGTGTGAGCAACAACAAGCCTCGTTTCATGTTGGTAGCATCTACCACTACCACAATTTTTTGAGGAGATGTTGGTTCGTTATGGTTCAATAAAACTTCGGCAACAATTTGTTCATCTAAACTTCTGGGGTAAATACTGTAGATGCCGGGTAAGTCTATTATTTCTGTGTTTCCTAAACCATCAATCTGGCTGAATCCAGATTTTTTTTCGACTGTAACGCCCGGAAAATTGCCAACCTTTTGGTTTAAACCGGTTAAATGATTGAAGAGAGAAGATTTACCTGAATTAGGATTGCCCACTAAGGCAATAATCGGTTTAAGGGAGGCGGCCATTAGTTTAAAATCGAAATGGTGGAGGCTTCGTCTAGCCTGAGGGAGAGTTCGTAACCTAAAACACTGATACAAACAGGATCGCCAAAGGGAGCAGCAAAATTAAATCGTACCGAGGCACCCGGCAAACAACCCATTTCCATGAGTTTGGTAGCCAAAAAATCATCCGTAAAACCGGCAATAATACCCATTTCACCTGGTTTCATGGTAGCTACGTTTTTTGCTGTTTGACTCATTTGTAATTTAGATTAAATTTAAACAAGGCAAATATAGACTAGGTTCAACAGTTGTACAATGATTTTAGATAAGGATAAAGAAATTGATAAAAAGGGAAATCTTGTGGATGGGAAGCAAGTTGAAAAGAAACAACCCGAACAAGAAGAAAAGCCAAAACAGACTGAGGTTACAGATGAAGAAAACCCATATGGAGGTTTACCAAACCGAAACCTTAAAAAGAATTTAGGTTGTGGTTGATTTCTATTTTTGAAAAATGTTTTTCAAACGTAAATGGTCTTGCATCATTACTTCGTAAGAATCTCCTTTAAAAAAGTTTTTGTTTTTAAACTCTGTGATGGCATTAACACCTTTCACAAATTCATCCTTTAAAAAATCATCGGTCAATCCTAAAATTTTTGCAACACTGGGCCCAACCCAATACTTGATTTGCGCTTCTACTAAATATGCAGCAACAGGAGGAAAATAATTTTGATAATGTTTGATTAAGTCTTGCGTTAAACTAATGGCTTCGGCAGAAGGTTTAAAATGTCTTTTCCGAATGGCTTCTTCTAACTGAGCTGCTTCTTCAATATTTTGGGGCAGCAGATTTTCATCAATGTGTAATTGATAACCAATATAACGCCAAACATATAATAGATCCTCAGCTTCTGTATCGCTAATCGGGTAGCCAGAAATTTTTAAACCCCGTATGATCATGTAACTGAAAGCAAGGTTTGTTCCGGCCATGTCTTCCTGGTTAACAGGTACACCATCTTCATCTTTCCAATTTTTGGAGATATGATAGCGCACCAAAGCATGAATGAGTCTGGTTTTGTTGATGAGAAAATGTCCGTTACCATTCTCTTGCAAACTATTTTTGGTTAAAACACCAATGATGAAGGCAGCTGTATCAACCAATCTTTTGCCTGTGGCTTGTTTAATTTTTGCTGTTGCTACTAATGCTTTATTACCCGGACTTGCTGCGTAACAATAAGGCAAAGATAATGCGCCAAGCAACGTCATGATGGGCATGGCGAAGGTGTGAAAAACTTGTTGTCCTTTCAGCAGTCTTTCTTCCTCCAGCCAATTGGGTTTTGCTTTTTTGCTATGTAAAAAGTTTTCTAATTCTTTGTTGGTTGTATGTAGGTTCTTATGCTGTTCTATAGACAATGCACTGAATAACTCATTTTGTTCATTCGCTTTAAACAATTGCATTACCAATTTATCGGCAATGTTGTCTCCTATTTTTCTGAAAGAATCTAATTGATTGTGTGGGTAACGCATTTCGTTTTTTCCTCTACTATAAAAACAAAAACCTGAACGATTGTTCAGGTTTTATTATCAATCGAAAAGAAAAATTTACCAACCAATTCCATAATCTTCTCCGTGGTTGCTTGAGCCGCCCCAGAAACTTCCATGTTCCCAATCAAAAAATATGGCATTGATGGGGCCCGAAGTTCGATCATCAAAACGCATGCGATAGCCCATCTTCTGTAACTCGGAGCGTACATAAGGAGGTGTAGCATCGTTTAATAATATCGATCCTGGTTTAGGTTTTCTGTCTTCGCCACCTAACGATAAGTACAGTTGATCTGAATTGATGTTGGGTGCTTCACAAGCTTCTTGCACATTCATACCGAACTCTACTACGTTTAAAAAGAACTGCAAAAGGTTTTGATCTTGTGTGTCGCCACCTTGCACACCAAATGCCATAAAGGGTTTTCCGTTTTTCATGGCCAACGTTGGGGTAAGGGTTACGCGTGGTCTTTTTCCAGGCTCAACAACATTGAATGGATTAAGTTTGGCATCTGTTACAAAACTTTGCATGCGTTGGCTCATACCAATGCCTGTGTTGCCGGCAATACAAGCCGGCAACCAACCACCACTTGGTACCATGCTTACAATCCAACCTTCTTTGTCGGCAGCCATTACTGAGGTTGTTCCTAAAAATGAATTTTTCAAATATTCTTCATCAATGGGGGAAATGTTATTCGGAAGTATGCTTGATTGTTTCAGATATTCTACATACGGATTTACTTTTCCTTCGAAAGGATACGGATCGCCCGGTAATGTTTTAGCATTGTTTTGCGTGAAATCAATTAGCCTCGCTCTTTCTTTGGCGTAGTCTTTAGATAGCAAACCTTTTATCGGTTCTTCTGGTGCGTGGTAGGGGTCGCCATAATAAAAATCGCGGTCGGCAAAAGTAAGATTTAACGTTTGGTATATAGTATGAATGTATTTTGCACTGTTAAAGCCCATACCTTTCAAATCGAAATTTTCTAAAATGTTGAGCGATTGCAACATCATTGGGCCTTGCGTCCATTGAGAGAGTTTGTAAACATCTATGCCTTTATACGTTGTATGCAGCGGTTCTTCTTCTAATACTTTCCAATTCGCTAAATCTTGTTCGGTAATTAATCCGCCTTGTTCTTTTGCTCCTCGCACAAACTCTTTAGCAATATCACCTTTATAAAATCTATCGTAAGCGGCATAGATGGCTTCTTTTCTTGTTTTTCCTTTTTTTAAAGCTTGTTGCTCTGCATCAACTAATTTTTGCAAGGTTTGAAGCAAATCGGCTTGTTTAAAAATTTCGCCTGCAACAGGTGCTTCTCTTTTTTCGCCTACGTGCGGTAACAAAACTTTTTTAGAGTAAGGCCACTCCTTTATTCTTTCCTTGTCGCGTTCTATGGCATTGGCCGTTTGTGCTTCTATCGGGTAACCTTCTGCTAATTGCATAGCTGGTGTGAGTACATCTTTTAAACTCATGGTTCCGTACTCTGCTAACATATACAGTAAGCCACCGGGTGTGCCGGGTGTTACTGCTGCAAGTGGTCCGTATTGCGGAGGGTAGCTCATGCCTTTGCTTTTAAAGAAATCGGCAGTTGCTCCGGTGGGCGCAACACCTAAGGCATTAATGCCAAT
>JAJTEH010000062.1 GCA_021298355.1 Flammeovirgaceae bacterium
AATAGTTCTATCAACTCTTTCTTCGATTAAATCTTTTTTTCCTTCTACTACAACTTCATTCAATAATTTTGAGCCTGTGCTTAGTTTGACGATACCCACATTTACATCGGCACCGGCAACTTTTATATCGCTAATCGTTTGTGTTTCGTAACCGATAAAGGAAACTACAAGTTTGTATGTGCCATCAGCTACTTTTGCGATTGTAAATTTTCCTTTGGCATCGGCCACGCTGCCATTCACTACTTTATCAGTGGTAGCATCGTGTAGGGCTATGGTGGCAAATTCAACAGGAGCATTACTCTCTGCATCTACAACAGTGCCTGAAATTTTAGCGTTAGCATCTGCTAAAATTTTACTTCTGCTGGTTTCTCCGGGGCTCAGCGGTTGCGCGTAAGAAAAAACAGACGCTACCGCGAAAAAAATGGTTAAAATAGGTTTCATGTTGCTGCTTTACAGGGAATTGAACCGCGAAATAAGGCAGAAGGTTAGACAGAATCAGTCTAAATCCTTTAGGGGCAAAAATGCATGACAATAGGTAAATATCCGATGTATGGTTTGCAATTCTCGCCTAAGAAATTTTACTCCAACTTAATCCTGATTTTTTATTGATTCGTACGGCATCGCGTATGCCGTGGTGTTCAGGCTTTTCTAATTCAGGATCTGTTTCTAATAAATGAATGGCTTCTTCACGTGCAAGTTGCAAGAGTTGTTGGTCTTTGGCTAAGTCGGCAAGTTGTAAATCGAGCACACCACTTTGTTGTGTTCCGGTTAGGTCGCCAGGGCCGCGTAAACGCAAATCTGTTTCTGCAATTTCAAAACCATTATTTGTTTGCACCATCGTATTAATGCGCGTGCGCGAATCAGCTGATAGTTTTACATCAGTCATTAATATGCAAAAAGATTGTGCTGCACCACGGCCTACTCTTCCTCTTAACTGATGCAATTGCGATAAACCAAAACGTTCGGCATTTTCTATAACCATCACGCTGGCATTCGGTACATCTACACCAACTTCTATAACCGTTGTGGCCACCATTATTTTTGTTTCACCTTTTTTGAATCGCTGCATTTCATATTCTTTGTCTGCCGCTTTCATTTGGCCGTGCACAATGCTTAAGGGCACACCCGGAAACGCACGACTAATGCTTTCGTATCCATCCATCAAATGTTTTAAATCTAATTTTTCAGATTCTTCTATAAGTGGATACACTACATACACTTGCTGGCCCGCTTCAATTTGTTCGCGCAAAAACTGATTTACTTGTAAGCGATGCGAATCGAAACGATGAACAGTTTTAATGGGTTTGCGCCCTGCCGGTAGTTGGTCGATGATGGAGATATCCAAATCGCCATATAATGTCATGGCTAACGTTCTGGGTATAGGGGTGGCGGTCATCACCAACACATGTGGCATTATTTTTTCGTTTTTCTTCCAGAGTTTGCTACGTTGGGCTACGCCAAAACGATGTTGTTCATCAATTACTGCTAAGCCTAAATTTTTAAACTGCACGGGGTCTTCTAACAAAGCATGTGTGCCCACAATTATTTTAATGTTGCCATTTAGCAAGCCTTCGTGAATATTTTTTCTGTCGGATTTTTTGGTTGAACCTGTTAACAAGGCAATAGGAAGGTGCATAGCATCGGCATGCTTTTTTAAATTGGTATAATGTTGCTGCGCTAAAATTTCTGTGGGCGCCATTAAAGCGCACTGCGCCCCGCTACCTATAGCTAGTAACATGCAGATAAAGCCAACAATGGTTTTACCACTTCCTACATCACCTTGTAGCAAGCGATTCATCTGTTTGCCGGATTTCATGTCGGCATAAATTTCTTTGATTACTCTTTTTTGCGCATCTGTTAATGGAAACGGAAGATGCGTGTTATAAAAGGTAGTAAGCAAAGAGGAGTCTGAAAAAATTTGCCCTCTAAAGGAAACATGGCGAACATGTTTCAAGCGCAATAACTTCAGTTGAATAAAAAACAGTTCATCGAACTTAATTCTTTTTTGCGCTGAGGCCAATGCAAGATTATCCTTCGGGAAGTGGATGTTTTGCATCGCATGTTGTTTGCCAATGAGTTCGTGTTTTTTTAAGATAGATGAAGGTAGCGTTTCGATGATGTGGTTTTTACTTTGCGCCAGTAATTCCTGCACCAACTTTCCTAAAATTTTATTGTCGATGTATTTAGCGCGTAATTTTTCTGTAAGCGGATATACGGGCCGAAGGGATTGTGCTTTATCAAAGTTGTCTGTCCAAACATCTAATTCCGGATGCGGCATGTTGAAGTTGTAACCAAAACGCGAAGGTTTGCCAAAAGCAACATATTCAACTCCAGGTTTTATTTTTTCGCTTACCCATTGTATACCTTGAAACCAAACTAACTCTAATACTCCGGTTTTATCTTCTAATTGAGCTACGAGCCTCTTTTTATAACCTGTTCCGATTAATTCTTTGCTTTTTATCACGCCACGCACTTGTACGTAAGGCATTTCTTCGTGAATATCCTTAATGGCATAGAATTTGGTTCTGTCTTCGTAGCGATTAGGGTAGTGATGAAGTAAATCGTGATAGGTAAAAATACCTAATTCTTTTCCGAGCAAGAGGGCTCTTTGTGGGCCAACGCCCTTCAAATACTCAATAGAACTCAGAAAATAATCGGGCATGATGCGGTAAACCTTTCAATTCGAAAATTATCATAAAAATAACACGAAGCGAAAAACAATAGTGGTAAAGGTTACTAACTTTGTTAGCTCGTATTAATGTTGACTTGAAGAGATAGCCTATGAAAATTCCGCCAACCCATTTTAGAGAGATTGATTTTGTGGTGGTAGATGAATTACCAGTAATTCAGCAAGAGGTGTTGAAAAGCTCAACAGATCTAGAGTACATTAAAATTTTAATAGACGGTAAAATAGTTGGCCCGTGCCTGCAATACAAACATTACGAGTTGTGGTTTCATCAGGTTTATAAGCGAGAGCAAACTCAAATCAAACAAAAAGAAGTGAAAGAAATTTCCTTTCAATTAAAATCGATTTAATTCGTTTATTAACTATCTAAGATTTTCGTTCACAAAGAAAACAATTGATTAAGACTATTGGATGTCGATTCGTGGATAAACAATTATGAAATACAATTGATAGATAAATTTCAATTTTTTATACTCATATTTTATTTATTGCTCTAGGTAAAAGTCAATAGATAAACACACGCTCCTGCTAAATACCCCAACATGGCTAACCATGCAATTCTTTTTAAATACCAACCGAAAGGAATATTTTCCATACCCATCGCGGCAACGCCTGCGGCAGAACCAATAATCAACATGCTTCCGCCTGTACCTGCGCAATACGCTAAATATTGCCACATCATACTATCAACCGGGTACGTTTCTAAACTATACATGCTCATGCTGGCAGCAACTAAAGGAACATTATCTACCACAGCGCTGGCAAAACCAATAATGGTTACAATCAAACGATCGTCTTGTAACGTATCGCGCAACCAGATTGCAAGTTGAGGCAACATCTCATTTACTTCAAGCGCGGCAACGGCAAGTAAAATACCTAAGAAAAATAAAACACTAGAAATATCGATTCGGCTTAACGCACCGGCAACAGAATAATGGTTTCGTTTGGCCTGGTCTGCCTCAGGATTAATAAATTCTGATAGCAACCAGATCAATCCTAAACCAAATAACATAGGCATATAGGGAGGCAAATGCGTGATGGTTTTAACAAGAGGAACGGCTAACAAAATACCTACCCCAACAAACAACATGATGTTGCCCGATGATGTAGCATTTTGCTTTAATTCGTGCGATGCAATTTTTAAACTCTTCGGAATTTGAAAATGCACAATAACCACTGGTACCAATAAACAAACTAAACTAGGCAAGAATAAACTTTTAATGGTTTCGGCCGTAGTAATTTGCCCGCCAATCCATAGCATAGTAGTGGTTACATCGCCAATAGGCGACCACGCTCCTCCGGCATTTGCAGCAATTACAATTAATCCGGCAAACAAAAGTTTAGTCTGTTTATCCTGAATTAATTTTCTTACCAATGAAACCATCACGATGGTTGTTGTTAAATTATCTAACACAGCAGATAAAAAGAACGACAAGAAAGCAACAATCCACATTAAAGAACGAATATCGGAAACACGAATGCGGTTGGTAATAAAATTAAATCCGTGATGGGCGTCAATCAATTCTACGATAGTCATCGCGCCCATTAGAAAAAATAAGATGGCTGCAATCTGGCTGATGAAAGTAGATAACTCGTGGCCAATGAAATGAAAGTACAATTCTTGAATGTTGCTAGAAGAATTTTCTTCCATAAAACTTTTAAAGAATTGATTAGTACTCGCCATGTCATCGGCACTGGCTAATGCTAACAAAAGCCAACAACCCACACCGGTTAGTAAAGCGATGGCCGTTTTATTAACTTTAATAGAATGCTCTAAAGCAATAGCCAAATAACCGAGAACAAAAACAATCAGGATAAAAGTATTCATAACATCAATTGAGATTGAAAAATAGAATGACTAAGCCTTACACAATAACAATTGATTCTTATTTAATGAAATTCTAATTGAAGTGAGAAAAGAATGAAATAAGTTTATGCCATGAAAATCTTGTTGGTAGAAGACGAGCCTAAAACAGCCGAATACATTAAAATAGGTTTAACCGAAAATGGTTTTGATGTAGAGTTGGCGGCAAACGGACAAAAAGCTTTGCAAGAGGTTATCAGTAAGCCATACGACTTGCTAATAACAGATATCATCATGCCCGGCATGGATGGCCGCGAATTAGTAAAAGAAGTAAGAAAAACCAATCAGGAAATTCCAGTGTTGATGCTTACCGCCTTAGGTACAACCGAAGAAATAGTAGTGGGCTTCGAAACAGGTGCAGATGATTATCTGGTAAAACCATTTGAGTTTAAAGAATTATTGGTGCGGATTAAATCCTTATTAAAACGTTCGTCTCGCTTTCAACAAGAAGATTCTGTTTTATCCATTGCCGATTTAACTTTAAATCTGGATGCTAAAACAGTAGTGCGTGGAGGAAAAAAAATAGATTTAACCGCTAAAGAATTTGGTTTGCTAGAATATCTGTTACGCAACAAAGGCAAAACCATTTCGCGTGCAGAGTTAGCCAAAAACGTTTGGAAAATAGATTTCGATACGGGCACAAACATGGTAGAAGTATATGTAAATTACTTGCGTAAAAAAGTAGACAAAGATTTCACTCAAAAACTGATTCATACCCAATTTGGGATGGGTTATGTGCTGAGAGAAGAAGCCTGATTATGCAAATCCGATTAAAACTTACGCTTCAATTTCTGGCTATTGTATTGCTTATTTTCTTTGCATCATCTATTACTTTATATTGGTTAGCAGCGCAACATTTCAGCAGCGAGTTTCATCAACGGTTAGAAGATAAAGCACAAACAAGCGCAGCACTTTGGTTTAAGGTTAACCAGATTGATTCTGTGTTATTAAAAATTATTGATAGATCAAACCGCGATGTTTTACTCAACGAGAACATTTCTATTTACGACTCAGCAGGAAAAGAAATTTATACATCAAACGATACCATTCACTTTGTTGATGCTGATAAAACATTCGATAAAGCAAACGAAATAGGTAAATACACTTTTGTTACCGAACAATATGAAGTGTTGGTTTTACCTTTCGAAAACAAAGGAACACCTTACATTATTTTAGCAGGCGCAATAGATGTACAAGGCAAAACGAAATTAAAACTGCTGAGTAAAGTATTGTTGTTTATTGGCTTGGCTATGTTTGTAGTAGTAGGTTTTGTGGGTTGGATTTTTGCAGGACGAGCCATCAGGCCTATCAAAAAAATAGTAAAACAAATACAGGCCATTTCGCCAACCGATTTAAGCAAACGAATTTCGCCCACACAAACACAAGATGAAATAGGTAGGCTGATAGTGATGATAAACGGATTATTAACACGTGTAGAAAATGCCTTCGATTTGCAAAAAACTTTTGTTACCAATGTTTCGCACGAACTTAAAAACCCATTAACAAAAATAACTTCGCAACTAGAGGTTACTTTATTGAAATCACGCTCAGCAGAAGAATATGAAACCACACTTCAATCTGTATTAGATGATATTAAAGAATTAAATCAATTAGCAAACAGTTTATTGGATCTTGCCTTTCTGCATAAAGCGGAAGTAAGCCTGGCAATGGAACCTTTGCGCATCGATGAACTCTTATGGGAAATCAGAGACAGTGTGCAAAGTTTAAATGGTCAGTATAAAGTTCATGTACATCCGCTAAATCTTCCGGAAAATGATCAGGAGTTGAATATTTTTGGCAACGTTCATTTATTAAAAACGGCCATACAAAACATTGTAGAAAATGCTTGTAAATTTTCTCCTGACAATAAAGCCACCGTTACTTTTGTTTGCACTAAGGGCGAAGTAGAAATTAATGTGTTCGATAACGGATTGGGCATTGAGCAACAAGAAATAGAAAAGGTGTTTCAACCATTTTATAGAACAGATAGAACAACGAATGTTAAAGGACATGGCATTGGTCTTTCATTAAGTCAGCGCATCATCAACATTCACAATGGCGCGGTAGAAATTGAATCTCAACCCGGAGCAGGCACACAGGTTACTATTTTACTAAAAGCGAAGCCTTAGTTTTTCTAATTTCATTTTAATCTTTATTCCTTCACTTTTTTGGTTGGCTTACGTTCATTTGTATGTAGTTATAGGTACAGGTATTTGCAATTCTAGTCAAAGGCAACTCCAAAACGGAGTTGCCTTATTTTTTTAGTATCCTGATAGTATTCCTTTTCTAATAGCAGGTACTCCTTCTTTCATCCAAACAGGCATGGGTGCATTTTGTAAGTAATGGTCAAAAAACTGCTTTAAACGAATGGTAAAGTCAGTTCTGTCTTGTCTTTGGCTTAAACCATGCCCTTGTCCGTTATAATTTAACATCCAAACTGGTTTTTGAAGTCTGCGCAGAGCCATATAATATTCAATGCCTTGGTACCAGGGCACGGCACCATCAGCATCGTTGTGCATCATCAACAAAGGAGTTTTGATTTTATCAGCAAAGAAAATCGGGCTGTTTTCCAGGTACAGCAATGGCTTTTCCCACAACGTACCGCCTAAACGACTTTGCGAATGTTCGTACTGAAACATGCGGCTGTAGCCACTTTCCCAACGAATGCCACCGTATGCACTAATCATGTTCACAACGGGTGCACCGGCTTCTGCAGCGGCAAACATATTGGTTTTGGTGATGAGGTAAGCCGTTTGATAACCACCCCAGCTATGTCCTTGAATGCCAATTCTTTTTTCATCTACAAATCCTTGCGCGATTAAACTACTCACACCCGGTAAAATACAATTGTGTGCACTTTCGCCAGGATATCCAATT
>JAJTEH010000025.1 GCA_021298355.1 Flammeovirgaceae bacterium
AAATTCTTTGATGAAGCTAAGTAAGTTCATAGATCTTAATTTTTATTCAAGATCGTAATACACCCAGACAGCTTATGTCACGTTTAGGTATCTTTGCGGACTAGCAGTAAAATTATTGACGCAGGTGAAGAGTTAAATCCAAACTTGATAAATAAAATACTTGCTGTTGGCAATACATTGTTTGTTGCAACTTCTTCAGGGTTAATTAGAATCGGTGAAGATATTGTGGCATCTGTAGAAAAAAGCGAACCTGTTACCTTTGGTCCTAACCCTACGCAAGGCGATATTAAAATTACACATGCAAAAGAAATAAGTGAGTTTTATGCAATAGATACATATGGGAAAAAAGTATTTCTAAATTATCAGAAAAACTCAGATAACGATTACATTTTAAACACTTCAAAACTTTCTAATGGATTATATAGTGTTGTGATTGTATTAGACGATGAGATAAAACAAATTAGAATAATAAAAGAATAAAGTTAAATGAACATAAAGTTCTTTAGCCAGATATCTGATCTATTCTTTTTACTTTGGAATATATAGTAAAGTTACTATGCAAAAAACTATTTAATCATTCTAAAGGAATTATACATCTAAGACCCACTTTTCTTTTTCTTCTTCGCTAATTCTTTTTCTTCTTTCTCCCGTAGTTTTTTATCATCTACGTGTTTATCTAAAAAAGCATTGATGTTCTCAATGTTCAAAGTCGTCTTAATTTCACCAAATGAATCAATAGACATTTCCAGTCCTTTCAGCTCTTTGTGCACTTTTGGTTTTTTAGATATTTTCTTCTTTGCCATTATGAAACGGTTAGGGTGGCAATCGCTTTTTGTAAACGCAAGATACTTTCTTCTTTGCCAATTATTTCCATAATCATCATTAAATCCGGCCCTGCTCCTACACCGGTTAACGCCAAACGCAAGGCTTGCATAATTTTTCCGCTGCCAATGCCTACTTGCGCGCATGTATTTTCTAAAGTTGCTTTTGCTGTGGTGGCATCAAAAACTTCTGTTGCCGTTAACTCTTTCGGATATTCACTAATTACTTTCACAGCATCGGTATTCCACTTTTTTGCAGCAATAGCTACATCATATTGCTCAGGCGTAAAGAAGAAAAATTTTCCATTCTCCCAGGCATCTTTTACGAAAGTAATTCTCTCTTTCATAATCGACATAATTTTTTCAGCTTTTGCCACTTCGCATGTTTGCTTGTGTTGGAGCAGCACTTCTAAATATGCTTTTGCTAACACTTCATTACTTTGCTGGCGTAAATAATGTTGGTTGAACCATTGCGCTTTTTGTATATCGAATCGTGCGCCTGCTTTGTTAATTCGCTCAAGCGAAAATGCCTGAATCAATTCGTCCATCGAAAATAACTCTTGGTCGTTGCCGGGGTTCCACCCAAGTAACGCCAGAAAATTTATTAACGCTTCGGGCAAGTATCCGCTTTCTTTATATCCTTTTGCTAATTCACCAGTTTTAGGGTCGTTCCAATTCATCGGAAAAATCGGAAATCCCATTTGGTCTGCATCGCGCTTGCTTAACTTACCATCGCCTGTTGGTTTCAATAACAAAGGCAAATGTGCAAACTGGGGCATCTCGTTTTCCCATCCTAAAAATTTATAGACCAACACGTGAAAAGGTGCTGATGGCAACCATTCTTCTCCGCGTATCACGTGCGAAATCTTCATCAGGTAATCATCCACCACGTTGGCTAAATGATAGGTGGGCATACCATCCGATTTCATCAATACTTTATCATCAATCTGCGAACTGTGCACCATCACCCAACCGCGAATCAAATCATTCAATCTGATTTCTTCTTTGCGTGGTACTTTCAGCCGTATCACATAAGGCACACCATCCTGCATCAACTTATTTACTTCTTCTGCTGATAAGGTTAGCGAGTTGCGCATTTGCATGCGTGTAATACTATTATACTGTTGTTGCTCTGCCCCGGCCGCTTTTAACCGCTCGCGCATTTGCTCTAATTCTTCTTCTGTATCAAAAGCATAATATGCATCTCCTTGTTCGATAAGTTGCTTGGCATACTTCGCGTAAATTTCTTTTCGTTCCGATTGGCGGTATGGCGCATGCGGCCCACCTACACCCACTCCTTCATCAATCGTAATGCCTGCCCATTTTAATGATTCAATAATATAAGCCTCCGCTCCAGGCACAAAACGAGTTTGGTCTGTGTCTTCGATGCGTAAAATCATGGTGCCACCTTGCTGCCTAGCCAACAGATAATTATACAATGCAGTGCGCACACCGCCAATGTGTAGAGCACCGGTAGGGCTTGGAGCAAAACGAACGCGAACTTCTTTCTTCATAAATCCAACAAGAATTTTTCAGGATGGCAAAGGTAAAACATCCTGCGATATTGGCGAGTTGAAAAAGAAAGGTAAAAAGATAAAAATCATTCATTTTACCATTTTAAACCGAAAAGCCTTCCTAACTTTAAGCCCTCAAAATTGTAAAGCGGTATGTCCGAAGAAAAAAGCCTGAATTTTATTGAAGAGATAATCGAGAAAGACCTGGCAGCAGGTAAATACAAGCAGATTATTACGCGTTTCCCTCCAGAACCTAATGGTTATTTGCACATGGGGCATGCGAAAAGTATTTGCTTAAACTTCGGATTGGCCAATAGGTATAACGGTAAAACCAACCTCCGCTTTGATGATACCAACCCCGTTACAGAAGAAACAGAATATGTTGAAAGCATAAAGGAAGATATAAAATGGTTGGGCTTTAACTGGTCGCAAGAGTTATATGCTTCCGATTACTTCGAGCACTTGTATCAGTTTGCACACAAACTCATCGATAAAGGTTTGGCTTATGTAGATGACAGCACGAGCGAAGAAATTGCCAAACAAAAAGGAACACCCACTACACCTGGTACACCAAGTCCGTTTCGAAACAGAAGTGTAGCAGAGAATAAATCTTTGTTTGAAGCAATGCGTGCCGGACAATTTAAAGATGGAGAAAAAGTTTTGCGCGCGAAAGGCGACTTGGCTAGCCCCAACATGCACATGCGCGACCCTATTTTATATAGAATTAAACATGCGCATCATCACCGCACAGGCGATGCCTGGTGCATCTATCCGATGTACGATTTTGCGCACGGACAAAGTGATTCTATCGAAGGGATTACGCACAGTATCTGCACATTAGAGTTTATACCTCACCGTGAGCTATACGATTGGTTAATTGAGAAACTAGAAATATATCCAAGCAAGCAATACGAGTTTGCCCGTTTAAACATGACTTACACTGTAATGAGTAAACGCAAACTTTTACAATTGGTAAACGAAAAACACGTTGCTGGTTGGGACGACCCTCGCATGCCCACATTAAGCGGTGTAAGAAGAAGAGGGTACACACCCGAAAGCATTCGAGAGTTTTGCGATAAGATTGGCGTAGCCAAACGCGAAAACTTAATTGATGTTGGATTACTTGAATTTTGTGTGCGCGAACATCTCAATAAAATCGCAGAACGCAGAATGGTTGTATTGCAACCTTTAAAGGTTACCATTACCAATTATCCGGAAGATAAAGCTGAATTTTTGCCTAGCGAAAATAACACAGAAGCAGAAAATGGTGGCACACGAGAAATGCCCTTTAGCCGAACGTTATGGATAGAGCAAGACGATTTCATGGAAAATCCACCCAAGAAATATTTCCGTCTTGCACCCGGCCAACTGGTAAGGTTAAAAAGTGCATACATCATTAAATGTGAGGAAGTAATTAAAGATGCAGCCGGAAATGCAGTTGAACTACGGTGCAGCTATATTCCTGAAAGCAAAAGTGGCAGCGATAATTCGGGCATTCAGGTGAAGGGTGTAATCCATTGGGTAAGTGCAACGCATGCTGTGCCTGTAGAAGTACGCCTGTACGACAGACTTTTTAAGGTAGAAAACGTAGCCGAAGCAGAAGGAGATTTCAAAGATTATCTCAATCCGGATTCTTTACAAATTATTTCAACGGCTTATGCAGAGCCGGCCATTACGAAAGCTACGCTAGCAGACCGTTTTCAGTTTTTGAGAATGGGTTATTTTACTTTGGATAAAGATTCTACAACACAGAAATTAATATTTAACCGGACTGTTACGTTGCGCGATATGTGGGCGAAAGAGGTAAAGAGGTAATTTAGAAGAAATTGAATCAATAAAATTTATTTCTTATTACACCTTACATTTTAAAATCTAAATTCTAAAACTCAATCCGAGATACACACGCGTAGGCGATGGTGTATTTAAACCTATGTTGGTTGCAACATCTACTTTTACATTGGGCGAAACATTGTAGATTAGTCCGCCATTAACCAGAAACTGATCGTCTCCTTTTAAAACATAGCCAACAGCTTCAGCGTAAAAATCTAAATTACCAATTACTGTTCCCCCAATCACAACAGATTGAAAAAAACTTAAATCGTAATTTCCTTCTCCATCGGGAACAAAATCAAATTGAGGTTGTCCGCCCCAACCTAACTTTCCATTTATATCGCAACTAAACGGAAAGCCCACACCAAATGCAACATCCTGATTTTTCTCGAAAGGATTTCCTGTAGGAAAAGTTACGTATGGAATAACTCCAAGCGCTGTTTTTGTATCACCATCATTGCCCCAAAAATTTCTTTTCAAACGTAAAGTAAAAGCACCACCACCTTCTTCTATTTTATCTCCATCGTTGTTGTAATCCAGATTATATGCTTCGTATATAAAATGCACATCCCAATTGTTGGTTAATCCGAACTTGTATATACCATTCCAAATATTCAATGTTCTTTTGCTAACGCTTCCGTTATCTTTTACCCATTTTACAACATCGCCTTCAAACTGAAAATGTCCTGCATCTACGGTTTGTGGCGACTCGGTAACATCGGGCCTGTCTAATGCAAATTCTCTTAACTCGGCACGTGGTACTGGTTTAAACAAATGATATCGTTGCGCAAGTGTTGTGTTTACTAACATAACAAGGCAAACTAATGTAGGCGCTAATTGCTTCATAAACGAGGTTGGTAATTTTCGGCTATGTAAAATTAGCCATGCAAAGCAAAACTGTGCTACCCTGCATAAAAAAAATTGAAATAAGTTTTACGAAGATGTTTATAAGAGTTGATAAAAAGGTAAAGAATAGATTTTCTTACTAAGAATGATTCTTAACAATTGAGAAACTCTCACCAAAATAGTTTAAGATTTCAAGTTAAGTCACGCTTTTCTTACATGGTCTTACTTTTTTAATCAGAAAATCTTAATTTACGTAAGCTACTAATCCTTCATAGCTATGAAACTCTCGTTGTCGCGTGCACAAAAGTACACATTACTCTTCGCCTTTATTGGTATTGTAATTACTGCGCTAACTCTCTACTCGCAAATTAATATGTTAAATACATATGAGCGAAACTTACCCTATATGGCGTTGGGCGATCATGTTAAAAATAATGTTACCAAAGGCCACCTTTGGTTTGAAGAGTACATGGCCGGAGATCAATCTTTACATTATGAGAAAGATGTACGTATTCTTTTTCTGCAATCCGAAAAACTATTACATACTTCATTGGCAAATGGCGTTTCAGATTTAGGAGAATTTAAAGATTTAGGAGATCCGGAATCTATAAAATTAATTGAAGAATCGTTAACAGATGTGCAAGCCTTACTTGTTGCGGCAGACGAAAGAAATAAATTTAAGGTATTGCAAGTACAGCAAGTGAGCGACTCAACGCAAACAGAATCTAAAGAAGTAGCGGGCGGAGAGTTAGATCAACGTTTTGATGCCGCCTACGAAGAAACCCAAGCAACTTTAGATAAGCTGATCGTATTAACAAGAAACAGAGTAAAAGCAGACTCTGCTTTTTTACAAAAACTATCGTGGGTATCTGTATCCTTAATGGTTGGTGCCTTTACGCTACTCACATTTTTGATTTATCGTTTACAAGTTGGTAACGATAGCATGATAGAAAGCAATGCCAAAAAACTACAAGAAGACCACCACCGGATAAGCGTTGTATCTAGCTATGTGCAAGAAATAAGTAAAGGAAACTTCACGGCATCTTTATCTTTAAACACAGCCGAAGATACGCTAGCTGCAACCTTGCAAAATCTGGCGAATACACTTTCTGCCAATGCCGATACTGAAACAAAACGAAATTGGGCTACAACCGGTTTAGCAGAAATCGGGCAGATCTTACGCAACAACCACGATGCTTCTGCACTTTATGATACCATAATTCGCTTTGTAGTGAAATATACAAAGAGTAATCAAGGCGGGTTATTCATACTCTCGGAAGATGAAGCCAACCCAACTTTAGAATTAGTAGCCTGTTATGCTTTCGAAAGAAAAAAATTTATGAAGAAATCTGTTAACATAGGCGAAGGTTTAGTAGGACAATGTTTTGTAGAAGGAGATAAAATAATAATGAAGCAACTACCGGAGGATTACATCCAAATCACCTCAGGTTTAGGTGGAGCCAACCCTTCAAGCGTTTTACTAACACCACTAAAAGTAAACGAAAAAATTTACGGTGTTTTAGAAATTGCCTCCTTTAATCACTATCCGGATTTTGAAATAGAGCTTGTAGAAAAACTTAGTGAAAGTATAGCCGCTACGATTTCGACCGTGCGCATTAATGAGAGCACCAGAATATTATTAGAAAGAACTCAACAACAAGCCGAAGAAATGCGTGCACAAGAAGAAGAAATGCGCCAAAACATGGAAGAACTGGAAGCTACGCAGGAAGAAATGAGAAGAAAAGAAAAGCATGTACAAACCATGTTAGATCAGGAAAAACAGAGAAACGATATAATTAAAAAAGGAAGAGGAGCTATTATGCAACTCACCAAAAACAAAGACATACAAACCGGAAACTGGGAAAATGCCCTCGAACAAATTACTAAAACAGTAAGCGAACTTATACAAGCATCGCGCGTAAGTGTTTGGCTTTACGATGCAGCCGAAGAAAAAATAACCTGTGCAAAATTATATGCTGCCCACAACACTAGTTTTAGCGATGGATTTTCATTGTTCCGAAAAAATTTTCCGGACTACTTTAAAGCCATGTTAAGCGAAGAAGTTATTATAGCCCCTAACGCACGAAGCCATCAGGCCACAGCCGGTTTTACCGAAAGCTACTTTACACCTTTAGACATTTACTCTTTACTAGATGTTCCGTTCTTCAACAACGGAAAAATAGCAGGCGTAATTTGCTGCGAACACCAGGGCGAAATCAAAAACTGGAAAGAAGAAGAAGTAGATTTATGTAAGAACTGCTGCGATTTAATCACAATCGCCTATAAATCCTGGCAATTCAATACGCTAGAGCAAACCCTTAAGGTAGCCTCAACCGCTTAACCAGGTTACCAAAATGGTATTTCGCCAATATTTCATAAATTTACCTTCCTAACAATCAGTTTATGAAATTTTGGACCTTTCGCCTTTTGTTGGCCGCCTTTTTCTTAGTTCCGGCCACATTGTTTGCTCAAGGCGAGCGAAAAGATAAACAAGCCGTAACCTACGAAGAGCTATACGATGAGCCCTACTCTATCAACAAATTATTCGTTCACTTTCAACCTTTGTATGGCGAGTTATTTGTTAGTAATGTGAATGCCGGATATGGCATCGAAGCATCTTACTACCTGAAAGATCGTGCCGATTTTAAAGCAATGGTAAGAAAAACTTACTCACAAAAGTTTTTTGATTTCACACGCGATTATGCCGAAAAAGTATCCAGTGTAGATAACGATACCGAGGTATTTAATTACTTCGAATTTGGCGGTACCTACCACATTAAAGACTTCGAAAAAAGTTCGAAGACAAAAATGTTTCTCTATAAAAAAAGTTATAAAGGAAATAAATGGGCATCAAGAGTTCCGCTTCATGCCGAAATACCTTGTAAAGTACGCATTGTATATGGAGCCAGACTGGGCGCTATCATCTGGGATAGCTCCACAGATTTAGGCCGTGCACTTAAAGAACAAGGTTTAACCAACCTCGATTTGCGCAATACCGATGCCACCGTAACCGAAGAAACCTTTCAAACTCTGCCGCTGCAAGAACGTGTGCCGGGCTCTTCTGTTCCGCAAGATGTAAAAGTGTTCACCAACCTATCTTCTCAGAGTTTATATGTGGGTGCATCATACAGTTGGATAAAAAACGTAGCCGTAAATTTCGATAAACACGAAGAAGGAGTAGACGATCTTATTCTTACCGCCTATGCCGATATTTTGTACGCGCCATTCTTTACCATAGATGATGTTGTGTATACACACAAAGATTCGCAAACCGGAGATAAAATTCCGGGCAGAACGTATACCTACTCCGTTAGTCCGATTAAAAACAAACAATTAGGTTTTCGGCTGGGCATCGAAGGTAAATTTAATCGTCAGCTTGGTTGGGCATACGGTGGAGAGTTCGGGTACAGACCCAGCCTTGCAGGAAGAAGTTTTTATGCACTATTGAAGATAAGCTTCCCGGTTTTTGGCACCCAACTAGACTACAAGGTGGAGTCGTTCGGTAAATAATGTTAGGTAAACGGCTTTTCAAAAATATAAAACAACTCTGTCAGGTTAGGCCGATAGAGTTTACCTTAGCCAAAGGCACCGAACTTGCCGTTCTACCATCAATTGAAAATGCATTTTTACTCGTAGAAGATGGTATAATAAAAAGTTTTGGGAAGATGCAAGATTGCCCACAACTTGTTGATGCCATCGAGCACGACTGCTCTGAAAAAATAATACTCCCCGGTTTTATAGATGCACACACTCATTTAGTATTTGCCGAACCCCGCGAACAAGAATTTGTACTGAAGATAAAAGGTGCCACGTATCAACAAATTGCAGCCGCGGGTGGCGGAATCCTCAACTCGGCCAAAAAACTTCGTGCCTTGTCAGAATCAGAACTTTTCGAAAGAAGTTTACCACGAGCATACTCTATTTTACACACTGGAACAACCACAGCAGAAATTAAAAGTGGTTATGGACTTACCCTTGCCGATGAACTAAAAATGCTACGCGTAGCCAGGCAAATCGGCACACATACACCCCTCACAGTAAAAACAACTTTTTTAGGGGCACACGCATTTCCCGAAGATGTAAAACGCGATGACTACCTCAAACTGATATTGGAAGAAATGATTCCACGTGTAGCCGAAGAGGGCCTAGCAGATTACATTGATGTGTTTTGCGAACAAGGTTTTTTTTCGGTTGAAGAAACTATCTCCATCTGCGAAACAGGAAAGCGTTTCGGATTAACTCCGCGGTTGCATGCCAATCAATTAAGTAACAATGGAGGTGTACAAGCGGGTATACAGGTAAATGCTATAAGTGTCGATCATCTCGAAAACATCGGCACAGATGAAATTCAGGCATTGGTAAAAAGCACCACCATACCAATTGCTTTACCCTTAGCGGCATTTTATCTGAACCTGCCCTTCCCTCCGGTGCGCAAAATGATCGAGGCCGGATTACCACTTACCATAGCCTCAGACTTTAATCCGGGAAGTTCGCCATCAGGCAATATGCCCCTTATCGTTTCTTTGGCATGTATAAAAATGCGCATGACCCCCGAAGAAGCCTTTAATGCCGCTACCGTTAACGCAGCCTCTGCACTACAAGTAAACAAGCAAACAGGTAGCATCACGCAAGGCAAATTTGCCGATTTAATAGTAACCAAACCTGTTTCTTCTTTAGCCTATTTGCCTTATGCCATTGCCGAAAACTGGATCGACCAGGTATTTGTAAAAGGAGAAGCCGTTTCTTTGCCTCACTGATTTTTTTCTACATTTGCCGGCTATGCAAATGCCATCTTCCCTGCAAAACCGATTTAATAATACCGTTCGCAACGTGCCCGATTTTCCGAAACCAGGTATTTTGTTTAAAGACATTACTCCAGTTTTGGCAGATCCCCAGTTAATGAGCGATATCGTTGAACAATTACACAAAGAATTGTTACCCCTTAACATCGATGCAATTGTGGGGGTAGAATCGCGTGGGTTTTTGTTTGGTGCACTGCTAGCGCAAAAAATGCATAAACCATTTATTCCTGTGCGAAAAGCCGGAAAATTACCGTTTCATACACTTTCAGAATCTTATGCTTTAGAGTATGGAGAGGCAACACTTGAAATTCATAAGGATGCCCTCGAAAAAAACATGCGGGTTTTAATACATGACGATCTGCTGGCAACCGGAGGTACAGCCGCTGCGGCAGCACGTTTAGCCAAAAGATTGGGCGCAGAAGTGGCAGGCTTCTCTTTTTTAATAAATCTCGGGTTTTTACCTGGCCAACACAACCTAGAGAAAGAATTTGGCGTTACTCCACACTATTTAATTAAATATTAACCCAAAGGCATTTCTGTTGTTATTACAGTATGGATTCCGGTGTTTTAATTCCTCTTTTCCCACTTCGTATACTTCCTCTTCCTGGAGAATTGGTTCCATTGCATATTTTCGAGCCTCGTTATAAACAGTTATTACAAGATGTAGAAGAACGCGATGTGCGCTTCGGAATTTACTTCGATCACCCGATTAACAATGAAAGATTAGGCTCTTTCATGCGATTAGAAAGTGTTATAAAACGCTACCCGAAAGGCGAGCTCGATGTAATAGTAAAGTGCGAAGATGTATTTGTATTAAAAGAGCAAAAAGGAACGTACCCCGGCAAATTATATCCTGGGGGCAAAGTACACTTTAAAAATTTGAACCTCGAAAAATTTCCCCACCAAGAATTATTCGATGCGTTTACTATATTTCAATTTAAGCGAGGCATAACGTATAAAAACAACGCCTTTACTATATATCAAATTGCAAACGAGTTAAGCCTCGATTTTCCTGAACGTTATAAACTCATGACGCTTTCATCAGAAAAACAAGAACAATTCCTAAAAACCAAAGTTTCGTACCAAACAGTTCTGATGGAACACGAAGAGAAAAGCCGCGACATCTACCATCTTAATTAACTGCATCAAAACCGAACAATACGCGTTCGTATTCGATAAAAAACTTTCAGGTATTTTGATGTACCATTAGGTAACGTAAAATTTAACCATACTTAACATAGGTCTTGCAACTATTTAGGTAGTTGGTTCGTCTTATCATCAGATTAAGGAAACAAGTATGAAAAAAATTATTTTGCTCACGCTAGTGCTTGCATATACAAGCACCGTTATGCTTGCAGGTACGGTAGATGATCCGGGTAAAACATCAGAAGCAACTGTTGTAGGCGATGCCAACGGACATGTAAAAGTTTTTTATAAAGGAAGTGATACAAACTTAGTAACCATTTCAATTTACGATCAGGATAACAACCTGAAGTTCAGAGAAAGAATAAAAGGTAAAAATCAATTTATCAGGCCCTACGATTTATCAGCGTTAGATCGCGGCAATTACCGAATCGTAGTAGATGACCAGGAAAATACACATACGCGCATGTATACTAATTACCTCCAATCCAACCTGGTTGCGCACATTCAGAAAATAAAGCAAACAGATTCCAGTTACTTGCTAACCGTATCAGATCCACTGGCAGAAGAAATACAAGTAGATGTAGTAGATGTGAATGGAAATATATTACTAACGCATAAACTAACAGGTAAGGGACAGTTTGCTCAGGTATATACATTAAGTAAACTTCAGGAAGATGTATCTTTTAGAATTAGCAGCGATAGCGGCACTGTAACAACAGAGAAGTAAATTTATTACATCAGTAATTTCTACCAATAGCGCATAGATGCAGCCCGGGTTTGCGTTACCTTTGTTGCACTATGCGCTTTGTTTTTTATACAGGAACCTTATTGCTTCTTCCCTTTTTGGGGCAAAGCCAGGCATTGCAACAATACCGACAAACACAAGAAAAAAACTTTGATGATGCCAAAAGATTGCTCACAACAGGTCGGTACACTAATCCTTTTTCACAAGACTCATCATCCGTTAGTTTTGCGCCATGGCTAGAGGGGAACCAACTTTATTTTCTTTCAGCCCTAAATGCTGATGCTGCCGCAGGTGTTGCTGCCAACCAACTTCTCGACACCAATGGAAGTTATGCTCTTACTGGAGCGGGAATACGCTGTGGTATTTGGGAAGATGGGCTTATAGCCAACCACCAGGAATTTGATACCCGAATTTTAAGTAAAGAAGGTACTTCGCCTAAATTTCATGCAACACATGTTGCCGGAACCATACTGGCAAAAGGAATAGTACCCGCAGCCAAGGGCCTTGCCCCTAACGCACAAGCCTATACTTATTTTTTTGATAACGATTTAGCCGAGATGGCTGCGTTGCAAGAAACCAACACGGCTAAAGTATCTAACCACTCGTACGGTACAACCACCGGATGGAGTAGAATAAACGGAACATGGTTTTGGTTTGGCGATGCTGCCATAAGTACAACAGAAGATTATAAACATGGGTTTTATTCAACCCGTACAAAAGCCATAGATGCTTTGGCCTACCTCGTTCCGGATTATACCATTGTTTGGCCCGCAGGTAACGACCGAGGAGAGCCAGGCGATGGCACACGCCCGGCAGACTGCAACCAAGGCACCGGATACGACTGCATCATTACAGAAGCCGTTGCAAAAAATGTTATTACAGTTGGTGCGGTAAATAAATCTACAACGTATACCTCACCGTTAAGTGTGCCCATGAGCAGTTTTAGTTCATTTGGGCCTACAGACGATGGCCGCATTAAACCAGATGTTGTTGCCCCTGGTGTAACTATTTTATCAACCAGTGCAGCCTCCAACACCCAATACTTAATCTCTTCGGGTACGTCAATGGCTGCACCCGTTGTAACAGGCGCAATAGTTTTGCATCAAGAATTACACAAGAAGTTAACAGGTAAAAATTTTGCGCGTTCATCTACAGTTAAAGCTTTACTCATACATACTGCTAAAGAAGCAGGAGCACAACAAGGGCCAGACTATAGCTTTGGTTGGGGATTAGTAGATGCCGAAGCAGCGGCCTCTTTTTTACTGCAAAAAGATAAAGTAGGAAATTCTTTACTAGAGAGAAATCTCCAACAAGGCGAAACACACGATGTTGTTTTTCAGCCAAAGGCTAACTCAAAAATTACGATAACTCTGTGCTGGACCGACCCCGAAGGCAACCCGGTTGCGCCCATACTAGATCCGACACAACGCATGCTTGTTCATGATCTCGATATTCGGTTGCTTGACGATCAAGGTAATGTGCATTTCCCCTGGATACTGAATCCAACGATCCCACAAGCGCAAGCAGCCCGTGGAGACAACACCCGCGATAATGTAGAAAAAATTGAAGTTGAATCGGCATTGAATAGAACCTACACACTATCGGTAAGGCATAAAGGAAATTTAAACATTGGCGGACAAACCTATAGCTTGTTAATTTCTTATACACCAGCGTTACCTGTCGGAAAAACACTTTATCGAATTGGTGCCGGAAATTGGAACGACCCCTCACGTTGGTCGTTTACATCGGGTGGCACTTCAGCAAATGTTATTCCTGGCGAAAATGATTGTGTTATAATCGATAACAAATCTTTACAAAACGGTGAAACCCTAACAGCAGCATCGAACATTCAGGTAAAACAGTGTCTTATTCTTAACAATAAAAATGTAACCTTTAATCTTGCTAGTAATAGCTTGACCATCAGCAAAAATTTATCGGTTTCTGCTTCAGGTTGGACAATTTTAAATGGGCAAATAGTACTTTCCGGAAACGGAACTGCAGCATTTGAAACGGCAAACTTAAACACCACCGATATAACAGTTGAAAACGGAAACTGGCAATTTGCCGGAAAGGTAAATGCACATACAATAACTGTTAAAGCTAACCTTACTATGGCCGAGCAAACAGAAATTTTAGCTAACGAGTGGAAAACCACAGCCAGCTCTGCTGTACTTTTCAATACTTCCAAAATTACTGCAAGCCTCGTTACCTGGTTGGGCACACACCAGGCCACTGATCTTGTTTTAATAGCACAACCAACCTCCTCATATAATTTTGACAACAACAATTTTGAAGGTAAAATTATTGTACCCGCAGGCACTACATGTAACTTAACCAATACTGCAACCTTAAACCATGTTTCAGTGTATGGAACAATTCAAGTACTGAAAAATGCAACCATAAAAAAGTTAGACGTAGAAAATAATTCCTCCATCAACTTAACGAACGAAGTAACATTACTCGTAGAAGAAGAATGCAACCTGAACAATGTTTCGGTTGTATCCTTCACCAGTTCAGGTAAAGGCTTTTTAAGAGTTAACGCTGAGCTACAAGCTTGCTTACAAAACGCAACAATCACAAACGTAGATCTGCTAGGCAATGCTGCCATTAGCCTTACAGGAAATTCTACCTTAACCGGAGCAACAGGCTGGCAAACGGTGGCCTGTGCTGATATCCTTCAGGCTAAATTTTCTCTTGAAAATGTTTGTGCCGAAGCATGGGTGCAAACAAAAAACGAAAGTGCTGGTAATCCGGAATCTTTTCTATGGACAACCACCTTCGATACAGAGTTTAACAACAATATAGCTGAACCTGATTTTATTATTCCGCAGGCTACTTCTGTTACGATTACCTTGCGCATTACAAAAGACAACCGCAGCCACGAAATAAGCAAAACATTTACTGTTAGCCCAAATACATTACCCGAAAATGAAATTGTGTTGGCAAATGGCCGGTTAATAAGTTTGCAACAAGCACCATCGTATACCTGGTTACTAAACCGCGAAATAGTGCCACAAACCAATGCAAGAATATTGCCGGTAAGCGATTTAGAAAATAAACAATACGAAGTAGTAATTGCCGATGGCACCTGCACGCGCATTAGCAAACCGTTTATCGTAACAGATACAGAAAATTTAATTGAGTCTGAAACAATTCCTTTTCCTAATCCTACAAATGGTTTTTTTACCCTTAAAAAGATAAACGGGAAAATAAACAAGCAAGATTGGATACTGACAAGCACAGAAGGTCGCCAATTTACCTTTAACATAATTAACAGCAACACAATAGATGTTTCGCATGTGCCGCAAGGCGTTTATTTCTTTCAAAACAAACGTAAAAAGCAAACCTACCGTATCGTTGTTGTAGGGCACTAAGGTTAAACCGGCTGTGTTATATTTGCACTATGATTTATATAAGCAGAAAAGAGCATTTTAATGCCGCTCATAAACTGTATAACCCCAACTGGTCGAAAGAAAAGAATGAAGAAGTGTTTGGCCCGTGTGCCAATGCCAACTGGCATGGTCATAATTTTGAGTTAATTGTTACCGTAAAAGGAAAGCCCGACCCCGACACTGGTTTTGTAGTAGACCTGAAAAAACTAAGCACACTCATTCGCGAAGAAATTTGCGAAAAATTAGATCACAAAAACATCAACCTCGATGTTCCCTTTATGGCTGGCAAAATGGCAAGCACCGAAAACATTGCCATAGAAATCTGGAAAATTTTAGAAGCAAAACTTCCATCCATTACAAAATATGGTAAGTTACATGCCGTTAAGCTGTATGAAACTCCGCGCAACTTTGTAGAATACCTGGGCGAATAACATAACTATAGTGAAATACTACCTTATAGCAGGCGAACGTTCCGGAGATTTACACGGAAGCAATCTTATAAAAGCATTAAAGCAAAAAGATACGCAAAGTGTTTTTTTTGGTTTTGGTGGCGATTACATGCAAGAAGCTGGTATGCACCTTACCGTGCATTACCGCGACATGGCTTTTATGGGCATGCTCGAGTTTTTTAAAAACTTACTCTCCATATTAGGTTTAGTAAAAAAATGCAAACAAGATATTCTAAGTAAAAAACCTGATGTGGTGATCTTAATCGATTACGGTGGTTTTAACAGACAAATAGGAAAATTTTGTAAGAAGAATAATATCACCGTTTACTACTACATTCCACCAAAAGTTTGGGCGTGGCGGCAGGGCAGAGCGTGGTCGTTAAAAAAATCTATCGATCAGATGTTTGTTATTCTTCCGTTCGAAAAAGATTTCTTCAAACAAAAAGTTAATTGGGATGTACATTATGTAGGCAATCCGGTGTTAGATGCAGTAAAGGCGCATAAAACCAATCTAAACTTTAAAGCAGAACATGGTTTTACAAACGATAAACCTTTAGTGGCCTTATTGCCAGGGAGCAGAAAGCAAGAATTACAAAGAATAATTCCGGTGATGGCCACACTTGCTATACAAAATCCACAATGGCAATTTGCAGTAGCTACAGTATCTAATTTACAGCAAGAATTGTACGAACCACTTTTGCAACTACAAAATGTAAAAGCCATTAATGAAGATACGTATAACTTATTAAGTTTTGCACAAGCTGCCATGGTTACATCTGGTACAGCTACTTTAGAAACTGCCTTGTTCAATGTACCACAAGTTGTTGTTTACAAAACGGCATCGTTTAATTATTGGATTGGCAAGCAAGTAGTAAAAGTTAAATTTATTTCGCTGGTTAACTTAATTGCCAATAAAGAAGTAGTGAAAGAATTATTACAAGATAATTGTACGGCCGAAACAGTTTCTGCAGAACTAAACAACTTATTGAATAATAAAAACTATCGCGAAAAAGTAATAAAAGGAAACCAAGAAGTTTACACCACACTTAATATTGGATCGGCCTCAGAAAATACCGCTTCACTGATTGTAAAATTTCTGCAAGAAAAATCAGGCAACTTTTAATTTACTGTATTGCGAGCCATTAAATTTCTCTTCTGCATACGCTCTTGTAATTACTAGGCGATCTGTTGTTTTTTCGGAAGGTAATTCAAACATGGCATCGTTAATAATAGCTTCGCAGATGCTTCTTAAACCACGCGCACCTAATTTAAACTCAGCGGCTTTTTCAACAATAAAATCTAACGCGCCATCTTTAAACTCTAACTCAATGCTTTCCATTTCGAAGAGTTTCTTGTATTGTTTGATTAACGCATTTTTTGGTTCGCTTAAAATTTTCTTCAAAGCATCTTTATCTAATGGATTTAGATACGACACAACCGGCAAACGACCGATTAATTCTGGTATCAAACCAAAACTTTTTAAATCTTGAGCGGATATAAATTGAAGAAGATTTTTCTCAACATCTGATGGGTGCAACCCATCTGCATTCGTAACGAATCCTAGAGGTCTTGTGTTTAATCTGCTTGCAATAAAACGGTCGATGCCTTCGAATGCGCCACCACAGATAAACAAAATGTTTTCTGTGTTCACCGTAATCATTTTCTGATCAGGATGTTTTCTTCCGCCTTGAGGTGGAACGTTAACCGCTGTTCCTTCTAATAATTTTAACAAAGCTTGCTGCACACCTTCGCCACTTACATCGCGTGTGATGGAGGGGTTATCCGATTTTCTTGCGATTTTATCTATTTCATCGATGTATACAATTCCTCTTTCTGCGGCCTCTACATTATAATCCGCAGCTTGCAACAAGCGGGTCAATATACTTTCTACATCTTCACCAACATAACCTGCTTCAGTTAAAACGGTTGCATCGGCAATGCAAAAAGGTACTTGTAAAAGTTTCGCTAATGTACGCGCCAGATACGTTTTACCTGTTCCGGTTTCACCGGCCATAATGATGTTAGATTTTTCGATGCTTACTTCGCCTTCGGTTTTCTTTTGCATCAATCTTTTGTAATGATTGTAAACGGCAACAGATAAAACTTTTTTCGCTTCATCTTGCCCGATTACATATTCATCCAGGTATTTTTTTATATCCTTTGGTTTGATCAATTTAAAGTTTGGAGCATTGCCTGCTTCAACTTTATTTTTCTTTTCTTCTAGTAAAATTTGTGAGGCTTGCGTAACACATTTGTCGCAAATGTGGGCATGGATGCCTGAAATCATCAGGTCTACATCTTTTTTATTTCTGCCACAGAAAGAACACGTTACTTCAGCCATAAGGAATTGTTGTTGGTATAAAAGAAAAACGGAGAGCCCAAATTTACCAATTTATTGACTCTCCGGCTGTTAAATGAAGAAGAGAATTACTTCTTTCTTTCTAAAACTTCGTCAATCATGCCAT
This sequence comes from Flammeovirgaceae bacterium, assembly GCA_021298355.1. Lineage (GTDB taxonomy): Bacteria > Bacteroidota > Bacteroidia > Cytophagales > Cyclobacteriaceae > Chryseotalea. Next base: position 18,011 of record JAJTEH010000025.1, read on the forward strand.
ATTCTTTGGCTTCGGTGGCTTTCATCCAGTAATCGCGGTCCGAGTCGCGGTCTATTTCTTCGTATGTTTTGCCTGTATGCCTTGCTAAAATCTCGTATAGGTCTTTTCTCACTTCGATAGTTTGGCGCAACGAAATTTCCATATCTTTAGATGTTCCCTGCATGCCTGATGAGGGTTGGTGAATCATGATGCGAGAGTGTGGTAATGCAGAACGCTTTTTAGGCGTGCCTGTTGCTAATAAAACGGCACTCATCGATGCAGCTAAACCGATACAAATTGTGGCCACATCGGGGTTGATGTATTGCATGGTATCGTAAATTCCTAAGCCTGCATATACCGAACCACCCGGACTGTTGATGTACATGATGATGTCTTTTTTAGGATCGGCCGATTCTAAAAACAAAAGTTGTGCGATAAGAAGGTTAGCAATTTGATCGTCTACACCTGTGCCTAAGAAAATAATGCGGTCAGAAATCAATCGGGTAAATACATCGATGGCTCTGAAGTTACCGGGTCTTTCCTCAATCACATACTGGGTCATGTTTTGGATTTTATTGGCGTAATCGTCAATGGTATTGCCACTCATGCCCAGGTGGTGTACGGCATACTTTCTAAATTCGTTTTGGTTGTTCATATAAGCGGATTAATAATGCTGATTTTTATTTTTCGATTGGGTGTCAATTTCAATCAAACCAATTAAAATAAAAAATGGTTTCAGAAATAAGATTCTAAAACCATTGTCGGCTAAAAGCCTTATTTATTGCAAAAATTAATGGGTGTGAGTATCAACAATTTTTTTGAACTCATCCAGTGTAACTTTTTTCTCGCTCACGGTAATTTGCTGGCGGATTAGTTTCAAAATTTTCTCGTTGCGAATCTGGCTGTAGATGTTCATAAACTGCTTGCCGTTTTCATTTTGCAAGTAGTTATCGGCAATGGCATCTAACCTGTCGCCCAATTGTTCGGCAATGGCTGCGCCACCAAATTGTGCTACAATCATTTCTTTTGCTTTGGCACGCACTTCATCTGCTTCAACAGTAATTTTGTTGTCTTCAGCAATTTTGTTGCGCACTAAATCCCAGATAACACTACGCTTATACGCATCAAATTCTTTTGCTAATACATCGTCCGTTACTTTACCCTCGCTGGTAATTTTCAACCACGTTTTTAAGAAATTTTCTGGTAATTCTATTTTAGTGTTCTTTACAAAATGATCTTCGATGTGGTGGTTAAGGAAGTGTTCTGTTTCTCTTGCGTAGTTTTCGCTGATGGTTTCTTTTATTTTTGTTAAGAATTCTTCTTCTGTTTTAACATCATCTTTCCCGAACACTTTATCGAAAAACTCTTGATTTAATTCAGCAGGCGTTGTGCGGCTGATGGTATTGATTTTTAGAATAAAATCGCCTTTAATGGATTTAGCTTCGTCTTCTGAAATGCCCAATAAATTGCTTTTTAATGTAGCATCATCAAAAATTTTAGTGATGTCGAAAGCAACTTCATCATCTTTCTTTAATCCAATAAAAAGTTTTTGTTCTTTCTTTAAAACTTTATCGGTAGCTATGAAGGCGTATTCGCGTTTAAAATCGCTTTCCTTTGCGCGTAAGTCGCCATATAAATTATCTCCGGCTTCGCTGGTTTCGGGGTAATCTACTTTACCGAAACGCTTGCGCAAATCTTCCAGGGTTTCGTCTATCACTTTTTTATCAACGTCAATCGGGTAGCTGGTAACTTTTACTTTAGAAGAAAGATCGTAGGTAAAATCTGCCACAATTCCTACCTGGTATTCGAACTCAAAATCTTTTTGTGTTTCCCAATCGATGGTGCGGCTTTTCTCTATGTTAGGAAGTGGCTCGCCCAAAATTCTGAGATTTTGTTCGCGCACATATTCATTTACTTTTTGCGATAGAATGTTGTTGATCTCATCTGCTAAAACAGATTTTCCAAACATTTTCTTTACCACACCAGTAGGCACTTTGCCGGGTCTGAAACCTTTGATGTTGGCCTTGCGACCATATTCTTTAAGTTTTTGCTCTACCTGTGGTGCGTAATCGGCTTCCGTAAGTTTTATAGAGATGATCCCTTCTGCGTTAGCTTGTTTTTGTAATGCGATTTCCAATGGATTGCTGATTTATGGTGTGTACTAAAATTAAAAACCCTTAATGACCGGTTTCAGGTTACGGGCATCAAGGGTTAGTATGTGCGCATGGAGGGACTCGAACCCCCACGCCTTGCGGCACCAGATCCTAAGTCTGGCACGGCTACCAATTACGCCACATGCGCATATTTCTAAAGTTGCTGAAATTCAGTTAGTTCTGATGTTCCGTAACTTCCCCGGCTTTTATTTGGGATGGCAAATTTAGGGATAATATTGAAATTAGAAACATCTCCATCTTCATTATTATCTTGTAGATTAAATTTACTAAGTTAAACGCATCCAAAGCCACTGTTCTATTCCATGGTTCCAACAAACGCAGAGTTAGAGAAAAAAGAAATTATCAGTTATTACAGAAAACTACTGCGCAAAGCTAAACCTGTGCTAAAAGATGGCGATGCCCGCCTCATAAAAAAAGCCTTTACCCTTGCAGCCGAAGCGCATAAAGATATGCGCAGAAAATCAGGAGAGCCGTACATTCTTCATCCGTTGGCTGTTGCAGAAATTTGCGTAGAAGAAATTGGCTTAGGAACTACTTCTATTTTGGCTGCGCTTTTACACGATGTGGTAGAAGACACCGACCTTGAGTTAAGCGACATCGAAAAGATGTTTAATAGAAAAGTGGCCAGAATTGTAGACGGGCTAACTAAAATTTCGGGTGTATTCGAATATGGCACTTCGCAGCAAGCAGAGAACTTCCGTAAAATGTTGTTTACCCTTTCGGAAGATGTACGCGTAATCTTAATTAAGCTGGCAGACCGCCTGCATAACATGCGCACGCTCGAAAGCATGCCGCGCAACAAACAGCTAAAAATTTCTTCCGAAACAATTTACCTGTATGCACCCTTAGCGCACCGCCTGGGTTTAAATGCCATAAAATCTGAATTAGAAGATTTGTACTTGCGCTTTACCGACCGCAACGTTTACAATACCATTGCTGCCAAAATAGACGCCACCAAAGCTGCACGCACTAAGTTTATCAAAAGCTTTATGCAGCCGATAAACGAAGAACTTGAAAAGCAAAATATACAGTGCGAAATAAAAGGAAGACCAAAATCAATTTATAGTATTTGGAGTAAGATGAAAAGGCAAAACATACCTTTCGAAGAAGTGTATGATTTATTCGCCATCCGCATCATCATAGATGCTCCACAAGAACAAGAAAAATCGCTCTGTTGGCAAGTGTACTCCATCGTTACCGATTTTTATACCCCTAACCCCGATCGCCTTCGCGATTGGATATCCACCCCAAAATCTAACGGATACGAATCTTTACACACAACCGTAATGGCTAAAAACGGCCAGTGGGTAGAGGTACAAATACGCACAGCCCGAATGGACGACATTGCCGAAAAAGGATATGCCGCCCATTGGAAATACAAAGAATCAAATTCAGTAAGTGAATCCAATCTCGAAAAATGGCTTGCCCGCGTTCGCGATACCCTCGAACACAACGACCACACCGCACTCGATTTTGTAGATGATTTCAGAGGAAATTTATTTACCGAAGAAGTATTTGCCTTTACCCCGAAAGGCGAATTAAAAACGTTGCCTGCCGGAGCTACAGCGTTAGACTTTGCCTACGAAATACACTCGCAAATCGGCTCGCGTTGTATTGGCGCAAAAATCAACAACAAACTGGTGCCCATCAACCATGTTTTAAAAAATGGCGATCAGGTAGAAATCCTCACATCATCTAAACAAAAAGCCAACGAAGATTGGCTGCGTTTTGTGGTTAGCTCTAAAGCTAAAAGCCACATTAAAGAATCGATTAAAGAAGAAAAGAAAAAAGCGGCTATAGATGGAAAAGAAATAATCGCCCGAAAATTAAAGCAGCAAAAGCTAGATGCCACGCAAGAATTGTTAGAACAAATGCGCGAGTATTTCAATGCCAAAACTCACCTGGATTTATATTATAAAGTTGGCAAAGGCATTATCTCTACTGCCGATATTAAACGCTTTACCGAATTTAAGCCGGCAACGCCCTTGCGCACAAAACCCAATGTGCCGGTAAACGATGCCAAAACAATAGAGAAAGAATTAAGTCAGTTAAAAAACCGCTACGAAGACATGTTGCTGATTGGCGAAGACATGGACGTAGTAGATTATAAACTGGCAAAATGTTGCACCCCCATACCAGGCGATGAAGTATTTGGTTTTGTAACGGTAAACGAAGGCATAAAAATACACCGCACCAATTGCCCCAACGCAGCCGAGTTATTGGCCAACCACGGGCATAGGGTGGTAAAAGCCAAATGGACAAGCCAGCACGAGGTGGCATTTTTAACCGGACTGAAAATAAAAGGCACAGACAGAGTTGGTCTAATTCAGGATGTATCCAAAGTAATTTCAGACGAATTGAAAGTAAACATGCGCTCTATGTCCATATTTACCGACAATGGTATTTTCGAAGGAGAGATAATGCTATACGTACATGATACCCGGCATTTAGAGCAACTCATAGAAAAACTCGAACATGTAGAAGGAGTAGTAAAAGTAAGCCGGTTCGATTCTAAAGAATAATTTTACCAGTTCTGCCAAGTACGCAAATACTTTTTACCTTTGTTGCTTGTTATGCCGCTTAACCCAACGATTTACGAAGAAGTAAAGAAAATTTTTACAGCGTATGTAGAAAACAAGGAGTTGAGAAAAACACCCGAACGATACGCCATACTCGAAGAAATTTACACCCGCGATGGACACTTTGATGTAGAGAGCCTCTACATCAGCATGAAAAATAAAAACTACCGGGTAAGTCGTGCCACCGTTTACAACACACTCGATTTACTGGTAGAATGCGATCTGGTAACGAAACATCAGTTCGGGCAAAACCAGGCACAATACGAAAAATCGTACGGATACAAACAACACGACCACCTCATTTGCACCGATTGCCATAAAGTGGTAGAGTTTTGCGATCCGCGTATACAAAATATCCAAAATACAGTAGAAGACCTCTTGCAGTTTCAAGTCATGCATCATTCTTTAATCTTATATGCAGCCTGCAAAAAAGTAAACTGCGAAAACAGAAAATAACATGACACAATTTACAGCAGAAGAAAAAAACAGTGTTTTCATTTTGCGCTTAAGCGGAGATTTAATTGGAGAAAGTAATGGTGCGGCCATTACCGAAAAAGCAGGAGAAGCCATACAAAAAGGGTTTAGAAAATGTGTGGTAGATATTTCGGGCTTGCGTTACATAAACAGTTCGGGTATTGGCGTTTTAATTACCCTCCTTACAAAATTCAGAAACAAAAGTGGCGAACTCTATCTGATGAAACCCTCTGAAAGTGTGCAGAAGCTGCTGGTGATAACAAAGCTAAATGCAATTTTTACCATCATTCAGTCGGAAGAAGAAGTAAAATGATAATTGAATAAGCCTTTATTCCATTATTGTGGTTTAGTTATCTCGAAATAAAATTTAAAAACAAATTCCCACTTCCTGCTGAAACATAAAGCGAAGAGGGTAAGGCAAATGGCAAAAGTAGACGTATTATTAGGCCTCCAGTGGGGCGATGAAGGAAAAGGTAAAATTGTAGATGTACTGGCTCCGAAGTACGATGTAGTTGCACGCTTCCAAGGCGGACCAAACGCTGGCCATACACTTGAGTTTGATGGTAAAAAACATGTGCTGCATCAAATTCCATCTGGCATTTTCCGCGACAAAACAAAAAACATAATTGGCAATGGTGTTGTACTCGATCCTATTGTTTTAAAAAAAGAAATCGATGGCGTTCACGAAAAATTTGGTTTAGACTTACGCCACAATCTTTTTATCTCTAAAAAGGCGCAGCTTATAATACCAACACACCGCCTGCTCGATCAGGCTTATGAAACGGCAAAAGGCGAAAACAAAATAGGTTCTACTTTAAAAGGAATTGGCCCTACCTATCAGGATAAAATCGGAAGACAAGGTTTACGTGTGGGCGATATTTTATCTCCGAACTTTAAAGATAAATTCAACCACCTCACCAGCATACATTTCAGCATTCTGAAAGATCACACCATTCAATACAACTGGGAAGAATTGTCCACTCAATTTTTTCATGCCGTTGAGTTTATCAAACAATTTAACCTGATCGAGAGCGAATACTTCATCAACCAGGAAATTCAAAACGGATCATCTGTTTTGGCAGAAGGTGCGCAAGGCTCATTACTCGATATTGATTTTGGATCGTACCCCTTCGTTACCAGCTCTAACACAGTAACAGCCGGTGCCTGCACAGGTTTAGGTGTAGCTCCTAAACATATCGGTGAGGTATATGGCATTTTTAAAGCCTATAGCACCCGCGTTGGCAGTGGCCCCTTTCCTACAGAATTAGTTAACGATGAAGGAGAGCGCATGCGCAAAGAGGGTAACGAGTTTGGCTCTACCACCGGCCGTCCCAGACGTTGCGGTTGGATAGACCTTCCTAGCTTAAAATATTCTATCATGATTAATGGCGTTACACAATTGCTGATGATGAAGGCTGATGTGTTAAGTATTTTTCCGACAATCAAAATTTGTACGCATTACCAGTTAGAAAACGGAACCACCACCGATGCTTTGCCCTATGAATTGGTGAACGAAAAAATTACACCCGTGTATACCGAAATGCCAGGTTGGCAAACCGATGTAAAAGGCATTAGCAAAAGCGAAATGCCCGAGGCGCTACAAAATTATATCGTGTTTTTAGAAAAAGCGTTAAACGTTCCTATCACTATCGTTTCTACCGGCCCCGACAGAACGCAAACCATATATAGGTAAGTTGTTATCATCCACCGATAACAAGCCATTAAGTCAATTTATTAAAACAAAAAAAACGCTGCAGGAAATTAATCAGGCAGCGTTTCTACTTTCATCTTATTTTACTTGTTACCAAAACCCATAGAGCGATACAACATCAATTCATTATTTAATTGTATTAAACTTATATCGGCCAAATCTAGCTGTGCCTGCAACACACTTTTTTGTGCAGTAATTACTTCCAGATACGTAGCTAGCCCGGCAACAAACAAATCGCGCGAGGCACTTAGTCCTGCATTGAGGGCATTTACTTCATCACTCTTTAACTCGTACGAGTTGCGTACAAGAGTACGATTATCTAAATAAAGTTGTACCTCGTTCATAGCTTGTACAACCGTTCTTTCGTATTCTAAAACGGCTATGGTTTTCTTTGTTTTAGAAGCAGCTAACTCAGCTTTCAAAGCATTGCGTTGTAAGAGGGGGGCTGTTAAACTACCGCCCATCCAATAGGCCAGCGAAACCGGAAACTGAAACCAAACACTGCTACGGAAAGTATGTAAGCCATTGTTTGCTGTTAAAGCAAGGCTCGGATAAAATGCTGCTCTGGCTGAGGCCACATCGGCACCGGCTGCTTGCATATTCCACTCTGCCGCCTGAATATCGGGGCGAGCTTTTAAAATTTCTTCGGGTGTTAGCACATACTCGAATTGCTTTACTTGTGTATTAACAAGAGAGTTGCGTTGTATGTTGGCCGGCATTCTGCCCAACAATACATTAAATGAAGTTTCCGTTTCTCGTATAGCCCTTTGCAAATCAAATTCTAATGCTTTAGTGTTTTTTGTTTGCGCTTCGAATTGCTTAACCGCTAATTCTGTGGCCATACCAGCTTGTTTTTGTACGCTAATTAATTCCAGGGCTCGTTCTTGCAGGGCTCCGTTCTCGCGGGCTATTTTCAATTTATAATCTAAGGTTTGTAATTGAAAATAACGTTCTGCTATAGTATAAACCAGTAAAAGCCTGGCATCGTTCCACGCTTTTTCAGAAGAGAGGTAGCGGGCTACAGCCGCTTTTTTTCTGTTGCGTAGTTTACCCCAGATATCTGCCTCCCATTGGGTTTGAATACCCACAAACAAATCGGGCACATGTTCCGGTATACGCCTATCTGGAGTTATGTTATCCGATAGATTAGTATCGAAATTACCTATGCCATCTACCGTGTAATCACCAAACCGTTGCATGCCCACAGCGGTTTGCAAATTAATTTGAGGAAGAAAACTTCCTTTAGCCAATTTTACATCGGCATTGGCTAATGCAATGCGGGCAAAAATTTGTTTTGTTTCACGGTTGTTTTGTAATCCGGAATCTATCCAGGCCAACAAAACATCATCTTTAAAAAAGTTTTTTGCAGAAGGAATTGAATCCCGGTTGTAGCGATTTTCTCCTTTAAACTTTTGCGGAAGTTTTACAGTTGGTGTATCTCCTGCAAATCGGGTTGATGTACAAGAAACCAAAAATGTACTTACTAAAAATAATTGAAATATCCTTTTTACCATATATCTAAACGTTATTAGATGGTTTATTCTTCCATCTTTGTTCAACTCCTGCGCAAATGATGTACAATCCGGGAATGATGACTAACCCAAAGACTGTTCCTGTAAACATACCTCCTGCTGCTGTAATACCTATACTTTTGTTTCCCATAGCACCTGCACCTGTTGCAATACACAATGGAATTAAACCTGCTATAAAGGCGAAGGATGTCATCAAAATAGGACGCAAACGGGCGATGGCTCCTTCTATAGCTGCCGTTACTACCGATGCTCCTGCTTTTTGTTTTAGCACAGCAAACTCAACAATCAGAATGGCATTTTTTCCTAATAAACCTATCAACATGACTAAGGCTACTTGTGCAAAAATGTTATTCTGCAAACCGGTTATGTACAAGAAAAGATAAGAACCAAAAATACCTGTAGGTAAGGATAAAATAACGGGCAAGGGCAACATGAAACTTTCGTATTGTGCAGCTAAAAGCAAATACACAAACACTAAGCAAATCATGAAGATGTAAATGGCTTGCCCGCTGCTTAAAATTTCTTCTCGCGTCATGCCCGACCATTCAATAGAATAACCACGCGGTAACGTTTCGCTTGCTACACGCTCTATAGCCTTAATGGCATCGCCACTGCTAAAACCTTGTTCGGCTTCTCCGTTTATCATGGCAGCCGTAAACATATTGTATCGTGTAAGTTGTTCGGGCCCATACACGCGCTCCATGGTTGCAAAAGAAGCATAAGGCACCATCTCTCCATATTGATTTTTTACTTGCAATTGCAAAACATCTTCAGGACTGGTTCTGTATTCGGGTGCAGCTTGCACCATTACTTTGTACATCTGCCCGAAGCGTATAAAGTTGGACGTATAATAACTTCCGATTAACGTTTGCAGGTTACTCATGGCATTATCGATGGTCACTCCTTTTTGTGCAGCTAACTCTTGATCAACTTTTATGAGGTACTGCGGAAACGTAGCATCGAAACTAGAGAATGCATTTCCAATTTCAGGTGCGGCTATTAACGAATCGATAAATTGATTTGCCACTTGTGCTGTTTGTTGCAGGTTACCTGTTCCTGTTTTATCAATTAATCTGATTTCAAATCCGCTGGCATTTCCGAAACCAGGAACAGTTGGTGGTGCAAAAAACTGAATGGACGCATCTTTAATATGACTACTCTCTTTATTTAATTGCTCAATTAATTCTGTAACATTCTCTTTTCTGTCATCCCAGGGCTTTAAATTAACCATGCCCATACCAAACGATGCTCCTGCGCCTTCTGTAATTAGACTGTAACCTGCCAACGAAGAGAAAGATTCTACTGCTGGCATTTTCTCTGCTACTTGTTGAATCTGATCCATCACTTCTTCTGTACGCTCTACAGTTGCACCGGCAGGTGTATTTACGCTAACATAAATCATACCTTGATCTTCATCAGGAATAAAACCGGTTGGTAAAATTTTATTAGTAAGGGCTGTCAATACACAAAAACCAATGAGTAACAATACAGTTACCATTCTTCGAGAAGCAATGCGTGTGATGATCGATTGAAACTTGCCTTCAAATTTTCCATATCCAGTATTGAAGGAACGAAAGAATCTACTCAACAAAGAATTAGAATGCGATGGTTCATGTCTTTTAAGTATGATGGCACACAAAGCCGGAGTTAAGGTTAAAGCATTGATGCCCGAAATAACAATGGCTATCGCAAGTGTTAGCGAAAACTGTCTATAAAAAACTCCTGCCGGACCCGACATAAAGGCAACCGGAATAAATACAGCCGACATTACTAACGTTATCGCTATAATAGCACCACTGATTTCACCCATTGCACTAAAAGTGGCTTGCCGTGGTGTTAGGTGTTCTGTTTCCATTTTAACGTGCACAGCCTCTACCACCACAATGGCATTATCCACTACAATACCGATAGCCAACACCAAGGCAAAAAGCGTAAGCAGATTGATGGAAAACCCTAACATCTGCATAAAAAAGAAAGTACCAATTAAAGAAACCGGAACAGCCAATGCAGGAATTAAAGTTGATCTTCCATCTTGCAAAAATAAAAACACCACCAACGAAACCAGGATAAAGGCTTCAATCAATGTTTTAATTACCTCTTGCATCGATGCATCTAAAAATCTGGATACATCATATCCAATCGTATAATACATGCCCGGAGGAAAAGAAGATTTTTTTAACTCTTCCATTTTTGCTTTTACATTTTCAATTACTTGTTTAGCGTTAGAGCCAGGTCGTTGTTTTAATAAGATAGCTGCGGATGGTTTACCATTTTCTTTTGAGATAACATTGTAGTTTCTAACACCAAATTCTACATCGGCAATATCTTTCAGTTTTAACATGGAACCATCGGGATTAGACTTAATCACGATGTTTTTGTATTCATCTTCTTTTACAAACTTTCCGGTGTAACGCAAAACATATTGTAGTGACTGGGGAGTTTTATCTGAGCTTTCACCTGTTTTTCCTGGTGCAGCCTCTATGTTTTGATTGCGAATGGCTTGCACTACATCTTCCGATGAGATACCATAGTTTACCATTCGATCAGGCTTTAACCAGACGCGCATAGAATATTCACGCGCACCCATTATAGTAGCGTACCCTACACCTTCAATGCGTTTCAGTTCTGCAATGATGTTGATATCTGCAAAGTTGTAAATAAATTTTTCATCAGCATCCGGGTCATCGCTTAGCACATTTAAATACATCAACATACCGGTAACTTCTTTTTCTACGCTAACACCGGCTTTTAAAACTTCTTCGGGTAATTCATCTAATACAGTAGAAACTCTGTTTTGCACGTTTACATTGGCTAGGTCGGGGTCGGTTCCTACTTTAAAAAATACTTGAATGATACTCGTACCATCATTACCCGAAACGGAAGTCATGTATGTCATGCCCGGCACACCGTTGATGGCACGTTCTAATGTTGTAACAACTGCCTTCGATGCAACTTCTGCATTGGCTCCGGTGTAGTTAGTTGTAACCGTAACCGTTGGCGGAACAATATCCGGATACTGCGTGATGGGTAAACTTGTTAAAGCAATGAGCCCTAACAGTAAAAAGAACAAAGAGATAACCAGCGACAAGATAGGTCGCTCAATAAATTTTTGAAACATAGCCGGTGATTAAGAAACCTTTTGCGGTAAACTATTTTTTGTTTTGGCCAGCAGCGAATCGCCAGGTACGGATAAAGGTTTTATCTGCATACCATCGCGCACACCTTGAATGCCTTCGTAAATAATTTTATCGCCAGGCTGTAAACCCGATTCTACAAGGTAATAATGATCGATGCGCGTTTTAGGAACGAACGATTTTAAAACCGCTTTGTTATTGGCATCTACCATAAAAACACACGTTTTATCTTGTAGCTCAAACGTTGCTTTCTGTGGAACGAGCAAAGCATTTTCGATTTTGTTAAACAACTTTACTTTGCCTGTTGCACCATGTTTGATTAAACCAGAAGGATTAGAAAAATTAGCTCTGAAAGCAATTGTTCCGGTTGATGTATCGAATTCGCTTTCCATGGTTTCGATGAAACCTGGTGTTTGATGCTCGCTGCCATCAGCAAGGATAAATACAACTTCATTTGAATTCCTATCGTCCGGATGCGATTTTACATACTCCAGATAATCTTGTTCAGAAACTTTAAAGTAGGCGTAAATATTTTTGGTATCGAAAAGAGTAGTTAGCAAATGACCTTCGTCTATCAAACTTCCTATTTTAAA